>NZ_PZJX01000040.1 GCF_003034915.1 Mesorhizobium helmanticense | reverse complement strand
CTGGGCTTTGAGGCCCAGTTCGACGTGACGCATTGCCGGCTGCAGAAGCGCGAAATCCTCCGGGGAGAGGGCCTTCAATACCTGGTTGCGAAAAAGGGACTGGGGCATGGCTCTCTCCCAGACGGGCAAGAGTACGTACCCTCTTACTGTCGGCTGCATCCGAAGTAATTAGCGGCCGATATACAAGCATAGGCTTAAGTGCGCAGTTGGCAAAGCCCCGCGGCGCAGAAGCCGCGTTTCCTCAGAAGCCGGGACGGAGGTGGTTTGCCAGCAAACCGGTGAGAGTGTTCGAACTGCCACCGGCGAACAGTGCTATCAATGCCTCCCGCCGGGCGGCAGCAGCCTGAAATCCGGCAATTCCCGCAAGCCCAGTTCCGGCCCGGCCGGCGAATAGACGACGAAGAGCTGCATGGGCCCGTCGCCGGTGTTCAGCGTCGAATGGAAGCGGCTTTCCGGCACATAGATGGTGCAGCCGGGGCCGACCTTTTTGACCACTGGATTGCCCTTCTCGTCCTCGACCATCTGCTCGCCATGGCCGGAGATGACGAAGATGATCTCCTCCGCACCCGGATGGTTGTGACGCGCGTGGCCCTTGCCGGAGGGCAGGTCGACGACGCCGCCGGAAAAGCGCTCCGCGCCGTTCACTTCGGGCGCTACCGTCAGCGAGAGCTTGCCCCAGTCGAAGCCGAAGGCGCTGACGTCCTTCGGATAGACAAACACCTTGCTCTTGTCGGTCATCGTCTCATCCCTTCTTTTTCTTTGCCACCGTGCGTGACAGCCTTGAAATCGGCGGTCTGACGGGCGATCGCCGCTTCCGCCGGCAGCCGCTCCATCGAACTCGCGCCATAGAAACCATGCAGGCCCTTGCAGCGGTCAAGGATGTAGCGGGCATCGTCCGGCATCGAGATCGGGCCGCCGTGACAAAGCAGGATGATATCCTTGCGCACCGAGCGGGCGGCGGCGGCGATGGCATCGATCTCCCGCACGCAATCGTCCAGCGACTTGGCCGATGTCGCGCCGATCGAACCCCCTGTCGTTACGCCCATATGGGCGACGACGATGTCGGCGCCGGCCGTGGTCATGGCGCGCGCCTCATCCGGATTGAACACGTAGGGCGTGGTCAGGAGATCGAGCTTGTGCGCCTCGGCGATCATGTCGACCTCGAGCCCGAAGCCCATGCCGGTTTCCTCGAAGCTTAGTCGCATCTGGCCGTCGAACAGGCCGATGGTGGGAAAGTTCTGCACGCCGGAAAAACCCATCGTCTTCAGTTCGGCCAGGAATAGCGGCATGATGACGAAAGGATCGGTGCCGTTGACGCCGGCCAGCACCGGCGTCTTCTTCACCACCGGCAGCACCTCATAGGCCATCTCCTTGACGATCTCGTTGGCGTTGCCGTAGGCGAGCAGGCCGGCGGCTGAGCCGCGCCCGGCCATGCGATAGCGGCCGGAATTATAAATGATGATGAGGTCGATGCCGCCGGCTTCCTCGGCCTTGGCCGAAAGGCCGGTGCCGGCGCCGCCGCCGACGATCGGCACGCCGTCGGCGATCATCTTGCGGAATTTCTCCAGGATCTTCTTGCGCGGGATGGCGGCCATGCTGTCAGGTCTCACTTGCTGGCGATGTCGAGGAAGGCCGCTACCGCAGCCTTGGCGAATTCCGGGTCGTTGATGTGCAGCGGCAGGCGGGTCATGCGCCGGTTGGCGCTCGGCTGGATCGTGCGCTCGATGGCTTCGAACAGCGCGGCATCGGCTTCCGGATCGAAGAAGGCGCCGCCGTCGATGTCGAGCGCCGAGACGCCTTTCTCCGGGATGAGGAAGCGGACCGGACCATCGCAGCGGCCCAGTCTTTCGCCGATCCATTCGCCGATTGCGCGGCATTCCTGCGGCGTCGTGCGCATCAGCGTCACGTTCGGATTGTGCTCGTAGAATAGCCGTCCGCGATAGCGTTCCGGGATGGTCGGCGGCGCCCAGAAATTGACCATGTCGAGCGCGCCGACCGAACCGACATAGGGCAGTCCGGTGCGGGCAATGGCGCCGAAGCGATCCTCGGTCGCCGGCAGCACACCGCCGAGCAGAAAGTCGCAGACCTCGGTCGTGGTGATATCGACGACGCCGGACAGCATCCCGCTGTCGGCGAGCTTTTCCATGGCGCGGCCGCCGGTGCCGGTGGCGTGGAAGACCATGCAGTCATAGGTCGAGCGCAACTCGTCTGCGATGGCCGTTACGCATGGCGTGGTGACGCCGAACATGGTGAGACCCAGCGCGGGCTTGCCATCGGGCGGTGGCGCAGGGTTCGCCGCCATGCCTGATACCGCCTGGGCGGCGTTGTGCAGCACGACTCGCGACAGCCGATTCAAGCCAGCCATGTCGGTCACCGCAGGCATCATGATGATGTCGGAGACGTCGACATAAGGCGCGGTATCGCCCGAGGCGAGCGTCGAGACCATGATCTTGGGCAGGCCAAGCGGCAGCGTGCGCATGCCTGAAGTGATGATCGAGGTGCCGCCGCCACCACCAATGCCGATCATGCCTGCGATGTCGGCGCGCGATTGCGCGAACCGGGCGAAGGCGATGGCCATGGCCGCGACCGCGCTGCCGCGGTCATCGATGCCAAGCACGGCAGGGCTGCCGTCGGGATGGTGGCTGGCGACGTCTTCGGCCGAAACATCGACCGGCACGGTGGCAGTGCGCGTGCCAACATCGACACGCACGACAGCGGCTCCGGTAGCGGTGATCGCGTCGGCCAGGAAGGCGAGTTCCTCGCCCTTGGTGTCGGCAGTGCCCACCACGTAGATGCGCTTCATCGCGTTTCCCGCTCCCCGGCGCGCTCGGCGTCGCTGCCTGCCGCTCTTTTGCCCGGCCGCGCAGGCCATTGCAATTTTTTGAGACGCGCGTATCGTATTGATATGAAAGTCTCACGTCAACAAGCAGTGAACGACGATGCCGATCGCAGTGGCGGCCGAGGAGCCGAGCGCGGCGCTCGGGCACGCACAAGGCGATTGATGCTGGAAACGGCGACGAGACTGATGCAGGAAGGTGCAACGCCTTCGGTCAGCGAGGTCGCGGAGGCTGCGGAGGTTTCCCGCGCCACCGCCTATCGCTACTTCCCGAGCCAGGCGGCACTGGTGCAAGCGGTGGTCGACGAGGGGCTCGGGCCGATCCTCACCTGGAAATCGAGCTCCACCGATTCCGAGCGCCGGGTCGCCGAACTGTTCGAGACGGCGATGCCGCGCATCGAGGCCTTCGAGGCGACGTTCAAGGCGGCGCTGAAACTGTCGCTCGACCAGTGGGCCCGCCGGCAGGCCGGCACGCTGGGCGGCGAGCCGGCTTTCACGCGCGGCCATCGCGTCGACCTGTTGAAGGATGCGATCGCACCGCTCAAGGACCGGCTGCCGCCACGCGAATTCAAGCGCCTGGCGCAGGCCCTGTCGCTGATCTTCGGCGTCGAACTGCTCATCGTGCTGAAGGACATATGGGGGCTGGACAGCCGCAAGATGATGTCGGTCGCGCAGTGGGCGGCCGGCGCCCTGGTGCGTGCGGCGGTGGCGGAATCGATGCGCGAAGGAGGCGGAATTACGCCCGCGACGGCTGCGGAGTAGCGGCAATCTGGTTCGACCAGATTCGAATGCCGGCTACTCACAATAGTTGTAATGTTATGGCCGAAACAAGGCCCCTGTGTATCAAGGAGTAGGAAAATCGAGAGAAAACAGGCAGATAATGCAGCAGTCCGCTTGCACGGCTGTCCGCGATCGTCCAAGAAAGAGCTTGACGCGCGTCCGAAATTGGTAATACCAGATCAGGACTGACAAAGCAGATCGAAAGTGAGGGCTGAGATCCATTTCCGACTGGGCGAGGAGGCTCAAAACCGGAATGGCGCCATCACGGGAGGAACTACCAGGGCCGACCTCGCAGCCGGCTCGCATGACAAGGTAGAATGCGCACAAGGGAGGAAATCATTATGCGCAAGACAATGACCAGCATGCTTGCTGGTATCGGCTTAGTGCTCGCCTGCGGAACGTCCGTCTACGCGCAGGACAAGGAACTCACCATATTCTGGGCTGAATGGGATCCGGCGAACTATTTGCAGGAACTCGTCAACCTTTACGAGGCCGAGACCGGCGTGAAGGTCACGGTCGAAACCACGCCTTGGTCCGACTTCCAGACCAAGGCATTCACCGAGTTCAATGCCAAGGGCAGCGCCTACGACATGGTGGTCGGCGACTCGCAGTGGATCGGCGCGGCTTCCGAGGCGGGCCACTATGTCGACCTCACCGACTTCTTCAACAAACACAATCTGAAGGAGGTGATGGCGCCAGCGACGGTCAAGTACTATGCCGAATATCCATCGGACTCTGGCAAGTACTGGTCGATCCCGGCCGAGGGCGACGCGGTCGGCTGGTCCTACCGCAAGGACTGGTTCGAGGACCCCAAGGAAAAGGAAGCCTTCAAGGCCAAGTATGGCTACGATCTCGACGTGCCGAAGGATTTCAAGGCGCTGCGCGACATCGCCGAATTCTTCCACCGTCCCGACGAGAAGCGCTACGGCGTCGCCATCTACACCGACAACTCGTATGACGCTCTGGTGATGGGCGTCGAGAACGCCATCTTCTCCTTCGGCGGCGAACTTGGCGACTATGCCAACTATAAAGTCGACGGGATCATCAACTCCGAGCAGAACGTCAAGGCGCTCGAGGCCTATAAGGAGCTCTATTCCTTCACTCCTCCTGGTTGGGCCAAGAGCTTCTTCATCGAGGACAACCAGGCGATCACCGAGAACCTGGCGGCGATGAGCATGAACTACTTCGCCTTCTTCCCGGCGCTCATCAACGAAGCCTCGAACCCGAATGCCAAGGCCACCGGCTTCTTCGCCAACCCTCCAGGACCGAACGGCGACCAGTTCGCCGCGCTCGGCGGCCAGGGCATCTCCGTCATCTCCTATTCCCAGAATCAGGAAGAGGCGATGAAGTTCCTGGAATGGTTCATCAAGGAAGATACGCAGAAGAAATGGGCGGAACTCGGCGGTTACACGGCAAGTGCCAAGGTGCTCGAGTCGCCTGAATTCCAGAACGCCACGCCTTATAACAAGGCCTTCTACGAAACCATGTTCAAGGTGAAGGACTTCTGGGCGACGCCGGAATATGCCGAGTTGCTCATCCAGATGAACCAGCGCGTCTATCCGTACATCACCGGCAATCAGGGCACGGCCAAGGAAGTGCTCGATTCGCTCGCCGCGGACTGGAACGCGACGTTCAAGAAATACAACCGCGTGAAGTAAACGACACTAACGCTCGGAAGGGGCGGGAGCCGCCCCTTCCGTTTTCTTTTCCGGACAAGGAAGGAACGGGCCTTGGCCACTGCAGTCATGACCACGCTGGATCCCAATTCGCGCTCCGCCGCCCGCGGCATGAGCGATCTCACGATCCGCAATCTCTTCATCATTCCGACGATCGTTTTCCTGATCGTCTTCAACATCTTTCCGCTGATCTATTCGCTCGGCTATTCGTTCACCGACTTTCGCGCGTCGAGCCCGGCGGCGGCCAATTTTGTCGGACTGCAGAATTACCGCGAGTTGCTCAACGACCCGTTCATCTGGTCGAATTTCGCCATCACCGCCAAGTATGTCATCGTCTCCGTGGTCGGCCAGGTCATCGTCGGCTTCGGCGTGGCGTTGCTGCTCAACCGCGATATCCCGTTGAAGGGCCTGCTGACGACGCTGCTGCTGTTGCCAATGATGCTGTCGATGGCTGTCGTCGGCCTGTTTTGGAAACTGCTCTACGATCCGTCCTTCGGCATCATCAACTATACGCTCGGCCTCGGCTCCTTCGAGTGGCTGTCCAACCCGGACATGGCGCTCTACGCGGTTGCCATCACCGACATCTGGATGTGGTCGCCGTTCGTGATGCTGCTGTCGCTTGCCGGCCTGTCGGCGGTGCCGAAGCACCTCTACGAGGCGGCCGCGATCGACCGCGCCGGCTCGTTCTATACCTTCTTTCGAATTACGCTGCCCTTGGTCGCGCCGATCCTGATGATCGCGGTCATTTTCCGCACCATGGAGGCGTTCAAGACCTTCGATCTCGCCTACATCCTGACCAGCCAGCCAACCACCGAGGTGATCTCGATCCGGCTCTACAAGATGGCGTTCCAGGAATGGCAGACCGGGCGCTCCTGCGCGCTTGCCTACATCGTGCTGATCATGATCCTGGCGATCACCAACATCTACGTCAAATACCTGAACAAGGTGAAGGAGCGCTAGAATGGCCGCTGTCACCACCTCTACCGAGCGTTCGCTCAACAAGCTCGCCATTGTCGGTGTGCTGATCATCACGATGATCTTCCTGGCGCCGATCTACTGGATAGCCTCGACGGCGTTCAAGCCGCGCAACCTTGCCACCACCATTCCGCCGACGGTGGTGTTCCAGCCCGAGATATCACCCTTCGTGAAGCTCTTCACCAAACGGTCGCAGTTGCGCACCGCGCCGACGCCGGAACAATACGCCGCCGCCCCGTGGTGGGAGCGTCTGGTGTTCGACGGCGGCGAGAAGGTGGTGCGCTCAGGCAGGGGCGAGGTGCAGTGGTCGGGTTATCCGAGCCGCTTCATGAACTCACTGATCGTCGCCATAACCTCGACCGTCCTGGCCGTCGGCATGGGCACCTTCACCGCATACGGTTTCTCGCGCTTCAAGGTGAAGGGGGAGCAGGATCTGCTCTTCTTCATCCTGTCGACGCGCATGCTGCCGCCAGTGGTGGTGGCGATCCCGATGTTCCTGATGTACCGGGTCGTCGGTCTCAACGACACGCATTGGGGCCTGATCATCCTCTACACCGCCTTCAACCTCAGCTTCTCGGTCTGGCTGATGAAAGGGTTCATGGACGAGATTCCGAAGGAGTATGAGGAGGCGGCCCTTGTCGACGGCTATACGCGCATGGAGGCCTTCTTCAAGATCGTGCTGCCGGAGGCGGCCACCGGCATCGCCGCCACCGCCGTGTTCTGCTTCATCACGGCGTGGAACGAATATGCCTTCGCGCTGATCATGACCAACCGCCGCGCCCAGACAGCACCGCCCTTCATCCCCAGCCAGGTCGGTTCCGGCCTGCCTGACTGGACGGTGATAGCCGCCGGAACCTTCCTGTTCCTGCTGCCGGTCGCGATCTTCACCTTCCTGCTCCGCAACCATCTCTTGCGCGGCATGTCCTTCGGAGCGATCCGCAAATGAGCTTTCGCGCCATCAATCAGAAATATCTCGAGCCCGGCAGCCAGGTGCTGATGGTGCTTGGCATCATCGCGCTCTGCCAGCCGTGGAACATGCTGCTGCACAGCTATGGCGTGACCATCATCCTGATCGGCCTGATCGGTTTCAACATCACGTCGAAGATCGCGCCGGAGGAAAAAGCCGGTACCGGGCAGGTAGCAAATCCCGGGGCAGCACATCCGGGAGCACAGCATTGACCCAGATCGAGCTTCGCGGTGTCCAGAAGTATTTCGGCGCCGTCCAGGTCATCAAGGACCTTAACCTGAAGATCGACGACAACGAGTTCATCGTGCTGCTCGGCCAGTCGGGCTGCGGCAAGACGACGACGCTTCGCGCCATCGCGGGGCTGGAGACGATCGACGGCGGCGATATCCTCATCGACGGCAAGCCGGTCCAGCATCTCAAGGCCGCTGACCGCGACATCGCCATGGTCTTCCAATCGTTCTCGCTCTATCCGCATATGAGCGTCTACGAGAACATCGCCTTTCCGCTGAGGGCGACGCGCAAGAGCAAGGCCGAGATCGACCAGGAAGTGCGCTCGGTCGCCAAGACGCTGCAGATATCGGATCTGCTGGCGAAGAAGCCGTCGGCATTGTCGGGCGGCGACATGCAGCGCGTCGCCATTGGCCGGGCACTGGTGCGGCGTCCCAAGGCGATGCTGATGGACGAGCCGATCGGGGCACTCGATGCCAAGCTGCGCGAGGAGATGCGGGCCGAGATCAAGCGGTTGCACATCAAGCAGGGCTCGACCACCATCTATGTCACCCATGACCAGATCGAGGCGATGAGCCTCGCGGACCGCATCGTCATCATGCATGAAGGCGTGCTGCAGCAGGTCGGTTCGCCGGACGAGGTCTATTCGCGGCCGGCCAATCTGTTCGTTGCGCAGTTCGTCGGCAGCCCGGTGATGAACGTCGCCGACGCGGCGGTGGCGGAAAAAGCCTCGTCCGCCTCGGTGACGGTCGGCGGAGCAGCCACCGGCTTCGAATTCCCGGGTGCGTTGCTGTCGAAGCTCAACGGCCATGCCAGCGACAAACTTGCGCTCGGTATCCGGCCGGAAGGCGTCATCGTTCGCCGCGAAGCCGCCGATGGCTTCTTGCCGGTCGAGGCGCAGATCGTCGAGCCGCTCGGATCCTTCGACATCGTCGACCTCAAGGTCGGCTCCCAGATGCTGCGTGCCCGCACCAAGAGCGGTTTTATCAGCGGGCCCGGCGTGAAGGTCTTTGCCAGGATCGATCCGGCCCAGACGCATTTCTTCGATAAGGCGAGCGGCAAGTCGCTGGGGGTGAGACTCTGATGGCCCATATCCAGCTCAAGAACATCTCGAAGACATTCGGCAATCACACCGCATTGACCGGGCTTAATCTCGACATTGGCGACGGCGAGTTCTTCGTGCTGCTCGGCGAGACGGGCGCCGGCAAGACGACAACGCTGCGCATGATCGCCGGCCTGGAGAAGCCGACCGAAGGTCAGGTCTTCATCGACGGCGTCGATGTCGCCAACTGGGGTGCGGCCGAGCGCGACGTGGCGCTGGTTCTGCAGCAATACTCCCTCTATCCGCGCTACACGGTGCGCCAAAATCTCGAATTTCCGCTGAAGCCGAAAATCCGCCGGCTGCCCGACGCCGAGATCAAGGATCGTGTCGATCGTGCCGCCCGGACGCTGCGGATAGAACATCTGCTCGACCGCAAGACCGACCGTCTCTCGGGCGGCGAGATGCAGCGCGTGTCCATCGGCCGCGCCATCGTGCGCAAGCCGCGCGTGTTCCTGATGGACGAGCCGCTGTCGGCGCTCGACGCCAAATTGCGTGAGGCGCTGCGCACCGAGCTGAAGAACCTGCAGATGCAGCTCGGCGCGACCTTCCTGTTCGTGACGCACGACCAGATCGAGGCGATGTCGATGGGCGACAAGGTTGGCGTGCTCAACCATGGCCGCATCGTCCAGACCGGCACGCCGTATGAGATCTATAACAATCCGCGCGACACCTATGTGGCTAGCTTCGTCGGTTCGCCGCCGATGAACCTGATCGACGGCAAGCTCGTCAACGGCCGCGCGGTGATGGCGCCGCTGAATTTCGAACTGCCTTTTGAGGGGAGAGCCAAGACAAGCGGTGCGACCGACGGTCGCCCGCTCGTCTTTGGCATTCGTCCCGAGGATGTCTATCTCGAGAGCGGGGCGCCGGTGGAAGCGCGCGTCCACGATGTCGAGAACCATGGCGTCGAGAAGATCCTGACGCTGCGGGTCGGCGACGCCATGCTGCGCGCCACGGTGCCGGCCAGGACCGATGTCGAGATCGAGCAGCCGGTGCGCTTTGCCTGGGACCCGGACAAGGTGGTGCTGTTCGACAAGGGCAGCGGCATCAATCTGCGCCACGCGGGATGAGGCGGGCGTCCGTTACTTCTGCAGATAGGTCTCGTAAGGTGCGTCGTTGATCAAGAGGATCACGCACTCGGTGTCCGAGAGGCACGCGTCGTCATGCATCTCATTGGCTTTCTGGGTCCAGTAGGATCCGGGAGGAAGCTCGACCTTGGTGGCCTCGCCGCCGTCCATTTGCCAATGCGCCCATAGCCCCTGGATGACCACGGCGCGATAGTCGGCGGTGTGCGCGTGAACCGGTGCGCGCCAGTTGCCGGGGACCTTGAGCAGGGTTCCCGCCGGGCCCTTGGCCCGTTCGCCCCAGAGCGCGCCGAGGCGTTGCGGCTGGTCCGGCGCTTCAGCGACATAGGGGATATTGCCGGCCGGCAGGTAGCTGTCTTCAAGAGCGAATGCCTGCCCGGGAACGAAGGACAGGGCGGCGAGCGCAAGCAGTAGAGAATGATCGGCCATAGCGGGTTCCTCCGCTTGCCAGATTATTCACGAGACGTCGCCGGGCAATGACGCGCCGTCCAAAAGACTTGGCAAATCCTCCGGGCTTAAATTAGGACGCGTCGTCGCCGCCGGTGTTGCGCAGATGGCTCGGCGCCACGCCGATGACCCGCTTGAACGCGCGGCTGAAAGACGCTTCCGAATCGTAACCCAGTTTCGCCGCCGCCACGGAAACCCTCATCCTGTCGCGGGCCAGCCATTGGCGGGCCTGGTGCATGCGCACGCGCAGCACATATCTGGCCGGCGTCTCGCCGACCACAGTGGCGAAGCGCTGGGCAAAGGCGGAGCGTGAGGCCCCCATCATCCGCGCCAGGGCTTCGACCGTCCATTCGCGTTCCGGCTGCAGATGAATGGCCGCCAGCACCTTGCCGATATCGGGATTTCTGACCGCCGCGATCCATCCGGTCGCGTCGCCGCAGCCATTCTCCACCCAGGAGCGAATGATCGTCGCCGCCAGCACGTCGGCGAGGCGCGCCAGAATGCCGCCTGATCCGACCCGATCCATCGTCACCTCGCCGGCCATCGCATCAAGCAGATGCTGGATGCCCGGCGCGTTCGCCATCAGCTTATGCGCCTGCATCAAGTCCGGCATCATGTCGAGCAACGGGTGCGAGCCGTCGAGGTTGAAATGCATGCTGCCGCAGAATAGCAGGGTCTTGGGGCCCCCGCACTCGTTCGAAACGTCATAGATGTTCTCGCAGACCGGCTCGATCGTGTAGCGGCCGATCGGCACCGGAGGCACGCCCGGCGCGCTGGCTAGCACATGCTCGTCGCCGCGCGGGATCAGGAGCGCGTCGCCCACCGACAGCTCGACCCATTCCTTCGCCGGAGCGAACAGCCAGCAGCCCTGCTGGCCAATGAAGTGAAACCGGGCCGCCTTCTGAGCAGGAAAGGACACCGCCCAGGGTTCTCCCAACACGCAGCGTCCATAGTCGACGCCATCAAGGCGCAGGCCACGCAGCATGTCGGTCAGCGGATCGCCGGAAGTGGCCAGCGTTGTTTTGGATGAATTGTAATTCATTTCGGTGTTTATAGCATGGAAACTCCAACCCGTCACTCCCATGTTGCAGTGCAGCCAAATGTTGCGCCGCAACCCAGCCGGACTGACAGCGCGCCCGTTGAAGCATGTAACGGGTGGAGCCTGAGCCAGTCATTTCCTATGTGGCGCTGCAACCAGACCGGAGATCCCACCATGACCGAACCCGCCACAGTCATCATCGACGCCGCTGTTCTCGACGCCTCCGAATCCGAAGAACGAGCCGAGCCGGCCTGGGGGGCGGTGGTATCGCTGGCGCTTGGCGTGTTCGGCCTGGTGACCGCCGAATTCCTGCCCGCCAGCCTGTTGACGCGGCTGGCGCAGGATCTCGGCATAACCGAAGGTGCTGCCGGGCAAGCCGTCACGGCGACAGCGGTGGTTGGCGCAATCGCGGCGCCAACCATGGCCATCGTCACCAAGCGGCTCGACCGCAGGCTGGTCATGTGGGGGCTGACCGTGCTGCTGATCGTCTCGAACCTGCTCGCGGCCTTCGCATCGTCGCTTCCCGTGCTTCTGGCCGCCCGCGTCGTGCTTGGCGTCGCCCTTGGCGGTTTCTGGTCGATGTCGGCGGCGATGGCCATGCGGCTCGTGCCGATGCGGCTGATGCCGCGCGCCATGTCGATCATCCTCACCGGCGTTTCGGTCGCCACTGTTACCGCGGCCCCGGTTGGCGCCTATGTCGGCGACATCTGGGGATGGCGCACCGCCTTCATGATCGCAGCCGTGGTCGGCGCCCTGGCGCTCCTGGTGCAGATCGCCACAATTCCGCGATTGCCGCCGGCGGGCGCTGCCAGTTTTCGTACCTTGCTCGAGGTGATGAAGCGGCCGACGATCAGGGCAGCACTTCTGGTGGTGCTGCTGGTCGCCTCGGGGCACTTTGCCGGCTTCACCTATGTCCGGCCATTTCTCGAGAAGGTTCCGGCGCTGGATATCGAGACGATCTCGCTGGTGCTGCTTGCCTATGGCATCGGTGGGTTCTTCGGCAATTTCGCCGGCGGCTTCATGGCCGAGCGCAACCTCAAGGCAGCCGTCGGCCTGGCGCCTCTGCTGATTGCGTTGTCGGCGCTGCTGCTGCTCGTTCTTGGCGCCTCGCCAGTAGTGGCGGCAGTGGCGGTCGCCGCCTGGGGCTTTGCCTTCGGCGCGGTGCCGGTCGGGCTGCAGACCTGGCTGGTGCGCGCCGCTCCCGACCAGGCCGAGAGCGCCGGTGGGCTGATGGTCGCCACTTTCCAGGTGGCGATCGCGTTGGGCGCCGTCTTCGGTGGATTGCTGGTCGATCACGCAGGGGTGGCCAGCGCCTTCGCCTATTGCGGTATCGCGACGCTGCTGGCGGCATTGGCGACGTTCCTGCTCGGGCCGAAGTCCGAAAGAGCCTAAGCCGAGCTGCCGTCGAAGTCGAAAACTTCCACCGCGGCAAGGTCGAGGCCGTCCAGACAATTGATGTTGACATAAGCGCTTCGCTCACTCCCTTCGCCGACGTCCTCGGCGAAGGGGTGGATGCCGCAGGTGCGGCAGAAGCGATGCGCGATGCCGCCCTTGCCGAACGTATACCGGCCGAGATCATCGCCCCAAGCCAGCAGCCGCAATTTCTGATACGGCACGGCCCACAACAGTGCGCCCTTGCGAGAGCAGATCGAGCAATTGCAGCGCACGGCTCCGCCAAGCTCGCCTTCCACCTCGAATGCCACTTTGCCGCAATGGCAGCTGCCTCTGTAGTGCATCGGATTTCCTCTTTCGTCGCTTCGACAGGTGCAAACTCGCCCGCGCCGGGTTATGCCTTTCGCGCACGCCAGACGTTGGCCGCTGCCTGAAAGACGTTCAAGACGTCCGGAGTCCGACACCGAAAATGCAATCCGTGCGCGATCATATCGAAAGCTTGCTGGCGCGCCTTGCGGCTCGTGCCGGTGAAGAACGCGTGTTCACCAAGCTCTATGCCGAAGCCGCACGGGCCGCCGCCGACGCCAGCGATGCGCGCAAGCGGGCAGGAGTGAGGCTGGGCCCACTCGACGGCACCATCGTCTCGATCAAGGATCTCTTCGATGTCGCTGGCGAGCCGACCACGGCCGGTTCGCTGCTGCTGGCCACCACGGCGCCGGCGGTGCGGGACGCCGTCATCGTCAGCCGGTTGCGGCAGGCCGGCGCGGTCATCATCGGCAAGACCAACATGACCGAATTCGCCTTCACCGCGATCGGCGACAACCAGCACTACGGCACACCTGGCAACGCGGTCGATGCCAGCCTGATCCCGGGCGGCTCGTCCTCCGGCGCCGGCGTTTCGGCCGGCGAGGCCACCAGCGACATCGCCATTGGCTCCGATACTGGCGGCTCGGTGCGCATTCCGGCGTCGCTGAACGGCGTCGTCGGCTTCAAGCCGACGGCGCGGCGCGTGCCGCTCAGTGGCGCTTTCCCGCTCTCCGCCACGCTGGACTCCATCGGCCCGCTCGCCCGCTCCGTCGCCGAATGTGCCGCGGCCGACGCGGTGATGGTGGGCGAGGAACCTGCAGCCCTTGTACCGCTTGCGCTTGCGGGACTTCGTGTCGGCATCCCGCGCGGCCTGCTTTTCGAAGACACCGAAAGCGAGGTCGCCACGGCATTCGATCGCAGCCTCGCCAGGATCGAGCAGACAGGCGCGCGCCTGGCGGATGTATCGATCGACGACCTGCTTGCCGATCTGCGTGCCGCCACCAAGCGGGCATCGATCGCTGCCATGGAAGGCGCCGAAATCCATGCCGACTGGCTGGTGACGGGCGCATCGGTGCCCGTCGACCCATGGGTGAGCGAGCCATTGTCGCGGGCCGCCACAATACCGACGCCGGTTTACATCAGGGCACTGCGCCGTCGCACGGCACTCTGCGCCGCCATGGACGAGCGGCTGGCGTCGGTCGATGTGCTGGCGCTGCCAACCACACCGGTGACGGCGCCGACCATTGTTTCGATGGCCGAGAATGCCGATCTGCGTGAACGCACTGAAGGTCTGCTGCTGCGCAACACGCAGGTCGTCAACCAGTTCGATCTCTGCGCGATCTCATTGCCGATGCCAGGGACCGCGCGGCCGGCCGGGCTGATGCTGGTGTCGCGCAATGGCCACGACCGGTATCTGCTGCGGATCGCTGCCGAAATTGAAGCATTGCTTGGCTGTTGATTAGTCGGCTGATGATGTGAAGGGTCAGCGCGATGAACAGTGGCTGCGTTCGCTGTCCTTGGCCGTGCGTTCGATGCCGGTCGCGACCAGCCAGGGCAGCGTGTATTGCCTGCCGTTGAAGGTCCGGGCCCGGGTTTCGATGGAGCCGACGATGACGAGCTTGCCGGCGTAGAGCCTGTCGGAAAGCGCCTTGTCCTCCTGCGGCAAGTGATCGATGTCGATCGACACGCCATTGACGACCTTGCCGGTGGCGAGATCAAGCGCGCTGTTCGACGGGCAGGGGGCCATGACGCAGCGCAGGCCGTTGTCGCAATAGACATAACTGCTCTTGGCCGCAGCGAGCGAGGGCAATGCGCAGGTCAAACAAGCGGCAACAGTCAGAAGAGCGAGGCGAAGACCGGACATGGTTGCAACGTCGCGGAGAATTAGGGCGAAACCGCGATGGGTTATGTGTCGGCCGGAAAGCGTCGCCGGTAGTGCTCGACCACTTCGGGATTGCGCAGATTGACCGGCAATTTGTTGGCCAGCACCAGCAAGGCCTCGGCCGCCGCGCCGGTGCCCATGCGCATCATCGATTGCTCGGTGATCCCCGCCATGTGCGGGGTGACGATGACATTGTCGAAGCTGAAATAAGGATGATCCGGCGGCAGCGGCTGCGTCGCAAAGACGTCGAGCGCGGCGCCGCCGATGCGGCCCTTTTTCAGCGCTTCGATCAGTGCGTCATCGTCGATCACCGGTCCGCGCGAAACATTGATCAGCAGGGCATCCGGCTTCATCCGAGAGATACGCTCGCGGTTGATCAGGCCACGCGTCTCCGGTGTCAGCGGGCAGGACAGAACGATGATGTCGCTCTGTTCGACCAGCGCATCAATCGACAGCAAGCCGACCCGGTCCGGCGCCGGCCGCATGCTGCGCGCCGCCGCCACCACGTCGAGGCCGAAGCCATGTGCCGCGATATGGCCGACCGCCTGGCCGATGGCGCCGAGGCCGACAATGCCGATCGTCTTGCCGGCGAGTTCGCTGGCCACCACGGTGTGCTCGCGACCGGCCAGCCAGCCTTTCGTGCGCAAGTCACGATCCAGCACGCGGAAACGTCGAAGCAACGCCAGGGCCGCGAACATAATGTATTCGGCGACGGACCGCGCGTTCACTCCCGGTACGTTCGCCACCAGCACGCCGGCGGCGGCCGCCGCTTCCATCGGGACCATGTCGAGGCCGGCGCCGTGGCGGATCGCGGCCCTGAGCTTGTTCGCCCCTTCGAAGAGCGCTGATGGCAGTGGAGCGCGAACGATGATGACATCGGCGTCGCGCGCCTCGGCGGCCAGCGTGGCGGCGTCGAGGGCGGAGGCGACAACGAGGTCACCGGCGCCGGTCAGCATGGCGGAAGCGCGCGGGTGCAACGTGTGCGTCGACAGAATCTTGGGCATGTCAGACCTGTTCCAGCGCCGGGCTCTGAGGTTCCGTCCCGCCACCTTCGATCAGGCCCTTCCAGTAGCTTTCCGCGCCTTGCAGATGGGCGCTCATCAGCGCCTGGGCGAGGTTGCCGTCACGGCGCAGCAGCGCCTCGTAGATCTGGATGTGCTCGGCATGCGAGCGCAGGCTGCGCTCGGGATCGTTGAAATAGATCGGCAACCGCTGCTGGCCCATCATGTAGTAGACGCTGCACACATTGTGAAAGACGCTGTTCTTGGTCGCCCGCACGATCTCGAGGTGAAACTCGCGGTCCTCCTTGGCGAGGCCTTCGCCGGCCGCAATGCGCTCCTCCGAAGCTTTCAGAATCTCGCGCAGCCGCTCGAAATTCTCCTCCGTGGCGCGCGAACAGGCCAGTTCCGCCGCCTTGATCTCGTGTATCTTGCGCAATTCGACCGTTTCATAGATCCGCACCGGATCAAGCGGCAGGCCGGCCCGTGCGAACAGCGCCATCGCCTCGACGCTGGCCTGCTTGGTGTCGATATAGATGCCGGATTTGGCGCGGCGCTCGACGATGCGCATGGCTTCGAGGATGGCCAGCGCCTCGCGGATCTGGCCGCGGCTGACGGCGAAATGCTCGGCCAGTTCACGCTCCGACGGCGTCCGGCCCGTCCCCTTGTCGGAGTGGGAGAACAGATAAGCGGCGAGCTCGGCCAGAAGGTTCTTTTCTTTCATTGTCAACTGCGTTGCGCGTGCGCCTCCAGGAACCGCTCTGAAATGGTGAACCCCAGTCCGGGTTTCTCGGGGATCGCTATCATACCGTCCTTTGCTTCGACAGTCTCCTCGACCAGGTCGTGGATCATCGGGTTGGCGCCGAGCGAGTATTCCACGGTGAAGCTCGCCGGAGAGGCGGCGCAGACATGGAGCCCGGCAAAGAAGCAGGGCGCACCGGCCCACAGATGAGGCGCGAAGCGCAGATTGAAGGCGCTGGCGATGGTGCCGATCTTCATCGCCTCGCTGATGCCGCCGCAGAAGGCAGGGTCCGGCTGGAAAATATCGGCCGCCTTGAGCGTGGCGAGGTCGCGGAACGCGTAGCGCGTCGCTTCGCTTTCGCCGGTGGCGATCGGGATGGAGCCGGAGGCCCGCACCTCGGCCATCCCTGGTTTGTCGTCGGCGATGACGGGTTCTTCGAACCAGGCCAGATCGAGATCGCCGGCGAGATGGATAAAACGTTTGGCTTCCGCCACTGTATAGGTGCCATGGGCATCGACCATCAGCTCGACTGCCGGGCCAAGTGTCTGTCTTGCGGCGCGGACGCGGGCAGCGGAAATGTGCGGAGCGCCGTCCATGGCGCCGACCCGCATCTTCAGCGCCTTGAAGCCGCCCTTGGCGATGTAGGACTTCAATTGGTCGCCGATCGCCTCGCTGGAGGCCCAGCCGCCGGAAGCGTAGGCCGGCATGCGGTCAAGCTTACGGCCGCCAAGCAGCCGCCAGACCGGGACCCCGAGCGACTTGCCCAGAATGTCCCACAGTGCGATGTCGACGGCGCTGATGGCGGCGACGCTGACGCCGCGCCGCGCCAGTTGCGGCATGGCGTGGCCGGCACATGCGGCGGTGTCGTAGCGCACGCCGTTGTAGAGCCTCTCCCAGATTACCCCGATGTCGGCCGGATCGCTGCCGATCAGTTGCGGGCCGATTTCGTGGTTCAGCATGTGGACGAGGGCGCCATAGCTGCCGGCGCTACCGGCGGCATTCTTGCCTTCACCCCAGCCGACCAGCCCGTCGTCAGTCTCGATGCGCAGGATGGCGGCGTCGAACGTCGTCACCTGACCGAAGTCGCTGCGATGCTGCTTCGCGGCTTCGATCGGTACGCGGACCCACCAGGCTTGGACCGTCTTGATGCGCATGTTCATCCCCGGCCCCACCGCCGGCGGGCGGAAGGGCTCATTCCCAATCGGATCGGCTACTTGATCAGCGGCAGCAGCGTTTCGGCGGTGATGCGCATCTGGTCGGTGTAGAATTTCTCGGTCAGCACGCTGGAGCCGTGATCCTGGATGAATTTCAGCTGTTCGGGCGAAATGTCGACCGGGTGGCGCTCGACCATGTCGGGATAGGGTGCGGCCGGCGTGCGGTCGACAGGGGCGACGAACTCATTGGTCAGCGCGCCGTCATAGCCGACCTCCTTCAGCGTCGCGACGATCTTCGGCCAGTCGATCTGGCCGAGGCCTGCGGCAAAGCGGTTATTGTCGGCGACGTGGAAGTCGAACAGTCGTTTTCCCACCTTACGGATGGCGTCATAGACGTTAAATTCTTCCATGTGGATGTGGTAGGCGTCGAGGCAGACGCCGCATTCGGGGCTTACCGCGTCGGCCAAGGCGAGGGCCTGGGCGCCGCGGTTGAACAGATAGGTCTCGAAGCGGTTGAGCGGCTCGACCGCGATCTTGACGCCGACCTTCTTGGCATGAGTGAAGCATTCCCGGGTGGCGTCGACCACCCATTTCCACTCTTCCTCCTCGGTGCCGTCCGGCACCACCTTGCCGACGGTCGCGGGAACCAGCGTGATGATTTCGCCATCAAGTTCGCTGACCATCGTCAGCACGTCCTTGACATACTGCACCGAGCGTTCGCGCTGGCCCTGGTCCTTGGCGGCGAGGTTGCGCTCGCCCAGCATCAGCGTCACCGCGCCCCAGCAGCGAATGCCGTGCTCCTTCAGGAGCGCGCGCGTTTCCTTGGTCTTGTACTGCTCGGGTTCGCCGGAAATCTCGATCGACTCGTAGCCGAATTTCTTGATGCGCTTGAGCGTCGTCTCCAACGGCTCGGCCCGCATCCAGTTGTGCGTCGAAAGATGCATGGTCTATCCTTCCCAGAAATCGCCCGTCACGTTTCCCGCGTCCGTCCCCCAGCGAGGTCCGCCGCATGATTCCTCCCCAGGGACGCTCCAGTGCTTTTCGACTAACTGGTTCGACCAATTGGGCTGGATGGCAGGTCTACAGCAAATTCCCCTGGACGGCAAGAAGTCGCGTACTGCAACCTGTCTCTCCGGTTACTCCGTTGAATGTATTACAATATTTTTGCATTCTGTGATGATTGACGGCGCTTCGGCGGCAGGTCCGGCCGCTTGACCGTTCGGCCATATTTGGTAATACCAGAATGGCGACACAAACAAGTGTCTTCGGGAAAACACCAAACGGGCTGGCCCCACTTCCAATCGGCGCTATGCTTGGTCATGCAAACAACGAGGGAGGATGCCGATGCCGTCGACGATGAAGGGTCCAGGCCTGTTTCTGGCGCAGTTCGCGGGCGACGCCGCACCGTTCAATTCGCTGGCCTCGATCACCAAATGGGCGGCCGGGTTGGGCTACAAGGGCGTGCAGATCCCGACCTGGGACAGCCGGCTGTTCGACCTCGAGAAAGCAGCGTCTTCCCAGGTCTATTGCGACGAGGTGAAGGGCATCTGTGCCGACGCCGGTGTCGAGATCACCGAACTGTCGACGCATTTGCAGGGGCAGTTGGTGGCGGTGCATCCGGCCTATGACGCGCAGTTCGACGGCTTCGCGCCGCCTGCGGTGCATAACAATCCGAAGGCCAGGCAGAAATGGGCGGTCGAGCAGATGCAGTTCGGCGCCAAGGCTTCGAAAAATCTCGGGCTCAAGGCGTCGGTGTCCTTTTGCGGAGCGTTGGCTTTTCCTTACCTTTATCCTTGGCCGCAACGGCCGGCGGGATTGATCGAGGAAGCGTTCGCCGAACTGGGAAAGCGCTGGAAGCCGATCCTCGACGTCTATGAGGACAATGGTGTCGACCTTGGCTACGAAATCCATCCCGGCGAGGACGTGTTCGACGGTGCGACCTTCGAGATGTTCCTCGATGCGGTTGGCGGCCACAAGCGCTGCAACATCAACTACGATCCGTCGCATTTCCTGCTGCAGCAGCTCGACTATCTCGAATTCATCGACATCTATCACGAGCGGATCAAGGCGTTCCACGTCAAGGATGCAGAGTTCAACCCGACCGGCAGGCAAGGCGTCTATTCCGGCTACCAGAGCTGGACCAACCGGGCCGGGCGTTTCCGCTCGCTCGGCGACGGGCAGGTTGATTTCGGCGGCATCTTCTCCAAGCTTGCCCAATATGACTATGATTCATGGGCAGTGCTGGAATGGGAATGCTGCCTCAAGCATCCCGAGGATGGTGCCGCCGAAGGCGCGCCCTTCATCCAGCATCACATCATCAGGGTGACGGAAAAGGCATTCGACGATTTTGCCGGCGGCACGACCGACAAGAAGATGCTGCGCGCCATGATGGGAATTTGAGGCGGCTTACCCTCCCCCTCAAGGGGAGGGTCGATCCGCGCAGCGGATCGGGGTGGGGTCGCTGGGCGTAGAGCTCGGCATGAACCGACCCCTCCCGGCCCTTCGGGCCTCCCTCCCCGCAAGGGGGAGGGGTATCTCAGACACGAGGGAGAAAAATCATGGTCGGCGCATCGAAGTCGGAAACGGGAGGCGGCCCGATCCGCTATGGCATGGTCGGCGGTGGGCAGGGCGCCTTCATCGGTGCCGTGCACCGGATCGCGGCGCGCATGGACAATGATTTCGTGCTGGTCGCCGGCGCGCTGTCGTCGGATCCGGCGCGTGCCAAGGCATCGGCCGCCGAACTCGGGCTCGACCCGGCGCGTAGCTATGGCTCCTTCGCCGAAATGGCCAAGGCCGAGGCCAAGCGGCCGGACGGCATTGAGGCGGTGGCCATCGTCACGCCCAACAATGTGCATGTGCCGGCGGCGAAGGCCTTTCTCGAAGCCGGCATCCATGTCATCTGCGACAAGCCGCTGGCCACCACGCTGGCGGAAGCAAAGAAGCTTGCCGCCTTGGTCGAGAAGACCGGCAAGGTGTTCGTGCTCACCCACAATTACACCGCCTATCCAATGGTGCGGCAGGCGCGCGAGATGGTGGCCAAGGGTGTCCTCGGCGACATCCGCATCGTGCAGTCGGAATATCCGCAGGACTGGCTGACCGAGGACCTAGCGGCGACGGGGCAGAAGCAGGCGTCCTGGCGCTCCGATCCCAAGCAGGCCGGTGCGGGTGGCGCGCTAGGCGACATCGGCACGCATGCCTACAATCTGGCGCGTTTCGTCTCCGGGCTGGAGCTTGACGCGCTGTCGGCCGATCTCGATGCCTTCGTGCCGGGGCGACAGCTCGACGACAATGTCAATGTGATGCTGCGCTTCAAACCCGTCGGCAAGACGCATCCGGCCAAGGGCATGTTGTGGGCGAGCCAGGTGGCGCCCGGCCACGAGAACGGGCTGAAATTGCGCATCTACGGTACGAAGGGCGGGCTGGAATGGGTGCAGGCCGACCCAAACTATCTCTGGTACACACCGTTCGGCCAGCCGAAGCAATTGCTCACCCGAAATGGCGCCGGCGCGCTGCCGGTCGCGGGGCGTGTCAGCCGCGTGCCGTCAGGCCATCCGGAAGGCTATCTCGAAGGCTTCGCCAACATCTACCAGGAGGCGGCCCGCGCCATCCGCGCGGCGCGCAGGAAGGGTGGCAAGCCGGCAAAGGATGTCGTCTTCCCGACCATCGAAGATGGCGTCGAAGGCATGGCCTTCATCGAGGCCTGCGTGAAGTCGTCGAAGAAGAATGGGGCGTGGACGAAGCTCTAAAACAACCGAGAACTCAGGGGGAGGGGGCGTCGATGAAAATCGGCATGTGCATGCTCTTGTGGACAACGACCGTTTCGAAGAAACACGAGCCGCTGCTCCGGGACATCAAGGCGACCGGTTTCGACGGCGTCGAGATCCCGATCTTTTCCGGCACGCCGGACGATTACAAAAAGCTCGGCGCGCTGCTTGACCGCATCGGGCTGGAACGCACCGCCGTTTCGGCCATGGGCGATCCGGCGATGAACCTGATCTCGGCCGATGGCTCAACGCGCAAGGCCGGCATCGACTACATGAAATGGGCGATCGACTGCGCTCAGGCGCTTGGCGCGAGCACGTTGAGCGGCCCGCTGCATTCGACATTGGGCGCCTTCTCCGGCAGCGGGCCGACAGCGGCGGAAAAAAAGCGTTCGGTCGCCTCGCAACGCGCCATCGGCGACCATGCCGGCAAGAGGGACGTCACCATCGGGCTGGAGGCGCTCAACCGCTTCGAATGCTACCTGTTCAATACGATGGACGATTTGTCCGAGCATATCGACGCCATTGACCGGTCGCACATCAAGGCGATGTACGACACCTTCCACGCCAATATCGAGGAGGCCGATCCGATCGGCGCCTATAGGCGGAACCGGAAAAACATCGTCCACATCCACATTTCAGAGAATGATCGCGGTGTGCCGGGCCGAGGCAATATTCCGTGGCAAGAGACGTTTTCGGTCATCCGCAAGTGCGGCTATGATGACTGGCTGACGATCGAAGCCTTTGGACGCTCGCTCAAGGATCTGGCAGCGGCCACCAAGGTGTGGCGCGATTTTTCGGAAAGCCCGGAGGCTGTCTACCGCGACGGCTACAAGCACATCAGGAACGGCTGGAAGAAGGCAGGCGCCTAGGGCGGCGCAGGCTTCCTCTCAGGCGATCTGAGCTGCCGGCAGCACGTGAGCGCGCCGCTCGTCATTGCCGTTTGGGGAGCCCCCCATCAGCTTGCGGCGGAGATAGCTAGAGATGTTGTCGAAGACAAAAACCACGACCAGGATCAGCAGAACCATATAGAACACATTGGCCCAATTGGTGTTGGTGCGCATGGCCTCCCACAATTTCAGGCCGATGCCACCGGCGCCGACGGCGCCTATGATCGTCGCTGACCGCGTGTTCGATTCCCAGAAATATAGGGATTGGCTAAGGAATACCGGCAGAACCTGGGGCAGCACGCCGTAGCGCTGCACCATTGCCGGCGCAGCGCCAACCGAACGGATGCCCTCGCGCTGCTTGTCGTCGATGTTTTCCAGCGCCTCGGAATAGAGTTTGCCCAGGGTTCCGGTGTCGGTGAAGAAGATCGCCGACATGCCGGCCAGCGGGCCCGGACCGAAGCCGCGCGTGAAGAACAGCGCCCAGATCAGCATGTCGACAGACCGCTGGAAATCGAAGAAGCGCTTTGTTACCTGATTGGCTATCCGGCTCGGCGTGACGTTGCGCGCAGCCAGGAAGGCGAGCGGAAAGGCGACGATCGAGGCCAGAACCGTGCCGACAAAAGCCATGACGATGGTTTGCAAGAGTTTCAGCCAGACGTCGCCGTGCTGCCACTCGGCATTGTTGAGGATGTTGTCCCAGGCGAGCGCTGCGTTTGACCGTGACGGGTCGATGCGTGCCCCGGAAACGATCAGTGAAGCGACCTCACTGATCGGCTTTCCCCAGAATGGCGAATTCGTGTCGAACACGAAATTGGCCCAGCCGAAAAAACGTCTCCAGGCGATCACTTCGTCATTTTGCACCTCGGCGCGACCGAGAAAGCCGAACGAGACATAGGCTGTCGAGCCTGGCCTGCGTTGCTCGATCCAGTCAGGCAGCGGTGTGCGCGGCGTCACAGAACTGTTCTTGGCGATGTCGAAGGTGACGCTTTCGGCGCCGCGTGTCACGGTGACAAGGTTTGGCGTGATGGCGATCTGCCCATTGCCAAGGGCGACGGTCGCCGCCACGACGGCGTTTTCGCGCACTATTTCAGACGCAGCCGGAACCGATTGGCCTGACGGGGCGGCCGGGTTCTCAGCGGTTGGCGCACCAGGCGCCATAAACGAATCCTGCGACGACTTGTTGGTCGCGATCACTGGTGCTGGCGCTGCGTCGACCCGCCGTTCGATCACGGCCATCTGCTTGGTCACCCAGTCGGGGTTTGGATTGGATCCCAGCTTGGAGAAGCGGGAGTAGTTGATCGTCAGGTGGTTGTCCTTGAACTCGATGTCGGGCCGGATTTCGTAGGATACCCAGTCAGCGAGATAGGCGCCGGCAAGGTTCCAGTTCGCTTTTTCGAGAACGGCGCCGACCGAGAAAAACCACGCGCAATAGAAGGTGTAGAGAATGCAGAGAAGGATGCCGATCGGGGTGGCATAACGCTTCCACAGGGATGGCCGGAATGCATCCGGATGGCGAGCGGCGATGTCGTTGATGGCGTCGGCGTTCATTGCGTTACTCTCCGCGCCCGTATGCGAACGCCTGTCTGCCGACAAGACGGTGTCTCAGCCATGCCGAAAACTGGTCGACGGCGACAATCGTGCAGAACAGCAGAAAGACGATGGCAATGGTCTTGGCCTCATGGCCTTGGCCGATCGAAAGACGCAGGGATTCGCCGATGCCGCCGGCGCCGACGGCGCCGAGAATGGTCGAGGCGCGCACATTGATCTCGAAGCGGAGCAGGAAATAGCTCATGAAGTTGGGCAGGACCTGGGGTACGATGCCGAACCATACCCGTTCGACCCAGTTGGCGCCGACGGCCCGCAAGCCTTCTTCAGGCTTCATGTCGGCATTCTCGACCACTTCGAAGAACATTTTTCCGAGTGCGCCGACAGTGTGGATGCTGACCGCGAGGATCGCCGGAATGGGTCCAAGCGAGAAGATCGCCAGGAAGAAGCCGGCGATAACGATTTCGGGAAAGGCGCGGACAATTTCAAGGAAGCGGCGCGTGGTGAAACGCAGCCAGCGGCTGGTCGTGATGTTGCCTGCCGCCAGGAAGCAGAGTAGGAAACCGAATGTGGAGCCCACCAGCGTCGAAAACAGGGCAATGTTCAGCGTCTCGATCATCCGGTGGAAATACTCCGGAATGTAGATGCTTTGGGTCAGGTAGACCCGGCCTTCGGGGTAGTCGAATTTGAGGCTGCCATCGTCATAGGGGGACGGCAAGTCGAACAGCGCGCGCACCGGGTCGAACCAGTCGCGCGGCTTCAACTCGGTGAAAAAATCGGCGACGTGGGGAAGGCGGTCGAAGAACTTTCCGGCGTTGGTTTCGTTGGCGAACCAGAGCGAGCCGGAGAGTGCAAGAAGCAGGAAAACCAGGCCGCCGATCGTGTAAAGGCGCCGGCGGGCGGTCAGGTCGCGCCAGTGCCGCTCGACTGTGGCTCCCTCCGGTGAAAGCGCAGGCGCGCGGTAAACATCGGTCGCACTCATCGATAGATCCCCGGCCCCTGATGCGGCAACGCCGCCGGCGGCACATGGCCCCGGCGGCGTTGTGGCAGTTTGCTTACGAGCCGATCTTCGCCTTACGGGCGTCGATGATCGGCTGATAGAACGCCGGCGTAACCGGCGAATAGCCTTTGTAATCGCCACCTTGTACCGCCGAGAAACAGGCCGGATCGGTTTGCGGAAGATTGGTCAGGAAATCGGTGATCTTCTGCTTGGCGCCGGCGTCGATCGACGTACGCACTACCAGCGGGCCGTTCGGGATCAGCGGTGACTGCCACAATTCGACGAGATCGTCCATCTTGAGGACGCCCTTGTCGACCATCTTGCGCAGATTGCCCGAGCTGTAGCCGTCCTTGAAGTCGCCGACGCCGGAAGCCCAGGTGGTGCCGGCATCGAAGGTGCCTTTCAGCACTTCAAGGACAAGCTGTTCATGGCCGCCGCCGAAACCGGTCGAGGCGAAGTAGCTTTTCACATCCATGCCGATGTCCTTGGGCAGTGAAGTGACCGGGACCAGATAGCCCGAAGTCGAATCCGGATCGGCGAAACCGAGCTTCTTGCCCTTCATGTCGGCGAGCGTCTTGATGCCGGAATCCGCACGGGCGACCATGACCGAATGGTAGCCGGTCGAACCGTCGGTCTGGACCGTCGTCAGGATCGGTTCAACCGCGTCCTTGTTTTCAAGATAAACCTTGGCGTAGGCGGAAGCGCCCAGTTCGGCATAGTCAAGCGTGCCGCCGAGCAGGCCCTGGATGACGCCGTCGTAGTCGGCGGCCGGGAATAGCGAAACCTTCTCGACGCCGAGGACTTCCTTGATGTGGTCGGCGAAGCACTGGTAGTTGCGCAGACGGTCGGCTTCGTTCTCGCCGCCCAGAATGCCGATGCGGAACTCCTTCAGATCCTGTGCCTGGACCGCGCCCATCGCCATGGCGAGGATGGAAACGGCACCGAGAAGTATCTTTCTAAACATTCGCGTCTCTCCTGTTGGTTCCGGCATCGCGCCGGCAGCGTTCGAATTTTGACAGCGCCCTTGACGCGGGCTGGCGATCCAGGCGCTCTTTTGCCTGTCCATGATCTTTTTCGTATACCGGTATCCACTGGTTGGGATCATGGAGCTAGTAGCCAGGAAATGCGGGCTCGAGCGGTCCGGCGGATGCGGCGATTTTTGGCTTGATGGTGACACTGGTCGAGGTGATGGCCTCGGAGATTTCGCCGCCATTGCTGTCGGCGCCGTAGACCATGCGCACGGCCTCGCGGTTGAGGTCTTCGGGCGGGCCGTCGAACACGACCTTGCCGGCGGCCATGCCGATGATGCGGTTGCAATAGGTGCGCGCGGTATCCAGCGTGTGCAGATTGGTGACGACGGTGAGGCCCTCGCGCAGATTGATATCCTGCAGCGAATCCATCACCACCTTGGCGTTGAGCGGGTCGAGCGAGGCGATCGGCTCGTCGGCGAGGATTACCTTGGGCTGCTGCATCATGGCGCGGGCGATGGCGACACGCTGCTGCTGGCCGCCGGACAAGGTGCCGGCCGGCTGCAACGCCGTGCGGGCAATGTCGAGGCGCTCGAGCGCCGCGATCGCCTCGGCCCGTTCCTCGCGGGAGAAGACGCCGAGCAGATTGACAAGGGTCGATCGATGATTGAGCCGGCCGAGCAGCACATTGGTCAGCACGTCGAGGCGCGGCACCAGGTTGAACTGCTGAAAGATCATGGCGCAGTCACGCTGCCAGCGCCGGAGCGGCGAGCCGCGCAGCCGCGAAACTTCGGCGCCGTCAAAAAAAATCGACCCTTGGCTCGGATCGATGAGGCGGTTGATCATGCGCAAAAGGGTCGATTTGCCGGCGCCGGAGCGACCGATGATGCCGACCATCTGTCCGTGCGGGATCGAGATGTCGACATTGCTGACGGCAGTGTTCTTGCCGAACCGGCGCGTGACGCCGCGAATTTCGAGCGTTGCTGACATTTCTTGCGTTGCTGACATGGGGTAAGCTCCAGTCCAATCGCGGTTGAAGGTCTGTTAACCCTCGCTAGCGCAACGGCATGAACCTGCGGTGTCGGATTGATGTCAGTTTTGTTACCGCCCACAGGCGCGTCGAGAGGGAAGGCGAGTTGACCCAGACCCTGCCGTCTGGGCGGCATGCAGGGATCAGCCGAGGACCAGCAGTTCCTCGAAATGCTCCATGTCCCTGAAGCTGCAAAAGGCGGGTGGCCGCAGCTCGATCACCGGAGCCTGCCGGGCAAACAGCGAGAGGCAATCGTCGAACAGATCCTGCCATTCGGACGCTTTTTCGTCCGCCAGGCGACGGATCTGGTAGGCGAACGTGATGTGGAAGACGTAAGCATCGTGGTCGGGATGCCGGTATCCGAACGGCACTGCCAAGGCATCGCGCCATTCGCGCATGATACGCACGTCCTCATCGTTCGCGCCGGCAACGGTCAAGCCCGTCGGCACGACATCGATCACTTTGACCTTGAAGGCATCGCGACCTTCGAAGCCGTTCAGGCGTTCCTGATAGAGGCGGGTCATGTCGTCGATGCTGGTGTCGAGCGGCACATCCGCCGGCCAATAGGGAAGCCTGCGGCGGTATTCGATGATGCCCTGGAACAGGGTCATGTGCAGGCTGGAGACCGGCGTGAAGGCCAGCCGGTCGGCATCGGGCATGGCGCGCATCCGCTCACGCACTTCGACCACCACTGCCTCAGACGGCGAGCCGTTGACGAGATGGCAGACAACGGTGTTGCCGGGCTCGTTGAGAAAATTACCTGAGGTGTCGTAGCGCCTGCCGAGATGCACCGGAGGGGTCGGGTTGGTGCCTTCGAAAAATCCGGTGAGCGAGGATCTTGGCTTGTCGAGCATGGCGATCTCCAGGGAAAGACCGCGTCCTGTCCGAGTCATGTGTCAGGGATATGAAAGGGAGCCCGCCCGTGACAATGTGGTGATGACCTATCCGCCGTATTTCTCCAGAAAGGCTTCCGCCTCCAGCGCGCGAAAATCGTCGAGCGCGGCGCGCAGCCGGGCGTGATCCCAGTCCCACCAAGCCAGCGCCTGATAGCGTTCCGCCGTGCGGCGGTCGAAGCGCTCGCGGATCGGTCTGGCCGGCACGCCACCGACGATCGTGTACGGGGCGACATCCCTGGACACGACAGCCCCGGCGCCGACCGCGGCGCCATCGCCGACGGTGACGCCGGGCAGGATGGTCGAGCCATGGCCAAGCCAGGTGTCGTGGCCGATGGTGACGCGCCTGGCGCGTCGTTGGGCAAAGAACTCGCTCTCGTGCTCGGCGTCGTCCCAGTAGTCCGAGGCGCGGTAGGTGAAATGGTGCAGCGTCGGCCGCCAGGTTGGATGGTTGGTCGCGTTGATGCGCACGCTGGCGGCGATGTTGGAAAACTTGCCGATCGTCGCGCACCAGACGGCGCAGTCCTGCATCATGTAGGAATAGTCGCCGAGCGTGCTTTCCGAAACCCGGCTGCGGTCGGCGATCTCGGTCCAGCGGCCGAGCGTCGAATTCTCGACCTGCGCCGTCTCATGGACCAGCGGCGCTTCCGACAGCTTCTTGCTCATGCGGCGATTTTCCCGGCGGCGAAGGCGGTCACGTCGATGATGCGGTCGGCCACCGCCTCGCGCACGTCATGATCGTGGAAGATGCCGAGCAAAGCGACGCCCGCGGCCTTCTTGGCGGCGATCAGCGCAATCACCACGTCGCGGTTCCTGGCGTCGAGCGATGCGGTCGGCTCGTCGAGCAGCAGGATCGGGTGCTCGGTGATGAAGCCGCGCGCGATGTTGACGCGCTGCTGCTCGCCGCCGGAAAACGTCGCCGGCGGCAGCGCCCAGAGCTTTTCCGGCAGGTTGAGCTCAGCCAGCAGAGAACGAGATTTCTCCCGCGCGATCTCGCGTTCCTCGCCGCGCTCGACCAGCGGCTCGGCGACGACATCAAGCGCCGAGACGCGCGGTACGGTGCGCAGGAACTGGCTGACATAGCCGATGGTTTGCCGGCGCACGGCAAGCACCGTGCGCGGACTGGCTGTCGCGAGATCGATGAGACCGTCATCATGCTGGACGATGATCTGTCCTTCGTCGACGGCATAGTTGCCGTAGAGCATCTTCAGGATCGAGCTCTTGCCGGCGCCGGAAGGACCGCCGAGCACCGCGCATTCTCCGGCCTGGATCGAGAACGAGACGCCGGCGACAACGGGCAGCCTGATGCCGTCGCGCAGATGCATGGTGAAGCTCTTGGCGACGTCGGAGACAACAAGAGGAGTTGCCATGGTCACACCTGCAATATCGAGGAAACAAGGAGCTGGGTGTAGGGTGCGCGCGGATCGTCGAGCACGCGGTCGGTGAGGCCGCTTTCGACGACGCGACCGTCCTTCATCACCATCATGCGCTGAGACAAAAGCCGTGCCACCGCAAGATCGTGGGTGACGACGATCGCGGCGAGGCCAAGATCGGTGACGAGGCCGCGCAACAGGTCAAGCAGGCGCGCCTGCACCGAGACGTCAAGGCCGCCGGTCGGCTCGTCCATGAACACCAGCCGCGGCCCGGTGACGAGATTGCGAGCGATCTGCAGGCGCTGGCGCATGCCGCCGGAAAAGGCGCGCGGCTCGTCGTCGATGCGGTCCTCGTCGATCTCGACGCGCGACAGCCAGTCGACGGCGGTGGCGCGGATCTTGCCATAGTGGCGGTCGCCGACCGCCATCAGCCGTTCGCCGACATTGGCGCCGGCCGACACCGTCATGCGCAGCCCGTCGGCCGGGTTCTGATGGACAAAGCCCCAGTCGGTGCGCATCAGGAAGCGGCGCTCCGCCTCGCTCATGCGGTAGAGCTCGCGGAACTGGCCGTCGCGCATGCGGTAGCTGGCGGTGCCGGAAGAGGGCAGCAGCCTGGTCGACAGGCAGTTGAGCAGCGTCGTCTTGCCCGAACCGGATTCGCCGACGACAGCCAGCACTTCGCCGGGCCACAGGTCGAAGGTGACGTTCTCGCAGCCGACGCGCGAGCCATAGAATTTGGACAGCGCCGAGACGCGCAGCAGCGGTTCGTCGGTCATTGCGCCGGTTCCATTTTTTCTGGGGCAAGACGGGTTTCAGGCGCGAGATGGCCGCGATGGCCCTCTTCGCGGCGCTTCTCGCAATGATCGGTGTCGGAGCAGACGAACATGTGGCCGCCATGGTCGTCGAGGATAACCTCGTCGAGATAGACATTCTCGGCCGCGCACAGCGCGCAGGGCTGATCGAAGGTCTGCACTTCGAACGGATGATCCTCGAAGTCGAGGCTGACTACTTCGGTGAACGGCGGCAGTGCATAGATGCGCTTCTCGCGGCCGGCGCCGAACAATTGCAAAGCCGGCGAATTGTGCATCTTCGGATTGTCGAATTTCGGCGTCGGCGACGGATCCATCACATAGCGGCCCTCGACCTTGACCGGATAGGCGTAGGTGGTGGCGATGCGGCCGTGCCTGGCGATGTCCTCGTAAAGCTTCACATGCATGAGGCCGTATTCCTCCAGCGCGTGCATCTTGCGCGTTTCGGTTTCACGCGGTTCGAGGAAGCGCAAAGGTTCGGGGATCGGCACCTGATAGACCAGCACCTGGCCGGCCGCCAGCGGATGCTCGGGGATGCGGTGGCGGGTCTGGATGATGGTCGCCTTGGCCGTTTCGGTGGTGACCGCGACATTGGCGACCTTCTTGAAGAAGGCGCGGATCGAGACGGCATTGGTGGTGTCGTCGGCGCCCTGGTCGATGACCTTCAGCACATCGTCCGGGCCGATGATCGAGGCGGTAACCTGCACGCCGCCAGTGCCCCAGCCATAGGGCATCGGCATTTCGCGCGAGGCGAACGGCACCTGATAGCCGGGGATGGCAATGCCCTTGAGGATCGCGCGGCGGATCATGCGCTTGGTCTGCTCGTCGAGATAGGCGAAGTTGTAGGTGGCGATATCGGTTGGTTGTGCGGTCATTCCGCGGCCTCCCTCTTCTCTTCGGCCTTGCCGGCATTTTCGCGGGCATCGTGCTCGGCGCGCATGCGGCGCACGAGGTCGAGTTCGGCCTGGAAGTCGACATAGTGCGGCAATTTCAGATGCTCGACGAAGCCGGTCGCCTGGACGTTGTCGGAATGTGAGATGACGAATTCCTCGTCCTGGGCCGCGGCGACGACATCCTCGCCGAATTCGGTTGCACGAAGAGCGCGGTCGCAGAGCGCCATGGCCATCGCCTTGCGCTCGCTTTGGCCGAAGACAAGGCCGTAGCCGCGGGTGAATTGCGGCGGCGCCTTGGCGGAACCCTTGAACTGGTTGACCATCTGGCACTCGGTGACGCGGATGCTGCCGAGCGGCACGGCGAAGGGCAGTTCCGGCACGTCGAGTTCCAGTTCGACCTCGCCGATGCGGACCTCGCCGACGAAGGGATGGTTGCGGGCATAGCCGCGCTGGGTGGAATAGCCGAGCGCCAGCAGGAAGCCCTCGTCGCCGCGTGACAGCGCCTGCAGGCGGATGTCGCGCGCCATCGGGAATTCCAGCGGTTCGCGGGTGATGTCGCCAGGGATATGGTCCCGCGGCATGTCGCCGTCGGGTTCGATCAGACCCTCGCGGGCGAGGATTGCGGAGACGCGCGGCATGGCTTCCGCTTCGTTCTCGCGGCGCAGCGGCTCCTCGACGTCGCCGCCGGCGGCAAGCTCGGGATCGAGCAGGCGATGCGTGTAGTCGAAGGTCGGGCCGAGAAGCTGGCCGCCGGGCAGGTCCTTGTAGGTCGCCGATACGCGCCGCTCGACCAGCATCGCGCCGGTTTCGACCGCCCTGGTGTAGCCGAAGCGGGGCAGCGTGGTGCGATAGGCGCGGACCAGGAAGATCGCCTCGATCATGTCGCCGCGCGCCTGGACGATGGCAAGCGCGGCCAATTCACGGTCGTAGAGCGAGCCCTCGCTCATCACCCGGTCGACGCCGAGCGCCAGTTGCTCGACGATCTGGTCGAGGCGAAGTGCTGGCACCGAGCGGTCGCCGCGCCGGCGGTCGGCAAGCAGGCGATGGGCGTTGGCGATTGCGGCTTCACCGCCCTTTACCGCGACATACATCTCACGCCTCCATCGTCTTGATACGCGTCGTGCGCGGCAGGCAGGCGATGCTGTCGGCGGCGGCCAGGATGATGTCGACGCCACGCGGGAAGCGCTGGCTGTTCTGCTTCCATTGCTCGACGAAATGACGCGGCATCCGCGCCGGCGCGATCGTTGCGGTTTTCTCGATGCCGGGGCCTTGAAGCAGCAAAGGCGTGCCCGACGTGAGATCGCTCACCTGCAGGATCAGCGTGGTCGAACGGTCGGGATAATCCTGGGTGCCTTGCGAAAAACCGTCGAGCGCCATCATCTCGGCCGGCGCGGCGATCAGCGCAAAATGCGCATCGGCCGGCGTGTTGGCAAGCGGCGCGCCGGCGTGGAAGCCGAGCCAGGATTTCACCGCCGCCGAGATCTGCAAGGCAGGGTCGAGCCAGAGCGGCGTGTCATTGTCGCACAGCGCCAGGGCGACGGCGCCGGCCATAGCAGACAGTGGTGCCGGCGGATGGGCAAAGGCCGGAAGGGGCTGCACGCTGCCCGGCTGGGCCATCGCGTCCATGACGGCGCGAAACACCGTCTGCGCGTTGAACACCGGATCGGCAAAGCCGCCTTCGATCGATTGCGTTGCGATCTCCATCAGTCTTCTCCGCGCACCATGGTAAAGAAATCCACCTTCGTCGCCGCCGTCTCGGCGCGGCGTTTTTCGCGTGCTTCGTGTTGAGCAGCCCGCAGCGGTGCGACCAGCCTGGCCTCGATTTCGCCGCGGCGGGCCGGGTCCTGCCAGAGCGCGTCGGCGATCGCCGACAGTCTCGCCTTCTCCCGGTCGCGGCCGAGCGCATAGCAATGGCCGACCTGTCCGGCTGGCACCCGGACGGTGGCGCGGGTGACCGTCGCCTCACCGACATTGAATGGCGCGCCGCCACCGCCGATACGGCCACGCACGGTGACCAGGCCGGTTTCAGGACCACGCAGCAGTTCCGCCTCCGAAGGCAGTCCGGCCTCGTTCCAGAGGCGCACGATGTCGTCGCCGGAGGATTGCGCCAGCGTCGCCATCACGGCCTTGCGTTCGGCCTGTTCGCGCGCTTCCTGTCCTCGCATGGCTTGCACTCCAGTTGCGTAAAATTTGTCTATTGATATAGACAACTATACAATTTATACCTTTGCTTAGCGTGAGTCCATGACGAGTGCGTGACAAGCGGAAAATCGGGACAGGAAATGACCGGACAAGCGATGATCAAGAGGGCAATGGTCAACAGGCCGGTGGCCAAGAGCATCGAGCGGCGCAGCGGTGTCTCGCTGTGGCGGCAGATCGCGGACCAGATCCTGCATTCGATAGCGATCGGCGACTTCGTCGAGAACGCGGCGCTGCCGCCGGAGATGGCACTTGCCGACCGCTATGGCGTCAACCGCCATACGGTGCGCGCCGCGATCGCCGCATTGGTGCAGGAGGGGGTGCTTCGCGCCGAGCAGGGGCGCGGCACCTTCGTGCTGTCGCGCAAGCGGCTGTCCTATCCGATCGGCGCCCGCACGCGCTTTTCGGCCGGTCTGCAAGGACAGGCATCCGAGCGCCGCAGTGTGCTGCTCGAGGCTATTGTTGAGCCGGCCAGCCGTCGCGTCGCCGATGCCTTGAAACTTGCCAGAGGGGCCGATGTGATACGCCTAGAGGCGCGCGGTGAAGCCGACGGACAGTCCGTGTCACGCGCCACGAGCTGGTTTGAGGCCAGGCGTTTTGCCGGCATCGATGCGGCCATGGCGGAAACGGGATCGATCACCGCCTCGCTCGAACGCTTCGGTGTCAGCGATTATCTCAGGCAATCGACGGTGCTGTCGGCGCGCCATGCCGATGCCGCCGATCTCGCCGATCTCGACCTGCAGCCCGGCGCCATCGTGCTGGTCACCGTCGCCGTCAACGTCACGCCCGACGGCCAGCCGATCCAGTTCGCCGAGACGCGGTTTCCGGCCGAGCGGGTGGAGCTCAAATTGTCGGCGCTGTAGGTAGTGCCGGCCTTATACGAGACCGTGATTTATCTGACTCACGCTGATATCAGCTCGGTCGCGCTTACTTATCAGCGGCTTCGCGTTTGGGGGGTCGACCCTGCGCGGGGCGTCGTCAATTCGGGTCGGGTTCACCGCCTGCCATCTTATGACCCCACCTCGATCACAGCCTTGATCAGGCCGGATTTCTCATGCGCCCAGCGCGCGAGGTCGCGCGGCGTCTCATCAAGCGTCGTGCGATGGGTGACGAGCTTTGCCAGCGGCACCGCGCCGTTGCGGATCGAGGCGGCGACATGGTCGAAATCGGCGCGCAGCGCGTTGCGGCTGCCGATGAGCGTCATCTCGCGCTTGTGGAATTCGGGGTCGGAAAAGGCGATGTCGTCCTTGACGACGCTGACCAGGACCAGGGTTCCGCCATGCGCGACATGAGCGAAGGCCGATTGCACGGACCGGGTGTTGCCGGTGGCGTCGAAAACCATGTCGAAGGCCTCGCCGCCGGTCGCGTCCCGCACCAGATCGGCCGCCGCTGCCCGCGAACCGTCGAGGGTCGCGAAGCCAAGTTCGCTCGCGGCGAAGTCCAGCCGCTCCGTGCTCATGTCGAGCAGGCTCACATTTAGCCCGGCGATGCGGGCAAACAGTGCCGTGCCGAGCCCGATCGGGCCAGCGCCGATGACCAGCGTGCGTGCGCCGGGATCAGCCCGCGAGCGTCGCACTGCGTGCGCGCCGATGGCCAGGAACTCGATCGCGGCGGCGTCCGCCAGCGACAGGCCGTTGGCCGGATAGAGATTTTGCGCCGGCACCAGGATTTTCTCGCACATGGCGCCGTCGCGGTGGACGCCGAGCACCTCAATGCTGACGCAGCAATTCGGCTTGCCGTGCCGGCAGGCGATGCATTTGCCGCAAGCGAGATAGGGGTTGATGATCACGGCTTCGCCAATGGCAAGGTCGACGCCCTGGCCAGCCTCGATCACCGTACCGGACACCTCGTGGCCCATGATGCGGGGATAGGCGAGGAACGGATGCTTGCCTTCGAAGATGTGATAGTCGGTGCCGCAGATGCCGACATGGCTGACCGCGACCAGCGCCCAGCCGGACGGCGGGGCGCCCGGCACTTGGCGGTCTTCGATAACAAGGTCGCCGGGCGAACGGCAGACGACGGCTTTCATGCTTCTATCCAGTCGGTTCGTGGCGCCACCGGCCATCGGCTGTCGCCGAGGCCGGTGGCTTTGGATGGGGTCTATTTGCCGCGGCGGCGCAATCCGTCGAAATAGACGATGACGATGATCAGCGCGCCGGTGATGATGCGTTGCCAGAAGGCGTTGACGTTCAGCAGATTGGCGCCGTTGTTGATGGTGGCGAGGATGAAGGCGCCGAGCAGCGGCCCGTGCACCGAGCCGACCGCGCCGAACAGCGAGGTGCCGCCGATCACCGACGAGGCGATCGCCTGCAATTCCCAGCCTTCCGCCTGTGTTGGATTGCCGATGCCGATGCGTGAGGCGAGCAGTACGCCGACGAAGGCCGCGCACAGGCCAGACAGCGTGTAGGCCATGTAGATGGTGCGCTGGACATTGACGCCGGACAGACGCGAGGCCTCGGCGTTGGAGCCGACCGAGAACAGATAGCGGCCCCAGCGGCTGTGATGCAGGAAGATGTAGGCCGGGATACCGACCAGGATCACCATCCAGAACAGATTGGGGACGCCGAGGAAGGAACTGCGCGAGAAAAGCTGGAAGGCATCGTTGTTGATCGAGATCGAGTTGCCGTTGGTCATCAGCAGGCCGATGCCGCGCAGGGACGTCAGCGTCGCCAGCGTGATGATGAAGGGCGGCAGGCCCATCTTGACGATGCCGAAGCCATGGAACATGCCGATGGCGACGCCGACCAGCAAGGTGATCAGGATGGCGAGGAAGAGCGGTACCCCGGCATTGATCAGCATCGCCACGATGACGGTAGCGAAGCCAACGACGGCGCCGACGGAGAGGTCGATGCCGCCGGTGATGATGACGAAGGTCTGGCCGACCGCCAGGATCGCGATCATCGAGCCCTGCCGCAACAGGTTCGAAATGTTGTTGGCCGAGGCGAAACTCGGCGTCGCCACCGACAGGATGATCCACAAAAGAACCAGCAGCGCCAGCAGCGTCAGCCCGAACAGGGCGTTGTAGTTGCGCTTCGGCTTTTCGGCGGGAATAGCCTCCGTGCTCATGTCTGTCCTCCCAGCTTTTCTTGTTTCTCGGCGAGGGCCTGTGTGAGAATTTCCTCGTGATCGGCGGTGCGGAACCCATGCGTGGCCACCAGCTTGCCGCGCCGGAAGACGTGCAGCGTGTCGGCCAGTTCATAGACCTCCGGCAGATAGGACGAGATCAGGATGATGCCGGCGCCCTTGGACAGAAGCGCCCCGAACAGGCGATAGATCTCGGCCTTGGTGCCGACGTCGACGCCGACCGTCGGCTCGTCGAAGATGAACAGCTTGGCGCCATGGGCCAGCCATTTGCCGATGACGATCTTCTGCTGGTTGCCGCCGGACAGGCTGGAAGCCAAGGCGTTGCGTGTCGGCGTCTTGATCCTCAAATCGGCGATCTGGCGATCGGCCTCGGTCTTCTCCTGCGCATTCGAGATCAGGAGATTGTTCGAGATGCGTTTGTAGATCGGCAAATTGAGATTGAGGCTGACCGGCAAATTGAGGCAAAGGCCCTGGTCGCGGCGGCTTTCCGGCGCCAGCGCCATGCCAAGCCTGATCGCATCGTGCTCGGAGTTGACCTGGACCTCCTTGCCCTCCCAGAGGATCTGGCCGGCCGACTTGCGGTGGCGGCCGTAGAGCGTGGTGACGAATTCGCTGCGCCCGGCGCCGATCAGGCCGTAGAGCCCGACGATCTCGCCGGCGCGGACGGACATCGAGACATTCTCGAAACCCTTGCCCGACAGGTTCCGCGCTTCGACGATCACCGCGCCCGGTGTGAAATGCTCCTTGTGGTAGACTTGCTCGATCGACCGGTTGATCATCATCTTGACCAGCTCGGCATCGTTAGTCTCACTGATGTTCCTGGTGCCGACCAGCGTGCCGTCGCGCAGCACCGAGACGCGGTCGGCAAGCTCGAACACCTCCTCCATGCGATGGCTGATATAGATGATGGTGACGCCTTCGCCCTTCAGCCGGCGGATCAGCGTGAACAACTGGTCGGCTTCCTTGCGGGTGAGGTAGGCGGTCGGTTCGTCGAAGATCAGGAATTTGGTGCCGCGCACGGTGGCGCGGGCGGCGGCGATCAATTGCTGCTGGCCGATGGTGAGATCGCCAAGCACGACGTGCGCCGGCAGGTCGAAGCCGAGATCGTCGATGATCTTCTGCGCCTGCCTGACCATGGCCCGCTGCTGCAGGATGCCGAAGCGCGAATCCTCCTCGCCGAGGAACATGTTGGCCGCGACGGTGAGGTGGCGGCAAAGCACGACCTCCTGATGCACGGCATTGATACCAAGCGCCATCGCCTCGTGCGGGGTCGCCAGCGCCGCCGGCTGGCCTTCCCACATGACCTCGCCGGACGTGCGCGGCATAACGCCGGTCAGAAGCTTGATCAGGGTCGATTTGCCGGCGCCGTTCTCGCCGACGATGGCGTGGATCTCTCCGGCCTTGAAAGCGAGGTCCACCGGCTTCAGCGCGTGCGTGCCGGGATAGCGCTTTTCCAGCCCCTTCAGTTCGAGGATCGTCCTGCCGGGTTCCAGCGTTGGGGCCGGGTGTAGTTCCTGCGCCGTGGACGTCATGACAATCCTCCCAGACTGGCCTCACGATTGGCACGAGTGTAGGTCGTTTCCGGGGCAAAGCCCCGGAAACAGTGCGCCTGTGCAATGCTCAGTCGAGCTTCGGGTTGAGCAGCGCGTCGATCTTCGGCTCTTTCATGTTGGCCTTGGTCACCAGATTGGCGCCGGTGTCGACATTGGCTTCGACCTTCTCGCCCTTCGAGGCGGCAAGCGCCGTCTTGATGCCGTCGTAGCCCATCCGGTACGGATCCTGCACGACGAGCGCCGAAATGACGCCGTCATTGAGGAACTTGATCAGCTTCTCGTCGCTGTCGAAACCGACGAGCCCGACCTTGCCGGCAAGATTGTTCTCGGCGATCGCCTGACCGACGCCCTGCGCCATGATCAGGTTGGAGGCGAAGATGCCCTTGAGGTTGGGGTTGGCGGTGATCAGGTCGGTCGCGATGTTGAGGCCGGTCGTTGCCTGGCCGTCGGCATATTTGTCGGCGACAAGCTTCAGGCCGGGATATTTGGCGGCGAGCTGTTCCTTGAAGCCCTGGGCGCGCTGTTCGAGCGAGCCGGCGCCCGGAAGTGCGGTGATCAGGGCAACATCGCCCTCGACCTTGCCGCCATTGGCCTCGCCGATCGCCGCCGCCAGTCCGTCAGCGGCGACGCGGCCGCCCTGGATGTTGTCGGTGGTCAGGAACGAGGTGAAGGCCTTGGAGTCGGCGCCGGAGTCGATGCCGATGATCTTGACCTTGGTGGCGGCCTCGTCGATCGGCTTGCCGAGGGCTTTGGCTTCGGTCGGTGCGATGACGACGGCGGCCGGGTTGCCGGCGACGGCGTTTTCGAGGATCGAGATCTGGCCGTTGACGTCGGTCTCGGCCTGGGCGCCAAGTTCCGGCACGTTGACACCGAGGTCCTTGCCGGCCTTGCGGGCGCCGGCCAGAACGATCTGCCAGTAGAAAGAGGTGGTGTCCTTGACGATGATCGGAATGGTCACGTCCGCCGCCGAAGCCGGTGCCGAATGCACCACGCCGGCAAGCATCGAGGCGGCTGCAAGCGCCACGAAGGCGCGGCGGTTGAGAATGCTGGTCACGAATTTCATTTAGGATTCCTCCCTAAGTCGCCCGGTGAACGTTACGGAAGCCCCATTCGGATAGGCGCGGCCCAAACAGAACTTTATCAATAAAAAACATTTACCGCATTTTGATATTGCATCGGTCCGGCCGACGCAAGCGATGTTTCGTAACGTTTCCGTATGGCCCGGCAGGAAAGAGACTGCCCGTCGCCATTCAACTGTTCTCGATCCTCCCGACCGATATGGAATACCAATTCCATCTTTGTGTAAATATGGAATGTTCATTCTTTGTTGGGGTCGCAGGCGTTCGGCGCTTGTCGACTGCTCAGGGCGGTTCTGGTTCAGAGCGCGTGGCGCCGGATGGGAATCATGCGACATGCATCAGAGGGTCGCTCCGAGATGCCAGGGCACGAATTCATTGTCGCCGTAGCCGAACTGTTCGCTCTTGGTCTTGCGGCCCGAAGCGGTCTCGACGATCATCTCGAAGATCTCGCGTCCCATGCCGGCGATGGTCTTCTCGCCCGAGGCGATGACGCCGCAATTGACATCCATATCTTCTTCCATCTGGTGGTACATGGTCGAGTTGGTGGCGACCTTGATCGACGGCGTCGGCCGGCAGCCGAAGCAGGAGCCGCGCCCGGTGGTGAAGACGATGACATTGGCGCCGCCCGCCACCTGACCGGTGGCCGAGACCGGGTCGTAGCCGGGCGTATCCATGAACACCAAGCCGTGCCCGCTGACCTTCTCCGCATAGCCGAAAACGCCGTTGAGCGGCGTCTGGCCACCCTTGGCCACCGCGCCCAGCGACTTTTCCAGGATGGTGGTCAGGCCGCCGCGCTTGTTGCCGGGCGAGGGATTGTTGTCGATCGAGGCGCCGTGCTTGGCGACATGGTCTTCCCACCATTTGATATAGCCGTCGAGCTTGGCCGCGATCTCCGGAGTCGCGGCGCGATAGGCGAGCAGGTGCTCGGCGCCGTAGATCTCCGTGGTCTCGGAGAGGATGCCGATGCCGCCGACGTCGGCGAGGATGTCGACAGCGGCGCCCAGCGCCGGATTGGCTGTTATGCCCGACATGCCGTCGGAGCCGCCGCATTGCAGGCCGACGACGATCTCGCTGACCGGGATCGGCTCACGCTTCAACTGGCCGACTTCCTCGCAGATCTCGGCCAGCACGCCCATCGCCTTCTCGACCGATTTGCGCGAGCCGCCAGCCTCCTGGATGTTGAAATGACGTTTGCCGGCTGCGACGCCCTTCTGGCCGTAAAGGGTGAGCTGGTTGACCTCGCAGCCCAGGCCCACCATCAACACGCCACCGAAATTCGGATGCCGGGCATAACCGGCCAGCGTGCGGTGCAGCACCATCATGCCGTCGCCGGTGGCACTCATGCCGCAGCCCTGGCCATGGACGATCGGGACGAAGCCGTCGATCCCCGGATATTTCGGCAGCAGCTCGCGGTTGGCCTGATCGGCGATGGAGTGGCAGACGGTGGCCGAGCAGTTGACGCTGGCGAGGATGCCGATGAAATTGCGGGTGCCGGCGCGGCCGTCGGCGCGGCGGTAGCCCATGAAGGTGCGGGCGCGATCGGCCTCCGTCGCATGCTCGGCCTCGCTCGGCGGCACCACCGGCAGCCGCCCGGACTCGAAAACCAGATTGTGCGAGTGGACATGCTCGCCGGGTGCGATGGCTTCAGTGGCGCGGCCGATCGCCTGGGCGTATTTCACCACGGCCTCGCCGGCCGCGATGGGCTTGATCGCCACTTTGTGGCCGGGCTCGATCAGCGCGGCGGCGACGGCCCCGCCCGGCAATGGCGTACCGATCTCGATACGGCCATTGGCGACCGCGACATTGTCGGCGGGAGACAGAAGAATGCTGTTTGCGGCGTTCACGGGCGGTTTCCTGGGTATGGTCCTGGGATGGGCGCGGATTGACACGCGCTGCTTAACATATAATGTCTTTTATCGTGAAAAAACATTTTTGCGTCAATCGTTTTTTCATGGATGCGCCGGGCGTCTTGGGTCTTGCAGGGCGCTCCGGCATCGGAGCCGCGCATCCCTTTTGGAAAGCGATTCCGCTTTTCGGGGGCATACGCTAGGAACATCTGTCATATCGCGCTTCAAGCCAGCCGCTGCAAGCGTCGGCGCGCAACGGGGCAGGGGATGTCGAAGAGCAACAACGTCTACAAGGACGCCTACAATCGCGGTCTCAGGCTGCTCGACGAAACGAAGAGCCTGCCGTCGGAACCGGAGCTCGGCACGCTGCTCGGCGTCAGCCGCACGACGATCCGCACCATCCTTGCGCGGATGGAAGAGACGGGACTGATCGCCTGGAACAAGCGCAGCAAGACGGTGTTGCGCGCGCCGCGGCCGGATGATTTTTTCCCCGAGGAAGAGACCGACACGCTGTCGCAGATCATCGAGCGCTCCTTCATGCGGCGGCTGCTCGCGGGCGGCGCCGAGGCCGGAATGCAGATCAACGAGCTTGAGCTGGCGCGAGAGATCGGCGTCGGCACGACCAGCGTGCGCGAATTCCTGATCCGCTTTTCCCGCTTCGGGCTGATCGAGAAGCGCCGCAACAGCCACTGGGTGCTGAAGGGCTTCACCCGCGCCTTCGCGCTGGAACTGACCGAAATCCGCGAGATATTCGAACTGCGCTCGGCCGCCGCCTTTGCCGCGCTGCCGCAGGACAGTCCGGTATGGGCCGATCTCGACCTGCTGGAGGAAGAGCATCGCGTCCTGGCGCGCGAGATCGCCACGCGCTTCAACGCATTCTCGGAGCTCGACGAACGGTTCCACCGGCTGATCCACCGCGCCTCGCACAACCGCTTCATCGTCGATTTCTATGACGTGATCGCCATGATCTTCCACTACCATTACCAGTGGAACAAGGCGCAGGAACGCGAGCGCAACGAAGTGGCGGTCGCCGAACACCTGGCCTACATAGCCGCGCTCAAGTCGCGCGATCTCGGCAAGGTCGACGCGGCCTGCCGCAAGCACCTGAAATCCGCGCGCCACACGCTTTTGACCTCCATCCCCGATCGTGCCGCGTTGCCGCAGCACTGATTTCACGATTTTCGGCGTGCCTGCCCCGTGCTAGGTAGCTGACGTTGCTGCGTGAAGAGGCAGGGCTTTGAACATCCGGCGGAGACGATGGAGCATGCCGGCCGCGCTGGTCGCGGCTTATCTGCTCGTGCTCCAGTCGGCGCTTGGCGCATTCGCCTTCGGCTTGAGCCCGGCCGCTTCGCAGCTCGATGCCTTCGGCAATGTCATCTGCACCCATGACGGCGCGGCGGAGCTTCCCGGCGGCGATCCGCACCGGCAACACATGCCGGCCTGCTGCATGCTTGGCTGCAGCATGGTTTCGGCAGCTCATGCACCGCCGCCCGATGCCGCCGCGCTGGCCCGCAGCCTCGTTTTCGAAGCCGTCGCCTTCGTGTTGCCGGCGTTCAGGCATCTCGACTTCGCCCGCGCCCGCTCTCCATCGAATCCGCGCGCGCCGCCTGTCGTGTAAGCCAGCATGGCTCGCGGAACCTTTCGCGGGCGCACCCGTCCAAAGCTGAAATCATTCGCGGCCGGCCAACGGCGCGATACCATATCCATGGAGCCATCATGTCCTGCTTCTTCCGCGCCGCCGCGCATGCGCGCGCACCCGGCCACAGAGCCTCCCTCCTGCGCCGTGCCGGGCAACGCCTCGGCATCATTGTCGTCACGCTTGTTCTTTTGGTCGCTGGCGCCCAGTCGTCCTTCGCGCATGAGTTCAAGCTCGGCGATCTCGAAATCGAACATCCCTGGTCGCGAGCGACGCCTGCCGGCGCCAAGGTCGCCGGCGGTTATCTCACCGTCACCAACACAGGCAGTTCGGCGGACCGGCTGCTGTCGATCTCTTCCGACATTTCGGACAAGACCGAATTGCACGAAATGGGCGTCAAGGATGGCGTCATGACCATGCGGCCGGTCAACGGTGGCCTCGAAATCCCGGCCGGCGGCAAGGTCGCGCTCAAGCCCGGCGGCTATCATCTGATGTTCATCGGCCTGAAGCAGCAGCCCAAGCAAGGCGAAGAGTTTTCCGCCACGCTGACCTTCGAGAAGTCCGGCACGGTCACCGTCGAATTCGCCGTCGAAGGCATCGGCGGAACGGGCGGCATGGACGACCACGCCAATTGAGCCGGCCGCAAAATTGAAGATCAGAGGGACCATCATGAATAAATATCTTTTGTCGGGCTGCGCGCTGGCTCTCGGGACGGGCACGGCTTTCGCCCACATCACGCTCGAAACCCAGGAAGCGGCTGTCGGTTCGACCTACAAGGCAATCTTGCGCGTGCCGCATGGCTGCGAGGGCAAGGCGACGACCGCTGTGCGCGTGCAGATACCGGAAGGGGTCATTTCGGTGAAACCGATGCCGAAGCCCGGCTGGACGCTGCAGGTCAAGAAGGGCAAATACGAGAAATCCTACCAGCTCTATGGCGAGGCGGTGACATCGGGCGTCAGGGAAGTCGACTGGAGCGGCGGCAGCCTGCCGGACGAATTCTACGACGAGTTCGTCTTCCGCGGCACACTGGCGGCGGACCTGCCGGCCGGCCAGACGCTTTACTTCCCGGTGGTGCAGGAATGCGACGGTGCGGCCGATCGCTGGATCGAGATTCCGGCGGCCGGGCAGGACGAGGATGCGCTGGAATATCCGGCACCCGGCATCAAGCTTTTGCCGAAGAAATGATCTCTCTGGCGGCGCGCTCCGTTGGGGGAGCGGGCCGTCGTTTGCGTGGCAGTGACATGAGCGTGGCATCTTTCCAGTGGACGACCTGCAGGTTCGGCAAGCGCGCCGGTTGGCTTGCTATTGGTCTGGCCACGATCATGCTGCTCGCCGTCATTGCCGCGCCAAATCAGGCCTTTGCCCATGCGGCGCTGGTCACGGCCGATCCGGCCGACGGCATGGTGCTGGGACAAAGCCCGACACAGTTTTCGCTGACTTTCAGCGAGCCGGTCTCACCGCTGGTGCTCACTTTGGTGCGGCCCGACGGTACGCCACTTCCGCTCACCGCATTCCGCCTCAACGACCAGACCGTCGAGATCGACAACCCGCGGACGCTCGGGCCCGGCACGCATGTGCTGAGCTGGCGGGTGATTTCCGCCGATGGCCATCCGGTCGGCGGTTCGGTGCTGTTTTCCATCGGCGCGCCGAGCGCGGCGCCCATCGTCTCCGAAGCCGTCGACTGGGGGCTGCGGTCGGCGATCTGGACCGGCAGGGTCCTGCTCTATATCGGCTTGTTTCTCGGCGTCGGCGGCGCCTTCGCCATTGCCTGGCTGGCAAAGGGCGGGCGTTCCGGCCAACGCTTCGCAATCGCCGCGATGCTGTGCGGACTGGTGGCGGCGCCTCTGTCGCTCGGCTTCCAGGGGCTCGACGCGCTCGGCGCGCCGCTTACGCATCTGTCACAGCCGGTTGTCTGGCAGACCGGACTTGGCACCAGCTTTGGCTGGACGGTGCTGATCGCCCTGATTGCGCTCGGGCTTGGGCTTTTCTCGCTGGTCGGGCCGCGTGCCGACGCAAGGCTGTTCGCCCTTGCCGGATTGGCGAGTGTCGGCGCCGCGCTCGCCGCCAGCGGGCATGCCAGTGCCGCCGAGCCGCAATGGCTGACGCGGCCGATGGTGTTTCTGCACGGCGTCGGCATTGCCTTCTGGGCGGGAGCGCTGGCGCCGCTCGGCCTTGCCGTGAGGCGGCAGCCGGCCGAGGCGGGGCTATTCCTGCACCGGTTCTCCCAGGCGATCCTGCCCGTCGTTGCGGTGCTCGCCGCTACCGGCATCGCGCTGGCCGTCATCCAGGTGCAGGCGCCCGCAGCGCTGCTCGGGACTGCCTATGGCCGGCTGTTGCTGGTCAAACTGGCGCTGCTGTTCTTTCTGTTCACGCTCGCTGCGACCAACCGCTGGAAGCTCACTGCTCCGGCTGAAGCGGGAGAGACCGAAGTCCAGAGGAGGCTGGTCCGCTCGATCGGCGTCGAAATGCTGATTGTGCTGGCGATCTTCGGCGTGGCCGCCGGCTGGCGCTTCACGCCGCCGCCGCGCGCGCTGGCGATCGCCGCGGCACAGCCGGCATCGATCCATATCCATACGCCGAAAGCGATGGCCGACCTCAGCATCACGCCCGGCCATGCCGGGCCGGTCTCAGCCTCGATCGTCGTCATGACAGGCGATTTCGGTCCACTCGATGCCAGGCAAGTGACGCTGGTGCTGTCGAAGCCCGATTCCGGCATCGAACCGATCAAGCGTCCGGCGACCAAGCCGGGCGACGGCACATGGCGCGTCGACGACCTCGTCATTCCGGTTGCCGGCCGATGGACGGCGCGGCTCGATATCCTCGTCTCCGACTTCGAGATGGTGAAGATAGAGGCACAGATCGATATCAGAGCAGAATGATCGAACATCTTGCCGGCCAGTGACACAATTCGGCGAGGCGGTTGACGTAGGCGCCAAGGCCCGTCAATCATCGCCACAAAACGCGGTCCCAACAAAATCCGGAAGCAGGGAAGAAACGATGGAAAAAGCCGAAATCGGCCTGATCGGCCTTGGCACGATGGGCTCCAACCTGGCGCTTAACATCGCCGAGCATGGGCACCGCATCGCCGTCTTCAACCGCACCAGGGCGCGCAGCGACGCCTTTGTCGAAAATGCGGGCGGGCTGAAGGACATGGTCGTGCCTTGCTACAGCCTCGAGGAACTCGCCGCCGCGATCCGGCCGCCGCGCCCGATCATCATCATGGTGCTGGCCGGCAAGCCGGTCGACGAACAGATCGCGTCGCTGCGCGGCGTGCTGTCGGCCAACGACATCGTCATCGATGCCGGCAACGCCAATTTCCGCGATACGATGCGGCGTTTCTCCGAACTTTCCGGCTCGGGCCTGACCTTCATCGGCATGGGTGTGTCGGGCGGTGAGGAAGGCGCGCGCCATGGCCCCTCGATCATGGTCGGCGGCACCGAGGAGTCGTGGAAGCGCGTCGAAAAGGTGCTGACCGCGATTTCGGCCAAGTTCAGGGATGAACCTTGCGCGGCATGGCTCGGCACCGACGGCGCCGGCCATTTCGTCAAGACCATCCATAATGGCATCGAATATGCCGATATGCAGATGATCGCCGAGATCTACGGCATCCTGCGCGACGGCCTGGGCATGGGGCCGAAGGAGATCGGCGAGGTGTTTGCCGGCTGGAACAAGGGCCGGCTCAACTCCTACCTGATCGAGATCACCGCCAAGGTGCTGGCCGCCGACGATCCGAAGACCGGCAAGCCGGTGGTCGACATCATCCTCGACCGCGCCGGCCAGAAAGGCACCGGCAAATGGTCGGTCATCGAGGCGCAGCAGCTCGGCATACCGGCCACCGCGATCGAAGCGGCGGTGGCGGCGCGCGTGCTGTCGTCGATCAAGGATGAGCGTCTGGCCGCCGAGAAGGCCTATGGCAGCGGCGGCGTGACAAAGATCTCCGGCGACAGGGACGCGCTTCTCAGGGATCTCGAACTGGCGCTGTTCGCCGGCAAGATCGCGGCCTATGCGCAGGGCTTCGCGGTGATGAGCGGCGCGTCGAAGGAATTCAACTGGAACCTGCCGATGCCGACCATCGCCAAGATCTGGCGGGCCGGCTGCATCATCCGCTCGCAAATGCTGGACACGATGGCGGAAGCCCTTGGCGCCGGCAGCGCTTCGACCAATCTGTTGATGGCGCCGGCCTTCATCACGATGATGCAGGAGGCGCATCCGTCGCTCAGGCGCATCGTGGCGGGCGCGTCGGAGGCCGGCGCGCCCGTGCCGGCACTGTCTTCGGCGCTTGCCTATTTCGACAGCTATCGCCAGGGCCGGGGCACTTCGAACCTGATCCAGGCGCAGCGCGATTTCTTCGGCGCGCACGGCTTCGAGCGCATCGACGGGCAGGGCGCCTTCCATGGCCCGTGGGGCAGTGGCGCGGCGGGTTAGCGCCGCGACTTGGACCTCAGCAGGGTCCGCAAAAGTGTCCCACGGTTTTGCGACGAGAACCTGCGACAAATCAAAGAATCTAAGCAGGCATTCGTGGGCCAGCCCATGAATGCCTGCTTAGAGTCCAATTTTGCGGTTGCCAGAAAGCAGACATCTCCAGCGACCAACCGGGTCGCGCCAGGAACCTGCTATGCCGGTAGCGACGATTGGCGTTCTCATCGGTATCGGCGGAGCCGCGAATCTGTGGTAAGCCGCCGCTCAACCAACCAAAGGACGACACCTGTGAGCGAACCGAACGTGGCCCAGGCGACCGAAAGTATCTATGCCTCGCTGCGGGCGGACAATGCCGACATCGACGCACATATCGCGACGCTTAAAGCGGCGCTGACACGAGAAGGCATAAAACAGGCGGTGTTCGATCCGACCAAGTTGGCGCAGAACAACCGCTCGGGGCGCAAGTTGATGCAGGCCTATTTTCGGCAGCGCGGCGTGAGCGTGAGGTTTTCGGACTAGTAGAGCCGCGCGCGGGTGATCTCAAGCGTGCCGTTTCTTGGGCCGGTCCGGCGGTTCGCCATCTGGACGTCGGGACTGCGCCTCCTTGAAGTCATTAGCCTGATAACGGCCGCATCCTGAAAGCGGACATTCCAGAGAGGGCACGTTTTGATGGGTTGGCTGCCGCCATCCTACGTCCCGCTGTCGTTCGCCATCGCGGCGCCGCTGCCAACATCGAGAACATACTTCGCTCATTGCGCCTGTCGCCGACAGAAGTCGTCAGCTCGCCTCGCTTGTCCTTTCGCTGGACCAAGTGAGCTTCTCCTTGGCTTGCGTCGCCAGCTAGGCTTCGCCTCGGGAGAGGAATTCGACCTGATGTTCTATTTGTTTGCCCCGCTCTCTCGCGATGCGGAGCTGCGTCGCGACCTACGACCTACGCCACCCTGTACGGCATCTTCGTGGTGGGCGCTTTCGTAGGGCCCAGCCTGTTCGGTTACGCGTTCGACAGCACGGGCACCTATTCGGGACTCCTCGAAGCCTGTGCGCTGCTGCTCATCGGAGGCGCGGCAACGGTTCTTTTCCTGGGCCTTATCCGGAACCTGAGGCATTCGCGTAACGCCGCCGGGCCGATCCCTGCCATCGCGACCCGCTCCGTTTTTTACCTCATTTAACCAGCCGCCTTGCAGTTCCCACCCTATCGTCTTCGGAGCTTCAGGATGACCGGCTTCGGTCCTCCTACCACCGCGAAACATCAGGAGGCTTCATGAGCAAGGGAAAAGTGGTGGTGCTGGGCTCGAACGCCACACGTATCGAAATTCAGGGAGGCGACACGGGACCGACAGGACAGTATCTTAACGAGACAGTGGTGCCGATGATGGCGCTTGTCGGGGCAGATTATGAAGTTCTGCTCGCCACCCCCTCAGGCGCCAAGCCATACATCGACCCGGCGTCCGATGCAGTCCAGCATTTCGGCGGCGATGAGGCGGCGTATCGGCGTGGCAAAGATTTCTTCGCCAACGATCCGTCGACGAACCAGGGCCGCACCTTGCGATCGGTGATCGAGGAGGGACTGGACAACTATGCGGGCGTGTTCGCCCCGGGAGGCCAAGGGCCGGTCGTCGATCTGATGCAGGACCCTGACGCGGGCGAGATACTTCGTCATTTCCATGCCGCCGGGAAGCCTACCGCACTGCTCTGCCACGGCCCGATCGTTTCGATCTCCGCCTTGCCTCGGGCGAAGGAATTTCGCGAGGCACTGATTCAGGGCAACCGCGCCGAGGCTGCGGAACTTGCGAAGGGATGGCAATATGCCGGCTACAGGATGACAGTCTATTCGGCCAGCGAGGAAAAACCCATTGAGGACAACATTCTCCACGGCAAGCTCTATTTCTACATGCCAAAAACTTTAGACCTGGCGGGCGCCAAAACGACCGTAGGCCCAGATTTCGAGCCCTATGTGATCGAGGATCGTGAGCTGATCACGGGCCAGAATCCGCGCTCAGACCATCCGATCGCCGCCGCCCTGATCGCTGCGCTGAACCGGAATCGCGCGCGAGCTTGACAGGCAGGCACGCCGGTTCGGCCGCCCAGACGCAAGTTGTAACAAGAAACTGATGGAGACGATTATGAAACGATCAATTTGGGGATTTCTCGCTGCCATGATTATCGCATCTTCAGCCGCCTCTGCTGCCACTGACAAACCCGTCTCGATCGTCCTTGTGCATGGCGCGTTCGTCGACGGCTCCGGCTGGCAAGCAGTGTTCGACATCCTGGCCGGCGACGGGTACGAGGTGCTGGTCGTGCAGAACCCGACGATCAGCCTAAGCGGCGACGTTTCAGCCACCAATCGTGTGATCGCCGCGGCAAGCAAGCCTGTCGTCCTCGTAGGCCATTCCTATGGCGGGATGGTCATCACCGAGGCAGGCGACAATCCGAAGGTGCAGAGCCTGGTCTACCTTGCCGCCTTTGCGCCCGACGCCAAGGAATCGGTGGCATCGCTCGCTGAGCAACCCGTGCCAGCAGGAGAGTCGGGAGCGCCCCTGCTGCCGCCGAAAGATGGCTACCTGCTGGTCGATCCCTCAAGATTTCCGACGGCTTTCGCAGCAGATGTTGATGCGGCGGTAACCAGCTTCATGGCCGTAGCCCAGGTTCCGTGGGGCTTGGAAGCGGTGCAAACTCCGGTCGACAAGGTGGCGTGGAAGTCCAAGCCGTCGCATTTTATGGTCACCAAAAAGGACATGATGATCCCTCCGACGTTCCAGCGGGCTTTCGCCAAGCGGTCCGGCGCCACAACCGTCGAGATCGACAGCAGCCATGCGGTGATGCTCTCGCATCCGCGTGAGGTCGCGGCTTTCATCGAGAGCGCGGCAACCGCGAAATAGTGAAACGGGAGAATTGGACCATGTCTCACGTCAAGATTATGGCGACGTTTCTGGCACGGCCTGGCAAGGCTGGACAGCTTGAAGCGCTGCTGTTCAACATGGCGCCGGACTGCAGGGCAGAGCCGGGAAACCTGCGATGGGATGTCTGGCGGGACCAGGCCAAAGCAGACCGCTATGCGCTGGACGAACTCTATGTCGACAACGCGGCGGTGGCGGCACACCGGGAGACGCCGCATTACAAGAACTACTTGTCGATTATCAACGACGTCGCCGAACGAAACGCTTTTGTCCTCGAGCCTGCCCTGGTCGCCAACAAGAATGGCTAGCGCAGCCTAGGATGCGTCACCCATTGCTTTCTCGCCGAAGAGAGCGACGGCTTGCGTCTTATGCTTTTGTAGCCCGGTCGGGTGTTAGGGCTGGTAAGATCCGGTAAATTGGTCCTGCGGCATTAGGTCGGCGACGAGCGCGTCGTTGGGCGTCGTGCTGCGGCCTTGGATCCTACCGCTTCGTAATGCTCGGGGAGCTGTTTATGTCCTTTCCTCCTATCCACCGCGTCGTCACCGGACACCATGCCGATGGCAAGTCTATTGTGGCAAGCGACGGCCCGCTGCCTACCGTTGTTGACATGGCCTCTATTCCCGGGATGATCTTCCATGAGGTTTGGGAGACTCGCGGCACGCCGGCACCGGTCGACAATAGCCCAGACCCAACTATCGGTCCGCTGATGCACCAGCCGCCGGAGCACGGTACCCGTATTCGCTTCGTCGACATGCCGCCAGACGAGGAATACCTAGCGGATGGTGAGTCGCAAATGAAGGAGTTGTTCGAGGAGGTCAACGACGCCAAGGGGTTGACCAGAAAATCCGATTCACCCCACCCGATGATGCATCGCAGTGAGGCGGTCGACTATGGCATCGTCATCGAAGGCGAGATGACGCTGGTGCTCGATGATTCCGAGGTGCAGCTGAAGCCCGGCAGCGTGGTGATCCAATGCGGCACCAACCACGCTTGGGCGAACCGCTCCGGAAAGCTTTGCCGTATGTTATTCATCCAGATCGACGGGAGGTACGAGCCTTCGATCGCCGCCGCGCTCGCACGAAGGTGAGCGGGCAAACTGTCAGGACGCTTGTACCAGGGTGCCTCGAGCCGGAGGACCCCTAGGCAATCTCACCGCCCCTTGGGCGTGGGAGCGAGGCGAGAAGGGCGGCGGCGACCTGAAGATCGTGCGTGTCGGCTCCTTCTGTAAACTCGCTGAATACGGGCAGCAGCACATTGCGTGCGTCCTGCAGCCTTGACGCCGCGTGCCAGAGCCGCGCGAGATCGCTGGCTGCACGCAGCCGCCATGACAGCGCACGGGTTTCACGGGCGAGTTCTATCGAGGTGAGGAGAGCCGCCTGCGCGTCGTCGATCTTGCCCTCGGCGCTGAGAATCGCGGCGTGGACCCGTAGGAGTTCGGGCGCGCACCATCGGTCGTTCTTCGCGTCGGCCCGATCGAGCGCGGCTCCGATCGTGATCCCGGCTTCGCGGAGGCGACCCTGTCTTACCTGCAACTCGGCCAGAACGCCAAGATAGTAGGGCAACCTGGCAAGGTGTCCGGTGGCGTGGAATTCCTCGATCGCCCGCTCGACATGCTCGATCTCATCCGTTGCCGCGTCTTCCTGCGCGCATCTCAGCGCCGCGCGATAGAACATTGCAACGGGCCGACGGACGTCGAAGCCGTGTCGGTTCGCCTGGTCGTCGAGCATTGCAACATAGCGGGCGCACTCCTCATGCCGCCCGGTCCAGTAGAACACCGGGCAGACCCAGGACAGTGCATTACAGAGCGAGAGGTGATGCCTGGTCCTCAGCGCGTACTCGACCGTCGCGCGAGCCGTGTTCAGCGCGGTGTGGGGCGAACCAGTCAGCCACTGGGCGTGCGACAGCAGGTTCGTCACATCGACAATCCTGTCGGACAAATATCGCACATGGTGGCGCAGGCGCTGCGCGTCGCTGATGTCTCGCAGGTTGAGCTCCTGGCGACGCTCAAAGCGTCCGCGGACGTCCTGGAGGCGGCCGACGAAGAGCTCGCCGATACCGAGCGCGACTTCCGCTTCGAGCACCGCGGAAGGGACCTCCGCCGCCGCGATCGAGGCGAATTCCTCCAGCGTGCGGACTGCTGCGTCGTTCTCGCCGTTGAACAACTGGAACACGCCGATCAGCCTGAGGCAGCGGACGTGACAATCGATGTCGCCGATCTCGACTGCGATCTCCAGAGCTCGTCGCATAGCGCCGATCGCCGAAGGCAGGAGGCCCTTCGTGAACATCGTCGCGCCGCCGAGCCAGGCCTTGAGCTGCATCTCGAAGGACGTCCCCGCGAGCCCGGCCGAGACCAGCTCATCGACTGCCTGCGAAACGTGGACGCGACATTCTTCGGTCAGCGAGAGATGGTTCCACAGCAGAAGTCCCGCGACCGTCAGGCGGATGCGAAGCTGCCGATTGGCAGTGTCCTGCCCGGCCCAGACGAGCGCGCCGCGCAAATCGTCGATTAAGCGGCCGTAGGTAATCCCCCATTCGCCGGCCGGGCGTTGCGTCCACTCGTCCGCGCCCCGCTCGAGCGCCTTGAGCACATGTTTAGCGTGACGGTGCCGCACGGCCGGATCCTCGCCGCTGGCGCGCAGCTGCTCAAGGCTGTAGGCGCGCATGGTCTCGAGAAGCCGGTAGGCAGTGCCGTCGGCATTGAGGTCCGTGGCAAGTAGCGATTTTGCAGCAAGCTCTGCCAGCGCGTCCGTAGCATCGGCGAGAGCCATGTTCGAGATCGCCGAAGCATCATCGACGCTGAAGACGCCGGCGAAAACGGAAACTGCGCGCAAGAGCGCTGCCTCGCGTTCCGTCAGCAGGCTGTAGCTCCAGTCCAATGTCTCCATCAGCGTGCGGTGCCGTGCCGGCCCCGCGCGACGCCCCACCAGCAGGCGGAAGCGGTCGTCGAGCTGCCCTATCAGGCCGCCGACCCCAAAGGGGTTGATGCGCGCCGCAGCCAGCTCGATCGCCAGCGCGACCCCGTCGAGCCGCCGGCACAGCTCGGCTGCCGCTGGCGCGTCAGCATCGGTCAGTTCGAAGTGCTCCAAACTCTCGGTGGCTCGCTCCACGAAGAGCTGGATGGCGGGGTAGGTCAGTGCTTCCACGGCGCCCGGCTGAGCCGAGGGCGCGGGAGTGCCTAGCCCCGGCAGTCGGCGCACGCGCTCTCCCTTGACGCGAAGTGGCTCTCTGCTGGTGACGACGATCTTAACGCCTGCCGCGCCCGCCAGGATTAGGTCCGCGCACTGGGCAGCCGCCTCGATGATGTGCTCACAACTGTCGAGCACGATCAGCATCTCGCGGTCGCGCAGATGCTCGCGCAACGTGGCGAGTGCGTCCGCGGAGTGCATGGCCAAGCCTATCGCTGTCGCTATTGCGTTGGCGGCAAGAGTCGGGTCTCTAAGTAGCGCAAGATCGACAAGCCAGACGCCATCCTTGAATGACCCGAGCGCGTGTTCAGCGGCAGCGAGTGCTACAGTCGTCTTGCCAATGCCGCCGGCGCCGACAATCGAAACAAGCCGCGATTTATCTAGATCCTGCCGAATAGTGTCGATCGCCTCTCTTCGACCGAAGATTCTCGTTGACGCGATCGGCAAATTGTTGCTGCGAGGCGTTGACCAGGAGTCCGACTGATAGACGAACGCCGCCCTGGGTTGAACGAGTGCAATGAACCGATAACCTCGCCCTGTGACCGTCGCAATGTACTCTGCTGCGCCTGGCCCGTCGCCGAGAACTCGTCTTAAGGCGGCCATGTTGACCTTCAGATTACTGTCATCGACGTTGATGCTCGGCCAAGCGCGCACCATCAATTCGCGCTTGCTGAGCACTTCTCCGGGACGCTCGACGAGTGCTGTCAGGATATCAAGCGCGCGGCCGCCAATCCGAACCGGGACTTCGCCCTGCAGGAGCAACTGGCGATTTGGTACAAGCGTGAAAGGACCGAACGAGAAAGACGTTGGAGCCCGTTCGGCTAAGCTGTCGTCAGTCACATTCTTCCCCTCGGGACTCCTGTCCTCCCCTTGGAACTCCTTCGCGGCTACCATCTGTAGTATCGCGCAGTTGCCAGCCTACGGAAAGAGGAAGGAGTTCCGCGCCTAGAACTTCCGATACGCGGGGTGCGCGCATTGCTGAAGGGTTGAGGAAGGCTCTGGACCCCGCCAGATGATACTCCTCTCAGTCAGGTCGTCCTGCGCCACCAATCGTCAGAAGGTGCCAAACCCAGATACACGGCACGATACATCAGCTTTGGGCCAAACTCCCCCCAGACGCCGACAGTCCGCTTCCGGCCCCAAGGTTGCCAGTCAGCAGCGCGCATTCTCCAGCCAAATGGAGCACTTAGCGTCGCAGAATGCGGCTAAGGCAAATAGATGGAGCCGGATGCCAGTTCAATTTGGACATATCCCGCTCTAGCCGGAGCGGCGATAGGCCAGAACTTCGCCCGGCGCGCTCAGGCTTTGCAAGGAGCCAGGTTCCGCGCCGCCGATCCAGCCCAGCACGGCGCGGGCGAGCTCGGAGCCGGCCAGCCGGAAGTTCTCGTTGACGACCAGCAATTCGCGTCGGAACAGATGCAATAGTTCCGACGACTGTTTGGACACCACGTCAACATCGCGGCCGAGCTTCAGGCCGGCGTCCTCGATGCCGGCGACGACGGCGAGCGTCGCGGCGGCGGCGCTGCTGACGAAGCCGTCCGGCCGGTCCTGGCGGCGCATCACCTGCGCCGTCCTCATCCTGATCTGCTCGATCGAATGGTCGATCGAAACGGTGTTGAACGGCACCTCGCTGGCGCCGACCTCGCTCAGCGCATCGGTGAAGCCGTTCACCGTGTGGCCGTGATAGGTCAGGCCGACAGGCGGCGCCAGCAGAGCCAGCCTGCGGCGGCCGATGCCGGCGAGATGGCGCACCGCTTCGGTCGCGAAAGCGTAATTGTCGAAATCATGATATGGGTGAACGAGCCCCATGTCGGTGCGGCCATGCGTGGCGAAGGGGATGCCGCGCTCCAGCATGTAACGGGCCCTGGGATCATTCGGCTGCGCGCGTGAAATGATGACGCCGTCGGCGGAACCGGTCTCCACGAGATAGCGTATCGGGTCGAGCGGATCCTGCGAGCGTGAGTAGGGCGTGACGATCAGGTGATAGGGCGTGTCGGCGATCACTTCCGAGACGCCGTAGATGATATCTGAGACAAAGCTCATGATCTCGCGCTCGGTGTTGAGCACGAGGCTGATGACGTTGGTCTTGCCGGTTCTCAGGCGCACGCCGGCGCGGTTCGGCCGATAGCCGATCTGCTTGGCGACGAGCTGGACGCGCCGCCTGGTCTCGGCGCCGATCTCGGGCGCGTCCTTGAGCGCGCGCGACACGGTGGTGACGCCCAGCCCGGTCATGAAGGCGAGCGTCTTCAGCGTCGGCCGGCCTGGCGCCGACGTCTCGTCGTCCTTCTCAGTTTGATGTCTGTCCATTCGTCCCGCCCGTCAGGCGCATAGCAGTTGCCGGGCAGGCCGGCAATCGGCGAACCGCTTCCATCGCGATTCTCCGCCGATCTGAATTGCAATATACTGAAACGTTACAGATTGTCACGACTGCGCGAGGAATGATCCTGACAGGTATCGTATGGCCTCGGTGCCCCTGGGATGGAAAACCGTTGGAAATCAGTGCCCCAGGCGTATCGAGCGAGCTCTTTGGCGGCTTTTGTCATTTTGCGGCGCAGTTCTGTGTGCTGCGGCGCACAAAAGCGCGCTCGGCGATGTGATTTTGTTCGGGTTTCGAAAAAATATCGACCGCCTTTCACCCGAGGGGTTGCGCGCATCGTGCAATTGCCGTATCGAAAATCTGTAACGTTTCAGATTCTGGGAGGAACCGAAATGCGATACAGACTTATGACTGCTGCGCTGGCAGCGACGGCCGCGTTGCAGCTTGCCGGCCCGGCGGCGGCGACGGATCTGGAAGTCACCCATTGGTGGACTTCCGGCGGCGAGGCGGCGGCGGTTGCCGAACTGGCCAAGGCTTTCGATGCCACCGGCAATCACTGGGTGGATGGCGCCATCGCCGGTTCCGGCGGCACCGCGCGGCCGATCATGATCAGCCGCATCACCGGCGGCGACCCGATGGGCGCGACCCAGTTCAACCACGGCCGCCAGGCCGAAGAACTGGTGCAGGCCGGGCTGATGCGCGACCTCACCGATATCGCCACCAAGGGCAAATGGACGGAAGTCGTGCGGCCGAAGAGCCTGCTCGACAGTTGCACCATCGACGGCAAGATCTATTGCGTACCGGTCAACATCCATTCCTGGCAGTGGCTGTGGCTGTCGAACGCGGCTTTCGAAAAAGCCGGCGTGCCGGTGCCGAAAAACTGGAATGAATATGTGGCCGCCGCTCCCGCGCTGGAGAAGGCAGGCATCATCCCGCTCGCCGTCGGCGGGCAGCCCTGGCAGTCCTCCGGCGCCTTCGACGTGCTGCTGGCGGCGGTGGGCGGCACCGACGCCTTCCTCAAGGTCTACAAGGACAAGGACGCGACATTCGCCGCCGGACCCGAAGTCGCCAAGGTCTTCAAGGCCGCCGACGATGCCCGCAAGATGGCGAAGAACACCAATGTGCAGGACTGGAACCAGGCGACCAACCTCGTCATCACCGGCAAGGCCGGCGGCCAGATCATGGGCGACTGGGCGCAGGGCGAGTTCCAGGTCGCCGGCCAGACCGCGGGCAAGGACTACACCTGCCTTCCGGGCCTTGGCCTGAATGAAGTGATCGCCACAGGCGGCGACGCCTTCTACTTCCCCCTGCTGAAGGACGCCGACAAGGCCAAGGCGCAGGAAGCACTGGCCGAAACCCTGCTCGATCCCAAGACGCAGGTCGCCTTCAACCTCAAGAAGGGCTCGCTGCCGGTGCGCGGCGATGTCGACCTGCAAGCGGCGAATGACTGCATGAAGAAGGGCCTGGACATCCTGGCCAAGGGCAGCGTCATGCCCTGGACGGACCAGCTGCTCTCGCAGGATACCCAGAAGCAGAAGGAGGATCTTTTCTCCGAATTCTTCGCCAAGCCCGACATGACAGTGGAAGAGGCACAGAAGCGCTTCGCCGACATCGTCGGCTCGGCCGACTGACCTTTCGACCAATCGCCCCACTCCCGGCCGCGCGAGCGCGTGGCCGGGATCGTGCCGCCCTTCCGATCCAGCCCGGCTGTCGAGATGAGCAAGAGCGAACGCCCCAACCAGCTTTTTCGCAATCTCAATGCGAAGGTCGCATCGATCCCGATGATCCTCACCGCGCTGGTGGTCTTCGTCGGCGGCACCGCCTGGACGGTGCTTTATTCCTTCACCAACTCGAAGCTGCTGCCGCGGCTGAACTTCGTCGGGCTCGACCAGTATTACCGGCTGTGGTCGACGCCGCGTTGGCTGGTCTCGATCGAGAACCTCTTGATCTACGGCGTGCTGTCGCTGGTGTTCTCGCTGGTGATCGGTTTCGTCCTTGCCGCGCTGCTCGACCAGAAGATCCGTTTCGAGGACACGTTCCGCACCATCTTCCTCTATCCCTTCGCGCTCTCCTTCATCGTCACCGGCCTCGTCTGGCAATGGCTGCTCAATCCGGATTTCGGTATACAGCATGTGGTGCGAAGCCTCGGCTGGGAAAGCTTCAGCTTCAATCCGCTCTATGATTCCAGCATCGTCATCTACGGCATATCGATCGCGGCACTCTGGCAAGGCACCGGGCTCATCATGTGCCTGATGCTGGCGGGCCTGCGCGGCATCGACGAGGACATCTGGAAGGCCGCGCGGGTGGATGGGATACCCATGTGGAAAACCTATCTGTTCATCATCATCCCGATGATGCGGCCGGTCTTCATCACCACGCTCGTCATCATCGCCTCCGGCATCGTCAAGGTCTATGACCTCGTCGTCGCCCAGACCAGCGGCGGCCCCGGCATCGCTTCCGAAGTGCCGGCAAAGTATGTCTACGACTACATGTTCTTCGCCCAGAATCTCGGCCAGGGCTTCGCCGCCTCGACGATGATGCTGCTGTCGGTGATGATCGTCATCGTGCCGTGGGCCTATCTCGAGTTCGGAGGCAGGAAGCGTGTCTGACCAGGCTGTCTCCTTGCCCCCTGCCACCATCGGGCGCGAAGCCTTGGGGCCGCGTGGGCCGAAGCCGCGGCATACATTCTCGCGCCGCAACATTTTCCTTTATGGCACGCTCATTGTCGTGGCGCTCTACTATCTGCTGCCGCTCTATGTGATGGTCGTCACGTCGCTCAAAGGCATGCCCGAGATACGCCTCGGCAACATCTTCTCGCCGCCGCTCGAGATCACTTTCGAACCATGGGTGAAGGCCTGGTCGCAGGCTTGCACCGGGCTCAACTGCGACGGGCTCTCACGTGGCTTCTGGAACTCGGTGCGCATCACCGTTCCCTCGGTGATCCTGTCGATCGCCATTGCCTCGGTGAACGGCTACGCACTCGCCAACTGGCGCTTCAAGGGCGCCGACACGTTCTTTGTCATCCTGATTGTCGGCGCCTTCATCCCCTATCAGGTGATGATCTATCCGATCGTCATCATCCTGCGCGAGATCGGCCTCTATGGCAGCCTGAGCGGCCTGGTAATCGTCCACTCCATTTTCGGCATGCCGATCCTGACGCTCCTGTTCCGCAACTATTTCTCCTCCATGCCGGAGGAGCTGTTCCGGGCGGCGCGCGTCGACGGCGCCGGTTTCTGGGGCATCTATCTCAGGATCATGCTGCCGATGTCGCTGCCGATCTTCGTCGTCGCCGTCATCCTGCAGGTGACCGGCATCTGGAACGACTTTCTGTTCGGCGTCGTCTACACCCGCCCCGACACCTATCCGATGACGGTGCAGCTCAACAACATCGTCAACTCGGTGCAGGGCGTGAAGGAATACAACGTCAACATGGCCGCCACCATCCTGACCGGCCTTGTGCCGCTCATCGTCTATTTCATTTCCGGCAAGCTCTTCGTGCGCGGCATCGCCGCCGGCGCGGTGAAAGGGTGATGATGACAGCAATAGCCAACCCCAGCGTGTCGATCCAGGACCTGTCGCTGAATTTCGGCGCGATCTCGGTGCTGGAGACGCTCAACCTCGACGTCGCCGAGGGCGAGTTCATCGTGCTGCTCGGGCCGTCAGGCTGCGGCAAGTCGACCTTGCTCAACTGCATCGCCGGCCTGCTCGACATTTCGGACGGCCGCATCTTCATCAAGGGCAAGAACGTCACCTGGGAAGAGCCCAAGGACCGCGGCATCGGCATGGTGTTCCAGTCCTACGCGCTCTATCCGCAAATGACGGTGGAAAGAAATCTCTCCTTCGGCCTGCGCGTCGCCGGCCTGGCCAAGGACGAGATCGCCAAGCGCATCGCGCGCGCCGCGGAAATCCTGCAGATCGAGCCGCTGCTGCAGCGCAAGCCTGCCGCCCTGTCCGGTGGCCAGCGCCAACGCGTCGCGATCGGGCGGGCGCTGGTGCGCGACGTCGATGTCTTCCTGTTCGACGAGCCGCTCTCCAATCTCGACGCCAAGCTGCGCTCCGAACTGCGCGTCGAGATCAAGCTTCTGCATCGCAAGCTTGAGAACACGATGATCTACGTCACCCACGACCAGATCGAGGCCATGACGCTGGCCGACCGCATCGCGGTGATGAAGGGCGGCGTCATCCAGCAGCTCGATGCGCCCCAGACGATCTACAACCGGCCGGTCAACCGGTTTGTTGCCGGCTTCCTTGGCTCGCCGGCGATGAATTTCTTGGAAGGCAGGCTGGAGAAGGACAAAGGCGACTGGTATTTCGCCGTCGAGGATGTGCGTATCCCGCTCGCGACCTACACGTTCGAGAAGGAGCCGACGCCGGGGCCGGCGGTGTTCGGCATCCGCCCCGAACATGTCGCCTTCAACAGCGGGGCGGGCTGGCCGTTTACCGCGACGACAAGTGTCGAAGTCGTCGAACCGATGGGCTCCGACACGCTGGTGTGGCTGAAGCTCGGCGGGCAGAATTTCACCGTCAGGGTGACGTCGGAACGCACGCCAAACAATGCGGACACGGTGAGCATCGGTTTCGATCCGATGCGCGCCTCGCTGTTCGATGCCAAAACCGGCAACCGCCTTTAAACTCCCTAAGAGATCCATCCCCCCAAGAAAACGGACAGAGACGATGAACTGGTCATTCCAACTTTACAGCGCCCGCAATTTCCTGCCCTGGGAGGGCGTGCTGAAGACGCTTGGCGAGCTCGGCTACGCGCAAGTCGAAGGCTTTGGCGGCGTCTATGACGATCCCAAATCCTTCCGCGCCGAGCTCGACAAGAACGGGCTTGCCATGCCGACCGGGCATTTCTCGATCGACGCGCTGGAGAAGGATTTCGACGGCGTGCGAAAAATCGCCGACGTGCTCGGCATCACACTGCTGATCTGCCCCTATCTGGTGGCAGAGGCCAGGCCGGCGGACGCGGCCGGCTGGCGCGACTTCGGCGAGCGTCTGGCCAAGGTCGGCGAGACCGCCGAGAAAGCCGGCTACGGCTTTGCCTGGCACAACCATGATTTTGAATTCAAGACGCTTGCCGACGGCTCGGTGCCGCAGGACCACATATTGTCATCCGCTCCCGACATCGGCTGGGAAATGGACGTCGCCTGGGTGGTGCGCGGCGGTGGCGATCCGCTGCCGTGGATCGAAAAGCACGGCAAGCGCATCGTCGCCGTCCACGTCAAGGACATGGCCAAGCCCGGCGAGGGGCTCGACGAGGACGGCTGGTCGGATGTCGGCCACGGCACCATCGATTGGGCCGGCCTGATCAAGGCATTGCGCGCCAACAGCGCCGCCAAGTACTACGTCATGGAGCAGGACAATCCCAACGATGTCGAGCGTTTCGCCCGCCGCTCGATCGCATCCGTCAAGAATTACTAGGAACAACCAACATGGCAAAAAAACTGGGTATCGGCGTCATCGGCTGCGGCAATATCTCGAAGGCGTATTTCTCGCTTGCCCCGCTGTTCCGCGGCATCGAGATGCGGGCTTGCGCCGACATCAACATGGAGGCGGCGAAGGCGCGGGCGAAGGAATTCGAGCTGCACGCGGAAACCGTCGACGATCTGCTCAAGGACGACGACATAGACATCATCGTCAACCTCACCATTCCGGCGGTGCATTACGCGGTGTCGAAGCAGATCCTCGATGCCGGCAAGCACGTCTATTCGGAAAAGCCCTTCGTGCTGTCGGTCAAGGAAGGACTCGACCTGAAGAAACGGGCAGAGAAAAAGGGGCTGCGCATCGGCTCGGCGCCCGACACCTTCCTCGGCGGCGCGCATCAGCTTGTCCGCAACCTGATCGACACCGGCAAGCTCGGCAAGATCACCAGCGGCACCTGCCATGTGATGAGCCACGGCATGGAGCACTGGCATCCCAATCCGGATTTCTTCTTCCTGCCTGGCGCGGGACCGGTGCTCGATATCGGACCCTATTACATCACCAATCTGATCCAGTTGATCGGGCCGGTCAGCCGAGTCGCGGCCTTCGCCTCGATCCCGGCGAAAGAGCGGACGATTTCGTCCAAGCCGCGCGCGGGCGAAAAAATCCCGGTCGCCACGCCGACGACCATCCACGGTCTGCTGGAGTTCGAGAATGGCGCCGTGGTGACGCTCAATACCAGCTGGGACGTCTGGAGCCATGGCCATGCGCCGATGGAGCTCTATGGCGAGGCGGGCACGGTGTTCGTGCCGGATCCGAATTTCTTCGGTGGCGAAGTGCGTCTCACCGAGGCGGCCAAGCCGGTCAAGAAGCTGCCGAAATGGAAGCATCCGTTCAGCGTCGCCAACGAGATGCATTCGCACGGCATGATGGCCAACTACCGGACCGCCGGCCTGGCCGACATGGCATTGGCGATCACCGAAGGGCGGCCGCACCGCTGCTCGATGGAACTGGCGCTGCATGCCGTCGACGTCATGACCGGCATATTGCTCTCCGGCGAGACCGGCAAGTTCGTCGCCATGCAGACGAGCTGCGAACGGCCGGCCGCACTCGGCATCGAGGAAGCGAAGGCGCTGCTGGCCAAGAAGAAATAAGCCGCAGCGATTATCGATAATTTTGATTGCCCCTCTCCCTGTTGCCCTGGGGAGAGGGTAAGGATGGCGCGCAGGGCCTCCTCGTCACATTCGCGACGACGGCCCTCGGTCCGTTCAGATACGAGGATTTCCCATGCCCTATGTCGCCGCCGAAAACCGCTACGAGAAGATGATCTACAACCGCTGTGGGCGGTCCGGCCTGAAGCTGCCGGCAATCTCGCTCGGGCTTTGGCACAATTTCGGCAACGACACGCCGCACAAGACCAAGCAGGCCATCGTGCGCAAGGCCTTTGACCTTGGCATTACGCATTTCGACCTTGCCAACAATTACGGCCCGCCGCCCGGCTCGGCCGAGACCGCTTTCGGTGAAATCCTGCGCGCCGACTTTGCCGCCTATCGCGACGAGCTGATCATCTCGACCAAGGCGGGCTATGAAATGTGGGCCGGACCCTACGGTGAATGGGGCGGACGCAAATATGTGCTGGCCAGCCTCGACCAGAGCCTGAAGCGGATGGGGCTCGACTATGTCGACATTTTCTATTCGCACCGCTTCGACCCCGATACCCCGCTGGAGGAGACGATGGGTGCGCTCGACCATGCGGTGCGCTCGGGCAAAGCTCTTTATGCCGGCATCTCCTCCTATAATTCGCAGCGCACGCGTGAAGCGGCCGACATATTGAAGCAGCTCGGCACGCCCTGCGTCATCCACCAGCCGAGCTATTCGATGCTCAACCGCTGGGTCGAGGAGGATGGACTGCTCGACACGCTGGAAGGGCTCGGCGTCGGCTCGATCGTGTTCTCGCCACTGGCGCAAGGCATGCTGACCGACAAATATCTCGGCGGCATCCCCGAGGGCAGCCGCGCTTCACAAGGCAAATCGCTGAAGTCGGCTTTCATCAACGACAAGACCATCACCAACATCAAGGCGCTGAACGCGATTGCCGGCCGCCGCGGCCAGACGCTGGCACAGATGGCTTTGGCCTGGGTGCTGCGCAAGGGCCGGGTGACCTCGGCGCTGATCGGCGCCAGCCGGCCGGAACAGGTCGAGGATTGCGCCGGCGCGCTGAAGGCGCTCGATTTCGGTGATGCCGAACTCGCCGAGATCGACACCTACGCGCGCGAAGCCGACATCAATCTGTGGGCGGCCTCGGCCGAACGCAAAGGCCCCCCGAGGAAGTGACCGGTAATCAATAGCCGGCAAAATATAAGGCGGCGGGCTTGGTCCCGCCGTCTTTCATTCGAACGTGTACCCACTCAGGTATTTCGAATGCGGCGCCACGCTCGGCCTGCGACGCGCCTTTGCGCTACGAAGCCTTCAGGCGGAAACAGTAGCAAAAACGCCTGTTCGTCGCTATCTGGGTAGGGACGAGGATCCATTGGCATGCAGACGTGGCGTGCAGATGGCGCAGACAGGCTGGAAACGGGATCATGGCGGCTAGGGATGTGCTGACGAAGAACCAATTGTGCGTGCTTGAGAAACTCGAGGCCGCCAGCGGGCCGCTCAGCGCCTACACGTTGCTCGACCAGCTGCGCGAGCGTGGTTTCCGGGCGCCGCTCCAGGTCTATCGCGCGCTCGATACGCTGGTTAAGTCCGGTCTCGTGCACAGGCTCGAAAGCCTCAACTCGTTCGTCGCCTGCGCCGAGCCGCACGACCACAGCCATTCGATGACCGCCTTCGCCATCTGCGACACATGCGGGCAAGTGACCGAAATGTCCGACCACGATGTCGGCCACCGGCTGGACGAATGGGTGCGCTCCACGGGATTCGCTGCCAAGAAGGCGGTGATCGAGTTTCGGGGGACGTGCGCCAAGTGTTTGGCCGAGGCGGCTTGAACCTGGACTTAATGCGCCTCGTCCCAGTTGCTGGCGGCGCGGGCGTCGACATGCAGTGGCACCGACATTGAAACCGCCGGCATCGGCGCGTGTTCCATCACCTGGCGCACGACGGGAATCGTCGCTTCGACTTCGGCTTCCACCGTTTCGAAGATCAGCTCGTCATGCACCTGCAACAGCATGCGGGCCGAGAGCCCTGCCTTCTCCAGCGCCTCGTCCATATGCACCATGGCGCGGCGGATGATGTCGGCGGCGGTGCCTTGCAGGCGCGCATTGATCGAGGCGCGCTCGTTGAAGGCGCGGATCGAAGGATTCGACGAGCGTATCTCCGGGTAATGAATGCGGCGGCCGAAAATGGTTTCGACAAAGCCGTGTTCGCGGGCATAGGCCTTGGTCGCTTCGATATAGTCGCGGATGCCGGGGAAGCGTTCGAAATATTTCTTTATATAGGCGCTGGCTTCCTCGCGCGGGATCGACAGCTGGTTGGCCAGACCGAAAGCCGAGATGCCGTAGATGATGCCGAAATTGATCGCCTTGGCGCGGCGGCGCACCTCTGACGGCATGCCCTCGACCGGCACGTTGAACATCTCCGAGGCGGTGATGGCGTGGATGTCGGCGCCGTCGGCGAAAGCCTGCGTGAGCTGCGGGATTTCGGCGACATGGGCAAGCACGCGCAGCTCGATCTGGCTGTAGTCGGCCGAGACCAGTTTGTGGCCCTTGTCGGCAATGAAGGCGGTCCTGATCTTGCGGCCCTCGGCGGTGCGCACCGGGATGTTCTGCAAATTGGGATCGGAGGACGACAGACGGCCCGTCGTCGTCGCGGCCAGCGCATATGAGGTGTGCACGCGCCTGGTGTCGGGATGGATGAAACCAGGCAACGCATCGGTGTAGGTCGATTTCAGCTTGGTGAGCTGGCGCCAGTCAACGATTTTTCTGGGCAGTTCATGACCCTCGGCGGCGAGATCCTCCAGCAGTTGCGCGGAGGTCGACCACTGTCCGGTCTTGGTTTTCGAACCACCCGGCAGGCCCATGCGTCCAAACAGGATATCGCCGAGCTGCTTGGGCGAGCCGATGTTGATGCGCTCGCCAATGAGTCCATAGATATCCTCTTCCAGCCGTGCCGCACCTTGCGCCAGCTCGCCGGAGAGCCGCGACAGGATCTGCCGGTCTACCGAGATGCCGCGCTGCTCCATCCTCGCCAGCACCGGCACCAGCGGCCGCTCCAGACGCTCGTAGACGGAGACAAGGCCCTTTGCGGCAAGTCGCGGCTTCAGCACCCGCCACAGCCTCAGCGTCACGTCGGCTTGCCCGGCGGCGTAGGCGGTCGCCTTGTCGATGTCGACCTGATCGAAACCGACGGAGCTTCTTCCCGACCCAGCGAGATCCTTGAGCGGGGTCGTCGCATGGCCAAGCCATTTTTCGGAAAGAGCCGCCAAGGTGTGATGGCCGGTTCCAGCGTCGAGCACGTAGGAGATCAGCATGGTGTCGTCGAAGGGCGCGACGTCGATGCCATGGCGGCTCATGACGACGATGTCGCACTTGACGTCCTGCACGATCTTGAGGACGGAGCGATCCTCGAGCAAGGGTTTCAGGAGGGCCAGCGCCTCGCGGACCGGGACCTGGTTCTCGATCAGCCCGCCGCCAAGCAGGTCGCCGTCTCCGCTCGTGTGGGCGAGCGGCACATAGGCGGCGCGGCCTGGCGCGATGGCCATGGAGAAACCGACGAGGTCGGCTAGCATCGGGTCCGACGAGGTGGTCTGCGTATCGAAGGCGACGACACCTGTCTCCTTCGCCTCCGCCAACCAGGCTTTCAGCATCGCGGTATCGCGGATGGCGACATAGGCTGATGCATCGACCTTGCCAGCGGAAGCTGCCTCCAGGCGCAGCGCCGAGAGCAGGGAGGGGGTGTCGCCTTGCGAGGGTGCCTGCGCCTTGGCGGACGCCGCTTCGTCAGGCCCGGCACCAGCCGCGTTTTCGGCGGCTGCCGGCGCTCCAGACCCGACATCGGGGCCATGCGCGGTGTCGGCGCGTTCGATGGTGACCGCAACGGCCTGGACATCGCCGACCTCGGTTCCGGTCGCTTCACCGACACGGCGGGACAGCGTGGTGAATTCCATGGTCTTGAGGAAGCCGATCAGCTTCGGTCCGTCGGGCGCATGAAGGACGAAATTGTCGAGCCCTTCGACAACCGGCACATCCTTTTTCAACGTCACCAGCTCGCGTGAAATGCGCGCCTTGTCGGCATTGGCAATGATCGATTCCCGCCGCTTGTCCTGCTTGATCTCGCCGGCGCGGGCGAGCAGGCCGTCGAGATCGCCGAACTGTTCGAGCAATTGCGCCGCCGTCTTCGGGCCGATGCCGGGCACGCCCGGCACGTTGTCGACGGAGTCGCCGGTCAGCGCCTGCAGGTCGATCATCTTTTCCGGCGGCACGCCCCATTTCTCGATGACTTCGGGAATGCCGATCTGGCGGTCCTTCATCGGGTCGTACATACCGACGGTAGCGCCGACCAACTGCATCAGGTCCTTGTCGGACGAGATGATGGTGGTGTCGCCGCCGACCTCGCAGGCGAGCCGGCAATAGGTAGCGATGAGGTCGTCGGCCTCGAACCCTTCCATTTCAATGCAGGGCAGGTTGAAGGCCGTCGTCGCCTGGCGGATCAGGCCGAATTGCGGGATCAGATCCTCGGGCGGAGCCGAGCGATTGGCCTTGTATTCGGGGTAGAGGTCGTTACGGAAGGTCTTCGACGAATAGTCGAAGATGACCGCGAAATGCGTCGGCACCACGCCAACGTCGGTATTGCGGGCATCCTGCATCAGCTTCCATACCATATTGCAGAAGCCGAGCACGGCATTGGTCGGCAAGCCGTCCGATTTGCGGTTGAGCGGCGGCAGCGCGTGATAGGCGCGAAAAATGTAGCCGGAGCCGTCGACAAGAAAGAGATGATCGCCTTTTTTCATGCCGGCAGGGATAGCGCGGCGCGGCGTTGCGGTCCATGCCAAAGGCGGCGCTGATCACCGGTTCCGGCAACACCCTGACAGAACTGGCCACCTGATGGAGTTTCCAACCCGAGGGCTGGGCCGATCACGCGCACGTTACAAAAGTGTAATTTTCACGCCCTTGAATCGCCACGTTCGAAGACACAAATAGACGTCATCGGCAGTTTTCGCCGAAGTCCGGAGCAAGGCCCGTCCCCCGCCTATCCCGGACACTTGCGGCAGCCTATCCCCCCTCTCCGGGCTGCCGCATCGTTTCGAGTAAAAGGCCGCCGTGGTTCCCCTCCACCACGGCGGCATTTTTTTGCCTTTTGCCAGGCATTCACCGAGGCTGTGGTCCAACGATCACGGGCTTTTCGTTTTCCAGTCCTGCCTTTACGGTGCCGGTTCTGAATCGAAAGGCTTGAAAAATGTCCGCAGTTTCCCCCGTCCTCGACCGTCTCGACAGCAATCTCGATCAGAGCCTGGAGCGGCTGTTCGGCCTGCTCAGCATCAAGTCGATTTCCACCGATCCGGCCTATGCCGCGGAGTGTCGCAAAGCGGCGGAATGGCTGGTCGCGGAGCTCGGGCTGATCGGTTTCGACGCCGGCGTGCGCGACACGCCAGGACATCCGATGGTGGTGGCGCATCACGAAGGCCCGGCGGGCGCGCCGCATGTGCTGTTCTACGGCCATTATGACGTGCAGCCGGTCGACCCGATCGAGCTTTGGGAAAACGACCCGTTCGCGCCCGCCGTCAAGGAGATCGAGCCCGGCCACAAGGTGATCACCGGGCGCGGTTCGGCCGACGACAAGGGGCAGTTGATGACCTTCGTCGAAGCCTGCCGCGCCTGGAAGCAGGTCCATGGCCGCCTGCCGTGCCGCATCACCATCCTGTTCGAGGGCGAGGAGGAGTCCGGCTCGCCGTCGCTGAAGCCGTTCCTCGAGGCAAACGCGGCCGAGCTCAAGGCCGATTTCGCGCTTGTCTGCGACACCGGCATGTGGGACCGCGATACGCCCTCGATCTGCGTTTCGCTGCGCGGGCTGGTCGGCGAGGAGATCACGGTGAAAGCCGCCGACCGCGACCTGCATTCCGGTCTCTACGGCGGTGCCGCCGCCAATCCGATCCGCATCCTGGCCAGGATCCTGGGCGACATCCACGACAAGGACGGCCACGTCACCATTCCGGGTTTTTATGACGGCGTCGAGGAGACGCCTTCGCAGGTGCTGAAATCGTGGGAAACTCTTGGCGAGACCGCCGAGACCTTCCTTGGGCCGGTCGGCCTGTCGATCCCCTCGGGCGAAAAGGGCCGCTCGGTGCTCGAACTCACCTGGGCGCGGCCGACGGCCGAATTCAACGGCATCACCGGCGGCTATACCGGCAAGGGGTTCAAGACGGTGATTGCCGCGGAAGCCTCGGCGAAGGTGTCGTTCCGTCTGGTCCACAAGCAAGACCCCGAGAAGATCCGCGCCGCCTTCGAGAAGTTCGTCAGGGAGCGGATTCCGGCCGATTGTTCCGTCGAATTCCATCCGCATGGCGGTTCGCCGGCAATCCAGCTCTCCTACGACTCGCCGTTCCTCGCCAAAGCCAAGGACGCGCTGTCCGACGAATGGCCGAAGCCGGCGGTGACCACGGGGAGCGGCGGCTCGATCCCGGTGGTTGGTGATTTCCAGACCTATCTCGGCATCGAATCCCTGCTGGTCGGGTTCGGCCTCGATGACGACCGCATCCATTCGCCCAATGAGAAATACGAGATGAGTTCCTTCCACAAGGGACAGCGCTCATGGGCGCGCATTCTCGATGCGCTGACCAGCTGAGAATCAACAATGACGTGAAAAATCAACTTTTTGTTGATTTTTGATCGGATCGCGGCGAGGACGATGCACGCCCTCACCGGAGAAGACGATGAGCGACATCCGCTTCCACAAAAATGACCTGCCCGACCTTTCGCACTACAATGTCGGGGCGGTCGCCATCGACACGGAGACGCTGGGGCTGAACCCGCATCGCGACCGGCTGTGCGTGGTGCAGATCTCGCCGGGCGACGGCTCGGCCGACGTCATCCAGATCGCGCCGGGCCAGAAGAAGGCGCCGAACCTGGTCAGCCTGTTGAGGAACCGCAATGTGACCAAGCTGTTCCACTACGGCCGCTTCGACCTGGCAGTGCTTTACAACGCCTTCGGCGTCATGGCGGAGCCGGTGTTCTGCACCAAGATCGCCTCGCGGCTCACCCGCACCTATACCGACCGGCACGGGCTGAAGGACATCTGCTTCGAACTGCTTGGTGTCGGCCTGTCGAAGGCGCAGCAATCGTCGGACTGGGCGGCGGAGACATTGTCGCCCGAACAGCTCGAATACGCCGCCTCCGACGTGCTGTACCTGCACCGGCTGCGCGACGTGCTGAGCGCTCGGCTGGCGCGCGAGAACCGGACCAAGGAAGCAGACGCCTGCTTCCGCTTCCTGCCGACGCGTGCCAAGCTCGACCTGATGGGCTGGGACGAAGAGGATATTTTTGCACATAGTTGATGATGGAACCGGGTGTGCTCCCCGGCGTTCCGTCGGTCCATGGAGGGGATGAGATGGCTGCCCGTCAACCAATCGAGACAGCGCCGAAGGACGGTTCCAAGGTCACCGTCTACTGGAAAGACAGCAACAGCGTGATCAACGAATCCATCGCGCAGTATCGCGATGCGGGCTGGTGGACCTATATCGACAGCGACACGCAAAAGAGGGTCGAGCCGACGAGCTGGCGGCCGACCTCCGAAGACAGCGACGACGAATGACGCCGCCGCTGGCGGGACCGGCCACTTTCGCATAGCTTGAAGCCGTTGATATCGAGGCTGATTCGGATTTTCCGCTGCAGCCTCTTCTCGCGGAGGAACGCTCTATGGGTATCGAAAGCCTTCTCGTCTTCATCATCATCGGAGCCATCGCCGGCTGGCTCGCCGGCCTCATCGTCTCGGGTTTCGGCTTCGGATTGATCGGCAACATCGTCGTCGGCATCGTCGGGGCCTTGATCGCCGGCTGGCTTTTCCCAAGGTTGGGCTTCGCCATTGGCGGCGGCACCATCGCCGCCATCATCAACGCCACGATCGGCGCCGTCATCCTGCTAGTGCTGGTCAAGGTCCTGAAGCGAGCGTGATGTTCAATATGAAAAAGGGCGCGCCATGAAACAGAACACGCTCTATCTTCTCGTTGGCGCGCTTCTGGTCGTGGTCATAGCGCTCGGCATCTATGTCTACCGCGAGCAGACCAAGCCGAAGGGCGTGGAGCTCAAGATCGACGACAAGGGCATTTCGATCCAGCAGAACTGATCGCGTCGGTCAGGTGCACCAGGGTGCAGATGACCCACCTTCCATCATCCTTCGGGTCCCACTCTCCGGTGACGCCTCGGATCGACTTCAAAGCCAGTAAAGCTGTCCGCGCTGCGCTTTCAGCGATCGGGCGCACGGAAGATCTGCGCTTTTCGCCGGACAATCGGCTGCTGGCAATTGCAGGATTTGCACGAAAACGCTGTCTGGTGCTGCGGATCGATGTCATATCGGCGCCAAGTGGCCCGCAAATCACAATCCATGATTTCATGGAGTTGACGTCGGCAAGCATGGGTGAAGTCCACGGCCTCGATTTCATCGATGACCGGACCCTGGTAGTCGCCAATCGCGATGGGTTGATTGCGATATTCGCCTTGCCCTCGGGAGATCCGGCCGGCCGCCAGTGCGAAATCGCACCTATTCGCCAGATCAAAGGCGGCCTGTTCTGCAAGTTGAAAACGCCTGGTTCGGTGGCCGTTCGGCGCGAGTCGTGGGGTCGGGTCAGCCTTCTCGTCTGCAACAACTACAGAAACCGGGTAACTCGGCACGTCGTCAACCGGTGGTGGGGATATCGCGCCAGCAGCAACCAGCTGCTTCTCAAGCATGGCCTCGATATTCCGGACGGCATTGCGCTCAGCCACGATGGCCAGTGGGTCGCCGTCAGCAGCCACGGCACCAAGGATGTGAAGATTTATAGCATGTCCGCGTCGCTTGGACCGGACACCGAACCCGCCGGGATCCTGCAGAACGTGAACTATCCGCATGGCCTGCGTTTCACCGGCGATGACCGGCAGATCCTGGTTGCCGATGCAGGCAGTCCGATGCTTCACGTCTACGATGGCGATGCCGGCTGGAGCGGCTGCCGCATGCCCTCCCACTCGATCGCCGTTATTGACGATGAAACGTTTGCGCGGGGCAGGGCCAGTGCCGAGGAAGGCGGGCCGAAAGGCCTCGATATCGATCGATCGAACAGCGTTGTGGCCGTAACCTGCGAAGAGCAGACGCTGGCCTTCTTTCCGTTGGTATCGATAACCGGTCGGCCGGCCACGGTAACACGCGGTGACAGATTAACAATTTCCTAACGGATTTCAAAGGCTTGGCAGGGCCTCGGCTTAACGCGCCCTTAAATCGCCGCATCTACTCTTCACCCCGAGCGCCATAGGCATCGGGGCAGACAGCACAGCGCATGGCGAACCGCAAAGACAGCCGCATCGAACCCAGCTTCGAGGGAGCCCCGGGGGCGAAATCATCGGCCGGGTTTTCGGTGAGCGAGGAGGATCGCGTCGTGCCGGGCAACCGCAAGAGCGCCACAAAAGGCAAATCGGCCAAGGCGAAATCGTCGCGTCGTGGGCGCGGCAAAAGCCGGCGCGGCCTGTTCGGCGTGCTTGGCCGCCTAGTCTACTGGTGCTTCGTGCTGGCCATCTGGGGCGGCATCGCCGCTGCCGGCATCGTCGTCTACTACGGCGCGAAAATGCCGGCGGCCACCACCTGGGCCATCCCCGACCGCGCGCCCAACATCAAGATCGTTTCCGTCGACGGGCATTTGCTTGCCAATCGCGGCATGAGCGGCGGCGAGGCCGTCGGCCTGCATGAAATGTCGCCATACATTCCCGAGGCCGTCATCGCCATCGAGGACCGCCGCTTCTATTCGCATTTCGGCATCGACCCGATCGGTCTTTCCAGAGCCATGGTCACCAACCTTCTCGGTGGACATTTCTCGCAGGGCGGCTCGACGCTGACCCAGCAATTGGCCAAGAACCTGTTCCTGACGCCCGACCGCACGCTGGAGCGCAAGGTGCAGGAAGTGCTTCTGGCGCTGTGGCTGGAGCACAAGCACACCAAGGACCAGATCCTCGAAATGTACCTCAACCGGGTCTATTTCGGCTCCGGCGCCTATGGCGTCGAAGCGGCCTCGCGCCGCTATTTCGGCAAGAGCGCGCGCGACGTCACGCTGTCGGAGGCGGCACTTCTGGCCGGTCTTCTGAAGGCGCCGTCGCGGCTGTCGCCGTCGCGCGACCCGAAGGCGGCCGAGGAGCGCTCGCAACTCGTACTCGCCGCCATGCGCGACGAAGGCAAGATCACCGCCAAGGAGCTGACCAGCGCGATGAGCGCACCGGCGACCCGCTCGCCATCCTACTGGACCGGCTCGGAAAACTATGTCGCCGACACCATCATGGAAGAACTGCCCGACCTGATCGGCGACGTGCGCGGCGACATCGTCGTCGACACCACGGTCGATCTGAATTTGCAGAAGCTCGCCGAACAATCGATCCGCAGGCTGATCGACGAGAGCGGCAAGAAGCTCAATGTCACCCAGGGCGCGCTGGTGTCGATCGACAATTCCGGCGCGGTGCGCGCCATGGTCGGCGGTTACGACTATTCGACCAGCCAGTTCGACCGCGCCTCGGAGGCGCGCCGCCAGCCGGGCTCGGCGTTCAAACCCTTCGTCTACATGGCGGCATTGGAAGCCGGCCGGACGCCGGACAGCGTACGCAACGATGCGCCGATCAAAATAGGCAAATGGACGCCCGACAATTACGGCGGCAAGTATTTCGGCAAGGTGACGCTGGCCACCGCACTGGCGAAATCGCTGAACTCGGTGGCCGCCCAGCTGACCATGGAAGTCGGACCCGACGCGGTGGTCGAGGCGGCGCATCGCATGGGCATCCAGTCCGATTTGACGGCCAACACGTCGATCGCGCTCGGCACCTCGGAAGTGACGCCGCTGGAGCTGACGTTGGCCTATGTCCCCTTCGCCAATGGCGGCTATCGGCCGGACGTCCATTTCATCCGCCGCGTGACGACGACCGACGGCAAGGTGCTCTACGACAACAATGGCGGCAGCGCGCCGCGTGTCGTCAAACCCGAGATCGTCGGCATGATGAACTCGATGATGACAGGCACCGTCGAGGTCGGTACGGCCAGGAAGGCGGCGTTCGCCTGGCCGTCGGCCGGCAAGACCGGCACCAGCCAGAATTCGCGCGATGCCTGGTTCGTCGGCTACACCGCCAACCTCACCACCGGCGTCTGGTTCGGCAATGACGATGGCAGCGCGATGAAGAAGGTCACCGGCGGTGCGCTGCCGGCGCAGGCCTGGCACGAATTCATGGTCGCTGCACACGAAGGCGTGCCGGTCAGGCCGCTGCCCGGAACATGGAAATCGACGCCGGCGGATACGATCGTGCAGGATGAGATTCCGTCCAATACCGCACAGCCGGCGCCGCCCGCTTCGGTTGGCCAGCCGGCTCCGGCCGCCCGGGCGCCCTCGACTGCCCAGGCGCCTGCACCGGCGCGCGCAGCGCGTCCCGCGGAAACAGTCGATGCCGGCGGCTTCGGCATGCCGGGCAATGACGGCGCCACGGGATCGATCAAGCACCCGGTGCCGCCCGGCAATGTCGGCGGCCCGGTCAAGAAGCGGCAGACCTCGATCCTCGACATCCTCACCGGGGGCTGAACGGCTAAACCCAACCTCATCTTGCTCTGATCCACCCCTCGCCACCGCTGCCGTGTTCCGCTACATCTCCGGTTGGAGACCGCGACATGGCCGAGACCGACACCAGAAAGACGATCGTGCTGACCGGCGCCAGCCGGGGCATCGGCCATGCGACGGTCAAGCGCTTTTCACGCGAGGGCTGGCGCGTCATCACCTGTTCGCGCCAGGCATTCGCCGAGGACTGCCCGTGGCCGGCCGGCCCGGAAGACCACATCAAGGTCGATCTCGCCGACCAGGAGGATGTCGGCATTGCCGTCTCGGAAATCCGACATCGGCTGGAAGCGCATGGCGGGCAACTGCATGCGCTGGTCAACAATGCCGGCATTTCGCCAAAGCTGGAGGACGGCAACAGCCGGATGAACTCGATCGACACGCCGATGCATGTCTGGCGCGACGTGTTCCAGGTCAATTTCTTCGCGCCGATCATGCTGGCGCGGGGGCTGTTCAAGGAATTGGCGTCGGCGAAGGGTTCGATCGTCAACGTCACCTCGATCGCCGGCACCCGCGTGCATCCCTTTGCCGGCACCGCCTACGCGACATCGAAGGCGGCACTTGGCTCGCTGACGCGCGAAATGGCGCATGATTTCGGCCCGCACGGCATCCGCGTCAATGCGATCGCGCCCGGCGAGATCGATACGGCGATCCTGTCGCCCGGCACGGAAAAGATCGTCGAGACCATCCCGCTGCGACGGCTCGGCACCACTGCGGAAGTCGCCGACATCATCTTCTTCCTGTGCTCGCAGCAGGCCTCCTATGTGACGGGTTCGGAAATCCACATCAATGGCGGCCAGCACGTGTGAGCGAGCAGACTGGCCGATATGAGCGGTTCACGGAAACCAACGTGGTCGGCTCACTCCTGATTTATGAGTGGGCCGCAACTCTCAGCATTCGCCGTGCAAGCGAAGCTCTGGATCAAATCACGGAAATCATTGGCTCATTGCCCGACATGGCCACCGTTGTCGATGGCACAACGGGTAAGGACTATCTCAACGGCAATTTTCTCAAACGCGACGTCATAAGCAAGAAAAATTGGGAATCGGTCGGCTATCTATGGAAGCGTAGTCCCGATGTGTTGTCGGACTTTGCGATAGAAATTGGCTGTTCCATCGATCGCTTCAAGCTGTTCGAGATTCACATAGACCAGGCTGCAGTTGCGGATTTGAAAGGGACGTTCCAGAGAATCCTCCAATTTGTCAGCGACGAGCTGCAACCAATCTATGGGATTGGCCTCTCGATGCCATATTTTTGGGGACCGAGAGCGTTCGCACATGGCTCATCGTCTTCTCGCTTCGCGACGGCCGACAAGACGCTCCACGGTCCGCCAGCACAAATGAAAGAGCAATCCTTGGCATTCGGCCGAACGTTCCGTGCCGACAGGGACAAACGACATCTGAACGAAAATCTTCGCGACGTATTTCCTTTCAACCTGTTGTCACAGGGGCATCTGGACCGCCGGCTGGACGGCAAGCGACTGGAGCACTGGATTGAAGAAAACGCCTACGGCGCTCTGCGGCAACTCTCGCCTGTCACATGGCAGTGGGATGTTCCGCCCGAAGACGTTCAAAAAATCAGAAAACTGTTGATCGACGCAGGCCTCACGATTTCAAAAGAATAGCATTGGTGCGGTCTTCTGATCATCGTGTCGGCGCCTGCTTTGTTGGCAGGATTGCTCATTCGGTTATGGTGAGAACAGCCTTGCCGCTGATGCTGCGGTGCCGCAGTGCGTCCAGGGCCTGCGCGATGTCTGTCCACGGCGCGGTCATGGCCACGCGGGTTTCCAGCCGGCCGGCCGCGACCAGAGCGAGCAGCGAGGCGATGTCCGCACCAATGCTCGGACCAGAGGCGTAGTAGGCGAAAGTCTGAAGCCTCGCCCCCTCGTGACCCGGAACGAACTGGCGGAACCCGATGGGTGTGAGTTCGCCGCTGCTCGACCCGAACATGACAACGGTGCCGCCAGGTGCGACGCGTTCGATCGCGTGTGCGAGGCTTTCACCGCCGACTGACTCGGTGATCAGCGAAAAAGGCCCCTCGGCCAGCTCGATCGACTCGACAACTTGCCCGGCGCCCAGGCCGCGGAGATCCTCGGCATGCCGGGCAGCGGCGACCGCGGTCACCGACGCGCCCTGCTCGCGGGCGATCTGGACCTGGAACCGACCGACCGCGCCGCTTGCGCCGGTGATCAGGACCTGCTGGCCGGCAAGGTCGCCGCCATGGCGCAAAGTCCTTAGCGCCGTCGTGCCCGCGACCGGAAGCGTGGCGGCGGAAGCGAAGCTGACGTCATCTGGCAGGACGGCGAGACGGTCGGTAGGAACGGCGACACGTTCGGCCCAGCCGGCCTGGTCGACCAAAGCCGCAACCCGGGTGCCCACGGCTGGTCCGGAGCCATCGGCTGCCGCCCGTTCGACAACTCCGACGACGTCCTGGCCGGGTATCCAGCCGTTCGGTCGTATGGAGAGCAGGCGCAGTTCGCCGCGGTTCAACGAGGTTGCGTGGACCGAGACAAGCGCCTCGTTCGAGGCCGCTTGAGGCTCGGCGAGCTCCGCGATCCCCAGTCCGGTCGCGCTATCGGAAGAGATGACAAGGGCGAGCATGGTTCATACCTCACTGCTGCGCGGACGCACAGCTCTTAGGGCAGTTGTATGCCCGGTCTTGCTGGTTCGACTTTGGAGCGTCGGCGGCCGCCGGCCGAAGAAAGGTCGCCAGCTACGCACGACTCCAGAGTCGCTCATTCACGAGCGGAAACTTATCGATTTTCCCTGTCGAATAATCTGGATATCAAGGCATTTAATCGCTAAAAACAGTCAATCATGAGACAACCCCTCCGTTACCCTTGGCTCGATGTCGATGTGGATGACCCTTCCGCGCCGGCGATTGCCGTACGCGTCGACGTCCCCGAGACCAGAGCGGAGGTACCCGCCCATCGGCACCGCAAGGGCCAACTCGTCTTCGCGCTCGGAGGTGGCGTCACATGCCACGTGCCCAGCGGCCTGTGGATGGTGCCGCCTCATTGCGGGGTGTGGATTCCCGGCGACATGGAGCACAGCAATGTTGCGACCGCCAATGCCCGGATTTTCTTCGTCTACATTGAACCGGGAGCCGCCGATCTGCCGGACCGGTGCTGCACACATTCGATCTCGCCGTTGCTGCGCGAACTGATCATCGAGCTGTCCGATAGCGTGGAGGATGATGAGGCGAGGGACGGGCTCTTGATCAGGACGCTGCTCAGCGAACTGCCGCGTATGCCTGTGCAGCGGCTGCATCTGCCGATCTCATCCGAGCCTCGCCTGAAGAGGATCGCCGAAGCGTTGGCGCAAGACCCTGCTAACCGCAGCACACTGGCAGAATGGGCCAATCGCGTTGCACTCAGCGAGAGCAGTCTCGCCCGCCTCGTGGTAAAGGAGACGGGGCTGAGCTTCGGGCGCTGGCGCCAGCAACTGCACTTGATCGTCGCAATTCGAGAACTGGCCTCCGGTGCCAGCGTACAGCAGGTCTCTGGCGATCTCGGCTATGGTTCCGTCACGGCCTTCATCACCATGTTCAAGAAGGCGCTTGGCAAGCCGCCGGCAAAGTACCTCGGCAGTATCGCTCGAAATGGCGGCTCTGCATTCGTCGCGTGATCCTGCAGGATCGGCTCAGGCAGCGGACGGTTCAGCAGCGTCCGGCTTGGGACCAAGCACCTCTTCGACAATGCCACGCGCGATCTCGCGTTCGCCCATGATCACCGTGTCGGCGCCAAGCCCCTTGAGATGCTCGACCTCGGCATCGGAATGGGCGCGCGCGATGACGCTGATGGCTGGGTTGGCGGCGCGGGCGCGCAGCACGATCTGTCCGGCCTCGAAGGCGTTGGGGATGGCCAGGATCAGCCGCTTGGCGGCCTCCGGATTGGCGGCGGCGAAGACATCGGCGTTGGCCGCATTGCCGGCGACGGTTTCAATGCCGTCCGCCTTGAGCCTGGCCAGCGTCTTGTCGGCATCCTCGATGACGAGGAAGGGCAGGGCGGCCTCCTTGAGCGCCGCGCCGACGAGGCTGCCGACCCGGCCATAGCCGATCAGGATGGCGTGGCCGGCGAGCATCGTCCTGGGCGGTGGACCGTCCTCCGTCTCCGGCGCAGCGACCGAAGCCACCTGGCCGGGCTGCGTCGCCGGGCCGATCGGCTTTGCCTCGACCGGTGGCGATGCCTTGGCGGAGCGCTCCTCCAGCCATGGCTTCATCCAGTCGAGGGCGAGGAACATCAGCGGGTTGAGGAGGATCGACAGGATGGCGCCGGCCAGGATGAGGTCGCGGCCCTGTTCTGGCAACAGCTTCAGGCCGACACCGAGTTCGGCCAGGATGAAGGAGAATTCGCCGATCTGGGCGAGGCTGGCCGAGATCATCAGCGCCGTGGCCAAGGGATAGCGGAAGGCGACGACGATGACGAAGGCAGCCAGCGATTTGCCAATGACGATGATGGCCAGCGTCGCTAGGATCGGCAATCCGTTGTCGATCAGGCTGAACGGGTCGAACAGCATGCCGACCGAGACGAAGAACAGCACGGAGAAGGCGTCGCGCAGCGGCAGCGATTCCTCGGCCGCCCGGTGGCTGAGTTCGGATTCGCTCATGATCATGCCGGCGAAGAAAGCGCCCAGCGCCAGCGAGACGCCAAACAGCTTGGCGGCGCCGAAGGCGACGCCGAGCGCGATGGCCAGAACCGCCAGCCGGAACAGTTCGCGCGACCCGGTATGGGCGACATAGTGCAGGATCCAGGGAATGACGCGGCGGCCGACCACCAGCATGACCACGACGAAGGCGGCGACCTTGGCCAGCGTCATGCCGACGACGCCCCAGATGCCGTAGCTCGCCGGCAGCGACAACAGGCTGGCGTGGGTCTCGACCTGCTGCTGGCCGCCAAGCACGCCGGCCAGCGCCGGCAACAGCACCAGCGCCAGCACCATGGCGAGATCCTCGACGATCAGCCAGCCGACGGCGATGCGGCCGCGTTCGGTCTCGATCAGCCGCCGCTCCTGCAGCGCGCGCAACAGCACCACGGTCGAGGCGACCGACAGGGCCAGACCGAAGACCAGTCCGGCGCCCATCGACCAGCCGAGCAGCCAGGCGAGGCCGGCGCCAAGCGCCGTCGCGAAGCCGATCTGCACGATGGCGCCGGGCACGGCGATGGCGCGGACCGACAAAAGGTCCTTCAGCGAGAAATGCAGGCCGACGCCGAACATCAGGAGGATGACGCCGATCTCGGCCAGTTCGTTGGCAAGGCCGGCATCGGCGACGAAGCCCGGCGTGTTCGGCCCGACCAGAACGCCGGCGACGAGGTAGCCGACCAGCGGCGGAATGCGGAAGCGGTTGGCGAGCGCGCCGAAAACGAAAGCCAGCCCCAGACCGGCGACGATGGTGGCGATAAGGGGCGTGTCATGCGGCATGGTCTATGGAGCGCCTTTCAGAAATCGCGATGTCGGGTATGCGCCGCCCGAAGCCGCCGCCCTTGCAATATGGAGGCGCGGCAGGCCATGAGGCAACCCGCAATGGCATGAAATCTACGGCAAGGGCGGCAGAAAACGGAGAACTGACGGCGTTAACCCACCATCGGCCACCCGGCAGCATGCTCCGGGCTGTTGGCGGTCGATGCGCAAAAGCCGGTTGCGCGCCGCGGATGTCCGGTCAGGCTGCCTGCAGCAGGGTCTCGATGTCGACTATGGTGTGATTGGTCAGGGTCTTCGGTATTTCCGCCGCTATTTTCTCGGCAACCTCCTTGTGCAGTTTCCTGCGCATCTCGCCCAGCACCTGCGGCGGCGCGATCAGCACGATCTCCTTGAACGTGCCGCGATGGGCGAGCTTGTAGAGCCGCTCTGCAATCTCGTCGGCGAAACGTTCCTTGCCGAGACGGTGCCAGTCCGTGTCCTCGACCGCGCTGCGGTGGACGGAAGGACCATCATTGTAGCGGCCGGGCCGGTCGCTGCCTTGATCGCGGCTGGCGGGATTTTCCTGCGCCATTTCCTGTATCACCTGGAGGTTAGGATGTAGCGTGTCGCCCTCGTTGCGAAGGAACAGCGCTTTCTCGCCATCGGCCACCACGATCCACAGACCATGTTTCAGCTTGAGGTTGTCCATGGAGCGCTCCTTTTTGGTTTCATTCCTGGTTCTTCGGCTCATCGCGGGAGACATTGCGCAGCCGCGCTGCCAGGTCCGGGTTCGCAGGGCAAACGCGCGCCGAGGCGGGAATGTTCCGTCGGCGACTTTAATCTACTAATTTAGTAGAATTTAGAAGAATCTGTTTTGCGGTGCGCGTCTCCTGTCGCTAAAAGAGCCGCAGATCAAGGCCCGCCACAGCGGCTTCAATCCGCCAGGAATGGCGATGTGGAATATTTTTCTCCTGGCTGTTACGCTTGCAGAAAAGCGATTGCTTCCCTCAAAGTGATGCGCGAGAGCGTTCCTTCTGCTTTTTCGCGCTCGCGCGTAGAACTGACCGCGTGTTCAGGATTCCGCCCGCAATGCCGCTAGCCACGCCCAAGCTCAATGCCTTCCCGGTCTTCCTGCGGGTCGAGGGCGAAGCCGTGGCCATCGTTGGCGGCGGCGAGCAGGCGCTGGCCAAGGCGCGGCTGCTCGGCCAGTCGAGTGCTGTGCTGCGCATCATTGCCGACGCCCCCGAGGCCGAGTTGCTGTCCTTCATCACTGCCACCGGCGCGACCCACATCGCCGCCGCTTACCATGCCGCGCATCTCGAAGGCGTGGTGATGGTGTTTGCCGCCAGCGGCGACGAAGCGCTCGACCTCCGCGTTGTCGCGGATGCCCGCCGGTTGGGCATTCCGGTCAATGCCGTCGACCGGCCGGAACTGTGCGATTTCTTCACCCCGGCGCTGGTCAACCGCGCGCCGGTCGCCATCGCCATCGGCACCGAAGGCGCAGGCCCGGTGCTTGCCCAGATGCTGCGGACCCGCATCGACCGTATGCTGTCGCCGTCGCTCGGCCCGCTTGCCGCACTTGCGGCTTCCTTTCGTGGCACTGCAGAGAAGCTGCTGCCGAAGGGCAATGCCCGCCGTCGTTTCTGGAGCGATTTCTTCGGCGGCGCGCCGGCCCGTGCCATGGAGGTCGGCGAGCCTGCGCGGGCGCATGATGCCGCCGTCGGCCTGCTTGCCTCGAACGCACCGGTCTCGGGCCACATCGCGCTGGTTGGCGCCGGCCCCGGTGCGGAAGACCTGCTGACCCTGCGCGCTCATCGCCTGCTGATGGAAGCCGATGTGATCGTTTATGACGCGCTGGTGCCGGAGGCGATCGTCGCCATGGGCCGGCGCGATGCCGAGCGTCTGCCGGTCGGTAAGCGCAAGGGCTGCCACACCAAGAGCCAGGCCGAGATCAACGCGCTGCTGATCGAACTCGGCCGCGACGGCAAACGCGTCGTGCGGCTGAAATCCGGCGACCCGCTGGTGTTCGGCCGCGCGGGCGAGGAAATGGCGGCGCTGCGCGATGCCGGCATCGCCTACGAAGTGGTTCCGGGCGTCACCGCGGCGTTTGCCGCCGCCGCCGATTTCGAACTGCCGCTGACGCTGCGCGGCGTGTCGTCGTCGATGGTGTTCACCACCGGCCACGACCTCAAGGGCAATTCGCTGCCCGACTGGGCCAAGCTTGCGATTTCCGGCGCCACGGTCGCCGTCTATATGGGCCGCTCGGTCGCGGCCGAGGTCGCCGGCCGGCTGATCGAGGCCGGCCTGTCGCCGGACACCGCGGTCGCCGTGGTCGAGAATGCCAGCCTTGCCCAACGCCGCCGTTTCCATGGCACGCTCGCCGACCTGCCTTCGCTGGAGGCGCGCGCCGACCTTTCAGGACCGGTGATGACCATTATTGGCGATGCGGTCGCCGGCGCCAATTTTGAACGTTCCGAGCCGCTCGCGGTACACAGGCATGAAGGCGCTGCTCAAGCTGCCGCCGAAGGAGTTGAACAGTGAAGGTTCTGACTGCAAACCGCCTCACCGATGGCATCGCCGTCTGGTATGCCGATGGCGGTTGGGCCGACACGGTCGACCATGCCGACATTGCCCACGACAAAGCGGCCGAGGACCGGCTGGAGGCGATCGGTGCGGCGGCCCATGCCAGCAACGAAGTGGTCGACGTCAACCTGATCGACGTGAGCGTCGTCAATGGCGTCGTCGAGCCGGTGCGGCTGCGCGAAAAGATCCGCGCCGCAGGCCCCACCATCCGCCACGATCTGGGCAAGCAGGCCGCCCGGGCGGCTTAAAGCAACAAAACAGATGAAACACGGGCGGACGCGCCCGGAAAGACCAGACTATGTACCGTTACGATGAGTTCGATCATGATTTCGTTCAGGCCCGCGTCGCCGAGTTCAGCGACCAGGTCCAGCGCCGGCTCGCCGGCGAGATCACCGAGGACCAGTTCCGGCCGCTGAGGCTGATGAACGGCGTCTACCTGCAGCTGCATGCCTATATGCTGCGCATCGCGGTGCCCTACGGCACGCTGAACAGCAAGCAGTTGCGCATGCTCGGCCATATCGCCCGCAAATACGACAAGGGCTACGGCCATTTCACCACACGCCAGAACATCCAGTTCAACTGGCCGGCGCTGTCCGACATTCCCGCGATCCTGGCGGACCTCGCCAGTGTCGAGATGCATGCCATCCAGACCAGCGGCAACTGCATTCGCAATGTCACCGCCGACCACTTCGCTGGCGCTGCTGCCGACGAAGCCGCCGATCCGCGCCCTTATGCCGAGATCCTGCGGCAATGGTCGTCTGTGCATCCGGAATTCTCGTTCCTGCCGCGCAAATTCAAGATCGCGGTGACCGGTGCGGAGCGCGACCGCGCCGCGATCCAGACACATGACATCGGCCTGCATTTGAAGAAGAACGCGGCTGGCGAGCTCGGCTTTGCCGTCTATATCGGCGGCGGTCAGGGGCGCACGCCGATGGTGGCCAAGAAGATCCGCGACTTCCTGCCGGAGGCGGATCTGTTGTCCTACTGCACGGCGATCCTGCGCGTTTACAACCTTTATGGCCGCCGCGACAACAAGTACAAGGCGCGCATCAAGATCCTCGTCCACGAGACCGGCGTCGAGGAGATCACGCGCCAGGTCGAGGCCGAATGGCAGGAGTTGAAGGACGCCGAGCTGAAGCTGCCGGAAGCCGACATCCGCGCCATCGACGCCTATTTCGCGCCACCTCAGCTCGGCGACCGGCCGGAAGGCGACGAGGCGGTCAAGCTGGCCCGACTCGATTCGAAGAGCTTTTCGGACTGGCTCGACCAGAATGTGGTGACGCATCGCCATCCCGACTATGCGGCGGTGACGATCTCGCTCAAGGGCATCGGCGAGGTGCCGGGCGACGCCTCGGACAGCCAGATGGAAGCGGTCGCCGACATCGCCGAAAAATATGCTTTCGACGAACTGCGTGTCAGCCATGAGCAGAACCTGATCCTGCCGCATGTCGCGCGCGCCGACCTCAAGGCGGTCTACGATGCGCTGGTCGATATCGGCCTGGCGACGGCCAATTCCAACCTGATATCAGACATCATCTCCTGCCCCGGCCTCGATTATTGCGCGCTGGCGACGGCGCGCTCGATTCCGATAGCGCAGGAGATCTCTCAGCGCTTCGCCTCGCTGGAACGGCAGCGCGAAATCGGCGAGTTGAAGCTCAAGATCTCCGGCTGCATCAATGCCTGCGGCCATCACCATGTCGGCCATATCGGCATTCTCGGCGTCGAGAAGAAAGGCGCGGAGCTCTATCAGGTCACGCTTGGCGGCTCGGCCGACGAGAACACCTCGGTCGGCGAGATCATCGGCCGCGGCTTCTCATCGGAAGAGATCACCGACGCCATCGAGCAGATCGTCGAGACCTATCTCGGCCTTCGACTCGATCCACAAGAAAAATTCATCGACGCCTACCGCCGTGTCGGTCCCGCGCCGTTCAAGGAGGCGCTCTATGCTGGCGAAGCCAAGGCCGCTTGACCGTATTGTCGACGTCGAGGCCGGCGTCGCCGCAGAGGCGGCAGGGCTCGACGCGCTCTACGGTCACCTAAGCCCGCTCAAGATCATCGAGCGGTCAGCGCGGGAATTGTTTCATGGCGAGATCGCCGCCGTTTCCTCCTTCGGCGCCGATTCGGCCGTGCTGCTGCACATGATTTCCGAAATCGACCGCACCTTGCCGATCATCTTCCTCGATACCGGCAAGCATTTCGGGGAAACGCTGGGCTATCGCGACGCGCTGGTCGCCGATTTCGGGCTGACCGATGTCAGGGTGATCACGCCCGACGAGGCGGCGCTCGAACGGATCGACCCGACCGGCAATCTGAACGAGACCAACACCGACGCCTGCTGCGATGTGCGCAAGGTCGAGCCGCTGGCGCGAGGTGTCGAGCCGTTCCGCGCCTGGTTCACCGGGCGCAAGCGCTTCCAGGCGTCGACGCGGGCGGCACTTCCGGTGTTCGAGGCGGTGGGTTCACGCATCCGCATCAACCCGCTGGCGCACTGGACGACGTCGGATCAGGCCGCTTACATGCGTTCGCATGCGCTGCGCGAGAACCCGCTGGTCGCCTATGGCTATCTGTCGATCGGTTGCTTCCCCTGCACGCAGCCGGTACAGCCGGGCGAGGACGCGCGCAGCGGCCGCTGGGCCGGGCATGCCAAGACCGAGTGCGGCATCCATCTGTCGGGACTGGAGAAATCGCTGACCGACGCCTCTCTCTAGGGTATGTTGATATTCAGGTGAGGCCGGCCTGCAAATGGCGGCTTCCTGCGCTTCCGGTGCTCACGTACTTAAGTACGCTTCGCTCCGGTTCTCGGAAGCCACCACTTTCGGCTCGGCCTGACCTGAATCTAAACACACCCTCCGGTTCTTTGAGTTTAGGAATTTTTGATGACCGCACAGACATCGGAGACCCGCCTCTGGACCCCGCAAGGTTTCCGGGAGGACGAGTGGGTCCATGCCGAAAGCGCCGAAGCGCTCACCGGCAATGGACGCTTCATCCTGCCGCTGCAAACGTTCCTCGGGCTGGACCCGGAGGTGCGCCGCTCGGCCAAGGAGCGCCTCGGCGTTGAGCTTCAACCTGGAGACCAGCTTGAAAAGATCGCCGGCCTGCTCGACCAGCTGTCGCTGGTGGCGCTGGCCTTCCCGGCGTTCAATGACGGCCGCTCCTTCTCCAAGGGCGAACTGCTGCGCAGCCGCCATCATTTCGAGGGCGCAATACGCGCCACCGGGCAGGTACTGGTCGACCAGCTTCCGCATATGCTGCGTCTCGGCTTCGACGAGTTCGAAGTGTCGAACCCGGTGCTTTTGAAACGGCTCGAGGAAGGCCGCACCGGCGGACTTTCGCTGTATTATCAGCCGACCACGAAGTCGGAGGCCAAAGGTCCAAAATATTCCTGGCGGCGAGAGCGAGCCGGCTAACGCCGCGGCAACTCGCCAACGTCTTTACAACGCCTGCAAAGCAAGCCTTCTCTGGCGAGACGGACGGAAACATCCGCCGGGAGGAGAAGATGCGCTACGACTATGTCATCGCTGGCGGCGGCTCCGCCGGCTGCACGCTTGCCGCAAGACTTTCCGAGGATCCATCGAAAACGGTCTGCCTGATCGAAGCCGGCGGCGAGGGCAAGGATTTGCTCGTCCGCGCGCCGGCGGGCATCATCGCGCTGCTTCCAGGGCGGCCGAAGATCAACAACTGGGCTTTCGAGACGGTGCCGCAGCAAGAGCTTGGCGGCCGCAAGGGCTATCAGCCACGCGGCAAGGCGCTCGGAGGTTCCAGCGCCATCAATGCCATGCTCTACACGCGCGGGCACCGCGGTGACTATGACGAATGGGCCGATCTCGGCTGCGACGGCTGGTCGTGGGATGAGGTGCTGCCTTATTTCCGGCGCGCCGAAGGCAACCAGCGCGGCGCGGATGCACTGCATGGCGGCGACGGGCCGTTGCGGGTCGCCGAGCAGCAGGAGCCGCGCCCGATCTCAAAAGCCTTTGTCGAGGCTTGCGGCGAGAGTCAGATCCGCCGCAACGACGATTTCAACGGACCAGAGCAGGAAGGGGTGGGTCTCTATCAGGTCACGCAATTCTGGGGCGAGCGCCGCAATGGCGAGCGCTGCTCGGCCGCAGCCGCCTATCTGCATCCGGCGATGGACCGGCCGAACCTGACCGTCATCACCGGCGCGCATGCAACAAAGGTCATACTCGAGGGCAAGCGGGCCGCAGGCGTGCGCTACCGTGTCGGGAAGACGGAGACCGTCGCGGAGGCGAAGCGCGAGGTCATCCTTTGTGGTGGCGCTTTCGGCTCGCCACAGTTGTTGCTTCTGTCCGGCATCGGTCCGGCGGTCGAGTTGGCGGCGCACGGCATTCCGCTCCTCCATGAATTGCCGGGCGTCGGCAAGAATCTGCAGGACCATCTCGATTTCATCATGGCCTGGACGTCCAGGGAGACAGATCTGATGGGCATCGGCCTGCGCGGCATGCCCGGCCTCATCGGGCATATGCTGCGCTGGCGCAAGAACGGCACCGGGATGATCGCCACGCCGTACGCGGAAGGAGGAGCCTTCCTCAAATCCGATGCGGCGATCGACCGACCCGACCTGCAATTGCACTTCTGCATCGCCATCGTCGACGATCATGGCCGCAAGCTGCATATGGGCTATGGCTTCTCCTGCCATGTCTGCGTGCTTCGGCCCCATTCGCGCGGCGAGGTCGGGCTATCGAGCGCCGATCCCCTGGCGTCGCCGCGCATCGACCCGCGCTTCCTCCAGGACGAGCGCGACGCAAACCTTCTGCTGAAGGGGGTGAGGATGATGCGCGGCATCCTTGAGGCGCCGGCGCTGGCGAAATACCGCAGCAAGGAAATCTACACCGCGGGTGTTTCCAGTGATGCCGAACTGATGGCGCATATCAGGGCCCGCGCCGACACGATCTATCACCCGGCCGGCACCTGCAAGATGGGCGTCGACGACATGGCCGTCGTCAACCCGCAACTGCAGGTGCGCGGGTTGCGGGCGTTGCGCGTCGTCGATGCATCGGTGATGCCGACCCTGATTGGCGGCAACACCAATGCGCCGACGATCATGATCGCTGAAAAGGCGGCGGCCATGATCAGGGCTGTCGCCTGATTATTCCGCGTTGGTCAGACCAGGATCGCCGTTTTCGCGCTGAGCGCGCGGGTCAGGTCGATGCACCGGCGTGCTCGAATCAATCTGGTCGGACCAAATGTGCGATTCACGCTTTTCCTTTTGCCCTCTTGCCCTTAGGATAGGTCTATTAGTTCGCACTCCGAAATAAATGTGGCCACCAAGGGAGGAACCGGGAATGGCTGGCAAGAAGATATTGATGCTCGTTGGTGAGTTCAGCGAGGAATACGAGATTTTCGTCTTTGAACAGGCCATGCATGCGGTTGGCCATACGGTGCATGTCGTGTGTCCCGACAAGAAGGCGGGCGACATACTGAAGACGTCGCTGCACGACTTCGAGGGCCACCAGACTTATACGGAAAAGCTCGGCCACGACTACATCCTCAACAAGACTTTTGCCGAGGTGAACCCGGCCGACTACGATGCGGTCTATGCGGCAGGCGGACGTGGCCCGGAATATATCCGCATCGACAAGCGCGTGCAGGCGCTGGTGCGACACTTCCACGAGACCGGCAAGCCGATCTTCACCATCTGTCATGGTGTGCAGATCCTGATCGCGGTCGACGGCGTCGTGCGTGGCAGGGAAGTCGCCGCACTTCAGTATTGCGAGCCTGAGGTCACGCTGGCCGGCGGCATCTATATCGACGTCGCGCCGACCGGCGCCCATGTCGACGGCAATCTGGTGTCGGCCAAGGGCTGGCCAGGCCTGGCGGCATTCATGCGCGAATGCCTGAAGGTGCTCGGTACCGAGATCCGCGACGGCAAGGCGCTTATGCGCGACGAGCGCAAGGCGGCTTAGCAGGGGGAGCGGCCGCCGCACCTTTGGTGCGGCGGCTATTGCTGTTCTAGACAGCCATGCGCGCTTCGCGGAATGACACCAGCTTGCTGCGGCTCTCGTCCCACAGCGCGAGCTTCACGCAACGCAGGCTGTCGAGAAGCGTAACGCGGCCGATTTTGCGCAGTTCCGGATAGTCCCTGAGAACCTCCTGAAGACGGTAGCACGGCACTTTGGCGGAGAGGTGATGGACGTGATGGACGCCGATATTTCCGGTGAACCAGTTCAGCACCGGCGGCAGGTCATAATAGGACGAGCCGTGCAGGGCCGCATGCTGGAATTCCCATTCGGAATCCTTTGCCCACTCGGTCTCCTCGAACTGGTGCTGGACGTAGAATAACCAGATGCCGGCCGAGCCGGCGAGGACGACGATCGGCAAGTGGACGACCAGGAAGGCGCCGAGGCCGACGAACCAGATGAGGATGGCTGCGATGGACGCAATAGCGGCGTTGGTGGCCATGGACGATACCCATGGTGTCAGGCCGCTCCGCATCATGCCGACCGGCAGTCTCTGTTCGAAGATGAAAAGCCATATGGGGCCAAGGCCGAACATGACCAGCGGATGACGATAGAGACGGTAGGAAAGCCGGCCCCGCCAGGACATCTGCCGGTATTCGGCGACGGTCAACGTCTTGATGTCGCCCATGCCGCGCTCGTCGAGATTGCCGGCTGTAGCGTGATGGGTGGCGTGGGCGCGCCGCCAGCAGTCATAGGGGGTCAGCGTCAAGACGCCGAGAACGCGGCCGATCCAGTCGTCGGCATAGCGATTAGCAAAGAAAGAGCCGTGGCCGCAATCGTGCTGGATCATGAAGATCCGCACCAGAAAGCCGGCCGCCGGAAGGATAAGGAGAAGGCCCCACCAATGGCCATAGGAATAGGCAGCCGAGGACAGCGCCCATAGCGTGGCGAAAGGGATCAGGGTGATGGCAAGTTCAACAGCGCTGCGACGCCTGTCGGGCTTCTTGTAGCGCGCCAGAATCTTCAACCAGGCACGCTTGCTGTTAGCCACAGCTTCGGGGGAAATCATGTTCATTATGAAGCATAAGCGGCGCGTGACGCTGCCGCAAGACAAAGATCACGCAAAATTACTGTGCGTAAATGTCGCGCGACTGTCAATTATGAGGGCATCTCGGGTTCAGTCGAACGAGCCCCGGATCGCCACGCCTATCGGTTGCGTTGACCGGTGGCCAAGCTGCCCTCGATGCCGTCCAGACGGTCGAGCAGTTCCTTGAAGCGATCGGGAATGTCGAGCTCGGTGCGGAATGCCGGCAACGTTCGCAGAAAGCGCGTCGTGGCCTCCGTGCCGAACTGGCGCCTGATGTCGGCTTCGAGCCCTTCGCGTCTTTCGCCCTTGTTGGGGGCGCCCTTGTCGCGGGCGGCGTTATTGCGGGTCGTCATCTCAAAATCCTGTGTCGGCTTCGAAACTCCCCCAGCACAGGAAAGGTTCCCCTATCGCAGCATCGTCGCAAGCAAATCCGCCGGTTAGAGTAAAATTTGAATTAAAATCGAAAGTCCGCGCTGGCTGCGTACAAAGTGCCGCCGGCGGCACACAGTATCGCTTGCCCCTTGATTTTTGGCCGCCAAACCTCGATATCGGGCACAAAATCCATACCATTCGAGATAACGGGAAACGGCGATGAGCGACCAGGCAAAAGACGAACGCGCGCCCGAGGATATCGAGGCGGCCGAAGCCGCCGCCGAGCGCGCGGAAGGCAGCGTCGACGGCGACTATGAAGCGCTTGTGCGGCTGATGAAGGAAAACGAAGATCTGAAGGACCGCGCGCTCCGCGCCGCGGCCGAGATGGAGAATCTGCGCCGTCGCACCGCGCGCGACGTTCACGACGCGCGTGCTTACGCGGTTGCCAATTTCGCCCGCGACATGCTGTCGGTGTCGGACAATCTGCGCCGGGCGCTGGACGCCATTCCAGCCGAGGCAGCGGCGTCGGGCGATGCCGGCTTCAAGGCGCTGATCGAGGGCGTCGAGATCACCGAGCGCGCCATGCTGTCGGCGCTGGAGCGGCATGGGGTGAAGAAGCTCGAGCCGGAAGGCGAGAAGTTCGACCCGAATTTTCACCAGGCGATGTTCGAGGTGCCCAATCCGGCAGTGCCGGCCAACACGGTGGTCCAGGTCGTGCAGCCCGGCTATTCGATCGGCGAGCGGGTGCTGCGGCCGGCCATGGTCGGCGTCGCCAAGGGCGGTCCCAAGCATGTGGCTGCTGAAGCCCCGGTCGAGCCCGGCCCGGTCAATGAGCAGGCTGAGAAAGATGCGTAAGGTAGGGGAATGGGGAATAGGGAATAGGCAGTAGGGAAATTAAGGCGGTCGTATCAATCGCGCGGCTTCGTGTTATTCATACTCCCTAACTCCTAATCCCTACTGCCGACTGCCTCATGCCCTTGAATCCAATCGAGCTACTCGACTATGCCGGCGTCGCCGTCTTCGCGGCGACCGGAGCGCTTGCCGCTTCGCGCAAGCAGCTCGACATCATCGGCTTTCTGTTCCTGGCCAGCGTCACCGGTATCGGCGGCGGCACGTTTCGTGACGTCATCCTCAATCTGCCGGTCTTCTGGATCGCCAACTCCGGTTATGTGCTGATCTGCGCGGTGGTGGCGATGCTTGTTTTCTTCGGGGCGCACCGTGTCGAATCCCGCTGGAAATTGCTGCTCTGGCTCGACGCCGTCGGCCTCGCCGCGTTTTCGGTGATGGGTGCCGCCAAAGGCCTGGCCATCACCGGCTCGCCGGTGGTGTCCGTCGTCACCGGCGTGCTCACCGCCACGTTCGGCGGCATCTTGCGCGACCTGCTGGCCGGTGAGCCGTCGGTGCTCCTGAGACCTGAAATCTATGTCACTGCCGCCCTTGCGGGCGCGACCCTGTTTACGCTTGGCGATCTCGCTGGACTGCCGCCGCTCGCATCGGGCCTGGCCGGCTTCGCCGCGGCATTCCTGGTGCGCGGCGGCGCGCTGAAGTTCGGCTGGGCCTTTCCATCCTACAAGAGCCGTCCTGGTCGGCGGCCGGAAGACATTCCGTGAAATGAAGGGAGTGAGCGGGAGTAGTCACAGGCTGCACTACTACTCACTAACGACTGCTCACCACTGACAGGATCAGGCGGCGAAACGCTGCGCTTCGCCGCCATAGTAATTGACGTAGCGGGCGCCGATCTCCTTGACCGGCATCACCACGAAGACGTCGACCGTCGAGAATTCGCGGTCGATGACGCAGCCGTCGCCGATGCGCGCGCCGACGCGCAGATAGCCCTTGACCAGCGGCGGCATCGCCGCGATCGCGGCCTTGGCGTTGACCGCCTCGATCGGCATCAAATCCATGGAGCAATAGCGCCCGGCGACCGCGCGCACGTCCCAGGCCGAGTTCGTGCGGCAGTGATGGGCGAGATAGGTCAGCGCTTCGGCATGCGCCGCCGGCACGGTGCCGTGGAACGAGGCACAACCGGTCATCACGCCGATCCCGTAGTGATTGATATAGGCCCAGATGCCTTGCCAAAGCGCCTCGATGGTGCGCTTCGAGCGGTATTCCGGCAAAACGCAGGAGCGGCCGAGTTCGAGGAAACGCTGTCCAGGATGGCGGGCGATGAGCTTGGTCAGCTCGAATTCGCCCTCGGAGTAGAAGCCGCCGGCGGCGGCCGCAATCTCCTGGCGCAGCAAGCGGTAGGTGCCGACAATGCGGCGGTGCTCGGGACCGGAGAGCGAGGTGTCGAAGACGAGCAGATGATCGCACAACGGGTCGAAGCGGTCGGCATCGCGCCGGTCCTGGAACAAATCCTTCCTGGCGCCGAGCTCGTCATAGAATACCCGGTAACGGACCTCCTGGGCGGCGGCGATCTCAGCCTCGCTGCGGGCGAGCCGCACTTCGAGGTTGCCGATGCGGCCGAGAGATGCGCCTTTAATGACGGCATCGACATTCCGCCCGACGAGCAAGGCGCTGCTGGCGTTCGGCCGAGTGTCACATTCCGGCATAACTGTATGCACGAGTGATTCTCCTTCGAGCCATCCCTCTTGGCACGGGGATACGGTGTAGGTGCAACAGGATTGTGACAGTACCGTGATACGGGACCGCGGGCAATACTTCGTCGGCTGGCTATCGCGTGACCTGGGGAACCAGAATCGGTTTTCCGGGGAAAGGATCATGCGAAAAAGTCGCAGCCTCGAGGCGTTCGGAGAGGCGAGGTCAGGCCGCCACCTGGCCCTCGACGGCGTGGACAAGCGCATCGGGATCGAGCGGCTTGGTGACGAAGCCGCTGGCGCCATGGGCAAGCACGGCGTGGCGAGTCTTTTCCTGGCTGTCCGCCGACAGCACCATGATCGGAACCGGTGGCGCGGCGGTTTCCTCCTCGTGGCGGCGGATGGCGGCGATGGCGTCCAGCCCATCCATGACGGGCATGTGCAGATCCATCAGCACCACGTCGAAGCGATGCTTGTGGCCGGTGCCGATGACGGCCTCGACGGCAGCCTTGCCGTTGCCGACCACTTTCACCCGATGCCCGGCCTTCAAAAGCGTGGCGCGGGCAAGCATGGCATTGATATCGTTGTCTTCCGCGATCAGTACGGACAGGCCATGCTGGCGGCTGCCGATGGCGCGCACGGATGGCGCGCCAGGCTTTTCCGCCTCTGGCGGGGCGTGCGCCGACGCGTGGCTGGTCAAAAGCACGCGCAGCAGCGTTTCACCGCGCACCGGCCTTGCCAGGAAGGTGGCGTAGCCGTTGGCGCGGAACTCGCCAAGCATGCCGCGGTCCGTCGGCGCGATCAGCGTGATTGCCTCACATTCGACAAAGCCGCTCTGGCGAAGACGCTTGAGCAACCTGCCGTCACTTTCTTCCATGGCCGCGTCGATCAGGAGCAGGTCGCAGTTTCCGGCGAAGGGCGCGGCCTGGGCAGCGGTCGCGGCCAGATCGACCTTGCCGCCATTGGCGCGGATGGTGCGGGCAATGGCGTCGGCCTCGATGGCATTCTTTGACAGGATCACCGCGCGCCGGCCCGAGAGCGCATTCTGGCGGTTCTGCGGCGGCTCGGTGGCCGATGCCGCGGGGATTTCGAAGATGAATTCCGAGCCTTGGCCGAGCTGGCTCGACACGGAAATCGTGCCGCCCATGGCGATCACCAGGCGCTTGGAGATGGCAAGGCCGAGACCCGCGCCGCCATGCGTGCGGGTCGAGGTGCCATCAGCCTGTTCGAATTCCTCGAAGATGCGGTCCAGGTCGTCCTCATGCAGGCCGGGACCGGTGTCGGTTATGGTGAAGCGTATGCGGTCGGTAGTGTCGGTGCGGGCACGGGCGACGGTCACCAGCACGCCGCCGCCGTCGGTGAACTTGATGGCGTTGCCGATGAGGTTGAGCAGCACCTGCCTGACCCTTCCCGGATCGGCTGATATCATCTGCGGCACGTCGGGTTCGACATGGCAGCCAAGGCCGATATTCTTGGCGAAGGCGCGTGCCGCCAGGAGCTCGATGATGTTGTCGGCAGTCTCGCGCACGGACATTGGCTGCGGTTCGGGGTCGAAGCGGCCGGCCTCGATCTTCGAATAGTCGAGCAAATCCTCGATCAGCGCCAGCAGGGCGCTGGCGGAGGTGGAAACGGCACCAACATAGGTCCGCTGTTCGGGCGAAAGGTTGGTGTCCGCCAAGAGCCTGGCCATGCCCATGATGCCGTTCATCGGCGTGCGGATCTCATGACTGACGGTGGCGAGGAAGCGCGATTTGGCCTGGCTTGCATATTCGGCCCGCTCGCGTGCGGTAATGAGCGATGATTCAGCGCGCTTGCGGGCGGTGATGTCACGGGCGATGGCGCGATGCGACACCGCACCGCTGCCCTTGTCGCGCACCGACAGTTCGATCCACGAGAACCAGCGCGGACCGCCGGGCGTGCGGATGGCGACGTCGGTGGAGCTCAGGCATTCGTGGTCGGAAAAGGCGGCATCGGGAACGATGCCGACATCGATGCCGAGTTCGGCCAGCGTCTTGCCGGCAAGGTCGCGCTGGTCGATTTCGACAAGATCGGCGAAGACCTTGTTGGCATAGACGATGTGGCCGTCGCGGTCGCGGTGGACGACGAGATCGCCGAGCGCGTCGATCAGCCCGCGAAAGCGTTCCTCGCTCTCCTGCATCTCCCACATGCGGTCGGCCAGCGTTTCGATCTCGGCGCGGCTGCGAGCGGTCGTCTCGTCGAGCAGGGCGACTGTGCGGCGCTCGGTGCGTTTGGCACGCAGATGCATGGCTATACCGGCAATGCCGGTCGCCAGTAGGCCGACGGTGATAAAGATCGGCGCCCCTGTCAGATGGGCAAGCCCCGCCATCACGACGATGGCGACGAGCGTTAGGAACGGCAGGCCTTCGCGTTTGGCCCTGGGCAGTTCCGGCGCCAGCGGCGGCGCGGCGACGATCTGCCGCCTTGGCGCCTCAGGGCCGGTCCCATTGACGCTCTCGGCACTCTGCGTCTCTTTGATGCCGGGTTCCGCGATCATGCGGAACCTTTGCCAGATAGAGATTATGGAAAATTGTGGCGGATCGTTCGAATTTTAGCGGTCGCGCGGTTTTTGCCGCCCCCCAGCTAAAGATGAAGCTCACATATCCACCACTACGCGGCCACGGATCTTGCCCTCGACGATGTCATGCGCGGCGCCGATAATGTCGTCGAAACCGATGGTCGTGGACAGGCTGGCAAGCTTCTTGTGGTCGAGGTCCGTACCGATGCGGCGCCACGCCTCCATGCGGACCGCCTTCGGCGCCATCACCGAATCGATGCCGAGCAGGCTGACACCGCGCAGGATGAAGGGGGCGACGCTTGCCGGCAGGTCCATGCCGCCGGCCAGGCCGCAGGCGGCGACCGCGCCGCCGTAGGAGGTCATCGACAGCACATTGGCCAGGGTGTGGCTGCCGACCGCGTCGACGCCGCCGGCCCAGCGTTCCTTGGCGAGCGGTTTGGCCGGCTGGGCAAGCTCGTCGCGCGAAATCACCTCCGCGGCGCCGAGCTCGATCAGATAGGGGCTTTCGGCGTTGCGGCCGGTCGAGGCAATGACATGATAGCCGAGGCTGGACAGGATCGAGACAGCGACCGAACCGACACCGCCGGCGGCGCCCGTCACCACCACCGGGCCGCGATCGGGGACGATGCCGTGCCGCTCCAGCGCGATGACGCAAAGCATGGCCGTGTAGCCGGCCGTACCGACCGCCATGGCATCATGCGGGCTCATGCCGTCCGGCAACGGCACCAGCCAGTCGCCCTTGATGCGGGCACGCCCGGCATAGGCGCCAAAATGTGTTTCGCCGACGCCCCAGCCGTTCAAAATGACCTTGTCACCCTTGCGCCAGTCGGCATGGGAAGACGAGGTGACGGTGCCGGCAAAGTCGACGCCCGGTACCAGCGGCCAGCGGCGGATCACCGGCGCCTTGCCTGTTATGGCCAGCCCATCCTTGTAGTTCACCGTCGTTGCCTCGACGGCGACGGTGACATCGCCTTCCATCAGGTCGGCTTCGGTCAGGTCGGTTACGGCGACCGATTGCTTCTTTTCGGCGTCGCGCGAGACGAGAATGGCTTTGAAGGTTTCGGACATTTTTTCTCCTCGGGCTTTCGAATGTGTGGCGGCAGGTGGCTGAGGTCAATCGTTCAGGCGTCAGGACCTTTGGCGTTCGGATCTTGAGGCCGGGCTTCGCGTCGCCAGCCGATGAGTTCGTCGAAGACAACCAAAGCCGCTCCCACCGAGATAAAGGCATCGGCAAGGTTAAAGACGGCGAAGGACCAGACCGGCGTGTGGAACAAAATGTAGTCGATGACATGACCATGGACGGCGCGGTCGAGCAGGTTGCCGAGCGCGCCGCCGATGATCAGCGCAAAGCCGACGCGGGCAAGCAGGTGGCCGGCCGGGGTGCGGGCCGCGAGATAGAGCACGAAAGCGACAACCAGGGTTGCGATGATCACCAGGCCCGTGTCGCCGAAGGACGAAAACATCGAGAAGGCAATGCCGGTGTTGTAGGTGCGGTAAAGCGCCAGGAACGGCACAAGATCGAGCTTTTCCTGAAAGGGCAGGCCAGTCTCGACCAGGTATTTCACCCATTGGTCAAGTGCTACTGCCGCAACGACCAGCAGTGCGTAGGGAGACCATGATTTCACGATTTGTTGTCCTCCGGCTCCAGCTTCAGCGCGCCGCGCCGGATTTCGAACAGCACTACGCCGGTCGCCACCGCGAGATTGAGGGAATCGGCGCGGCCGGCTTGTGGAATCCTGAGCAGTCTGTCGCAGCTTTCGGCGAGGCTGTCGGGCAGGCCCTGCTGCTCGTTGCCCATCACCAGCAGCACCGGGCCTTTGGAAAAATCGACTGAGCGGTAGTCCACCGCGCCCTTCAGATGCGTGCCGGCGACGAGGCCCGGGAAGCCTTTTCGCCAGGCAAGGAAGGCCTCCGGCGTCGCCTTGGCGACCGGCACGGCGAAGATCGAGCCCATGGTGGCGCGCACGGTCTCGACGGAAAAAGGATCGGTGGTCTCGCCGACCAGGATGACACCCCTGGCGCCGACGGCGTCGACTGTGCGGATGACGGTGCCGAGATTGCCGGGATCGCGCACCCGGTCGAGCGCCACCCAGACATCGCCATCCCGGGCGCGGATGTCTTTCAACGGCAGGATCTTCTGTGAGAAGACGCCGACCACCATCTGCGGGTTGTCGCGGCGGGTGATGGCGACAAGCACCTTTTCCGAAACTTCGAGAACGGTGCCGCCGGCGGCAACCGTGCGCGCCGCGGCCTTTTCCACCGCCGCATTGCCCCGTCCGGCCTTGGCGAAAACCAGCGTCTTGATCTGCCAGCCGAGATCGAGCGCATCGATCACCAGCTTCAGTCCCTCGGCCATGAAGGCATTCTGCTGGTCACGGAATTTCTTGAGCGCCAGCGCTTTGATGTCCTTGATCAGCGGGTTGGCGAGGCTGGTGACCTCTTTCACCTGGCCTGGCGCGCCTGTGGGCCGCTCGTTCATTCGGAACCCCCGGGCATTCAAGCCACCCAGCGCGAGAACAGCGAGGTCGACAGCGCCCGCCCGGCGGATTGTTCGCGGATGATCAGTTCGCCGGATTCGACCGTGCCGCCCATGCCGGCAAAAGTGTCGCGCATCAGGGCATGGATGGCGAAGAAGGAGGCGCGGATCGAATAGGCGGTCAGCACCACGGCTAGTGGTCTTGGCGTCAGGATCGAGCGGCAAAGGTCGGTCAGGGCAGGGAGATCCTCGAACAGCTGCCAGACCTCACCCTTGGGGCCGCGGCCATAGGCCGGCGGGTCGAACAGGACGATGTCGTAGCGGCTGCCGCGGCGCTCTTCGCGCTCGGCGAATTTCACCGCGTCGTCGACGATCCAGCGGATCGGCTTTTGCGACAGGCCGGCCATCTCCTGGTTTTCGCGGGCCCAGCCGATCGCCTTCTTGGAGGCGTCGACATGAGTGACCTCGGCGCCGGCGCGGGCCGCCACCAGCGAAGCAAGGCCGGTGTAGCCGAACAGATTCAATACCTTTACCGGTCGCTTCGCCGCCGCGATCAGTCCGGCCATGTGGTCCCAATGCGAGGCCTGTTCGGGAAAGACGCCGACATGGCGAAACGAGGTGAAACGGCCAAGATAGTCGATGCCGTCATGCTTCATCGGCCAGGTCTCGCCGAGCGGCGTCCTGGGGAAGCGCCAGCGGCCGATGCCTTCTTCGTCGGTATCACCGGTGAAAATGGCGTCGGCACGGTCCCAGTCCCTTGCCGGCAGCGCCTTTTGCCAGATCGCCTGGCCCTCGGGCCGCACGATACGGTAGGGGCCGTATTGTTCAAGCTTTTGCCCGGCGCCGCAGTCGAGCAGCGCGTAGTCGGCGTTGGGCGCCACTTCGAGGATTATCGGAAGACGTTCGGCGGGCAGGGCGCCGTCGCGGCGGGAAAGGACACGCGGCGCTGCCTTTGGTTCGGACCGGTCTCTCGTCTCATGGCGCTCGCCCGGTTTTGCATCCGGCCTGGCCGCTGCGTGAGCCTCCCGCGGGCGCGGCTGTTCCGCTCCGCTTTTCGCGAACTGCGAGCGGCTATCGCGGCGTTTGTCGCGAAAAGGTTTCAAGACGGAGCATCTCCGGACGGCGGCTTGGCCCGCTTCTGCCACAGCCCATCCAGCGGCGCAACAAACGCGGTTGCCGGACGGCATCCGGAAAGGTCAGCCATGCCTGATGGAAAGCAAGCCGACAATCAGCGATATGAAACCCGCGGCCTTGATGCCAGCCACGACCATATGGCCGGTTTCCCAGCGCAGCCGGATCGCTTCGAAGTTGTCCGGGATCGGTCCGGGAACCCAGGTGGCCAGGACATCATTGGCCGGTTTGACGAGAACAGACCACGCTGCGAGCGACGCTGCATACAGCAAGTTTGCGGCCAAGACGAACCAACACGCCGGGCGATCGTCACGCAACATCCATGCGAGAAGCCCTGGGCAACCAATCGCTGCCAGGTCCAGGGGTGCGCCAATAACCAAAAATAGCAAGAACTGGCCGTTGAAGACGGTGGCTTCGCGCCAAAGGGAAGGTGACCACTTCGTCAGTTGAGGAAGCGATTCCAGGACATGAGCGAAAGATGGTCCTAGGCTGAGCGCTGCGACCGTGGCGGTGAGGATCGACCAGAACAACAGAAACCCGCGTATCTCCGTCATCTCCAGACAACGAGGCCACGCCAAAGGCGTTCCCGTCGGGAACCATCACATTCGTTCACGGTGACGATGTGGAGCATCACGAGCACCGTCCATAGTGACAATTCTGCTGACATCAGGCTGGCAGCAGGGTCGTGCAACAAGCGTTCTGTCAAACCGGAATTCGGACAGAGGAGAACAAGATGGACTTCGTTTCAATCCGTATCATTACCGACCAGATCCGGCCTCTGGTGGAATTCTATGAAACGATCACCGGGCTCACTTCCAAGTGGTTTACCGAGGATTTCGCCGAGCTGGCGACGACCTCCTGCACGCTGGCGATCGGCAGTACGCGCACCTTGGCGCTGTTCGGGGCGGATGTGGCGCAGCCTGCCTCCAATCGGTCCGCGATCATTGAGTTTCGCGTGGATAACGTCGATGCGGAATATCGCAGGCTGGCGAACGCTGTCGACGACTTCGTACAGGTGCCGACGACAATGCCATGGGGTAATCGATCGCTGCTGCTGCGTGACCCGGATGGAAATCTGGTCAACTTGTTCACGCCCGTCACGACCGAGGCCATCAAGAAATTCGACCGCAAAGGTCGATTCTTCGACGGCGAACGGCGCCAGTGAGAAGCCGCAAACGCTACTGACGGAGCGCCCCGTAGACGGCAATGCCGGCGGCGAGGTCCTCGAGGGCAGCACCCACCGATTTGAAAAGCGTGATCTCGCTGGCGCTCTGGCGGCCTCTCTTCTCGCCGCGCGCCAGTTCATGCAGGTCAGCCACGATGGCGTCCGGCTTCAGCACGCCGGAGGCCAGCGGCTGGACGATGTCGCCGGCTTCCTTGGTGGCGCTGGCGCGGGTGTCGACATAGACGCGGGCGCGCGCAATCGCTTCGTCGTCGCTTTCGCGCATATCGGGCGTAAAACCGCCAACCAGGTCGACATGGGTTCCCGGCCGCAGGAGCGCGCCTTTGATCAGCGGTGCGGTCGTGATGGTCGCCGACGAGACGATATCGGCTTGGCCGAGTTCGGCGTCGAGATCGCTGGCGGCTTCAGCCGCAAAACCTTCGGCGCGCAAATTTGCCGCAACTTTTTCGGCATTGGCCGGGGTGCGGTTCCAGATGCGGATGGTCTTGATCGGCCGCACCGCCGAATGCGCCTTGGCGAGAAAGGGCGACAGCGCGCCGGCGCCGACCACCAGCAGCCGCGAAGCGTCCTCGCGGGCGAGATAGGAGGCCGCCAGCGCCGAGGCGCAGGCCGTGCGCCACTGCGTCAGCCGCTGGCCGTCGATCATGGCTTCGGGCTCGCCGGTGGCGCCGTCGAGCAGGAGGTAAAGCCCCATCACGGCGGGCTTGCCGAGGGCATTGTTGTCGGACGACACGGTGACGATCTTGACGCCGATATGGCCGCCCGCCGAGGTGCCGGCGGCGTTGAAGTCGGTCCAGGCCGGCATCAGCAACAGCGTCGAGGCCGCGCCATCGGGCCGTTCGACCGTATGGTGATGCCTGACCGGTTGCACGGCCCCGTCGCGAAAGGCAGTGCGCAGCGTCTCGACCAGCCCGGGAAAGGTGAGCGCATGATCGACCTCGGCGGCCGAAATGATCAGCATTAAAAGCTCCGTGGAGGAAAAAACGCCAAACCGACCTTCAGTTTGTTGGCTTCGGCAAGGCTGACCCCTGGGCCGGGCCTTGCGGCACTGACGGTGCACGGCTGACCGCCTGGCGCAGGTTCTCGGCCTCGACGCCGCGCTGACGCGCCAGCTTGCGGTAGCGGCCCTGCTTGGCCCATGTCGCCAGGCTGCCGACGATCATGCCGACGGCAAGAGCCAGGAACAGGAAGATGAACAGCGGCAACGTCAGCGTCAGTGCCGGATTGCCGGGGTTGAACGGGTCGAGCGTGAAGGCCACCAACTCGCGGTTGGCGACGGCCAGCGCAATCAGGATGATGGCCAGCGGCACAAAGACCACGATGAGGATGAAGCGATTGAACATGTTTTTTCCGTCGGAAGAACTTGTCGACAGGCCGATTTGCCGCGGATGCGGCGCCTATTTGCCGCCGTTCAGCCGTTCACGCAATTCCTTGCCGGTCTTGAAGAACGGCACCCATTTCTCCTCGACCTCGACGGATTCGCCGGTGCGCGGGTTGCGGCCGGTGCGGGCGGGGCGGTTTTTCACCGAAAAAGCGCCGAAGCCGCGCAATTCGACCCGGTTGCCTTCGGCAAGGGCGTCGGTAATCTCGTCGAAAATCGCGCCGACAATGTTTTCGACGTCGCGCAGGAAAAGATGCGGATTGCGCGTGGCGATAATCTGCACAAGTTCGGATTTGATCATCAGAAGGCTCCCCGTGAAAACACTGCCGTCAAAATTATGAGGATGATTTTATTTGTTTTTTCACCTGTCCCAGACGGCCCCTCAAGGGTGCCAGACGGAAACGAGACCGTCAAGAAACAAGCGGTCGGCACCAAGTTCATGAATGACGTCGCCGCCATAGTCCGGCAGGCCGAGTGCGCTGCCGATGGTTTTCGCCATCGCCTTGGAGAACAGGAAGCCGCCGCGCGCTTCGGTATTCTTCCACTCGACCACCTTGAGCTTGGCATCGACACCCTTGGTTGCGAGCCAGTCGATCGCCTCGGTCTCACCGCCGACCGCGTCGATCAATTTGTTGGTGACAGCCTGCCGGCCGGTGAAGATCGACCCGTCGGCGAGTGCGAGAGCTTGCTCATGGCTCATCTTGCGGCGTTCGGCGACGATGCCGACGAACCAGTCATAGCTGTCGAGGATGAGCTTGCGGACCATGGCGCGTTCATCATCATTGGTCGGCTTGAAGGGCGAGGGCGAGGCCTTCAGGGGCGAGGATTTCACCTCCTCCAGCTTGATGCCGAGCTTGTCCATGAGGCCGCTGACATCAGGATACTGGATCAGCACGCCGATCGAGCCGACGATCGAGGATTGGCGCGCGACAATATGATCGGTCGCGGTTGCGATCATGTAGCCCGCCGACGCGGCGAGCGTGCCGACCTGCGCCACGACAGGCTTGTCGGCGGCCAGCTTGCGCACTTCCTCGTAGATTGATTCGCCGCCGACGGTGGTGCCGCCCGGCGAATCGATCGACAGGATCACAGCTTTCACCTTCGAGGACTGGCGGATGGTCTCTAGCCGTTTGATCAGCTCTTCGTCCTCGGTGATGGTGCCCTCGATCTTGACCTTGGCGATATGGTCGACCGCCGTGCCGGTGAAATCGTCGCCGTAGATCCAGGTCGAAAAGGCAATCAACCCGGCTGCCGCGACAACAAGCGCGGCAACGCGCCAGAATGTCAGCTTGCGGCGCAAGCGGCGGCGGTCGATCAGGTCGTCGGCTCTCAGTGCCATGGTCAGCCTCGTCGTCGGTGGGAAGAGATGCTTTTAAAGCAACCACCCGCGCCCGGCTACCGTTTCCTGACGCCTGCGTCAAAGACAAAGCCTCGGACATTCGCAAACCGGAATGTCATGGGATACCAGCGCCTGCCCAGGCTCTAACGCATTGCGCCCATATCTGGTATGACGTGCAGATTGCGCCGGGTGCATTTTCGTTCGCTTAGCAAAATCGTCACATTTTTGCGGTTTTCCTCGGCTTGTGCTTGCTTGGGGACGTTAGCATCCCACCTATAGGGGGCTTGCGGGCAGGGGTTTAGAAGAAACAGTCATGTTGGCCAGACCGATCGAACCAACCAACACCGAGGCGGAGTTGGCACCCCCGGCCGTAGGCCCGACGCGGGGCGACGCCTTCGACGTCGCCCAGCGCCATTCGCGCCGCGTGCGTGTCTTGAAGCTGGCGGTGCCGCTGATCGCGACGGTGATCGCGGTCGCTTTCCCGGTCTATTCCTATCTCGCGGCCCCTGTATCGTTCTCAATCCAGACCGATGGCAGCGCCTTTGCCAATGGCAAGCTGGTGATGGCCAATCCCAAGCTCAACGGGTTCACCAAAGAGAAGCTGCCCTATTCGATGACGGCCTTGCGCGCCATACAGGACGTCGGCAAGCAAGGCATCATCGATCTGGAGGGTATCAACGCCAAATTGCCGATCTCGACCGACAATGTGGCGGCCATCAATGCCTCGCACGGCATCTACAATCGCGACGGCAACACGATGAACCTGACCAGCGATGTCACCATCACCACCACCGATGGCTTGGAGGCAAAGTTCAAATCGATCTTTCTCGACATGGGCAAAGGCACTATGAAGACGAGCGACCCCGTCGATGTCAGCCGTGGCGGGTCGCGGATCACCGCGCAATCGATGTCGATTCAGGACAATGGCAAGATCGTGGTTTTCGAGAACAAGGTGCAGGTCAACATCGATCCCGCCAGCTTGAAGGCGGCAGAGGCAGAGAGCGGAGAAACCAATGCGGCTCACTAGTTCGGCACGGTTCGTGGCTACGGCTTCGGCGTTGCCGATCCTGGCACTCGTCCTGGGAATGGCGCCGGCGCTGGCGCAATCCAAGACCACCAGCCAATTGTCGGGCCTCAAATTGTCCGGCGACAAGCCTATCCAGATCGAAAGCGACAAGCTCGAGGTCCGCCAGGCGGAGAGCGTTGCCGTGTTCACGGGCAATGTCAGCGTCGTCCAGGGGCCGACCGTGCTCAAGGCCGGCAAGATGACGGTCTACTATGTCAAGGACGCCGGCGCCGCCAAGGACGCCGCCGCCAAGGGCGCGGCGGCCGCGGGCGCCGCGATGACCGGCTCGGCCAACATCGACCATCTGGAAGTCGACAACAAGGTCTACATCAAATCGGACGACCAGGTCGCCACCGGCGACCGCGGCACCTTCGACATGAAGAGCGAAGTGCTGGTGCTTTCAGGCAGCAAGGTCGTGCTTTCGCAAGGCGACAATGTGCTGGTCGGCTGCAAGCTCACCGTGCAGATGAAGAGCGGCCTGGCCCAGGTCGATGCCTGCGGCGGGCGCGTCATGATGTCGATCACGCCGCCGGCGAAGTCGGGAGCAGCGAAGAACTGATGGCCGGCCTGTCATCGCTGCTGGCGCGTCTTCCAGGACGCGCCGCCAGCAAACTCGCGGCGCCGGCCACGGTCACTGTCGATGCGGCAAAGTTCAAGGGCACCTTGATCGCCAAGGGCCTGACCAAGAGCTACAAGGGCCGCAAGGTCGTCAGCGGGGTGACGATAGGTGTGCGTGCCGGAGAGGCGGTCGGGCTGCTTGGCCCCAACGGCGCCGGCAAGACGACTTGCTTCTACATGGTTACCGGCCTGGTGCCGGTCGACGAAGGCACGATCGAGATCGACGGCTTCGACGTCACCTCGATGCCGATGTACCGGCGTGCCCGCCTCGGCATCGGCTATCTGCCGCAGGAAGCGTCGATCTTTCGCGGCCTGAGCGTGGAACAAAATATCCGTGCCGTGCTCGAAGTGGTCGAAAAGAGCCGCAAGGAGCGCGAGCGCAGCCTCGATGAACTGCTCGAGGAATTCCATATCAGCCATCTGCGCAAGGCCCCGTCGCTGTCGCTGTCGGGGGGCGAGCGGCGGCGCCTCGAGATCGCGCGCGCGCTGGCGACGCGTCCTGCCTATATGCTGCTCGACGAACCTTTCGCCGGCATCGATCCGATCGCCGTGGCCGATATCCAGCAGCTTGTGCGCCATCTGACGGCACGCGGCATCGGCGTGCTCATCACCGATCACAATGTCCGCGAAACGCTCGGCCTGATCGACCGCGCCTACATCATTCATGCCGGCCAAGTGCTGACCCATGGCCGGGCCGACGAAGTGGTCGCCAATCCGGATGTGCGCAGGCTTTATCTCGGCGAGGGATTTACGCTCTGAGCGTGAAATCATGTCTCGGCATGATTTTTCGGGAATCTTCGGTCAGTTTGTTGAGTTTTCTCGGAGATAACGCTCGTCTGAGCCGGTTTTGCTCGCCGTCGTCTTGACAAGCAAAAGCCGGGCCAGTTTCATGCGTGCCGGCGAAAATTCTTTTTCCGGCAGTTCGCGTGCGTAAAGTCCTGATGCGTAGAAGGGGCGTTTGAACCAGACCATGGCGTTGGCGGCAAAATTACAGCTACGACAGTCCCAGTCGCTGGTGATGACGCCGCAACTCATGCAGTCGATCCGGCTGCTGCAGTTCACCCATGTCGAGCTCGAGCGCTTCATCGACGACGAGATCGAGCGCAACCCGCTGCTTGAGCGTGCCGAGCCGCAGGACGATGCCGCCAGCGACCAGGCGCAGAAGGCCGACGCCGCGCCGGAAGTGGTCGGCGACTGGTTCGAGACAGAGACGGCGTGGAGCGCCGAGGCGATCTCGGAAAAGCTGGATACCTCCCTGGAAAACCTGTTCCCCGACGATCCCGGCACGAGCGAACGGCTCGGTCCCGACCTGACAGCGCAATGGAAATCGGCGTCCGGCAACGGGTCCAGCTCGTCGTCGTCCGAAGGCTTCGACGCGGCGGACATGGCTGCCGCCGCGATCACGTTGCGCGATCACGTCGGCGAACAGGTCGCGCTGGCTTTCGCCGACCCGGCGGCACGCCTGATCGCTGGTGAGCTTGCCGATGGCCTCGACGAGGCTGGCTACATGCGCGCCGACATGGCCGAGATCGCCGTCCGCCTAGGCACGAACGAAGCAGCGGTGGCGAAGGTGCTGGCGGTCTGCCAGGCCTTTGAACCGGCCGGCATCTTCGCGCGCGATCTCGCCGAGTGCCTGGCGCTGCAGCTTGCCATTCGCGATCGGCTCGATCCCGCTATGAAGGCCTTGATCGCCAATCTCGAACTGTTGGCACGGCGCGATTTCCAGACGCTGAAGCGGATCTGCGGGGTCGATGAGGAGGATCTGCTCGACATGCTGGCCGAGATCCGGGCGCTCGATCCGCGTCCGGGGATGGCGTTTTCGGGCGGCGCCAGCGATGCGATCGTCGCCGATGTCGAGGTGCGGGCGGCCAATGACGGGAGCTGGACGGTCGAGCTCAATGCCGAGACGCTGCCACGCGTGCTGGTCGACCATATCTATTTCGCGCAGGTTTCGCCGCATGCCAAAAACCAGACGGAAAAGGATTTCCTGGCGGAGTGCCTGCAAAACGCCAATTGGCTGACGCGCAGCCTCGACCAGCGGGCCAAGACCATCCTCAAGGTCGCTTCCGAGATCGTGCGCCAGCAGGACGCTTTCCTCGTGCACGGCGTGCGGCACCTGAAGCCGCTGAACCTGCGCACGGTGGCCGACGCCATCGGCATGCACGAATCGACCGTCAGCCGGGTCACGGCGAACAAATACATGCTGACGCCGCGCGGCGTGTTCGAACTGCGCTATTTCTTCACCGCTTCGATTGCGTCGTCGGGCGGCGGCGACGCGCATTCGTCGGAAGCGGTGCGCGATCGCATCAAGCAGCTGATCGACGAGGAAAAGCCCGTCGACGTGCTTTCCGACGATGCTATCGTGGACATGTTGCGGGAAAGCGGCGTCGATATCGCCAGGCGCACGGTCGCCAAGTATCGGGAAGGCATGAACATTCCCTCATCGGTGCAACGGCGGCGCGAAAAACGCGCGCTGGCCAGCGCCGGGCGATAGCCCCATCCCTACAGGCGCCAGATTTCCACAGTTTTCGCGCTTCATTGACAAGCTGCAATGAAGTGGCTAGAAGCCCGCCCGCATGAGGCGGGCTTGATGCCCGCAAGCGAATGGTCCGTCACGACGTAGGCCACGGGACGGCCAAGAAGGCGGCTTGTGATCAACCGGAAAGTTCGGATTTAAAATCGGCGCAAGTGACGCCGCAAAGCTTGTGCGCACAGACCACGAGTATAAACTCGGGACAGTTTGAAGCCTGAGCAAGGAAGGTCAGTTTTCAGATGAAATTGCGCGTATCGGGAAAACACATGGATATCGGCGATGCGTTCCGTACGCGCATCAACGACCGTGTCGGCGAGGCGATCGGAAAATATTTCGACCGCGGCTTTTCAGGACATGTCACCGTCATCAAATCGGGATCGCGCTATTCGGCCGACTGCATGATTCGGCTGGATTCCGGTGCCTCGCTGCAAGCGACCGGCGATGCGCAGGATCCGACGCTGGCTTTCGAGGCGGCGGCGGACCGGCTCGAAACCCGCCTCAGGCGCTACAAGCGGCGCCTGAAATCGCACAATTCTGGCAGTTCCAATGGTGAGCCCACCGATATCGCCTATACGGTGATGGCGCCGCTTGCCGACGATGATGAGGACATCCCGGAGAATTTTGCTCCGGCCATCGTCGCCGAATCGACCATGACGCTGCAGACGATGTCGGTGGCGTCTGCCGTCATCGAGCTCGACACCAAGGACAGCCCGGTCTTCGTCTTCCGCAATGCCGGAAACGAACATCTCAACATCGTCTATCGCCGGCCGGATGGGAATATCGGCTGGATCGACCCATCCACGACCAAAGTCGCACAGGGATGACGACCAGGGTCGCATCGGGATGACGGCCTAGGCCGCACAGGGACAAGGAGCCGGCCGCGCGAGGGGGCGAGGACTGGCGACGGCAGGCGAACAAGGGATTTTCAAGCATGGATCTGAGCGATCTTATCGACGTTCCGGCGATCATGCCGGCGTTGAAGGCGAACTCCAAGAAGCAGCTTCTGCAGCTTTTGTCCGAAAGAGCGGCGGCGATTTCCGGTATTGCGGAGCGGGAGGTGTTCGATACCATCCTGCAGCGCGAACGGCTGGGCTCGACCGGCGTCGGCAATGGCATCGCCATTCCGCACGGCAAGCTGGCCGGAGTGAAGCGGATCGCCGGGGTATTCGCGCGGCTGGAGACGCCGGTCGATTTCGAGGCGCTGGACGACCAACCGGTCGATCTGGTGTTTCTGCTGCTCGCACCCGAGGGCGCCGGCGCCGATCACCTCAAGGCGCTGTCGCGCATTGCGCGGGTGCTGCGCGATGCCGACACGGTGGCCAAGATCAGGGGTACGCGCGACGCCGTCGCAATCCATGCGCTCTTGTCGGACACGCAAGCCTCGCACGCAGCCTGATGTTCTGCCTAATAGCTGGTTGTTTGGTTAAAAACCTGTTGAGGGCCGCCGCGGGCGGCCCTGTCCGTTTCCAACCCGATCGCCTTGTTTGTCAGTGAATGGCGACGGTGGTCAGGTCGTTTTCCATGGCGCCCGCCAGTGCCCGGTCACGGGCGTCGGAAAGCAGGATCGGCTGGCCGTTGGCGGCAAACAGCGCCCACAATTCCAAGCCGGGCGCGATTTCGCCAAGGCCCGGGAAGCGGCCGCGCAAATCATCGCTCGACACTTTCCTGAGATAGGCGACCGAGCCTTCGCCAAGATGGGCGAACTCGCCGCTGGTCATGGTGAGATTTTCGTCAGTTCTGGTCATTTCAAGCCTCCTTGGCGCGAGGACGCCGCTCAAGGCCGCCTCGCATGAGAGCCATTCAATTTGCTGCACCGTACTTTCGGCCGATGCAGTGGTAAGGGTCAGTCTTTCACCGAAATGTTTATTTTCCGTACCAGCCGTTCGGACTCGGGCCGATCGAGGTCGATCGACAAAAGCCCGTTCTTCAGCTCCGCCGCGATCACCCGCATGCCGTCGGCCAGCACGAAACAGCGCTGGAACTGGCGCGCGGCGATGCCGCGATGAAGGAATTCGCGCTCGGTGTCGTCGTTCTGACGGCCGCGCACGACCAGCTGGTTTTCCTCCGTGGTGACATCGAGATCGCTTTCGGCGAAACCGGCGACGGCGAGCGTGATGCGCAACCTTTCGGTCTTGCCGTCGGCGCCGCTGAGGCGCTCGATGTTGTAGGGAGGGTAGCTGTCGCCCGACTTCGCCAGACGCTCCAGGGTCTTTTCCATAGCATCGAACCCCAGGAGAAGCGGGCTTGAGAAGGGCGTCATTCGGCTCATGTTACAGTGTCCTCTTGAGAGCGACATAAAGCGGAAAAACCCGGATGGCATTTTTCCCGATGGTCTTGATATGGTCCGCCCCGCCATCAAGTTCAAGCCATCAAAAAACCCGCCCAAAAAGACTCCCCAGACAAGGAATTGAAATGCCCCAACCCCGCAAGATCATCATCGACACGGATCCCGGCCAGGACGACGCCGTCGCCATATTGCTGGCGCTCGGCAGCGCCGAGCTTGAGATCGTCGGCATCACCGCCGTCGCCGGTAACGTGCCGCTGAAGCTCACCGAAAAGAATGCCCGCAAGATCTGCGAACTGGCCGGCAGGCCCGACATCAAGGTCTATTCCGGCGCCATCCGGCCGCTGGTGCGCGAACTGGTCACCGCCGAGGAAGTGCATGGCAAGACCGGCCTCAACGGGCCTGACTTGCCCGAGCCAAAGATGAAGCTGCAGGACCAGTATGCGGTCGATTTCATCGTCGAGACGCTGATGAAGGAACAAAGCGGCACCATCACGCTTTGTGCGCTCGGGCCGCTCACCAACGTCGCGTTGGCGCTGATTCGCGAGCCGAGGATCGCGCCGCGCATCAAGGAGATCGTGCTGATGGGCGGCGGTTTCTTCGAGGGCGGCAATGTCACACCGACCGCCGAGTTCAACATCTATGTCGACCCGCAAGCCGCCGATGTGGTGTTCAAGTCCGGCATTCCGATCGTCATGATGCCGCTCGACGTCACCCACAAGGCGCTGACCACCGCCACGCGCACCCAAGCCTTCCGCAAGCTCGGCACCAGGGTCGGCACGGCCACTGCCGAGATGCTGGAGTTCTTCGAGCGGTTCGACGAGGAGAAATACGGCACCGACGGCGGCCCGCTGCACGACCCTTGCGTCATCGCTTATCTGTTGAAGCCGGAATTGTTCAAGGGCCGCAACTGCAGCGTCACCGTGGAAACGGCCTCGGAGCTCACCATGGGCATGACCGTGATCGACTGGTGGGGCGTGACCAAGCGGACGAAGAACGCCATGGTGATGCGCGACATCGACCATGATGCGTTCTTTGCAATGCTGGTGGAAAGGCTGGGGCGGCTTTAGGGCCGTCGTCCCTTCTCCCACAGGGAGAAGGGAAAGGTGCCTTACTTCGCTTTCGAAAACGCCAGCCACAGGCCGCCACCGACCAGGAAGCCGCCGCTGATCCTGGACATCAGCTTGATGCGGCTGGCCGACAGCAGACGCCCGGCGCGGCCGGCGGCGAGCGCATAGGTCGAATCCGATACGGCGGCGAAGATCATGGCGGTGAGGCCCATGACGCCAATCTGCAGCGCGTAATTGCCCTCGGGAGAAATGAACTGCGGAAAGAAGGCGCCGAAGAACACCAGCGTCTTGGGATTGCTGAGCGCCACCAGCAGACCCTGCAGGAAGAAGCCGCCGCGCGGTTTCCTCGCCGTCCCGTCGGCATTCAGCCTGCCTTTGGAACGGAACATCTGCACGCCCATCCAGATCAGGTAGGCGGCGCCGATCAGCCGCACCCATTCGAACCAGTGGCCCATGCCCGCGATCAGCGACGTCAGGCCGATGCCGACAATGGCGATCATGATCGCAAGGCCGGCCTGCGTGCCGGCGACATTGGCAAGACCGGCGCGCGAGCCATGGCGGATGCTGTTGGAGATGATCAGCGTCACCGTCGGTCCGGGCACCAGGATGATGACAATGCAAGCGACGAGATAGGTGATGTAGAGTTCCAGCGACATGGGTTTTCCTCGACAGAGTGCCGCTATGCGAAGCGGCTGACCGCGATCAATGCATGGCGGCGAAGCCGGTGCAAGCCGGCGCGACAGATCGCCGACGAAGCGGAATTGACCTCAGGAGGCTCCGGCCGCCCAGGGCAGCGTGGTCTCATAGGCCGCTGCCGCTTTCAGCACGGCCATGTCGTCGCGCGGCCGGCCGATCAATTGCATGCCCATCGGCCTGCCCGCGCCGTCGAAGCCGACGGGCACGTTGACCGCCGGGCAACCGCCAAGCGTGGCGAAGGCGGAAACCTGCATCCAGCGGTGATAGCTGTCCATGGCGTGTCCCGCCACCTGGCTTGGCCAATGGGTCGTGACCTCGAAGGGAAAGACCTGCGCGGTGGGCAGGACAATAAGATCGAAACGCTCGAACAGCGACAGCAGCGTTTTATGCCAGGATGAGCGCCTAACCGTGGCGGCGTGGACCTGCGGCGCCGTGAGGCGTTGCGCCTGTTCCACTTCCCACACGACTTCCGGCTTCAGAAGCGGGCGTTTGACGGGATCGTCGTAGTGCGCCTTGAGCGCGCAACCGCTGCTTGCCTGGCGCAGCGTCACGAAGGCCTGCCAAAGTGCTTCGAAGTCGAATTCCGGCAACAGCGCTTCGGTCTGAAAGGACACGTCCGCGAAGCGGCCGAGCGCGGCCTCGCAAAGCGGCAGAATGCCTGCCTCAACCGGCAAATGACCGCCGAGATCGCCGAGCCAGGCGATGCGGCCGCCAGCCGCGGGGGTTTGCAGCCCCTGCAGGAAAGAGCCCTGTTTGTGATGCGAGAGCGGCGCACGCGGATGGTAGCCGGCCTGTTCGTCAAGCAGCAGTGCCATGTCGCGCACGTTGCGGCCCATCGGCCCTTCGACACCCATCTGCGCATGGAAGACATCGAGGTCCGGCCCGGCCGGAACAAGTCCCTGCGACGGTCGAAAGCCGTAGATGTTGTTGTAGGCGGCCGGATTGCGTAGCGAGCCGCCAAAGTCGCTGCCATCGGCGACGGGAAGCATGTCGAGCGCCAGCGATACAGCCGCGCCGCCGCTCGATCCGCCGGCGGTCAGAGCCGGATCGAAGGCGTTAAGCGTCGGCCCGAACACGCTGTTGTAGGTGTTGGAGCCAAGCCCGAATTCTGGAACGTTGGTCTTGCCGATGATGATGGCGCCGGCCTTGCGGACACGCTCGACGAAGAAGTCGTCCTCCTCAGGTGCAAAATCGGCGAAGATCGGCGAGCCGAAGGTGGTCCTGAGGCCTTTTGTCAGTGCAAGGTCCTTGATGGCGATCGGCAGGCCGAACAGCGATCCGGCATTTCCGCCTCGTGCCAGATGGGCGTCGGCGCTGTCGGCCTCGGGCAAAATATCGGCACGATCGCGCAGCGACACGATGGCGTTGACCAGCGGGTTGACCGCCTCGATGCGGTCGAGGAATGCCGTCACCACCTCGCGCACCGAGAGGCGGCGCTGCCTGATCGCTTCGGCAAGCTCGGTCGCCGACAGACGGCAGATATCGCCGGCAGCCGGCGCGGCGTGTTTCGTGGCAGGGCGATTGCTTGTCATCTCGCCCTCTAGCTGGCCGATTTACGCGAGGCGGCGTCGACATCCCTGGCCAATGGGATCGCCGGCTGGGCGCCGGGTTTCAGGCAGGCGAGCGAGCCGGCAATGGCGGCGCGGGCGAGCGCCTGTTCGAGCGGCAGGCCTGACGCCAGGCCGGCGGCGAAATAGCCGCAGAACGTATCGCCGGCGCCGACCGTGTCGACAGGGGTGATCTTCAGCGCCGGTACGGTCAGGAAATCCTCTGGTGTCGCTGCCAGCACGCCGTCGCCGCCGAGCGTGACGACAATGGCGCGGCCGGTTTTCTTGGCATAGTCGCGCATCCGCGCCGGACGGTCGCGGCCTTTCAACGACAGTGCCTCGCCGTAAAGGTCGAATTCGGTTTCGTTGGCGACGAGGTAGTCGGCCTTGCCGAGGAAAGGGGCGGCCTCGCCGCGGAACGGCGCCGTGTTGAGCACGGTGATGGCGCCGGCTGCCCGCGCTGCCTCAAGCGCCGCATCGACGGTCTGCAGCGGGATTTCCTGCTGCAGGAGCATAACATCGCCCTTTTTGACGAAGGCCTTGGAGAGATCCCCTGGCAGAACGGAATCATTGGCGCCCGGCACGACAGCGATGACGTTCTCGCCGTCGTCGCCGACCATGATCACGGCTATGCCGGTCGAGGCAAAGGTTTCGCCGACGCCGGACAGGTCGACCTTGCCGTCCCTGAGCAGCGCCAGCGCTTCAGTGGCGAAATTATCCTTGCCGACGGCGCCGACCATGCGCACCTTGGCGCCGGCGCGCGCTGCGGCCAGCGCCTGGTTGGCGCCCTTGCCGCCGGGTGCGGTGGCGAAACCGGAGCCGCGCACCGTCTCTCCGGGTGCGGGCAAGCGGTCGACATTGGCGATAAGGTCGAGATTGATCGAGCCGACAACGATGATCAAGGAAAGCCTCCTGCTGAATATGCCGGAAGCTATCTTGTAAGATCGCTGCTTGCCAGACCGCGCGGGATGATCTTGCGCGGTCTGGTGTGAGGACCTGGACTCCGAGCCCTAAGGCCGTTTCATCAGGGGCCGACCTGTCCCGCTTCCCAGCCGAGGATGGCGCGTTTGCGGGTCAGGCCCCAATGGTAGCCGGTGAGCGCGCCGGACTTGCCGAGCGCCCGGTGGCACGGCACCACGAAGGACATCGGATTGGCGCCGACAGCGGCACCCACCGCCCGGCTGGCGCTCGGTGCGCCGATGCGGGCGGCGATCGAGGAATAGGTGCAGGCCTTGCCCATCGGAATGCGCAGCAGAGCTTCCCAGACGCGGACCTGGAAATCGGTGCCGATCATGACGACGCGCAGCGGCTGGTCGGCGCGCCACAGCGCCGGATCGAAGATGCGCGCGGCATAGGGCGCGGTGGCGGCCATGTCCTCGACATAGGTCGCGTTCGGCCAGCGGCTGGACATGTCGGCGAAGGCGGCGCGCTCGCCGCCGGCATCGTTGAAGGCGAGGCCGGCAAGGCCGCGGTCGGTGACCATGATCAGGGCGACGCCAAAGGGCGAGATGTGGTAGCCGTAGCGGATGGTGAGGCCGGCGCCCCGCGTCTTGTAATCGCCCGGCGACATCGCTTCATGGGTGACGAAGAGATCGTGCAACCGGCCGGGGCCGGACATGCCAACTTCGAACGACGTCTCGAGCAGCGGCAAGCCGGAATCGAGCAGCCTGCGCGCATGGTCGAGCGTGACCGCCTGTAGAAAGGCCTTGGGCGACAGCCCGGCCCAGCGGGTGAAGAGCTTTTGCAGGCCGGTCGGCGTCTCGCCGACTTCCTCCGCCAATATTTCGAGCGAAGGCTGGTCGCGGTAATCGAGGCTGATCTTCTCGATGGCGCGCCGGACGACTTCATAGTCGCCGCCTTCGGGTGTGATGTCTTTTTGAAGAATTGCTGTCGTCTTGAGGGGCATCTGGGCGTTCATGGGTCTATCTCCTTGATCGCGAATATCGTCCTTCGGCCCATGGATCGCCACCCGAAACTTGCCTTCCTGCCGCACGTGCCCAGATAGGGCTGGCTTCGATCCGCGCAGACCATCACCGGGGGACAGGCAGGCTTTATAGTATCGGTTTTAGCGCGCCTTGGCGGTCGCCAGCGCCCTTGAAAAGGCTGTGGCAAAGCTTTCGCGATCGTCGGGGTTGAGGAAGCCGCCGATCGGCACGTTCTGCCCCTGTGCTTCCACCGCCATCCTGGTGATGCCGATCTCGGCGTGGCGGGCAATCGAAAAACGCGCCCAGAACGGGTTGAAGCGATGCGCTTCCGATTTGCCGGACGGCGCGGTCTTGCGGATGTCGAGGCTGGTGCGCGAGACCGACACCTCCTCGCGGGCGCGGGCGGCGCGGTAATTGGCGCGGAAGGCGATGTAGACGGCAATCACATCCAGTCCGAAGAAGCCGAACACCGGCCAAGCGCCGCGCGACAGGAAAAACGCGCCGGTGACCAGCCAGCCGAACAGCAGCGCACCCATCAGCACGGCAAAGCCGGTGCGGCCGAGAGAGCGGTGCGGCGTCAGCAAGGCGTGGAAGAATGGCTCGTCGGCCTGGAAAGAGGCGTTTGTGTCGCTCATGCCGGGATATTATAGGAAGGGAATGGCGAGCCCCAAGTCCAAAAAATCTTCGATGCCCAAAAATTCCCCGACAGCCAAAAATGACCTGCCGCCCGGCCGGCGCGACGGCTCGAACGCCAAGCCGCGGCCCCGGCCGGTGCGGTCCCGCTACAGCCCGGCCGAAGTGCACGAGATTTTCCGGCGGTTTTCCGTGCAGCGGCCCGAGCCGAAAGGCGAACTCGAACATGTCAACGCCTTCACGCTCCTGGTGGCCGTCGTGCTTTCGGCACAGGCCACCGATGCCGGCGTCAACAAGGCGACGCGGGCGCTGTTCAAGGTGGCCGATACGCCGCAAAAGATTCTGGCGCTGGGCGAGGCCAAGGTCGGCGATTACATCAGAACGATCGGGCTCTGGCGCAACAAGGCCAAGAACGTCATTGCCTTGTCGCAGGCGCTGATCGCCGACCATGGCGGCGAGGTGCCGGACGATCGCGACCAACTGGTCAAGCTGCCTGGCGTCGGGCGCAAGACCGCCAATGTCGTGCTCAACATGGCTTTCGGCCAGCATACGATGGCGGTCGACACGCACATCTTCCGCATCGGCAACCGGCTTGGTCTGGCGCCCGGCAAGACGCCGGAACAGGTCGAGCAAGGGTTGTTGCGAATCATTCCGGACGACTATATGCGCCACGCGCATCATTGGCTGATCCTGCATGGCCGCTATGTCTGCAAGGCGCGCAAGCCGGATTGTCCGGCCTGCGTGATCGCCGACATCTGCAAGGCGGAGGAGAAGACGACAAGCGTCCCGGCGCCGCTGGTCGAGATCGTACCGCTCGGGCCGGCGGACGAGGCCTCGATAGCTTAAGTCTCCTCGACAAATACCTCTTCACGCTTCTTCTTGACCGCGGGCAGGAAGACGATGACGAGCACGGCGAGCGCGATGAGGAGCAGGCCGGCGCTGATCGGTCTCGTCACGAAGGTGCTTGGGTCGCCGCGCGCGAGGATCATGGCGCGGCGCAGGTTTTCCTCGAGCAGAGGGCCAAGCACGAAGCCGAGCAGCATAGGTGCTGGTTCGCAGCGCAGCTTGGTCAGGAGATAGCCGAGGAAGCCGAAAAAGGCGACGGCGTAGAGGTCGTAGACATTGGTGTTGACGCTGTAGACGCCGATCGAGCAGAACGCCATGATGATCGGGAAGAGCACGTAATAGGGGATGGTGAGCAGTTTTACCCAGAGCCCGATCAGCGGCAGGTTCAGGATGATCAGCATCAGATTGCCGATCCACATCGAGGCGATAATGCCCCAGAACAGTGCCGGTTGTTCGGTTGCGACATTGGGGCCGGGGACGATGCCCTGGATGATCATCGCGCCGATCATCAGCGCCATGACCGGGTTGGCCGGAATGCCGAGCGTCAGCATCGGGATGAAGGAGGTCTGCGCACCTGCGTTGTTGGCCGATTCGGGTCCGGCGACACCGGCGATGGCGCCCTTGCCGAATTCCGCCGGGTTTTTCGATATGCGCTTTTCGACCGTGTAGGAGGCGAAGGCCGCCAGGATGGCGCCGCCTCCCGGCAGGATGCCAAGCGCCGAACCGATGATCGTGCCGCGCACTATCGGCGCCGCCATGCGGCGAAAGTCATCGCGGGTCGGCATTAGGCCGGAGACCTTGCGGATCAGCACCGAGCGTTCATGCTCGTTTTCGAGGTTGCGCAATATCTCGGCGACGCCGAAGACGCCGACCGCCACCGCAACGAAATTCAGCCCGTCGGCATATTCGCGGATGCCGAGCGTGAAGCGCGGCGTGCCGGTGTAGATGTCGGTGCCGACAATGCCGAGCAGCAGGCCGAGCACGACCATCGCCAGCGCCTTGACGATCGAGCCGTGGGCGAGCGCCACGGACGAGACGAGGCCGACGATCATCAGCGAGAAATACTCGGCCGCGCCGAACTGCAACGCGATCGCCGTCAGCGGCGGGGCAAAGATGGCGACGAGGAAGGTCGACACGGTGCCGGCAAAGAACGAGCCTATCGCCGCGATCGCGAGCGCCGCGCCGGCGCGGCCGTTCCTGGCCATCTGGTAGCCGTCGATCGCGGTGACGGCCGACGAGGATTCGCCGGGCATGTTGATAAGAATGGCGGTGGTCGAACCACCATACTGCGCGCCGTAATAGATGCCGGCGAGCATGATGAGGGAGGAGACCGGGTCACCGATCTGGAAGGTGATCGGCAGGAGCATGGCAATGGTCGCGGTGGCGCCGATGCCGGGCAGGACGCCGATCAGCGTGCCGAGAAACACCCCGATCAGGCAAAAGCCGAGATTTGCCAGCGATGTAGCCGTGGAGAAACCGAGCGCCAGATTGTCGAGGAGTTCCATCTCAGCGCCTCAAAATGCCAGCCATGGACCGAAGCGCCGGAACGGCAGCCCGAGCGCGTAGCTGAAGACGAGGAATGCGAACAGCGTCAGACCTATCGACAGCACGAGCGCGGTCAGCGGCTTCATGCGGCCGCTGGCAAAGGATGCGATCAGCGCCGTCAGGAAGATCGACGGGATGAAGCCGAGACCGCGCACAGTCAGACCGAAGAAGATCGGAGCCGGCAGGATGAACAGCATGCCGCGCCAGGCAATGTGGCCGATCGGCTCGCTCTCGAAGCGCACTGCCTGGATAAGGATGATGGCGCCAAGCAGGATCAGCACGATCGCCAGGACCAGCGGGAAATAGCCCGGCCCCATGCGGAAGGCGGTGCCGATTTCGAGGCCGAGCGACTGAACTGCGAAAAATACGCCGAACAGGATGAACAGCACGGCGCACAGGCCGTTGGTCCTGTCTATTGCGAAAGGTTTCATGGCGTTCCTCCCAGAGCGCGTGACCAAAGCGAAAACGGGGCGCTGGTGGCGCCCCGTCTCAAGACCTCAGTCGGCGTACTGGCCGGCGGCTTCGATGATCGGCTTCCAGCGCGTGATCTCGCCTTCCAGCTTGGCCTTCAGCGCGGCCGGCGTGGCGTCGGCCTCTGATGACGGCTTGGTGCCGAGTTCGGCAAAGCGGGCGACGACATTCTGGTCCTTCAGGGCGACCTGAAGCGATTTCGACAGGCGCTCGGTGATCTCGGCCGGCGTGCCCTTCGGTGCATAGAGGCCGTGCCAGATGCCGACCTGCACATCGGGAAGGCCGCCTTCCGTCGTCGTCGGCACGTCCGGCAGCACATCGAGGCGCTGCGGCGAAGTGACGGCATAGGCCTTGATCGTGCCACCCTGGATCTGCTTGGTGGTGTTGGTGGTCTGGTCGCACATGATGTCGACCTGGCCGCCGAGAAGATCGGTCATGGCCGGGCCGGTGCCCTTGTAGGGCACGGTGACCAGCGGCGTGCCGATGGCGCTCATGAACAGCATGCCGCACAGATGCGAGGCCGCTCCGATCCCGGCATTGGCGACGGTGATGGTGTCCTTGTTGGCCTTGGCGTAGTCGACCAACCCCTTCAGATCGGTCGGCTCGAGATCCTTGCGGCCGACGATGGTCATCGGCACCTCGGTGACGAGGCCGACATATTCGAAGGCATTCAGCGTGTCGTAGGCGAGCTTTCTGTAGAGCGTGGCGCTTGTCGCCATGCCGATGTGATGAAGGAGCAGCGTGTAGCCGTCCGGCTCGGCGTTGGCGACGCGGCCCGCGCCCAGCGTGCCGCCGGCGCCGCCGACATTCTCGACGATGACCTGCTGGCCGAGATCCTTCGACATGGCTTCCGCGACGAGGCGCGTGACCGTGTCGGTCGGGCCGCCGGCCGAAAACGGCACCACGACGGTAATGCTGCGTTCAGGATAGGTTTGCGCGCCCGCCGCCAGGGGATAAAGCGTAACGGCCGCGGCGGCAGCCAGAGCGGCGATAAATCTTCTCATCGTGATTTCCTCCCAAGATATGAATTTCCAGCCGCTGCGCGGCGTTCCTCTCGACACCTGCCGCGGATAAAACAACAACTAGCGCAGGCTAGCACATTGCAATCGGACTCAAACCGCAAACTGCCGATATCCGCAACCGTGCGGGCGCGGATTGTCGGTTCGGGATCATGGATCTAGTAGCCATAGCCGCGCGCCATCGCCGCGGCGAAGACCGGGATCGTCAGGAAAACGAAGGCTTCGGCGCGAACATAGGTTTTCACCGAGGCCAATTCAGCCGCCGGCACGGCGAAGGCCGAATTGCCGACTGCCTGCCTGTTCCAGGAGATGAAGCGGACGGTCGGGATGTTCGACAAGAGGCCGACGATGGCGAAGGCCGCCATCTTCGCCCAGAACACCCAGTTGTAGACGTAGAATTCCCAGCCCTTGAGGCCGTAAATGACGCGGCTGACGCCGACAATGATGATCAACATGGCGATGATGCCATAGTGGCGGTCGATGCCGACGAGGCGGCGGAGCGTTGCAGCAGGCAAGTCGCCGCGGATCAGGACAAATTCGGCGCCGATGATGCCCGCCAGCGAAAACACCAGCAGATGATGGATGATGGCCAGCACAAGATCGGTGGTGTCCATGTGCTTTCTCTCTCCGTCGGACGGTATGCGCCGAGGCGCTGAATCAGCCCCCGGGGAGGGTAGCATCGTTCGGCAAGATTCCCATAGCGCGGACCGACCATCAGCCTTTGCATCGCCATTGCCTGGTGTCGGTTTTGCGCGCTGGAAGGTGGTCCGCACGGCCTTGGCTCTTGTTCGACGCAAGCAAGTTGCCAAGCACTTTCAATTTGCGCATGATCCTTTCCAGAACCGGGGGCGGTTCCGGGGTCAGGCGCAGCGAGGCAGGACCCATGAGCAGTTCGAAAGCAGCCGGCGTGCCGGTCATCGAGACGGAGCGCACTCTTCTGCGGGCGCACCGGCTGGATGATTTCGACTGCTATGTCGCCATGTGGGCCGATCCGGCCGTCACCCGTTTCGTCGGCGGCAAGCCGCGCACGCGGGAGGAAAGCTGGATGCGTTTCCTGCGCCATTCAGGTCTATGGTCGATGCTGGGCTACGGCTTCTGGGCGATCGAGGACAAGGCGAGCGGCCGATTCATCGGCGAGGCCGGCTTTCATGATCTGAAGCGCGATATCGAACCGTCGATCGAGGGCGTGCCGGAAGCGGGCTGGGCGCTGGCTCCCCACGCGCATGGCCAGGGTTTGGCCAGCGAGGTCGTCGGGCGGATCCTTGTCTGGGGCGACGAAACATTCGGGCGCGCCAGAACCGTATGCATCATCGATCCGGAAAATACCGCTTCGCTCAACGTCGCGGCCAAAAGCGGCTACCGGGAAGTCCTGCGAACCACCTATCACGACGCCGCGACGGTCCTGCTGGAACGGCGGCCCTGAGGCCGGGCGATCATGTGAGCCTGGTCAAGCGGAGTTGAGGCTTTCCACGCGTTCCGCGCCGGCCTCGCGGGCCGCCAGTTCAAGCACTGAAGCGTCTTCGCCGAACGCGCGGGTGGCGCGGGCGGCTGCTTCGATGAGCGGCCGCTTCATGCGCTGGAGAAAGGCCGTGTCGACACGCGTGCTGGGCCCGGCCAGCGTCAGGGCGCCGAGCAAGACGCGCCCCGGTCCGAACACGGGCGCCGACACGCCCGCCGTCTCGGGGTCGCGGTCGCCGACCGTCAGAAAGTGATAGGTTTCGCGGATCGTTTCGTAAGGCTCGCCCGGCTCACCGGAAAATGCCGCCAGCACACGTCCGCCCGAACCAGCCAGCAAAGGCAGTACGTCCCCCTCCCGTATGGTGTAACGAATGGGGTGCTTGGACTCGACACGATAGAGACAGGTGCGGACATCGCCCGAGCGGACATAGAAGGCAACGCTTTCCCAGCTGCGGTCGGCGAGATCACGCATGATCGGCAGCAGGACGTCACTCGCCACCACCGAACGCTGGTAGAGCGTGCCGAGCCGGAAGGTCGCCGGACCGACGCGGTAGCGGCCATCGTCGAGGCGTTCCAGCAACTGCCCGCGCAGCAGCGAATTCGCCAGCCGCAGGATGGTGCTCTTGTAAAGGCCGGTGCGCGCCGCGATTTCGGCCAGGCTGAGCGACCGGTCGGCCGCGGCGAAAGCGTCGAGAATGGCGATCGCCCGATCAAGCGCGGCAACGCCATCGGTCGACGCCGGTTTGGATCGTACTTGCGTCATCGTCCGACGTTCTCATTTCATTTCCGGCCAGGTGGACCGGAACGATCATGCCTTACGTAGAATGTTCTGTCCAGCGGAATGCCGTTCCTGTTGACAGAACGCAATAAAATCAGCAAGAATTTTGTCGAGCGGGTCTGAATTCAGGCTACGTTTCTGGCAGGCACCGGAGGAGGTGTCGTGATTTGGAGGAATCCCATGCTGAACAGACGCAGATTTTTGACGAGCACCGCTGCGGCGGGTGCTGCCGGTTTCGCAGCGTTGCATCTCTCGCCCGCCTTTGCGCAGGACGCGCCACAGGTCCAGATCTTCGTGCCGGCGGCGCCCGGTGGCGGCTGGGACCAGACAGCGCGCACGATGGACCAGGTGCTGCGCAGTGAGAAGCTGATCTCCGGCTCGCAAATCACCAATGTCGGCGGCGCCGGCGGCACGGTCGGCCTGCCGCAGTTCATCAACCAGTGGAACGGCAAGGGCAATTCGATGATGGTTGCCGGGATGGTCATGGTTGGCGCCATCATCGCCAACAAGTCGGCCAACAATCTCACCGAGGTCACGCCAATCGCCCGGCTGACGGGCGAGTTCGAGGCGCTGGTGGTGCCGGCGGCCTCGCCATTCCAGACGGCAGCCGATTTCGTCGCCGCCCTCAAGGCCGATCCGACCAAGGTGCCGGTGGCCGGCGGTTCGGCCGGCGGCTCGGACCACATCCTGTTCGGCCTCATCGCCAAGACGGCCGGTGTTCCGGCAACCAGCCTGTCCTACGTGCCGTTCGCCGGCGGCGGCGAGGCGCTGTCGGCGCTGCTCGGCAACCAGGTGGCGGCCGGCATATCGGGCTATGGCGAGTTCTCCGAACAGGTCAAGGCGGGAGCGCTCAGGCTGCTCGCCATCTCGGCCGACAAGCGCCAGGACGGCATCGACGCCCCGACGCTGAAGGAGGCCGGCATCGATGTCGAACTGTTCAACTGGCGCGGCGTCTTCGCACCGCCCGGCGTCTCGGACGCCGACAAGGCGGCGCTGATCACGCTTGTCGAGACCATGGCCAAGAGCGAGGCCTGGGCCACCGAATGCAAGAACCGCAACTGGACGCAAATCCTGCTCACCGGTGATGACTATGCCAAATTCCTCACCGAGGACACGGCCCGCATCGGCGCCATCCTCAAGGATCTCGGCCTTGCCTGATCTTCCCGGAAGGGGCGGCTTGCGCCGCCCCTTCGACATTTCGCCAACCGCATGGACATGTGGTCCATCGCGGGGGAGACTGCGGTGAAGGCCGGCTGGAGCATGCCGGCCATCCTGGGGAGGACATTCATGAGCACCAGCGACCAGCAGGCGCCGCCGCCACGCCTTGCCGTACCCGAATTGCTGATCGGCATCGGGCTTCTGGCCTGTGCCGCGGCCGTTGCCTGGCAAACCCTGGCGATCCCGGTGTCGCCGCTCTATTCCAAGGTCGGTCCAACGGTGTTTCCCTACATCACCATGACAGGCATGGTGATCCTTTCCCTGCTCCTCATCCTGGCCGCCCTGCGTGGTGGCTGGCAGCCCGAGGAGGAGAAAGAGACGCCGACCGATTGGAAGGCGATGGGCATTGTTGCCGCCGGGCTCGTCGCCAACCTGGTGCTGATACGCCCGCTCGGCTTCACAGCCGCCTCGGTAATCATGTTCGTTCTCATCTGCCACGGCTTCGGCAGCAGGCGTCCGCTGCGCGACGCGCTGCTCGGGCTGATCCTGGCACTCGCGGCCTATTTCGGCTTCGCCAGGGCGCTCGGCGTCAACATCGGCGCCGGCTTCATCGAGAACCAGCTGAATGCCGCCATCAACGCCATCATCGCGATGGTCCGGGGGTGAGGCGATGGAAACCCTCAATCAACTCGCGCATGGATTTTCAATCGCTTTCACACCGGTCAACCTCATGTGGTGCCTGGTCGGCACGACGCTCGGAACCGCGATCGGCGTGCTGCCCGGCCTCGGGCCGGCGCTGACCATCGCCCTGCTTTTGCCGATCACCTACCAGGTGGCGCCGGAAGCCTCCTTCATCCTGTTTGCCGGCATCTATTACGGCGCCATGTATGGCGGCTCGACGACGTCGATCCTGCTCAACACGCCCGGCGAAAGCGCCACCATCGTTACAGCACTCGAGGGCAACAGGATGGCCCGCTCCGGCCGTGGCGGCGCAGCACTGGCGACCTCGGCGATCGGCTCCTTCGTTGCCGGCACGCTTGGCACGCTGGGCGTCGCCTTCCTGGCGCCGGTCGTGGTCAAGTTCGCACTGTCCTTCGGTCCGGCCGAATATTTCTCGCTGATGGTGCTGGCCTTCATCACCGTTTCGGCGGTGCTCGGCTCGTCCTCGGTGCGGGGGCTCACCAGCCTGTTCGCCGGCTTCGTCATCGGCATGATCGGCGTTGACCTGCAGACCGGACAGCCGCGCTTCACCTTCGGCATTGGCGAACTGCTCGACGGCGTCGACGTCATCATCGTCGCGGTCGGCCTGTTCGCTGTCGGCGAGACGCTGTACATGGCCTCGCGCCGCTATGCCGGCAAGGACGAGATCGTGCCGCTGAAGGGTTCGCTCTACATGACCGCGGCCGAATGGGGACGCTCGTGGAAGGCATGGCTGCGCGGTGCCGCCATCGGTTTCCCGATCGGCGCGATGCCGGCCGGCGGCGCCGAAATCCCGACCTTCCTGTCCTATGCCATCGAGAAGAAGCTGTCGAAGCACAAGGACGAGTTCGGCACGGTCGGCGCCATCGAAGGCGTCGCTGGACCAGAAGCCGCCAACAATGCCTCGGCCGCCGGCGTGCTGGTGCCGATGCTGACGCTCGGCCTGCCGACCTCGGCGACGGCGGCTATCATGCTGTCGGCCTTCCAGAGCTACGGCATCAATCCCGGGCCGCTGCTGCTGACGACGCAGGCCAATCTCGTCTGGGGCCTGATCGCCAGCCTGTTCATCGCCAACGTCATCCTCGTCGTCCTCAATCTGCCGCTGATCGGGCTGTGGGTGCGGCTTTTGAAGATCCCGGCGCCGCAGCTTTATGCCGGCATCCTGGTGTTCGCCACGGTCGGCACCTACGGCATTTCGCAATCGCCGATCGATCTCGTCATCCTCTATCTCCTGGGTGCTGCCGGCTTCCTGATGCGACGCTTCGATTTTCCGACGGCGCCGGTGATTATCGGAATGATCCTGGGGCCACTCGCCGAGACGCAGTTCCGCCGGGCGATGACGATCTCGAATGGCGACTGGTCGGTGTTCTACACGCACAAGCTGTCGCTGACGCTCTTGACACTGGCCTTCATCGGCCTGGCCGGCCCGCATATCTGGGCTTACATCGAGCACCGGCGCCGGCGCGGGCCGGAGCATGTGCCGGGCGATGCCTGAGTTGTTTGGGAGATCATGACCGAGCTTTTGTCCGGCATCCGCGTCCTTGACCTGACCAATGTCCTGGCCGGCCCTTACTGCGCCTATCAGCTGGCGCTGCTCGGGGCCGACGTAATCAAGGTCGAAGCGCCGCAAGGCGGCGACCTGGCGCGTCAGCTCGGCGCTTCGCCCGAACTCAACGAGGCCAGGATGGGCGCTTCGTTCCTGGCGCAGAACGCCGGCAAGCGATCGGTGGTGCTTGATCTCAAGCAGCAAGCCGATCGCGAGCGCTTCCTCGACCTGGTCGCCACGGCGGACGCGCTGGTCGAGAACTTCCGGCCGGGGGTGATGGAGCGGCTGGGCCTCGGCCATGCCAGTCTGAAAGAGGTGCGGCCCAGTCTCGTCTATTGCGCGATATCGGGGTTCGGCCAGACCGGACCGATGCGCGACAATCCGGCCTACGACCAGATCATCCAGGGGCTTTCCGGCATCATGAGCATCACCGGCACGCCGGAGACGGCGCCGCTGCGTGTCGGCTATCCCGTGGCCGACACGCTGGGCGGGCTGGTCGGGGCCTTCGCCATCACTGCGGCACTGGTGAAGCAGAAGACAAGCGGTGAGGGCGCCTTCCTCGACGTGTCGATGCTCGAATGCACGCTTTCGGCGCTCGGCTGGCCGGTCTCCAACTATCTGACGGCCGATGTCGAGCCGCAGCCGATGGGCAATGAGAACATGACGGCGGCACCTTCCGGCGCGTTTCGCACCGGCGACGGCCTGCTCAACATCGCCGCCAACAAGCAGGAGCAGTTCGTCACGCTCTGCCGGCTGATCGGACTGCCCGAGCTGGCGTTGGACCCGCGCTTTGCCGAGCGCGAGACACGCAAGCGCAATCGCGCTGTATTGAAGGTGCTGATCGAGGACGCGCTGGCCAGCGCCTCGGCTGCCGTCTGGGAGGAGAAGCTCAATCGCGCGGGCGTGCCGGCGGGCCGGGTGCTGACGATCCCGCAGGTGCTCGAGGAGCAGCAAGTGACCTTGCGCGACATGACCACTCGTTTCGATGGTGTGCCTGGCATGGACCGCCCGCTGACCGTCGTGCGCGGCGGCTTCATGGTCGACGGTGTGGCGCCGTTACCGGTCAGGCCGCCGCCGGCGCTCGGCGAACACATGGACGAGGTGTTTTCGGACCTGCCGCCACGTGCTCAGACAAGGTCGCGGGCCAAGAATGGGTCGCGGGCCAAGAATGGGGCGCGCGCATGAGCGGCGAGGAAAAAAAGACCGGGCGCGAGCGCGGCGAGGAATGGTGGCAGACCGATATCATCGAAATGCGGCCCGGCGTGATCCGGCTGCGCGGCTATGAGATCCAGGATCTGATCGGCCGCGTCAGCTTCCCGGCGATGATCTGGCTGATGCTGCGCGGCGAATTGCCCAGCGAGGATCAGGCTGCCTTGCTTGGCATCGCACTCGGTGCGGCGGTCGACCATGGGCCGCAGGCGCCGTCGATCGCCATTGCCCGCATGGCGGCCACCTGTGGCGTCGGCATCAACAGCGCCATGGCCTCGGCCATCAATGTGCTTGGCGACGTGCATGGCGGCGCCGGCGAGCAGGCGCTTGCCTTCTACGGCGATATTGCCGCGGCGCAGGATGCAGGATCGACGCTTGCCGATGCCGTCTCGGCGCGGCTCGACCGCTTCTTCGCCGAGGACAAGGGCTACGTGCCGGGCTTTGGCCACCGCTTCCATCCGGTCGACCCACGCGCGCCGCGCTTGCTTGAAGTGACCCGCGATTTTGCCGCGCGCGGCGTCGTCAGCGGGCGTTTTGCCGACATCGCCGAGGCTGTCGAGGCCGAGGTTGCGTTGCGCAAGGGCAAGAAGATCCCGCTCAACATCGACGGCGCCACTGCCCTCATCTATGGCGAACTCGGTTTTCCGCCGCCGCTGACACGCGGGCTCTTTGTGCTGTCGCGCTCGGTCGGCATCCTGGCGCATGCGTGGGAGCAATCGCAGCAGAGCGACCGTAACAAGGGACCGCTGCCGCGCGAGTGGCTGTGGGCCTACACCGGTACGCCGGTACGGGCTTTTCCGGATGAAGAGGGTGGGTGAGGCGAGGCCGCATGTGTCGTTGCTTCAGTCAGAGGGCCGGCTCTGAGGGTGGTTCCGGAATCTCCAGGTCTCTCAACAGCGTCGACAGTTCGGGTTCGTCGATGAGCATCGCCGCGTCTTCCGGCGCCAGCCAGGCTCTTTGCCGGCTTTCCGCTTCCTGCCAGTCGATGAGTTCCTCCGTCACCGCCAGCAAATAGACGATGACGTCGACGCGCACGAAGCGGTTTTCAAGCCGCTTCCAATAGGAATAGGTGCCGGCCGGTTGCCTGAGCATCTTGCCGGTCACCCCGGCTTCTTGCTGCGCCTCGATGGCGGCTGCCTTGCGTCCGCTCTTGCCCTTCATCGGCCAACCCTTGGGCACGATGAAGCGCCTGGTCGCGCGCGAAGTGACCAGCATTACCTCGACATTGCCGTGTCCGTTCAGCCGAAAGGGAATAGCCGCGACCTGGCGGATCCTCTCGCCTCTCCTTGCCTTGCGTACGGCCTTCTTTTTGGCGATTGCCATTTGCGAAAACCCCAGTCGGTTCGCCACGCCAGACGGCACCTCAATTCCATAAGTCGGCTAAATAAATGAAAAGTGCCGGTCTGTCAGCGGCAGGTTCTGACAAAACTGCTGCCCGACGGCTGCAATTGGCAACTCGGCTTCACCTGCGGCACCACCGGCCGCTGTTGCGGCACGATCTGGCGATCCTGGGCGCGGAACTGCTGTTGCTGCTGCTGATATTGCTGCCGCTTCAGCCTGTTTTCCAATATTTGCAATTCATTTTGCTGGATCAGCGTGTTGCGATTGGCGGAGTCGACGGTCTGCGCCGCGGCGAATGGTGCTGCGCCCAACAACATCTCCGTTGCCAGCATTGCCGACACGAAAATCTTTGAAATACGAGACTGCGACATTTCCGTTCATTCCCACGCCAAAAACAGACGTCTTCTTGATATAGGACGTCTGTCCGGCGATGTCATGGTCAAGGTCCCGATCGCAGCGGATGCGCCTGCCGCAAGGACCTAATATTCTTCAATTCCAATATGCCGGCTGTCTGATCGGCTTTTCCATGCCGTTGACCGGCTTCAGCGGTGCGCTTGCCAAGACCGCGGAACTCTCGGCGGATTGAGCCAGCGTCTCGGTGTTGCGCGATTATGCGTTCATTCTTTCATTCGGGCGAATCCGCCTGGAGAACTACGGCTGCGTACAATTCGTCTGCGCTTGTAGCACTGCGGATTTTTTTCAAAACCTCGTGCGACCGCAACTGCCGCGCCACGCAGGCAAGCGCGTTCAGATGATCCTTCCTGCTTTCGCCCGGAATCAGCAACAGAAAGACGATGTCCACCGGAATGTCGTCGACGGCCTCAAAATCGATCGCCTTGCTTAGCCGGGCAAGCATGCCGAATGGATGGACCACGCCCGCCACCCGCGTATGCGGAATGGCGATCCCTTCGCCAATGCCTGTCGAACCGAGTTTTTCCCTGTCAACAAGCGCTTGCAGTACCGGCCTTTCTTCAATCCCGAGCGCCTCGCTGGCTTTGGCGGACATAATCTGAAGAACACGCGATTTCGACTTGGCCGCGAGATCAACGACTACGCTTTCCGGCCGGATGAATTCCGCGACTTTCATATCGTTCTCATTTGATTGGCGATGTGGAGCAGGATTGGGAGCCCGTTGACGCCCGCTCACTCGACTTCGCGCAGACGGTATCCGACGCCGGTTTCGGTGGTGATATAGCGCGGCTGGTCGGGCGTTTTCTCGATCTTCTGCCTGAGCTGGCGGACATAGACCCTGAGATATTGCACGTCGGTCGACTCGCCCCAGACCTGTTTCAGCAGGAACTGGTGGGTGAGCACCTTGCCCGCATGCTGCACGAGGAGGCGCAATATGTCGTATTCCTTCGGCGAGAGTTTTATCTCCCTGTTCTCGACCTTGACGATGCGTTTCACCAGATCGACCGTGAGATCGCCGGTATGGAACACCGGCTTCTCGCCTTGCTGCTGGAACTTGTGACGGAGCGCCACGCGGATGCGCGCGACAAGTTCATTCATGCCGAATGGCTTGGTGATGTAGTCGTCGGCGCCCAGCTCCAGTGCCGAGACGATGCCGGACTCATCGGTGCGGCTAGACAGGATGACCACCGGAATGTCCAGGCCATCGTCGCGCCATTTGCGCAGCAAATCATGGCCGCCCATGCCGGGCAGGCCGAGATCGAGCAGGATCAGGTCCGGCTTTTCCGTTTCGACCAGTTCGATCGCCGCCTTGGCGTTCGGCGCCTCGCTGACCGCATAGCCCTGGCTGCCGAGGCCGACCCGGAGCAGTTTTCGGATCGGCGGCTCGTCATCGACGACCAATATACTGACGTTCGAATGTGTCATGCCAAGTCGTCCACGCTGGGATCGCCCCCGTTTTGATCGCCTATGAGGGGCGGTTCCGTCGGCACCGGCATCCGGATGGTGAACACCGCGCCAGCGCGGTCGGTCCTGTTTGCCGCCGCAATCGTCCCGCCCATCGCTTCGATGAAGCCGCGGCAGATCGACAGGCCGAGCCCGGTGCCGGCCTGGACCTGATCGCGCTTGCGCACCCGGTAGAATGTGTCGAAAATTCGCTCCAGATCCGCCGGAGGGATGCCCGGCCCCTCATCCATGACCTGCAGGATGACGGAGCCGTTGTCGGCCCAGCCCCGCATGCGGATCGTTGACCCTGGCGGCGCGTATTTCGCGGCATTGTCGAGGAGGTTGAAAAGCACCTGCTCGAACAGCACCGGATCGAGCTTCAGCATCGGCAGGTTCTGCGGAATGTCGATTTCGGTCTTGTGCTCGCCGATGATCTTCTTCGCCCGCCGTAGTGCCGACCCGACAATGTCGCCGACATAGTGGAAGGCGTGGTTCGGTTCCATCGCGCCGGATTCGATCTTGGTCATGTCGAGTAGATTGGCGATGAACCGGTTCAGCCGTTCGGATTCGTCGAGCACGGTCGACAAGAGCTCCGTCCGGTCCTGCTCGGGAAGTGCGGGCGCGAACTCCCTCAGCGTCCCGGCAGCTCCCATGATGGCGGCGAGCGGCGTTTTCAGGTCATGGGAAATCGAGGTCAGCAATGCCGAGCGCAGGCGGTCGGCCTCGGCCGCGAGCTTGGCCCGGTCGACATCGGCGACAAGCTGGATGCGTTCGATGGCGACCGCCGCCTGGTCGGCGAGAGCGTCGAGGAGACGCTGCTGCTCGGGCGTCAGCAGCGGCCCCTGCTTGTCGTTGTCGAGGCCGATGACGCCAACCGCAGTGCGGCCGGTGCGCAAGGGAAGATAGAGGCGCTTTGCCCCAGGCAGTGTGTCGGCGCCACGGCCCGCGGGGCGATCGTGCTCCCAGGCCCAACGGGCAGCTGCGATGTCGGCCTCGGCCAGCGTGTCGTCGGGCGGATAGCCGGCCTTGACGGTGATCGAACCGTCCTCGGGCAAAAGCAGCACCACGCGCAGCTTCAGCATCGAGGCGATCTGGAAGGCCGTGGCCCAGAGCACATCGTCAAGCGTGCCGGCGCCGGCGAGCTTCCTGGAGAAGAGATAGATGTCCTCCGTCGCGCGTGCCCGTGAGCGGGCGGCGACCGCCTGACGCTGCACGCTCGCCGTCAGATTGCTGGCAATGACGGCAACAACCAGGAAGACAGCCAGCGCAACGATGCTCTCCGGATCCTGGATCGTCAGCGTGTAGCGTGGTTCCAGGAAGAAATAGTTGAAGGCTAGGGCGCTGGCGAGGCAGGCATACAGAGCCGGCCAGAGACCGCCGGTCACCGCCGACGCCAGGACCCCGATGAGAAAGATGATCGCCAGATTGCGGACGTCGAGAAACTGGTCGAGAACCGCGCTGACGCCGAGCGAGCCGGCGACATAGGCCGTGGCCTTGAGATAGGGCCATACCTCGAACTGCGTCTGCTCGGTTGCGGCCTTGACGCTCCTCGACGCAGCGTCGGTGCCCCGATCGGTCCCCGAAATGACATGGACGCTGATGTCACCGGCATTGCGGATGAGATCGTAAGTGAGCGAGCCTTCGATCAATTCGCGCCAGCGCGACCGGGTTGGCCTGCCGATCACGATATGGGTGAAGTTGTTCGCGGTCGCATGGCGAACGATGTCCTGCGCGACGTTCTGACCCGGAATGGTCGTCACCTCGGCGCCGAGCTGCTCGGCAAGGCGCAGCAGCGTCGCCAGCCGATCCTTGTCCTCCTCGGACATGCCGGCCGAACGAGGGGTATCGACATGAAGCGCCGTCCAGGGGGCGCGGAGCCGGTCGGCCAGCCGGCGCGCATAGCGGACACGGGCCGCCCCGCCCGGACGCGCGTCGACGCAGACGAGAACCCTTTCCCCCGCCGCCCACGGTCCGGGGATGGCGTGTGCCTGCATGTGGTTCAGCAACTGCTCGTCGACACGCTGGGCGGTGCGGCGCAGCGCCAGTTCCCTGAGCGCGGTCAGATTGCCTGGCGAGAAATAGTTCTCGATCGCACGCTGGGCGGTGTTGGGAAAGTAGACCTTGCCTTCCCTCAGCCGCTTGATCAGGTCGTCGGGGGTGAGGTCGATGATCTCGATGTCATCGGCCTGGTCGATAATGGAATCGGGAACCGTTTCGCGCACCCGCACGCGCGTGATCTGGGCCACGACATCGTTCAGGCTTTCGACATGCTGGACGTTGAGCGTCGTGTAGACGTCGATGCCATGCGTCAGGATCTCCTGGACGTCGAGATAGCGCTTGGGATGACGGCTGCCGGGGGCGTTGGTGTGGGCGAGCTCATCGACGAGAACCAGCGCCGGGCGGCGTGCGAGGATGGCATCGATATCCATCTCGTCCAGCATGCGGCCCCTGTGGTCGACCTGACGACGCGGGATGACCTCAAAGCCTTCGACCAGCGCCTGGGTTTCCTTGCGGCCGTGCGTCTCGACAACGCCGATCACCACGTCGATCCCGTCGGCCCGTCTGGCGCGGCCCGCCATCAGCATCTCATAGGTTTTGCCGACGCCGGGCGCCGCGCCAAGGAAAATCCTCAGACGACCGCGCTCCTCGCGCTCCGCATGATCGAGCAGCGCGTCGGGAGAGGGTCTGTTATCGGTGCGGCTGTCCTCTGGCATTTGATCCTAGATATGGACGGCGCCGGGGAGGGTGTCGACCCCGACCGGCACCATTCACTGCTTCGTGGCCTCGTCCAGCGCGAGGTTGAGCGCCAGCACGTTGACGACCTGCTCGCCCATGAAGCCGAGTTCGCGGCTCTCGATGTGGCTCTCGACGAGCGACTTGATCCTTGCTTCATCGACGCCCCTGGCCTTGGCCACCCTGGCGACCTGGAAGTAGGCGGCTTCGGGGCTGATATGCGGATCGAGGCCGCTGCCGGATGTGGTGACGAGATCCATCGGCACCGGCGCGCCCGGATTTTCAGCCTTCAACTTCTCGGCGTCGGCCTTGATGCGGTCGATCAGCTTGGCATTGGTCGGCCCGAGGTTCGAGCCGCTCGAGGAGGCGGCGTTGTAGCCGTCACCGGCGGCCGACGGGCGGCCGTGGAAATAGCGGTCGCTGGCGAAAGCCTGGCCGATCAGCTCGGAACCGACAACCTTGCCGTCTTTCTCGATCAGGCTGCCATTGGCCTGGCTGGGAAACAGCGCCTGGGCGATGCCGGTCATGCCGATCGGATAGATGAGGCCGGTCAGCACCGTGAAGAAGACGATCATGACGATCGCGGGTCTGATTTGATTGAGCATGGACATGGTTCCTTATGCGAGGCCGACGGCGGTGATGATCATGTCGATCAGCTTGATGCCGACGAAGGGCACGATGATGCCGCCGAGGCCGTAGATGAGAAGGTTGCGGCTGAGCAGCGCACCGGCGCCGATGGCGCGGTACTTGACGCCCCTAAGCGACAGCGGGATCAGCGCGATAATGATCAGAGCGTTGAAGATGATCGCCGACAGGATGGCGCTCTGAGGCGTCGCCAGATGCATGATGTTGAGCGCCTGCAGCGGGCCCGATGTCTGCCCCGGCGCGACGTAGAAGACGGCGAAAATGGCCGGGATGATGGCGAAGTACTTGGCCACGTCGTTGGCTATGGAGAAGGTCGTCAGCGAGCCGCGCGTCATCAGCAGCGCCTTGCCGATCTCGACGATCTCGATCAGCTTGGTCGGGTCAGAGTCGAGGTCGACCATGTTGCCGGCTTCGCGCGCGGCGACCGTACCGGTGTTCATGGCGACGCCGACATCGGCCTGGGCAAGGGCGGGTGCATCGTTGGTGCCGTCGCCGCACATGGCGACCAGCTTGCCCTTGGCCTGTTCGTCGCGGATCAGCTTCAGCTTGTCCTCGGGCGTCGCCTGGGCGAGGAAGTCATCGACGCCGGCTTCAGCGGCGATCGCTGCCGCCGTCATCGGATTGTCGCCGGTGATCATCACCGTGCGAATGCCCATCTTGCGCAGTTCGGCGAAGCGTTCCCGGATGCCGCCCTTGACGATGTCCTTGAGGTGGACGACGCCAAGCAGGCGCCCGTCGCGCTCGACCGCCAGCGGCGTGCCGCCGGACTTGCCGATCTCGTCGGCGATCGCCTGCAGGTCGCGGACGGCGTCACTGGCCGGACGTGCGCCGCTGCCGGCTGATATCGACTGGTTGACATGGGCGAGAACCGAATCCACGGCGCCCTTGCGGATCGACGAGCCGTCGATATCGACGCCGCTCATGCGGGTCTGCGCGGTGAAGGGCACGAAAGTGGCATGCAGCGTTGCCATGTCGCGGGCGCGGATGCCGTATTTTTCCTTCGCCAGCACAACGATCGAGCGACCCTCGGGCGTTTCGTCGGCGAGCGAGGCGAGTTGCGCCGCGTCGGCCAGTTCCTGCTCGGTGACGCCCTTGACCGGGCGGAACTCCGTGGCCTGGCGGTTGCCGAGCGTGATCGTTCCGGTCTTGTCGAGCAGCAGCGTGTCGACGTCGCCCGCGGCTTCCACGGCGCGGCCCGACATGGCCAGCACGTTGAAACGCACCAGGCGGTCCATGCCGGCGATGCCGATGGCCGAAAGCAGGGCGCCGATCGTGGTCGGGATCAGGGTGACGAACAGCGCGACCAGCATGGTGACCGAGATGTAGCCGCCGGAATAGGCGGCAAAACTGGGGATCGTCGCGGTGGCCAGCACGAAGATGAGCGTCATGCCGACAAGCAGGATGTTGAGCGCGATCTCATTGGGCGTCTTCTGGCGCGCGGCGCCTTCGACGAGCGAGATCATACGGTCGAGGAAAGTATGGCCGGAGGCCGCGGTGATGCGCACGCGGATCCAGTCGGACAGGACCTGGGTGCCACCTGTCACCGCCGAACGGTCACCGCCGGATTCGCGGATGACCGGCGCCGATTCGCCGGTGATCGCGGCCTCGTTGACGGAAGCGACGCCTTCGATGACCTCGCCATCCGACGGGATGATGTCGCCGGCCTCGACGAGCACGGCGTCACCGACCTTCAGGCTGGTGCCGGGCACCAGCTTGAACTTGGTGCGGTCGTCGCCGGTCAGAAGCTTGGCCTGCGTTTCGGTGCGCGCCTTGCGCAGCGAGTCGGCCTGCGCCTTGCCGCGGCCCTCGGCCACCGCTTCGGCGAAGTTGGCGAACAGCACGGTGAACCACAGCCAGATGATGATCTGCAGCGTGAAGCTGAAATCGCCGCCGCCGGTCAGAAGATCCCGGACGAACAGGACCGATGTGAGCAGCGATACGATGGCGACGACGAACATCACCGGGTTCTTGATCAGGGTGCGCGGGTTCAGTTTCCTGAAGGCCCCGCCGATGGCGGGCCACAATATGCGGGCATCCATGATGCTAGCGGATTTGGACTGGCTCATTTGGTGGCTCCAGTATCAATGTTGTTGGACGGCGCCGATCGATCGGATGCCGAAAAAAGATGCGGCGGCCCGTAGGCCAGCAGCCAGATCACGATCATGACTACCGCAAGGCCGAGGAAGGTGGAGATGGTCGGGAAGGGAGGGGGAGTTGCCTCCCCCCCATTGTCGGCCCGGGCCCGGGCCTTCCGACGCATGATGTTGAGCCAGGACATGGTGTTTATCCGAGGTGGGGGCTCAGAAGGTCTGCCCATTGATCATCGCCAGGTGCTCGACGATCGGTCCGATCGCCAGCGCCGGGAAGAAGGTCAGGCCAACGACGATCAGGATGACGCCGACCAGCAACCCGACGAACAGCGGACCGTCGGTCGGGAAGGTGCCGGCGGAGGCCGGGACCGTCTTCTTCGCCACCAGCGAGCCGGCGATCGCCAAGGCCGGGATGATGACCAGGAAGCGGCCCATCAACATGCCGATGCCGAGCGTGATGTTGTACCAGGGCGTGTTGCCGGTCAGGCCGCCAAAGGCCGAGCCGTTGTTAGCAGCCGCGGAAGTGTAGGCATAGAGCACCTCGGAGAAACCGTGCGGGCCGGCATTGGCCATGGAAGCGACGCCGGTCGGCAGCACCACGGCGATGGCCGTGAAGATCAGCATGGCCAGCGGCAGGCAGAGAATGGCCAGCATCGCCATCTTGACCTCCTTGGCCTCGATCTTCTTGCCGAGATATTCCGGCGTGCGGCCGACCATCAGCCCGGCGACGAAGACGGCGACGATGATGAACATCAGGATGCCATAGAAGCCAGCGCCGACGCCGCCGACGATGACCTCGCCGAGCTGCATGTTGAGGATCGGGATCAGGCCGCCGATTGCGGTGAAACTGTCATGCATGGCGTTGACGGCGCCGCAGGAGGCGGCCGTGGTGATGACCGCGAACAGTGCCGACAGGGCGATGCCGAAGCGGGTCTCCTTGCCTTCCATGTTGCCGCCGTCGATGCCCAGCGCGTGAACCAGCGGATTGCCAGAGGCTTCCGCCCAGTAGCAGACCGCGACGCCGGCGATGAACAGCACGCCCATTGCGGCCAGGATCGCCCAGCCCTGGCGCTGGTTGCCGACCATGCGGCCAAAGACGTTGGTGAGTGCGGCGCCAAGCGCGAAGATCGACACCATCTGGATCAGGTTGGAGATCGCATCGGGATTTTCGAAGGGATGCGCGGCATTGGCGTTGAAGAAGCCGCCGCCGTTGGTGCCGAGCATCTTGATGGCGACCTGCGAGGCGACAGGTCCAAGCGCGATTGTCTGCTTCGCCCCCTCGAGCGTGGTGGCGTCGACATAAGGCCCAAGCGTCTGCGGCATGCCGAGCCAGACATAAACGAGGGTCAGCACGATGCAGAGTGGCAAGAGGATGTAGAGGGTGCAGCGGGTCATATCGACCCAGAAATTGCCGATCGATTTCACCGAGGCGCGGGCGAAGCCGCGGATCAGCGCCACCGCAATGGCAATGCCGACCGCAGCGGACATGAAATTCTGCACGGTGAGGCCGGCCATCTGCACGAGGTAGGACATCGTGCTTTCGCCGCCGTAGTTCTGCCAGTTGGTATTGGTCGGGAAGCTGACGGCGGTGTTGAAGGCGAGATTCGGCTCAACCGCGGTCATGCCCGCCGGATTGTAGGGGAGGACCCCCTGCAGCCGCTGCAGGAAATAGAGCACCAGGAAACTGGCCAGGCTGAAAAACATGATGCCTGCCGCGTAGCTGGTCCAGTGCTGCTCCTCGCGCTCGCTGGTTCCCGAGATGCGATAAAGACCGCGCTCGATCGGACCAAGAACAGGCGAGAGAAATGTGCGATCGCCGTTGAAAACGCGATACATATAGAAGCCGAGCGGCTTCACGAGCAAAACGACGATCCCGCAGTAGACGAGGATCTGTAGCCATCCGTTGAGAGTCATTGATGTAGCTTTCCGTGCCTGGCGCCAGTTGCGGTCAGAAGCGTTCTGGGCGAACGAGGGCGTAAGTCAGGTAGGCGAGAAGGAACAAAGTCACACCGCCACCGAGGATATAGTCGACAAGCATGTTGCGATCCCTCCGTTAAAGACTGTCGCAAGCTTTGATGTAGGCGAAGGACAGGGCGAAAAACAAAACCCCTATCCCGATAACGACGATGTCCATGGTGCGTGTTCCTTGTTTATTTTTGCGATTTGTATTTCAAACCTGCGGCAACTAGTCTTGCTTGGTTTTGCGCATTGTGTTGAAATTCTGCGGCCTGCCGGTCGAATTCATACAAAAACACCTCGTAACGACGGTAGTCGCCACCAGGTTTGCCTGCCGGAATATGGATCGAAACACCATAAAGGTTCGAGACGTGATGGAGAGGAAAGAAATAAAATTCCTATAAAGATTTCGGAAGACTGGTGCTTGGCTCACCGCTCGGCGCGAAGCGTTTTTCACTATGCGGCGCTAATAAATTGGGCCACGCACGCCTCTCGAATTCATATGCGGCTGCCGATTATCTAATGCGGGTCTGTTCGCGGGTTGATGGCAAGGTGACACACCTGACCACGCCGCTGAAATGTGATCGGTGGTCCAAAATGAACAAAGGCCTGGATCCGTTCAAACGGGGTGCCAGGATTGGGCGAAGCCCGCCGATCGAGTATTTCATTTTGGTGAACCTCCAGTCCGACGGGGCGATCATCGGCCATCTCGCAGGTCAACCGATCCCGGAAACCGTCGTCGACGCAAGCGGGCATCGCTATCGCTATGTGGGTGTTGCACCGCGCGCTGCCGACGGACGCTTCGATGTCGATTCCTTGCACGCAGGCGAATGGATCGTTCGACCCGGGCTGGTCTATCTCATGGACGAGAAGGGTGCACGGCCGCGGAAAGTTTGACGGCGTGTCTTGAAAACCTTCGCGCCCCTGTTCGACCAAAGCGCGTCGCGACTGAAGGGATTCATGCGACGCGCTCTAAGTTCTTGTTTTTAAGCATGTCGTTATCCCCGAGGGCAGGCTTTGGGGCGACATGCATTAGTACCACCACTGCCCCGCGCTCACGGTAGCCCGTGTCGAGTTGAAGACATTGCTGTCGTTCTCGGCCACCGCCAGCATCGCTTCGCGGATAGTATCAGCGGTTTCCGGTAGCACCGGCGTCAGCGGCAAGCGAACATCGGCGCTCAGCCCCAGCGCAAGATGCAGCGCATATTTCACCGGGATTGGATTGCTTTCCAGTTCCAGCGCCGCGATGAGCGGCCTCAGCCGATGGTGTATGGCCCGAGCGGTGTGGTGATCTCCCGCCCGGCACGCGTCGTGCATTTCGACGCACAAGCGGGGCGCTACGTTGGAGACCACGGAAATCGTGCCCCGGCCACCCATGGTGTTGAAGCCGAAGGATATCGAATCGTGACCCGAGAACTGGATGAAGCGATGGCCGAGCGCGGATGAAAGCGATGACGGTCGGCTCAGATCGCCAGTTGCGTCCTTGATGCCGACGATGGTCGGTATTTGTGCCAGGCGCTTGATCGTTTCGGGAAGCAGGTCGACGCCGGTGCGGGCCGGGACATTGTAGACAATGATCGGGATGCTGACCCTGCGGGCGACAGCTTCAAAATGGCGATAGATGCCTTCCTGGGTAGGCCTGTTGTAGTAAGGCGTCACGATCAGGGCCGCATCGGCGCCAAAGGCCTCCGCAGCGGCGGTAAAAGCGATCGTCGCTTCGGTGTTGTTGGTACCGCTGCCGACAATGATCGGCACCCTGCCGCTGGCGACCTTGACGCATCGCGCGATGACGTCGAGACGCTCTTCCCACGACAAGGTCGGCGCCTCTCCGGTCGTGCCGCACGGGACCAGGCCATTGATACCCTGTTCGATCTGCCATTCAAGCAGTGTCGTCAGGCCCGCTAGGTCGACCTCTCCGTCTGAAAAGGGCGTGACCAGCGCGGTCATGGCGCCGTTCAGGCGCAGTCGTGCTTGTTCAGGTGTCATCATGGACGAATTCCTTTTGTTGGCCTGAAACGCCCCATGGGCCTTCCGCATGCAGAAGCGAGGCAATCAGCGAAGCCAGAACCGCGGCGGGCGGATCCGCATGCTTCATCCGGAACCTCTTTTGCGCGGCTCCGGCGACAGACGCCGTTGGTCGAACCGTACACACCCAGTGTCCGCCAATGTTGCCAAGGCTGGCCACGGAGCGGCTTGATACCGCGACCAGCAGCATTGCGGCATCGAGCGTGGCGCCGGCATCGACCAGGCAGGCAAATCGCCGGCCTTGGGGAGACGACCTGTCGATGGACAGGACGCGCGCAGCTTCCCACAGTTGGTGATCGAGAAGCCTGCGCGCATGCGTCAAGCGCTCGAGCAGGCTGCTCAGATCGGCAAGACGCGGAGTTTCCATAATCGGTTGTCGCGACCTGCCCGGAGGAGTGGCGACGTCAACTGTAGTGAAGTCGCTCGTTTGTCTCTGCCCAGGCCGTATGGATCACGGCTCAATTGAACAATGAGAGCAGTGCGGACGCAGGCGCGAACCTTACCGCACCCGCCTGATGGTCGCTCTCCATGGTGGCGAAACGGATGGCGGAAATCCTGTCGGTGAAAACGCCACCGGTCTGGCCCTGTTCATCGCGGGCGATCCAATGGCCTTCGCCATCGCGCCCGACGACGAAGCGGTGGAGAGCGGTGGAAATTCGGGGAGGCACAGAGTTGGGCATCATATTTCTCTTTGGAATAGCTCAGGAGACCGAAGCGGCGATGGCCGTGGCGGTCAGCAGGAAGCCGATCGTCAGAAGCATCTTGGTCAACCGGAAAGGTGCGATTGGCCGTTTGCGCTCGCCATGGGCCACCGTCTGAATATCGGCCTTCACCGCCGAGACAGGCAGGGGACGGTGGGTGGGTACATAAAGTCCGTGGCTGCGATGCATCGGTTTTTCCTTCTTCCTTCTTGGTCGTCGTCACGAGGTGGCGACTGCCTGCAGCGATCGGCTGCGTCGAGAAAATAGAAGGCCGGGCATTTGGATTCGAGAGAGGTGAATAGGGAATAATATTAAAAAGTCATAGGTTTAGCGGTGAATTTGCCGCCGCATTCCTTGGGCGACAAGCATTGTTCGGCTTGAACTGCAGGAATTCCGATCGGCGCCGAAATCAAGCGCCAGGCACGTAGATCACGGCGTATTTGTCTGAATATGCCCGCTTCCAGCCCAGTTCGTCGAAGTAGGGAATGCGGCTGTCGTCAGCCTTCAGCAGCGCCCAGTCGATCGCATATTTCTTGAGCTGTGCCTGAAGGATCGGCTTTCCGCCGCTGCGGCCCATTTCGGCATCTGTCTTCATGAAGCCGTTGAGAAAGAGCTGATCCGTCCGGCCGTCGATGAATGTCTTGATGCCATGGAAGATCAAGGTGCCACCGAAATTGTATGAGTTCAGGACATTGCCCGACAGATGATGGCTTTCGACGAATGCAAGCGCGTCCCTGGCGGACGTCTTCTGGCTTGGCTCGATCCGATAGGCGCTCGTGAGCACGGCGACCGCGCCCACCGCCAAAACGCCAGCGATGCCGCAGATCTGGTTAAACCATCTGGCGAAAAACCGTTCCAGCCCGTCGCGCTTGTCCGCCATCCATTTCGCAAGGGAAAGTGCGGGATACTGTTCAGCCACCTCGGCCGCAATCACGATCGGCACCAGCAGGAAGAACAGATATATGAAGCGCGAATGGGTGAGATAGACATGCAGGGTAAAGATGATGAACAGCGCCTTGGCCCAGCCGATGCGCAGTCTCGACACAAGCAGCGCGAAAACGAACAGCAGGATGCCGACTTCCTGGAGCGGTTGAACCGAGGCGTCGAACGGTCGCCACTCGAGGATCAGGGGAACCGCTTCATTGCCGTAGGCTACCGTGAACGTCGCGAGGATGGCCTTGACGCCATACGGATTGATCAGGCTGACCAGTGGGCAAAGCAGACCGAAAGCAATCCATTTGGCAAGGAGCATGGGGTTGGACAGGCGGGTTCGCCCAAGAAGATCGAGGCCGGCGAAAGCCGCAATAACGAAGCCCACAGTAAAGGTGGCGTGGAGATTGGCCCATAGCACGAGCAGGGCAAGCAGCCACAGAGGCGGTGCTTGCTCATTGCGCGCCGCGCGGAAAAGCGTTGCCGTCCAGATCACGATAATGGGCAAGGTGAAGACGTGGGGACGTGCGGTGTAGATGGGCGAAATCATGGCCGCCGCGAGCAGCGCCAGCCCGACTGCCGCCGTCGGTCTCAGCCAGGCGCTGAGATGCCATGACAGCAGCGAGATCGTAAGCGCGATGGTGGCGATGATCAGCACCGCCACGCCGTTCCAGCCGCCTGCCGTATAGGCGAGCGCGAGGAAAACCTGCCCAAGCCATTCCTTGGCGATCCATGGCTGGCCGGCGAAGGTATGAGAATAGCTGTCGACAAGCGGGAACGTACGGTTTGCCAGCAGGTCGAGCCCGACCTTGACCTGCCACCAACAGTCGGGATCCTGCAGGATTTCGACAGCGTGGGCGGAAAGCGCGAACGCCACGAGAGGCGCGACCAGCAGGCAGAACATCAGCCTGGCCCGCTGCGCGTCATTGACCGGCGACACCGCCGCCATGGTCGCCTGAACCGCGTTCATATCATGTCTCCAGGCCGCTTTGCGGCAGATTGATCAGGGGTTTCGGCGCGTCGTTCATCCAAGGGCAGGTCAGACGGCAGTCTTGACCGCATGCACGAAATATTGCGCCCCCACAGGTATCCTGGTCAGGTAACGCTCCAGCGGACGCAATCTTGCGAGTAGGCGCGGGAAGAAAATCCGGTAGACGATGTCGGGACTGGAGAAGCCCGCCGCCTTCACTCGCCGGCGCATGTCGCGGCCATTGATCAGCACCGCGTTCTCGTCGAAAGCACAGTTTCGCACCGCGTGCGTCGTCAGCGGATTCCAGGGGTTGTGCTCGAACAGAAACAAGCTGCCGCCAGCGGCCAGCACGCGCTCGACCTCCTTGATCAGGCCGATATGGAGATCGTCGGGGATGTGATGAAACACGCAAGCCGCGAAGGCGAGATCGAAACTGCCGTCTTCATAAGGGATCGTTTCGCCATCGAAAGGCCTGAAATCGGCCTGCCCGGGGAAGCGCTTGCTGGCGATATCGAGCGACTGAGAGGATGGGTCTAGCAAGGTGATCTCGCTGTCGGGAAATGCCGCGCGCATGGGTCCGAGCGAATTGCCGACGCCGGCGCCGAAGTCGAGTATCCGCCGCGGTTTCACACCAGAGCGAGCGAGCCGTGCCGCGACGTCATCGATCTTGTACTGTGCGAAGAAATCCGGCGTTTCGCCGCTCAGCCTTATGCTGGCGGCATGCTGCTGCTGATACTCTAGCGCGAATTGGTCAAACTCGGCCTGAAGCACGCGCGGCTCCTTTCCTCATTTCCCGGGCCAGCTCTTGAAGACGATGGACGGGCAGCTCCGCGGCGGCGGTATCGTGGGCTACGATCTCGTTGACGAGATAGAGAGGCCGCCGCTTGGTCTCCATGTACATGCGCCCGAGATATTCCCCGAAAATCCCAAGGACCAGGAGCTGGACGCTGCCGAGGATCAGGATGATCGCGGCCAGACTGGTCCAGCCGGGCAGGACGCTGCCGGCAAACCATGAGAAGAGCGTGTAGCCGAGCGCGGCAAGCCCGAGCAAACCGAAGATCATGCCGAGATGCGAGGCAAACCGCAGGGGCACGATGGAGAAGCTGGTCATCGCATCCATTGCCAGAAGCACCATCTTCTTTAAGGGATAGTGCGTGGTGCCAGCGAAACGCTCATGCCTATCATAGGGAAAGGCCACCTGTTTCAGGCCAATCCAACTCACCATGCCGCGAATGAAGCGATAGCGCTCCGGCATCGCATTGAGATGATCGAGTGCTCGCCGGCTCATCAGGCGGAAGTCTCCGGAATCGAGCGCCATGTCGACGTCGACCATCTTGCGCAGCAAGCGGTAGAACAATGCGGCGGTGCCGCGCTTGAACCAGCTTTCGCCCTGGCGCTTCAGCCGCTGGCCGTAGACGACGTCGAAGCCGTCATCCATCTTCGCCATCATGGCTTCGAGCAATTCCGGCGGGTCCTGGAGATCGGCATCGAGGATGAGAATGCGCTGGCCGCGGCAAAACTCCAGCCCGGCGCTGAGCGCGATCTGGTGGCCGTAATTGCGGGCAAGGTCTATGCCGACGACGTGGCTGTCCTGTCTGGCGAGCTCGAAGATGGCCTCGCGGGTGCCGTCTGTTGCTCCGTCGATGACCAGGACGATCTCGTAGGAATGTCCGGCCTGCGCCTGGCAAACGTCTGTTACGCGCCGGTAGAGCTCGGCGACGCCGCCGATTTCATTGTAGCACGGCACGACGACGGACAGCGCAATGGCATGTCGCGCGGCGATCTTGTCTGTGTGCACCAAAGCCCAACTCCCCATGTCAGAATGGGGAATAGGCCGAATTTGTTAGAAAACCGATAAAAGCGTCCCAAGATTCATGGCTATTCACCCCGCCATCAAGATCCCTTGATGCTTTCGGCTATTTCTTCCAGCACCTTGCGGTCGCTGCCGTGGCGCCTGATCAAGGTCCGAGCCTGGTCGAGTGTAATGCCGGCTTCCTCGGCGAAATGCCGCACGTCGTCGTCGACTATCTCTGAGCGGTCGCTTGTATCGGTCCTGGTCTTGTCCTCTGCCATGGCGGCTCTCCTCGTTTCGACCGAGGGAACAACGGCAAAGATTTCGTCGAGTTCCCCTGGGATGAAGCCATCCCGGTGGAGCGGGATGGATCGTTGTTTCGATTTGACCCCAAGTCCGAACCCCAGGGTTCGGGGGCAGGCCGAATTAGGCCGCCAGGTCGCTCGGAATCTTGCCGCCGTTCTCGGCCAGATTCCGCAAACCGCTGCGGACCCTCGGGTCAAGCCGAGGGCATGGTTTTGCGCGACATGCATTAGCGTGCCCGATGGTCGAACACGACACCCATGGTCTTACCAATTGCCGTCATCACGACAAGCTCGACAAGGTCGTCGTCGCTGTCCTGGCAAGCCGGGCTCATCCGGCGGATAGCGTCCAGCGCAGCCCTGGTCGATATGGTGTCGCCAGCGCGGAATCTTGAAAGCGTAGATGAAACAAGTTCCTGGGCCGTCAGGTCGATGACAGGCACACTCAGCGCTGCGTTCATTGGCTCCTCCCGCCATGAACCCTCTCCCATAGGGATGATACGCCGAACAGCGGTTTGCGCCAGCGAAATAGTGGCCCGACCAGAGACCAAACGCAGGTGGAGGCCCTTCGGTTCAGGGCAAGTCAGATAGATCCTTGCGGCGGCGTCGGCCAGGCTTGTCTTTCGTTCGCATCTCTTGGGCCGGTTTGATGCGGATGCGCATGGTTCCACCCTCGGGATGGTCAATCTCAAAGGCGTTGGTCTTGCGGACGAGGTCGCTCAGCTTGCGAAAGCCGAAGGTTCTGGGATCGAAGTCAGACGCCAGATTGGCGAGCTGATTGCCGACAGTGCCGAGCGGCACCCAGCCGTCCTCGGTTTCCATTTGTGAAATGACCTTGGTGATGATCGGCGTCGCGGCGCTTGGCGGCTGTAACGATTTCGCCGGCACCGCATCCTGAGTGTTGGCTGGCGCAGTCGGGAGCAGGTTCTCGGTGTATACGAACCGGCGGCACGCCTGCCGGAAACTCTCCGGCGTTTTCTGCTCGCCAAATCCATACACGTCGATCCCCTGTTCCCTGATGCGAGCGGCAAGGCGGGTGAAATCGCTGTCGGACGACACCAGGCAGAAGCCTTCGAACCGCCCACTGTGGAGAAGGTCCATCGCGTCGATGACGAGCGTGATGTCGGACGCGTTCTTGCCGGTGGTATAGGCGAATTGCTGCTGCGGGATGATCGCGTGCTTCGACAGAACATCGGCCCAGGCCTTTGAACGCGTGCTGGAGAAGTCGCCATAGATGCGACGAACGCTTGCCTCACCGATCTTGGCGATTTCCTCGAACAGCCCGTCGACAATCCTAGCCGAAGCGTTGTCTGCGTCGATCAGCACGGCAAGCCGTGGAGAACGTGGTTCGGTAGGCAAGGTAGACCCCCTATTTCTCGCGTTGCACCAATGACATATGGCGCAGTGACAACATTCGAAACCTTTTTATCGAGATTTCCGAGCCAAGCCTTGCATCGATGGCGGTTCGAGGGTCCGGATTCTTCGCCGCAACCAGTGTCGCAACCACTTCCAACTGGGCTGGCGCTTTCGCGGTTTACGGCGGACACGGCACGACCCTCGATAATCGTCTACGAGATAGCGGCTCGGCTGGCACAGCGATGCCGGAACCACCCGTACACTTGCGGTGATTGTCGCACCTTAATTGGAGCCGAAGGCGGCTAATCGCGCTCGGTCACTGCGTAGGTTGTTGCCTGAAGAAAAGTTGGGTTCACCTCGATACCCCAACCCGGCGCATTCGTAACCTCTACTTTGCCGTCGACAACATCGTATGGGCGCTCGACAAATAGCTCATCAGCCCATTGCTGGCTGTAAGGCCCCTCGATCGAGTATTCGAGATATTTTCCGGCGTTGGGGAGCGCGCGCAGGAGATGCATGGAGCACAGGGTCACCAGGCCATGGTTGGCCGAATGGGGCGTGCAGGGCAGGCCGACTTCGGCCGCCATGCGGGCAACCTGGAGCGTGCGCGAGAGTCCTCCTAAATAGAGGATATCGGGTTGTACAACATCGACGGACCGCATCCCGATGATCGTCTTCCAGGCGGAAATCTCGCAATCCTGCTCGCCGCCTGTCACGTCGATCGATAATGCGTCAGTGACCTGTTTCGTCCAGGCGTATTCCCAGTAGGGGCAGGGTTCTTCAAAGTGCGAGATGCCATTGTCCTCCAGCATTCGCCCGACTTCGATGGCGCGTTCAGGGCTGAAGCCTGAATTGCCATCAACAAGCTTCGAAACGCCATCGCCCAGCGCCTTGGAAACATAGGGAACGATGGTTTCGGTTCGATCTGGCCACTGGTCGACGTCGCGGCCGCACTCCTTTCCCACGCGCCACTTGAAAGCGGTGAAGCCCTTCTCGTCGCGCAACCGGCAAAGTCGGTCAGCTTCCTCCTCCGGAGCGATGTCGCGACGCATCGAACTGGCGTAGGCGCGTAGTGGCCCGGGGCTGCCGCCGATGAGCGAAGTCACGGGCTTGCCCTCGATTTTTCCCTTGAGATCCCACAATGCGGTGTCCAGGCCTGCCGTTGCGCGGCGCAGGTAGGTCCCAGGAAACTTGCACTCCCGTTCGCCGATCAGTTCGATGGTGTCGCCAAAATCCAGAGCGTTGGTACCGAGTGCATGTGGGGCGACCTGTCGATGCAATACCTCGCAAGTGATATCCGCATTGTAGGTTGAGACCTGGCCCCAACCCTTCTCGCCACTATCGGTGGTAACGCGTACGAAGCCGATCAGGCGGTTGGTGAATGTCTCAATCTTTTCAATCTTCACAGATCTCTCCGACCAACTCGCATGTTTCAGTTCATGGCGTAAAGGTTCTGCCGGATGTGCCGGGCCACTGGCCTTCCATCCGCGAGAAGCCATTCTTCAGTTTCGAAATAGTGTTTGCCCTTGCCTTCCCATGCACGGACGATGCGGGATGAGGTGCGGTAGCGATCGCCCATGGGAGCCGGAGCCAGATGCTGGACCTCCACTCCGGCGAAGATCACCGGCATCGGCAGGATAAGGTTGGCCAAAGCATCGCCCATCGTCTTGCGAATGAGACAGCCAGAATGAATCAGTCCGCGATCGGCGAATATGGTCTCAGTTTCATGAAAGTCGGCCAGCGACTCCACGACGGTTTCACGGTCGAGACGAGTCTCGGAACTGCCGAGGTCCAAACCCTGCGCTACGCCACCGGGGTTGATGGTCACCTTGGGTTCAAGGGTAGAGAGGATCGGAAGGTCCGAAGGCGGGGCTGGCGAACGGTCCGCCAATCCTATGAAGCCGTCCAGAACAACTTCGTGCGTCTTTGGATTGGTGACCGTTATGGTTGCGCTAATTCCCACTTCGTCGCGCAAGAGAGGACCGCGCTCTACCACCAGCGGGTCCCCGTCATAAACGGGTCGGCGGAACCGAATCCGCGCGCGCCCGCGGCCAAGCCAATCCTCGCCCCAACCGATTACGGCGAGTCGGGTCGCGTGGCCATAGACGAACACTCCGGGCAACAGCGCTGCGCGGAAACCCATGGCGCGGGCGGTAGAGTCTTCGTGGCTCGTTCCCCTGTATTTCGGACGAGGATCGAGAACCGCAGTCAGTTCAAGACAAGTCGGCAGATCGCTCATCATACGCCTGGGGCGGGAACGGTGGCCATGGCGCCACTGGCGAGGATGGCGGTTATCTCGGCCTCCGGCAAAGCCAGGATTTCGCGCAGCACATATTCGTTCCCCTCGCCGTAGCTTGGCGCGGCCGTGCGCGCCGATCCTTGAGCGATCTCGGAGTGAAGCGGCAGTCCGGGATGGCGATGGCGGCCCGCAACAGGGTGATCGAGTTCGGTGAAGAACCGACGCTTTTCGAGGTATGGCGAGTTGACCAAGTCGCGCGCTGTTTCGACAGCCGAGGCCGCAATGCCGGCAGCCTGCAATCTGGCAGCGAGCGCATGACGATCCTGGTCGAATGTCCAGCCCGCGATCAGCCTGTCCAGGTCCGCCTCATTGGCCTTGCGCGCGCCAAGACTGCTGAAGCGCACATCTCGCGCCAATACGTCGCCGCCGATCATCCGTGCGAGCTTCGCCCACTGGTCGTCGCTGGCGACGGCTATGGCGACCCAACTGTCATCTCCGGCCGCTGGATAGGCGTTGTGGGGCGCAACGTCGGGGAGGTGATTGCCATCTGGCACGACATCGACGCCAGCGATGAGTTCCGGGCCGATGAACTGCATCGCTGCCTCAACCTGGGCCAGTTCAATATGTTGTCCAAGGCCTGTCCGGTCACGGTGATGCAGCGCCGTTAGAATTGCCGCCGCCGCATTGAAGCCGCCGATTGGATCCATGTAGGACGGCCCGGTGACCGTAGGGCCGCCGCCGGGATAGGAGATCATTGCCGACATGCCGGCCGCCATCTCCATCGTAGGTCCAAGGGCCGCATAACCGGATTCCGGACCGGCCAGCCCATAGGCCGGCATTTCGACAACGATGATATCGGGCTGCTCTCGAGACAGCTTCTCGTAACCCAGGCCCAGCCGCTCGAGCAGCCCTGGCCTAAAATTGCAGATCAGCACGTCAGACATGGCGACGAGCCGCCGAACCACTGAGAATCCCAACGGGTTCTTGAGGTCCACAACGAGTGAGCGCTTGTTTACATTCTGCGAATTGAACGTGAAGCACCGGTCCCAGGGACGCTCGCCGGGATCAAGATCCGGATAGGTCAAAGGGTTTGGTTTGTCGCGATTCGATCTCCAGGTGTTGGTCCGGTTCGGGCTTTCGACATGGAACGACTCCGCCCCGTACCAGGTCAGGATCCGGCCAGCCATCGGGCCGGCCCAGGCCGTGGTCAGTTCAACGATGCGGGTACCCTCAAGCGGTAGCATCCGCGTTCCCGCCTACCTGGATTGCTGGTGTCAGGCTCATTCGAAATGGCGGCGCGGGTACTACGAACTCGTCGCCTTCGATCTTCAATCGACGCCAGAAGCCGCGATTTTGGAGGTGACGGCTGCCGCGCAATTCCGAGATTCGATAGGCACGGGCGGCGATGATGTTCATCGCCTGCAGCTCCGCGACGAAATCATCAGGATCGCGATCGTGCACCTCTTCCTGCACAAGAGCAAAGAAGGCTGGCCAGTTCCTTGAACGCTGCTGCGCGTCGGCAAAGCGTGCGTCGGTCAGGCATGTCTCAAGCCGCAGGAATTTGCATAACGCCGCGAAGCGGTTGGAATAGACCCAGAGGCAGACCCAGGAGCCGCGGCACAAAACCTCACCCGCTGGAATGTCCTGATCGCCTCGCCGACGATCGGTCCCGTTATAGATCGCCTGCAGCACGTAAGGGAAACACATGGCGGCAGCTGTTTCGGCAGCGTCAATTCTGATGATGTCGCCTTGCTTGATCTTTGCTCGAACTCGCAGGGACGCAAGGATCTGGACGTAAGCCGCCTGGCCAGCCGCATAAGATGCTCTGTTGCCGGTTCCGTAGAGTGGTTCTCGACCTCGGATTCCGTTTGAGATCATCATGCCCGACGAGGCCTGGAGCACGATTTCTGGGGCGCGCCAGCCCGCCTTGGGACCGTCGTCCCCGAACCCCGTAATGCGGACCACGACCGCGACGGGAAACTCGGTTCGGGTTGCCTGCGGATTTTCGTCCGGCGCACAAAGCACGACATCCGGCGTCGCTGCCGGCAGGCCGCGCCGCTTGCCGAGATTGAGATGCAGGTCGAGCGGCGTCCGCGTCTGTCCGCTGCCGCCCGACGCGATGTCGGGTTCAGCCTCCGGGATCTCCAGCCAGACGTCTGCGCCGTAGTCCGCCAGCAGCTTGCCGCAGAATTGGCCTGCGATCGTCCCTGACCGGTCAAGAACGACAAGATCCTCCAACGCTCCTCTCATGCCATCGCCCTCCTGTGCGAGATGGGGCGGGGGGCGGCGAAATGGCAGGCCACGGTGCGGTGCGGTTCGATTTCCCGAAGCGACGGCCGCTCATCCCGGCAGATATCGGCGGCGAGCGGACAACGAGTGCGGAACGCGCAGCCGGAAGGCACGTTCGAGGGGCTGGGGACATCACCCTTCAAGATGATCCGATCGCGGGTGGCGGTGGGATCCGGCTGCGGCGCGGCGGAAAGTAGCGCCTCGGTATAAGGGTGGTGCGGAGCCGCATAAATCTGCTCCTTCGTTCCCATCTCGACGATGCGCCCGAGATACATCACCGCGACACGATCGGCGATATGGCGAACAACCGCGAGATCGTGCGCGATGAACAGAAAGGAGAAGCCCTTCTTCTCTTGCAGGTCCTGCATCAAGTTTATGATCTGCGCCTGGATGGACACGTCGAGCGCGGAAACAGGCTCGTCGGCGACGATGAACATCGGATCGACCGAGATCGCTCTTGCAATGCCGATCCTCTGCCGCTGGCCGCCTGAGAACTGCCGAGGCTTGCGATCCATATAGCTCGAAGGAAGGCCCACCAGCGTCAGCAACTCGGCAACTTTTTCGCGTCTTTCCTTGCGCGACTTGGTCATGCCGAAGCTGTCCATCGGCTCGGCGATAATGTCGACGACCTTGCGGCGCGGTGAGAGCGAACCGAACGGGTCCTGGAAAACCATCTGCATCTTTCGGCGCAACTGCCGCATTTCGGCTTTCGTCGTTTTGTTCAGATCCTTGCCTTCGAATATGACTTTGCCTTCCGACGGCTCGATCAATTGGAGCAGCAGCCGGCCAAGCGTGGATTTTCCACAGCCGGATTCGCCTACGATCGCCAGCGCTTCGCCGCGCAGGATCTGAAAGCTGACTTGGTCCACCGCCCGAACAGGTGGGCGTCTTGGACCCAGCCGGAGCGACGGGTCCGAAAAGGTTTTGCCAAGGCCCTGGATATCGATCAACACGCTCATGCGGCCGCCTCGGCGGTCGCCCAACAGGCCACCCGGTGGCCAGGGTCATATGTGCGCAGGGGTGGCATCTCGACGGCGCAGCGCTCCATGCGCACCGAACAGCGCGGCCGAAAGGGGCAACCGGCTTTGATGGTACCTGCTGGCGGCACGGAACCCGGGATTTGATAGAGGCGCTTTCGGGTATCGTTCAGGGTCGGCACGGACCTGAGCAGACCCTGGGTGTAGGGATGACGTGCGTTGGAAAATAGCGAGCGCGCATCCGCGTCTTCCAGGATGCGCCCGGCATACATCACAACGACGCGCTCGCAGATCTCAGCCACAACGCCCAGATCGTGGGTGATCAGAAGAATGGACGAATTGAAACGCGCGCGGATGTCCAGCATCATCGCCAGCACTTGCGCCTGGATCGTAACGTCCAGTGCGGTGGTCGGTTCGTCCGCGATCAGCAGCTTCGGGTTGCAGGCCATTGCGATGGCGGCCATCACCCGCTGACGCATGCCGCCAGAAAATTGGTCCGGATAGGCGCTCAGACGGTTCTCCGGATCCGGCATGCCGACAAGCCGCAGTAGTGCGAGAACCCGCTTGCGGCGCTCTGGGGCGGGTATGTCCTCGTGCAGCCGGATGGCCTCGTCGATCTGGTCCCCAATGGTCATCAGCGGATTGAGCGACGACATCGGCTCCTGGAAGATCATGCCGATCTCTTTGCCGCGGATCGCCGGCATCTCGCGTTTCGGCAGTTTCAAGAGATCGCGGCCCTCGAATATGATCTGTCCGGAAACTCGCGCCGCTTCCGGGACGAGCCTGAGCACAGAAAGCGCGGTCATCGACTTACCCGAGCCGCTTTCGCCGACTATCCCCACCGTCTCGCCCAAACTTACCGCAAATGAAATGTTGTCCACCACGCGCAAAGGCTGGCTTCCGGAGCCGAACTCGATCGTGAGGTCCTTGATATCGAGAAGCGCTTCGCTCACCGGGCAGTCTCCGGGTCCAGAACATCGCGCACCGAGTCGCCAAGAATGCTGATCGCCAGCACGACGATCGTAATCGCCAAGCCGCCCGCAACGATCGGCCATTGGGTCGCGAACATGTTGGAGAGGCCGTCACGGATGATATTGCCCCACGATGGGTTGGGCGGCTGGGTGCCGATGCCGAGAAAGGAAAGCGTGGCTTCGATCCGGATCGAACTCGCCGACCACAGCGTCATCAGCACCACGATCGGCGCGGCAATATTCGGCACGATGTGGCGGAAGATGATGAGGGGCGTCGAAACGCCGGCGGCTACGGCGGCCTCTATATAAGGCTCCTGCTTGACGGCGAGCGTGGAGGCCCGCGCGACGCGGGCGAAGCCAGGGGTAAAGGCTACGGTCAGCACGACAACGATGTTCCAAAAGCTGCCACCCAGCGCGGCGGCGATAAGGATTGCGAGCAACAGTTCCGGGAATGCCATGAGCATGTCGACAATGCGGCTGATCAAGCGGTCCACGATGCCACCAAAATAGCCCGCCGACACGCCCAATATGGTGCCGAAGAAGGCTGCAAATACCGGCGAGAGCAATCCGAAGATCAGCGAATTGCGCGATCCGTGGATCATCCGGCTCAGTACGTCTCGACCGAACTGATCGGTACCCAACCAGTGATCCCATGACGGATGCTTGTTGATCTGGAGGATCGATTGTCTCACCGGATCGTATGGCGCGATCCACGGCGCGAGGATCGCCACCACAATAAACACGACCACGACAAAGAAGGCGACCTGGGTCGAGATTCTGCCGAAGATAACCTGCCGGACGACATCGCCGAGGCCGCGCTCGTCGGCCAGCGCCTCGCGGGAGATGAGATCGTCGACGGGGAAGTCGCTCAGCCTGGCGTCGGTCATGACTTCATCCGGATGCGAGGATCCGCGATCAGGTAAACGATGTCCATCGCGAGATTGACCAGGATTACGAAGAAGGCGAACATCATCACCCCGGCCTGGATGACCGGATAGTCGCGTTCCTGAATGGCGTTGATCAGCAGCCGGCCAATACCGGGGCGGTTGAACACCAGTTCGATGGCGACCGATCCCGACAGGGTTGCAAGAATCGAAATGCCGATGCCTGTCGAGAGCGGCAGCATCGCATTGCGCAGCGCGTGGCGGTAGATGACCCTGCTTTCGCGCGCGCCCTTCGCGCGGGCGGTGCGGACGTAGTCACGGCCGAGCACCTCCAGCAACGACGTGCGTGTCAGTCGCCCGAGGAATGCGGATTTCAACATGGCCAGGGTCAAGGCCGGCAGGAAGATGTGGTGCAGTCCGTCCCAGAATCCGCTGCCTTCGCCATTGATGGGAAACCAGCCCAGATTTAGTGAGAAGACGATCAGCAGCACGGCGGCCAGATAGAAATCCGGGATCGCATAGCCGATCAACGAATAGATGCGCAGGGCGCTGTCGGGCAGCTTGTTGCGCTGCGTGGCCGCGTAAACACCGAACGGAATGCCCATCACGAGACCCAGCACCACCGATGCAATTGTTAGGTAGATCGTGTGGGGAAGGTTGTTGGCGATCAAGGTGCCGATCGGCACGTCCGACATGAGGGAATGGCCGAAATCGAAGCGGACAGCGTTACCGAGGAATGTCACATATTGGAGCCCCAGCGGTTCATTGAGGCCCATTTTTTCGCGAAATGCTTCCAGTTGCCCTCCGTCGGCATTCGGACCCAGCGCCACAAGCGCAGGGTCGCCTGGCAAAATGCGCATGGCGATGAACACCATTGTCAGCACCAGAAACACGGTCGGCACCATGTCCAGAAGTCGGAAGAAGAGATATCTCGCCATGCGCCGGCCTCAGGCTACGATCTTCGCCTTGCAGAAGCGCCAATAGGCGTAGCCGCTCTTTATCGGGAAGCCGATGTCGATGCGGGGACTGCGAACGACCAGATAGGACAGTGTGGGCAAACCGGCCATCGGCAGGTCACGTTGGATCTTGAGCTCAACCTCGCGGCCTTTGGCGACATAGTCGTCAAATGTCGTTGTCTGGAGCATCTGATCGAGCAGATCGTCGACACCAGGCATAAGCACGCCGTAGTGGGAGTAATTGGCGCCGCCCTTGCCGTCTTCCGTCATATTGGCTGAGGAGGGTGCGTACTGATTGAAGACGTATAACGGGACGGGAGGCAGCGACGACGAGTTGATGTTCAGCGTATTGAGGTTCTGGCGATTGGTGGCGTGATAGGCCGAATGATCCAAAATCTTCAGATCGATCTTGATCCCGATCTGTGACAATTGCTCCTGGATGATCAGATGCTGCGTGCTGTAATCCTCGCGCTGCGAGGTATTCACGGGGATCGTCAGCCCTCCGGCGAATCCTGCATCCGCGAGAAGCTTCTTGGCCTCGTCGGGATTGTATTCGTAGCGCAGATCCTCTGGAAGATCCTCGAGCTTGAAGCCCGTCGGGTAGTTCGGTGGATTTAGGGTGTAGGACATGTTCGACATCGGCGTCAGGGCGTCGACGATTTCCTGCTTGTTGATGCCGTGCATGATCGCCTTGCGCAGCTGGATGTTCTGCAACGGCTCCTTCGACAGGTTGAAGAACAGTGTGTTGAAGGAACCTGGCGCCGTCATGTCGAAGATCAGGTCCGGCTTCTGCGCCTGGATTTGTGGCACCCAGCCGGGTTGGCGGACGCCTTCTATCATGTCGACGTCGCCCGACATCAATGCCAGTGTCCGCGCTGTCGTGTCGGCGATATAAAGGCATTCGACTTTCGGGATGATCGCCGGTTCGCCCCAATAGCCCTCATGGCGGCTCAAGAACATGCCGCGTTCGCTGTCGAAACGATCGATCTGGTAGGGTCCGGTACCGATCGGCTCGGTCGCAAACTTTTCGCCCAGTTCTGCTTCCGCTTTCTTCGAGACCACCATCACGTTCCGTGTCGCGACGGTTGAGCTAAGGAACATCGGGTCCGGGTTCTTCAGCTTGATCGTCACCTCGTATTTGCTGCTGGCGCTCACGTCGGTCAGATTGGTGTAATTGGACGTCGAGACGCCTTCGTCGCGCGCTCGCAGGAACGACCTGGCGACGTCGTCCGCGGTCATCTCTCCGTATCCCTTATGGAACTGGACGCCCTGTCTCAGCTTGAAGACCCATGTCTTCGAATCATCCGACGTGGTCCAGCTTTCCGCCAGCCACGGCTGGAAGTCTTCGGGCTTCACGCCAAATGTGCCGTCGGGAGGCATCACAAGATATTCGAACATCTGGATTACGGCCCAGTTGTCCGACCCTTGCGTGGTCTGGTTCGGGTCGGTCTTGCGAGGGCCGCCGGCGGAGCTGGCAAAACGCAACGTATCGGCAGCCGCGGCTCGAAGCCGAGGCATATAGAGCCCCATCGCCGATGTAGCGATGGCAGTTCCAATAAGTGCTCGCCTGGTAATCATTCCATTTCCTCCCTGGTCATGGATGCGCGGTTCTTTCCGCCCGTAAATTCTGCAGCGACGGACGCCAAACACGTCAGGACCGACGTCGGTCTATCTCTCCGTCGCGAACCCGAAGACCGAGCCCTGGACCATCGGGTATCTCGAACGAGCCATCGCGCGGGACCGGAGGGTTCTCGAATGCGACATGCATCCGATCGTCCGGGTCCGCGAACTCGGCGGGCTTCGTATTGTGCATCAGCGTCGCCAGAACGTGCAGGTTGGCCACATGCCCAAGACCGGGCTGTGTCTGGTGTGGTACGAGTTCGACGCCATGAGCAAAGCAGATCGCCGCGCACTGCATGAGGCCGGTGATGCCGCCCATCTTTACGATATCAGGCTGGACCATGCGCACGCCGGCCTCGATCATGTCGACCAGCGCCTGCGTCGTATAAGTTTGCTCCGAAGCGGAAACGGTGATGTCGAGCCGTTGCGCGACCTCACCCATGGCACGCACATCGTAGTGCTGGACTGGTTCTTCGAACCAGATGTAGCCCAGCTCTTCCAAGACGCGCCCGACTCGAATAGCCCCGCCGACCGAATATTGATTGTTCGCATCGAACGCCAAGGGGAAGTCATCGCCGACGAGCGCTCTGACGGCCCTGGCCTTCGCGATGTCGCCCGGGATGTCATGGTCCTGCCGCGTCCGATCGCCGTCCCAACGTATCTTGATGGCGGCCGGGTTCTCGGCCTTCCAGCGCTGCTCGACCACGCGCACGACTTCGTCGACGGAGCGGTTCGCGTTGCCGCCGATAGATGCATAAAAGGGCAACTTCGTGCGCCATGCGCCACCGAGCAGCTTGTAGATCGGAAGCCCGAGCGCCTTTCCCTTGATGTCCCAGAGCGCGATATCCAGAGCCGCCAACGCGCCGGTAACAGACCCTTCCGGTCCCAGCTTGATGTAGCGATGGAGCAACTTGTCGTGGATTACCGCCTGGTCGAAGGGGTCGGCGCCCACGAGACTGTCCGCGAAATCACGAGCAACCAGGAGGCTATGCTCGCCGCCCATCATCGGGGAGGCCTCGCCATAGCCTGTCAGACCGCTTTCGGTGCGTACCCGAACGATCGCCGTGCGTCTGCCTGGCGGATCGTTTGGTCGCCATGAAACCTGGAATGCCTCCAGAGAGGCTATCCTGTGGTCAGCCGAGAGCGGCCTTGCGTGCGCAGCAGCGCCCGCACCGTCATTTGGCATTCTATCCTCCCAATGCCGCTCCGTGCAGAGCAACCTAAAGACTAGACAAACAGAATTTGCATCCGTATTCAATAGCCATTGGGCAAAGTTTTTGGGTGGGTATGGTGGCGATTGTCCGAGGGGGCAGGACATCGCCGCTGCAGCAGCCGACAAAGGGCATGACTTCGGTTTTCAGCATCGCAGCGCAGCATAGGGCATCGTCTTTGGTCGAAGTTGGCGATCCCTCAACCTGCCGTCGTCATTGGAGGTCGTCATTCATTGCAAGCCGCGAGTTCCATTTTGATCGTGCTACATATTCCAGTGTAGCAATTTTTCGCAATCGTATTCAAAGAGCCTTTGAACGGCGTTGTGTCTCTGTAATTGGTTTTCGCCATGCGTATCGGCTAACTACTGGAATATCGCTGCCGCGCGGGGAATCGGTAAGTTGAGAAAACAAAACCCAAAAGCATCCAAGCCGGTCACGTCGCGCCAGCTGGCGGCTCTCATCGGTGTCAGCCAGTCGGCCGTATCGCGTGCGTTCACCCCCGGCAGCAGCATCGCGGCGCCGTTGCGCGACAGGATTCTTCAGAGTGCGCGCGAGATCGGGTACCAGCCGAACGCCATCGCCTCCATGCTCACCACGAGGCGGACGAACATCGTCGGCCTGGTCGTGTCCGACATGTCTAACCCGTTTTATCCGGCGTTGCTCGAACAGCTCACCCAAGGCCTCCAGCGCGTCGGTTTGCAGACCCTGATGTTCAACATAACGCCTGGCGCGAACATCGAAGAGCAACTGGTCGCAATACGAACCTACAATGTCGATGCCGTTGTCATCATCTCGGCCACAGTTCTGAATGACCGGACGCTGGCCTGGGCCACCGAAGGTCGCCGAGCTCTGCTTCTGAACCGGCTCGGCCATGACGACATCATGACGGTTTGCTGTGACAACACTGCCGGTGCGCGTTGCCTCGTCGACCATCTCTACGAGACTGGCCGCCGGCGCATCGGTTATGTCGCCGGCTTGACGAAATCTGCAATCGGCATGACGCGATATAGCGCATTCACCTCGCGACTGGCTGAACTGGGCATGCGCCTTACCGGCACAACCTCCCAGGAAATCTACAGCTATGATGCCGGTTGGGCCGGCGCCCTCGAACTGATTCCCCAAAAGCCCGACGCGATCTTCTTCGCCTCCGACATACTTGCGCTGGGCGGCCTCGATGCCATGAAGCAGGCAGGGGTTGCGCGGGAAATCGCCGCCGTCGGTTTCGACGACATTCCGATGTCCGGTTGGCCGGGCTATTCTCTAACAACCTATCGCCAACCGATCGAAAAGATCGTGGACAAGACCGTCGAGCTTCTGACAGTTGCAGAGCCCGGTCCGACCCGCTTGCACGCTCTGCCCGGTGAACTCGTCGTGCGTGCGAGCACAGCAATCGAGCCGCGAAGCGCGGCAGCCTTGTTGCCGCTGGCTCCGTGACCCCGATGCTTCGATTGGCGCATCAGTTCGACGCGGCCACGCACGCATGGCTGCGCGAAAGGCTTCCTGGCGAGGCGGTGCTTCACCGGCTTTCAGCCGACGAGCCGTGGGCTGTACCTGAAGGTACGACTGTGCTCTTGGTGACGAACGGCAAGTTGCGAAGTCTGACGCGAACCAAGCCCTCCTGGGCGAAGGACCTAGCATGGGTCCATGCTCGTCCGACGGGTGTGGACGAAGCGCCTGACTGGCTCTTTGATGTACCGCACTTCACAGTTTCGCGTGGCGCTGCGTCTTTTGCCATTGCGGAATACGTCTTGGCGGCACTGCTCGATTTCGAAAAGCGCCTGGGCGATATTCGCGTGACTAGCCCTGAGAGCTGGTCGGGGCAGGACATCGGAAGCTTGGCTGGGCGCACAATCGGGCTGTTCGGATATGGTGAGATAGGGCGGGCGGTGGCGAAACTGGCGCGGCCGTTCGGCGTCCATATTCTCGCCGTTCGACGCCAGGCGGCACCTGAGGGCGATGCCGAATTCGTTCCATTGGAGGAACTTTGCGCGCGCAGCGACCACATGATCCTCTGCACACCACTTACGCCTGCAACCCGCGGCCTATTCGATGAGCGTGCCTTCGCGATTTGCAAGCCAGGGATGCACCTCGTCAACGTCGCGCGGGGCGCATTGATCGACCCCATGGCCCTCAGCAACGCACTCGATGGACCGATCGCTCGTGCCACGCTGGATGTTTGGGTCGAGGAGCCGCCGCCTGCCGGCCACTGGGTCTACGGCCATCCACGGGTGCGGTTGACGCCACATTGCTCCTCGCGAGGACCTTGCACCGAGGCGCGCCTTCATGTGATTCTCGAGACAAATTTAGACTGTTGGCTGGCTGGGAAGCCAAAGAACATGATCGGTAGAGTTTCAAGGACAGCGAGATACTAGAGCCGGATGATTTCAGGTCAAGTCGACCTGAAATCATCCGGCTCTAAATCAAAGAGATAGAGCATGATGTCGTCCGAAAACCGCTTCACACTTTTCGGCATCATGCTCTAGAAGTGCGGCGCGTTGAGGTAAGCGGCCGAGCACCTTCCACGCGGACACGACACCAACCTGTGAAGTCGCGCTTTTGCGAGCGACAAATCCGACTGAATCTGCTTCGCCACCCGCCTAACCGCTAAGCCGGACCAGGCTCCCGGCGCAAGCGACAATGGCCAATTCCCCCGATCGGGAATCCCAACCCAAAAGGCGCTCGGCTTTCTTCCCCGTCGAATTCATATAGTGGCCGAGTAGCGGCACCTTCCCCTTGAGCTGTGGGTTGGTAGTGTGCTGAGAGTTCTGTAAACCGCATCGGCATGTGCGCTGCGCTGCATCTGAACGTAAGGCTGGTCGAAATCCGCCGTGCTGTTCTGCAGTTTTTCCGGATCGCAGACCGAACCCATCGACCTCTATCATTCTCTCGCGCAGGGCAGGCTTGGTCCTTCGGTATACCGGTATCCTGCGACAATGAACCCAAGCCAAATCCGTTCCGCTTGACGCTCAGGCAGAGTGGCTCTCTTCGACCAGACGATAATTATGTTGATCTCGGATGAACTCGTTGAAGAAACGGCCCTTCGACGAGGCCTTGCGGAAGGCAGCGTAAGTTTGCGGGGCTACATCTTCGTAGTCATAGCGGTGGCCGCTTGGGACAAACCACACCGAAAGGATCCTCTTTGCAGCGTCGTAATGCATGTTTCGGATTACTGTCGACGGCATGTTTCGAGGCCTGGTGGAGTTCTCAAACGCGCAGCAGGAAAACCCATTCGGCGATAGAGGGTTCCGTATCGACACAAAGGCGGCGAGCGGCATGGAGCTTGACCGGACTTGCGTGGCCGCCGGCCTCACCGCGCGCTTCTGATCGCCGACGATGTCGGAAATACGGTGTGGCGGGTGACCTCGGCAACGCCGTGACGGTTCCTGCTCCGTCCTTCGAGGTCAGGGCCAGGCCCGTCAGACAAATTTTGCGATGTCGTCGACTGGTCGCGGAACAAGTTTCCGCCAGTCGGGTTATCGAACGCCTCCTTTTTTCAGAGGCGCTTCAACCCAGAGGAAACGATCATGGCGACGACAAGGAAGGCCGCGAAGGCGGCAAGCAAAGGTCTCGAGGACCTGTTCCTCGATGGACTGAAAGATATCTACTATGCCGAAAAGAAAATACTGAAGGCGCTGCCGAAAATGGCCAAGGGCGCGGAGTCGGAGGAGGTAGCCGCCGCCTTCGAGAAACACCGTATGGAAACAGAGGGCCAGGTCGAGCGCCTCGAGGAGATTTTCGAGATCTTCGGCAAAGCCGCGCGCGGCAAGACCTGTCCGGCGATTGACGGTATCCTCGAAGAAGGTTCGGAAATCCTCGAAGACTATGAAGGCGCGCCCGCCCTCGACGCCGGCCTGGTTGCCGCCGCACAGGCAGTCGAGCACTACGAGATCGCGAGGTACGGCACTTTGGCTGCCTGGGCCGAGCAACTCGGAAAGAGCGACGTCGTCGACCTCCTCAATGCAACGCTCAAGGAGGAGGTCGCGACCGACGAAGCGCTCTCCGGTCTCGGCGAGGGCGGCGTCAACGAGCGTGCTCTCCAGGAAGCCGCGTAGTCCCCATCGCTACCGGCTGCGGACGGAGCCCTGGCGGGCTTGCCAGGGCTCCGCCTTTGCTGTGGAACGGCCCACCGCGCTCAAAGACGAGAGGAGTGCTGCGCGGCTTTTGTTCGGATTGCGGGACATCGATATATTCCAGACAACGCGAGCCATCATTCGGAAATCCGAGCGAACGAGAAGGAATCTGAATGGCACGACCTAGTCGAGCTGCTCGAACGTGCATTGGCGAGGCAGCTTGTCGGGCCGCCACCGCAACAATCTGGTCCCGTGCCTGAAACGAGCGCCGGTCACATGATCGAAACGCACCTCGACCACAAGCTCGGGCCTCACCGGCTCCCACTCTCCACTGCGCTCCGTACTCCAGCGGCTCGGCCCGCCTGGCGCCCTGCCGGTAAAACCCGGTTCGGCGCGAAGTGCCTCCAGTTGCCTGGTCAAATCAGGCCTGGTCTCATTGCCGATGGTCGAGGTGAAGCCGACATGATCGAGCCTGCCCTCATCGTCATAAAGACCAAGCAGGAGCGAGCCGACTTCGCGGCGGCCAGCCAGATAGCGAAATCCACCGACGACGCAATCGGCGGTGCGCATCCTTTTCACCTTGACCATCGCACGCTCGCCCGGACGATAGGTGTCGCCAAGCTGCTTGGCGACGATGCCGTCGGTCGAACCATGGCCGGCATTCTTCAGCCAGCGTTCGGCGGTGGCGGCATCGCGGGTAAATTTCGACAGCTCCAGCCCGCGGCGTCGCGTTGAGGTGAAAAAGGCTTCAAGCGCGTCTCTCCTGTCAAGGAGGGTATTTTCGATTATCACCTTGCCGCCTGGCGCTGCCAGCATGTCGAAAAGGACAAGAGTGCCAGGCGTCTGTGCGCTCAGCTTGCGAATCCTGCTTGCGGCAGGGTGAAGACGCGCCTGCAGAGCCTCAAACGAAAATGAGCCGCCGACGTCGATGACGATCTCACCGTCCACGACGAATTGTTTCGCCTTAAGTTCCTGCAACGCGGCGACAAGTTCGGGAAAATATCGGCCAAGCGGTTTTCCCGACTTGGCGCGCAATTCGACCGAGTCGCCATCCTTGAACGCAAGGCAGCGGAACCCATCCCACTTCGGCTCATATTGCCAAAGATCGCGATCGCCGGGGATATTGTCGGCGACCTTGGCTTCCATGGGCGGGGTGTCGAGTGGTAGGGCAAATGCGCTCATGACCGGATGTATTCAGCCTGGACCAAGCCGACCACATCGGCTCTCAGCAAGGCGGACTAATGTTCTTTTTCCGAAGAATCCTTCTCTGCTTCGTCCAGCAAGTCCAGCGCGGCGTGGCGGGCGGCTTCGCTCTCTCCCCGCAGCCGTTTTGCCACCGGAATTAGCCTGAAGGCCTCCAGCAGTTTCTGCTCTGTCGCGGCAGCTTGCGGATGAAGACTTGCCGCTGCCTCCTTTGCTAATTTCCTCGCCTGCAAGTCGGTCTCGACGTTGTCTTTCAGCACTCTGCGTACATTTGAAAGCTGTTTTGCCATGCCGGTTCCTACGCACTCTTGCGCTTATGCGCCGATGTCTTGGACTTGGCGGAAGAGGCTCCGCCTTCCTTGGCGAGGCTCTTGCGCAGTATGTCGGCCAGGTTGACCACGTTTGTCTTCGGCTTGGGGGCAGCTTTCGGTGGCTTCTTGCCCTTGCGCTTTGCATCGATCATCGCAATCAGCGCGTTTTCGTAGGTATCTTCGAATTTTGACGGATCGAACTTGGCTGGCTTCTTTTCGATCAGCAACTGGGCGATTTCGAGCATCTCCGGGTCGACTTTGCGCGCCTTCAAGTCCTTGAACACAGTCTCGGCGGAGATCATCTCGTCATGGGTGCGCAGCTCGGTCAGCAGCATGCCCTTGCCCAGGGGTTGGATCAGCACTTCCCGGCCACGCTGGTAGAGCACCACGCAGGAGCGCGCCGCGACCTTCTTCCTTGCCATGGCGTCACGGATCACGGCGAATGCTTCGAGCGAAGCGCCATCGGCAGGAACCAGATAATAGGGTTTTTCGAGATAGCGCGCGTCGATATCGCCAAGCGACACGAACTCCTCGACCTCAAGCGTGTGCTGCGACACCAGCTTGATCTTCTTGATCTCGTCCGGCTCTATGTGGATGAACTCGTCCTTTTCGGATTCGTATCCCTTGATTTGGTCTTCCGCTTCGACCGGGTCGCCTGTCTCTTCGTCGACATAGGCGCTCTTTACGGGGAGGCCATCCTCGCGGTTGAGGATTTTGAAATGGATTTTTTCGGCCTCGGTGACGGCGCCGATGATCTTGACGCCGCAGGCCACCGTTCCGATCTTCAGGAAGCCTTTCCAGGCCGCACGTGGCGAAGCCATCTTTTCATCCCTGTCTGACGATCAAGCCTGACAATCGAACGGGTAGCGGCAAGATTCGTTCCTGACCGGGAAGATGAGGCGTTTCCGTTGGACGTAGTTGGAGAAGGATTTGGCGCAGCGATCTGGAAGTGCTGATCTTCCGCTTCACGGCGGACGCGTGCCGAAATGGCTGGGCGATCGCATGACGCGCCTTGGCGCGGTCATGTGCGAGGCGATCGTCCATCACTACGGCCGCGAGGAATTGCTGCGTCGTCTGGCACACCCGTTCTGGTTCCAGTCCTTCGGCGCCGTCATGGGCATGGACTGGCATTCTTCGGGGATCACGACCAGCGTCATCGGCGCCCTGAAACGCGGCCTGACGCCGCTCTCCGGCGAGCTTGGCATCCATGTCTGTGGTGGCCGCGGCGCGCACTCACGCAAGACCCCGCATGAGCTTGCCGCCATTGGCGAGCGCGTCGGTTTCGACGGGACTGGACTTGCAACCGCCAGCCGGCTGGTCGCCAAGGTGGATAGCGCCGCGGTCCAGGATGGCTTCGATCTCTACCTGCATGGTTTCATCGTCACCGATGACGGCGACTGGGTCGTCGTGCAGCAAGGCATGAATGGCGACAGCAAGGTGGCGCGGCGCTATCACTGGCTGTCCGAGGGCTTGAAAAGCTTCGTCGACCAGCCGCACGCAGCGATCGAGGGCGCCAACCAGGGCGAAATCGTCAATCTGACGGATCGGCGCGCGGATGCCTCGCGTCAGGGACAATTGGCGCTTTTGCAGGATCTCGGACCAGACAGGATCGTGAGGGAACTCTCCGCCCTGGAGCGCGGTGCGCAAGCAAGTCCGGAACAGCCGATGCTGCCGCATCTGGTCATGCCGGCACATCATGATGTGCGCGAAAGTGATGTTGTCATGCGTCGCCTGCACGGCAACATCGCGGCAGCCGCCGATCGCGGTCCAGCCGACTTTTCGGAACTCCTGCTGGTGCCCGGGGTTGGTGCGCGAACCGTGCGGGCGCTGGCGCTGGTTGCGGAGGTACTGCATGGCGCGCCATGCCGATTTTCCGACCCCGGGCGCTTCTCGCTGGCGCATGGCGGCAAGGACCGGCACCCGTTTCCAGTGCCACTCAAGGTCTATGACGAGACGATCGGCGTCCTGAAATCAGCGGTGCGGAAGGCCAAACTTGGCGGGCATGAAGAGATCGGCGCGCTGAAGCGACTGGATGACCAATCCCGACAGGTTGAACGCTATGTCACCGGTCCGAGCCTCAAGGAAATCGTTGCCGGCGAGTTCGATCAGTCGCATCTGCTCGGCGGCCGCAGCGTCTTCGGGTGGGAGACTGAAACGACAGCTCCGAAACGTGACCGGAATTGATCGCCACCAAGGCGACCTTGCCGGCCGCCGGCATGCGACCCTTGTCGTCGGTCTCGGAAGAAAAGCATCCGTACGCTCCATGACGCGTTTGGCCATGCTCGAAGGCTGGCCCATCCAGATCGGTAGACCGAGCACGAAGATGTCGGCACGCCAATATCGGTGTTTGGCACACCGCACTGCCAATTCGGAGGTCATTAGCAGTTGTGCTAGATGCGCCCGAGGACAACCAAAATGATAACGATAAGCAGAACCAAACCAAGGCCGCCGCCGCCATAGTAGCCGGTGCCGTAAAAAGGGCCGCCGCCGAGGCCGCTAAAGCCGCCAAGCAAAGCAAGAATTAGAATGATGATTAGAATTGTGCCGAGACCCATGATGGTTCCTCTCTTATTGGCCTGCCACTCGGCAGAGCCCAGTGCTCAATATGAACTCGCAAGGGCCTTCCTGGTTCAGCGAAGACCTTTCCGCTGGTTTAGGGCTATTGCTGCGCACTGCGTCGGCTTTTGAAGAAGCGGCGATCTGACCCTGGTCAGATTCTTGTGGACCACTCGTCTATCTGTCGCTCGGCCTCTTCTTTGGCGATCCCATATCTCTCCTGGATCCGTCCCAGAAGCTGGTCGCGATTGCCGTCGATCCGGTCAAGATCGTCGTCGGTGAGATCGCCCCATTGCTCCTTGGCCTTCCCTTTGAATTGCATCCATTTGCCCTTGATTTGATCCCAGTTCATCATTGTCTCCTTTGTTTGAAGCATCCCGGGCCGCGCCCTTCCTGGGGAGGAAGATGCAGGCTGCCGCAGGAGAAAACCGGATTGGTGACGAATTGTTCCGGCGCTCTAGCGCATTGCTCCTGCGGCCAAAAGAAACGCTGGCACTAGACAGCAGGGGGGCGGTGTTCTGCGGCAGGCAGCGGGTCAACTCACGGCAACGGAGTTGCTTCGCAGTGCATCTGCATTTCTGGGTCGATCGCATAGGTTTCGACGCCGGTCAGGCGATTGGCGCGGTCTTCGCTGGCCAGATCGACGGAACCGCGTTCCGGCAGTACTGGCGTGATGTCGGAATCGGCGCAGTGCACCCGCTTTGCCGTCGAGCTGCGGGCTGACCGCGCACCAGACATGGGTTGCCGCTCCCTGTGGCACCGATTTCAGGTCACGGCTCAGATCGACGACTGGCCGATGGTTCTCGTCGACGAACAACTCGGTGTTCAGTTGTCCGCGGGAATGGAGCTTTGGTCGGGTCGCCTAGTCCGTTGCCGAAAGGTGGGAGTTGGGAACAGGACCGTGAGAATGCCGGCCATCGCTGCCAAAAAGACGATGCTTAGCGAAATCAGGCTGGGCAGATGCGAGATGACGTTCCGCCAGTTCGGAATGACCAGCGAGGCCGTATTGAAGGTCTCACCGCTGAACTGACACATGACGAAAGATGCCCGGTTCAGCACCATATCTGCGTCGATCCGCGATATGAGCGCCTCCACGGCCGGTTTGTCAGTCGACAACTCGCGCAGATGCGTCAACGCTGCCTGCATAGCTGACAGATAGGCGTGGCTGCATTCATTGAAGGGGCTTGTTTCATCTCCAACGCTGCCGGGCATCAATCCCCAAAGACAGGCGGCATATTGCAAATTGGCGAAATTGAGTAGCCTGCGAAACATTTGATCCGTACGGTTTTGATTGGCCGCCAGAGAAAGAATTTCGCTGCGATAGTCGGCGATCACGGCCATTTGGCCGTGAGTCAAAGCGGGAATTTCAAGACCTGCGTTGTCCAGGTCTGACTTCTAGCGATGCGCCTGCGCCGATCCCGCAATCATTGAGACAAGCAAAAGGCAGACACACCATGCCGCGACACGCGTGGACATCAGGATGCGCCGCGGCATCAGTTAATAGCCTAGCGGACCGCTATGCTTGCCACCGGTCGACCGTCGCGACGGTCAACCAGTTTGCGCTCGGCGACCGCTCCGAACAACACGCCGATCGCAGCCCAAAGCACTGTCTGGATGCCGAGTGAAGCGACGCGGAAGTCCCACAATACAGCGGCAGAAAACTGCTCGGGCACTTCGTTGATCGGCGGCAGCGCATATTCGGCACTCGCCATCACGATGAGATAGGCAGCCGCTGCTGCTATCCAGGCATTCCAGGTTCCGTATTGCGATGCCAGGCGTTTGGCGAGGCCGATCGAGGCAACCGCCGCCAAGATCGATACAGTCAGCAGGATAAAGAAGAGCTGGGTGCGCGCCTCGATCGTTTCGGTATTGCCCACGGACGGTGGGTTGGCCGGATATTTGAACTGAGGCACCAGTATGATTACGACGAATCCGGCCAGGGCGATCAACGCTGCGGTGCCGCGCGGCCCAAAGCCGCTGACCCTTCCCTGGACATAGGAGAAGACCAGCGCGAAAAGGCCCCCGATGGACGCGCCATAGACGAGAGTGCCGGTCAGCAGGCCGATGCCAGCCTGGGTGGAGCGACTGACGAGTTCGGGCTCCGACGCCTCGCCAGCGGCCTGCGCCTGCTGTTCCTCGAAGGCGATAGCGTGATCCACCTGCGGTTCGCCGAACACACGGGCGAAACCGAAGGCCAGCAGCCCGGCCATGATCCCGACCAGCATGCCGCGCAGCAAAAGACTGCCAACCATGATGTTAATCCTTTGTTAGTGGCAGGGAAAGCCGAGCAGATGGCGGCCGTCATGCACGAATTCGTGGACATACGTGCCACGCATCAACGACGTCGCGCCTTCCTCGGCGCCGATGAAATAGATCGCCATCAACAGCATCAGACCGCCAAAGACGGCCCAGGGCAGAAGCTCGCGAACCGGAATAGGCGCCGGAAGGACAACCGGCCTAAGAGCGATTTCGGACATAGAGGTTCTCCTGAAAAGTGTTCATTGGATTGGTTTGGCGGCAAGACCTTCGTTCGCCGTCACTTTGCGGTTGCGCGGCGCTGCCGCCGGCATATGGTTCATGCGAGCCGGCTCGCCGGCGCGCGACAAGCGTGATCGTGGTCATGGTCATGGGCATGGTCGTGATGATGATGGTGGTGATGATGCGAATGACCATGACCATCAAGGCTGAGCGGTTCGCCGAAGCTGCGATGCTCGTCGGCGTGACGCCATTGTTCCTTGCGCGCCATCAGCTCGTCGAAGCTTGACAGCTTCTTGTCGGTCACCAATTTCTCAAGCGCGGCAAGCCATTGATGATAGTAGATCCCGTTATGGTCTTCCGGATCGAGACCATAGGTCTTACCAAGTTCGATTTCGGCGCTGATGTAGTTGACCCACTCACGCCATTGGAAGTGGCCGTTGCGATGAAGTTGGAGCACGATCCCGAAGGCGGTGAGCTGCCAGGGCTCGGCAAACAGCGGTCCGGCTTCATTGCGCGGAAGACCGGGAAGCTGCTCGAGATTGCTATTCTGGTTCATGGGAAAATCCTAACGAAGTCGACGTGGTGAGCAGTTGGGCGGAGCGCTAGCCGGCGCTCTCGAGGTAGTCGTCCCAGGCGTCGACATACATCCGGTCCCGCGGATGGCCGGCATCACCCCACAACTCGTGGGCCGTGAACACCACCGTGTAGACGTGCTGCGGCTTGGGTCCCTGGCGGTGGGCGCTCGTATCGGGGAAAACGAACACGCCGTGATCGAAGGTGACGGTTCCGACCTTGCCCCTGATATAGGCCGGCAGGCGGTTGTGCGCGACCTGATTCAGGTTGACGACCGTAACCGTGTCTCCGGCCTTGAACTTCGGTGCGACCTCGACGTCGACGCGCGCTGGATCTCCGGTGGCCAGAACCGTTGGCACCATATCGGTGGTGAGCATGTTCATGCTGCTTTTCCTTCCATGAGCTGGGCGTGGCGGGCATCGACTTCCGCGCGGGTGACGATGCCTGCATCGATGCAGTTCTGTTCGACAGTGCAGAGCCACTTTTCGTAGTAGCTCGACATCAGATAGTGGCGCGGATCCATCTTCTCGATCGGATGCCGGAACTGATCCACGTTGTATATGCCGGCGGCGAAGCAGGCGATCATCATCGACAGCATCCGCCCCTCCCATTCCTCATGGAAATACGGCTCGTTTTGTTCAACCAGCACTGGGCCGAAGCCGTGCTTGCCGCCGACGTCATGAATTCCATTCATGGCCTTGATCCTTTTGCCAGAGGCTAGTGCGAGGGTGATTGTGCGACGCCGGTTCCGATCATGGAATCCCGGGTAACGAGAGCAGCCAGTTCTTGTTCGGTCAGGTTTTCAGTGCCGGAAGGGCGCATCGGAAGCACCAAATAGCGAAGCTCGGCGGTGCTGTCCCAGACGCGCACCTCGACATCGTCGGGGACATCGAGGCCGAATTCCTTCAGGACACTTCGCGGCTCGATAACCACCCGGGCCCGGTAGGGCGCCGACTTGAACCAGATGGGAGGCAAGCCAAGCGTCGGCCAAGGATAACAGGAGCAGAGCGTGCACACGACCACATTGTGCACCGTGGGAGTATTCTCTAGGGCGACCATGTTCTCGCCCTGTACGCCGATATAGCCGAGGCTTTTGATGGCGGCAGTGCCATCTTCCAGCAGCCAACTCCTGTATTTGGGATCGGTCCACGCCTTGGCGACGACTTTTGCGCCGTTCTTCGGACCCATCTGCGTCTCGAAGGTCTCGATGATCAAATCAAGCGCGGCAGGATCGATCGCCTTCTTCTCGGCGAGAAGCGATTCCAGCGCTTTCACACGCAGACCCACCTCGGGGATGAGGACGTTGGCGTGGGAATGGTTATCGGTTGTCATGACTTGCCTCATTGATGTTGTCTGAAATGTTTGGGAGCGCGTTCGGCCGAACATACCGCCCGGCGGTCAGGCGGGGGCCAGGCTCGGTTTGGTCAACGCAGCAGCGAGCTTGGCCGAAACAAACCCGAATAGAGCGCCTGCCACCATCGAAACCGGGACAACGACCAGCGAGTTATCGAAGGACGCCGAAAGCAGCTTCGGCAGGGCGAGCCGGTCGGGAGTCTGCAGCAGGAACGCAAACGTACAGGCATAGCCGAACGTTGTGCCCGGAACGGAGGCCAGGGCGGGAATCTGTGACGCGAGGATGTAGATCACGACCGTGATGAACACCACCGTGGCAGACCATATCTGAGGCCCAACCAGATCGCCGATGGGCAGGCCGAGGATCATGACGGCGCCCAGCCAGCCCATGAAGCAGCCGAAGATGTTCGAGACGATCGTGTTCTTGAGCGCGGCATCGTCGCCGCCTGATTGAAAGAAGCAGGCCCACGCGACGAATGCTGCCCAGACCAGGACCGTGCCGATCGAGAGAAATGTCCAGGTGCAGATTGCACCAAGGATGCCTACGCTTAGAGCTGTGGCGGTGACAGGTTTCATTGTCAGGTTCCCCATTGTCTTTTTCAGAACTAAAAAGGCCCGCCACCGTCGCCGGTGAGCGGGCCTCATCGCCATAAGCTCGCATTTTCACGAGCTTTATCTGATCATGCTGCGCCTCTTTTTTGGGCGCTCGCTTTTTTGTTCCTATTTAGCGTCGCTGAGGAGTTTTCCTTTGTCAACCGTTATTCATGGGAAACTCGTAAAATTTGCAAAATCAGCAAACTGCCTAATTTTCATTAAACAAACCAGATACTTAACCTATCGCGACAGCGCCGTCACAAGTCAGGGGAAATAGAATTTGACATTCTTGCCGTTATGACGGACGATTTAATCGAATTTGCCGGCTAGCCGGTTTGAACTGAGAATTGAGGGATCGGGACGATCCTTCGCGGCAACGAAGCCCTGACGCCTTCCAAGGCCTCAGGGCTTATTTTTTGGGACTGAGCTACCTTGGGCGAAAAAGCGAAAATCCCGATTGGCGTGCTCTTTTCCACGACAGGGCCCTACGCCACCGTGGGTGAGGCGATGCTCAATGGAACGTTGCTCGCCGTCGAGGAGATCAACAACTCGCCGAACTTCGATTTCGAGCTGGCGCCACTTGTTCGAAATCCTGCAGGCGAAACGGCTGAGTACGCTTCGATCTGCCGGGATCTCATCATCAACTCCGGTGTTGCGCACATCGTCGGCTGCTACACCTCTTCCAGCCGCAAGGCGATCGTGCCCGTCGTTGAGAAATACGACGGGCTGCTGTGGTACCCGTCGCACTACGAAGGCTTCGAAAGCAGCGACAATGTCGTCTATCTCGGCGCATCGCCGAACCAGCACATTGTGCCCTTGGCGCAATATATGGCCTCAAGGTTCGGCGCCCGCGTCTATTGTTGCGGCTCGGACTATATCTGGCCGTGGGAAAGCAATCGCGTCATGCGCGAAATCGTCGAGAATTTCGGCGGCGAGGTGCTCGCGGAGCGCTATCTGGCGGTCGGATCGACCGAGGTCACCGGTCTCGTTGAGGAAATCCGGCTGTTGCGGCCCGATTTCGTGTTCAACACGCTTATCGGAGAATCCAGCTACGCATTCCTGCGTGCTTTTCGCGAAGCGGGACTAGGCACCCAATCTCCAGGCGACGTCTCCATTCCCATTGCCAGTTGCACGCTCTGCGAACCGGAACTTCGTACGATCGGTGATCCGGCAGCGCTCGGGCACATCACTTCCAGTGTCTACTTCCAGTCGCTGGACAATCCGCAGAATCATGCCTTTGTCGAGAATTACAAAACGCGTTTCGGCCAGCAGAAGGTGACCTCGGCCGACGCCGAAGCTTCGTACAATTCCGTTCACATGCTTGCACTCGCGCTTCGGTGTGCAGCCTCGACGAAAGCATCCGACATACTCGCCGTGCTCGGAGACTGTGTTTACGATGCACCGCAGGGTCGGATTCGCATCGACACGGAAAACAACCATTGTTACCTGACACCCCGCATCGGCATCTCGCGCGCGGGGGCGGAATTCGCCGTCATCGCGGCTGCGCAAAAGCCGATCAAGCCCGATCCGTTTCTCGCTTCCCTGAAGGGAGCAGCTTTCATGTTGGACGCCGCTCGGGACCAGGATCAGCCGGATGGCAACCGACAACAGCCGAAGCTGAGGGTCGTGTCGTGATCACGCAGGCGATTCCCAATTTCAGCAACAAGACAGCGCTGATTATCCATAAGACGGATGGCAACGTGGATGCCCTGCTGAGCCAGCTCCGCAGGTTCAACATTGAATCCGTTTGCCAATGGCCACCGCGAGCCAAGGATTTTGCGCCCGTCGATATCGTGTTCTTCGACGTCGACAACGGGTTCGACGGCATGTTCCCGTGGTCCCAGGCTCCGATCCCGCTCATCGCGATCATAGGATCAGAGACACCCGGTCGACTTGCCTGGGCCATAAGCCAGAATCCGAGCGCCTACCTCACTACTCCCATAGGTTCGAAAGGCGTGTTCCAGGCGCTGGTCACGGCCTTCCACAACCATACCGACCGTGCCGACCTTCAGCGCGAAGTCGCCGATCTGCGCGAGCGGCTTCGATGCCGACCTCTGGTGGTTCACACGATCCTGCGCATCATGAGTATTTTGGCCATCGATGAGGACGCTGCATTTCGCCTGATTCGCGATGAGAGCATGCGCCGGCGCGTCTCCGTCGAAGCATGCTGCCAGGAACTCGAAGCCCAAGCTGACAGCTTTTTGTCGACAATTCCCGAACTCAGCAGATCCATCGCTCGCAAATAAGCGGGACTGAGCGTTGAAATCGAAATTGAATACGCACAGCGCCGTGCGAACGCTAGCGAAAGCGGCGCTCGCGCGGCGTTTTAATTTTTGGAGGAACACAGATGAGTAAGTTCGACCCCGCAATCCCTTTCACGCATCGATGGGTGGCGGACTCGATCATGGCCACGCGCGGGGTTGGCGGTGGTTCGGCTCGCCAAACGCATCATCTGACGGAGGAGCGACAAGGGACCTTTCACTATACAATGGGCCCCTATTCGGAGCCCGTCCTCACCGTGTCACCCGGCGACAGGATCGTCGTCGAAACCAGGGACGCCTTCGAGGGCGCCATTCAGCACGAAACCGACAAGCCTTCGCAGCTCTTGCGAATGCCGTTTCTCAATCCTCAGAACGGGCCGATCATGGTCGAAGGGGCACAGAAGGGCGACACGGTTGCGGTCTATATCGAGTCGATGGTGCCGCGCGGCCAGAACCCGCGCGGCACCTGTTGCATGATTGAGGAATTCGGTGGACTGACCGGTACGGCCTATACCGCCATGCTCAACGAGCCGCTGCCCGAAGTGGTCCGCAAGATCAATCTCGACGAGGAAAACGTCTACTGGAGCGACCGGGTCACGCTTCCTTACAAGCCCCATATCGGGACACTGAGTTGCTCGCCAGAGATCGATTCCATCAATTCGCTGACGCCCGACAACCATGGCGGCAACATGGACCTGCCGGACATGGGACCTGGTAGCGTGACCTACCTGCCCGTCCGCTCGCCCGGCGCGCGCGTGTTTATAGGTGATGCGCATGCCTGCCAGGGCGACGGCGAGGTTTGCGGTGTAGCGGTCGAGTATTCGGCGACCGTCACCATCCGTGTTGACTTGATCAAGGGCTGGACAATCGATTGGCCTCGGCTCGAGACCGCCGATCTCATCATGGCGATCGGCAGTGCCAGACCCCTTGAGGATGCAACACGCATCGCTTACCGCGAATTGATCCGCTGGATGGTCGCAGAGTTCGGTTTCGACAAGTGGGACGCATACATGCTGCTCAGCCAATGCGGCATAGTGCGACTGGGAAACTTCGTGGACCCGAAATATTCCGTCGCTGCGGCGGTGAGGAAGACGATCATTACCCGTTAGGTTGGTGGCTGCAGCCTTTGGTGGCGAAGGCAGCTATCCGAAACGCGGACGCGCGCGGTATGAGAGCAACACGCTTGACGCTGGTTTGCAGCGGCATCACGCACAGAATGCGCAAGGCGGGATTTCCGCTCGACGAACCACTGGAAAAGCGATCGATCGAGTTGGCGCGCTTACTTGCACAGCATGTTCCCAAGGCAAATCGCGTGTTGGTAGCTCCATCGCTTCGCGCCCAGCAAACAGCTCATTTAATGGGGCTATGCGCAGCGGTTCACCACAGCTTGCGAGACCAGAATTATGGCGTATGGGAGGGCAAGATGCCGGACGAGGTTGAAGCCGTTCAGCCCGGTTCGCTTGCCGCATGGCGAGCCGATCCGGCCTATAGGCCCGGAGGAGGTGAACCGCTAACGGAAGTGGCCACCCGAACCGCAAGGTTCCTGGATTCGATGCGGACGGCAGGCGGGCAACTGATAGCGGTTACCCACCCGGCGGTGGTGCGAACAGCCATGATACATATACTGGCGGCGCCGCTGACTTCATACTGGCGAATCGATACCCCGCCACTTTCCTTGATTAGTCTCTATTCAGATAGTACGCGCTGGGTACTTCGCACATAGGTTGACGTCGCATTTTGGCTGGAACTCGACGGTCATGTTTCGCGGCCAGCGCTCCGTTTCTGGCAAACTGCTACTCAATTACAAATATTGAAATGACCGGCGCAACCATGATTACCAGCTTGATCGGTGGCGGTGTCTGCTTTCAGAAGCGATAGATTTTACCTCTACGGCCGACATCAGGCGCAAAGCCGTTCGATTGCAGATAGCGTCCGGGAAAGCCTGTGACAGCTATTTAAATCCCCACAATTATGTGGGGCAAAAAGTGGTCAACTACTGCTCGCCATAAAATTTATGATCGATTCAGCAACTTGCCGAAGCAATTGGCGGAGAGAGCGTCCGCCTTTTTCTGTAAGATATTGAAATTACTAGCGCTTTGACATTGTTATTTGCCGTATTTTCCCTATTTTCCATATCTCGGTTATGGCAACGGGAATCGGTATGGCCAAGCATAAGCTTTCCGAAACAAGGATTCGAACCTTGCCAGCCGGTATCCATTCGGATGGCGACGGCCTCTTTCTGCGAGTTCGGAAAGAGGGGTCGCGGCAGTGGTTTTTCATCTACAAGCGATCGGGCAAGAGGACAGAGCTTGGCCTGGGTGGGTATGGTCAAGGCACGGCGCCTGTGTCGCTTGCCCTGGCGCGAGAGAAGGCTGAAGCAGTCCGCCAACGGCTTGCCCGCGGCGATGAGCTTTCCGCAAAGAAGACTTTCGCCGACGTGATGGATGACGTGATCACCGTAAAAGAGTCTGGCTTCAGGAATGAGAAGCATAAGGCTCAATGGACGATGACGCTCCGTGAGTACGCCAAACACCTGCACAAAAAGCCAATTGCCGATATCACGCGAGACGACGTGGTTGAGACCCTGAAGCCCATCTGGTCGACCATACCGGAAACGGCCGATCGGCTCAGAATGCGGATCGCTGCTGTCATGGATCACGCCAAAGCGAGAGGGCTATATGTCGGTGACAACCCTGCCGATTGGCGCGGTGGGTTGAAGGATCTGCTGCCGCCTCGCCAGAGGCTCACACGCGGCCACCATGCCGCGCTTGGGTACAAAGAGATACCAGCCGCAATAAAGGCTCTCCGCGCCGCTGCTGGCATATCAGCTCGGGCCGTCGAGTTCACCTGCTTGACGGCCGCCCGCAGTGGCGAGGTGCGTGGCGCCACCTTCAACGAATTCGATCTGGAAGATGGCCTTTGGACCATTCCGCCCGACCGCATGAAGGCGGGAAAAGAACACCGCGTCCCGCTTACCGGCCGCGCAATCGAGATCGTCAAGGCAATGGGGGAGCTGGCTACCACAGACGCGGTGTTCCCGATTAGCGATACCGCGATGGTGAAGGCGCTTCGAAAGGCAACCGGCGACGACTCCACGCTGCACGGTTTGCGGTCGAGCTTCAGAGATTGGTGCGGTGACGAGACGACTCATTCGCGCGACGTGGCCGAAGCAGCGCTTGCGCACACGCTGAAGGACAAGACTGAGGCTGCTTACCGCCGCTCAGATGCGTTGCAAAAAAGACGCACCCTGATGGAAGACTGGTCGAAATACTGCGCTAGCGGCCAGTAACCTCATTTTCTATATTGACAAAACTGGCGAAAACGTCTATTAGTGAAGCAAGTCGGTGCTTGTCACCGCGACTCGCTTGCCTCGCCTAAATTAACGGCGACCCGAACCCCTCATCAATTTTTTGCTTTTGGAGCGCGCTTCGGCGTGCGCAATTTTCCTCGCTCTATGGCGCAGGAATAGGGGAGAACCATGGACCATTCGAACGACAATCAGCCTCGCCTCATGGCGCCGAAAGACGCAGCCATCGCAACCAGCCTATCACGTCCGCTTCTGTCGCTAATGGCGGCAGAAGGGAAGTTCCCCAAACCTGTCCAACTTGGCGAGCGTCGCATCGCCTATGTGCGGCAAGAGGTAGAGGCTTGGATTGATGGGTGCATCAACGGGAGGGCGGCAGCATGAACGCCGAGACGGTCGCGGAAATGTTTATGATTTGGAAGGCCACCGAAAAGGCCTTTCTTCAACACCTTCTAATCCGCTTGATTAAAGACGTTCCGGACTTCAATCACGAGAAGTTCGCAACAGGCCTTCAGCTATTTCAAGAGGAATTTCCAGTCTCCGACCCGGATCCTGACGTGGCAGCACAGGGCAGGGTAGGCTTAGCCTTTCTAGGCGAATTTATTGAGCTGACCGAGGGCGCACTTCGCATCGCTCGAGAGTGAACTGCGTCAAGTCGCCAGTAGCGACTTGATATCGCCCGCGGCCAAGCGTCGATTGTAACCCTGCCGGCAAGTGCCGCGGGCGCGTCTCTCTATAAAAACCCACCGCGGATCCAACCGCGGCAACTTCCAAACCGGGAACCATCAACTTGCACATTTTGTCAATTCAACCGGAGCCGCCAGGCAACGGCAACGTCGTCGCGCGCTTCGACGTTGCCCTCACTGACGAACTTCGCCTATTCGGCCTTCGCCTAACCGAACGCAGCGCAGGCGGCTATGCGGTTTACGCGCCGAATGCGATGGGCCGCCGCTGCGCAACATTCTCGCCAAATCTCGTTGAAGAAATCGCCCGCGTTGCCCTGGCCGCGCTCAAGGAGCAGAAGCCGCATGACCACCGCTCAACCTAAGACAGAAATTAACAGAGAGGCGGCCCTTGCTTGGCACCAGCGGTTCGGCGGGCGGTTCGTAGAGGAGAATGGAGAGTATTCCGTCCTCGAGTATGTGACGACGTTGGGCAATGTCCTGTCGGTTCGATTCAAGGACGGCAAGTCGATCGCAATAAAGGCGGCCAATGACAATCTGCCATCGGTTCCAGCGCCAACAATGCACCCGGAGCCGTTCCGCCCCGATGCGGCTGGTGGATTACTTTGCGATATGTCGAAGTGGATCACGTCGACTGCAATCATTGCATCGCCGGAGCTTTCTCTTGTTTCTTCCATTGCATTGATCGCGGGTTTGTTCGGCAAGAAATGCCTCGGCCCGACATCGGCCGGCATCAACGTCTACCTCACCACTCTGCTTGCAACGGCAGGAGGCAAGGGTCACCCGCCTAAGGCTATCCGTGGTCTTGCCGATGCGGTGGGAGGCATTGGCGCAGTGACCAACGGAGATCCAACCTCTTACGCCGCGATTGAACGAATGCTTCGGAAAAATACGTCAACCGTCATCGTCATGGACGAGTTTGGCATCACGCTGCAGGACGTCAACGCCAAGCACAGAAATTCCGTAGCGGCCAGCATCCGGAAATTCCTGCTTGCTGTTTACGATCAGGCAAACTCATCATTTGACGGTCGGATATACGCATCGTCTGATACGAAAAAAGATGACGGCCCGATCCAAGGTCCGGCACTGACCGTGCTTGGAATGACGACAGGCGACACACTATACCAGGGGCTGTCCGAGGCATCGATATCGGACGGTTTTCTCAATCGCTTTCTCTTCATAACTGCGACGGCGCCTGCCGGCCCCCCATCGCCTCCGCGGTTACACCGTGATGCAAAGCCACCGACTGCTTTGATTGAGGCATTGCGCTGCGCAGTCACGGTATTCCCAAAAGCTGGCTTTGCGGGAACAGGGAAAGTCACCATCCCGTTCGACGGTGGCGAGGAAGGCGATGCCTATAAGCGGTGGGCGGAAGTGTTCATGTGGCAGCATCATGCCGCATGGTCGGAGGTGCAGCGGAATATCAATGGCCGCGCGGCTGAAAACACTATTCGGCTCGCCACCATCCGCGCCATTTCGCGAGAGCCTGCAGCACCATCGCTCAATGTCGATGACGTCGGGTGGGCGTGGGCGATCGTGCACCAGTCAATTCTGCTCATAACGGAAGGCGTCTCCCGCCACATGTCGGCATCGCCGGCAGAAGCATTGCGGAAGGCGATCATTGAGGCGTTGCGAGCCGCTCCGGGCGAGACGTTGGCATTCGCACACCTGATGCAGCGGAAAGGCGTCTCCGGGGCTGATATGCGGGAATTGGAAGGGGCTTTGCACTGGCTACTGGAGTCGGGAGAAATCACCGACATAGCCAGCCGAGCAAAGCCTGGGCGCGGTTCGAAATTCCGCCTGAATCCCGTTGTGACGACTTAACAACGGCACAAAAACGTAACAACGAGATTGGCAGTTTCGTTGTTACCGTTGTTATCCGTTGTGACGACATCACAACGGAAATAACTAAGTAATATCAATATGATATTATATATATTTTTTGTCGTTGTTACGTTGTGAACATGCTTCTGAATCCGGTTATTTACCCCTTATCAGGGCCGTAGGGCGGCGGGCAAAAGCATAATCACAACGTAACAACGACGAGATTCAACCAGAGGAGAACACCCACGAAATGGAACAAGAAGTGATCCCTTTAACCACCCAATTCGACGCGATCGCACCCGATACCGGCAAGCTTGTGAAAGTAGTCGGAATCGACATGAGCGACCCGCACATACGACCGAAGCTCATATGCCTCGTGACGGACATCAACGGCACGCGCGTGGAAATTTACGACCGCGTGAAAAACAAGAGGCTCGGCGCATGAAGCGCACGGTATCTACGGAAGTTCCGCAGATACGCGAAGTTGCGAAAGCGGGCCGGTCGGACAGCTACCCCAACCAACTATCCACCCGGCCCGGCCCCGCAGCCCTTTCGAGCATCAGCAAAATACATGCGCCAATCTGAACGGGGCCTGAACAGGTGAGGTTTGGCTACTGACACTCTGGAAGCGAGAGCAGATTGTCGTTCCATTTCCCATCGGCATACGTCCGCACGTATTTTCCGTTTGGCCCGTCTACCACACCGATATTGCCGCGGTTGCCTTGAACCAATGTAAAGAAGGTGTTCGATTTGTTTTCGATGGAGGCAATCACCTGAGCCCTTGTCCACTTCCAGCCTCCCGCTGGATTTCCAAGATGAGTGATGCCCTCATGGCTGCTGTTGCGATCTTGCTTGTTGATGCAACTCACTTGAACGTCCGCCATATCTTGTCCTCTGTTGCCTTTACGACACCACATCTAGCATGAACTAATGCCAAACACAAGAACGGATCAGGAACAGATTTCTGGTGCAACACGGAGACGCACTGGAATAAATCCCCTCTCAACAATACATCACCGTTTACAGACCGATTTCTCGCTAGATACTGCCACTGACAACGACCTTCGCCGCGTTGGCGATGCTGAAGACCGGCCACGCCGGAACCGCGCCTCGAGCGCCATCCCCGAGACACCATGAACACATCGCGCACAACCGCCATCGACGGCGGCACAGTCCAGGTTCGCCGGATTACTTGGCGTGAGTTCTATCAAATCAGACCGGACAGGAAGCCGGACAACGACAATCGGCGTCTCGAGCAAGAGGCGGCCTAGGGGCGTCCAATTCTCCAGCCAGGCCCGATTCTGGCCCACCCGATGCCATCTCATTCGGACATTTAATTCCGGTTTTTGATTAATTTAATCAAACCACCCTGCCGCGCTTTGCGGTGACTGACTACCGGCCTGGCCGGTTCCTCCTGTTGGGATGACCACCCATGAAAAACGACAACGCACGATATCGTGGAACTCTTCCGCTTTTGAACTGGCTTAAGAAAAACGACGCTGACTCTGTCCAGGTTGTGGCTCGCGCTCTTGTGGATATGAAGCCTGCCGTCATCGAGAATTCCGACGAGCTTGACCGCGAAATTCGGCCGCTCGTCGGCGAGTTGATGCGGGCTGCAAGCGATGCTTTCCGTGTCTACGTGCGCGATGGCGTGAGCCACGTTGGTAAGGGCTATAGGCGCATAGCAGGCAAGACGTACCGCGACGATGAATGGCAGTTCCTCGGCGACCTCACCTTCTACAGAGGGGCGCTTAAAGAGTGGGGACAGACCAAGGCAGGCAAGAAGCTCAAGCCGAAGGACGACGTAAGAGGCAGCGGGAAGAACAAGCGAAACCCGGCAGGCTATGTGAAGATGCGGCCTGCAACACCGCTTCCCGGTGATGCGCTCGGGCTGGAGCGCATGGCATGCTCACCCGCTGGTGCAGGCGGCAACGGCACTTTCTATGATCCGCTTCCAGGCGTCGAGGAGGCTCGCGCCATGTTAGCGACGGCCATGGAGAAGGCACCGCCGATCACGAAGTGCCCGACGGTCACGGCGAAGGGTGCTTACTTCTTCGGCGGCATCTCGCGACCGAAACAGGGGACCAACTCCGGCACGATAGGCGTTTGGGATGCAACTGAGAGACCCAAGGGTGAGGCTGGCGAGGTGTTGGATGAAGTAGCTGCTGGTGGCTCGCTGAAGTCTCTTGGCGTGCGCCTTGGATATGGCCCGCAGTACGCCGATCGTGCAGCAAAACGAGCATTGTTGGATACTGCCAAGCTGTTGGTTGCAATGAACGACAACAGTGAAAGTAAAATATCGCAGGCTCGTGCGCTGAAGGTGGTACGATGGAGCGCTTAAGCGGAGGGGAAAATGAAACGGCTCTTTGCACTAGCGTTTATCGTAGCAGGACTGTTCTCACCTAGCGCCGTGGCGGAAGATCTAAACGTGCAAAGGCTATTGGCTCAATGTAATTCGACCGCCGTTCAAGACTGGTGGTATTGCCTTGGCTATGTTGGAGCGACGTCTGATGTCATGATGCTAAACGGGGTAGCGCTCAACGTTAACCCTTCGTCGAGTGCTTTAAAGGATCTCGCGATTTGTCCACCAACTGCTGTGTCCTACGGCGCTTCTCGACAGGCATTCATCAATTGGGCTCAAAAGCATCCAGAGAATTGGTCGGCTAGCATGGGCGTTGGGGTAGTTTTGGCCCTGCGTGAGGTTTGGCCGTGTCCGTAAGGGCTTCCTAGACATTAAACGCAGCATGACGTGCCAGATCGTGGCGCGTTGTGGCGTATATGCATGAAACAGTGATTGGGGGCGCTTCGCCCCCCCCTTTTGCGCCCGACGTCTCGTCAACGTCGTGCGCGCGCCGGCTGCTGTCCCTCCAGCGCCGGCAACCAATCGCGCACGTTGCCCCACGGTCGGCATACGTGATCCCCGTCGTCGGAGCCGCACACTGGCGACGGGACAGTTTCCCATCCGCATAGCCGCTGCCGGCAGTGCGTCGATCGACCCCGCTGCCGCTTAACTGCTGGCTGGCGGGGTAACGTTTTTACCTATTCATCCCGAAAATTCTGAAAGGAGTCGCCATGCCCGCAAGCGCACGGCAAGCCTGCGAACTCATCGATAGAACTCTGCGAATTGCCGATGGCGCGACACGAGAACATGCTCACTGGCTTCGCCATGCGGGCATGCTGCCGAGTACACAAGGCGTTCCGGTGCCGATCGATAGCGTCCATGTGGCGTTACTGTTGCTAAGCATCCTCAGTGGCTTGCCGCCTCACTCAAGCGCGGCTCTGGTTGCCGAATATGCCGGTCTGCGGCCAACCTCTGGCGGCGAGACGCTAGTCGAAACGCTTGCGGGCTTTCTCGATAAGCCGCACGACTTCTTCGAATTGCGCGTTGATGCGTTTGCGCAGGCCGCAGTGCTCAGCTACCGCGCCGAAGACCACGGCATGCAGGTTGCGTCGTTCCACACGCACAGCCACCAACCACGCCCGGCCTTCGAGCGCGTCTCGATTCTCGGCGCATCAACACTCACTGAATTGTCACAGGCAATTGCTGCCACGGAGCCGCCTCGCTTGGGTCGGCGCCGCACCATCGACCGATACCAGCGCCTCGAACGCGCTGTTAGATTCTAAAGGAAACCGCATGTTCACCAAAAAGCAGACCACAAAGGCCGCTCCGCCAATGCGATTCAATCTTCGCGACGCAACACCGGACTACGATAAGTTGGCCGAGTTGTGCGCCACTTTGCGCGCCGCCCTTAGCAAGCTCGATAGCGAAGAATCTGAACTGCTGACTCGGCTCTCCTATAAAGCCGCCAAGCCGCATACTGGCGTCAGCGCAAAGGTCGCAGAGCTTCTTGGCGACGATGTTGACGAAACACCCGATCCACTTTCGGAAGGCATTCGCACTCGGCTGACCGAGATCAACGCCTTACGTCGCGATACACGGGCCGCTCTCGATATCGCCACTGAACGCCTTCAGCGAGCCCGCCATGCCGCGTCCAAAGTCATTTGTGAAGGCGCCAAGGACGATTACCTCGCTCGCGTCCGCAAGCTGGCGGATGCGCTCATTGCGGCGCACGAGGCGAACGCATCGCTGTGCGAAATCACTACCGCCCTTGATTCGGCTGACGTCGCCTGGACCGGCCTACTGCCGCCTGCTCCGGCTAATCGAATGCTGGGTGCCGCCTATGATCGCCAAAACCGTGTGGCTGTGTGGCTTAAGGACGCTGCTGCCGACGGACTGATTGACAAGAAATCCATCCCACAAGGACTAACCCAATGATTGAGTATCGTGAGAAGCGCGCTATCGAGCGCGCCGTAAAGTCGGCAGAATCCGAAGAGAGCAGCGCAGAACTTAAACCCACTCGCATCCGGCGAGATGACGTGACGCGTACCGAAATGCTGCCCGCAAATGCTTTTGCTGTAGCTAAGATTCTCAAAGAACGCCGCAGCAAATCACCCGCCGCCAGGTTACGCTCTCGGCTCGCCGCGGATTTGGCCAAACGTGTGGGCAAGTAGGGTGTGTGGTTCAGTGAATCCGGTAGGCCGCCACTACCAGGCAGTCGCACTGTATGCGGCTATGCGCTTCAGTGGGGCGTGCCGTCTGCGGTGCGCCCTGGCTTCGATGAGGTGTTTCATCAAGGCTCACTGACATGGCCCGATGACTTGCCGCTGTGCAGGAACCACGAGCGTACGCGGCCACTCGTTACGCTTGGCAATGCTTTCCGTCTCAGCGCCACGGCTAGAGGCCTATGGGTTGAAGTCGACACAGATGGCGTACCGGACGGCAACGATCTTCTCCTTGCCGCCAGGCATGGGCCGTTGCGTGCGTGGTCCATATCCTTCAAGGCGACAGGGGAGCGATGGGACCGAACGGGAGACACACCGCTTCGAATCGTGACAGCGGCCCGACTTCTCGAGGTTTCAATAGTCGACCGCGGCGCACACCATACGACGATTGGCATCCTCAGCAGGATGAAGCAGGCGGCGTGATCCAGATTTCGAGTTTTGCGGATGCGAAACTTTTCTTGCGGGACCGGTCCTTGGCTGACGAGCGTCAACCTGCAGGCACCCCCACGGGGGGCTTTTGCATCGCGCCGATCTGCATTTGCGCTAACCGCGCATCCCACACTGTATGCGCAACGGACTCCCCCATTGAATCAAGATTTCCATAGGTGAAACGATGGCTGAGAAAGCCCAGAAGCCGCCGACGCATCTGTCGCCAGCGGCAAGGAAGTTCTTCCGAGGTGTAGTCGAGGATTACTCTCTGGACGAGCACCACATCAAACTGCTGATACTCGCCTGCGAAGCACTGGACCGCGGCGAGCAAGCCCGTGTGACGCTTGCCGCGGAGGGCGTCACGTTCATCGATCGCTTTGGCTCACCGCGTGCGCATCCGTGCGTGGCGATCGAGCGCGACTCTCGGACTGCATATGCCCGACTGTTGCGTGAGCTGGCATTGGACTTTGGCGATGACGACGCGCCACCACGACCGCCTGCTCTAGCCGACAATAGGGGTTACTGATGCCGAGGAAACTACGCAAATCGAAGCGAAAACAGACCGTTTCCGATGCATGGATTATCTGGGCGTGTGATGGCGACATCCCGCCCGAACCTGACCCTAGCCGTGACGGATGGCTTGAGTTCCAGTACTTCGCAACCGAGAAAGAGTTGGAGGAGTTTTGGCGCCAGGACGGCGAGCGAGCTATTAGGGAATGGCTGAAGACGAACCCCGCTGGCACGCGTCCATCAAAATGGTGGGCCTATGCACTGCCTTATGCCGGTGAGCGCCGGTACGGCGCTGAGCTTTCGTCACCGTTCTTGGAGGACGAGACAGAGGCCGAATACCTGAAGCGGCATGGGCTGCTACTGAAGGGCGAGCGGATCTAAGTAGGACGATCGCCGCCTGCCGACGATGGATGACGATCCGGTCGCGACGTGGTTTAGATAGGGCAAAAAATGAGCACCGATACGGCTGATCCGGCAGATGAAACCAAGATCACACCCGAGACGGTCGAGGCTGCCATTGACTATTGGATGGAATGGCGCGGCGGCGATTGGCCGGTGACTATTTCTGACGCGAGGGTGTTTTTTGAAGGTGTTCTTCGATCCGTTCTATCGCGCCGTTTGGAAGCGGGCGACCACCCAGAAGACACTCAAGCATACTCAGGACAACATTCAGGCTCTCCAGACGCTCCTCGGCAATAATAGCGGCCGAGAACGGTCGTGCGAGCGTTTTCCTTGTGGTTTCGAATGCGTATGGCCATAGATGCAATGTGCCATCCTTGAGGCAGAAAAGCCCGTGGGCCGTACTGTTTCGAAACGTATTGGATTTTCGCGCCAACGCGATGGCGGCAGAAATCTCGCGCTTTTGCAGCGGTACCAAGCGAGCATAAGGAAGATAATTCGAAATGGTATCGAGCTTTGTGGAGAAGGATTGGATGTGGCCAAGTATGGCTTGAGCGTTGCCGAACGACTTGGCCTCACGGTTAAGCAGCTTGGAGAAAAGCCAGTAAAACTGGGACTCCATTCGCGAAAATTCTGCCATGTACAGCCCGTACTCCAACGCTACGTCTTGGTGCTTCTCTAGGTCAGTGATGACCCATGTATCGCTGTCAGAGTCAGAAACCATAACAAAATCTCCCGCACCGCTTTTGATTTAGCCATCACTCCATACACCAATCTGGCCGCCAATCGAGGCGGCCTTTTTCATTAGGAACCCCCATGCACGACTCAGTCACCGCCACTTTCGGCGGTCGCGAAATCACGTTCAAAATCGATCGCCAAGACCTTCCACTCTTCGAAGCCTACGCAGGCATTCCGGCAATTGAAATGTTCATGCGCATCACGGGCGGCAGATGGACCGTCCAACACCTTAAATCGGTTCTGACACTCGCGAGCGTGTCGGCTGACAAACTCGCTGAGCTGCGGCAATTCACGGGCGCGCTAAGGCGAATGGCGCCAGGCGATACTGGCTTGATTGACAGCTACCTCAAGGGATGCGCACCGCATGTAAGGCGCACACTGACTGCCAATCCAGTCGCACAATACGCGATCCTCACGCAGGCGATTCTTGCCGGAGCGCTCTTCGGGCTCAGTGCTGCGGACGCGACATTTACTGAGCAGTCAGCGGATGGCGAATAACGGTCTACGCGATTTCGAGCGGCGCCTGAAGGCTCTGCCGGCCGCTGCTAAGAAGGCCGCCAAGGTGGCGCTGGATACGTCAGCAGACGAGCTTGCTCGCTATCAACGACTTCTTGCACCGCGCGAGGATGGAACGCTGCAGGCGTCCATCCAATGGCATGCAACGGCAGAGCTTACGCGAACCATCACGGCGGGCGGCGAGACGACAACCGTGCCGGCTCGTGCCGGCCAAGGCGATTACGACTATGCGCTGGCGCAGGAATTTGGAACGCAGGACATGCCTGCGAATCCATTCTTCTGGCCCGGCTACAGATTTACGAAGAAGCGCATTAGAGGCCGCGTTAAGCGCGCCATCAGCAAAGGCGTGAAACAAGCTTATGGCAAATGATTCACCTAAGTTATCGGTCGATTTAGAGGCACGTATTCGAGACTTCGAGCGTCAGCTCAAGAAGGCAACGACCACTGCTGATAGGCAGCTTGGCGCCATCGAAAAGCGCGGCTCTCAGATGACGCGCAATCTCGAGACCACGATGGCCTCATCTGCGGCAAAGATCGGCAACATCGGCAAGACGCTGCTGGCTGGCTTCGGTTTCGGCGCGATTCTTGGAGGCCTGACATCGCTGCCCGCCGCCGTGCGGGGAGTCGTGCGCAGCTTGGGCGACTTGGCCGACGCAGCAGACAAAATTGGCCTGCCCGTCGAGGAGCTAGAGGCGTTTCGCTATGGCGCGCAACTTGCCGGTGTCGAAGCGGATAGCCTGGATGACTCGCTAGCCAAATTCACCAAGACCATCGGCGAGGCCAGCGCCAAAGGCAACGATTTCAGCAAAATTCTCGATCAGAACGGCGTCGCGCTCAAAAACGCTGACGGCAGCATTCGACCGGTAACAGAATTGCTCTCTGACTATGCCGACCTGATCAAAAACGCATCGTCCGAAACAGAGCAGATGTTCCTGGCGACCACGGCATTCGGTCGCGGCGGTGGTGATATGGTCAACTTTCTTCGCGATGGCGCGGACGGTTTGGACAAGGTTCGGGCCGCGGCGAAGGCCGCTGGCGTCGTGCTATCCGATGACTTGGTCCGCGCCGCAGCAGAGGTCGATGACTCGTTCGACAAGCTCGCCATGCAGATGGATTCCCTTTTCAAAACCGAAGTCGTTCAGGGCATCAAAACCGTACAAAACTTAATCGAGAAATTCGAGGCGCTGCCTGGTGCAATCGACGGCGCTTGGAAATCATTCGAGGGTTTCTGGAACAATATTATAGGCAAGTCGCCTCAGGATATTGCAACTGAAAAGCTGCGTGCCGCGATCAACGCGGCAGCCGTCAATGGCCCGCCGACCGGTGGATTCAGCGTCGGCGATTTGGACTTCGGTCCAGCCGCACCGAAAAGCGACCGTGTCGGCGCACCGCAGCAGAAGACGATTGTTTCTATCCCTGGCGCAGTCGAAGATCTGACAGGCGCCGTCGACCGGTTCGTAGATCATGTCATCAAAGCCGAAAGCGGCGGGAACAACAGCGCCAAGAATCCTAACTCGTCGGCAACTGGCGCCGGTCAGTTCATCGAGTCAACCTGGCTTGACCTTTTCAAGCGCTATTTCCCTGATCGCGCTGAAGGCATGACGCGGGGCGCCATCCTGGCGCTGCGGAAGGATGGCAATGTCAGCCGATCCCTAATTGAGGCGTACGCGTCAGAGAATGCGCGCGTCCTGCAGGCTGCCGGCGTTCACGTGGACGAGGCGGCGCTGCAATTGGCGCATTTCCTTGGCGCTGGCGACGCGGCGAAGGTTCTCACCGCGGCCAGCGGTACGCCTTTGGCTGGACTGATTTCGGCTGCGTCCATCAAGGCCAATCCGACCATCTTGGGCGGCGGCGCCACGGTCAACGATGCCATTTCGTATGCTAAAAATCGGGCTAGCGGTGGCGGCTCTGGCAGGTCAAGGCAGAAAATGACGCCAGAAGGCGTCTTCGCTGGCTCCGTGCAGGATATTCAGCAGCGTATCGATCTGCTCAACGCGGAATTTGCCGCTCAATCGCAACTCAATCCAGCGATCGATGACTACGGCTTTGCAGTCGAAAAGGCGTCGATAAAGCAGCAACTGCTGAACGAAGCAGCTGCGGCTGGCGTAGCAATTACACCGGAGTTGTCGGCAAAGATCGACGCTCTGGCTAGCAACTACGCCAAGGCTTCAACAGCGGGTGACCAGCTAAAGGCTAGCCAAGAGCAACTGTCTCAGAGGCTCCAGGAATCCTCCGACTTCGGCAAGGACGTACTTGGTGGATTTATCTCCGACCTGAGGGCAGGCAAAAGCGCCACGGAGGCGCTCGCAGGGGCAATTGAGAAGGTCGCCGAGAAGTTGGCGGACATCGGCCTAAACGCTTTGTTCGACGGCATAGGCGGCACGCCTGGCGGAGGCAGTGCCTTGCTTGGCACTGTCGGCCCGTTTGGGCTGTGCGCAGCCAATGACAACAATCTAGATTTGAGGAGGGCGGCGTGAGCGCGTTCTATGCAATGACCTATAACGATAGCGTCGAACTTCTCAGCGACGGTGCGGTGTACTTACCGGACGGCACGCTAATCGATATTCGCGAGAAGGTCTGGCGCTCGCCAGGCCTTCCGTTGGCTGTCACTGGCCGCGGCTCAATGGCATTTGAGGCCTATGCCGAGACGATTCTGGCGATGTCGGAAGACTCGGTCGACGCCGTTATTGAACGCACGCACACGCTGCTGGAGCAGGCAAAAAAAGGGGTGGTGTCGTCGGCACCTTGCGAGGTGCTGCTTGCCGGCCTTTCGGAGACTCGCGGGCCGTTCCTGGCGTTCTTCAGTACCGCCGACGTTTATCCGCAATTTGAACCTTTCATCTTGCATGACGTCGGCCCGGATTTTGGCGGCGGCAACGCACTTACCGCAGAAGAGATTGCCGCCTTGCCGAGTGCTGAAGAAGGCTTGGGGAAATGCGGTGTGGCTCTGTTCGAAACGATGCGCGGCAAGCCTGGTCTCAATCCCGCCGCGCCACACATGCCCGCTATCCATGGCATCGGTGGCCATATCGACCTGACCGTTATCAACGCTAACGGCGCCACCACTACGAGGCTACATGAATGGCCTGATGTGATCGGCGAGAAGATCGATCCCTTTTCGGCTTCAGCCAAATTCGAAGACAATAGTTCGTTTTCGGACGGCGCCAGCTTCGGCTGAATTTCACTAACTGACCGGCACGCCGGATTTCACCGAGGACCGCTTAGGCGGTCCTTTTTTTATTGCTTGGAGCAATCATGGCAGTTCTACCCGCGGCCGAAATTTGGCGCGACTATGTTATCGATGGCGTCCCATCTTCGGGGCCGTACAAACCTCATAAAGCCGAAATTAGAGAGTGGGGCACCCACCTCGAGAGCGCGGCATCAGCCTATGATACGGTCGCCGACGTCGAGGCTGAGACCGTTCCGACTACAACGAATGTTGTGCGAACGTTCGGGCACACTGCGGCCGGCGATGATGGCGATGATCTGTATGTGCGCGCCGATCCCGCGCCAGCGCGGGCCGCGTATATCACCGACGCGGTTGGCCAGCATTTTGCGATCACTTCCCGGACGATCAAGACCGCCTCATGGGGACTATTCCCCGGCACCGCTAACGCGCATCTCATCCTTAAACAGATGATTGATTATCTCATGCTCGATAAGGGCGGTGGCGAGATACAGATCACGCACGACGAGGAATATGAGTTTTCCTCCTCAGTTACTATGGCCGCGGTGGCGGCCGGTATTTTGCATATCTTCAACAAAGCAGGCGGCACGCTAAAGGCTGCAACAGGGCTAGCAGCGCCGCTACTAGACCTCAGGCCTAACGCTTCTGGAACGGCCTCTCCCGAGGCGGCTCGCCTTAAAGCTTATGGGCTGAAACTCGACAATTCCCTTGGCTCCTACACCGTCGGCGCGTCGTCGGCCACGGGGCTATCCCTCGTCAACTGGGACCAATTTGAGCTGCATGATTTCGTGTGTGTTGGTGGGTATGATCCGATCGTAGGCACGGTGCCTACGGTGGGCGGCGACAGCGGCCTTTCCACCGTAGGCTGCCGCAATGGGCTCCTAATCAACCCCCGTATTGAGCGTCAACCAGACTCGGGAATTTACCCCAATTGGGACAACACAGGCGCCTCCAGCGGCTTCATTGAAGTCATCGGCGGCGTCCTGTACCGAAACCATGCGGCGATGACCGCAAAGCGCAACCTTTCAAGCGCAAAGTTGGTTGGGGTGCGCGTCAGTGAAAACGACGCTGGTTTGCAAACGGCTTGGGTGGACAATTCCGGCTGGATCGAGCCATGCAAGAAGCTTGAAGTGATCGGCTGCACGTTCCGGCGCGGCCTGGCAAATCTGATCAGCGCAAAGCACACTACGAAACTGATCGCCATCGGAAACGTCTTCGAAGACGTTGGTTATAAGCCTGATGGAACTGGCAACGTTGGTGCAAAC
>NZ_PZJX01000039.1 GCF_003034915.1 Mesorhizobium helmanticense | reverse complement strand
TGTGGGGGAGATGTCCGGCAGGACAGAGGGGGGCGCTGTCCCGCGGCCGATCGCAATCAGGGAGCAACTTTTGTCCGTCGCTGAAGCCGCAACACCATCGCCCGCCCTCCTCGTCGTCGAGGGCGTCACCAAGCATTTCGCCGGCGTCACGGCGCTGAGCGACGTTTCGCTTGAGGTGCGTCCCGGCGAGATCCTCGGCCTGCTCGGCGAGAATGGCGCCGGCAAGTCGACGCTGCTGAAAATCCTGTCCGGCGTCATGCCACCCACCAGCGGCCGCATCGTCTTCGACGGCGCCGAATTCAACCCGCACAATCCGCAGGATGCCAAGCGCCACGGCATCGTCACCATCTACCAGGAACTGAGCCTGATCCCGACGCTGACCGTGGCGGAGAACATCTTCATCGGCCGCGCCCCGCTCGGGCCGCTCGGCCTGGTCAGTTGGCGCAGGATGGAGGAAGCTTCACGCGCGATCATCGCCCGCGTCGGCCTCGACCTCGATCCGGCGACGCCGGTGTCGGCGCTTTCGGTCGCCGAGCAGCAGCTGGTCGAGATCGCGCGTGCGCTGTCGCTGCAGAGCCGCCTCATCATCATGGACGAGCCAACCTCGGCGCTGACCGAGACCGAGGTGCAGAAATTGATGTCGATCATGGACCGGCTGCGCAAGGACGGTGTCGCCATCATGTTCGTCACCCATCGGCTGGAAGAGGCCTCCGCCATCTGCGACCGCATGACGGTGCTGCGCGACGGCAGGCTCGCCGGCCATCTCGACCGCGAGGGCGGGCCGATCAAGCTCCCCAAAATCATCGAGAAGATGGTCGGCCGCGCCGCCTCCGAGCTCTATGCCAGACCGACGCAGCGCGATGTCGCCGGTGACGTCAGGCTCTCCGTACGCGGTTTGAGGACCGTGCGCGATCCGCAGGCGCCGCATGCCATCGTGCTCGAAGGCGTCGACCTCGACCTCAAGGCGGGTGAGATCCTCGGCGTCGCCGGTCTTGTCGGCTCAGGTCGCACCGAGTTGGCTCGCGCCATCTTCGGCGCCGACCGCATCGCTGCCGGCACCATCACGCTCGATGGCAAACCGATCGCGCCTGAAACACCGGCCGATGCCATCGCGCTCGGCATCGGCCTGGTGCCGGAAGACCGCAAGCATCAGGCGATCTTTGCAGCACTCGGCATCCTCAACAATTTCTCCATCGCCGCGCTTGGCCGCTACTCCAACGCCGCCGGCTTCATGGCCGAGCGGCGCGAGCGCGAGGCGCTGGCGGGCTACAGAAAGACGCTGTCGATCCGCATGGCCTCGCCCGAGCAGGCGATCGAGGGCCTGTCCGGCGGCAACCAGCAGAAGGTCATCCTTGCCCGCTGGCTGGCGCGCGACCCCAAGGTGCTGATCGTCGATGAACCGACGCGCGGCGTCGATGTCGGCGCCAAGGCCGAGGTGCACCAGATCCTGGTGCAACTCGCCGCGCGCGGCATCGCCATCATGATGATCTCGTCGGAATTACCCGAGGTTCTTGCGGTGTCGGACAGGATCGTCACCATGCGGCGCGGCCGCATCACCGGCGAGATGCCGGGCATCGAAGCGACAGAGGAAAAACTGATGGAACTGATGGCGCTCGACCGGAAGCAGGAAGCAACCCCATGAGCAGCACGACTGAACAAGCCCAGCGCGGCGGCATTAATCTTGCGCGCCTGCTGATGAGCTTCGGCCCGTTGATGTTCCTGGCGGTGCTGATCGTCGTCTTCACCGTGCTGAAGCCGAGCTTCATCGACCCCGTCAACATCTTTAACATCATGCGGCAGATCTCGATCACCGGGCTGATCGCGCTCGGCATGACCTTCGTCATCCTCACCGCCGGCATCGACCTGTCGGTCGGTTCGCTCTTGGCCTTCTGCGGCATGGTCGCGGCGGTGGTGGCCAAGGGAGGCACCGCCAACACGCTGTCGCTGTCGACGTCGGGAACGCAGGGCTATGGCTGGTTCGCCGCACTGCTCGCCGCCGTCGTCGTCGGCGCCATGGCCGGTGGTGTCCAGGGCTTTGCCATCACCAGGCTGAAAGTGCCGCCCTTCGTCGTCACGCTCGGCGGCCTCACCGTGTTTCGCGGCCTGACGCTGACCATCTCCAATGGCGGCCCGATCTCCGGCTTCGATGCCTCGATGCGCTGGTTCGGTACTGGCCTGATCGGCCCGGTGCCGGTGCCGGCGATCATCTTCGCGATTGCCGCGATCCTGTGCCACATCGTGCTGCGCTACACGCGCTATGGCCGCGCGGTCTACGCCGTCGGCGGCAATGCCGAAGCGGCGCGCCTGTCCGGCCTGCGCGTCGACCGCATCCTGATCTCGGTCTATGTCATCGTCGGTTTCTTCGCCGGCCTTGCCGCTTTTGTCTTGTCGGCGAGGCTGAATTCCTCGGAAGCCGTCGCCGGCATCGGCTACGAGTTGACGGTGATTTCGGCGGTCGTCATCGGCGGCACCTCGCTGTTCGGCGGCATCGGCAGCGTCGGTGGCACGGTGGTTGGAGCGGCATTGATCGGCGTGCTGCAGAACGGGCTGCAGTTCAACAATGTCTCGTCCTACACGCAAAGCATCGTCATCGGCCTCATCCTTATTCTGGCCGTGGCTTTCGACCGCTGGCTGAAGTCGCGGGTAAGACGGTGAGTTGGCAATGACCCAGATCAGAGCCATGACCGAACAGGACGTACCGGCGGTGTCGCGGCTGCTGGGCGAGTCCTGGCGTCGGACGTATTCGCCGATCCTGGGCGCCGAGACCACGACACGGCTGTCGGATGACAAGCACGCGCCGGAGCGGCTGGCGGCGGAACTGGCGGACGACAACAAGATGTCGTTCGTGGCGGAACGGACGGACGGCTCGATTGCCGGCTACGCCATGGCTAAGATGGATGCAACCGGCGACGTGATGCTCGACCGGCTCCATATCGACAAACGCGAATTCGGCACCGGGCTGGCCGCCGACATGCTGCACGCCGTCCTTGCCGCGCATGCGGGTATTCCGAGCATCGCGCTGGAAGTAATCGAGGGCAACGACCGGGCAATCGCCTTCTATCGCAAGCACGGCTTCGAGGTGGTTGAGCGCAAGGCCGCGTCGCACGGCGCGGAAGGCCATTCGTCATTCATCATGCGCAGGATTCTGCCACGTGCCTGAACTGATTGTGCCGCCAATAGGGCGTCAGCCTCCCTCGCCAGTCTTTGACCTGACGTTCTTCAGCGCGGTGAGGAGGTAGTCCTGCATCGTCGCCTGAAGGCTGGTCGTGGCGGTGCGCACCGCCGTCATCGCATCCTTCATTGCGGCTTCGTCGAAGGGCGTCGCCTTCTGCGCCGCCGCCAGATTGGCGCGCGCGGTGCGCAGTTCGCGCATCGCCTGAAAGGTGCGCGCCCGGTTGTCGCGCAGGATGCCGCGGAACTCCTTCCTGACCGCTGGCGAATAGTTGCCCGCGATCTCGGATATCAGCATGCGCGCCGCCCCTCCCTGCCGCAGCCCATGCGCCGCATAGCCGATCAGGAAGAAGTTGACGGCGAGCGACAGGCCGAGCAGCACCAGCGTTGCCGTCCAGATCCAGGAACGTTTCGTCAAAGCGAATCCTCCTCTGTCGGATCGGCTCCGATGCCTGGCTCGTCCACGATGCCAGGCCCACCGTCGTCGGTCAGACGCGCGCCGGAGGCCAGCGCCAGAAGCTCCGAATCCTGCAGGTCGTCCTGCTGGCGCGCCACCTGGTAGCCCACCACGGTCACCGCCAGGAGCGCAGCGGCCGCACAAGCAGCCAGCCCCGCCGGCGCCAGGAAGAAGCGCGGCAGGAAGGGTGACCGTGTCCTGTCGCTGTCGATGCGGGCCAGCACCTTGCGCGCCAGCGCCTGGTCGTCGCCCTCGACCAGCGACGCTTCGAGCACGAGACGGTCGAGCGCGGTGTCGGGATCGTCGTCGAGCCCCGCCCCGTCCGCCATGAGGGCCATCGCCTGCTGCCGAAAAGGCGCCGGCCATGTCTCGACCGTGTCGCCGAAGCGGCGTTTGTTTCGTTCGAACTCGTCCCGCGTCATGAGGACTTCCTTTCACGGCCCGCGGCCGCCATTGCCAGATGATCCCGCAGCGCCCGCCGCCCGCGCACAAGCAATTGCTCGGCCGATCCGGCGCTGCCGCCCATAACCTCGGCGATTGCCGCGATGTCGAGGTCGCCGACGGCCCTGAGCAGCACGGCCATGCGCTGCCGTTCCGGCAGGCGCGACAGGCCGTCGCGCACGATCGCCAACTCCTGCCGCGCCGCGGTCGTCGCTTCGGCATCGGCTTCCGGCGAGGGCACCTCGTCCCTGACGTCGTCGAGCCAAATGAAGCTGCGCAGCGCCCGTCGCCGGCGCTGGTCTATGCAGCGATTGGCGGTGATCCTGTAGAGCCAGGTCGAGGCACGCCCCCGGGCGGGATCGAACCGCGCGGCCTGCTTCCAGACGGTCACGAACACCTCCTGCACCAAATCCTCGGCATCGCCTTCATTGCCGAGATAGCGGGCGGCAAACACCCGCAGGCCCCGGCCGTGGCGAGCGATGAGTTCGGACAGCGCGCCTTGGTTGCCCGCCGCCACACGCGCCAGCAATTCGTCGTCCTCGCGGGCCTTCTCATGCTGCACTGCGACGGGCACCAACTGGCGAAGCTCCTGAACGTCAACGGCGCCAGCGGCGGAATCCGTAGACCGTCTTGCCGTTCGGCCCGGTGAAGCTGCCGGCCGAGCGGCCATGGAACGGCCCACGCGCCGACACCCGCTTCCCGGAGAAGGACTGCCCGTCCGGCCCAGTGCCAGAATAGCTTCTGGAGCAGCGGTCAACAACGCCTGCCACGCATTTGGATGTCGAGGTATAGGTACCGCCATTGGGGCCGGTGCGCGTGGTCGAGCCGGTATAGACGCCGCCATCGCCGGTGACGCTGCGGCTGATCTCGCCGCCATGCGCGGTCGGCCGTTTCCATTCCTCGGCCGCAGCCGGCATGGCCGTCGACGCTACAAGTATCGCGCCAAGGCAGAACAGGTGAATCTTCGCTGAAGAAAGCATGTCATACTCCTTGATTTTGCTTGGAAAAGACCAAGGCATTTCGCCGGAAAGGCAGAGCCTTGTCGAACAAAGGTGGTGATGGGGATCGTCAGCCGGCGCGATCGGCGAAGAGCTTGCGGATGGCCGCGATCTCGTCCGCTGAAAGCTTGCCGTCGCCATTGCGGTCGGCGAGGTCGAACAGCGGCGTGCGGCTGCGGAACTCGTCCTCCGAGACCTTGCCGTCGCCATTCGTATCCATGCGCCGCCAGCGCGTGCCGAGCATAGCCTGCGCGGCATCGGCGCGATCCATGATGGCATCGCGCGCGCCTTCGATTTCCGTCTCGTCGATGACGCCGTCGCCATTGCGATCGAGCTTCTTGAAGGCGTGCTCGCGGGCGGCAATCATCTCGTCCTTCGAAACGGCGCCGTCGCCATTGGTGTCGACGCGTTGCAGGATGTGCTTGCCTGCGTCTTTGCCCGGTATGTCCTGGGCCTGCGCAGCGCAAAGCGGTGCAAGCCCCAGAAGCAGGGCCGCAACAAGTGCTGGACGTTTCATGATGGTGGTCCTTTCGCTGTCATCGGTCGCCTTGTCGTTGGCAACTGCTGACCGATACGCAGGAAGGACTTCGCCCCTACGCTCGCCGGCGAAAAATTCTCACGCAAGGCGGTCTCGTGTGCTGATAGTCCAACACCGGTTCCGCAAGGATTTCCAGTGGCTGAGGTCTAATCGAACGAGCTGAGTATTTGCAGGATCACCAACAACAGCGCAAAGCCCAGAACAGACGCAAAGACCGCCACCATGAAGATGACACGTTGCTTCCTGTGCATGGCCTTCCCCCCGAAAGCGAGCCCCTCCCTCGCAAACACGAACGCCATTCTTGTCGGGCGTACCAAGTCGCGCGAAAAGTTAGTTTGCCAGCGTGCTCGTGCTCGAGGGCAGTCACATCATTCGTTCGGCCGATGCAGGAACATTAGTCGTATCTAATAATTATCCCTGAGCAGCGGAATCTTCGGATTCCCCTGCGGATCGGGCTGCAACCCGATCGGCCCGCGCCCTCGCCAGAGCGCGGGCCTTCATTTATTTGCCGATGCACGAAGCGGCGACGGCCGCGTATTGAGCATCTACTGGAGCATCAGTTGCAGACGTAGCTACCGTGGCGCCCGGGCGCCCAGGCAACGGGGCTCGTCATCCCCCGGGGTGTCGGACTTCCGTCATTCCCCGAGGTGGCGGAGTTCGGTCATCCCCGGGGATGACGAGCTTCAGCCTGGATTGTCAATTTCCGTGGCTTATCGAGGGTATCAGCCGCTGGACGAGTGGCTTATCCGTGTTGCCTAGAGGGCATGCCCCCATTGCAGCAACAGGAATGCGGCCACACCCGCCACTGCGATCGCGTAGACAGCGTAAAGAACAAGGATCGACACTTCCAGATCATGGAAAAAGCTCATTGCGAGCCTGATCTGTTGAGGCTCAACTTTCTCTACGATATCGGCTTCCTCAACGGGGTCGGCTGCTTTGACGAGGTCGGCGTCTGGTTGCTCAACCCTGGCAACGACAAAAGAAATCGTATCGTTCTCGGCTGCTTCCAGTATCCGGTCCTTGACGGCAATCATTGGATCCTCTGCCAGCTGATCTGCCGTCAGCCAGTGTTCAGCAACGCTCCGGACCTCATGTTTACCCATGCATGGTAATCGCATCGTTAAGATTAGGTTCCACTAAACTACAATTCCGGTTAGTCGGCGTCCTTCGAACACAGGGCGCTGTCTACACTACCGCGTGTCATGATGCCGCCTTGGTCACCGTTGGCAGGTCGCAATGTCAAAGCAGACTCACATAGCGGACGTGGCGCCGATGTCGTCGGCGCCGACCGTGTATGACGAAGACTGCATGCTGACCTATATTCGGCTGCTCGATGCTTCAGCCGACGGAGCAGACTGGCGTGAGGTTGCCCAGGCCGTTCTGCACATCGACCCGATCCGGGAACCCGAGAGGGCATTCCGGGCCTGGGCAACGCATCTGGCTCGCGCCCGCTGGATGACGACCAACGGCATTCGACATCTTGCCGGCAGTGCGCCGCACCGAGTCTAGACGCCCCACCACCGGGATAACGCAACTATCCATCAATTTTGGCAAAAAGCGATGATTTCGATACAGTGGGTGCCCTGAACTTTAGTTTACTTCGAGGATTGCATAGGATACTTACATGTGAACGCTACAGCCAAGAAATTTTTCTTAGCTTCCTGATTACGGGGTCATGCGATGCGCAAATGGGCGCCTTCGCTTCTGGTCATGATAATTCTGAGCTGGCAGGCCGCGCGGGCTGCGGATCAGGGCTCACAATCTCTTGCAAAAGTGTTCCACAAGCTGGACCAAGCGATTGATAGTGCTGAACTCTCGCATGAGCAATACCTCGGTGACCTCAAGCGCCTCCGAATAAAACTTGCCGGACTGGAAGTCCGTCTCAACAAAATCAGCGTGGGTTTGCCTCTGGAATACAGCGCAGGATTCAATGTTTATGAGGATATTCTTGAATCAAGACCTTTAAATTCTGCTCTTATCCAACAGGTTGAAACGGACATAGAGGCAAAGACACAGTTTTTTGTTAAGTCTGCAGGCTTTTTTCCGTTTTCCAGGAGCTTGCTCGTCCTGGTGAGCGTCTCCACCTACGAAAAGGATACGGCCGCGCCCGGTTACGGCGTAGTCTTCAACCCGGTCAGTGACGCGGACAAAAAATACGCGAAGTTTCCGTTCGGGTCAGAGACGAACACCGCCTCGCGCCAATTGCCTCCCGGCAACTACATCTTGCGCCTCTACAGAGGTGAAGATGCAGTCATGACCAAGATTGTTGCCGTCGGCTTCCAGGGGACCGATAGCGAAGAGGTTCGGATCGATATCTCAGCAGTAGGCGCACATGTTGACACCCAGCATAATTAAGAAGGCCTGGCAGCCGATCATGCTGACGACGGCCTGGATGTTCGCGGGCATAGGTGCGTTTCTTACCTATTCGGTAGAGTTATCTTCCACCTATAGCTTAGGTCAGAACGTCGCCGCCGCCGCTCAATCGCTCGTCGCCATTCTGTTTGGACTTATCATTCTGGCGATGTCCGGTTCGAAGAAAATCTCCACTGCGAACCTGGTCAAGGGCGGCGTCGTGTTGTTCGTTTTGGGAGTCGCCCTATACTTTGCCTATCTTTATCTTGAGGCGAACTGGACCTGTCCCTATGCACGAGATCGACGGCTCATCGTTGGCGAAACGTTTACGCCTGCCCTCACGGAATTTCTGGAGCAACAGAAGAGGGCTTTCTCTTGCGACCTGGTGCTCGATTTCGCCGGCGATACAACGCAGATGTTTGCATTTTCGGAACTGCTGTTCCGGTTTCTGATGTTGGGATTCGTCTATGTTCTGACCTGGTTTGTTTTAGCCACCCTGATTATCTGCATCGGCGTGGGCCTGTCGAACGGGAGCAAGCAACCAAACGCTCCGGAAACCGAGAAGGCGGGAACATGAGCCGCCTGAAGGCCACCCTTTTTTTGGTGATCCTGATTTGCACGACCCGCACGGCCCTTGCCGGTGACCAGTTGATGGATGAGGCCGAGCAGAATGCCTTGCGGATCGCAAAAGCCTGGGGCATCGGATCCCCACGTTTTGTCGAGACCGACGGTAAGTCGATCATAGCGACGGGCGGTGTTGATGGCATCGTTTCTGTTGGGCGCGAGTTCATCGCTCAAATCCACGCGCGAAACGACGACACGCGACGGTCCGCGGTTACCTTTGTGATGTTGCACGAACTCCGACACCTTGAGCAAGCCAACCGACTTAAGGAAGAGTTCGAAGACATGGCCAAAAGGCCTTTGTTGGAATGCGAAGCGGACATTCAGGCTTCCCGCGCAATAGTGCTCGACCTGTTGCTCAAAATACCGGACTTTTCGCAAAAAGAGCACCTGGCCGCCGCATCGCGCTCCCTCGAAGTTTTTCATGATACATGGCCAGGGCTTGTTGAACTGCTTCCCGCAAGCGGCATGGGCCAGGAACATTTGACGAAAAGGCAAAGGGTCCTTGCGCTGCAGTTCGGCCTTTGGCGTGCCTTTGGTGACCGACTGGTGGACGAGCAGGATGAGAAATTTCGAGCGGTCGCTGATCGCATTTTCGCTCAGGCGGGCGCTCAAGCCGATCTTCCTGTGAACGACTGGGGGCGAGAGGTTTGCGAACGAGTGGTCGGGGAGGAGACCCAGGCGCTCGCGAAAATTTACTTTTCGATCGAACCCGGGGATTTGGAGGAAGACAACACCCAGACCTTCAGACTATCCGCCAAGAACAACTCCTACCGAGATATCATGGTTTCGGTTACCTTTCTTGAAGGCCATTACCCGAAGGGCCAGGAGACGAACATCGAGAACTACGTGTTCACTGACGCGACCACCTCGAGGGCCCTCGTGAAAGGGGGAAAGAGCGAAATTCTCGAAGCCAAAATGAAGCTTCCTTCAGCGCCTGAGGGCTCCGACATCTTCATTTGGAGCTTACCCTTTCTGGACCAGGCTCTGTTGAGCGCCAAATTCTTGGGTCCGAAAAGGCCGCCGCCTAGTTGTGGCGACAATCTGGTAGAGTTCAACGATGAACTCGATGGCACGTTCCTCGACATGGCTCGCCTCGCGGGGATGGCGCGCAACCGTTTTAGCGACGTTGTTGCAGCCAACAACAACAATTTCGGATTTGAGTCTTCCGTGGTCGAATCGTCACTTAAGGTCCGAGGCGCCATGAGGACCGAGATATTCATTACAGGAGATACGGCCGCGACGGTCACTTTCTATGATGGACCGGACGAGTTCAAGGCGCTGTCGGTGTTCGCCAACCAAGCGAGCCAGATAAAAAAGCGTTGCACGGAGCCCTTCGCCGGTATCAGGGAGTGGATCGGAAAGGACGATCAGCTTCCCAACCTCGATATTAAGCGTTTCACGCCATATGCAAGGGCGAGTTTGGTGATTTCGAAACAGACAGATGACGAGGAGCCTGAGAAACCACCGGAGTATTGGGTTTACTGGGTTTTTCATTACAATTCGCCTTAGACAGAGGGGGCCATACTATGACGAACGTGCGCGCGGCTTTCCTGTTCGCGGGTTGTTTCGCTCTTGTTACCATCGCCCGCGCTCTTGGAACCGAATTCAACTGCACAGCGGATGCCAATCTCGGCCATTGCCTTGTCGATGAAGTTCGCCAAACCCGGATGGCACAAGAGAAAGCATGGTCAACATCATCTGAACTGGCAGATACTGTTGTGGCGGCTATAGCCATCATGGAAAAGCAGGCTCCGAGGGATGCCGAAAATACAATTCAGCTCATCTTCGAACGCGGCGTGGCGCTGGAGATCAGCGAAAAGAGCGACGCTGCGGTGGCAGCTTATAACAATGTCTGCACCACACTTCAGAGCTTTGAGGCAACGGGCGACCCTCCGAGTGAAGTTTCCAAGGCGCTCTGCGACTATGCCAAGCTCAAGATCGCCATGACAGGCAGCGACATGACTATTATGGCAGAGGCAGTCGATGCGGTATTGGCGCATGCTAACCTCGCATCCACCACGTTGCCGGATGACGTCTTGTCTGTTCTAAAGGCCGAAAACGCCGATCATAAATCGCGCATGGCAATCGCCGAAGCGTTAGCGGATTTGAGCGTCCTCAAAAGCGAGGAGGATAGGAAGTTGGCAAACCAGATAGCGGGCGGCGCGCTGGACATTGTGGAGCATGCTGCGGCGGATCCCGACCTGGACTTCACGGTCGCGGCGCATGTCCTGTCCGCTAGTGTGCTCGTCGCACCAGCCCCGTGGGACAGTGGCGCCGACGCGGTGGATCCTTTGCCACTTCTGGAGAGGATCATCTTGGATTTCGAAAAGATATTCGGCGCAGAGAGTCCCAGGATCTGGGACGCGCTTGATCAGTTGCGATTCGCCACTTGGAATTCAAGGTTTGGGACAATGAAAACGGAGTTTTCAAGCAAGCCCGATCATAGCCAGGACTGGAACCCTCTGGAGCAGCACAACGACACTCTGAGCGGCGTGGGATCGAGCGATGAGATTACTTTGCGCACGGCCGAAATTACAAAACGCCTCTTCCATCTTGCTCTCTTGGACGTTGACCTTGGTCGTCAAGAAAAGCGACTTGAATCCGTTGCGGCGAGTGCGACCAGCTTGGAGGGGGTCGGGGCACTGGCTCAGGAAATACTCGACAAACGTGGCGAAGTGATTAGAGCAGCCATTTCCGAGGGAAAGCTTCCAGAGGTGCTCGATCTTCAAAACGAGGTGAAAATTGCCGAACTGAAACTCTATGAGAGCGACGACCGGTCCAAAGCCTCCAGCAGACTGGATATCCTGGAGCTGAAGATTTCCCAATTTGCGGATGCCTCACCACAATTACCGCGAGCCTTGCTAACGCTCGCAGATGCACGCTCAACCTTGGCAAATTTGGATGAAGCCGCGAGAAAGGATCAGATAATCCGAATAGCTGGGCTGGTTGGCAGGAGCGAAAGAATAATGATCGGTGGCCAATCCGATCCCGGAATCGGCGACATAGATCTGTTTATGGCAAAGAGCGACCTTGAGAAGTTACGGTAACAGTAGTGATGATCGCCCAGGAAATTGCATAGCGCGGCTGTTCTTGGTTTTCCCTTGTCTGCGCTACGCGGCGATCGCAAATGCGGGAGCATAACCAGAGCTTGGAATGAACTTGAGGATGCATCACTCGTCATGCATTGCCGAATGTACCCACGCATTCCAAATCGACAGAATGATCTCTCGTCACTGACATCAAAACAACGCGATCACTGCGCGATCATCCCTGATGAAGGCGATTCATCAATTGACTCGTCGCCCCACACTGCTAGCGTGACATCTGGTGTTACTTTGGAAGGGGAGAAACTCATTGGCTGGTTTACTTAACGAGAAATTCTTCTTTGATTTTTCGCGACTTCACTTATTCGATGGGAAAATCTCGTCGAAGCAAATTGAGGGCCTTCGTTCGCTGTTGGCTGAATGGAACGCGAAGTATCACGATTTAGACGATCGGTGGCTAGCGTATGTACTCGGCACAGTTCATCACGAAACTGGCCGGGCAATGCGGCCTGTTCGTGAAGTGGGCCGTAATGGTTACTTTTTTCGGATGTATGACAGAAAGGGCGACAGACCACAGGTTGCCGCCCGGCTTGGCAACGTTTTTGATGGGGATGGCGTCAAATTTTGCGGGCGGGGCTTCGCGCAAATTACAGGTCGGGCAAACTACGAAAAGTTTGGTTTGGTTGACAAGCCTGACGATGCACTGAAACCGGTTGTCGCCTCATCGATCTTATTCAAGGGCATGATTGAAGGAATATTTACAGGGCGTAAACTCGAACAATATTTTTATGATAAGGTCACCAGGTGGGAAAACGCCAGACAGATTATAAATGGAAATGATAAAGCTGCCTTGGTGGCGAGTTATTCCATGAAGTACTATGCAGCAATCAGCTATACTGTTCCTTAGCAAGAGCGATAGTCGCGGTTAGCGCCACTCAGGGCGCTTTGCGCTTCCTTTCCAGTGTGGCGACCAAGAGCGCGCTACGGCGCCATGCCAGTCCGCTGTCCGCGATGACGTTTCACCCGCGAAAAAAATGCCACATGGCTGCGTAGGGGCAGGCAAGGTGCTGCGTAGAAGGTCCTGCAAGGGCGCCCATGGCGGGCCGCCCGACCGAGACTGGAGACAAGCATGAAAAAGATCGCCATGGCCTGCGCAGGCCTGCTGCTTGGCGCAAATGGCGCCTTGGCGGCGGACGGGTCCGGAGCAAGGCAATTCTTCCAGCGCATCGACACCAACGGAGACCGGATCCTCGAATTCGGTGAGATCCAGGCTGCGCGGGCGCAGATGTTCGACCGGATGGATGCCAATCACAACGGCCTGCTCGATCCGGGCGAGGTGCGCGACGCCCTGGAGCAGGTGAAATCAAGACGCGATTTCCGCAGCGCGCAGGTCGCGGACTTCAAGACACAGGCCCGCCGCATGGATCGCGACGGCGACGGAAGAATTTCGCGCGACGAGTTTGCGGGCTTCATTCCCGACCGGTTGCTGCGGGCGGACAAGAACGGCGACCGCGCGCTCTCCATCTCCGAATTGCGGGCGCTCAAGCGTCGCTGACCGGCACCCCTTCGACATCAAGAGGACAACACGATGAAACAGACAATCACAGCGTTCTGCGCATTGATGCTCGGCGCTTCGGTGCTTGCTTCGCCGGCCGCCGCCTTGCCGATCATGCCCGCTCCCGGCTTGACATCGGCTGCAACCGCGCCTGAGCCCATCCGCCACCGGCGCGGCTTCTACGTCGTCGGTGGCGCCTATTACTACAATGGCTACCGAGGCTATGTACGCTTGCGGCCCGGCTATCGCTACTACAATGGCTATTGGTTCCCCGCCGCCGCCTTTGCCACAGGCGTCGCGGTCGCGACCGTCGTTCCGCCACCGCGCCCCGCGGCCCGGCTGGCCGCCGCCCATGTCCGCTGGTGCTACGACCGCTATGTCTCGTACCGCGCATGGAACAACAGCTACCAGCCCTATTCCGGCCCTCGCCGGCAGTGCTGGTCGCCCTATAGTTGAGTTGACGGGGCGCTGGGTCGGCAACCGAGCGCCCATCATCTCGCGTCACTGGAACGAGGCAAGGACATGCTTGGCAACCGCTCCATGCCGGCCTCAACGGTCATACCGGTCCTTTCCTATCCTGACGTTGGCAAAGCCAGCCTTTGGCTTTGCCAGGCTTTTGGTTTCGAATTGCGCCTGCGGATAGCCAACCACCGCGCCCAACTCGGCTTCGGTGAAGGGGCTGTCGTCGTGACCGAACTGAAGGCGGACAAATCGATGGTCCGGGAAGACGCCGAACAGGACAGGCCCCGGCGGTTCGCCGTCATGGTCCGCGTCGAGGATGTGGATGCCCATCACCGGCGCGCAGTGCTGCATGGCGCGGTGATCCTGAGCGAGCCAACCAGCTACCCGTATGGCGAACGCCAGTATTCCTGTCGCGACCCTGGCGGCCACGGCTGGACCTTCTCGCAATCGATCGTCGATATCGCACCGGAGGACTGGGGCGGCATTGTCGGTAAAGCCTGACGCGGGTCTGTGCCAATCTGGCCGATGGCGGCGCATCACGATTGAATAAGCTCTTAGGATCGGGTTTGAGCGAGTCTGCAGCGCTCCCAAGCCATTCCGATAATACCGGCTCGACACATGAGGTGTTTACCACTTCTGCTGCCACCCCTTGGTTTTTGTATCCATCGCGCTATTCTCCAGATGTAGACCTTGTCTCGCTCAAAGGTGATTGGAGGGTTTCTATGGATCGGCGACTATTTCTGACAGGAATGTTTGGCATTGCAGGGGCGGCGGCGCTCGCGAGCGCGGTTCGGCCCGTCAACGCGGTGGCCGGCGTCCCAGCCGCCAGAAGCGGCATCCTCGATGAACTCGAGGCACAGGATAAGGAAGTCTTCGAGGACGGCGACACTCAGGCGGAGTTGGAGCCGGTCCGCCATCGGCATGGCCACTGGCGCAGACATAACAGGCGGCGCAGGCGGCGCGTCTGGAGACGGGTCTGCCGTCGCTATTGGCGGCACGGCCGGCGGCGCACCCGGTGCTATCGCGAGCGTGTCTGGGTCTGGTACCGGTGGTAACAATTGCTGAAAACCCCGGTGGTCTCCGCCGGGGTTTTCGTTGGGGCTTCTCGGCAATGATCCGGGGCGACTTTCCAGCTTTGCGGCAGCCATCCGCATAACCTGAAGCAGGAGTTATTGCCGTTTTCGCGCAAACGGCAATAACGCCCATGGCGATGCCTGTTCGCAACCATGCACAACCGCTCGCACGGCTCTTGCGTCTTGCCCGCCAATTGGCCATCCTCGCCCGCGCGCTTCTTGCGCTGTGGCCGGGGGGCTCGCATATGCCGACGCTTTATGCGCTGAAACCGGCCTTCCAGGCCAAGCTGCGGCCGCTTGCCGACCGGCTGGCACGGGCCGGCGTCACCGCCAACCAGATCACCCTTCTTGCCGCCGCTCTTTCGGTCGCCACGGGCCTTGTCGTTGCAAGGTTTGCCGGCCATTCCCCGGTATTCCTCTTGATGCCAGTGGTGCTGTTCGTCCGCATGGCGCTCAACGCCATCGACGGGATGCTCGCGCGGGAACACGGCCAGGCCTCGAAGCTCGGCATGTACCTCAACGAACTCTGCGACATCGTCTCGGACCTGGCTTTGATCCTGGCTTTCGCCGCTGTCTTCCCTGCCTGGGGCGTCGTCGCTTTCGCCATCACGGCGATCATAGCGGAATATGCCGGCGTGCTCGGCGTGGCTGCCGGGTCCGGGCGCAATTATGCCGGGCCTTTCGGCAAGAGCGACCGGGCGCTGGCGCTCGGCGTCATCGGCTTCCTGATCGCCTGCGGCCTGTGGGCCGAGGCGATCGCGCCGTTTGTGTTTCCGACCATGGCTACACTGTCGCTGGCGACCGCCATCAACCGGATACGCAGCGGCCTTAGGGGGAGCGGCGGCTGATGAGCAGCCTCGGGGGAACCGCCATGCTTCACCAACACAACATCACCGCCGCGCCGGCGGGACTCGAGCGCGTGGCCGAGGAGCGGACCTTCAGGAGCCATGACGGCACCGAGATCTTCTACCGCTATTGGCCGGCCATCGGCGAACCCGCCAAGGGCGCGATCCTCCTGTTCCATCGCGGCCACGAGCATGGCGGCCGCATGGCGCATCTGGTCGATGAACTGGCCATGCCTGGCCATGCCTTCTACGCCTGGGATGCGCGTGGCAATGGCCGCTCGGCCGGCGAACGCGGCTATGCCCCGTCCTTTGCGGCCCTGGTGCGTGACATCGACTGTTTCGTGCGCGAGATCGCCAGGGACGGGTTTGGCCACAGCGATATCGCCCTGATCGCGCAGTCCTTCGGCGCGGTCCTCGCCGCCGCCTGGGTGCATGACTATGCGCCCGATATCCGCGCGCTGGTGGTGGCCTCGCCCGCCTTTTCGGTCAAGCTCTACGTGCCCTTCGCCAAGGAAGGCATTGCGCTGTGGCAGAAGCTCAAGGGCCGCTTCTTCGTCAATTCCTACGTCAAGGCGAAGTTCCTGACGCATGACCCGGAGCGCATCGCTTCCTTCGAGGCCGACCCGCTGATCACCCGGCCTATCGCTTCCAACATCCTGGTCGAGCTCTACGATCACGCCGCCCGCATCGTCGCCGATGCCCGCGCCATCGCCGTGCCGACGCAGCTTTTGATCTCCGGAGCCGACTGGGTGGTGCGGCACGGGCCGCAGCACCAGTTCTTCGTCAACCTGGCGAGCCCGGCCAAGGAACGGCATGTGCTGCCCGGCTTCTTCCACGACACACTGGGCGAGCGCGACCGCCACCAGGCGCTCGACCTGATCCGGCCTTTCCTCGAAAGACAGTTCGCGGCGCCGGAAAAGCCGGTCGACCTCACCGGCGCCGACCGCGCCGGCTACACCCGCGACGAGGCCGACCAGCTGGCCTCGCCGCTGCCGCTGCTGTCGCCCAGGGGCCTTTACTGGGCAATGAGCCGTACCTCGATCCGCATGGGCGCCTGGCTGTCGTCGGGCATGAAGACCGGGATCGTCACCGGCTTCGATTCCGGCTCGACGCTCGATTATGTCTACGAGAACGTCGCGCGGGGTCACACGCCGCTTGGCCGCATGATCGATCGCACCTTCCTCGACGCCATCGGCTGGCGCGGCATCCGCCAGCGCAAACTCCATTTGGAAGAGCTGATCGGCAACGCCGTCGCCACGCTCAAGGCGGCTGGCCGGCCGGTCAATATCGTCGATATCGCCGCCGGCCATGGCCGCTACGTGCTCGACGCCGTCGCCACATGCGCTGAACCGCCGGCCAGCGTGCGGCTGCAGGATTTCTCCGACCTCAACGTGTCGCTCGGCCAGAAGCTGATCGCCGACCGGAAGCTGCCGGGAACGGTTTCCTTCCATCGGGCCGACGCCTTCGATGCCAGAATGCTTGCCAGGCTCGATCCGGCGCCCGACCTCGCCATCGTCTCCGGGCTTTACGAATTGTTCGCCGACAATGCCATGATCGCCCGTTCGCTCGGTGGGCTGGCCAAGGCGATGCAGCCCGGCGCCCTCCTCATCTACACCAACCAGCCCTGGCATCCGCAGCTCGAAATGATCGCGCGCAGCCTGACCTCGCATCGCGGCGGCCAGGCCTGGGTGATGCGCCGGCGCACGCAAGGCGAGATGGACCAACTGGTGGCTGCCGCCGGCTTCGACAAGATCGATCAGCGCATCGACCAGTGGGGCATCTTCACCGTCTCGGTCGCACGGCGCGCCTGAGGATGGCCGTGCCTGCCGCAGACCCTGCCCTGTCCGTCCCGGTGCGCGAGCCTTATGCCGGCGTCGTGCTGCGGGCAGCGCTGTGGCTCGCCTTTCTGGCGCCGTTCTTCTATTCCACCTACGGCTTCGCCAACTGGCTGGCATCGCGGCGCGATCATGTCGGCGGCATCGTCTTCGACTGGGAACATTTTATACCGTTCATGGCATGGACGATCGTGCCTTACTGGTCGATCAACCTGTTCTACGGCCTGTCGCTGCTGCTCAACGATACCAAGAGCGGCGTCGACCGGCTCGCCGGCCGCTACCTCACCGCGCAGATCGTCGCTGTCACCTGCTTTATCGCGTTCCCGTTGACCGCGACCTTCGCGCGGCCGCAAACATCAGGCCTGCCGGGCTTCCTGTTCGCGGTGCTTGGCGGCTTCGACAAACCGTTCAACCAGGCGCCGTCGCTGCACATCGCGCTGCTGGTCATCATTTGGGATCATTGGCGTCAAAAGCTGGGGCGTCTCAAACTGGGCGGCATCACCCAGATGGCCTGGCACAGCTGGTGTTTCCTGATCGGCGCCTCGGTGCTGACGACCTGGCAGCATCACTTCATCGACATCCCGACCGGCGCGCTGCTCGGTTTCTTTGCGCTCTGGCTGTTTCCGGCCAAGGGCGAATTGCCGTTCGCCGGCTTTCGGTTGACCGCCGATGCGAAGGCCAGGCGGCTGACGCGGTTCTATGCGCTTGGCGCGGCGCTGGCGCTGGCCGGCGCCGCCGCCGGAGCCTACGTCTCGGCGCTGTGGCTCGTCCTGCTATGGCCGGCGCTGGCGCTGGCCATCGTCGCCTTCGCCTATGCCGGGGCCGGCGCCAAGGTGTTCCAGAAAGTCGCCGACGGCAGCGTTTCGCTGGCGAGCCGCATCCTGCTTTGGCCCTACCGGCTCGGCGCCAGGATCAACCTATGGGCATGGACCCGCAAGCTTGCGCCTGAGATCGCGGTGGCCGACGGTGTCTCGCTCGGCCGCTTTCCGACAGCGGCCGAGACTGACGCCTTCGGCACGGTGATCGACCTTGCCGGCGAATTGGAAAGGCCGCGCGGCACCACCTGCCGCTGGATCAGCCTTCCCATGCTCGACCTTCTGCCGCCGTCGCGCGACAGGCTCGCAGAGGCCGTGGCGGCGATCGAGGATGCGCGCCGCCAGGGCACGGTGCTGGTCTGCTGCGCGCTCGGCTTCCAGCGCAGTGCCGGCGCCGTCGCCGCATGGCTGGTCGCCACGGGCCGTTCGCACACGCCGACCCAGGCACGAAAAAAACTGGCCGCATCGGGCCGGCCGGTGCATCTTCTTATCGGGTTGGACGAGCCGGCATGAAAAATCAGGCCTTTCGGGATAGGGCTGCGACGTTCGCCGCCGGGCTGATGGTGCAGGCGGTATGGCCACTGCTGGTGATCGCGGCTTGCGTGCTGGCGACTCCTGTCATCGGGCTGACGGCCGGGCCACGGGCGACGCCACTGTCAGCGGGGGCCTGGTTCGTGGCTGCCGCCAGTGCCCTGGCCATCCTCGCCTTCTCGACACTAATTCTGTTCGACGCCCTGCTGTTCCGGCTGATGGCGAGCCATGACAGCGAGGCAGCGGGCGCTGGCGCGGTCGACGATGTGCTGGCGCGCATGCGCCTGAAGCCCATCCCTGCCGCGACCCGCTCACTCGATGAGCGTATAGCGGGCGCGCGCCGGCTGCTGATGAAGCAGCGTACCGCCTTTTGCCTGTTCGCTGCGGCGTCGCTCGTCGCGGCATTTATTTGAATCCGTCGATGACGAAGCTTCACATCCGCGCCAACACCTTCACCTTGCTGCAGACCATGACCTCGGTCGGCCTGTCGGCGCTTGCCTGGGCGGTCACCGGCGTCAGGCCGATCTGGAGCGGCAGCGAGCCCTCGGACCGCCAGCGCATCTACTTCGCCAACCATGCCAGCCACGGCGATTTCATCCTGCTGTCGGCCTGCCTCAGCGAGAAGGAGCGCGCCCGCACACATGCCGTCGCCGCGGCCGAATATTGGGGCAAGTCGCGGCTGCGCCGCTTTATCGCGCAGGACATGCTGTCCTCCGTGCTCATCCACCGGCAGTGGACCGACGAGACGCAGAACCCGATCTCGATCATGCTCTCGGTGCTCGACGAAGGCCATTCGCTGATCATCTTCCCCGAAGGCACGCGCAACATGACCGACGAAGCGCTGCTGCCGTTCCGCTCCGGCCTCTACAATCTGTCGATGGCGCGGCCCGATGTCGAACTCATCCCCTGCTGGATCGAGAACATGTCGCGGGTGCTGCCCAAGGGCCAGTTCGTGCCAGTGCCGCTGCTTTGCCGTGTCGTCTTCGGTGCGCCGGTGGCCATCGCGCCTGGCGAGGAACGCCGCGCCTTTCTCGACCGCGCCCGCCAGACGCTGCTTGCGCTGAACCCCCGCCCGCCAAGGCATGATGTGGAAATGTGGAATCCGGCTATCCGAAAGACATCACGCGACCAAAAGAGCTTAGAGCATCGGTCGCGATCCGATATCCGGCACGACGCGCCAGGAGACGACTAGCCAACATGCCGATGCGCGAAACCCTGATCCTGGTCATCGGCCTCACGACCGTGCTGACCATCGCGAACCTGATCGCCGGCATCCTGTCGTGGCGCGCGCCGAAGCCGCTCTCCTCAACGCTGGTCAACCTCAACCAGCGCATCAATGCCTGGTGGGTGATGGTCCTGGCCATCACCGTCGCCATGTTCCTGGGCCGCCGCGCAATGACCATCCTGTTCGCGCTGATCTCGTTTGCGGCGCTACGCGAATTCGTGACGCTGACGCACAACCGGCGCAGCGATCACTGGGTGCTGCTTGGCATGTTCGGCATCATCATCCCATTCCAGTACTGGCTGGTATGGACCGCCTGGTACGGCCTCTTCACCATCTTCATTCCGGTCTATTGCTTCCTGCTGATGCCGGCCATCACCGCGCTGCACGGCGACACCGAGCGCTTTCTCGAACGCGTCTCGGCGCAGCAATGGGCGGTCATGATCTCGGTCTATTGCGTCAGCCACGTGCCGGCGCTGCTGACGCTCGAACTGCCCGGTTTCGAAGGCCGCAACCTGTTGCTGATCGCCTTCCTGATCATCACCGTGCAAGGCAGCGACGTGCTGCAATATATCTTCGGCAAGCTGTTCGGCAGACATCTGTTGTCGCCTGATGTCTCGCCCTCAAAGACCTGGGAAGGGCTGATCGGCGGGCTGGCGGCGTCGAGCCTGCTTGGCGCGCTGCTGTCGTTCCTGACGCCGTTTTCGCCGCTGCAGGCGGCGGGCGTCGCTTTCATCGCCTGCCTGATGGGCTTCCTGGGCGGGCTGGTCGCCTCGGCCATCAAGCGCGACCAGGGGGTCAAGGACTGGGGCCATCTGATCGAGGGCCATGGCGGCATGATGGACCGCGCCGACAGCCTGGTCTTCGCCGCCCCGGTGTTCTTCCACACGGTGCGCTACTTCTGGACGTGAGGGGATGGGGATGGCGACTTATAAGGCGGTCCAGGTATGGTTATACGCGTCGCTGTCGGTGATGCTATTGAGCAATCGGGCCTGGCCAACTGAAAAAGAAGTTGTTCATGCGCGGGCCACCAAAGACGCAGCCGTTAACTATTTGCGGTCGCTGCCGCATGATAGGAAAATCTATGTTTGGCCGACATGGCGTCGGCCTTACGAAGTTGTAGCTGATCGTCTGAACGTAAGCAGCTCAATCGAGCGATATAAAGCTCTCAGAGGCGATCTGAATGGTCTTTTCCCGACCTTTGCCACGGCCCAAATTTCGATAATCGCTGTCGACGGCGCGAGCTGGCAAGATGACATAGCGTCGGCCTTAACCAGTTCCCGCCTGCTGCCATCATACAAAGATTTCGTTGCAAAGGCGAAGGTCAGTTTAAGCGGATGCACGGCGTACAAGTTTATAAGCCGTGGCACTTGGGCGTCCGTAGGTTTCATTTTGGTAAACGAGCTTAACTTTCGCGACAAGGACGCGGGAGAGCTTGACTGGTGCGTCCATGCCGCACTTGATTACTTGCAAGGCCTTCCAACGAAGGATGGATACTTCGACTACTTGACGCTTCCTGGCGCGACAATCCGGGGCTTGGTGATTCAAGCGATCTATGAATGTGCTGCGGAAGGGGACGGAACCGCCGAGCCAGCAGAAAGAACCAGGGACGGTTTGACGCCACTTCCTTCGCTAGATTGCATCGTGGCGAAGGTGGCTGAATAAGGTCAGGCCACCGAGGCGGTGCAACTTCCTCGGCGGGCTGGTCGCCTCGGCCATCAAGCGCGACCAGGGGGTCAAGGATTGGGGCCATCTGATCGAGGGCCATGGCGGCATGATGGACCGCGCCGACAGCCTGGTCTTCGCCGCCCCGGTGTTCTTCCACAAGGTTCGCTATTTCTGGACGTGAGCGCCGGGCAAGGTGTGGCCGGCTGGCTCCGTCGGATCGAATCATTTCGCGACAGCGGTCCGGCAATTGTGTAACGATCTGTCCGAGCGGAGGCAAAGCGCCTCCAGATCGGCTTTGAGCCTTGTTCCACCCCATCGCCAATATCGAGGACGCGCAGACGCTGGCGCAGGCGATCGTCAATACGATCGCCGAGCCCTTCCTGGTGCTCGACGAGCAGTTTCGCGTGCTGGCGGCCAGCCGTTCCTTCTATGAGACCTTCAAGGTCGACCCCGAGCAGACGCACGGCTCGCTACTCTACGCGCTCGGCGACGGCCAGTGGGACATCCCGGCGCTGCGCCTGCTGTTGGAGACGATCATCCCCGAGAAGACCGCCATGGACGGCTTCGAGGTCGAGCATGATTTCCCCAGTATCGGCCCGCGCACGATGCTGCTCAACGCCCGCAAGGTCCTCTACGACCATAGTTCGGCCATCACCATCCTGCTCGCCTTCAACGACATAACGGCGCGGCGCGCCATCGAGAGGGAAAAGGAAGAGCTTCTCGGCCGCACCGAGGAACTGCTGCGGCAAAAGGATGTGCTGCTGCGCGAAATGGAGCACCGGGTTGCCAACAGCCTGCAGATCATCGCCAGCATCCTGTTGCTGAAGGCCCGCTCCGTCACCTCTGAGGAAACCCGCCAGCATCTGAAGGATGCCCATCAGCGGGTGCTGTCGGTCGCCGAAGTGCAACGCCACCTCCACACCGCGGCCGGCGTCGAAGAGATCGACGTCGTCTCCTATCTGTCAAAGCTGTGCGACAGCCTGGCCTCATCGATGGTCGGTGAAGACCAGCCGATCGCGGTGAACGTCACAGCGCAAGGCGGCAGGATAGACTCGCAAAAGGCGGTGAGCCTCGGTCTGATCGTCACCGAGCTCGTTCTCAACGCGATCAAATATGCCTTCCCGATGGAGAAGGCCAAGGCGCTGATCCAGGTGACCTACGAGACCGACGGCAGCGACTGGAAGCTGACGGTCTCCGACAACGGCGCCGGCAAGACCGCCGGCGAGGGGCCGAGTGTGGGTTTGGGAACAGCCATCGTCGAGGCGCTGGTCAAGCAGCTTGAGGCCAAGGTGGAGGTCATCAGCGATACCGGCGGCACCAGCGTGTCGGTGACCAGGGCGACGTTTACCTCGCGCATACCCCGGGCAGCCTGATCCATTCCTAAATTAGTCAGCGGTGAGGGGCGTCACGCGGCTTAACTCAGCGCTCCCGTTGGGCTGGCCATGCCCTGGTCCGTTCATTGGAACAAGAACGCTTGCGGAACGTTGGTTGAGGTTACAGGCACAACTTACACACTGTTCAGGGCAAGAGACGCACGGCGAACACCGCCGGGCGCGCTCATAGGAGGCTAATATGGATATCACCACAATACTGGTCATCGTTCTTATAGTTATACTGCTGGGCGGCGGCGGCTTCTACGGCCGGGGACGCTGGTACTAGCGCATCGGCCCGAAAATGGAATCGATTTTCGGAAAGCACGATGCATAGATTCAAAGTGCTAGAGCGTACTTGTGCGTCCGAATGGACGCACGTCGCTCTGAACGGCGTCGATAACCCATCAACTTGGCGCTGAGCGCCGGCCCATCCGAATCCCCATAGCTGCACTTCAGGATCGGCGCTTGTTTTAGCACCCGAAAGAGGCGGGTGGCATGCCGACCATACCCAAGATCGAGAAGGTCCGCATTTTCACGCCTTCCGAGATAAGGCTTTTTGGACGCGTGTTCGAGCGGGCGAAGCGGAAAGGCGAAACTGAAGCTCATCGAGAAGCACTGGCGTCGCGAATCGTCGCCAACTACATGGCCGGAATCACCGACGAGGCTGAACTTCTAGCGGTGTCGCGGCAGCCGCGTGGGCATTTCGATGCATCACATTAACCAACGCCAAGACTTCATGCATCGGGGCTCAAAAAACGCAAGCAGTCCAGTCTATCGAATAATTTTGTTTCGACTGGAACCAACCCTTCGATGCTATGTTAAATGACATACCGAACATCCCAAGCGTTCGGTCGTTAAAAGGCCCGCTTCCCGATCCCCCCTCCGGAATGCGGGTTTTTTGCGCGTTTCGCCCGGGACAGGTACGTCATTTGACATATGATGTTGGGCGGTACCCGGCTATAGGATCTATCGGAAAGCCTGCCGTCCGGAAATCGTCTCGATCCTGATCTGGTAGAACAGAGCGGGCGCCTTCAGCAGGTCCTTGAAGATGCCGTCAACAACGACGCTCGTCCATGATTGATCGCACCGACAGTCTGGCCTTCGCTGCGTCGGCGTTCTTCCACGCGGTGCGCTATTTCTGGACGTGAAAACGAACTACAGCCTTATTTTGCAGCCGCAAGCGGCGCTTTCTTGCGAGCCGGCGGCCGGCGGCGAATGCGGCGCTTGGCAGCGGCTTTCAGCGGGACCGGCGGATCGCTGGACAAGGCGCCCAGCACGGCATCGACCATGCCATAGGCCACAAAATCGGCATTGATGTCATTGGCCAATTTGGCGGCTGTTTCCTTGTTGGCGGTACCGTTTTCCGACCAGAACACGATGCCGACCCGCAGCGCCGTTTTGACACGTTTCAGCCGGCGGACCAGGAAACGGGCGTGTTTGACGGAGTCGCGGTTGAGGAATCCGACCACAACGGTGTCGACAGCGTCGAGTTCGAGCCGGCGAATGCTCGCCGGATCCATGTCGGCAAAGCTTGCCTTCGATATCGTTGCGCCCTGGACTTCGAGCACCTGCGCCAGCATGGCGGCGGCGGCATCATCGAGTTCACCGCGTCCGCCGGCACACAGCACCGCCATGTCCGTGCCATCAGGCAACTCGACATCGTCCTCACCCTCCCCCTCAGCCTCCTTGTTCTTGCGCGAGCCGGCTTCCTCGGCGGCAGCTGGATCTTCCTCCTCTGCTTCTTCCTGTGCGCTGTCGTCCAGGTTCGCCACCAGAGTCTGCGCACTGGCCGCCACCTGCCGTCTTTGCTCATCGCCCATCACACCCCGCATGCGGTCCTGCTCGCCGAGCAGAAGTGCGGGAATGGCGACCTTGTCGTAGAATTCGACCAGATATTTTTCTTCCAGAATCTCCTCGGCATGATCCGTGGCTTCATCGGGGTCGCCGGCCAGCAGCCTTTGGTAGAGCCGGGCATGCGGTTCGAGTACGGGTTCGTTGCCGAACAGGACGTCGAGGAATTCGAACTGCGGCACGTGCCTGCCGAGTACGACGAGACAGACCGTGAGCGGCGTCGACAGAACCAGACCCAGCGGGCCCCACAGCCAGGTCCAGAAGATCGCCGCGACAATGATGGCCAAAGGTGAAAGCCCGGTGCGCGAGCCGTAGAGCCAAGGTTCGACGACGTTGCCGGTGATCATTTCCATGACCACGAACAGCCCGGCGGTCCACAGCACAAGCGACCAGCCCGGCGCCACGGCCAGCGCCAGAAACAAAGGCAGCAGCGCGCCAATGACCGGGCCGATATAGGGAACGAATCGCAGTGCAAGCGCCAGCAATCCCCACAGCAGTGCGTTGGGTATGCCCAGAACCCAAAGCCCGAACGCAATCGGCACGGCATAGACGATGTTCACTACCAATTGCATGAGCAGATATCTGCCGACCCGCTTGCCGGCATCCTGGAGCGCCTCAGTGGTTCGATGAAGATCGCCATACCCGACGAGGCGTATGAAACGATCGCGCAGGTCCTCGCGCTCGAGCAGCATGAAGATGACGACGACGATGATCAGGCCGGCCGAAGCCAGCGGGCTGATCAGCGGGCCGATCAGGTTCTGGAGGACCTGGAGCGGTCTTTCACGCGCGACAATCTCGACAGGCACCGGCACGCGCTCGGGCTCATCCGCGGTGGGCTGTGAGGCTTCCTGCCTGTCGAGTTCCTGGCCAACGCGTTCGATCACCCCGCTCAGCCTGGCAATGATGCCGCCGCCGACGCCGGTTTCCTTCAGGGACCTGACCTTGGTCAGGATATTCGACTGGTAGAGCGGGATGTTCTGGGCCAGTTCGCTGACCTGCGTGGCGACAATGAAGGAGAACAGCGCAAGAACCGTGAATGCACCCAGCACGCTGGCGATGACCGCAGGAAGACGGGGAATGCCCACTCGTTTGAGCGCCGAAACCATGGGGGCAAGCGCAAAGGTGAGCAGCAGGGCGATTGCGATCGGCAGGAAAACCTCGCGCCCGAAATACAGGGCGGCGACCGCCGCCACGATTGTCGCGACGGTGGGCAACGACATGCGCGGATGGGCCGTAGCCGCTGACAGAATGCCCCCCAGCCCCGGATCTGAAGGGTGCGCACCGTTTCGACGATCAGCCGTCACTTTATGTCTCCACCCTGCCAACCGTCATGATCAGGCATATTTAGCTGGCGTGCAACTTCAGCACCTTCGCGCATCCGGAACCTTCGCCCGTCGCCGAAGGTTGATGTACCAGATTGGCGCGAAATCAGCCGAGCCGATCCGTCATGCGAGGCACAAATGGCTTACACGAACGGAGTGGAGGGCAAACCCCAAGACGAGCCTTACGGAGCAATCTACTTCGCAAAGAAGTACGGCTTCACGCTGAGAGACGCCAAGTTCATCATTGCTGCGAATGGACCATCGCGAAGGATGTGTGATGCAGCAGCTGCCGCTTTCGTGAGGAATAAAGCCGCGCGGTTCAAAAAATGGCTGCGCTGATATGCCAAGATCAGAGCACCGGCTTTGGCCGCCTTCCAAGTCCTTTCCGGTTTCAGAAACCAGCTATTCCTTCGGTGTCGAAGAAACAGATGTTGGCGGACGCTCATGCAAGAGGGATGTGCCGGTGAGGGCCAAGTTCAGATCTTGGGCAGCAGTGTCGCACCTGATCCGGGAAGGGCCAAAGTCCTTGGTGATCCGTCGCGCCTGGGCCTGTGTTATCCCGTGCTTCCTGGCGAAATAGGCGGCTTCATAGGGATTTTGCATCGGTACCTCGCTTCGCTCTTAACAAGCCGTGTGGCATACGGTGCTTGCCGCGATGGGTGAGAATCTGGACGGTCAAAATGATCTCTTCATGTAAGAGGCAGTCAGTTGGCAAGGGTGAGCCGGAACGTGCCGGTTGGCAGCGTGGGTGGCAACTGGTGTGCTGAAAGCTCGGTCCGTTCTGAGCAATCGGTTACCGTCGTCGCTACCCGGCCACCGGACCTACCGGAACGCCTGCCGTCCGGAAATTGTCTCGATCTTGATCTGGTAAAACAGATGGCTGTCAGCATTGACCGGCGTTCCGCCCAGATTGAACGAGCCGGGCTCCCACCAGTTGGCGTGCTTCTGCAGCAGCGACCAGGCAAATTCACGCTCATAGTCCGACACGGCCTGCTGGTCGATGGCCGGGGCCGTCGGATTCAGAGCGGGCGCCTTCGGCAGATCCTCGAAGACGCCGTCGACGACGACGCTCTTCCAGCCATGGACGCCTCCGACATCGTCGACCTGCAGGCAGACGCGCGGGTTGACCCGCATCCACTCGACCTTCTTGCCGAGCAGCGAGAAGCTGAAAATGAAATTGTCGCCGAAGGCAAAATGAATCGGCACCACGTAAGGCCGGCTGTTTCTGACACAGCCGAGGCGGCCAAGCCTGGCCGACTTCAACATGGCAGTGCATTCCTGTCGCGTCATCTCCCTGATGTTCATTGTGATTGTTCTTTCCGTTGGTATTCGTTTCCACCCAGTCAGGCATCCCGATGGAGTCGGGCACCCTGGTCGAGCCGCCGGATGGCCAGAACGGCCTCCATTTCGGCGACGCCGATCAGCGCATCGATGGCCTGAATCGTCTCGATATGACCACGGCTTGCCACCGTCTTGCGCAGGGCATGCAGGTCATCACGAATGTTGCAGAGCGTGGTTCGGACTGTGAGGGGCATGGGCCGCCTTCCTGCGACACAACAACCTGGGATGGTGATAGGTTCCGTTAGAGCTTCTCCGGCATGGATTGGACCATTCGCGACGAACCAACACTCTTGTGATAGCCGGTCACAGCGGTCTCGATCGAAATGAGTCGCTAAATTCTACCCCATAGCGTAGGAAGCCGAGGTCGCCGGCCACGTCTCGGGCACCGGCGCTTGAGAGCGTAGATCGTACTCCCGCCCTGCGGGAAAGCCATACGATGCAAGACGACACCAGCCCGGACGCTTTCATATCCGCTCTCGATCTCGACATCCTTAGAAATGCGTTCAGGTCATCGGTGGCCGAAGGGCTTATCGGTGAATCGCACTGGATTCAGCACGCCAAGGATCTGGTCCGCGAACTCACCGGGCGTGTAGATGCCGACGAAACCATCATCAGCAAGATCATCGGAAGATAGCTGGCAAGTTGCCGTCTGTGCCGATGTTCACATCATGGAATTACCTTTTTATTCCTGCCAAATTCATGACAGTCCTGCCTGGCACTGCCACCCTCGCCTCAACCGACCCTGACGACGAAGTGCTTGGTTACCGGCTCGATGATCTTCCACGTTCCCCTGAAATCGGCTTCGACTACAAAGGCATCGCCAGGACCGACTTCGACGGGCGTGCCGCCATCGGGCGTGATGACGATGCGGCCCGAGATCATGTGCACGAATTCGTAATCGGTATAGGTCGCGTGATAGGTGCCGGGGGTGGCCTGCCAGGTTCCCGACATGACCTTGCCGTCGGCTGTCGTATGCTGGACGGCGGTCTTCATTGTCGGCTTGCCCTCGACCACCACCCAGCCCGCCAGGTCGCCGGCCTCGGCGTTTTCGACGGCGCCGAATTTGAGGATGGTCATCTCTGTCATGATCGGGCTCCATTTGAACTCGCCGGCATTGGCTGCCGGTCAATAGCCGATGCCCCGGACATCGGCAACGCGGATGCCCTGCCCCTTCGCACTGGCGGCGGTCCGCTTGACTTTGCCGCCATCAGCGGGATAGGCCGCACGATCGACCCCAGCATTACCCACCGGCCCGATGGAAGACGTGACATGACAGACGCAATCGTCAAAGACAGCAATGGCACGCAGCTGAAGGAGGGCGATTCCGTCACCCTGATCAAGGATCTGAAGGTCAAGGGCACATCGGAGACGATCAAGCGCGGCACGCTGGTGAAGAACATCCGTCTCAATGGCAATCCCGGCGAGATCGAGTGCAACACCAGGCAGGTGAAAGGCCTTGTGCTGAAAACCGAGTTCCTGAAAAAGGCGTGATCGCGGAAGTTTTTGGCCCGATTCGCTTGGGCTTTGTCGACGCCGGGGGCACCTTCTTGAAGGCCGGTTGAAGCGTAATTACATCGATAGTTAAGCGTGCATTTGCACGCGAATATCGTGCTTTGTTCAAGCTTCATCTGTGGAGGTTGTCATGGCAAACCTGATGGAAGGAAAGAAGGCCCAGGATTGGATCAACCTGGTCCTTGCGATCTGCCTGTTCATCTCACCCTGGATCATCGGCTTCGTCACGGAAGCCAATCCTGCGTGGAACGCCTGGATTTCCGGCATTGTGCTGGGTGCCCTGGCGCTCGCCGCGCTCTCGGCGTTCGCCGAGTGGGAAGAGTGGCTGAACCTTGTTGTAGGGCTCTGGCTGATCGTCTCGCCCTGGTTGCTCGGCTTCGCCGCGAGCGCCAATGCAATGGGGACCCATGTGGTCCTCGGCGTGCTGGTCGTCGCCGCCTCGGCCTGGGCAGTCTGGGACTACCGTCACCCGCACGCGCACGCGTGATGGTGCGGGCCAAGGAGGAGCCCGGCGCGCGAGCGACTGGCTCCTCTAAGAGGCCGGACAGATATGCAGGTTGCGTCGGCCGGCGCTGCCCGAACTTCCCTTTATGTTGCACTGCGTTAGATTTGTTGCATTGCGGTATCGACACATAGAGTCGAGGTTCTGCAACGGGTGGGCTGTCAACGACCAACACGGGGGTTCGTCGTGTCAGCATCGTTCCGGCCTGATATCGAAGGGCTGCGGGCGCTCGCGGTATCGGGCGTCGTCGCGTTCCATTTCGGTCTGTCGGAGCTGCCGGGCGGCTTCACCGGCGTCGACATCTTCTTCGTCATCTCCGGCTATCTGATCACCGGCCAGTTGCTGCGGGAGATCGACGACACCGGCAGGCTGGACCTGTGGCGCTTCTATGCCCGGCGTGCCCGGCGCCTGCTGCCGGCCTCGCTGTTCGTCATCCTGGCCACGCTCGTCGCCGGCTATTTCATCCTGGCGCCGGAGGAACAGTCGCTCTATTCGAAAGGCGCTATGTTCGCGTCGGCCTATGCGATCAATTTCTGGCTGATTCGCTGGTCGTTCGACTATTTCGCCCCGGATGCGGCGAACAACCCCTTCATCCACTTCTGGTCGCTCTCGGTCGAGGAGCAGTTCTATCTCGCCTGGCCAGCGCTGCTGCTGCTTGCCGCATGGCTGCGCCCTGGCAGGCGCGCGGCGATCATGGTGATCGGCATCGCCGGCGCGGTGTCTTTCGCCGTCTGCGCCTGGCTGACTACGGTCTCGCAGCCCTGGGCCTTCTATTTCTCGCCGCTCAGGGCCTGGGAATTCGCGGCCGGCGGCCTGGCGACGATGGCGCCGGCAGGATTCTGGCGGCAGCGCCCGCAACTTGGCGCGGCAAGCGGATGGCTTGGCCTGGCGCTGATCGCCGGCGCCTATCTGACCTTCAGCGAGGACGCCCCCTTCCCCGGCGTGATGGCGCTGGTGCCTGTGGCCGGCGCCGTGCTGTTGCTGCTGAGCGGCTCCGGCAATATGCAAAAAGGGCCGAGCGCCGTGCTGTCGCTGCCGCCTCTGCAGTGGCTGGGAAGGCTGTCCTATTCGCTCTATCTCTGGCACTGGCCGGTCATCGTCTATGCCGCGATGATGGTTCCGGAGCTGTCGCTTGCCGATCGGCTCGGCTGCCTGGCGCTGACGCTGGTGCTGTCGATCTTCACCTATAATTTCATCGAGAACCCGATCCGCCGCAATGGCTGGCTGATGGCCAATGCGGCGCGGGCGCTGGTGCCGGCCGTCCTCCTGACCGGCACCGGCGTCGCAGCCGCTTACGCCAACGCGCGCCTAGCCGTGCACGATATCGCCCCCGAACAGCGCATCATCGCCGAAAGCGCCGCACTGCCCTCCACGGCGCGTGCCGGAGGCTGCATTATCGACTTCGAGGATGTCACGCCAAAACACTGCGTGTTCGGCGCCAAAAACGCCGAAGGCTCGATCGCGCTGTTCGGCGATTCGCATGCCGACCACTGGTCGACGCCGCTGATCGAGGCGGCGCAGAAGCACGACTACCGGGTCCTCACCTGGCTCAAATCCTCCTGCCGGGCCTCTCAATTGACGATCTGGGTCACCAAGCTGAAGCGCGACTACACCGAGTGCGACCTATGGCGCGCGCAGTCGATCAAGGAGATCATCGCCGCACGACCGAGCCTGGTGGTGATTTCGGAGATTGCGCTGGCGAGCTCGCGCAAGATGTCGCCCGACGCCAAAGTATCCGACAGCCAGGATGCGGAATGGCGCGCCGGCCTGCGCGCGACGATCGAGGCTTTCAGCCGGGCCGGGTTGAAGGTCGCCTTCATCCGCGACGTGCCCTTCAACGACGAGCAGGTCGACACCTGCGTGGCGCGCGCGCTGTGGCGAGGGCAGACACCGTCGCTGTGCGACCAGACGCGGGCCTACGCCGCCAACGACGCCGCTGCCGCGGTGGAGCGCGACATCGTGCGCTCGATACCGAACGCCACCTATGTCGACATGACCGACCAGTTCTGCGACGCCCAGACCTGCCATGTCTTCATCGGCGGCAGGCTGGCCTATCGCGACCGCCACCATTTGGCGACGCCCTTTGCGCAGACGCTTGAACGGCCTCTCGAGCGCGCGCTGTTCTCAACCGGGATGACCGCGGCCCTGAAGTGACCCAGGCGCCCCGCCGCCGCGGCAGGCTTTCTACGGCAGGTCTTCGTCGTCCGGCGTCTCGAGCAGCTCGATCAGCGCCGCCACCCTTGCCGAGGGCAGTTGTCGGCCTTCGTTCACCAGCGCCTCGTCGGCCCCGATCCAGGCAAAGGCCTCGCGCAGTTCCTCGATCGTCGCGCCGGTCGAGACGATGTCGGCGATGACGGCCTCGTCGACCGGCCCCAATACCGAAATGATGTCGTCGCGTGTCATGCTCACCTCCATGTGGGTCACCTCCACGGGACAGTGCCGGGAACCGGCATCCTGCAAGCTGGCAACACATGGAATCTGGGCCTGACGGCGCGGCTGGCAATAAGCGGAGCGAAATTGCCGGGCGGCGTGAGCGGATCGGCCAGAGGCTCGGCGGCGCGAACTGACCTCTGCTTGCCGAATTGCCGGACGGAAAATGGCGGAGCGAAGGCCCGCCATCTTCCGTGCCGGACCAGGCAGCAAACCGAAATCTGCGGGCACACACTTCACCGAATTGACGATCCCTGCTACGGGCGGCTTCCCGTTGTGGCCTGGAAATTCGCATGAAGCCTTTCAAATATCTGCTTGTGGCCTGTCTGCTGGCGCCGCCGGTTGCCCAGGCGCAGACGGCACAATGGAAGCCGGTCGAAAAGGTCGAGACCTACGCCATCTCGGGGCAGACCGGACCGGAACTCTATGCCTCGATCGGTGAGCGCGGCCCCACGATCGGCAAGAGCAAGCACCGCGTCATCGCGCATACCAATTTCAAGCTGACCTGGGTGAGGGACTATCAGCCGCGCGGCGGTGCCTGCGTGCTGGCTTCGGCACGGCCGAAGCTCATCATCACCTACACCTTGCCGAAGCCCTCCAAGCCGCTGTCGGCCGCGGTCCAGAAGAGCTGGAAGGTTTTCGCCGCCGGCATCGCAGCCCACGAAAGGGTGCATGGCGCCGCAATCGCCGACATGGTGCGCCAGATCGAGGCCGTGAGCGTCGGGCTGACCGTGGCCGCAGACCCCGGCTGCAAGAAAATCAGGACCGAGCTGACCAGCCGGCTCTCCGAACTCTCCCAGGCCCAGCGCCAGGCAAGCCGCGACTTCGACCGCGTCGAATTCGGCCAAGGCGGCAACATGCAGCGGCTGATCGTCGGGCTGCTGATGGGAAGGTAGTGGGGATGGAAACCGCAGCAAAGCTGGCGAAGGCGTTGATGACAGCCGATCTCCCCCCTTGTGGGGGAGATGTCCGGCAGGACAGAGGGGGGTGGGAAGGATCGCCGACTTTCGATTCCAAGCTTTCTGGAAGGAAACCGGTTTGAGGGCGTGGCTGCGATTGACTGACAGGCTGGAGGGACAGCACCCCCCTCTGCCTTGCCAGGCATCTCCCCCGCAAGGGGGGAGATCGGCCGTCACCACGATCTTCGCTAATCTCCAGCGTGGGGCTGTTTGATGGGTCACGATCTCGTTCCGAGGCGTCAGCGCAAGAACGCAAAATCCATGCGTCGCGTGATGACCGACGCCGAGTTGAAGCTGTGGAACGAGCTACGCGCGCATCGGCTAATGGGATTGAGCTTCCGCCGACAGGTACCAATAGGACCCTACATCGTCGACTTCGCCTGCCCGACCCATCGCCTGATCGTAGAGGTTGATGGCAGCCAGCACGCGTATGCCGAACAAGTTGAGCGCGACGCCGAACGGAGCGCTTATTTGAAAAGCAGCGGCTGGACCATCCTGCGCTTCTGGAACGACGATGTCCTGCGCGACATCGACAATGTCTGCCAGCACATAATCATCGAGGCCGGCGCCGACAGATGCTGATTTTTCACTCCGCCACCGGCGTCCACATCACATCCTCCACCTTGCCCGCCCCCGTCGCCAGCATCACCAGCCGGTCGAAACCGAGCGCCGAACCGCTGGCCTGCGGCATGATGGCCAAGGCGGCGAGGAAATCCTCGTCGATCGGATAGCGCTCGCCATAGATGCGCTGCTTCTCGTCCATCTCGATCTGGAAACGCCGGCGCTGCTCGGCGGCGTCGGTCAGTTCGCCGAAAGCGTTGGCGAGCTCGACGCCGCAGCAATAGAGCTCGAAGCGCTCGGCCACCCTTGCATCCTCCGCGCTCGGCCGGGCAAGGGCTGCCTCGGAGATCGGGTAGCCGTAAAGGATGGTGGCCCGCCCCTGCCCCAGCATCGGCTCGATCTTCTCCACCATCACCCGGCTGAACAGATCGGCCCAATTGTCGTCGGGCGCCGTGCGCAAGCCCGCCTCGACCAGCGCAGCACGCAGAGCCTCGCGATCGGTGCCGCCATCCGCCCCCACCGTCGCCAGCAGGTCGATGCCGGCATGGCGCGAAAAGGCCTCGGTGACGCTCAACCGTTCCGGCTCGGCGAACGGATCGGCCTCGCGGCCGCGAAAGGCAAAACGCCTGGCGCCCGCCTGCTCCGCGGCAAGAGCGACCAGCCCGGCGCAATCCGCCATCAGGCTCTCATAGGTCTCATCGGCCCGGTACCATTCGAGCATGGTGAAGGACGGATGGTGCAAGGGGCCGCGCTCGCGGTTGCGATAGACGGCGCCGAGGCTGAACAGCCGCTTCTCGCCTGCTGCGAGCAGCTTCTTGCAGGCGAATTCCGGCGAGGTGTGGAGATAGAGCGGCTGGCGGGCGCCATCCGGCCCGATCGCCTCGGTGGCGAAGGCCGACAGATGCGCCTCATTGCCGGGCGAGACCTGCAGGGCCGCCGCCTCCACCTCGACGAAATCGCGCCGCGCAAACCAGTCGCGCATGGCAGCCGTGATCAGGTTGCGCAGGATCAGCCGCGGCCGCCGATCGGCATGAACGTGCGGCGTCCACCAGGGCGAAGCGCCGGTCATGCGAGCCGGAATTGCACAGAAGGCTGGCGGTTCAAGCCAAGATGCGCTAGGGCGACGGCTCGCGCGGCCGATTTGCGCCGATCAACCGTTTCAGGCCGGCAAGGCCAACCAACCAGTGCAGGATTGAAAATCGTGGTGAAGGTCATCGCCAGTTCCCTACGCAAAGGCAACGTCGTCGATAAGGACGGCAAGCTTTATGTGATCCTCTTTGCCGAAAACATCCACCCTGGCAAGGGCACGCCGGTGACCCAGCTCGACATGCGCCGCATCGCCGACGGGGTGAAGGTTTCGGAGCGCTACCGCACCACCGAACAGGTCGAGCGCGCCTATGTCGAGGAGCGCGAGCACACCTTCCTTTACAGCGACGCCGAAGGCTTCCATTTCATGAACCCGGAAACCTACGACCAGGTGGCGGTGCCCGAAAGCGTGGTCGGCGACATGGCGCCCTATCTCTCCGAAGGCATGGCCGTGCAGGTCTCGCAGCACAATGGCATCGCCATCTCGCTGGTGCTGCCGCAGCGCGCCACCTTCGAAGTGGTCGAGACCGAGCCGGTGACCAAGGGCCAGACGGCATCTTCGTCCTACAAGCCCGCGCTACTCTCCAACGGCGTCCGCACCGCGGTGCCGCCGCACATCTCAGCCGGCACGCGGGTTGTGGTGATGACGGCGGATGGAGCTTATGTGGAGCGGGCGAAGGATTGACGTAGCGCGTAGTGCACCATTCGATATTACTCTTACCGACCCCAGCCAGTGCGGAGCTGCCCTTCAAGGAAGTGGCTATAGCCCTGCGGCCTTGCGCAGCGCTTCATTCATGCGCGACTGCCAACCAGGCCCGGCAGCCTTGAAGCGCTCGACAATATCGGCATCGAGACGCAGCGGCACATGCAGCTTCGGTCGAGGGCTTTTCGGGCGACCGCGCCTAGGCAAGGCATCAGTCAAAGGCTGCGCGTCGGGATCGGCTCTGGCGGCGGCAGCGATCGCCGCATCCTCCTCGTCGGTGATCGCTTCCAGCGCCGCCAAGGCGCGGCGGCGGGCGTCCGCCCTGTCAGAGATTTTCGACATATCTTCTGATCTCCTGTCTGGTTGCATAGCGTAGCGAAATGACACGAACGGCCTCGCCGCGTTCAGTATAAGCCATGGTGTAGACCCGGTCGCCGATTAGGCCGACAGCGACGAAGCGCACTTCACCGATGGCGTCCCGATCTTCATATTCGAGCGCGGTGGCAAACTCGAATTTTTCGGCCAGGTCGAACGATACGCCATGCTTGGCCCAGTTCGCCCTAGCCTTTTCGCCGTCCCATTCAAACGTCATTCCCTAGCCCCTCAACAATTATTGTGTACACAAAAATTCAGAAACGTCAACAATTATTGTGGATACAAAAAATAGATGAGCCTGTTAATGGGGACGATCGCCGTTCGTCCTTCCTACCCCACCCTCCGCGCCAGCATCATCCCGTAATGCACCGCCAACAAATCCAGCCCCACCTTCAGCAGCTTCGTCACCACATCCCTGCCCTCACCGGTCTCCTCGGCCACGCTTTTCACCGACTCACCCATGCAGCACACTTTCTGCACCACGCCGGCCACCTCCCAGTGCACCAGCGCCTTGCTGGCATTGGCGTGGGCGCGGCCGGCTGAGAGGATGCGGTCGGCGACACCGCCGCCGGTGCGGCCGCCATCGACACGCTCGGTCCAGGTCGTCGCCTTGACGCCATCCTGCTGCGAGATGCGGAAATCCTCGCGGTAGCGCAGGCCCGCCTCGCGCTGCTGATGCGTCAGCGAGGTGATGCCGGTGAGCGGGTCGATAGTGCGCACCCGCACGATGCCGCCGGTCGAGGTGTAGCCGTCGTTGGAGACCTCGTAGACGCGCCGCGCCTCGGCCGTGCCCGCCGCCAGCCGCTTGCGGCCGAACCTGTCGTCCTTCAGCGCAAAATCATGGCCGACTTCCTTGCGGATGCGCACCTGTTCGGCCTCGTCCCTGGGCAGCTTCGGCGGCTTGACCTTGGCCTTCTGGGCGGTCTTCTTGCTCATGGATTTTGTCCTCGTTGGATTTGCTGGATTGCAGAATCTGGATTCCTCGCCCCACGAAGTGGGGAGAGGTGGCTCGGCGAAGCCGAGACGGAGAGGGGAGCCACGCTGCGGCTGGCGGTCCCATTTGTTGAAAGGGCGGCCAACAGCGGTGAATTCGCGCGGTGTTCCTCATCCGGCTTTGGCTTCACGAAGGCCCCCTCTCCGTCTCGGCTTCGCCGAGCCACCTCTCCCCCGCAAAAGCGGGGGCGAGGAACCCAGGTTCTGCAAAGCCGCGCGCCTGGCGATCAGCTTGCACAGCGGGTGTCGATGCCGCGTCCGCCAGCAGCGTGCGGCGATGGTCGTGAAAACGCGCGGCGTGATGGGGGCAGTAGCTCTTCAGCGCCCGCGTGCGCAGGCCGCAGCACAGCATCTCGGTTCCCGGCCGGGCGCCGGGTGCGTCGTTTTCGGGGTCTTCCTCCAGCGTCAGGTCGAGCGGCGCGCGGCAGCGGTTGAACAGGCAATCGATGAAACGCATGGCCGCGACATGCGGCTGGGGCCCGGCGGGGCGCGGCGTCGGCGGCTTGACGGCGCCACTCCTCTGCGCCGGGTTGTCCCGCCCGCAGCGCTGCGGCAACCAAACCGGCGGCGCCAAGCGAACCGACTTGACGTGGCTTGCCGGCTTCAACGGCCTGACCGCTGTAAGCCCGCACTGTTCAGGCAGCTTTGCTTGCCCCGGCAGCTCCGCTTGCCCTCCGGACCTGGCTTGCTTTGCCGACTGGCCCGGCTTTGCCGCGTTCTTTCTCGGCCGCCCGCCGGACCTGCCGCCACCGGGATTGGCAAAGCCGATGGCACTTAGCGAGGCGTCGCGATGGACGATGCCGATGACGGCATTGCGCGAAACCGCGCTGCCGCGCAGGGCGCTCAGCCGGTCGGAGATCTTCAAGGCCGACAGCCCGTCCTTCAGCCAGCCGGCGATCGCTTCCAGTTCGGTGTCGGTATAGGAGGCCATTGTCTTGATCCGTGCAGCGTGTTGGACAGCCTCCGGCCAAGCCGGGAGACGCTCGAAAGGTTTGGTCATTCAGATCCGGCTAGAGGCCGTCAGAGGCGCCGACCGGAAGCGGTCAGCCTTCGGCCGGCGGGGCCGTGCTGGCCTGGCTGCCGATGCGGCCAAGCTTCGCCTCGGCCGCATCGCGGCTGGCGCCGGACACCGCCCTGCCCGTCCGCCGGTCCAGGGACGGTGCCGTCCTCGGTGCGGATGCACGATTTGCCTCCCGCATCGCGGATCGGCGAGCCGGCCCGCCCGTCGCGGAAATGCGTGGCCGGAGGCACGAGGCCTCCGGCCGTTCCGGTCGCCGGGGGAGACGGCGCCGGATCCGAGGCGTCAGCCTCGGGCTTCGTCCCGGCCGGGGAGGAGGACAGCCGGGACGGATGCGAAAGCGAAAGCGGTTGGTGCGACTTGTGCATGGCCATATAAAAGCATAACTCAAAAACTTATGCAAGTCATTCTTGCATGGACGAAACCGATTCTTATGTTTCAGATGGCGTCATGACGAAAACCCCATTGTCGATCAAGGTCGGAGCGGCGATCCGCAAGGCGCGCAAGCAGCGCGGCCTGGTGATGCGCCACATTGCCGAGCACAACGACACCGATGTCGCCGCCGTCGGCAATTGGGAAACCGGCCGCAACCTGCCCAAGACCGAGAACCTGCTGAAGACCGCCGCCTTCCTGCGCGTCGACCCGGTGGCGCTGGGCAAGGGCGAGGTCGTTTTCCTCGACGACGCCGACAATGTTGCCGACGCCGAGATCGTCACCGATCCCGCCCCCTTGCCCACCGGCCCGATGGACATCAAGATTTTCGGCGCCGCCGTTGGCGGCGACGACGGCGACTTCACCTTCAACGGCGAGACGGCCGGCTATGTCCAACGCCCGCCGGGCATAAAGCATCTGCAAAATGTGTTTGCGCTGCATGTGCTCAGCGATTCGATGGTGCCGCGCTACGAACCCGGCGACATGATCTATTGCGGCGGCCGCGACGCCGTGCCCGGCGACCATGTGGTGATCGAGACGCTGCCCGAGGAGGGCGAACGCAACGGCAAGGCCTTCGTCAAGAAGCTGGTCAAGCGCACCGCCGGCGAGCTGGTCGTCGAGCAATACAATCCGCCCAAGACGCTGACCTTCAACCGCTACGCGATCAAAAGCGTCTTCCGCGTCATCCCGCTCAAGGAACTGCTGGGGTATTGAGTGCGCCCTCTTCCTTCCCCCCGGTGGGAGAAGGTGGATCGGCGCGTCAGCGCCGAGACGGATGAGGGGTGCTGGACGGAATGAGGGCATGGCCGTCCGCCCGCCTTCGCTCCTCCGGCAGCAGGTCAAACGGCAAGCGTTGGCGATCCGTCCAACACCCCTCATCCGACCGAGCTTCGCTCGGCCACCTTCTCCCACAGGGGGAGAAGGGATCGCGTCCTTCAAGCCCGCCTGGATCTCTCCAGCGGCACCTCGCGCTCGTTACGTCTGCGCGCTTCCCTGCGCCGCCGCTCATGCTCTTCGATGAATGCCGCCTGGATCGACACCGCCCTGCCCGGCAGGCCGTCGGCGCGGCAGGCCGAGCAGCAAAGGCGCTCCGAAAGTGCCGCCAGCGGCGTCTGTCCGCTCACCCCGTGACGCCTGAGTTCGGCCGGCTTCCACCATCTGTTGCGACCGCAGTCGATGCATTCGACCGCAATCGAAACGACATCGGCGATCGTCGCCTCCTTGCCCGGCAATGTCATCGTCGCTTCGTCCCTGTGTTCCTGTTTTGTTCACAACAATATTGGTTTTTACCCGGGAGTCGAGTCGGCTCCGCTCAAGTCAGTATAAAAGTTTCGCTTGTGCATATTTTTGAGTTATGCTTATATTTGTGAAAGCCACCGTCGCGGCCGACACCGATGGGCGGCAGGCACGGCCGTCGGCATTGAGGACGTGACGATGGACGCCACCCAATTCGCCCGCGACTGCGGCTACACCGGCGACAGCCCGGCCATGCTGGCCGCGTTGTCGGCCATCCGCCTCGACGGCATAGCCAGGGCCCGGCAGGGCCATGACCAGCGCAAGGCGGTCGTCGACCGGCTGAAGCAGAGCGAGGCGCTGTTCCTGGCGGCGATCGGTCCGGCGCTGTCGGCGCAGGAGGCGATCGAGGACGCCGCCCGCTTCATCGCCTGTTATCGCAACATGCCGCGCTGGCGAAAGGAGCGGCGTATGCAGGATCTCGCCCGCGCCAAGCAGCAGCGTCTGCTGGCGCGCTTCTTCCGCCGCTACGGCCACCGCCTCTGGGCAAGGGAAGCCGCGTAAGCCGAGGCGGAAGCCCCCCGAACCAAAGTTGGTTCTAGAAGTCGGGCGCCGTGCGGCGTGTGTCGCCATGGGCCGCGACATAGTCGATGTCGGATCGACTGATGCCGATATCCCTAAGCATGAAATCAGGCATCGCCTCGAGATGGCGGCGGTCGCGGCGCGAGCGCCAGCCGCGCGCCATTCGCGCCAGCATGGCCAGCGCAAGACGCAGGAAGGGCGACGCGATGCGCTTTTGCACGAAGGCGGGCTCGCAGCTCGTCTTGATCATGGTGATGGTCCAAACCTTTTATCGGCCACTGCCGGCCTCCCTCGTAGAGAGGCCGGGTGCTGGTGCGATCTTCCTCGCGGATGTGAGACGGCCGGCTACATCCCCTTCATCGCGTCGCAGGACACGTTCGGATTCATGTCGGCGAACGTGCCGGTCGGGTTGTGTTTCCAGGCCCAGACATGCAGCTCGTAGAACGGTCCGAGACCGTAGCGGTTGGGTGCGCTGTTGAAGTTGAACAGCTGCCCTTCGAGCGAGGCCGGGCCTTTCGAGGTGATATATTCGACCGCTACCAGTTTCAGCGTGCCGTCGGCCATCGGCTCGTACATCACCGCCTCGGGCTTGCCGACATCGACCGCGTCATCCCTAAGATAGGTGGCATTGACATAGTGGATGCCCATGGCGCCGCCGGTCAGGCCGCTGGCGCAGGGGATCGGCGCATAGCCTTCGGAGGTCGCCGCCGACACGGTCTCGAAGCGGCTGTTGGCCGCCCGCACCTTGTCGGCCAGCGGGCTGGCGCCGTGGGCCTGGGTGGCGGTGGCCGCGATCGAAAGCAGGGATGAAGCGGCAAGGCGCCGCGTCCAAAGCGTGGTGGTCATTTTCTTTCCATTCGTTGGTGTTGGCGGAACGGACGCTGGCGCCGCGTTTGCCGCATGTCTCGATTTGATCTGCCCGATTCAATTTGCAGGGATCAGGCCCTATCTCATTGTGTGGGCGTGATCTTTCCGATCAAGGTTCGGCGCGCCTCAACTGGCCGTCGCGGGTCCGATGAACGCCGCGATCTCGGTCACCTTGTTGGCCGGGAAGCCGCCTTCGCGGGCATGCCGCTCGACGACAGCGGCGCTGTCGGCCTCATGGACGCAGTAGATCTTGTCGCCGGCGACATAGGAGGTCACCCATTTGTAGGGCGCGCCGAGCCCGGCCACGACCGCGTTGGACTTCGCTGAAATCTCCTTCAGCTCGGCTGGGCTGAGCTTGTCGGCGCCTGGAATCTCGCGTTCGATGATGAACGTTGGCATTGTCGGTCTCCATTGTTACGTTGTTGCGTTGACTTGTTGGGTCCACGGGGGCCTTGAAACCGGTCGCCGTTGGACCCGCTGCGCCGCGACGCCAAAAAAACGCGCGCGACCGGTCACACGCTTCGTCCCACGGTCGCCGCGCAAGGCTGTGGCGGTCGCTGTCGGATGGTGGAAAAGCGTGGGCGGGAAAATCAAACTCCTTGGCGAACCGGCGATCCTCGATGCCGCCGGGCAAAGCCAGCCGGTGCGCGGCCATCAGGCCTGGGCGCTGCTTGCCCGCCTGGCGCTGGCGCGCGCGCCGCTTGACCGGCGCAGCCTGGCGGCGGAGCTGTTTCCCGAAACCGTCGATCCGCTCGGCTCCCTGCGCTGGTGCCTGGCTTCGCTGCGCAAGGCGCTCAACGCGTCGGAATGCCTGAACGGCGATCCGGTCGAATGCCGCTTTGCCGCCGACATCGAGGTCGATGTCTGGAACCTCGACCGCGATGATTTCGATGTCGAGCAGGCCGGCCCGCTGCTGGGCAGCCTGGAGCCCCGCTGCAGCCCGGAATTCTCGACCTGGCTGCTGGTCGAGCGCGAACGCATTGCCGGCATCGTCGAAGCGCGGATCCGGCAGGAGACCATCCGGGCAATGTCCATCGAGGACCATGGCCGCGCCACGCGGCTGGCCGAGCTCGGCGTCAGGCGCAGCCCGTATGACGAAGGCGCCCATATCCTGCTGGTCAAAAGCCTGGCGCTGGCCGGGCGCTATGACGCCGCACTCGGCCAGGTCGAGGCGGCGGAAGCCGTGTTCCTGGCCGAGCTCGGCGAAAAGCCGTCGGCGGCACTGCGCAGTGCGGCTCGCCGCACCATTGCCTCGCCACCCGGCGGCATTTCGCCGGAAGCCTTCGTCAGGTCGCTGATGCAATCCGGCCTTGCCGCGCTCTCGGCCGGTGCGGCGGATGCAGGCATCGATTGCCTACGCCGCGCGGTTCGCGACGCCGAGAAGACCAATGACCCGCATCTTACGGCCACCGCCACCTTCGAGCTCGGCACCGCGCTGGTCCATTCGGTCAGGGGCTATGACGACGAGGGCTCGATCCTGCTTCGCCAAAGCACCGAGCTGGCCCGTCGGTCAGGCAGCGCCGGCGTCGCCTCGGCGGGCTTTCGCGAGCTTGGCTATGTCGAGGCGCTGGCCGGCCGCCGCCCGACCGCCGCCGCCTATCTGGCGCAGGCCGTCGAATTGGCCGAGGATAGCGATGCGCTCGCCGGCATCCACGGCGTCATCGGCTTCAACCTGGTCGACTGGGGCCGCATCGAAGAAGGGCTGGACAACTACGCCCTGTCCCTGGAGCACGCCCGCTCCGCCGGCAACCGCCGCCGCGAGATCTGGTCGCTGGGGCTGGGCGGCTGGGGCCTGCTTGCGGCGGACCGGCTGCCGGAAGCCGATAGCTGGCTCGGCGATTGCCTGGCGCTGGTCGAGGAACAGCGCTGGATTTCCTTCCGGCCGTGGCCGGTCGCGGTGCTGAGCGAATCCCGAACCCGCCAGCAGGCGAGCCCGCGGGAGCTGCGGCCAGGGCTGGAAGAAGCCTTTGCGCTGAGCTGCCAGATGAACGATCCCTGCTGGGAAGGCGCGGTGGCGCGTGCACTGGCGCTGACCTATGCCGCCCACGACGCACTGCCCGAAGCGATGGAGTGGCTTGGCGAGGCACACCGCCGCTGCGGTCGCGACACCGACGCTTATTCCGCGCTCCAGGTCGAGATCCTGGCCAGCCAGGTCGAAATCAGCTCGCGCCAAGGCCGTCCGGAGGTTGCCGACGCCATCGGCCGTGAATGGCTGGCTTTGGCCGCCCGCACGCACCGGGATGCGCATGTTGCGCGCGCGGCGGCGTTCATCGGCGGGCGACGGTAGCGCCAACAACGTCTTGACAATCCATCCCAAATGTTCCCTTTATGTTCACATCGAAACCACCTCAATACGGGGCGGCGCTCCACTGCCGCGGGCGGGCACGGATGGAAGCCAACATCCTCCACGCGGATCTCGACGCCTTCTATGCCTCGGTCGAGCAATTGCTTGACCCATCGCTTCGCGGCAAGCCGATCGCCGTCGGCGGCGGCGTCGTGCTGGCCGCCTCCTACGAGGCCAGGGCTTTCGGCGTGCGCGGCGGCATGCCGGGGCGGCGGGCGCGCGAACTCTGCCCCGGGCTGATCTTCGTTGGCGGCAATTTCAGGGAGTACCAGCGGCTGGGCGACGCGGCTATTCAAGTGCTTGGCGATTTCACGCCGGTGGTCGAGCGCATTTCCATCGACGAGGCCTTCGCCGACGTCGCCGGCTGCACCCATCTGTTCGGTCCGCCGGCCGAGATCGCCACGGCCATCCGCCGCCGCGTCAAGGCCGAACTCGGCCTGCCGATCTCGGTCGGCGTGGCGCGCACCAAGCATCTGGCCAAGATCGCCTCGCAAGTGGCCAAGCCCGACGGGCTGGTGGTGGTCGATCCGCGCCATGAGCTTGAGTTCCTGCACGATCTGCCGGTCGAGCTGATGTGGGGCGTCGGCCCGGTCACCAGGCAGCGGCTGGCCGGCATCGGCGTCAACACCATCGGCGAGCTGGCGAAGACGCCGGGGTGGTCGCTGGAGCGCCTGCTCGGCCCGGCGGCGGGCGAAAAGCTCAATGCGCTTGCGTGGAACCGCGATCCGCGCAAGCTCGAGACGCACCGCCGGGCGCGCTCGGCCGGCGCGCAATCGGCGCTCGGCAAGAAGCCCGCCGCCGAAAATGTCTTCGTGCCGGCGCTGCTGCATCTGGCCGACCGGGTCGCCACCCGGCTGCGGGCGAAATCGCGGCCCGGCCGCACGGTGACGGTGCGCGTCCGCTTCGCTGATCTGCGCTCGGTGACGCGCTCAATCACCCTCGACCAGCCGATTTCGGCGACCGCCATGCTGGCCGAGATCGCCGAGGCGCTGGTGCGCAAGGTGCTTGTCGATCATCCGCACGAAAAGACCATCTCGCTGCTGGCGATCGCCGTCTCGCACCTGGAGCAGCAGGCGGGCCTGCAACTGGAACTGCCGCTCGGCCTCGACGACGACCGGCGCCGCCCCGGCACGCGCAAGGGTGCCGCACGCTGGACCGCCGACCGCGCCATCGACAAGATCCGCGACCGTTTCGGCTGGGAAGCGGTCGGCTATGCCTCGGTGGCGCTCGGGCCGCGGCGGTCGGTTCCCGACGGCTTTCGCGAACTGGCGGAAAAGGAGCTCTGAGCCGGCGCTGGTTGATCGCTGTTTCGCCATCCACGCCCGGTTGACGAACCGCATCCGCCTGTGAATGATCCGCCGCGCCCGGGCCAGGCTGCTTTGCCAGACCTGACTCGAACCAGGGATTAGTCATGACAGGCAAGAACAAGCTGCGCGGCGTCATCGCCGCCATTCCAACCCCGTTCACCACGACCCCGGAACCCGACATCGACCGTTTCGTCAGCCTGGCCGGCAGGCTGCTCGACGAAGGCTGCGACGCGCTGAACATGTGCGGCACCACCGGCGAGGCGACCTCGATGAGCCTTGCCCAGCGCAAGGCGCTGATGTCCGCCGCCGCCAAGGCCTTGCCGCGCGACCGGCTGATGGTCGGCACCGGGGCCGCGTCCGTCACTGACGCGATCGAGCTCACCCGTCATGCCGGCGAACTCGGCCTCGCCGGCGCGCTGCTGCTGCCGCCCTTCTACTACAAGAACGTTGGCGATGACGGGGTGATCGCCTATTTCAGCGCCGTCGCGCAGATGACCGCGACGCAGGCGATCCCGCTCTACCTCTATCATTTCCCGGCCTTGTCGGGCGTTCCCTTCCATCCGGCGCTGGTGGCGGCGTTGCGGGAGCGGATCGGACCACGGCTCAGCGGTCTCAAGGATTCATCGGGCGACCTCGCCTATTCGCGCACGGTCGCGGCCGCTGTACCTGATTTCGATGTTTTTCCAAGCGATGAGGGATCGCTGATGGAGGCCAGGAGCGGCGCCTTCGCTGGCTGCATCTCGGCCACCGCCAATCTTTCGAGCAGGCTGTGCGCCGCCGCCTGGCGCGACGGCGATGCCGGCGCGCTCGCAACGGCGTCTGCCATTCGCAAGCGCGTGGCCTCGGGTCCGCTGATTCCCGGCATCAAGGCCATGATTGCCGAAATGATGGCCGACCCAGCCTATGCCTCGCCACTGCCGCCGCTGACGGCGCTGCCTGCCGCCGAGAGCGAAACGCTCAAGCACGATCTCAAGGGCATACTCAGCCGCGATATCGGCTTCTGATGCGCCAAAGCCGGACCGGCGACATGCCGTGTCGGAAGTGCGCGGCAGACCGACCGAGACCTGCGCTCCTGGCCCGGCCACGCGGATGCGCTTTGACCGAAGCTCCTATTGGGCCATTTGCCAGTCGTGCTCCTTCACCGCTTCGGCAAAAGCCGAGACAACAGGTGAAGGCAAGCGGTCGGTCACTGAAACGAGCGACACCTCGCGTATGATTTCAGGGTCGACGACGGGCCTGTGACAGACACCGGGATGGCTGGCCGAGTATTCCGCGATGAAGCAGACGCCCATGCCCGCGGCGATCATCGCCAGAATCCAATCCTCGCGCTCGCTGCGAAAGGCGCTGCGGATATCGAAGCCGATGTTCCGGCAGAGCCCGTCTATGTGATCGCCATATTCGCAATTGATGCGCTCGAGATAGGCTTCGCCGCGAACGTCGGCAAGATGAAGCGTATTGCGCATCTCGAAAGGATGACCGGTCGAGAAGGCGATACCGAAGCGCTCCCGGTAAACAGGATCCGCCTTCAGGCCATGGTCGAATGGTTCGGGTCTTGCCAGCAGGGCGACGTCAAGCTTGCCCTCGGTCAGAAGGTCGGTGAGATGGGTTGCCGCGCCCTCGATCACGGTCACTTCTATGCCTGGATAGCGCTCTCGAAAGGCATTGAGGAAACCGATGAAGCGCAGCGGGCCTATGGTGCACATCACACCGAGCGTCAGCGACGCTGTTTCCAGCGAGAGGAAGCTCCTGGCCGTCCTCTTCGCAGTCTCCGAACGCTGCAGTACTTCGTCCAGATGGGTCCGCATCAGACAGCCGAAATCGGTGAGCCGGACGCGGGTTTTCTCGCGATGGAAAAGATAGCCGCCAAGTTCCGCCTCCAGCTTCTGTATGGCCCGCGTCAGCGCAGGCTGGCCGACGTGAACGAGGTCCGCCGCGCGATGAAAGTTGAGAGTCTCGCTGGCCGCCAGAAAATAGCGGATTTCATGCATCTCCATAATAATCTCCGCCGATGTCCCGTCTGCATCGCCGCGATGATAATTCGGCATTATCCGCCTCCCTCACGCCCAAGTAAACTTCAGCAGCCTTTATGGCAGCTTGGCCGCTGCCGGAGCCGATCTGAATTGGGATCGGCGTCACCGAACGCGGTTGAGGAGATCCAGCCCAAAGGGAGATTCCGATGTCTGAAGCCAGTCAGGAAAAGTTGGACGCATTCTTGGGGAAAATGGTCGGTGATCTCGGTGCGATCGCTACGGGCGCGGGAGTCTTGCTGGGAGACAGGCTCGGCCTGTTCAAGGCACTGCGCGAAGGCGGCAAGATGACGGCCGCCGAACTTTCGACACGCACCGGCACCCAGGAACGCCTCGTGAGGGAATGGCTTTCCGGGCAGGCGGCTGCGGGCTACGTAGAGTACGATGAAGCCAAGGACGCGTTCTATCTCAACGCCGAGCAGGAACTGGTGTTTGCCGATGAAGATAGCCCGGCCTTCATGACTGGCGCATTCGAGGTCCTATCCTCGCTGTGGCTCGATGAAGAAAAGGTGAGGCAGGCATTCCAGTCCGGCAAGGGCGTCGCATGGCACGATCATAGCGCGTGTCTGTTTCGCGGCACGGAACGGTTCTTCCGTCCAGGCTATAACGCCAATCTGATCGGCTCCTGGCTGCCGGCTCTGGAGGGCGTTGTCGAGAAGCTCGAACGCGGCGCGGATGTCGCGGACGTCGGATGCGGTCATGGCGCATCGACGGTGCTCATGGCACGTGCTTTCCCCAATTCGCGCTTCGTCGGCTTCGACTATCACGCCCCTTCGATCGAGCGCGCCCGCAAGGCCGCCGAGGAAGCCGGCGTCGGCGCCAACACGCGCTTCGAGGTCGCAACCGCCAAGACCTATCCCGGCACCTATGACCTCGTCGCTTTCTTCGATTGCCTTCACGACATGGGCGACCCAGCGGGCGCCGCCGCCCATGTCCACGAATCGCTCAAACCGGATGGCACGTGGATGATAGTCGAGCCGTTCGCGCATGATCATCTGGCGGCGAACCTCAATCCCGTCGGACGCGTCTACTATGCCGCCTCCACGTTCGTGTGCACGCCCGCGTCCCTGTCGCAGGAAGTCGGGCTCGGGCTCGGCGCCCAGGCCGGCGAGGCGAGGCTGCGCAAGGTGGTGACCAGCGGCGGCTTCAAGCGATTCCGTCGCGCCGCGGAGACGCCGTTCAACATGGTGCTGGAGGCCCGCCCCTAGAGCATTTTGCAGCCAAGTGGAATCACTTGGCAGAATTTCCATGGTGTCGCCTATCCGTGATCAGGCTGCGGCCTAACGCACGTTGCAGCCTGTTCCGGATCAACTGGGAGGTAAACAACATGCATAGTTTTCAACGCAGAGAACTTCTTGTTCAAGGAGGCGCGGCACTTGCCGCTGTTGCTGCTCTCTACACCTCGCGTCGGGCTTACGCTTTCCCAAAACAGGCAGGCGAGGAAGTTGTTCCGTGGCTGGATCAGCCGACCGAAAATCCCAATCCGGAAGGTATCAAGACCCAGCTTGTGTGGGAGGATCTGGATAGCTGGATAACTCCAAACGACAAGTTTTTCAGCATCTCGCATTTCAATCGACCAACGATCGACGAGAAGACATGGTCGATGGAGATCGGAGGCCTGGTCAAGAAGCCCCTGGAATTGACACTCGCCGACATCAGGGCACGACCGCGGCAGGAGGTCGTCTTCACGGTGGAATGCTCGGGCAACCATGGGTTTCCCTTTTTCACCGGCGGCATCGGCAATGCCCGCTGGGCAGGGACGCCGCTCGCCCCGATCCTCGAGGAAGCCGGCGTGCTGGAGAAGGGCATCGAGGTCGTCTTTTTCGGAACTGACGAAAGCGAGATCCCGATACGCGACGTCAAGATGAAGCAGAACTTCGCTCGCAGCATGTCGCTCGCCGACGCTATGAACCCCGCCAATCTCCTCTGCTATGAAATGAACGGAGCCGCCTTGCCGGCCCCCAATGGTTTCCCGCTGCGGCTCATTGCTCCAGGCTGGTACGGGATCGCCAACGTCAAGTGGCTGAAGCGCATCGAGGTTCGTGATACGCGGTTCATGAGCCTTCTGATGGCCCGTGATTATGTCACCATCCGGGAGGAAGACCACAATGGCGAGACCGTGTGGACCGAGACTTCAGTCGGGCGAGCGCTGATAAAGTCCGCGCCTGCGAAGGTCACCCGGAAAGACTCGGATTACTCCATCATTGGAGCAGCCTGGGGGGCGCCGATCGACCGGGTCGAAGTGCAAATCGATCAAGGGCCTTGGGCACCAGCGGCCATCGACCACAGTGAGGAGGCCGAACACGCTTGGAAGATTTGGTCCCTGGGTTGGGCAAATGCCTCGCCTGGAGAACACACGGTGACCTCGCGCGCGATCAGCACCACGGGACAAATTCAACCGGCAATGGACGACCCCTTGATAGCCAGGAAACACACATACTGGGAAAGCAATGGCCAGGTGACGCGCCGCGTGCGTGTCTAGAGCGTTTTGCAGCCAAATGGAATCATTTGGCGTCCGCATAAATGCGGCGAAACACATAGTTGGAGCGAGTTGCCGGTTCCAGGAAAACCGGAACCGCTCCAAGAACTTATCGCCCATCCCAGCCCCCTCACTCCTCCATAGTGCAGATCTCCGCATCGACCAGGCACCAAGTTGCGTAGCGGAAGTCGCGGATCTCGATCACCCGCTCGCCCGACCATTCGACCAGCATGAAGCCGCGCACGGCGCCATCCGGCTCTCCAGGGTTGCGGATCAGGATCGCCGGCCGGCCGTCGACGAAGCCGAGCGACAGCGCCCAGTCGCTCGCGCGGTCGTAATTGCCGAAATAGGTCGAGACTTCCGCCTTGCCGCGCATGCGGGTGCGGTTGACGACTTCGAGCTGGATATCCTCGGCGATCAGTGCCCTGACCGCGTCGAAGTCGCGCGCGTTGAACAGGTCGACATAGCGGCGCAGGCGCCGCTCGTCCTCGGCATCGAGTTTTGGCACGGCGGCCTGTTCGGGCTCTGATGCCAAAAGGCGCAGCTGCGCCCGCCCGCGATGCAGCGCAGCCTTGGTCGCGGCCAGCGTCGCGCCTGAAACCTCGCAGGTTTCGTGCAGGGAAAGGCCAAGCACATCGACCAGGATCACGGCGCTACGCTGCGCCAGCGAAAGCCGTATGAAGCTGCGCAGGCCGGCAGCCGTGGCGAGCCGTGCGTCGGCACTGCCGGAGGGATCCTCGATCGTGGTCATGTCGGCCTCGGTGATGCGCGACCGCTCCCGCTGGCGCCGGCGCAGATGGTCCTGCGCGGCATTGTGGGCGATGCGAAACAGCCATTGCTCCGGCCGCTCGACCGCCGCACGGCCGTCGACCGCCTGCAGCGCCTTGAGCAGCGTCTCCTGCACGATGTCCTCGCCGTCGATCACCGAGCCGGCCATGCGGGCGCAGTAGCGATGCAGTTTCGGGCGCAAGCCCGGGAGCATCGCCTCCAGCGCCGGGCGGTCGAACTTTCCAGTGCTCATGGCATCCATTCTATCCGGCTTTCCCGGCCTCGAGGACATGGTAGTTGCCGATGATCCTGACAGGCGATCGCCGGACCGGGGTCGAGCGCCGCTCCGCATGGTTCTGCGTGAACGCCTCGAATGCGGCAAGCCCGGTCAGCCCAGATGCGTCATTGCCCTCGCCGACGACATGCCCCTCGACGATAATATGGATGAACTCGCCATCGTCGAGTTCGAGCACAAGATAGCGCACACCCTGCGGTGCCGTCTCGTCCAGCGCCTCGAACACCTTTGCCACCAGCGCGCGGTTCGCTTCCAGCTCGGTGTCCTTCACGCTGTAGCGGATAAGTTTGTAGCCCATGCTGCATCTCCTGAAATGGTTGACCTGGACTGAAGACGACCGGAGTTGCCGAAAAGATTCTCGGGCAAGGGCTGAATCTTTTTGGCCACCCGCATCGTCTTTTACCCGAGGGCGGCCCCTAGGCAGCCACCAAAGACAGGAGATTTCACCATGCATATCCAGTTTGCCGAACTGCCGGTATTCGACCAGGACCGCGCCAAGGCGTTTTACACAAGGCATCTCGCCTGCCAGGTCGCCGCCGACCAGCCAATGGGCGATAGCGGCTGGCGCTGGATCGAGCTGGCGTTTCCCGGCGCGGTGACGAACCTGCATTTGGTCAGGCGCGCCGACGACACGCCGAGCGCCGGACCGGTGCTGGTGCTGGTCGACGAAAATGTCGAAGCGACGAGCGCGGCCTTGAAGTCCGGAGGCGTCGAGATCATCACCGAACCGCAAGAGGCGCCATGGGACCCGGGCCGCACCGTGGCCGAGTTTCGCGACAGCGAGGGCAACCGCATGGTGCTCGCCAGCCGCTAGGCGGGCACCCGAACTTCGCCCCTCACCGCTCGAACAAATCAAGCCGCGCCACATTCAGCCGCTGCACGGTGCGCAGCACGTCGCGCAGATGCACCGCCATGCGCGCGCCTGCCTGTTTGACACCGCGGCGCCGGGATCACGGCGCGAATATGATCTGCCAGACTGCAACGCCCACGAGAATAAGTCCGGCGACGCCCTCGACGGTTCGGGAGACGGTTTCGAACAGGCGTGGCTTGCTGGCGAAAAAATCCACCAGACGTTCGCGAAACAGGATCGACAGGATCGCGACGCAGGACAGCGTCAGCGCCACCCCGACCATCATGGTGATTGCAAACAGAATGCCGGCGCCGGGAACGCCTCTGGAGATCGCGAAAGTCATCACGAAAAGCGTCAGCGGACATGGGATCAAGCCTGCCATGACGCCGACCGCCTCGCCCTCATGCCTGTGGTGATGGCCGTGGCTCAAGGCGCGCCAGAGCATCCAGAGACCGATCAGGCCGAGCAGCCCACGACTGATATCTTCCAGAAGCGGAGCACGGCCGACGCTGCCCAACGCAATGGAGACCAGCGGCAGGGAAAGGCCGGCAATCAGCACCGCGATCGTCACATGGGTAAGCGACAAGGTGACGGATACGAGCAGCCCGCGCGAAACCTTGGCATCTGAACCGGCAAGATAGGTCGCCAGCACCGCCTTGCTGTGACCCGGCGTCAGCGCGTGCGCGGCGCCGAAGACGACGCCCATCGGCAGGAAGGCCAGGAACGCCAGCCAGTCGCCTCCGGCCGAAAGCAGCTTGATCTGCTCGGCAAGCGCCAGATAGATCGTGCGCTGGAACTCGACGAGCGTCTGGAACATCACGGCAGCGTAGCAGAAACGAGCCGGCCGCAGCGACCGTTAGTGCTTGTGGCCGTCATGTTCGCCATGTCCATGGGAGGGCGGAAGGGCGTGCTGTTCATGCCCGGCCGAAAACCGGATATTGGCTGCCGCAAGCGCAGGCATGTGCTCGAACAGCTCGTCTTCCAGGGCTGTCGTGATCTTGTTCGCCTCGGACAATGGCAAGGTCTCGTCCGCAGCAATGGCAATGTCGGCGTGCAGTCTGTGACCGATCCATCGCGCCTTGGCATCGACAATGCGCGCTCCCGCCACATGTTGGGCGGCATGGTGGATTTCGCCGATGACGCCCGGCTCCACGCCATCCAGCATGCGGGTCAGCACCGCGCGAGCCGACTGCCAGACGATGCCGAAGATCGCAATTGTGATGAGCAGGCCGACAATCGGGTCGGCCAGCGGAAAGCCGAGCCAGACACCAAGCGCCCCGAGGACCACGGCAAGGCTGGTCAGGCCGTCGGTGCGGGCGTGGTAGCCGTCGGCAACGAGCGCGGCGCTGTTGATTTCCCGGCCGACCCGGATGCGGAACACCGCGACGGCCTCATTGCCGAGAAAACCGACAATACCGGCCGCCGTCAGCCAGCCGAGATGCGTCACCACTTGCGGATTTATCAAACGGTCGATCGCCTGGTAGCCAGCGACAATGGCGCTGAACAGGATGATAAGCACGATGACGATGCCGGCGAAGTCCTCGACCCGGCCGAGGCCGTAGGTGAACGTCGGCGATGGCTTGCGCCGGGCGAGCATGAACGCGATCCACAGCGGAATGGCGGTTGTCGCATCACCGATGTTGTGGATCGTGTCGGCCAGCAAGGCGACGCTGCTCGACAGAACCACCACGACCATCTGCAATACCGCCGTGATCGCCAGGATGACGAACGACCATTTTATGGCCCAGATCCCCCGGTCGGTCGTTGCGATGGTCGCATCGACGACCCCATGGGTATGGCCATGCGGCCCGCTGCCGTGGTTGTGGTGACCGTGACTGGAGGCGGCATGATCATGCGATCCGAAGCCTAACCAGTCGAGAATGCGTGCGCCTGGACCACTCACAGGTATTTCGCCAGTTGCTTGAGTTCCGCCAGGGAGTTGCCGCCCGTTTCCGCGGTGCCCGTTTCCGCGGTATCGCTCAGGCAATGCTCGATATGATCGTGGATCAGCTCCCGTTTGGCGCTGCTGATGGCGCTTTCAACGGCGTGGAGCTGCTGCGCCAGATCAACGCAGGGGCGATGCGCCTCGAACATGGACAGCACCGCCGCAAGGTGGCCCTGCGCGCGTTTCAGGCGCTTGATGATGGCTGGATGCGAATGGTGAATGCCTTCGGACATGCCTGTTTCGTATCCTCCCCCGGGGGATAGAGTCAATCTTTCGGACTGACCTTGCCGCAATCCCGCGACCGATGCCGTCGCCGGCCATCGCCCGCGCCGTATTATTTCGTGACCGTGTAGCGCTGGAACCTTCGCTTTCACCGCGCGTTCGGGCCGCTGTATTCGCGATGCCTTATATTTAGGCAGAAAGGGCAGACCCGAATACCTGGCGGGCGGGCACATCAGCACGGGTTGGGGAGGAGCACAGCATTATGTCGAACCGCGAAATTGGAACGTCCCACACGCTAAGTCTGCGCGTCGCCAATCTCAAAGCCAGGATGCAGGACGCCGATATCTCAAGGCACGAGATGAAGACCTTCCAGAAGGTCGCCGCCATCATGGGAGGAGGTGAAGGCTCGCTCCGGCTCGATGCCGACGACCTGATCGCCGCGTCTTTCGTTGTCGAGACGCTGAGCGATCCCGCGTCGAATTGACTTTTGTCGCGCTTGTCCTGCCGATCGGCCGATTGGATGCGGCGCCGCTATCGGGACAACGCGCCGCGCTAACATGAAGCGCACCTGAAACCTCTTCAGACGCGATGCACCTTCTGCACCGCGTCTGAAGGTGCAGATGCTGCATGCCCAAGACTGGCGACCGCTTTCCTGACACGCTGCAGATGTGCCTGTCGCTCGGCCGCCGAGACGGTGTCCATCCGGTAGAGCGCCAGGAATTTGGTCGAGCACAGCGGATGGCAGACGGAGCGGAAGCCGCGCAGCAGGGTTCGCCGGCCGGGCTGCCCCATGATCCAGCTCATCAGCGACGTCGCGCCGCATGTGGTCATCACCAGCACCCGGCGAATGTGCCGCAATTTCGGCCGCGGGCCGCGCTGCGCCGTCGGCATGTCGAAGGCGAAGCCCGGCACCAGCACCCGCTCCAGCCAGCCCTTTAGCATGGCAGGCAGCCCGTACCACCAGGTCGGGTAGATGAAGATGACCGTTTCCGCCCACAGCAATTCCTGCGCCCGGTCGATGACCGGTTCGAGGTTGCCTGCCTTGTCGCCATAGCCGCGCCACTCGTCGGCGCGCATGACCGGATCGAAGCCGGTCGCATAGAGGTCGAGGAGGTGAACCGCGTGGCCCCGTTCGGCAAGCGCCTCCAGCACGGTGTCGCGCACGGCGCCGTTGAAGCTGTCGGTACAAGGGTGGCAATAGACGACAAGGACTTTCATGCTGAACTCTGGGGTCTGTGGTGGTCTTCCACGGCGCTTGCCGTGTCGAAATATTCGCGCCACGACAGGATGCGCCCGTCGCTGTCGAGATCGATGAGTATGGCGTCCTCGGTCAGGCTGCGGGCGCCGTCGCGCCGCCGCGTCACCTCCCACAGCCATTCCAGCGCGATTCGCCTGCCATCGGCGGAGGCAAAGGCGGTGGTGACGGTGACGGAGAGATCGCCATAGTCGCGGTAAAAATCGGCGATGGTGCGCGCCAGCCTATGGTAGGGAACCCGGTTGCCCGGCGCCGTCAGCACCCCGTCCGGATGCCAGTCGGCGGCGGCGGCAGAGAAGTCGCCGGATTTCCACGCATCCGCCTGCCGCTCGAGCATGGCAAGCATGGCGGCGTCGCAATCGATCCTGGCGGCCGGGGCCAATATGCTCACAGCACCTCACCTCCAAATCCGAACAGCAGCCGGCCGGCCAGCGCCGCTGCAAAGACGGCGAAGCAGGCGCCGATCGCCAGGATTTCACCGGCCGACAGTTTCTCACGCGACGGGTGCAGGCTGGTGCGGTCGGCCGAGCCGCTGAACGCCTTCGCCTGCAGCGCGATCTCCATGAGCTGGGCCTTGGTCAGCGAGATCATGATCAGCGGCACCAGCATGCGGCCGAGCGCGATCAGCTTGCGCAGCATGCCGATGCCGTCGATGTCGATGCCGCGCAGCCGCTGTGCCTCCTTGATCCCCTCCAATTCCTGGAACAGCAGCGGCACGAAACGGAACGTCGTCGAAAACAGGAAGGCGATGCGATAGGGCACGCCGATCCGCACCAGCCCGAGCACGATGTCGTTGGGCTGGCTGGTCATGAACACGAGCTGAAACGCCAGCATCGGGATCAGCACGCGGCAGCACACCACCAGGCCGAACAGCAGGCCTTCGACATAAAAGATGTTGAGCGAGCCGATGAGCGGCACGCCAGCCGGCACGGTGAAGACCGGCGTCTTGCCGAACGGGCTCCAAAGGCCCTGGATCACCGTGATCAGCACCAGCGCCGGCAACACGATCAGAGTGAGCTTGCGGATGGTGGCGGCGGTGATGCCGGCCGAAACCATCAGCCCGATGATGACAGCGAGGAACGCTGCCTGCAGCACAATGCTGTTCCAGACGAAGATGAGCGAGCTTGCCAGCAGAAGCAGCGCGAACTTCACCCGCATGTCGGCCCGGGCGAAAATGGTCTCGGCCGGCAGCAGTTGAATGGCGTAGCTGACCATCTAGGCGACCTCCAGCCGGGCGCCGAGCATCGCCGCCAGGTCGTCCGGACCAAGCGGGCGGGCGACGCCAAGGGCCGGCACATGTCCGGCGAAGCGCACCGTCTGCGGCGGCACGAGACCGGCAGCTTGCATCGCCGAATTGTCGTAGAAGACGTCCCGCAGCGTCCCGTCGCCGACGATCCTGCCGCCATCCATGACGACGAGGCGGTCGACATAGCCCGGCAGCAGGTAGAGATGATGGGTGATGAGCACCACCGTCTTGCCCATCCGGTTCAGGGTCCGCAGCATGTCGAGGATGGCCAGCGATCCGCGCCAGTCCTGGCCGGTCGTCGGTTCGTCGAAGATCAAGATCTCAGGTTCGAGCGCCAGCACGGCGGCGATGACGACGCGCAGCCGGTCGCCGCGGCTGAGCGACATCGGATGTTGGTCGGCGGCCTGGGCAAGATCCATCGCCGCCAGCGAGCGGCTGACGGCGGCATCGATATCGCTCTTGGGCCGCTTCATCATTGACAGCGCGAAGCCGACTTCCTTGGCCACCGTGTCACAGAAGACCTGGGCATGCGCGTTCTGCGAGACATAGCCGATGCGCTGCGCGAGTTCGCTCACCTTGAGCGTCGAGACATCTTCGCCGGCAACGCGCACCGCGCCCGAGGCCGGCGAAAGCAGATGCAGGAAATGCCGCACCAGCGTGGACTTGCCGCTGCCATTGCGACCGACAATGCCGAGGAATTCGCCATTGGCAACGGTCAAATCGACGCCGCGCAGCGCCTGCGTGCCATCGGGATAGATATGGGTCAGCCCCTCGACCGTCAGCGCGACCCCGGCCTCCGATACATCGCGCCGCGTCTCCATTGGGGCGGTGGCCGGCAACGAGACAGTCAGCGGATATGCCTTGATGGCCGCTTCGGCCGCACTGAGCGTCACCGGCAGGGCGGGCGGTTTGCGGCGGCCAGGTGTACTAGAGTTTGTGGCATCACGGACAAGCACCTCGAAGCTGCGCACGATGTCGGGCGGGCGCACGCGATGCTCCGCCAGCATCTCCGTTGCGGCAAAGACCGTTTCGGGCGGCCCTTCGGCCGCTACCTTGCCGTCGGAGATGAGCAGCACGCGGTTGGCGATTTCGGCGAGTTCCTCGCTGGCGTGGCTGGCTATGACGACCGTCAGGCCGTTCTCGCGGTTCAATTTCAGCAGGATGGCGAAGACTTCCGCCGACGCGACGGGGTCGAGTTGCGAGGTCGGCTCGTCGAGCACGATGATGTCGGACGACAGCGCTAGCGCCGCGGCAATCGACAGCCGCTGCTTCTGGCCGCCCGACAGGTTCGCCGGGTGCCGGGTTTCCTGCCCGGCGAGACCGACCGCCTTCAGCGCCTCGCCGACACGACGGACGATTTCGGGCGTTGGCACTTTCAGGTTCTCCAGCGCGAAGGCCACCTCGCCCTCAACCGTGGTCGCGGTGATCTGCGTTTCGGGATCCTCGAACACCATGCCGACCAGTTGCGCCAACCGGCTGGTCGGCGTCTCGATGGCGTCGAGGCCGGCAATATGGACGCTGCCAAAGAATTCGCCGCCGAAGAATTGCGGCACGATCCCGTTCAGCGCCAGGCAGAACGTCGTCTTGCCGGCGCCGGTCGGGCCGATCACGCCGACGATCTCGCCGCGGCCGATCGTCAGGCTGATCTTGTCCAGCGCCGGTCGGTCGGCGCCGGGATAGCGGTAGCTGACATTGTCGAAGCGAATGAGCGGTGCTTCATCCGGGATGAGCGGTGCTTCGGCCCGCTCATCCCGGAGGATGGGCATTTGCCCATCCCGGATGGGCATTTGCCCATCCTCGCCAGGCACTGTCTTGGCCTGCGGCATCAGTAACCCGCCAGCTTCGCCTTTGCGATGGGAGACCGGCGAATGGCGGCGATGAGCGCGAAGGCGACCAGCGCGCCGACGGCGGTGAAGACGACGCGCTCCGCGAAGATGATGAAGACCAGCGGCGGCCATACTTCGGCCGGCCACGGATTGGTGGCGAAGGACGGCACCCAGTTGAGCTGGATGCCCGCCGTCGAGCCGAAGAAGAACACGACGAAATAGGCGCCATAGAGCGACAGGCTTGCCGCGCCATTGCGGATCTGGTCGATTGCCCAGTTCCTGATCTGCGGAATGGCGATGAGGATCAGCGCCACGTCGACCGTGAAGACATTGCTCAGCCACAGCCAGAAGCCGATGCCGAAGGACAGCGACTGCCAGAGGTAGATCAGGTTCGCCGCCAGCGTGATGATCCACGGCACATACCAGAGCGAGCGCTTTGGATACATGACCATGCCGACGGCAAAGGCGCTCATGGCGCCCATCAGCGGGCTCCAGGGTCCAAGATTGGTGTAGGGCGCGATGACATTGCCGATGACGATACCGACGACCGAAGCGATCGGTCCGGCAATCGGGCCGAGCAGCAGGCCGAGCAGCGGATGGATGACGTCGTGCAGCGGCCACCCTCCCCCCATGCCGCCGACCACGATTGAGGCCGGAATGAAGGCGAGCACGGCGACGAGTGCCGCCAGGATGGCGGTGTAGGATACGGGCGCGCCTCCGATCGAGACGCCTCCTGTCGTGACCAGACTGCGAGGTTGCGGAGCATCGGCTGTCATTGTTGTTCCCCTTTGTTTGAGCAGCGTTTTCGCTGGTCGCAACGCGTCGCCTGCGCGGCGTTGCTCTCTTTTTATGCAAGTCGTTGCCCCAAAACCGCTGCGCACTTCTGGGCGACATGCTTTGTGTTCCCATGGGGAATGTGACCGAAAATGCGTACGCCTCAAAGCATCAAAGAGCGCGCGCCCCGATGCCTAAAAGGCAACGGGGTATACGCTGGTCGCTCGTTTCACGATCCGCTCTGGCTGGCGATCAGGCCGCACAACCTTTCCAGCAGATGGCTGGGCAGCGGCGCCAGCCGGCCGCGGGCGCGATGCACGACGCTGAGCCGCTGGGTGAAGCGGGAAAGCTCGGCGATCGGGATGAAGCTGACCGCCCCCGACAGATGGCTGTGCAGCACGTCGATCCGGTTGAGGATGGCGACCCCCTGGTCGAGCAGCGCGAAATGCTTGAGCAGCTCGAAACTGTTGGATTCCAGCACCGGCTCCAGCGACAGGCCGGCGGTGGCGCAGGCATGGTCGAAATGGTCGCGCAGCATCACGCCCGGCGGCGGCATGATCAGCGGAAACCGCCCGAGGTCGCCGAGACGCAGCACGGCTTTCGAGGCAAGCGCATGGTCGGGCAGGACGACGGCGCCGCAAGGGCTCAGCATCGAGGCGGCCACCGTCAGATTGGGCGTTTCGGGAAGATCGAAGGCGAAACCCAGATCGATCTCGCCGGCGGCGACCTGCACGGCGATGTCATCCGCCGCCAGCACGCTGACGGAAAACCGCGTGAACGGCCGTTCGCGGCGATACTCGGCCAGCGCGTAGGACAGCATGTCGTTGGAGAGCCCGCCCACCGTGGCGATCGAGGCGCTGGCGAACCGCCCGTCCTTCAGCGTCTCGATCCGTTCGATCGCTTTCCGGTGATGCTTCAGCGTCTCCCTGGCGTGGGTGATCAGCACCTCGCCCGCCGCGGTCGGCCGCATCTGGCCGGGCAGGCGTTCGAAAAGCGGCGTTCCCAGTTGTTGCTCCAGCGCTATGATCTGCCGGTTGATCGCCGACGCCGCGACATTGAGCGTCACCGCCGCCTTGCGGATCGAGCCGCAGCGGGCCACTTCGTCGAGATAGCGAAGCAAACGAGAGTGTATCAAGCGATCTCCCGGCTGGCGTTGCGCTGCTTGCGGCGCAACGCATCAAGACGGAACGCCGTCGGTCGCGTCAAGGCCTGCTCGCTGGGACTGATGCCCTTCGTCGCCCCCTGTCCCGCCGGCCTTGCGGTTCTTCAGCCTCCCCTCGCCCGCCGCAGGAATCGACGAAGGCGGTGCTGGCGTCCGCTTCACAATCTTGTTGTGGTTCATTAGGGTTTGCTTAGTATCGCCGGATGAATCCACTTCCTTTCAAGCTGATTATCGTTACGGGCTGCATGAGAAGCGGGACTTCGCTGCTCCACAGATTGATTTCCACATCGCCCGATACCGGCGAACGTCTTGGTCCGGCCCGCTACATTGCGGATTTCTTGCAGCTCTCTCGGCGCTACCTCGGAGAGGACAGTCCCTTCGCTACGGACTATTTCCAGTCTTCGGACGATCTTGTCTCCGCGACGCGCCAATTTGTTGAGGCGCGTCTCCACGACGCCTGGGTGCATGCGGGAAGACCGACTTGCCTCGTGCTGCGCACGGTGGAGATAGCGCCGATGCTGCCGCTGGTGGCCGACTTGCTGCCCGAGGCAAAATTTGCGATCTCGGTTCGCGAGCCGAAAGACACCATCACCTCGATATTGAACGTCGGAGCCAAGCAGCGGATCCTGGGCATCAGGCGCAACGCGCTCGCGGCGAGCCGGGACATCCGCCGGCTCAGCAAGACCTACAACGGGGCCTATCTCGCCGTCTTCAGAAAGCAGCGTTCCGACGCGCTGTTCAGGGACAGGATCGTATTCGTTCGCTACGAAGACGCCGTCAGCAATTCGGCGGCGGCGCTGGACGATGTCTGGCAGCGTTTCGACCTGAGGCCTGGCTCGGGAACATTGCCGGCCGATCCGGTCACGCGTCCCAGCTTGGGCGAGATCTCAAACCACCGCTACTGGCGCTCCTATCGAACCAGCCTGTCGGAAGCACCCGTCTCCACACAGAGCGTCGGCAGCTATCGATCGGCGCTCAAGACCTCGGAAATATGGCATGTGAATTGGCGATGCCGATTGCTGCGCCGTGAATTCGGTTACGCTGGCCAAGCGACCCGCTATGAGGCCAGCCGATGACAGGCCGGGCAACCGACCTTGAGACGGCCATGATGACGGATGACCCCGCTTCGACAATTTCGGGGACAATTGCCGTCGTCGACCTCAGTTCAAAGTGCCGGGACGAGATGTTTCGCCTCTACGAGCGCTACTATGATGCCGCGGATCGGGATCGTTTTGAACACGACCTTGCCGAAAAGAAAACTGTCGTGCTTGTCCGTTCCGGGTCCGGCGACATCATCGGCTTCTCAACCATCTTCATCGGTCGCCAGAATGTAGACGGCGCTCTCGTGAACTACCTCTTTTCGGGGGACACCGTGCTGGACGCGTCGCGCTGGGGCGATCCCGTGTTGTTACGAGCCTGGTTCCGGGCGGCTGGCGCGGTCAAGGCGAGCCTTGGCGGCGGACAGTTGTTCTGGTTTTCGATCATGGGCGGACACAGGACTTTTCGTATTCTACCCAATTTCTTTCGACAGTTCTTTCCGGCCTTCGATGACCACGCCGCGCCGGACCTGGCGCGTGTGCGCGACCGCATCGCCGCCGCCCGCTACGGCGATCATTTCGACCCCGAGACGGGACTGGTCGATTTCGGCAGTTCGCAAGGCCATCTCAGGCAACAATGGGCAGGCGTCGAGGAAACGGCGGTGCGCAACCGGCATGCAGCGTTCTTCCTGAGGGCCAACCCGTTCTACTTCCGGGGGGTCGAACTTGCATGCATCGCCGAGTTCGATCTGCGCAATCTCAAGCGTTACGGCGCCACGAGTTTCGCCGAGGGCATGGCGCAGGATTAGTGACCCATCAGAAAGGCGACATATTCTTCGGACCGATCAGGAAGCCAACCGCAGTATGAGACGGTCGAGCCCCCGAAACGACGAATTGTCCAGCCATCTTGCTCCGCCCTTCACCGGCTCGATGGTCGACCAGCGCCTGAGCGCTGCGGTCAGCACCGAAACGGCTTCGATTTCGGCAAGCGCGCGGCCGATGCAGACATGAAGCCCGCGCCCGAAAGCCAGGTTCTGCGCCGGCGCCCTGTCAAGGATGAAACGGTCAGCCTCGGTGAACCGCAACGGATCGCGATTGGCGGCGCCGCAAAGCAGAACGACAAGCTGGCCTTTCTCCAGTACGTGTCCGCCCAGTTCCATCGTCCCGGTCGGCCAGCGGCAGATTTTCTGCACCGGACTCTCAAGCCTCAGCGTTTCCGCCAGGACTTGGGCTGCAAGGGCCGGATCGGCTCGCAGCTTCGCAAGCTGCTCGGGCGCATTGGCGAGGTGGAAAAACATGTTGCCGAGCAGATGCACCGTCGTTTCGTGGCCGGCAAAGGCAAGCAGCGCAAGATTGCTTCCGGCAACAACCAGTCCGACATTTTCGACAAGGGCCGGCAGCCCCGTCAGCAGCACGGGCAATTCGCTGCCTTCGAGAAGCTTTCGGGCGTGGTCGGTAAAATAGGCCGACATCTCGTCCACGGCGTTGAGGCGCGAATCGAAGGCATCGTCGAAACCGATATCGAGGAGTTCGCGGATGGAAGCCGACCATCCGGCGAGCAGCGGCAAGTCATCGACCGGCACGCCCAGCAGTCGCCCGATCACACGCTCCGGAATCGCGCGGGCAAACGCCGCGACGATCTCGGTCTCTCCGTCATGGGCGGCGCTTCCAATATGCAGGTCGATCGCTTCCTCCACATAAGGTCGCAGGGCGGACAGGCCCTTCGCCGCAAACGGTTTCTGGAGAGCGGCCTTTATTGCCGTGTGCGTGCCGCCTTCCTGATAGATCAGCCAGTTGCGCAATGCCGAGTTCGGCGCGATGTCGGCAGCAGTCGGCGGGGCATGCGACAGACGCCGGTTGGAAAGACATGCCGCGACGAGATCGTAGCGGGATACGTAGACATCGCCCCACGGCGCTTGCCAGACGGGAGCATCGCGGCGCATGTCGGCAAAGAGATTGTAAATGTCTTTCGATCCGTCGAAACTGCCTGACCGAATGCCGGTCCACTCGCTTTCGCCGCGCGGAGTCTGGTGCATATCTATCGCGGCTCAGTTCTTGGTATCGTCCCGGACATGACCGACATTAATCACCAAGGTCCCATCTATTATTTTTGCGCCGAAAAACACGCTTACACGATCGGCGTATTTCTCGAATATTATGAGAATCCGCTCAAGGGTGCCCTGCGTATAATTCCTTACGAGCAACTTGGAAAGCTGGGGCAGGTGACACCAGGCACATTCATTTTCACCGATTTCGAAAGGCTGTCTCCTGGGCAGTTGGAAACCGTGACCGCCCTGTGTGCGACAATCGCTAACCAGAATCCCGATCTGCTGCTGCTGAACGATCCGGCCACCACGGCCGGCCGCTTCGACCTTCTCAAACGCCTGAAAGCCGCCGGCATCAATCGGTTCGACGTACACCGGGTGGCCGAGCGCGCAGGGATAACCCGTTTTCCGGTGTTTCTTCGCTGGGCAAGCCAGCACGTTCCTCCCCTCTCCGGGCTGCTCGCTACCGCCGATGAGTTGGAGGGAGCACTTGCCAGGCTGCCCAGGCAGATCAGGGACGATAAGGATTTGATCATCGTCGAGTTTGGGGCAGCCCCCTCGGGCGACGGTCGATATCGGAAATATTCCGCATTCCGGGTCGGAGACACGATCTACGCCCAGCACTGCTTCATCAGTTCCGACTGGTACGTGAAGTTTTCCAACGCCGATCTCAGCGACGGGGACAAGGCCGAGCATCACGACTATGTCAGGCAAAATCCCCATGCGGCGGAACTGAGATCCATCTTCGAGCTTGCCGGCATCGACTACGGTCGTATCGACTACGGACTTGTCGAGGGGGAAATCCAGACCTACGAAATCAACACCAATCCCACAGTGAATTCGCGGCCCCCGCGCTGGAACCGGGACACGAATTATGCGCTTTACGCCGACCTGCACAGCCAGGCGATGCTTGGCCTGCTCGGCCCGGCGGCAGGCCCCCCGGTGAAGCTCGGTGACGGACATCGCACGGTACAGGATGTGCATGCCGAATGCCTGCGCCGCGTCAGGCGGCGTATCCGCAAGCTTCAGCTCAGCCGGCGTGTGCGCGCATTGAAGCAGCGGCTGGCGTGGTGGAGGTGAACCTCTGCTCAGCCCGCCCGCCGCAGGAAATCGGCGAAGGCGCGCAGGCCGGCCGGCATGTGGCGCTGCCTGGGATAGCAGAGATGCCAGCCGGGGAAGGTGCCGCTCCATTCTTCGAGCAGCGGCACCAGCCTGCCCGCCTCGATAAATGGCCGCAGCAGCGCCTCGGCCCAGAAGGCGATGCCGACGCCTTGCACGGCGGCGGCAATCGCCATGTCACGGCGCGAGACGATGAGCGGGCCGTTGACCGCGACCGAAAACCATTGGCCATCCCTGGCGAATTCCCAGGCGTAGGGTCCGGCACTGCCCGGCCGGCGCCAGTTGATGCAGCGATGCTGTAACAGATCGGCCGGCGTTTCGGGCCGTCCGCGGCGGCTGATATAGTCGGGCGAAGCCACCGCAAGCTGGCGCTGCTCGCCGCCCAGCCTGACGGCGACCATGTCAGCCTCGAGGAATTCGCCCAGCCTCGCCCCAATATCATAGCCGGCCGCGACGATGTCGGTGACGGTGTCGTCGATGGTGACGTCGAGCACGATATCCGGATAGGCCTCATGGAATCGCCCGAGCACCGGCTCGAGATAGGTGGCGGCGGCAACGCTTGGCATGTGCACGCGCAAAGTGCCGGCCGGCCTGTCGCGCAGGCCGATGGCGTCCTCGACCGCCGCTTCCATCTCGGCCATCGCCGGCTTGAAGCGCCCATGCAGGCGCTGACCCGCCTCGGTCAGCGACAGGCTACGCGTCGTGCGGTTGAGCAGGCGCACCCCAAGTCGCGCCTCCAGCGCGCGGATCGTCTGGCTGAGCGTCGAGGCGGAGATCCTGAGTTCGGCTGCCGCGCGCGCAAAATTGCCATGCGCGACCACCGCCGCGAAGGCCCTGAGTTCCGAATAGTCGCTGCCGCGCATTATGCCCCAAAATCCAATGAGTAAGCTTTATTTCTATACCATTATTCACACGGTGTCTGCGCCCTACCTGAGGATGGTTCAACACCTCACGGGAGCAAAGAGATGCTGACAGGAAAACTGAACGGAAAGATTGTGCTGGTGACAGGCGCCTCCTCCGGCATCGGCGAGGCCACCGCCTTGGCATTGGCCACCGACGGCGCCAAGGTGGCGATCGCCGCACGGCGCGCGGATCGCCTGGACGACCTGGCGAATCGCATCCGCCGAACGGGCGGCACGGCACTGCCCATCCCCGCTGATGTGACCGACGAAGCGCAGGCCTCGGCCATGGTCGAACAGGTGCTGCGGGAATACGGCCGGCTCGACATGCTGCTAGCCGTTGCCGGAGTCGGCGTCGCTGCCCCGTTCAAGAACACCGCGCCTGCCGAATACCGTCAGATGGTCGATGTGAATATTCTCGGGCTGCTGTATCCGATCCATACGGCATTGCCGACGATGCAGCGGCAAGGCGCCGGCCACATCGTCGTCGTGTCTTCCGGCGCCGGCCGCTATATCCACCCTTCGGTGGTCTATTCCGGCACCAAGCACGCGGTGAGCGCCATCGCGGAATCGCTACGGCGCGAAATCGGCAAGGACGGCATCCGCGTCACCTCGATCGAACCCGGCGCCGTCAGGACCGAGTTCACGCAGAATATGCGCGACGACGTGCGCCAGGCGGTCGAGCTGAGGTTGGGCGACATGGAGCAACTGGAAAGCGCCGACGTCGCCGCCGCCATCCTCTACGCGGTGACACAGCCGCCAGGGTCAATGTCAATATCCTGACGCTTTACCCGACCGAGCAGGCGTAAGCGAAGGCCGCCGGCGCCATTTGATCGCCTTAGTCGCATTCCTTCCGTGTCAGGACGCAAGGGCGAAATCCTTTCTTCTCAAGAGGATGTGCGCCAGAGGTGAATCTGTCTGAGAGGCAAGCCGCGCTCATGCTTCCTGCGGGGAACCGGTCCAGGCGCGTCCCACAATGGGCGGATCGCGGTTTGCCGACAGCCTTGTTCAATTGCGCGCAACGACGCATTGCGGTCGGGCGGCGCCGACGGGAACGATCTCATAGCCGACAGCGATCAGTTGGAGGCTCATCTCCTCGAAATGCCGCCTTGAGCCGCTTTCGATCGATTCAGGCGTGTAGTTCCAGCCATTGGCGGCGGCAATGGCCATGATGCCCGCATAGGCACGCATGCTGGCGATTTTCACGTCCGATTCCAGCACCTGCATGCATCCGCTTGCGAATGACGGCGCGGCGGGAACTGTGAAACAGGTGCATGCCAGCAAGACAAGAGCAATGCGCATGGAACGCTCCTTGGCTGATTGCAGCATGTAGATCTTGCAGCATCTGCGCTTGCCGTGGAATCGACCAGATGCGGTATTCGGCCTCCTGCATTTGTAGTATTCTTGACGCTACGGCATTCGAAAGCTTCGTGGGATGAGTTCGCCGTGGTGTCCAATGATGCTCTGAAAGCTCGGACGCTCGATGCCCTGTCCGGCCGCGAGCGCGCGGTCGCGGAAAAATTCGCGTCCGGCTTGACCTATCGCGAGATCGGCGAGGCGCTGTTCATCGCTCCCACCACCGTGCGCACCCACCTTGCAGCCGTTTATGAAAAACTCGGGGTGCGTAACAAGATTGGGCTCGCTGGCCACTTTGCAGGTCGTGCCGGTGCCGCGGAAAGGAGCGGCTTGCCGGTGCTGGCAGTGCTGCCGATCGAGAGCTATAGCCCGGACGGACAATGGTCGCGATTTGCCGACGGCCTCTCAGCCGACATCATCACCGATCTTGCTCGCTATTCCAAACTCTCGGTGATTGCCTTCCACACGATGAAGGCCTGCCGAGACAATGTTCGTCAAGGCAATCTCGGCGTTGCTGCAGTCAGTCGGGACTTGGGCGCCGACTATGTCCTGGAAGGTCAACTGCGCGCCGACGACCGGCGTATCCGGCTCACGGTCCAGCTTTCCGATGCGCGCAGCGGCGGCAGCCTGTGGAGCGAACGCTATGACCGCCCGGTCGAGGACATCTTCACGCTGCAGGACAGCCTGACCGAAAGCATTATCAATGTGCTGGCCGGCAGTTACGGTGCGCTCGCGACGGTGGGCCGCAACGCGGTTCGCCGCAAGCCGCCGGCAAGTTTGCGAGCCTATGACTGTTATCTGCTTGCCGTCGAGCAGCAGGACACATTCAGCCGCGCCGGCAATGCGGAGGCGATCCGCCTGCTTTCACGCGCTCTGGAGCTTGATCCGACCTTCGTCAGGGCGTGGACCGAACTTGCCTACGCCTATTCGATCGAGGCCTGCAGCGGTTACAGCGACGATGCGCAGCGTTCGATCCAGAACTGGCGGTCCGCGATTGAAACCGCCATTCAGTTCGATCCGACGGACAGCCACGCCTGTACCTGCCTTGGCGATCTCCTTGGATGCCTCGGCGATCTCGAAGGGGCGGAGCGCGCGCACCAGCGCGCCCTGGAATATGGCTATAACCATGCCGACACGCTGGCGCTGCTAGGCGGCAGCAAGGCTCTTGTTGCCGGCGATCCAGCCGAGGCGATCCCGCTCATCGAGCGCGCCATGCGCCTCAACCCCTTGGCGCCGCCCTGGTATTTCGGCATGCACGGCCGCATCCTGTTCGCCGCCGGCAGGCATCGCGAAGCCATTGCGGCGTTGCGCAGAAGTTCGCCGGACTCTTCGAACATGCTGATGTTCCTGGCGCTGGCGCATGCGGCGGTTGACGAAACCGACGAGGCCGCCAGCTTCGCGGTCCGCCTCAAGAAAGAATTTCCGGAGTTTTCCGTCGAAGGCTTCATCACGCATTATCCCGTGACCAATCCGGACGCCGCGCAGGCCATTCGCCAAGCCGCCAAGCTGGTGAAACTCAACTAGCTCACATTGAAATCGTGTTTCTTCTCAAAGCGATGCCGGCCAGATGTGAATCTGTTTGAGAGGCGAGCCGCGAGCGATTCTGTACACTCGTATACGAGAATCCACATATCCGCGCGAGCGCCTTTCTGCTAGTCAAAGCCGGCAGGACAGGGAGGCGTCGATTGCGTGGTCTCGGCGAAGGCTTGGTGCAGAAACCGCTGACGGTGGCGGAACAGGTGGCGAATGTGCTGCGCGAATCGATCGCCGACGGCAGCCTGGCGGCGGGCACGCCGCTGCGCCAGGACGACCTTGCCGAGCGCTTCGGCTTCAGCCGCATGCCTGTCCGCGATGCGCTGCGCCAGCTCGAGGCCGAGGGTATCGTTTCGATCCATCCGACCAAGGGTGCGCATGTTGCCAGGATGGACACGACCGAGATCAGGGAGATCTTCGCCGTCCGCGAATTGCTCGAAAGCGAAGCGCTGCGGCTCTCGGTCCCGAACCTCACCAGGGAGAAACTCGACGAGGCCGGCCATGTGCTCAACCAGATCGACGCCGAGCCGAATGTCGGCCGCTGGGGCACGCTGAACCGCGTCTTCCATCTGGCCCTCTACAGCGCCTGCGGCAACGCCCGGCTGCTTGGCCTGATCGAGGCCCATCACAATGCCGCCGACCGCTACGTGCGTGTTCTCCTGTCGAACCTCAACTATCGCAGCCAATCGCAGGAGGAGCACCGCGACCTGTTGACGACCTGTCGCCACCGCGATGCCGCCGCGGCCGTCCGCGTCCTGCGCAAGCATCTCGGCGACGGCATGGCAACGCTCGCCCAGGCCGGACCAGCGAGAAAGCCCTGATCCTTGCCGGGACGATCACGCAAGCCCATGACGCCGCGACCAAACAGCGGCCGACCGCGCCCCGACCCCGGAGGCAGCCCACCCGGAGCCAAGCCCCCGGGCGTGAGCCTTTGCCGGGCGCTGTCGAAGCTCGGCCTGTGCTCGCGCAAGCAGGCGGAGGTCCTGGTCGCCGAAGGGCGCGTCAAGGTCGCGGGCAAGATCGTGCGCAACGGCTCGATGCGCGTCGATCCCGGCCGCGACCGCATCGAGGTCGACGACAAGCGCGTCGTCGCCGAGCGCAAGGTCTATCTGATGCTCAACAAACCGCGCGGCCTGGTCACCACCCGCGACGACCCGCAGGATCGCGGCACCGTCTATGATTGCCTGGCCGGGCTCGACCTGCCTTTCGTCTCGCCGGTCGGCCGCCTCGACAAGGCCAGCGAAGGCCTGCTCCTGATGACCAACGACACGCGCTTTGCCCAGCGCCTGCTCGATCCCGCCTCGCACGTCGCCAAGATCTATCACGTGCAGGTCGGTGCCCTGCCCGACGCGGCCCTGTTGGCGCGGCTGCGCGCCGGCGTGACGGTCGATGGCGAGCTGTTGACGGCGCGCTCGATCGATATCCTGCGCAGCGGCACCAGCACCGCCTGGCTGGAAATCACGCTCGACGAGGGCCGCAACCGTCACATCCGCCGTATGCTGGACGCCTGCGATATCGAGGTGCTCCGCCTGCTGCGGGTGGCGATCGGCCGATTGCAACTCGGCGACCTCGCCAAGGGCAAGGCGCGCCATCTCACGGCCGAAGAGCTGGCGCTGTTTGCGGCGTGAGCGAAGATGCATCGCTCTCCCTTCTCCCCTTGTGGGAGAGGGTGGCCTCGCGAAACGAGGTCGGATGAGGGGTGTTCCAGCTTGGCACCAACAGTGATCCTTCCAACACCCCTCAACCGTCTTGGCGCTACGCGCCAATCCACCTTCTCCCACAAGGGGAGAAGGGCAGTCCTCACTTCGCGTCGTGGAAGATGATGCCGACGGTGTGGCGCATGCCGGAGCGCAACCTGCTGACGCCGTGCCTCAAATTGACCCTGTAACTGCCCTTGGTTCCCTGGACCGGGCGGTTGTGAACCGCGAAGGCCACCGCGTCGCCCTGGCTGAGCGGCACCACCTCGGCCCGGCTCTGCATGCGCGGCCGCTGTTCGGTCAGCACGAACTCGCCGCCGGTGAAATCCTTGCCCGGTTCGGACAAGAGGATCGCCACCTGCAGCGGAAAGGCAAGGTCGCCGTAGAGATCCTGGTGCAGGCAGTTGAAGTCGCCTGGGACATATTGCAAGAGCAGCGGTGTCGGCCGCGTCTGGCCCTCGTCGTGGCATCGCGCGATGAAGGCCGCGTGCTCGGCCGGGTAGCGCAGGGCGATGCCCATGCGTTCGTTCCAATCGTTGGCAATCGCGGCAAGGCGCGGATAGAGCGCGCTGCGCAAAGCCCCGATCAGGTCGGGCAAGGGATAACGGAAATAGCGATACTCGCCCTTGCCGAAGCCGTGCCGCGCCATGTGGACATGGCTGCGGAAATGGTTCTCCTGCGGATAGAGCCCCGCGATCTGCCGGCATTCCAGCGGCGTCAGCAGCTTTTCCATCACCGCGCAGCCGTAGGCGTCGAGTTCGCCGGCCAGCACGTCCCAATCATATGCGGCGACCCGCGTTTGCGCCGACCGGACCGCCGCTTTCGAATCTATCGAATGGATGGTCATGGCTTTGCCTCCAATGGCTTCTTCTGCCATCAGAGATGGGTGAAACAGTACGCGCGAACCACCCGTTTCCTGCCAACCGGCCGCGCCAAATGCGGGGCTCACAAACTCAAGCACCGGTGGCGCCGTTTGCAGGCACTGGCCTCACCGTTCCACCCCGCAAAGTGGTGAGCTGAGGACGGCGCCGGGCATGATCGTTGCCCCGAATGAAACTGCCGATCTCCGCGACGAGGGATCGGCAGCTCCGCGCGCCAGTTCTAAATCAGCTTCTCCAGCGTGATCGGCAGGTCCCTGATCCGCTTGCCGGTGGCATGGAAGACGGCGTTGGCGATCGCCGGCGCCACGCCGACGATGGCGAGTTCCCCAACTCCCTTGCCGCCAAGCGCGGAGGAATGCGGGTCGGGAATGCCGACCGAGATCACCTCGATGTCGGGAATGTCGGCATTGGTCGGCACGAGATAATCAGCCAGGTTGTTGTTGACGATGCGGCCATGGCGGCGGTCGACGATGCCTTCCTCCAGCAGCGCCTGGCCGATGCCCATGATGATGCCGCCCTTCCACTGGCTTTCGGCGAGCTTGGGATTGTAGAGCCGGCCCGAATCCAGCGCCGACACCACGCGCGACACCCTGACCGTGCCGAAATCCTCGTCGACCCGCACTTCGATGAAATGCGCGCACCAGCTGTAGCGCGAATAGTCGCCCTCGGTGTGGGGAAGCGCCATGGCGATGGTGGTGTAGTTCTTGTAGCGCTCCTCGGCCGTCGAATTGGCCGGCATGGTGTCGCCCTTGGCTTCGATCCGGTCGCGCCCGACGCTGGCCAGCAGCTCGGCGATCGAGACCTCAGGGCCTTCGCCGCGCGGCGAGGTGATGCGGCCATTGGCAACGACCAGCGTGTTGGCCTGCAGCGCATGGAACGGCGAGCGCTGATCCGAGATCGCGAGCCCCACCAGTTCGTCGAGCGCCGCACTCGCCGCCTTGTGCACCGCCCCGGTCATCACGCCGGCCAGCCGCGAGCCGCCGGTGACGCCCGCGCGGGCAAACCGGGAATCGCCGAGCTTGACCACGACGTTGTCTGCCGGCACGCCGAGCGTTTCGGCGGCGGTCTGCGCCAGGATCGTGTAGGTGCCCTGCCCCATATCGATCGACGAGCTTTCGACCTCGACCGAGCCGTCGGCGAGGATGCGCACCATGGCCTCGCCATAGGCGCGCCGCACCGGATAGGTGCCAGCGGCCACACCCCAGCCGATCAGCTGGTTGCCGTCGCGCATCGAGCGCGGCTCCGGGCTTCGCTTCGACCAGCCGAAGCGTTCGGCGCCGGCAGCATAGGCCTCGCGCAACTGCCGCGTCGACCACGCCTTCTTGGCGTGCGGATCCTGCTCGGCATAGTTCCGCAGCCGGATCTCCAGCGGATCGATGCCGACCTCGTAGGCGAGCTCGTCGATGGCGCTCTCGATGCCGAAGGCGCTCGGATTCTCGCCTGGTGCGCGCATCGCGCCGGGCACCACCGAATTCACCCGCACGACATTCTGCCGTGAGGAGAAATTGGGCGTCTGATACATGATCGAGGTGGTCGAGCCCAGCGGCTCGACCCACATGCCGTCGATGGATGTTTCATTGACGCCGCGATGCACGATCGACTGGATTATTCCATCGGCGTCGGCGCCGATCGTCACCGTCTGCCGCGTCGCCGCCCGGCCACCATAGCCGGTGAAGGTCTGCGGCCGTGTCATCACCAGTCTCACCGGCCGTTCCAGCATCCTTGCGGCAATCGCCGCCACCGCGCCATGGCCGAGCGCCAGCGCCTTGGAGCCGAAGCCGCCGCCAATATAGGGCGACACCAGCCGCACATTCTCGAACGGCACGCCGAACCATTCGGCATAGGTGCGCGCCATGCCGTCGAGCCACTGGCTCGGCTCCCACACAGTCAGTTGGTCACCTTCCCAGCGCGCGATCAGCCCGTGCGGCTCCATCGGCGCCTGGTATTCGCGCGGCGTGTTGTAGGCGGCGCAGATCCTGACCGGGGCGGCGGCGAAGGCCGTCGCCGCGTCGCCCCATTCCTTGGTCATCGCGTCGATCGGGATGCCGTCGCCGGCCTTGGCATCGCTGAGGTCGACGATGGCCGGCGTCTCGTCATAGCTGACCTTGACGAGTGCGGCCGCCGCGACGGCCTGCTCGAAAGTCTCGGCCACCACCGCCGCGACATGCTGGCCGCTGAAGGTGATGTCGTGCGCCAGCGGGCAGTAGGGCGCGTCCGGCGGCGGCGTGCCCAACCAGTCCGAGGCGGTTTTCAGCGGCGGGATATTGTCCCGCGTCAGCACTTTGAGCACGCCGGGCGCGGCTTGCGCAGCGTCCGTGTCGATCGAACGCACCTTGCCGGCGGCAATCGTGCTTTCGACCAGCACGGCATAGGCGAGACCGTCGAGCCGTTGCTCGACCGCGTATTTGGCCGCACCCGTGATCTTGGCCGGGCCGTCGACGCGCGACAGCCGGCCGCCGACGGCCTCCGTGCCGTCGGAAGCGTCACCATGTCTTTTCATGTGAACGGTCATGCCGTTTCTCCCAATTTGAGGATGGCGCGGGCGACGACACGCGGCGCCAATTCGATCTTGTAATGGTTGGCGCCATGGTCGACGGCGCCTTCGACGGCGAGCAGGCTGGCGCGCTTGACGGCATCCGCGTCCAGCACCTTGCCCTTCAGCGCCGCTTCCACACCGCGCGCCCGCCACGGTTTGGTGGCGACGCCGCCAAGCGCCACGCGCAGATCACGGATCGTGCGGCCGTCCGCCTCGAATTCGATACCGACAGCAGCGCTTGCGGCGGCAAATTCATAGGATTGCCGGTCGCGGACCTTGAGATAGGTCGAGCGTCTGGCAGCGGTGGAGCCGGGAATGCTGATCGCAGTAATCACCTCGCCCGGCTGGATCGCATGTTCACGCTCCGGCGCAGCACCCGGCAGCAGGAAGAAGTCGTCGACCGCGACCTGGCGGTCACCGAGATGCACCATTGCATCGAAGGCTACCAGTGCAACGGCGAGATCACCGGGATAGGTGGCGATGCAGGCTTCGCTGGTGCCGAGCACGGCATGGCCGCGCGTCACCCCGCCGATCGCCGAACAGCCGCTGCCGGGCCTGCGCTTGTTGCAGGCGGGGAAGTTTTCGCCATCGCGGAAATAGGGGCAGCGCGTGCGCTGCATCAGATTGCCGCCGATGGTCGCCATGTTGCGGATCTGTGCCGAGGCTGCCTGCCACAGCGCTTCCGAGACGGCGGGATACCGGCTCTTGATATCGGCGTGGTCGGCGATGCCGCTCATCTTCGCCAGCGCGCCGATGGTGGCGCCGCGGTCATCGACCGTGATTGCATCAAGCCCCTTAAGATGGGTGATATCGACCAGCGTATCAGGCTCGGCGACACCGCATTTGGCGAGATCGATGAGCGTGGTGCCACCGGCAAGCAGCATGGCGCCCGGCAGCGCCGAGGCCTGGCGTGCAGCGTCGACCGAACTGGCGCGCAGATAGGAAAAATCCCTCATGACGCGACCTCCAATGCCGCCTGGCGCACGGCGGCGACGATGTGCGGATAGGCGCCGCAACGGCACAGATTGCCGGCCATGTATTCGCGGATCTCGTCATCCGACCCGGCATGGCCTTCGCGGATGCAGGCGACAGCCGACATGATCTGTCCGGGCGTGCAATAGCCGCACTGGAAGGCGTCCTGTTCGAGGAAGGCCGCCTGCACCGCGTGCAGCGTGCCATCTGCCTCGGCCAGCCCTTCGATGGTGGTGACCGCCCTGCCCTCGGCCTGGACGGCAAGCGTCAGGCAGGCGAGCACGCGCTCACCGTCGACATGCACGGTGCAGGCGCCGCACTGACCCTGGTCGCAGCCCTTCTTGGTTCCAGTCAGGTCGAGATGATCTCGCAAGGCATCGAGCAGCGTAACGCGCGGCTCGACTTCCAATTCGTGGCGATGTCCGTTGATTTGAAGTTGGATGGGGATTCGGGTTTTGCTTGTCATGGGGCGTCTGGCTCCATTTGCTTGACGCTGAGGGGACGATTTGGTGCCTGGCCGGGAGGCGACAAGGTCACCAGATGGCTAGGTTGGAGTTCACAGGGAGATTGGCGGCTCCGCCGCCTTCGCCAATCTCCAGCGGAAAGAGAAGATCGTGGCCTGAAGGTTCGAAGGACGTGACATACCGGGTCCCCTGATTATATGATAAGGGTGCTCCACTAAAACGGAGGCGCCTCCGTTTATTACGTGGGGGCTGACCCGCATGGGTTCAAGCCCCATATTCGACAGTGGAGAAAAAATTGGCTTCGCAGCCGCCCGTGACAATTGAAGACAACCCCGACGCCGCAGCGACAAAAAAGCTGCGCGCCGATGCGCAGCGCAACCGCGACAGGCTGATCGAGATCGCGGCGGCCGCGTTTGCCGCGCATGGCGTCGATGCCTCGCTGGAGGAGATTGCCCGCCAGGCCGGCGTCGGCATCGGCACGCTCTACCGGCATTTTCCGACGCGCGAGCATCTGGTCGAGGTGGTTTATCGCCGCGAGGTGGAAGGGTTATGCCAGGCGGCCGAAGAGCTATCCCGCACCGAGGCGCCTGATGTCGCGCTGGAACAATGGATGCAGCGCTTCGTCGACTACATCGCCACCAAGCGCGGCCTGACGACGAGCCTTCGCATCCTGATGTCCACCAACTCGACGCTGTTTTCGGATATTTCGGGCCGGGTGACGCAGGCGCTGCGACGGCTGGTCGAGGCGGCGGTGGCCAACGGCTCTATCCGCGGCGATGTCGACGCCTCCGATGTCCTGCACGCGCTGGGCGGCATCTATTCGGCGCCCGACACCAAGGACTGGCGCGACCGCTCCCGCCGGCTGGTCAAGCTGCTGATGGATGGCTTGAGGTTCGGGGCTGGGAAGCCGGCCAAGGATGGATGAAGGGGCGGGCAACGCACCGCCCCTGCTCTTTGGCGCCGGATGCTCCGGCGCGCTTCAGCCGCCTTTGGTCTGCTCCGTAAGCAGGCACAAAGCCGAAATGCAGGCACCCACGCCGTGCCTATGACGCGGCGCGCAGGCTCGGACGGACGCGCCGCCTGCTGGTGGCGCGGGCCTTCTCCGCCACCACGCCGGCGATCTCGACCACGGTGTCTTCGCGCGACCTGGCGTTTGTCACCTTGTGGAGCCGCTCATAGGGCAACAGCTCCTTGACCCGGGCGTTGAGCGCCGCCACTTCGGCGCGCAGATCCTCGCATTCCTGCCTCTGGACATCGTGCTGAATCTGTTCGGAAGCCTGCTGCAGGGAAAGCTGCGAAAGGTTAGCGCTCACCGTCGAAAGGCTCATCTTGTCGTGCTCATTCTCCTTGATGAGCGCGGACAATTTCTGCTCCGCGATCTGCTTTTCGGCAACGGCATCGCTCCATTGAGCCTTGAGACTGGCGATCTCGCCGGCGGCTTCGCTGTTCTCGTGCGAGGCAAGCTGCAATCGCGATTGCAGGCCCTGGATTTCAGACCGCAGGCCGCTCATCTCGGCCAGGCTGCGTTGCAGTTCGGCTTCCTTGTCGCCTTCCCTGATACGCGCCGTTTCGGTCATTTCCGATAGTTTGGCTTGCGCGACATCGAGTGATTTCTGCAGCCGCATTTCCTCTTTTTCGCTTTTGCCGAGCGCAGCCAGCAGGTCGGCAAGCCGCGCCGCGTCATTGGCGTGGATAGTCGACAGTTCATCCAGCCTGTGCCGCGCCTCGGCTTCCCGCTTCAGCGCCTTGTCGAGGTCGATCGACAGGCTGACATGCTTTTCCCGCAGCATCTCGTTCTCGCGCGAGCGTCTGTCGACCTCGACCGTCTTGGCCGAAATCGTTTTGACGAGATCGCCGAACTCCGCCTCGCGTTTCGCGCTCGCATTGGCTGCCACGACCAGTTCCAGCCTGGCCGCGGCCAGCGCACCGCGAAGCGCCTCCTTGTCCTCGATCAGGCTTGTCTCGCGCTGCTGCAGGGCCTCGATGGCGCTATCGCGCTCGCGCTGCTTTTTGGTCGCATCGTGAAGCTGGTCCGACAGCGCTCTTTGCTGCGTGGTCAGGCTGGCATTTGTCAGTTCCAATTCGTTGGCGCGAAGAATGTCGCCGTGAAGAAGCTTCAAATATTCGCCTGTCAAATGATGTGAGGTCGCGATCTCCGACAGCTTCGCATTGATCTCCCCCATATAGTCCTGCGCATCGTGGAAGAGCTCGTCGACGGCATTCAATGCAGCCAGTCGCGTCTGGGCGTGGGAAGTCAGCCGCCGCGCGGTTTCGCCCGAATTGTCCTCTGGCAATGCATTGTCCTCAGACAGCGGATTGTACTCAAGCAGCGCGTTGTCATTCCTGGCCGCGAGATTCTCGTCCGAGATACCGACCGCGTCCTCCGGCGGCCACTCATCGTCCAAGTCGATACATTCATCGAACGCATTCGCCAGATCGGATTCGAGCTGCTCGAATGCTCCATCCACAACCTCGGCACGCTTGATCAGAGCTTTGAACTTCATAACCGGACTCCCTTCTCGTACAACGCCATCAGGAAGGGAGCTTTCAGGGTTTGATCCTCGCCTCCCATACAGGCCGGATACAAACTCAACCTCTCTCCCGATTGTGAGCGCATAGGGCCAAGTTAACGCTAGGGACAGGCTTGGCTACTGTCCTCGTCTGTTCGAATGACACAAACCGCGATACGACCATCACCTCGCCGATGGAAGCCGAATTGAAAAACGTAAGAATGCTGGGCACTTATTATAAAGCCGGCTAATCATTATGCCTCCAGTACAACTTCCTCGCGTAGGGCCGCGTGGCTTCTAGCCGAGAGAGGGCGACATTCTCCTCACGGGTTGGAGACGCCGAAGCCGGCAAGTGGCAATCATCGGGCCAGGTCTTGCTTCGGCAACAGCTATTTGCCCTCGAAGAAATGATGGATCGCGGCTTCCAGCTTCTCGTGAGATGACGGTTACGACTGCTGCCAGCCCAGATCAGGGCGTTCAGCCGCATCTCCTTGTTGAGAAATTCACTTTCCCGGATTCCAGCAAATATTCAGCGATCTCATAGTGCCGCCCTTGATGGCCTCGATGAGCGCGTTGTTTCGTTCTATCTTGCCCAAAGGGCCGAGAATCCCAGGGCAATTCTGATTACCGTGCGGCCTGCGCTGTTCGCACTCGTCGTAAAATGCTAGCTTTCATTTGACGCGAAACGGTGCAAAACGGACATGAAGCAACGCAAGCCTGACGATCCCCTGGCGATTGCGATTGTCGCAACGCCGGAGGCTGCCGCCTCGGTTGTCTACGGCATCTACGAAGTCATGTCCTCGGTAGGGCTTGCATGGCAGCTTTTGCACCGGCAGCACCCTGCCCCCGTTTTCAAGCCGGTTGTTCTCTCCATGGATGGCCAGCCATTGCGTACATTCAACGGTGCGACGATCCACCCGGACGGCCGTTTCGCCGATCATCCGTCGCCCGACATCGTGATCATACCGGATCTGGCGGTGATGCCGGGCGATCCAGTGCCCAACACCTATTCCGCTATCGCCGACTGGATCTGCGGAGCCCACGCCGAAGGCGCCATTGTGTGCTCCGTCTGTACGGGTTCGACCCTGCTTGCGATGACCGGCCTGCTGGACGGAGAAGATGCGACCACCCATTGGGCGTGGGAGAACGATTTTCGCAGCCGGTTTCCGCGGATCAAGCTGCGCAAGGAGCGCGTGCTGGTGCCGGCTGGCGAAGGCCACCGTGTCATCACGGCCGGCAGCACGACGTCCTGGCACGATCTGCTGCTTTATCTTATCGCGCGGGTCCACAGCCTGGAGGAGGCGCGTCGCATCGCAAAGTTCTTCCTGCTGCAGTGGCATGCAGACGGGCAGCTCCCCTTCGCCTCGCTCACCGTCACGCGCCAGCACAAGGACCCGCTGGTCGGCGCCGCGCAGTTGTGGGCAGGTGACAACTATGCAAGCGCGACCCCGGTCGCGGCGATGGTTGAGCAGAGCGGGCTTACCGAGCGCAGCTTCCTGCGTCGCTTTCGCGCTGCCACCGGCCAGTCCCCCATTGAATATGTCCAGACGCTGCGCATCGAGGAAGCCAAGCATCTGCTCGAAACCACCGACATGCCGCCGGACGACATAGCGGGCGAGGTCGGCTATGTCGAGGCGTCGAGTTTCCGTCGCCTGTTCAGGAAACTTGTCGGTCTTTCACCGGCCGCATACCGCCGCCGCATGCTTCCGCCTCCGGCCGCGTTCTTCCAGGCTGCCGCTGGATAGAAGATTGTACACGCCGCTTGCAGCTTGACATTGGCTTGCGCGCCAACCTGTCCGTTTCGGACCGTTTATTTCCAAAGCTGACCTGTTCCCTCAAGCTCCTCCCGCATAGACACCAGCCACCCAAGTGGAACCCGGCTCGCCGCTCAACGACACCAAGTGGAGGGCACGTCGGCAACCATCTGGAGACGACCAATCTGTCGATGCTGGCCCGCAGCCGTCCTCGAAAAAGGACGTGCCCGATCTCGTCGTCAGACTTCGCTCGAAGCCACTGAAAAGCTTCGGAATTTGACAAACCGGCCGAACCATCAGGTTCGCCCGAACCCGTTCGCCTGCCTTCAAGAGGGGGGTGAACCTGAAAGGAAACGATCATGAAACTGACCTACATCGCTGCAGCGTTCGCTGTTGCCTCTCTCGCCTTCGCAGCGCCGGCCAAAGCCCAGCAGATGCCGACGCCCGAACAGACTTATAGGGACGTCCAGGCTGCCTACGGCTTCGTGCCGGGCTACGTGAAGGCGTATCCTAAGAGCGCCGTCGCCGGTGCCTGGGCCATGAGCAAGGGCCTTGCAGCGGACCCGAGCAACAAGCTCGATCCGAAAGTCAAGTCGCTGATCAACCTCGCGGTCGCGGCGCAGATCCCCTGTCAGTACTGCATCTGGCTCGAAACCAGCCTCGCCAAGAAAGCAGGCGCGACGGACGAGGAAGTCGCCGAAGCCGTCGTGCAGGCGGCGTATGTGCGCCACTGGAGCACGGTGTTGAACGGTCTCCAGGTGGATTTCGAAACCTTCAAGGCCGATTTCGGCGGCGAGTAAGAGCAGGTCTCAACTGTTCTACCCAGGGCGGCGGCTTGCCGCCCTGGGTAGCGCCCCGGAAAGCAACGGGCCCGCCAACACCGGCAAAGGCGTCGCCGGAAGGACATGAACATGGAACTTTTGGTCAACTTTGCGAACATTCTGTATGTGATCGCGTATTTTACCATGGATATGCTGCGTCTGCGTCTCCTGACGATCGTGGCAGCCTGCTGCCTGGCAACATATTTCTATAGCCAGCCAGAGCCAATGCTTAACGTGGTCGCCTGGAACATGTTCTTCATCAGTCTGAACATGCTCCAGATCTTTCGCCTCCTCAAAAGCCGGTCGACGCCGATTGCGCGAAAATGATTGCTGGTCGCTTGGCGCCGGCGGTTGGCTGTAGTGGGAAGCGAGCTTACTTGCCCTCGAAGAAACTATGGATCGCGGCTTCCAGCTTTTCGATGAGGTGACGGTTACGGCTGCTGCCCGCCCAGATCAGGGCGTTCAGCCTCATCTCCTTGTTGAGAAAGTTCACTTTCCCCGATTCCAGCAAATATTCCGCGATCTCGTAGTGCCGGCCCTTGATGGCTTCGATGAGCGCGTTGTTTCGTCCTGTCTTGTCCGGCAGGTTTACGTCGGCACCATTCTCCAGAAGCAATTTGACGACATCCAGATGCCCGTTCTTTGCTGCTTCAATCAGCGCCGTTCTGCCATAGTAGTCGGCACGCGCATTGATCTCTATTTTGGGATGTTTTACGAGGGCCGAAACAGGGGCGTAATGGCCCCCGGCCGAAGCCAGGCTCAAAGGCGTGCTCTTCCATTTGTTCCTGGAGTTCACATCGATTGCCGGGTGTTCGATCAACGTTTCGACCACCGCGATGCGGGCATTGAGGGCGGCAAGATGAAGCGCCGACCAGCCGCCTTCGTCCATTTCGTTGATATCGGCGCCGGCCGCCAGTTCCGATCGGACGGCCTGCGCATCGCCTTTTTCCGCCGCGACCAGCAGGTTCGACCAACCCCTGGCGCCTTCGGCCTCCAAACTTGTTATCAATGCAGTCTCCTCCAGAACACACCCACAGAATATCACATCTTTGGCCGACATCCTCCGGATCCGGCTTTCCCTGGAAAATCACATTTTCCCTGGAAAACTCATCGAGCAAGCCACGTGCAGCAATGCCTCCTGCTTCTCGCTACCAGAAGCTTAGGTGGATCAGCCCCGTACCTCTTTGTCCTCACATTTGCCTGATAGCGACTCGCCTTGGCGGGCATTGAGACTAGATAGAGCGTGCGCCGGGCGGAACGATGGAGAAGGACCTGAACATGCCTGAACAGAATACCTTGAACAGACCCGAACAGATTGCCTTGAACGATGGGTCCGTCATTCCCCAGATCGGCCTTGGCGTGTGGCAGGTCGATCCAGCCGTCACGGCGCAAGTCGTGGGCTGGGGGATCGAGGCCGGCTACAGATTGATCGATACCGCCGAGGGCTATCAGAACGAGGAAGGGGTCGGACAGGCAATCCGCGCGGCCGGCGTGCCGAGACGCGAGCTGTTCATCACCTCGAAACTGCGCAATGGCGCGCATCAGCGTGACGCCGCCCTGCGGGCTTTCGACGAGACGATGAGCAAGCTCGGCATAGACCGGATCGATCTGTTCCTGATCCACTGGCCGGTGCCCAGCCAGGATAAATATGTCGAGGCATGGAAGACACTGATCGACCTCAGGCGAGCCGGCCGCATCAAGTCGATCGGCGTCTCGAATTTCAACCAGGACCATCTGGAGCGGATCATCGGCGAGACCGGTGTGACACCCACGGTCAACCAGATCGAACTGCATCCCCGCTTTCAGCAGCGCGACGTCAGGGAGTACCACTCTCGGCACGACATCCGCATCGAGAGCTGGAGCCCGCTGGGCAGCGGCCGGCTGTTAAACGACCCGACCCTTTCCGGCATCGCCAGGAAGCACGGCAAGTCGGTGGCCCAGATCATCATCCGGTGGCATCTTCAGGAAGGGCTGATCGTCATTCCGAAGTCTATCCATCAGGAGCGGATCGCCGCCAATTTCGACGTCTTCGATTTCGAGCTGGGACCGAACGACCTCGAGGCCATCCGCGGCATGGATTCGCCCGACGGCCGCAACGGCCCGAACCCCGCCACGGCGGCATTTTTGTTCTGAAAGTCAAGCCCGAAGAGCCGACGGCGACGCTGCTGATCTACCTCATATGGGAGATTGGCAGCGTCGCCCTCGGATGGACAAGGGATTGGATGGCCCCTACCGGGCGTGTCGGCCGGAAATCACCCTCAGCCATGGCGCCAGATGGAAGGCGCTCATCAAAAGATACATCGCCGCCATGCTGGTGAGTGGCGAAGCTTCTGGCGCGCCCATGCATAGCATCGCCGCATCGCCGCTGAAAATGGTGAGCAGCGCCATCAGGGCGAAGGTCGGTGCCGCGGCAAGGCACAGCCAATCGGCAATGCCAGGGGCTGCCGCGCCAGCCGCGTTTGCGTTTTCACCGGGGAGCGCGCTGCCGGCATCTGTATGGATCGTGCTCATGATCTGTCTCCTGCAATAGAGCGCTGGCGCGAGCCAATGGGAGCGGAGCTCCGGCGCCACGCGTGAACGGCGCCGGGCGCTCCCGCCAAATCCATCGCCTTAGCCGTCCTTGTCTCGGAACGCCGCCTCGCCGGCATCCGACACCTCGGCCCATTTCTTGTCGGGCGCGGCGTCGTAATTGTCGTGCCAGTTCCACCATTTGTAGGTCGGGGTCTGGGGGTAGCCTTCGGGCGAGTCCTCCCAGACCTCCTGGCGGCCGAGCGGCGTCGCGTCGAGATAGCTCCAGACGGTGCCCATCGCCTCGTCGCCGCGGCTGTTGATGAAATAGGTGCGGAAGATGCGGTCGCCGTCACGGATGAACACGTTGTGGCCGTGCCACTCATCGACACCGAAGTCGGCATCGAAGCTGTCGGTGATGGTGTACCAGGGCATCTCCCAGCCCATCCGCTTCTTCAGCCGCGCAATGTCGGCCTGCGGCGCGCGCGAGGCGTAGACGAGCGTGGTGTCGCGGGCGTTCAGATGGGCGAGATTGCCGACCTGATCGGCTCCCAGCGAACAGCCGCGGCAAGCATGATCGGGCCAGCCATGCACGCCCGGCTCGAAGAAGGCGCGGTAGACGATAAGCTGGCGGCGGCCCTCGAACAGGTCGAGCAAGCTCGCCTTCCCGTCAGGCCCCTCGAACGTATAGGCCTTTTCCACCGCCATCCACGGCATGCGCCGACGCTCGGCGGCAAGCGCGTCCTTGGCGCGCAGCGCGGCCTTTTCCTTCACCAGCAGCTCTTCGCGCGCGGCCTCCCACGCTTGTTGCGAAACGACAGGTGGTGTCTTCATTGCGGTGTGCTTGGTCATGGTCTTCTCCTTTGCCAGCCTGTGTCGTGCCACCGGCGCGACGTGTTGTTGCTTGCGGTTCGTGAGATAGAGTAGGCCCCTTGCGCTGAAAGGTGGGAGTTACAAGTGTGACGGGATTTGATGTGACTGAATGGACTCGCTGATCACGGCCGCGGCACTGGCGCTGGCGGCGGGTGATCCGCTCGGCGCGCTCGACCGCGTCGCCTTGCGCGAGGATGCCCCGGCCCTCGCCTTGCGCGGCATCGCCATGGCCCAGCTCGGCGACCTCGATCGCGCCAAGCTGCTGTTGCGGCGAGCCGTGCGCGCCTTCGGCCCGAAGGAAGCGGTGGCGCGCGCCAGATGCATCGTCGCAGAGGCCGAGATCGCGCTGGTCTCGCGTGACCTCGGCTGGCCGGCCAAGGCGCTCGACACTGCGCGGGCAACGCTGGAAAAGCATGGCGACCGGCTGAACGCCGCGCATGCCGGACACCTCGAAGTGCGGCGCCTGCTGCTGATCGGCCGGCTCGACGAGGCCGAGCATGTGCTGGCAGGGCTCGATCCGGGGCCGCTTCCACCGGCCTCCAGGGCCGCGCACGAACTGGCTGTCGCCGGCATCGCGATGCGGCGTCTCAAGACGAGAAAAGCCCGCACGGCGCTGGAGTGGGCACGCCATGCCGCGCGCCAGGCCGGCATCCCGGGCCTTATGGCGGAGGTCGACAGCGCATTCCTGGCGCTGGAGACGCCGGCGGCGCGGCTCATCGCACGGGGTGAGGAGCGCCCGCTGCTGCTTGAGGAAGTCGAGACGTTGCAGGCGTCGCCGGCGCTGGTCGTCGATACCTTCCGTTATGTCGCGCGCCGGCAGAAAACCACGGTCTCGCTGGCAACGCGCCCGGTGCTGTTTGCGCTGGCCCGCGCGCTGGCCGAGGCCTGGCCTGGAGATGTGTCGAGGGCGACGCTTATCGCGCGGGCCTTCGGCGGCAAGCACGCCGATGAATCGCATCGCGCGCGGCTGCGGGTCGAAATCGGCCGGCTGCGCGCCGAACTGCGGACGCTGGCCGACATCGGCGCGACGAGCCGGGGCTTTGCGCTGGCGCCGCGCCATGCCGGCGAGGTGGTGGTGTTGGCGCGGCCGATTGAAGAGCGGCACGCGACGGTGCTTGCCTTCCTTGCCGATGGTGAATCCTGGGCAAGCTCGGCGCTGGCGCTGGCGCTTGGCGCCGGCCAGCGCAGCGTGCAGCGCGCGCTTGAGCAACTCGCCGAGGCCGGCAAGGTGCAGTCGTTCGGGCACGGGCGGGCGCGCCGCTGGATGACGCCGCCAGTGGCCGGATTCACGACCACCTTGTTACTCCCGGCGCCGCTGCCGAATGGCTAATAAGGCGTGAGGACCATGATGAGGATAGTAACATGAAACATGCAGCGGCCGAAATCCTGCGCGAATACGGGCCCTTTCCGGGGGTGGAGAGCGTGCATGGGGTGAGCTTTGACGGAAACAAGGTCTGGTTTGCCTCGGGCGACAGACTGACCGCCTTCGACCCGGCGAGCGGTGAGACACTGCGCTCGATCGATGTCGCGGCACACGCCGGCACCGCCTATGACGGCCGGCACCTGTTCCAGCTCGCCAAGGACCGTATCCAGAAGATCGACCCCGACACCGGCCAGGTGCTGGCCACCATCCCGGCGCCTGGCGGCGGCGGCGATTCAGGGCTGACCTGGGCCGAGGGCACGCTCTGGGTCGGGCAGAACCGCGACCGCAAGATCCACCAGATCGACCCCGAGACAGGGGCGATCCTTCGCACCATAGAATCCAACCGCTTCGTTACCGGGGTGACATGGGTTGACGGCGAGTTGTGGCATGGCACCTGGGAAGGCGACCAGAGCGATGTGCGGCAGGTCGACCCGCGGACCGGCGAGGTTCTGCAGCGGCTGGACATGCCGGCCGGCAAAGGCGTGTCCGGGCTCGAATCCGATGGCGGCGATTGTTTCTTCTGCGGCGGCGGACCCGGCGGCATGGTGAGAGCGGTGCGTCGACCCAAGTGAGCCGCGGCGGCTCTCTCCTATCGCTCCATCTTGCCCGTTCGCCTCAAATCCCGGAGCCATCGAGCAGTGGCACGTCCTCGCCTTCCCAGGGTGAAGGCATCGACCCCCTGCTCAGATTGGCTGACGGCAGCGGCATCCAGCATTTCAGCTCCGGCTCGGCATATTCGACCACGCGTCCCGGCGAGGAGTCGGAGGCGCGCCAGCCCTCGGCGCCGAACTGGTCGGCCCGCGACCAGTAAGCCAGGTCGACTTCCGCCGGCCCCTGTTCAGACGGTCTGACCGTGACCAGGATCCGGCTGCCATCCCTTGGCGCGCTCGCCATGTGACGCCAACGATCGGGCTCGTCCATTGCATCTCTCCTGCGTCCTGCGCGTCCATCAAGGTGGAGTGTCGCTTTGCGCCCCGGAGCGGTCAACCCGAACTTTGCAAGGAAGCGCGATATCGTTGCAGGGAGTGCCCAGCGCGATGGGGTCTCGCGGTCAGCGGGCAACTTTGCCTCTGACTGCCCAGGCTCTCGTCTTCATGGGAATGGATCCGTCCTTGCCGCGCGGCAAGCTGTCGCGGAGGCTTTCCATCAATCTCTGGCGCGCTTCCGGCGCGAGGCTCATGCAGTAGCCGGGTGCCGGCCCCGCACCCAGGGTGAAGGGGTGCCAATAGTCCTCGAAATCCCTGAACACGGCCGGCATCTCGATCTTGGTGCAGTCGACGGCAACGAGGCCGGCCTTGCCTGCGAGATCGGTCAACCCGTCGGGCGTGCAGAATGGAAAGCGCCGGTCCTCGGTGAGATCGGCAGCAGCGGGGTCAAGCGCCTTTGCCGCAGTCCAGAAGGCGCGCATGAACTCCACGCCGCCGCCGGGATAATCCCATACATAAAATCCCACCGTCGCTCCGTTGCGGGCGACCCGCCGCATTTGGGCGAGCGCCCTCTCCTTCTCCGGGAGGAAGTTGAGCACGAGCGCAGAGACGACCATATCCTTGCTGTCGGATTCGATGAACAGGTCCTGCGCATCGCCTGCGAGAAATGCGACACGTCCATCCGCCACGTTTTTACGCGCCTTGGCGAGAAAGCCCTCCGATGGGTCCAGCGACACCAGGCTCCTGGGGTTGCAACGCGCCAGTATGGCTGCTGAAAGCGCTCCGGTCCCGCAACCCACCTCCAGCCAGTCCAGCCCCTCCGCCGGATCGAGCCAATCCAGGAACAGGGGAGCGATCTGACGGCTCCACCGCCCCATATAGAGGTCGTAGCTGTCCCCCGCCTGCCAGGCGTCGTGACGCGCTGCCTCAGCCATCGCCATCTCCTCCCCGAGACAATCTCAAACCATTGGATTGCGGCAAGGATACGCTCCCCTGCCTCCCTGGACCAGAGAGCCAGGAAAACAGGAGCCGGGTGGCGTTCGATGTCAGTGGGGGCACGACGAACTGAAGCGTATGACTGATCGGCTGGCTTCGTGCCGGCGCAGCGGCCGATCGCGGCCTATCGCAGCCCTACCGATCTGGGAAACTCGACCACGTCGGCGGCCGGCCGCGTGTACTGGGCCGCGACAATTGCCTCGATCAGAAGATCCAAAGCAGCACGAACCTCGCTGCTCGTCTCGTCGTCGCCGCGCAGGTAATGACAGGCTCGTTCAAGATGTAGGTGCGCGGCGGCAAAGTCGCTTTTCATGGCTTCTCCTTATTGCCCACCGTCCGGCAAGGATGGCGGGCTCGACTTACCCGAAAGCGAATATCCACAGCCGGACTTGAATCAAATTGTCGGTTAACCCGATCTTCACCGGCTCGCGGCGACCATTACTGTCGCGGCCATGTGTCGAGTTCCGCCTCAGGCAACAGACCCGCCCCGGAAAACCGGGGCGGGTTTTCTTTGAATAGTCGCTTGGGCTCACCAATCCGCCATCCCGAGCAGCACTTGACTCCATCAATTAATTTCTAAACATTAGAAAGTAATTGGGAGGAAGAATGGGCATCCATCACGGAGCGATCCTGCGCATTCTGAGGGATGACGGTCCCCAGTCGAGGGCGGAGCTGGCGCGCCGCACGGCGCTCTCGCCGACGGCGCTCACCCATCTGACGGCGCAGCTTCTCAGGGACGGCATCGTCACCGAGTTCACCCAGATAGCTGCGGGCGGCGCGCCAATAGGACGGCCCGCGGTAGACCTGGCGCTGGTGCCGGATGCCCACCATGTGGTCGGCGTGCACATTGGCGCCGGCACCATCCACGCCGCGATCACCGACCTGAAGGCATCGGCGAAAAAGCTTTCATCCTTTCACTTCGATACGGCCACAATCGAGCCGGCGACCGTGATCGCCAAGGTCGCCAGGATGGTCGACGACCTCATCAGGAAGACAGGTGCGGACCGATCGAAGATCCTCGGCATGGGTCTGGGTGTTCCCGGGCCTGTCGATGTCAAGCGGCGCCGCAATCTCCTGTCGATCAACTACGATTGGAAGAACGTGGCGTTCGCCGACGAACTGGAAGCGGCACTGCGGATGCCGGTTGTCGTCGAGCACAATGTCAGCGCGATGGCGCTGGCGGAATCGCGCTACGGCATCGGCCGCGAAGCATCCGCCCTGCTCTACATCTATCTGCGCACTGGCCTTGGCGCCGGCCTCGTGGTCGACGGCAAGCCGTTTCGGCCGGGCGGGTACGGCGCGGTGGAACTCGGCCATATCCAGGTGGTCGAGCATGGCGCACGCTGCGCCTGCGGCAGCACCGGCTGCCTGGAGACCTTCCTGTCCGAACGCGCGCTATCGCGCGCGGCCGGCATCGAGATCCCCCATCCGAAACGGCTGCTGGCCGCCGTGGAAAAGCATACCGAGGCGTGGAACGCGGCCATTCGTCATCTGACGACCGCAATCGCCAGCGCCACCAATCTGCTCAACCCGGATCTGATCGTCTTTGGCGGGCATCTGGCCGAGGCGCCGGAAAGCTTCATCGACGCCATCCGCGCAGGCGTGCCGCCACGCGTGCTGCCGCCCATGCGCGACATGCTGCGCTTCGAGCGCTCGAGCATCGGGCCAGGCGCCGGCGCTATCGGCGGCGCCGCGGTCGCGCTCGACCATCTGTTCTACTCCGGAGCGCCGCGATGAGCGCCGCCTCGGCAAAGCCGCGCACCGCATCGTCGGGCAAGGCCGAGCGGGGGCCGGCGATGGATTTCGCCAGCCTCGGGCTGAACATTGTAGGCGTGGCGGCCGGCGTGGCGATCTGGTGGGCGCTCACCGGCAGCGGCGTGGTCGGCCTGCCGAGGCCGCCCGAAGTGCTCGCCCGCTTCATCGAACTGCTTGGTAGCGGCCAGCTCCTGCGCGACACGGTGGCCAGCCTTGCGCGTGTGCTGACCGGCTTCCTGCTCGGCGTGCTGCTGGCCATCCCGGTCGGCTTCGCCATGGGCTGGTACAAGGTCGCGCGTGCTTTGGTCGAGCCCTATCTGCAGTTCTTCCGCATGATACCGCCGCTGGCCATAATTCCCCTCGCCATCGTCACCATGGGCATCGAGGAGACGCCGAAGATCTTCGTCATCTTCCTCGCCTCCTTCCTGGCCAGCGTCGTCGCCACCTATCAGGGCGTGATCAGCGTCGACCGCACCATGATCAACGCCGCGCGGGTTCTCGGCGCCAAGGACTTCACCATATTCCGGCGCGTCGTTGTGCCGGCCTCGACGCCCTTCATCCTGGTCGGCGTGCGCATCGGGCTGGGATCGGCCTGGGCCACCGTGGTCGCCGCCGAGCTCATCGCCGCCCAGTCCGGCCTCGGCTACCGCATGCAGCAGGCGCAGCTCTATTACGACCTGCCGACGATCTTCGTCAGCCTGTTCGCCATCGGCATTCTCGGCCTTGTCATGGACCGCATGCTGCAGGCGGTGGAGCGGCGCCTGACCATATGGCAGGAGCGGATATGACGCCGAAGATCGTTTTTGACAATGTCACACGCCGCTTCGATCTCAAGGGCGGCTCGTTCCTCGCGCTCGACCGTTTCTCGCTTGATGTCGCCGACGGCGAGTTCGTCACCGTGGTCGGCCCCTCGGGCTGCGGCAAATCCACTGCGCTCAACATCGCCGCTGGCCTACTCAAGGCCAGCGGCGGCGAGGTTACCGTCGACGGCAAGCCGGTCGAAGGCCCGGGGCCGGAACGCGGCATGATCTTCCAGCAATATGCGCTGTTTCCATGGCTCAGCGTGCGCGACAATGTCGAGTTCGGCCTACGCATCAAGGGCGAGCCACCGGCACGGCGGCGCGAGATCGCCGAGCGCTTCATCGATCTGGTCGGCCTCGGCCAGTTCGCCGACGCCCTTCCCAAGACCTTGTCGGGCGGCATGAAACAGCGCTGCGCTATCGCCCGCGCCTATGCCGTCGATCCCGTCATCCTGCTGATGGACGAGCCGTTCGGCGCGCTCGATGCCCTGACGCGCGTCCAGCTCCAGGATCAGTTGCTTGAAACCTGGAGCCGCGAGCGTCGCACGGTGATGTTCATCACCCACGACGTCGACGAGGCCGTCTATCTGGCGAACAGGGTTGTCGTCATGGCGGCCGGACCAGGGCGGCTGCAGGAGATCATCGAGGTCGACCTGCCCTATCCGCGCACCGAGGAAATCAGGCTGTCCCCCGAATTCACGGCCATCCGCAACCGCGTCTGGCATGCCGTCTACCACCAGCAGCCCGCGCAGTCGCACGGGTAACGACAAGGTTAGCAACAGGGAGAGAAGACATGACATTGAATAGACGTGACTTCGTCGTTTTGTCCGCCTCGGCCGCCGTCCTGGCGGCAGGCGCCGTCCCGGCCGGGGCGGCTGGGGATCCGGCCCGCATCGGCTACAATGGCGACTTCTGGGGCGCCAGCGTGGCCAGCATCGCCAACGCCAAGGAGCTCTGGGCAAAGCACGGCGTCGAGGCCGACACCAAGGTCTTCACCAACGGTCCGATCCAGGTCCAGGCGCTTGGCGCCAACAGCCTTGAATTCGGCTATCTCGGACCGGGCGCGCTGTGGCTGCCGGCCACCGGCAAGGCCAAGATCATCGCCGTCAACGATGTCGGCTTTTCCGACCGGGTCATCGCGCAAGCCGGCATCGCCTCGATCGCCGACCTCAAGGGCAAGAAGGTGGCGGTTCCAGCCGGCACTTCGGGCGACATGCTGCTGCGCCTTGCGCTGCGCAAGGCCGGCATGACGGTGGACGACATCGAAGTGGTGCCGATGGATCCGAGCACCGTGGTCGCTGCCTTCTCCTCCAAGCAGGTCGACGCTGCCGGCATCTGGTACCCGTTTGTCGGCATCATCCGCAAGACCGTGCCCGATCTCGTCGAAATCGCCAAGAATGACGATTTCTACCCGGCCACGACCTTCCCCAGCGTGTTCATCGCCCGCAACGACCTGGTCGAGAGCAACCCCGATCTGGTCAAGAAGGTGATCGGCGTCATCAAGGAGGCGCAGGACTATCGCGCCGCGCATCTCGACGAGGCGGTCGACATAACCGCCAAGCAGCTCGGCATCCCGGCAGAGCAGCTCAAGACCGAAGCCGGCTACGGCAAGCTGATGACGTCGGCCGAGCTTGCCAAGCTGACCACGGACGGCACCGTCGCCGGCTGGTTCAGCACCATGAACGAGCTGTTCAAGACCTTCGGCAAGTTCGACACCGCGCTCGATCCCAAGGACTACTACATGGCCGATCTCTATCTGGCGGCCTGAGCCCGCCCGACCGCCCCGGCATCCGGCCGGGGCGGCACGTCTCCAAGTTCATTTCCCAAAAGAGTACCCAATGACCGCCTCCCCCATGAACGTCCTTTACATCGACATCGACAGCCTGAGGCGCGACCATCTCGGCTGCTACGGCTACCACCGCAACACCTCGCCAATCATCGACAGCCTGGCCAGGGACGGCATCCGCTTTGAAAATGTCTATGTGTCGGACGTTCCGTGCCATCCCTCGCGCACGGCGCTGTGGAGCGGCCGCCACGGGATGAGGACCGGCGTCGTCGGCCATGGCGGCACCGCCTGCGAGCCGTTTCGCGAAGGCCCGGAGCGGGCCTGGGCCGGAACCTTTTACGAGGAAGGCTGGATGCGCGCGATGCGCGACCTCGGTTACCACACCACCACCATCTCCAGCTTCGGCGAGCGCCACGGCTGCTGGCACTGGTATGCCGGCTTCAATGAGATCATCAATCCGGGCAAGGCCGGCATGGAGAACGCCGACGAGGTCTCGGCCCTGGCGCTGGACTGGCTGAAGCGCAACGGCTCCGCGAAGAAGTGGTTCCTGCACGTCAACGTCTGGGATCCGCACACGCCCTACCGCGCGCCTGACGCCTTCGGCGACCCCTTCGCCGGCGAGCCGACGCCCGACTGGATGACTGGGGCGGTATTCGAGAAATTCCATGCCGGCTACGGCCCGCACAGCCCGCAGGAGCCGTCCGGATTCGATGTCGCCCCCGGCGGATCGAAGTGGCGCCGCATGCCGGCGCCGATCGCCGACATGGCCGACGTCAAGGGCTGGTTCGACGGCTATGACACCGGCATCCTTTATGCCGATCATCATCTCGGATTGATCATCGAGGAATTGAAGCGGCAGGACCTGTTCGACAAGACGATCATCGTCATCGGCGCCGATCACGGCGAGAATCTCGGCGAACTCAACATCTGGGGCGACCACCAGACCGCCGACGAATTCACTTGCAACGTGCCGCTCGTCATCCGTTGGCCCGGCGCCGAGGATCTTCGCGGCGTTAACAACGGGCTGCACTACCATTTCGACTGGGCAGCGACACTGATCGACCGCCTCGGCGGCACGGTGCCGGCGCCGTGGGACGGCCGTTCCTTCGCGGCAGCCTTGGAAAGCAAGGCGGATGGCGGACGCGAATTCCTGGTGCTCAGTCAGGGGGCCTGGGCCGTGCAGCGCGGCGTGCGCTTTCGCCTGGATGGCGCCGACTGGCTGATGCTGCGCACCTATCATGACGGCTACAAGGATTTCGGCCCTGTCAGCCTGTTCAACCTGAGCAAGGACCCGCATGAGCAGGATGATCTGTCCGCCTCGCATCCGCAGCTTGTCGCCCATGCGAACCGCCTGCTGGAGGACTGGCGCACCGAGATGGCCGTGAAAAGCGACACCGATGTCGATCCGCTGGTGACGGTCATGCGCGAAGGGGGGCCGTTCCATTGCCGCGGCGAGCTTCCGGGATACCTGGAACGTTTGCGGGCGACCGGCCGCGAGGCCGCTGCAACGGTGCTCGAGCAGCGTCACCCCGCGCCTTTGCCGCGCCGCAAATCCCTGAACTAATGCATGTCGCCCAAATGTGCGCGGCGGCTTTGGGCGACATGCACCAGCTTTTGCCCGCGGCCGAACCGCGGCTCATCACTCCAGCGGCTCGTGCTGGTAAAGCTCATCCATGCTCAGCGTCGCCAGCGCGGCGAAAGGTGCCTGCTTCTTCACCCGGCCGCCACTGAGGATCACCACGTCGTCGCAAAACGAGATGGTGCTGTGATGATGGCTGATGACTATGGTCGTGCGGCGGCCCGCCCTCGACTTCAGCGTCTCGACGATTGCCGCTTCAGACAATCCGTCCACAGCGTTGGTGGCCTCGTCGAGAATGAGGATATCGGGATCGCGCACCAGCGCTCTCGCCAGTGCGATCCGCTGCCTCTGTCCCGCTGAAAGATTGATGCCCCTGTAGCCAACCACCGTCTTGTAGCCTTGCGGCAGATGTTCGATGAACTCATGCGCTTCGGCCAGTCTTGCCGCGCGCTCGGCATCGGCGGCCGAGGCCGTCTCCTGCCCATAGATTATGTTTTCAAAAATGCTGCCATCAACAAGTTCCAGCTCCTGGCTGGCCAATGCAATCTGCTTCCTCCACTGGCTGGGATCGATCTGGTGCAGCGGTGAGCCGTCTACGAGAATTCTACCGGCGTCGGGCTCGACGAAGCGGCATAGAAGATTGACGATCGTCGTCTTGCCGGCGCCCGAGCGACCGATCAGCGCCGTCGAGCGGCCGCTGCGAATGTCGAACGTCGCCGCATGCAGCACGACCGCGCGCTGGTCCGTGCCAGAATAGGTAAAGGTCACGTCGTCGAAGCTGATTCCCTGATGCAGGCCGTGGAACGGTCCGCTCCCTTGCGGAGGCTCGGGCTTGTCGGACGGGTCCAGCATCCACTGAACCTCCTCAAGCGATCCACTCAAGCCCTGCAACTGGCTCCAGGACATCTGCAAGGCCCGCATATGGGGCTGCAGCCTGTAGAGCAGTATGACAAACGCGACGATCAGCGGGAAGCTCACGCCAGCGAACCAGGCGCCGATCACCACCGCCAGAAACAGCATCGCGTGCAGCACCTCGGTCAGCGGCGGCAACGCGCCCTGACGGGTGAGCAGGACGAAAGCAGCGCGGCGGACCCCGTCCGATGCCTTGTCGAACACCGCTTTCTCGCGCTCCTCCTGTCCGAAAATGCGGATCAGACGCCCGGCATGCACAAGGTGGAGCATCTGCGAGGCGAGATTGCTGTTGCGGGAGGCGACGCTGCGGCTGGGCGCTTTCAGATTGGCCGACAGCATGGCGTGGGCGATCTGGACCAGCGCCAGTCCCAGCGTGACCAAAAGTGTCATCTGCCACGAAAGCAGCAGCAGAAAAATAAGCAGGATGATTGCCGCCGATGCGCTGACGATCGCCGCCAGCATGATCTGGATCGCATCCGATGCCCGCCAGGATTCGTTGGAGATGATGTTGAGCAGCCGGCCAGGACTCTGCTGCAGGAAGAAGGGGTAACCGACCCGCAGCAGCCGCTCCGACAGCGCGCTGCGGATCGCATGACTGGCCTTGCCGTAGATGAAGGTCGTCAGCAGCGTGTTGGCGAAGGCGAAGACGTTCTTCAGCACGATCGAACCGAGGATGGCGACCGAAATGACGATCAGCCGTTCGCGCTCGCTCAGATCAGATCCGACGTGCTGGAAGACGGCGGAGAAGCCGGCCATTCCGGCTTGATCTCCCTGCCCCATGATGATGCCCAGCAAGGGGATGATCAGGCCTATGCCGAACCCTTCGAGGGCCGCGCTGACAAGGCCAAGCACGACCACGGCGGGAAGCAGGCGCAACTGCCTCTTTCCGAGCGCGCGGCACAGCATGGGCAGGCTTGGCGGCAACAGTTGCATTATGGCGTATTCACCCTTGCCTCGGCATTTGCTTGTTGATCCTGCCGCACTTGCGGCGCCTCTGGCCTTCTCGCCAGCAAAAGCACCGCGAATTTGGCCGCGCCGAGCATATTCATGACGACGATCGGCCAGTGCGATAGCTTGAGTTCGCCATCGAACTGAGGACCATTCACCAATTCCCTGAAGGCCGCCCGCGCGGCCCAGTAGAAATGGCGAAGCAGCCAGGGCGCCGCGCGAACATGTTTCAGGCACAGCCCGCCATTGCCCAGGCTGTAGTCCCGGTGGAGCTTTTCGATGGCTTTGCGATCGCGGCGGCCGTGATGATGGAAAATTGTCATGTCGGGCACATACTCGACCGGGATACCGAGCAGGACCGCACGCACAAGATAATCCGTATCCTCAGCGGAGCGCAGCGGACCGCCCGCGCCGAACCGTTCGTCGAAAAGCCCGATACGGGCCGCGACATCGCGGTGCATCGTCATGTTGCAGCCCAGGACAAAGCCGCCAGGATGGACATCGGGAGTCAGTCGCTCGCGGACCGGCGACCGCTTGATCGTGAACGGCAGATCCCTGGCATCGCCGATCTCGACGCGGCCTCCCCGGATGACCCGTTCCCCAGCCGCATAGTGTCGCTGCAAATCGCGGAGATAATCCTTGTGGACTGCGCAATCATCATCGACGAACACCAGCACACGGCCGCGCGCACGCGTCAGTCCGGCGTTGCGGGCGGCTGCCAATCCACGGCGTGGCTCGCAAACAGCCGTGAATGGGATGTCGGACATGTCGGCGATGCTGGCCAGTCGTTCCGCCGTGCGGTCGGTCGAGCCATTGTCGACAACCACCAGCTCGGCCGCGAAGGCGGGATGGGCGCGGCACGCGGACTGGATCGACTTGATGCAAGGCTCGAGCACGGCGACGCGGTTGCGCGTCGAGACGATGAAGCTGACCTCGGGCGCGGGTCCATGCTTCGCCCGGGGATCGACCGAAAGGGGCGCTAATGTCGTCGAGCGACTGTGCTGCAGAAGTTGGGGGGATTTGATGGTCATTCTAGGTCAACCGATAGGAAGGCAGAACCGCCGCGGCCGGCACGGACTGCAGATACCGCGACAAGGCGTCCACCTGCCTGGTGGCAGACATCGAGACGAGACTGAACCACGGCGCGTATGCGCTGGCACGCAATCCATAGCGCTCGCGGCGCCGAATGAGGTCCCATTTTGCAGTCCGCGTCAGGAATTCGTGCGTCAACAGCGGTTGCATCTCGTCGCCTATGAGTTGGTAAAGGAAATAGAACAGGTTCAACGTTCCGGCCTCGAAGCTTGGCCGCGTTTGCGCCGGCAGTCGGGAAATCCTCTCCTCCAGCGCCAGAAGCCATTCGGCGGCCCGGCGCACCGTCTCCGTCGAGACAGCATCGCCGATGTCGCGCAGGTCTCGCGTCCTTTGCTCAAGACCTTCCCGCTCGAGATTCTCCGCCACGATCTTCAAATGCGTCCTTCGCATTTCCTGCTTGTGCCGGTTGGTCACACTGTCGCCATGGATGCGATAGGCGATCAGGTTTTCGGGGATCATCGCCGCCGGATACCGGTCGGCAAGCCGCCTGAAGAGATCGAAATCTTCGGCATGTTTGTAGTTTTCATCATAATATAGAATATCTTCCTCTATGATATTCCTGTTGTAGACGACAGTAGGGTGCATGAATATCGTAAAGAACATCGACAATATGCGCAGCAGATTGTCCTTGAATACCGGGTCTGGCCGGCCCCTGATGATGCGGCTGCCAAGCAGGAAATCGACACCCGCGCCACACAAAGCGAGGTCAGGCTGCCGCTTGAAGACGTCCACCTGGCGCGACAGACGCCAGGGATAGGCGACATCATCGGCGTCCATCCGGGCAACCAGTTCGCCCCGCGCCACAGCCAACCCTTCATTCAGGGTTGCGATGAGGCCGCGGTTTTCTCGTGATATGATGGAGATGCGACTGTCAGATTTGCGGTAATTCTGCAGGATCTGCAGCGAATTGTCCGTCGAACCGTCATCGATCGCGATGATCTCCAGGCGATCGTAGTCCTGCCGCAGGATGCTGCCGAGCGCGGCCGCCAGGTAGGGTCCGGCATTGTAGATCGGCAGCAGAACTGACACCAAGGGCGTAACCATGGTCAGCTCCGATCCGTTCGTTGGAGATCGCGTGCCAGGGATGGTTTGCGGCCGTCAAGCGATCCATGGGGATACGCTCCTGCCGCGAGCCATCCGGCGTCGCTGGTGCCGACGCTGGCCCGAATGGCGGCGCCGGCTCCTGGAGCGACATAGGGAAAGTGATGCTTGAGACTGTTGAGCGGCCTTTCGAAAAGCAGCCACGAGACTGAAGCGACGATGACGGTCGCCGTTCCTGCCACCAGAAACCGTCCCGGCCCTTGCTCCGAGACATTGACAGGGATCCAGGGCTGGGACTTGACGGCAAGCGACAGGACGATGGGATGATAGAGATAGAGGCCATAGCTGACGCGGCCAAGGGCCAGCAGCGGCGGCAGGTCGAGAAGCTTCCCGCGATAACCGCCGAGACCCGGCGAACAGCTGGCGACGACCGCCACGAGCGGCGCGAGCGGGAGGACTTCCAACAGCAGCCAGCGGCCCCATTCCTGCACGGAATCCGCCGGCGTCGGGATAAACCATTGCAGGAAAAAAAACGCGGCCGCGAACGCCGGCCAGCCAAGTCGCAGCCACCGCGGCAATTGAGCGGTTCCGGTTCGGTGGACGGCAAGCAGCGCACCCGCAGCCAGCGCGTCCATCGACGCCGGCGGGAACAGGTCCCGCGCAAGGTTGGGAGCGCCAGTGACCGGCCAATAGAAGCGATAGGACAGCGACAACAGGATGACGCCGATGCAGATCGCCCCGAGGCGCCGGCGTGGCGCCAGCAGGACAATCAATGGCCAGACGATATAGAACTGCTCCTCGATGCTCAGGCTCCAGAGATGGGCAAGCACCCAGGGCGTCCATTCATTGCGCAATGCGAACCAGAAATTCGACAGATAAAGCGCGTGCCAGGCCAGCGACCCCCTGGACTGTTCCAGGTCCACCAGCCAGACGAAACCCAGCACGGCGAAATAAGGAGGGAATATCCGCAGCGCCCGCCTGACATAGAAGGACTTCAGAGCGGGCAAGGCTTCGAATTCAGCGGCCGCGCGCGCCTCCAGAAGCAGGCGCGTGATTAGAAAGCCACTCAGCACGAAGAACATTCGCACGCCGATGTGGCCCCAGAAGGAAGACCCTCCCGCCGCGAAGAAATGCGAATACATGACCATCGTCACGGCGATGGCCCGCAGCGCGTCCAGTTGCGTATCGCGTCCCATCAGCCGCGCCCGCCGGTGGGATAGCTCCTATGAAATCGGCAATTGCAGGCGGAGCGATCAAACAGCTCTCCGCCGTCCCCTTCCAGGGTGCCCGCCAAATGGCGGGAAAAATTGCGGACTGCGTCAACGCAACGCTTCACCAGACCTCCAGGCGACCAAACCTCCAGGCGAGAGGAAAGCCTCTTCCCGCAAATAATGCCCCCCGGCGAGAATAGGAGAACAATGGTGCACCGCAACACAAAATGTTAACGCCGTTGAAATAGTCGCGTGAGGCGCAGTCCGCGAAATGCGCGAAAACTGCCCGATTTGCGCGGGTTTTGACAGTTTTACGCCCAGACATTGCTCTGCTCTCCATTGACGCAAATGTGCTGCGATGCAGCACGCCGGCTGCCGATCAGGATGGGGAACTGAGGTCTGAGCACACGTCTGGCATTATTATTGGTGGCCGCCCGTTGCCGATCCTGACGATGTGGAAGAGGATTTGAGAACGGTCGGTTGCACCGCTTGCCGAGAGGGAGGAGACACCGATGGCAGCCTATCTTATCGCCGATGTCGATATCACCGACGCGGCCGTATTCGAACAATACAGGCGCGAGGTCCCGGCCACCGAGGAGCGCCATGGCGGCCGCTATCTTGCGCGTGGCGGCACAACCAGGGTGTTTGAAGGCGACTGGGAGCCGCATCGCCTGGTCATCATCGAATTTCCCGACATGGCTTCGCTGGCCGCCTGGTATGACTCACCGGAATATGAGCGCCTGAAGGCAATCCGCTTTCGCAGCGCCAACACGCGTATCATAGCAGTTGAAGGGATCGCTCCGGCGCCGGGGTAGTTGCTGAATGTCGTTCGTAGCGGCAGACGTCGCGGCCGCTTGCGATCCAAGCGGCCGCTTTCCACTCACCCTACGCCGGCTGCAGTTCCCTGCGTGGCAGCGGCGGGAAGGCAATCGCGATTCCCGCGGCGCCCAACCCGACGAGGGCAGAGCCGATGAACAGCCAGGAATAGTTGGCGTAGGCGTCGAACACCATGCCGCCGGCCAGAGGCCCGAAGGCCATGCCGAGGCTGGACAACATGGTTGCCGCGCCAAACACCGTGCCGAGGATGCGCTGGCCGAAATACTCGCGCGCCAGCACCGCATAGAGCGGCATCACGCCGCCATAGGTGGCGCCGAAGATGACGGCGAGCGTGTAGAACTGACCGAGCTCACTGACCGCGAGATAAGCCGCGATCACCACGGCCTGGATCGCCAGCCCCGCGATCAGCACCGGCTTGACGCCCAGCCGGTCGGCAAGCACGCCGTACAACAGCCTGCCGCCCAGGCCGGCCAGGCCTTCGACGCTGTAGATCGAGACCGCCGCCATCGGTGCCACGCCACACAGCATGGCATAACTCACCATGTGGAAGATCGGCCCTGAATGCGCGGCACAGCAGGCAAAGAAGGTCAGCCCCAGAACGATGAATTGCGGCGACAGCAGCGCCTGGCGCACCGACATGCCGGCGCCCTCCGCAGCCGGCCATGAGGCTTCGGTAGCAGCGGCAGGCACTGGCGGCTGGCGCACCAGAAGGACCGCCGGCAAAAGCAGCACCCACGCCATCACGCCGATGTCGAACATGGCGGTGCGCCAGTCATATGCCGTGATCAGCCATTGCGCGAAGGGCGAGATCGTCATTGGCGCCACGCCCATGCCGGCCGAGACCAACGAAACCGCAAGGCTGCGGTTGGTGTCGAACCAGGCGGTGGTCAGCGCGATCATCGGCGTGAAGAAGGCGCTTGCCGCCAGCCCGACGATCACGCCGTAGCTCAGCTGGAAGACGAGAAGCGAGCCGGCGCGGCTCGCCACCACCAGCGCCAGCCCGAGCAGCACTGCGCCGGCCAGCACCACGGGGCGGGCGCCGAGGCGGTCATAGACCGCGCCCCAGGCGAAGCCGCCGAGACCCATCACCAGGAAGTTCAGCGTCATGGCGCTCGATATGCCGGCGCGCGACCAGCCTGTGTCGAGCGCCATCGGTTCGAGGAAGATCGCCAGCGAAAACATCGCGCCGATCGCGACACAGGTCATCACGGCACCTGCCGCGACGATGACCCAACGATAGGAAAGGCTCATGCTTTTCTCCCGAGATCGTTTGGACACGGCGCGACTTTTTTTGAGCTTCGTCGCGCCGCTTGCGTCCGAAGGACGATGTCGCTGCATGAAATCCGACAATCCGGTTGCATTTTTTATCCAGTCGGCGAAGGCGCGATTCAATTGCTCCCCTTTGCATTGACGATGCACTGTTCAAAGCTAGATTTCCAATCTTTGCGATCAGGAGGCATCAGGCATGGAACTTCATCGCGGCCGTCTCATCGACCACCTCCAGCTGGTGGTCAGGGATCTCAAGGCCAGCCGCCGCTTCTACGAGGCGGTTCTCAAGGTGCTCGATATTCCGATCGGCGGCAGCGCCGAGGATTATTTCTGGGCCGACGAACTGTTCGTCTCGAGCCCCGACAGCCGGGCGGCCCTGGGCAAGCTGACCGGACGCCATCACCTTGCCTTCCAGGCCAGGGACCGCGCGATGGTCGACGCCTTCTATAAGGCCGGGCTCGAGGCCGGCGGCACGGGCAATGGCGCGCCAGGCGAGCGTCCCTACCACCCCGGCTATTATGCCGCCTTCCTGCTCGACCCCGACGGCAACAACATCGAGGCCGTTTTCCATGGGCCGGCAGCGCGCAGCGCCGCTTCGGTGAAGATCACGTTTTAATTGTTTTTGGCAGAGGCCGCCACGATGGCCGCCTGCAGCAGGACCCGCGCACCGGTGATTGCATGAGCCGGCTCGACATATTCGGCCTCATTATGGCTGAGCCCGTCGCGGCACGGCACGAAGATCATTGCAGCCGGCGCCACGCGGGCGATGAACAGCGCGTCGTGGAAAGCGCCCGATATCATCCGCTTGTGCGGTAGCCGCAGGGAATTGACGGCTTCTTCTACGACGTCGATCATATCAGGTGAAAACGCTGCCCCGGGCATATCGAACGACCGCGCGATCGCTGCCGTGCAGTTCCGGGCCTCGGCCTCCGCCCGGCAGACCTGGCGCACCTCGGTCTCAATGGCATCGAGCCGCTCCGGTTGCGGATGCCGCAGGTCGACGGTGAAGATCACCGATTGCGGTATCGCGTTTATCGACCCTGGCTGGGCTGTGATCCGGCCCACTGTCAGCCGTGCGTCGGCGTCGAGCGGCATGATCGTTGCCTGCAGGCTGTGCATCGCCGCAACGGCGGCAACCATCGGATCCCTGCGGTACGCAAGGCCGGTCGTGCCGGCGTGACCGGCAGACCCCTGAATGCAGACTTCCAGCCAGCGCGTACCCTGGACGGCCGTGACGACGCCGATCGGCATCCGCTCCTTTTCCAGCGACGGTCCCTGTTCGATATGGAGCTCGATATAGCCCGATATCGGCATGCCGATCGGCCGCTGGGCCGCCTCCGGCAATGCCGCGATCGTCGCATCGAGTTCCTCCGCGAGGGACGCGCCGTCGCTGCCGACAATCAATTTCCATGCAGCGGTATCGGCACCGGCGAATGCCATCGAGCCCATGACGCCTGGCGCGAAGCGGCTGCCCTCTTCATTGGTCCAGGCGACGACCTCGATCGGCATTCGGGTCTGCGCCTTCGCGTCCTCCAGCGCTTCGAGTGCTTCGAAGGCGGAAAGCGTACCGAGCGCTCCGTCGAAGCGCCCGCCGGTCGGCTGGCTGTCGAGGTGGCTACCGATCAGCAGCGGCGGCAGGGCGGTATCCGAGCCGTCTCTTCGGATGAAGAGGTTCGCCAGGCCGTCCTGAAAAACCCTGAAGCCGCGCTCAAGCGCCAATTCCGCCAGCAGACGCCGGGCGCTGCGATCCTCGACGCTCAACGCCTGCCGATTGACGCCCCCGGCCGGCGTCGCACCGATCCGGGCGAAGGCATCGAGCCGCCTGAGCAATCTTTCGCCGTCGATTTCCGGCTGCAAAGTCATCGCTTGATGTCGCGGATGAAGGCGTTCACCCGCTGCGGTTCAACCTGGTTCCACCAGACCCCGTCATATTTCAGCGAGCTGGCGACGATCACGCCGTCGACGATGTCGAGAATATCGTTGACGTTGTCGGGCGTCACGCCGCTGCCGACAAGCGTCGGCAATCCGGCTGCTTCCTTGATCATCCTGATATAGCCGAGGTCGGCGGCGTGGCCGGTCCGCTGGCCGGTGGCGATTATCGCATCGGCATCGAAGAACACCAGATCCTTGACCTGTTCCTCGACCGGCCGGTCGCCGACGATCGCATGGGCGCCATGCTTGACATGGGCATCGGCGAAAATGCGGATGCCGTTGGCGCGAAGCCTGGCGCGGAACCGCATGGCACGCGCCGCTTCGCCTTCGATAAAGCCCTCATTGGCGACATAGGCGTTGGCCCATTGATTGACGCGGACGAAGGCCGCACCCGAAGCGCTGGCGATCGACAGCGCGGGAATGGAGGCATTGGCGAGTACGTTGATGCCGATCGGCCGGCCGAGTTCGCGGCGGATGCGGTCGGAAACGACGGACATATAGGCGGAGGTTTCCGGCCCGATATCGTCCGGTTTGGCAAACGGCACGTCGCCATGGTTCTCGACGATCACGCCGTCGCAACCGCCATGCAGATAGGCCTTCGCGTCGTCGACGCCGCGTTGATAGATAGCCTCGACCGCCTCGCCATTGTAACGCGGCGCGCCCGGCAGCGGTGCGAGATGAACGACGCCGATCACCACCTTGTTCCTGCCGAAGATCGACCGCAGCGCGTCATCCGCGACCTGGCCGATCGGTTTGGAGCCAATTGGTTTGGAGCCGATGGATTTGGAGCCGATGGATTTGGGGGACTTTGTCATGCCGTTTCCGCTTCTGTCGTTTCCATGAGCATTTTCATCTCATGCCCGTCTGGGCAGGAGATGAGTGTGCCGGTGCGTCCAACCGAAATGCCGGCGGCACGTACCGCGATCCGCGCCGCGGCAGTGAGGTCGATTCCTGCTGCAAGGCAACCGGCGAGACAGCCGCAAAAAACATCACCAGCACCGCTGGTGTCGACCACGGCCACCTTGCGCGCCGCGATCTGTTCGACCCGTCCTTTGCTGTCGGCAACCAGGCAGCCATCAGCCCCAAGCGTCATGATCGCGGCGCCGGCGCCTTGACGGACCAGTTCCCGGACCGCAGCCTCAGGATCGCCGGCTCCGGTCAACTGCGCGGCCTCGCTCGCATTGGCGACGGCGAGGCTGACGACGCTCAAAGGCGGTGCATGGCCGGCATTCAGCGGACTCGGATTGAGGACCGTCATAGCACCGGCCGCGCGCGCCGCCCGCAGACAGGCCGTCGTTACATCGGGGTGAAGATTTCCTTGCATCACCACGATGTCGCCGCGTTCGATCGAAGGCGCAAAACCACCATCGGCCATGGGATCGAAAACGGCGGCGCAATTGGCGCCGGTGACGATGAGGTTCTCGCCGCGCGCATCGACCATGATCGTCGAACGGTCGCTGGGCAGCGGCAGCGTCGTCAGATGACGGACGTCGAGATCGCGGCTCAACTGTTCCCTTATCCATGCGCCGGCCGCGTCGTTGCCGATCGCCGCACGGAAACGGACATCCGCTCCGGTGCGCGCCGCGGCCACCGCCTGGTTCGCACCTTTGCCGCCAAGGCCGTCGTAATGTCCTGACGCGTTCAACGTCTCTCCCGCCGCCGGAAAGCGGTCGAGCCGAAACGTCGTATCGACGCAGACATTGCCGACGACATGGACGCGCATGGCTAGTCCCCGGCTGTCGCCCAGCCCAGCATCTGTTCGAACAGCGTCTTGTAGCCGCTCCAGGCGATGAAGCCCGGTGGCAGCCAGTGCGGGCCGACATCCGAGGTCCAGGCGACGGTGCGGCCCTTGCCATATTTGCCGGTCACCAGCAGCGGCAGGGAACGGTAGTCGGAAGACACGGTGGCGAGAACTTCCGCACCGTCCTTGACCGTGACCTCGTTGAAGCCGAGCAGGATCGGCCAATCCTTGCCCAGGCCCTTGAGGATCGGATGGCTCTGCGGGCCGACAACGACCGGCGCATAGCCCTCCGGAACCTCGACGCGGTCATCCACGGACAGGCAAGTGACCGGCAGAACATCTTCGACCGGCGTCTTGTGGTAGCGCGCGCCGCCATTGATGCCCTGGAAGCTGTAATAGCCGCCGAACATCAACAGGCCGCCGCCATTGCCGACATAGTCGCGTAGCAGGCGCAGCCGGTTGGGCGTCGGCCTGGAATGGATCCAGGTGTCGGGGTGAAGCAGCAGCGTGTTGGCGCCCAGATCGGAAAGCACGACCGCGTCATAGGCCGAAAGCGCTTCCATGGTCTGGGGAAAATTCCGCTGCGCCTCATGCGCCGGCATGAAGGTGACGTCGAACGGACCGTCCTTCAACGCGGCCAGAAGTTCATCGGCGCCGGTGTGATAGGTCACGGTCGGAAACTGGTCGAAGCCCTTGATGTGGGTCGCGGTCGAGACCCAGGACTCGCCTGCGAGAAGAACCTTCTTCCTGGACATGTTTACTCCTATGTCGAATTGATCCGCCGTTTAGAGGCTCGCGGCGAACACGGTCTTTGGGTTGTCGACGAGCATGCGGTCGATTGCCGGCTGCTCGACGCCGTGGCGCTTTAATCTCGGCACGAAATGCTTCAGAATGAAGCCGTAGCCGAAACCGCCGAAGCGCGTCAGCATGATCTTCAAAAAGACGTCCTGCGACAGCAGAAGCCGGTCGATCAGACCCATGTCGATCAGCGAGCGGATTGCTTGCGCATTCTGTTCGTCGGAAGGCGATTGCGCGTCCTGATCGGCGTAGTAGAAATCCATGCCGATCATGTCGTATTCCAGGAAGGCGCCGCGCGCGGCGAGGCTTTTCTGATAGGTGAGATCGTTGTGGCTCGGGTTCATATGGCACAGCACCGTATGCCTGAGATCGGCGCCTTCCGCCTCGACCACGTCGAGCACATCATGCGCCAGCCGTTCCCAGCCGGGCAGATGGATGGTTAGCGGCACACCGGTGATTTTCGCCGCGCGGGCCGAAGCGCGCAGCGACTTGCGCTCTTCATCGGTGAAATCCTTGCTGACACCGACCTCGCCGATGATGCCGGCCATTATGTCGGGCTGCGTCGTCCCGCCGCCGACATCGTTGACCAGGAATTCGGTTACCTCGTCGACGTCCATCGCCTTCAGCCAGTCGGGGTGGGTGTGCTGCAGATAAAAGCCTGTCCCCATGACGATCCGCAGTCCCGAGACGCGGGCGATGCGCGCCAGCTTCGCCGGATCGCGGCCAATGCCGATATTGGTCGCATCGACCACGGTATGGCCGCCGAGCGCCCGGTATTTCGCCAGTTCCGAAAGCGCCAGGTCGCTGTCGTCGAGCGAGACGTTGTCGCGGTTCATATAGGGGTTCATCCGCAACTCGCCGATGATCTCCATGCTGACCGGTTGCTCGGCGATCTTCTTCTCATCGGGATGGCAGGGGCATTTCCACGATGTCGCGCCGTCGAGCAGGATGTGCTCATGCATCAGCGTCACGCCCATATCGGCGATCGCAACCGGACCGGTGACGGTCATCACCATGCCGGAACGGACACCGATCGGCGCCCGTTCCCCCGGCTTGTCCTTGATTGGCTTGTCTTTGAACAGATGATCCATGTCAGCGGCTCCGCGTTGCGCCCTTGAACAGGCGGAAATTCAGCCAGATGGCAACGAGGATGATTGTGCCGGTGACGATCGGCGTGAGGAAGGGCGACATATGCGCCAGGATCAGGCCATTGCCGATGACCGCGACGGTTAACGCGCCGAGCACTGTGCCGATGATCGTGCCGCGCCCGCCGAACAGGCTGGTGCCGCCAAGCACCACGGCGGCGATGACATCGAGCTCGAAGCCCTGGCCGGCATTCGATGAGCCGGAGCCGAGTCGGGCTGCCAGAATGATGCCGGCCACCGCCGCCGCCATGCCGGACAGGATATAGACGAAGAGCATCATGAAGCGCGTGTCGACCCCGGCGCGGCGCACGGCCTCGGCATTGGCCCCAATGCCGGTCACATAGCGGCCGAACGGCGTCCGATTGAAAGCGAGATAGGCGATGATCAGAACGACAAGAGCGAGCAGTGCCGGCACCGGGACACCGAGAAACCAGGCCCTGCCGATGTTCACGAAGAAGCTGGTCGGCTCGACCGGGATCGAATAGCCGCCGGTGATCAGCAGCGCCACCCCGCGGATGACCGAGAGACCGGCCAGCGTGACGATGAAGGCCGGTATCCGCTCATAGGCGATGAAGAAGCCCTGCAATGCCCCGACCGCCGCGCCGAGCGCCAGCATGGCGATGACGACCAGCGGCCACGGCAGGCCGGCCTGCAGCAGGACGGCCGACAGTGTTGCCGTCAGCGCCAGCACGGAGCCGACCGAGAGATCGATGCCGCCCGCGGTGATGACGAAGGTCATCGCTGCTGCAACGATCAGCAGCGGCGCGGACTGGCGTACGATGTTCAGCAGATTGGGCGTCGTCAGGAAGGAGTTGGTGATCAGTGAGAAGACCACGCAGACGACAATGAAGAACAGCGCGATGGAGACAACGCTGCCATTGGCTATCGCCACATCCTTCCAGGTGCTGTTGTGGGCGCGTTTGGGCGGCAAGGCGCCGATATTCCCGGGCGATGAGGTGACGTTCATGGCTGTACTGCCTCATCGCGGCTGGCTCGCGCCGAACGCGCGACAAATTTGCGCCCGACGATCAGGTTGACGACCTCCTCGATGCTGGTGTCGCCGATCTTGCGCTCGGCGACATTGCGGCCCTCATACATGACCTGGATGCGGTCGCAGACCAGGAAAAGATCCTGCAGCCGATGGGTAATGAGGATGACGCTGACGCCGCGGGCGCTGACTGCGCGAATGAGATCCAGAACCGCCTCGACTTCCGCCACCGCGAGGGCTGCCGTCGGTTCGTCCATGATCAGCACGGACGGATCGAACGAGGCGGCGCGTCCAATGGCGATCGACTGGCGCTGCCCGCCGGAGAGGTTTTCGACCTTGAGCCTGGTGTCGGCAATGACGATGCCGAGCCGGTCGAGCATCTCGCGCGTCTCGTCATGCATGCGCCTGTTGTCGAGAAAGGGGATGCCAAGAACGCGGCGGCGCGGCTCGCGGCCAAGAAAGAGGTTGCCTGCGACATCCACCGTATCGCAGAGCGACAGATCCTGGTAGACCATCTCCACCCGAGCGGCTCGGGCATCAGCCGGCGACGAAAAGGATACGACCTTGCCGTCGATTTCGATGCTGCCGGAATCCGGGATGACCGCTCCGGACAGAACCTTGCTCAAGGTCGATTTGCCGGCGCCATTGTCGCCGACAAGGCCGAGCACCTCGCCAGGCTTCAGGTTCAGCGAAACATCGTCCAGTGTCTGGATAGGGCCGTACCGTTTGGAAATACCGGTCATCCTGACGCGGTAGGTCTCGCCATCGCTCATCATGGTTCCAGTTCTCTGGGCGACAAGTTCAATCGGTCGCCGGGCTGCGCAGGCAACCTTCAGGTCGCTGCGCAGCCCGGCGGTCTGGGAAGGATACTACTTGAACATGTCCTTGAACTGGCCGACATTTTCCTTGGTCACGATGGTGATCGGAACATTGATGATCGGCTCGATCTTCTCGCCCTTCTTGAGCTTGACGAAGGCTTCGATGGCAGCCTTGCCTTCACCGGCCGGATCCTGCTGGACGACGGCGACCACCCAACCTTCCTCGAGACCTTGCACCGCCGACTTGGTCAGATCCCAGCCGAACACCTTGACGTCGCCGGTGCGCGCCTGGCTGGTGACGGCGGAAACCGCGCCGAGCAGGGCCGGCTCGCCGGTGGCGTAAAGCGTCGTCATGTCGGGGTTGGCGGTCATCAGGTTTTCGGAGGCCGAAAGTGCTACGTCCTGGACGTTCTGGCCGTCGACCGTGTCGAGGAAGGTGACCTTCTGGCCGCTGTCGGCGACGGCCTTCTTGAAGCCGTCGAGGCGCTGGTTCTGGATGAACGAATTGAGCGCGCCGACGACGCCGATCTTGGCGGCGCCGCTCATATTGGCCTTGACGTAGTCGGCGTAGAACTTGCCGATATCCTCGCCGGCCTTGGTGTTGTCGACGCCGACGAAGGCGACGTTGTCGCCATCGGGAATTTGGGCGTCTATGGCAATCACCGGAATGCCGGCGGCTTTGGCCGCGGTGATTGCCGGCTTCACACCATTGACGTCGATGGCGACGAGGATGATGCCGTCGACCTTCTGGGTGATGTAGTTTTCGATCGCGTCGTTCTGCGCGCTCGGCACATTGTTGGCGTTGAAGATGACGAGGTCGACGCCAGCGGCCTTCGCGGCAGCCGTCGCACCGTCATTGATCTGGTTGAAGAACAGCGCCTGCTGGTTGATGGTGACGAGCGCATAGGTCTCGGCCATGGCGGAAGTGGAGCCGAGGGCGAGGGTCATGGCGATGGCTGCGGCGCAGCCTGAAAGGATCTTGGTAAGACGCATTCCGGTTCCCCTTGGTTTTGCGGAAAAGGCCCTTGATCGGGCTCACCTGGCGCCTGAGCGCCCAGCCATAATTCAAGATACTTGATTTCTTGTCAAGTCACTTGAATTAGCATCTACGAAGGGAACGGGACACTCGCCAAAATCAGAATGTCGCCGGCGTGTTCACCCAGAAAATGCTGGCGCGTACATCGCCGACATTGCGGTACCAGTGCGGCAGTTCGGAATTGAAAACGAAGGAATCGCCGGCAGACAGGCGAAACGTCTTTTCACCGACCATCAGCTCGATGGCGCCTTCGAGGAGATATCCGACTTCCTCGCCGGCATGCTGGATCGGGCCGGCACTTTCACCGCCCGCCTCGATATGGTGGATGTTGCATTGCAGGAGATGGCCCGGCGAATAGGGAATAACGCGCTCGAGCGAAATGCCCTCGCCGCGCCGCAGCGGATCGAGTGCTATCAACGGCCGCGTTCCGGCCCGGAAGACGATGCCTTCCTCACCGTCGGACTCCTCGAACATCCAGCCAATATTCGTGCCGAGCACCTCGACCAGCCTGTGGAGCATGGGAAGCGAGGGCGAGACCTTACCGTTCTCGACCTTGGAAAGCAGGCTTTCCGAGCAATTGGCAGCGGCGGCAAGCGCCTTCAAGGTCAGGCCACGCGTCTGCCGGGAGAGCTTCAATCGAGTGCCGAGCCGCAAAAGGCTGGTGGCGGTCGAGCGCTCGTCGCTACCCTTTTTCCTGATATCGACCTTGTTCATTGGGGCCGCGAATATCTCCGCTGGTTCGGCTCAAACCGTAAGACCGATCAAACGCGTTGTCCATCTTGTGAAAAATGGAACAACGCGTTGGGCCGGAATCGCGGCCCGGCAGGCAAGCGGGAGTGACTGCCTTTCAGGCCGGTTCGCGCTTCAGCGCCTGCGCCATGCAGTGGATGCCGCCGCCGGTCTTGGAGATCTCGCTCATGTCGACGGCCGCCACCTCGAAGCCGCGCGCCTTGAGCTGGCCGATCAGCGTCTGGCTCGAGGTCGGCGCGATCACCCGATCCTTGCCGAGCGACATGAAGTTGCAGCCGAGCGCCATCGTGTCCTGGAACGGCACGTCAATGATCTCGTGGCCCTTGCCCTTCAGCCAGTCGACGATGCCCGGCTCGGTGCAGGCGAGGCAGACGGCGGTCAGCTTCTCGGCGATCGGCACCACCATCAGGTCGATATGGACGTAATATTCGTCGATGAAGGCGATGCGGGTTTCCCAGCCCTCCTTGTCGAACCAGGCCTGCACCTGGCGCGCGCCCTCCTCCTGCGTGCGGGCGCCGCCGCAGCCGATCAGCACCACGCCCTCCTCGATGACGTTGAAGTCGCCGCCCTCGAAGGTGCCTGCGGTGACCATGTCGTAGATCGGGATACCGAGTTTTTCATAGGTGCGGATCGCCGCGTAGTTCTCGCCGCGCCGCCACCACTGGGACATCGCGGTGATGATGGCGCCGTAGGGCGTCATGACGCTGGAGTCGCGTGAGTAGACCTGCATCGGCAGTTCGGGCGTCGGCTCGTGCCAGTGGATGTTGACGCCAAAATGCTCGTAGGCGGCGACCAGATCCTTGTGCTGTGCCTGCGCGATCTGGACGTTGCAGGGCGCCTCGCGCAGATGCTTTCGCGACAGCGAGCTGGTCGAGAGATGACGCAGGAAATTGGGCGAGCCAAGCAGCACGTCGGTAAGCACGTCGGTCTCGTTGGCGAAACCCCAGCTGGTCAGCGGCGTGGTGCCGCCGGCCGGGTTGCGGCGCTGCAGCGAAAACGGTTCTGCGACGATGCGGTCATGGACGGTCATGGGTTTCTCCTCGTGAGGCAGCGTGGGGTGATTGGTTGCTTGGGATCCACCAGTCGCGTCCGCGCGAAGTGATGACATATTCCGGCCAGCGAAAGCCGATCGGCGGTTGGTAGTCGCAGAGCGGCGCGATCCAGTTCGACCCGCCGATGCCGCCGCCGGTGCGGCTGACGAATTCATCCATCGCCGCCTCGCGGGCGGCTTCGTCTTCCAGCAGGCGCAGTGCCGCGAGCGCGACGGTCTTCGCCGCGCAAGAGACCATCGGATCGATGGTCTCGGGAATGCCGCCCAGCGCATTCATCGCCCAGGCAGGATAGGCGTGACCGTTCTCCGAGTGCAGCGCCGGGCGGGCGACATAGAAGCGGGCTGTCGGCGTATGCCACGACATGTCGGTGTAATCGTCGGATGTCGAATTCACCTGCGACGGCGGCAGATCGCGGCGCAGGATCGCTTCCGCCTCACGCGGTTCGATCAGCCGCTCCAGTTCCTCGATAAAGGGCTCCTCGCTCGCCACCCCGCCGGCATTGATCTGGATTTCGCGGGCAATTGTCTTCGCGGTCTCGTCCCAGTGCGGCGGCCCGACGGCCGACAGCGCCTCATAGGCAATCGTCGCCATGGCATGGTTGGCAAGCCCCGGCCGCGACTTCGAGACCCAGTGCCGCTCGTGGCGGCAGCCGCTCATTTTCGCGGCCGCCTCGGCGTTGCGGTCGAGCACGGCGGTCACCTGCTCGGCCATGGCGAGCGTCGGCACGCGGATCATGTACTGGATCTCGGCGAGCCCCGCCGACAGATTGTCGGCCGTCGCCTGCCCGGCCGTCAGGATCGCCTCGCTGATCGACCAGCCGCCCTGATGCGGCAGCATGGAATCGCGCAACGACTTCGACATCATGTACATCGTGAAAAGCGCATCATTGGCGCCAGGCGCCCGCACCGCCGAATGCGCCTGCGGGATCGGCGCGCCATCGCTTGCGCGAACCCAATTTTCGGGTTCGTCGCAGATGAAGCGATAGATCATCGCATAGGCGGCGCCGCAATGCGTGTCCCAGCGCGCCGTGTTGCAGAGCGGCAGCATGTAGAAAGGATGGAAGGAGATCATGCCGGCAAGGCCGTTATAATAGCCCTTCGCCGCATGGATAGGCTTCGATCCCCGCACCTTTTCGGCCGGCTCGCCGGTGAAGCGTAGCGTGCCTGATATATCGTGGCGCTGCATCGCTGCCTTCACCGCCAGCAGACCGCCAAGGCTGGCGATGCCGAGGCCCGAATGTGGGTCGGTGTGGCCGCCGGCCTCGCCCCCGAGGCCGGGCCGTGGCCGTTTCACCGTCGTCGCATCCTGGCAATTGCCCGGCACCGCGTCATATTCGGCATACATGCCAATGGTCGGGCCGGCGCCGTTGGTCCAGTGGGCGCAGAAGGCGGTCGGCATGCCGCCCGAACCCTCCTCAACGGAAAAGCCCTCGTATTTCAGCCGCTCGACATACCAGGCGGCGGACTGGTATTCGCGCCATGCGGTCTCGCCGAAGTCGAAGATGATCCGCGTCCATGCCGACAGCAGCGGCTGGATGTCGTCCAGACAGGCAAGTGCGGTCGCTTGCGCCGGGGTCATCAGTCTCTCCATGATCAGAAGAAAGCAGTGAAGCGCCTCGCAAGAAAGTGATATGTTTTCCCGGCTTATGCAAATTCGGTTCACCTGAGGCCTCTTGCGAATACCCTCCACCCAGGCGCTGCGTGCCCTCGATAGCTTTGCCCGCCACGGCAGTGTCTGGCGCGCGGCGGACGAACTGCACCTCACCCGCAGCGCCGTCTCCCACCAGCTTCGCCTGCTCGAACGCGACCTCGGCTTCGATTTGCTCGAGCGCGTCGGCAAGGGCGTCGCGCTGACACCGCGCGGCCAGCGCTACGCCAGCGACGTGCGCAAGGCCCTCACCGTGCTGGGCGACGCAGTCAGCCGCCATGCCGGCACCGGTGTCGGCGGCTCGTTCAGCGTCAGTTGCACGCCGGGCTTCGCCTCGCTGTTTTTGTGCACCCATATCGGCGAGTTCCGGCAAATGTACCCCGATGTCGCGCTGCGCATCCTGACGCCCAGGCGCCTCGACGATGTCAGCAATGCCGATGCCGACGCCTTCATTGCTTTCGGCGTCGGCAACTGGCCGAACCGGGCGGCCGAGCTGTTGTGCGAAATCTCCTTCACGCCGCTCTGCAGCCCGACGCTGCTCAACAAGGTCGGCGGCTTTTCCAAGCCGGCCGACGTGCTGCGCGCCAATCTCCTGCATCTCGGCGACACCGAGGACTGGGCGCGCTGGCTGGCGCTGTCCAAGGTCGAGAACCCGGACCCGGAAAGCGGCATCTTCTTTTCCGACATGAACCTGGTCTTTTCGGCGGCGATCGCCGGCCAGGGCATCGCCATGGGCGACGAATTGACCAGCCGCCGGGCACTGAGCGAAGGCCGGCTGGTCAAGCCCTTCGAAGCGTCGGTCCCCTCACCACGCTCCTATTTCCTGGTCTTCGAGCATGCCAAGGCCAGCCATCCGGTGCTTAATGCCTTTAGCGACTGGCTAAGGGCGAAGCTGTCGGAGAACAGGCTGGCGACGTATTGAGGCGAGGCAGAGGCTAATACGCCGGAAGGTGTGTGACAGAGCGCCAACCTTCCGTTCGTCATCCTCGGGCTTGACCCGAGGATCCATACCGTGACGGTCGCCGAGGAATGCGGCAGACCAGAATTCTGCACCGTTGCAGCGTTCGAAGGTCATGGCATGGATCCTAGGGTCTGCGCCGCGTCGCTTCGCTCCTTGCTTCGCCCTAGGATGACGAAGACATGAGCGCTTTCGCTAGTCGTTGACACTTGTGATTGTATCGGCGTCAACGTTCGTAGAAGCGCCAGCCTTTCCACAACCCCGCCCAGACGTGAATCAAATTTGCCGATGCGGCGAAAACTATTCGGTTGCGGTGAAGGCGCGCCCTGCCCTACGATTTGCACCAAGCGTGAGGACAAAGGCAGGATGCAGCAACCCGGCCGGGCCGCAGAGATCAAGGCAATCGGGATCGGCAAGAGCTTCGGCTCGTTCCGTGCTCTGGACAATCTGACGCTCGATATCGGCCGTGGCGAGTTCCTGACCCTGCTTGGGCCGTCCGGTTCGGGCAAGACCACCTTCCTGATGATCCTGGCCGGTTTCGTGCAGCCGAGCGACGGCCGCCTGTTCAGCGACGGCGTCGACATCACCGAGCGGCCGGCCGAGCAGCGCGCCGCCGGCATGGTTTTCCAGGGCTATGCGCTGTTCCCGCATATGTCGGTCGAGGCCAACATCGCCTTCCCGCTCAAGGTGCGCAAGAAATCGGCCACCGAGATCAAGCGGCGCGTTGGCGAAATGATCGAGCGCGTCGGGCTGAAAGGCCATGAGAAGAAGCTGCCGGCCCAGCTTTCCGGCGGCCAGCAGCAGCGCGTGGCGCTGGCGCGTGCGCTGGTGTTCGAGCCGGGCGTGCTGTTGCTCGACGAGCCGTTCTCGGCGCTGGACAAGAGCCTGCGCGGCCAGATGCAGGCCGAGATGAAGCGGCTGCACCAGGAGACCGGCACGACCTTCGTCTTCGTCACCCACGACCAGAGCGAAGCGCTGGCGCTGTCGTCGCGCGTCGCCATCTTTGACCACGGCAAATTGCTGCAGGTAGGCAGGCCTGACGAGGTCTATGACCGGCCGGCCAACCGCTTCGTCGCCGAATTCCTCGGCGAGATCAACATGCTGCCGCTGAAAGGCGTCAAGCGCGCCGACAATGGCGCGACCGGCCTCTGCGAAGACCGCGCGGTCAGACTGCGCGGCAATGCCGACGCTGTCGGCGGCAACGCCATCCTGGCGATCCGGCCCGAGCATATGTCGATCGCGCGTGAAGCGGCGGTGGGCGAGAACGGCATCGCCGCCACGGCAATAGCCTCCACCTATCTCGGTGCTGCGACGCGGCTCGATCTGACGACGCGCCATGGCGCCAAGGTGACCGTATCGGTGCCGAACGAGGTCGCCGCGGCGGCACTCAGCAAGGGCAATTCCGTCTGGCTGACCTGGCCGGCCGAAAAAGGCTTCCTCCTTCCGGACGGAGGGCAATGACGATTTGCGAATCCTCAAGTGATGAGACCGGGATTCGCGCTAACTACCAGAACAATCAACGACAAAAAGGGGAACTGACATGACAAACGAAACCAAAAAACACTCCATCGAGATGCTGTCAGCCAGAGCGGCGCGCGGCGAGATCTCGCGCCGGCAGTTCACGCAGCTTGCCGCACTGGTTCTTGCTGGCACGCCGATGCTGCTGCGCTCAACCGGCGCCTTCGCGCAAGCCAAGGAGCTGGTGCTGGTCAACTGGGGCGGCGACGCCATCACCGCCTATGACGCCGCCTACGGCCAGGCCTTCACCAAGGACACCGGCATCACCGTCAAGATGGACGGTTCCGGTCCGACCGAGGGCGCGATTGCGGCGCAGTTCAAGAGCGGCGCGCCGACCTGGGACCTCGTCGACGTCGATCCGTTCTCGGCGATCACGCTCGGCGCCCAGGGCGCGCTGGAGCCGATCGACTACGCGGTCGTCGACAAGAAGAAGATGCGAAAGGGTTTTGGCTGGGAATACGCCGCCTCGACCTATTTCTTCTCCTATGTCATCGCCTACGATTCCGAGAAATACGGCAGCAACGCGCCGACCGGCATGGCCGATTTCTTCGACGTCGCAAAATTCCCCGGCAAGCGCTCGCTCTACAAATGGGGCGTGTCGAGCTGGGAAGCCGCCCTGCTCGCCGACGGCATTGCGCCTGCCTCGCTCTACCCGCTCGACCTCAAGCGCGCGCACGACAAGATCGCCGCCTTCAAGGAGAATGTCGTGGCCTATTGGGGCGGCGGCGCCGAGAGCCAGAGCGTGCTGCTCAATGGCGAGGCCTCTATGGCGATCGTCTGGTCGACCCGCGCCTCGCTGATCGAGCAGGATTCCGGCGGCAAGATCAAGTTCATCTGGGACCAGGGCCTGATCTCGCCCGGCGCGCTGGCCGTGCTCAAGAACAATCCCGGCGGCAAGGACGCGGCGATGAAGTTCATCGCCAGCGCCCAGGATCCGGAAAAACAGCTCATCATGTTCGACAAGCTCGGTCAGGGGCCGGCCAACCCGGCAGCGGATGCCCTGATCCCCGCCGACAAGAAGCGCATCAACCCGGTCGACCCCGAAAACATGAAGAAGCAGATCGCGCTCGACATGGATTGGTACGCCAAGAACTACGGCCCGGCGCTCGACGAGTACACCAAGATCATCTCCGCCTGACCGGGGCTGGGATAATCAGGCCGAAATGAGAGCGTATCTCTCCGAAAGGGTAGGCGCGGCGGTGCTGATGGCGCCGCTGCTCCTGTTTCTTGTCCTTGCCTATGCCTGGCCGTTCCTCGGCGTCGTCAAATGGAGCTTTACCCTGCCGACGCCGGGGCTCGGGCAATACAACGCGCTGCTCACCGACGGTCTGGTGCAGTCGGTGTTCATTCGCACGCTGCGCATCGCGGCCATCGTCACACTCGTTTCGGTGGCCGCCGCCTATGCCATCACCGTGGTCTGGGTGCGCGGCACGCCGGCGCAGCGCGTGATCGCCGAATTCTGCATTCTCGTCCCGTTCTGGATTTCGGTGCTGACGCGCGCCTTCGGCTGGGTGGCGCTTCTGTCCAATCGCGGCCTGATCAACACCTGGCTGCAATCGATCGGCTTCATCTCCGAACCGCTAGCGCTGGTCCGCAACGAGTTCGGCGTCATCGTCGGCATGACGCATTTCCTCATTCCCTTCGCCGTCTTCCCGCTGGCGTCCTCCATGCGCAGCCTCGACGACCGCGTGCTGCTCGCGGCGCGTGGCCTCGGGTCCAGCCGCATGCGTACCTTCTGGACGGTATTCGTGCCGATGACGCGATCCGGCATCATCGGCTCGGCGATGATCGTCTTCGTCTTCTCGCTGGGCTTCTTCGTCACGCCGGCGATTCTCGGCGGCGGCCGCAGCGTGATGATCGCCGAGCTGATCTATCTGCGCATCTTCCAGAGCCCGGACTGGGGCCTGGGTGCGGCGATCAGCGTGGTGCTGGTACTGTTCGTCGGCGCGCTGATGGCGCTGCTGTTTCGCTATGTCAGACCAAAGCAGTTGATCTGATGCCGACCTATCGCCCCGGTCCCGTCTCGCTGGCCCTCGCCGCCCTGGTGGCGCTGTTCCTGCTGCTGCCGCTGCTTGCCGTCATCCCGGTCTCGCTGACGCCAAGCCGCATGCTGGCGATGCCTTCAGGCGAATTGTCGCTGCGCCACTACCGGGCGCTGATCGAGGATCCGCGCTGGATCAACTCGATCCTGCTCTCGATCCGGATCGGCATTGTCAGCAGCGCGTTCTCGACCGTGCTGGCGCTCTGCTTCAGCCTCGGCGTCTGGATGTTCCAACCGCGCTTCACCGCCGCACTCGTCGGCTTCGTCCTGCTGCCGATGGTGGTGCCGCCTGTGGTCTCGGCGATCACGCTCTACTTCCTGCTCACCTCGATTTCGGGTTTCAGCTCGTTCTTCGGCTACGACACCTGGCTCGGCGTCGCCATGGCGCATGCGGTGATGACGGTGCCCTTCGCCACCGTGCTGATCCTGGTGTCGCTCAGCCAGCTCGACCGCCGCATCGACCTTGCCGCGCGTGGCCTGGGGGCCACGGTGTGGGAGCGCGCCACCCGCATCATCATGCCCAACATCAAGTTCGGCATCATCACCGCGGCACTCCTCTCCTTCGTGCTGTCCTGGGAAGAGATCGGCGTCACTCTGTTCATCACCTCGGTCAACGCCATCACCCTGCCCCGGCTGATGTGGATGGGCCTGCGCGACAACATCGACCCGGCGATCGCCGCGCTCTCGGTGATCCTGATCATCATCACCGTTCTGGTTCTGGCGGTGCGCAGCGTCGTGGTCAGGCTTCGTGGGGCGAACTAGACAATTCCAGGAAAGGAAAATCCTCGATAATCCCGACAGCCGTGTGAAAGGCGTCACGGAAGATCGGCGCCGCCTACATTACCCAGCGTCATGGGAAACCTGCCGCTTGTGACATTCGCCTTCATATCCATGCTGGGTATGGCGGTTCCAGGACCAGATGTCGTTCTCGCCATCACCAATGGCTCGCGCTATGGCGTCAGACATGCCTTCTTCGGCATGGCCGGCGTGGTGCTCTCGGACCTCGTCCTCATCTGCATGGTGGGGCTCGGCTTCGCAGCACTTCTCGTGGCTTCCGAATTCTATCTTTCCGCCGTGAGGATGGTCGGCGCCTTCTATCTGATCTTCATCGCCGTTGGTGTGCTTCGCGCTTCCGAAGCGCCCCGACATAGATTCGACCTAAGCCTGCCCGACAAAGGGCACTCGACCAAGGCACTCATTCTGCGCTGTTTCATGGTGGCGGTCACAAATCCAGGGGCCTGGCTGTTCTTCCCCGCCATCCTCCCATCTTTTATCGACACCAATGAGCCGATCGCGATTCAATACGCGGTTCTGGCCATCATTGCCGCAGTGGCGGATGTCTCTGTTTTGATGCTCTACGCTACTCTTGGTTCGCGGGCCGCGGCACTTCTGGCTGGCCCCAACGCCATGTGGATCGACCGGCTCTACGGTATCACGCTGCTTGGCCTTTCAAGCGTCCTGATCCTGCAATCCCTCGGGCATCTCTGAGGTATCCCGCAAAGTGCCGCAAGGGTGTCAGAATCCCAACTAGCAGTCGGCATGGCCTCACGCCGTGAAGAACTTTGAGAGGGCGACTGCCGTCTCAGTAGGGTTTTCCTCCGGGAAAAAGTGCCCACCCTTGACCGGGCGGCCTTCGACTTTGTCGGCCCATTGCCGCCAGATCGCCAGCGGCCCGCCCTCACCCGCATACCAGTTCTCCAATCCGCCCTCGCTGCTCCACAGCGCAAGCAGCGGGCAAGCGATGCGCCGGCTCTCAGCCTGACCCAGCGCGTCATGCTCGCGGTCGATAGTCGCGGCGGCGCGATACTCCTCGCAAATGGCGTGGACATGGGCGGGATCGCGCAGCGCCTCGATATAAGCCGCCCTGACTTCAGCGGGAAAAGCGTCCGCAGCCGAACCCCATTGCGAAATCGCATTGTCGACGATTGCATCAGGCGCGGCCGCCATCATGCGTTCCGGCAACGGCTCCGGCTGCGCGAGCAGGCTCCACGGCCAGAAGCCGAGTGCCAGCCTGGCATCGGCGCGATCCCAGGCGGCGGCGGTGGGAATGACATCGAGAACGGCGATCTTCGATACATGAGCGGGATGATCGAGCGCCAGCCGGTAGGTGACACGGCCGCCGCGGTCATGCCCGGCAATCATGAAGCGCTCGAAGCCCAGTCGGTTCATGACTTGCACCATGTCATTGGCCATGGCTCGTTTGGAATAAGGCGCATGATCGGCGGCGGATGCCGGGCAGCCGCTTTGCCCGTAGCCCCTGAGATCGGCCGCGACCACGGTAAAGCGCGGCGCGAGCGCGGCCGCAATATCCCGCCACATCGCGTGGGTTTCCGGAAAGCCATGGAGAAGCAGCACTGGCGGGCCTGTTCCGCCGACCTTGGCGAAGATCGAGGTTTCCTCCACCCTCACGCAGCGCGCCTCGAAGCCAGAGAACATCACACGTCCCCGATCTTTCCTCCGTCTTGCGGCCCTACCGTGCCGTGGCTGGAGCGGATACGCAGGACCTGCACGCTCATGGGCAGTTCGATCAGGAACTCCTTGTCCCGGTCCAGATGGTGGATGCTCTCCGGATCGCCGCCGGTAAATGCGGCCATCGCCTCGACGCTCTCCCAATAGGAGATCGTCATGAATTCCGAGTGCGTGGGCGTGTCCTCGCGAAACGTCTGGACCCCAAGCGCCTTGTCGATCAGCGGCTTGATGCCGGCTTCGTAATTGTAGCTCTCGTAAGCGTCGGCCTTCTCGGGCAGGGTTCTGCCGCGCCAGATGCGGGCGATGGTTGGAGTTTTCGGTGTCATCATCGATAAACAGTTTTCGGTGTCGTCACCGATAAACATCTGAACGCGGGCCATGTTCCATCATCGGCGGCGCCGCCGGGTGGAAGGCGACAACCATTTGGGGCAAGCTACCCCATCGCGTGGCGGATGGTCTTCGACAGGCGGGTCAGGAATGCCGGCCTCGACGAGGCGTCGAGCTTCCACGACAGCACCGCCGTGGCCATTCTCCGTGGCAGCACGCCGACCGACAGGAACCAGGCGGCAAGCACGGCGCGGCGGCGCAGAGACGCCGTCATTTCTAGGCTGGCGACGGCGCCCGCGGCGCCCAGCGCCAGCCGGGAATCGCCGGCCACCGGGTGCCGGCGCTGGTCCGCGCAGAGCGATGCCAGCCGCTCTTCAAGATGCACGGGATCATGGCGGACCGTATCCGACGGCACGATGGTCACGCCGACTTCGGACGCCTGCCCCGACAGCGCCTCCACGCGACGAAAATCGTGACTTACCCGCCAGCGCGCCCGCTCGGCGAGCTTCTCGCCGAACACCGAATGGTTGGCGCCGTGGATCCGGTAGGCGCCGACGCATTCGTCGAGCGACTGCACATGCCCGTAAAGCGGCGCCAGCGTCGCAAGATAGCCATCGGCGCCCTGGCGGAACTCCGGCTCCGGTATCGGCATGATTGTTTCGAGCGTCGTCCGGTCGAAGGCCAGCCCGCTGGTCACGGTCGTCTGGTAACGCCCCTTGTGCAAGAGCTTCGGCATGACGTCGCCACTGTCGAAAGGCAGTTCGGGCGGCGGAAAGACATCCTTGGTGCCTTCTTGCTTGATGCCCCCTCGCTCCATGCCTTGCCGTTCGTCGACGATATGCAGCCTTGATTGCACCTGCGCGGTTGCCGCGTCCCAGATGTCCACGATCGTCGAGACGGCGGTCGGATAGAGATAGTCGTCGGCATCGAGGAAGAGGACGATCTTGCCCGAGCTTGCGGCAAAGCCGGTGTTGAAGGCTGCGGCATGTCCACCATTCTTCTCCCGCGGGCAGGCAAGGATCCTGTCGCCGTAGGATTTCATGATTGTCGTCGAATTGTCCTGCGAGGCGTCGTCGACGACGATGACTTCGACATCGTCGTAGTCCTGCTCCAAGGCGCTGTCGATGCTGCGGTTGAGGAAACGCGCGTAGTTGTAGTTCGGGATGATGATGGATACCGGAATCCTGTTTTGGACAGACTGCATCGCATTTGACCTCGCATCTTGCCTTGGTTTCAGCAAACCCGCTCACGGGCCTGCTCCCTCTTCAAGCGCGTCCCACGAATTCCCTGGAGAAAGCCCTTCGCCTTCGGCCAGGACGGGTCACGTCTCTTGCTTTGCGACTTCATGCTGAGGCCGCCATCGCCTTCGAGAACTGCCGCCGGGTTGACGGTGGCAGGGGCTCCGACGGTCCGGCTGGGATGAGACGACAACCGAACCCGACGGCAAAGCTTCGGTCGCGATCAGGTCGGGATCGAAGCGGACGGGCACCTTGAAGGCATGGCGGATACTGACCCCCAAATGCGGCCGGAGCAAGCCCTTCGCCAAGAACAAGGCTCACAAGCCTGTTACGTATCAGGCCTGTTACGTCTCAGGCGGCATGCAGCGTTGGAATGGCGCTGACATCCACTTCGCGCTCCGCGTGCCAGGCATCATAAGCGGCCTGCATCCGGAGCCAGATCGCGGCGCCTTCGCCGATCATCTTGCCAAGGCGGGCGGCGACGCGGTCGCGGAACGGATCTTCGCTTTGTGCGTTTGCGGGCATAGATAAGTCGGTGTGGCGGGGAGATGTCCCTCGGGTCCTGTACGGGGGCTGAGATCCAAAATGCGCTCCGCGCAACTGGCACTGATGTCCGGGCGCTGGCGTGAAGTCGTCCCAAAAGAGGCACATGCATGCGCGCGTTCTCTATTTCATCGGATGGGAAACTTGCAATTACGGCAAGCGAGACCTCGTCGAAGAATGATTTCGACTATTTGATAGGTAAGTGGAGCATCAGAAATCGTACATTGAAAGAACATCTGACCGGCAGCGACGAGTGGGAGGAATTTGACGCGACCCAGGAACTCCGCCCCATATTGCTGGGGCTGGGCAATTTCGACATTTTCCATACGGAATTTGACGGAAAGCCATTCGAAGGTCTCACCGTGCGATTATTCAATCCGCAGACGCGCCTGTGGACGATCTACTGGGCTGACAGCAACGCAGTGAAACTCGACGGCGGAAAGGTTGGCTCGTTCGACGGCGACGAAGGTGAATTCTTTGGCCGTGAGGTTGTCGCCGGCAAAGACGTTATCGTGAAATTCCATTGGGATAAGCGCGACCCGGAAGCCCCGACTTATAGCCGGGCGTTCTCCGCTGATGCAGGCCGAACCTGGGAATGGAATTGGTACTCGAACTTTTCACGACGGTGATCGACCAAGTTGGCCCCAACGATCTCGCCCTATTCGAGTCGGGACGATCGTATTCCATATCGCGGAGCGCAGCGGACCTGCACTCAATCCCGAAGCCGGCGGCAAGCCGGCTCCGGGCTATGATCATGCACCCAACGATCAGGCGGGCTGCAAGCCGGGCAGCGACAGGTCGACTTCCTCCGGCAGGTCACCGGCCATCGCGGCGGCGAACTGGGCCTGGTCGAGCTCTCCTTCCCAGCGCGCCACGACCACGGTCGCCACCGCGTTGCCGATGAAGTTGGTCAGTGCCCGGCACTCCGACATGAAGCGGTCGACGCCGAGGATCAGCGCCATGCCGGCGACCGGCACGGTGGGGACCACCGAGAGCGTCGCGGCAAGCGTGATGAAGCCGGCGCCGGTGATGCCGGCGGCGCCCTTGGAACTCAGCATCGCGACGGCGAGCAGCAGGATCTGGTCGCCGAAGGTCAGCGGCGTGTCGGTCGCCTGGGCGATGAACAGGGCCGCCAGCGTCATGTAGATGTTGGTGCCGTCGAGATTGAAGGAATAACCGGTCGGGATGACCAGCCCGACCACCGAGCGATTGCAGCCGGCGCGCTCCATCTTGGCCATCAGGCCGGGCAGTGCGGCTTCCGAGGACGAGGTGCCGAGCACCAGCAGCAGCTCTTCCTTGATGTAGCGGATCAGCGCCAGGATCGAGAAGCCGTTGTAGCGGGCGACCGCACCCAGCACGACAAGCACGAACAGCAGCGCGGTCAGGTAGAAGGTGCCGATCAGCATCGCCAGGTTGGCGATCGAGCCGATGCCGTATTTGCCGATGGTGAAGGCCATGGCGCCAAAGGCGCCGATGGGTGCCGCCTTCATCAGGATGGCGACGAGGCGGAAGATCGGCGTCGTCAGCGCCTGCAGGAAATCGACGACCGGACGGCCGCGATCGCCGACCATGGCCAAGGCAACACCGAACAGCACCGAAAAGAACAGCACCTGCAGGATGTCGCCTTTCGCGAATGCGCCGGTGATGGTGTCGGGGATGATGTTCATCAGGAAGCCGACGATGGTGCTGTCATGCGCCTTCTCGGTAAAGGTCGCCACCTTGCTGGGGTCGAGCGTGGCCGGGTTGATGTGCATGCCGGCGCCCGGCTGGACGACATTCGAGACGACGAGGCCGACGACCAGCGCCAGTGTCGAGAACACCAGGAAGTAGATCATCGCCTTGCCGGCGACGCGGCCGACCTTCTGCAGGTCGGAAACGCCGGCAATGCCGGTCGCCACCGTCAGGAAGATAACCGGTGCGATCACCATCTTGACCAGCTTGATGAAGGCGTCGCCGAGCGGCTTCAGCGCCTCGCCTGTCTCGGGATAGAAATGACCGAGCAGCACGCCGGCGGCGATCGCCGCCAGCACCTGCACATAGAGATGCCGGTAGAAGGGAAGTTTGCCGCGCGGCTCGGCGGCAGCGAATGCTGTCTGCATGACGTCCTCCATGGCGCCCCGATCGAAAAGCTCGACTCCCCGGGGCAGTTGCTTTGACCTCCAGCAGCCTCGCGACTGCTGAATTCGTATTTGCAACTGCCGTGCCAAATGTGCGGAAGAGGGCTCCCATTTGATTTCATTGAATATTTTGGAACTCGAAAGGCCGTTTCACACGCAGCCTGTGCGGCCATCCGCATAGCTCGAATTGTGTTTTGTGCGAAATCATGCACAGATAGGCGATGCTGCAACGCCCCGCCGCTGCCCCATTTTCAACACCTGGGTCGTCGACGCCCGGAGAACTCCGCCGGCGGGCGCGCCGCGCCTGGCTGCTGTTCGCGGCCATCGCCATTGCGATCGCCGGAGCAGCGTTGTACGGCGCCGGCCTTTACGGCCGGACCGCCGAGATCGGCACATTGTCGGCGCAGGGGCGCACCGACGCCAATCTGAAGGTCGCGCTGCTGCGCGCCGTGCTGGAAAGCCCGCGCGCTCTCCCACTGCTCTTGTCCGAAGACCAGCAGGTGCGTGACGCGCTGTCGCAGAAAAACGCCGCTGCCAGCGATGTGCTCAACCGCAAGCTCGAAGGGCTGGTCTCCGGCACCAAGGCAGCGGTGCTCTATGTCATCGGCACCGACGGCTTCGCGATCGCCTCCAGCAACTGGCGCGAGCCGACCAGCTTCGTCGGCAACGATTACCGGTTTCGCGATTATTTCTCGGGCGCGATGCAGGCGGGGACCGCCGAATATTTCGCGCTCGGCAATGTCAGCAAGCGGCCCGGCCTCTACATCTCGCGCCGCGTCGGCGACGCCGCCACCTCACTCGGCGTCGTCGTCGTCAAGGCGGAATTCGACCAGCTCGAGGCCGACTGGCACGAGGCGAACCGCCCGGCCTATGTCAGCGACGAGCATGGCGTCGTGCTGATCACCAGCGTGCCGTCATGGCGCTTCATGACGACGGCGCCGCTGGCCGGCCCGGAGCTCGCAGCCATCCGTGGCAGCCAGCAGTTTGGCAACGCGCCGCTGGTGCCGCTGCCGATCACACGCCCTGAGGCGCTCAGCCCGGACGTGTCGATCGTTCACGCCGTGACGCCCGGCGGCAGCGATGCGGAATATCTGCGCCTCTCCACGCCGGTGCCTTCGACCCCCTGGCGGCTCGACTATCTCGTCCCGGCCGAGGCTCCGGTTACTGCTGCGGTTCGCGAAATGCGGCTTCTGGCGCTGGCTGTCGTCATTCCGCTGCTTGGTCTCGCCGCCTATCTCCTGTGGCGCCGACAGTCGGCGCAAATGCGCATCGCCGCCGAACAGTCGGCACGCGTCGAACTCGAACGCCGCGTCATCGAACGGACCGAGGATCTGAGCCGGGCCCGCGACCGGCTGCAGGCCGAGATTACTGACCACCGCGGCACCGAAGCAAAACTCCAGGTGGTGCAGCAGGAGCTGGTCCAGGCCAACCGTCTCGCCATCCTCGGTCAGGTCGCCGCCGGCGTCGCCCATGAGATCAACCAGCCGGTTGCCACCATCCGCGCCTATGCCGACAATGCCCGCACCTTCCTCGACCGCAAGCAGACGGCGCCCGCCGCGGAAAACCTCGGCGCCATCGCAGCACTGACCGAACGCATCGGCGCCATCACCGAGGAATTGAAGGCTTTCGCCCGCAAGGGCCGCACCGCGGCTGAACCGGTGGAATTGCGCGGCGTCATCGAGGGCGCGGTGGTGCTGTTGAGAAGCCGGTTTGCCGGCCGGCTCGACGCGCTAGAAATCGAGCTGCCGCCGCCGACCCTTAGGGTTATGGGCAACCGGGTCCGGCTCGAACAGGTGCTGATCAATCTCTTCCAGAACGCGCTCGAAGCGCTGGAAGGCCGCGACGATGCCAGGGTGCAGGTTTCGGTCGAGGAGACGGCAGACGGAGTGACAGTCGGCATCTCCGACAACGGACCGGGCATTCCGCCCGCGATCCTGAAGTCGTTGTTCACGCCGTTCAACACGTCCAAGGAAAAAGGCCTTGGCCTCGGCCTCGTCATCTCGAAGGACATCGTCGCCGACTACGGCGGACGCATCGAGGTTTCGAGCAGCGATAGCGGTACAAGCTTCACCATCCATCTTTCAAAGGCAGCGTAAGACAGCATGACGGACCACGATGCAGCGCCGGTCATCCTGATCGATGACGACAGCGACCTTCTCAAGGCCACCGCGCAGACGCTGGATCTGGCCGGTTTTTCGGTGTCGGCTTTTGCGGTGGCGGCCGAGGCGCTGGCCAGGCTTGACGCCGGTTTCGCCGGCGTCGTGGTGACCGATATCCGCATGCCGCAGATTGACGGCCTGCAGCTGTTCGACCGCATCCTGCGCCTGGATGCGGACATTCCTGTCATCCTCGTCACCGGGCACGGCGACATCGCGGTTGCCGTCAAGGCGATCAAGGACGGCGCCTATGATTTCATCACCAAACCCTTTGCGGCCGAGCGGCTGGTGCAGAGCGTGCGGCGTGCGGCCGAAAAGCGCCGGCTGGTGATGGAGAACCGGGCCTTGCGCGAGGCGGCCGGCGAGGCGCAGGACGGCCTGCCGCTGATCGGCCAGACACCGGCCATGGAGCGGCTGCGCCGCATGCTGCGGCAGATCGCCGACACCGATGTCGACGTGCTGGTGACCGGCGAGACCGGTTCCGGCAAGGAGGTGGTGGCGAGCCTTCTGCACCGCTGGAGCCGCCGCGCCAGGGGCAATTTCGTCGCCCTGAATTGCGGCACGCTGCCGAAAACCGTCATCGAGAGCGAATTGTTCGGCCATGAGGCAGGCGCCTTCACCGGCGCGCAGAAGAAGCGTATCGGCCGCATCGAGCATGCCAGCGGCGGCACGCTGTTCCTCGACGAGATCGAAAGCATGCCGGTCTCGACGCAGGTGCAGATGCTGCGCGTACTGGAAATGCGCGAGGTGACGCCGCTCGGCACCAACGAAGTGCGGCCGGTGGATCTGCGCGTCGTCGCCGCCGCCAAGGTCGACCTTGGCGATGCGCGCCAGCGCGGCTCGTTCCGCGAGGATCTCTATTACAGGCTGAACGTGGTGACGATTTCCATCCCGCCGCTGCGCGAGCGCCGCGACGACATCGCCTTGCTGTTCTTCTACTTCGCCGAGCGCGCCGCCGCCCGCTTCCGGCGTCCGGTGCCTTCTGTCCCGGCCTCGGTGCACCGCCACCTCAGGGAGCATGGCTGGCCGGGCAATGTGCGCGAGCTCGCGCATTTCGCCGAGCGTTTCGTGCTTGGACTGGAAGAGGAAGCGCAAGCGCAATCCCCTTCCCTTGCCCAGCCGGACACCGCCATGAAGCTTCCCGAGCGGCTGGAGCGCTACGAGGCCGACATCATCCGCGAGACGCTCGGCCGCAATGAGGGCGACGTCCGACGCACCATCGAGGCGCTGGGCATCCCGCGCAAGACTTTTTACGACAAGCTCCAGCGTCACGGCCTCGTGCGCAGCGAGTTTTCCAGGTAGCAGTACCGATCGCTCGGCGCCGCCCCTGCCCGTTCGAAAAAGGCCCGCTCGTCGGCGGGCCTTCGATTGCTGGCCGGTCTCAGCGGCTAAGGTCGAGTGCGGCGGTCAGATCGCCCATCGGCGGCTGATCATTGTTGCGCAGCGCCTTGTCGCGGGCGACGATGCCGGGGAGCACCGGCAGGTCGTAGCGCGCGGTAATGAAGCGCAGGATTGAGGTCGTGTCGTACTGCGTGTGGTCGACGGTTCCCGCCTTGGCATAGGGCGAGATGATGAAGGTGGGGATGCGGTTGCCCGGTCCCCAGCGGTCGGCCTTCGGCGGCGCGACATGATCCCAGAAGCCGCCATTCTCGTCATAGGTGACGACCACCAGCATATGGCTCCATTGCGGGCTCTTCTCCAGATGCGAGACGATGTCGGCCAGATGCTGGTCGCCGCTCGCGACGTCGGCATAGCCGCCATGCTCGTTGAGATTGCCTTGCGGCTTGTAGAAGCTCACCGCCGGCAGTTTGCCGTCGTCGATAGCCTTGATGAAGGCCTCGCCGTTCATGCCGCCGTCCCTGAGATGTTCGGCGCGGGCCGCGGTGCCCGGCGCATAGGCGGCGAAATAATTGTAGGGCTGGTGGTGGAACTGGAAATTCGGCACCGGTGTCGCGTTCTTGCCGTCGAGCGTGGCTTGCCAGGCGCCGGCATACCAGGCCCAGCCGATGCCCTTCAGCGACAAGAGGTCGCCGATGGTGATGTCATGCTGCGGCGGCAGCGTGGTTGCCGCCGCCGGGTCGGCCAAGGCCGGATCGCCGCCTTCGGCCGGCTTGTTGTTGCTCGGCTGATAGGGCGGCTGCATGGTGTTGACCGCATAGAAGTCTGGCGTGATGGCGCCGTCATTGACGAATTTCGGCACACCGCCGAGCGCCGAGGGCGGCGAGTTGTCGGCAACCTTCAGCGTCACGCCATCGGGCTCGACAACGGCGATCTGGTCCTTGATCGGGCTCTTGTCGGCATTCGGATAGACCGGCGCGCAGGCGCAGGCCAGCTGGAAATGGTTGAGGAAGGAACCGCCAAAGGCGCCCTGGAAGAAGTTGTCGGCCAGCACATACTTTTTCGCCACAGCCCACATCGGCAGCACCGAGCCGTCATAGTGGCCCATGACAAGGCCGCCGGAATCGGCCCAGGCAGCGAACTTGTCGTTGCGGCCGCCATCGATCTGCATCTGCTCCTCGTAGAAGCGGTGCCAGAGGTCGCGGGTGACGACGGAGGTCTTTTCGTTGAAGCCGTTGGGATCGTCGATAGAAAAGCTGGCATTGGCCAGGTGCGCCGATTGCGCCTCGGTAACCGGCGGCGTCACGCCCTTGGCGGTCAGGCCGCCCCAGGCCGGTGGCAGTTCCGCAAGCGGCTTGCCGTCGCGGTCGAGCTGGCGCGCCTGATCCACAGTTACATTCGACAGGCCGTTGGCGCCGGGAAAGCGGCCATAGAGATTATCGAAGCTGCGGTTCTCGGCATAGATGACGACGACGGTGTCGATCTTGTCGTAGCCGGCGGGCGCGGCACCTGCCGCCGTGGCGAATGAAGCCAGGGCCGGGCCGGCCAGATAAAGCGAATTGAGGAGCTTGAGCCTCGTCATAGTAGAAAAACCTCGTGGCTGGGAACAGTGGCTGGAGGAGCGGTGCGTTGGCCACGACAAGGCGAAGCTTCCGCGTGGCATGGCAGACTAGTGCCGACGCCTTGTCACCTTTGTGACATTTTCCACGCTTGCGAACACGGTTGCGTGAGCGAGCGAACCGGTCATCAATCCGTTGCACCGGCTACTTATTTCCGAAGCGGAAACCGGACTGAAGCCTATGATAGCGAGACGACGGAAAGGCCAGGTGATCGCGATCGCCGCGGCATCGATGCTGGGCCTCGCCGCGCCCTCGAACGCGGTCCTTGCCGGTGCGGAGGGCGTCCATCCCGGACCAATGTCGCGCCCGCAAGCCTACGCCAGGGCGGCAGCGCTGAGCGGGCTTGGCCGCAAGATGTTCTTCGATCCGGCGCTGTCGGCTTCCGGCCTGCAGGCCTGTTCTTCCTGCCATGATCCGCACCGTGCCTTCGGCCCCGCCTCGGCCGGGCCGGTCGAGATGGGTGGCCCGCACATGGACCAGCCCGGGCTGCGCGCCGTGCCTTCGTTGCGCTACCTCCAGGCCGTCCCGGCCTTCACCGAGCATTTCCACGATTCCGACGACGAAGGCGACGAGAGCGTCGACAACGGGCCGACCGGAGGGCTGACCTGGGACGGCCGCGCCGATCATGGACAGGACCAGGCGCGCATCCCGCTACTTTCGCCTTTCGAGATGGCCAACAAGGATGTCGGCGAGGTTGTCGCGGCGCTCGCCAGGGCGGCCTATGCCGACGAGTTCAAGGCGGTCTTCGGCGACGCCGTGTTCGACCACCCGGACCAGGCTTTCGAAGCCACCGTCGAGGCGCTCGGCACCTTCGAGCAGAGCGCGCCCGACTTCTATCCCTATTCCAGCCGCTACGACGCCTTCCTCGCCGGCAAGGCGACGCTGACCGCGAGCGAATTGCACGGACGCCAGCTGTTCGAGGATCCGCTGAAGGGCAATTGCGCGAGCTGCCACCTCAGCGAGCCCGCCAATGACGGCGAGCCGCCGCAATTCACCGATTTTGGTTTCCTTGGCCTTGGCGTGCCGCGCAACCCGGCTATTCCCGCCAATGCCGATCCGAATTATTTCGATCTCGGCCTGTGTGGCCCGCAGAGGAGCGACCTCAAGGGCCGGAGCGAATATTGCGGCCTGTTCCGCACCCCGACGCTGCGCAACGTGGCGCTGAAGAAGAGCTTCTTCCACAATGGCTATTTCCATTCGCTGCGCGACGCGGTCGCCTTTTACGCCAGCCGCGACAGCGATCCCGGCCGCTGGTACCCGAGGAACGCCGACGGCACGATTCGACAAAATGACGATTTGCCAAAGGCTTACTGGGCCAATCTCAACCAGGACCCGCCCTTCGGCAAAAAGCCCGGCGACAAACCGGCGTTGACCGACCCCGAGATCGACGACATCGTCGCCTTCCTCGGGACGCTCACCGACGCCGACCAGCAAGATCAAGCGACGCACTAAGGTCTTGAGCGGTGGCAGATGCGGACAGAACCGCGTCGGACATCGATGGCTGTCCTCTCGCGCCTGCTGCAGCGCTGATTGACGCTGTGCCAACGTTTCTGCATTGTCGTGTTGCGACACTGCTTCGAGGTTCTGCCCCATGAAGCGCGGTCTTGCTTTCGCTGCGATTGCCGGCGTTGCCTTGCTCTGCGGCGCCGCATTCCTGATTGCTGGTCAGGCGGCCGTCTCGCCAGAGGCAATCCAGTCATCCGTGACCCGTACCCCTGAATTGATCGACACCGCCTGGAGGCTGCCCGTGGCCGCCACCTTCAATGCCGACGTCAAATGGCAATCGAACGGATCACGGTGCGGTCCGGCCAGCGTCGCCAATACATTCCGCTCGATCGGCGAAGAGGAAACAACAGAAGCGGACGTCCTCGAAGGGACGGGAAAGTGCTGGACCGGCTTCTGCATCATCGGTCTCACGCTCGACGAGGTCGCCGAGGTCGCTCGAACGAAAACCGGGCGGAAAGTCTCCGTGCTTCGGAATCTGACGTCAGAGGAATTTCGCGAACACATGAAGCGCGCCAATGATCCCGGCCGCCGCTACATCATCAACTTTACCCGCGAGAAGATCTTCGGCGCCGGCGTTGGCCATTTTTCGCCGATCGGCGGGTATCTGGAGGCGCAGGACATGGTTTTCGTCCTCGATGTCAACGAACACTACAAACCATGGTTGATCGAGCGCGAACGCCTGTTCTCGGCCATGGACACAATCGATAGCGATGGAGACCAAAAGCGCGGTCTGCTTCTGATCGAATGAAAACGAGACTGATGCGAGGCGCGCCGTCGCCATAGCGGCAAATCTGTTACATGGGTTCAGGCTTGGCCGCCCATTTGTCAGGATGATTGCGCGACCAATTTCAGTCGTCCCGTCCCTGCGTTAGTCTGGCCCCAACTGCAACCGGACCGCCCTGCCCATGATCGTTCAAGCCTGCATCAATGGCGCGCGCAGCGCCGATTTCCATCCGCGGTTGCCGCTTGATCCCGACGCCATGGCGCGCGACGGCGCGGCCTGCGTCGCCGCTGGGGCAGCCGAGCTGCATGTCCATGCGCGCGGACCGGACGGCCACGAAAGCCTGGCGCCAGCGGCAATGGACGCAACCGTGCTCGCGCTCCGCCGCGCCTGCCCGGGAACACTTATCGGCGTCTCCACCGGCGCCTGGATCGAGAATGACGATGAGCGCACGCTTGTGGCCATCGCCAGTTGGCACGAATTGCCGGACTATGCCTCGGTCAATCTCAGCGAGACGGCGGCGCCGCTGGTGATGGAGAGCTTGCGTCAACGCGGCATCGGCATCGAGGCCGGGCTTGCCTCGATCGCCGACGCGGAGCGCCTTGTCAGCCTCGACCATGGCGGACGGGTGCTGCGCATTCTGATCGAGATTTCCGAGCAGACGCTGGACGAGGCTTTCACTGTTTCGGATGGCATCGAAACGGTGCTGGAGCACGCCGGCATCCGCCGCAGCATCCTACTGCATGGCGAGAACGCCACCATGTGGCCTTTCGTGGAGCGGGCAGCGGGGCGCAACTGGTCGACGCGTGTCGGACTGGAGGACGGGAAGGCGCTTCCCGACGGAACGATGGCGTCCGGCAATGCCGCGCTGACGTCCGCGGCGGCGGCGATCCTCCGGGCCGGCCGCTGATCATCCCATAGGTTCCAGGCTCCTTGCCTGACCACGATCTCTTCGAGGTCTGCGTCAGGCCACGTCCCGCAAGGTCGAACGCGATGTCTCCGACCTGACGGTTGCGCCGGCGCCGTCCTGATGGAGGGCGAAGCCCGTGGCGCCCGGGTCGCCCAGTTCGGGGCGGAGCTGCATGCTCGGGATGTGGTAGTCCCCGCCATTCTGCTGCCGATAGGGAATGGGCTGGATCGTCTCGAGCGTCCGCATCCGTTCGCGCAGCCGCTCCGCGACAGGCTCGAAATCGGCCTCATCGAAACGGTCCACTCTGTAGACCACGAACGGCGGCAGCACGTCGTAGCCCGGATAATAGAGGATCCCGTGATTGATCGGGAACAGCAGGTCATCGATCGGGCCGTTGACGCCGCGGGCCGAGTAATGCTCCTCCCAGCCGCCGGTGGTCACGATCAGCATCGCGCGCTTGCCAGCGAGGGTCCCTTCCCCAAAGCGGTCGCCCCACCGCTTGTCGCTGTGCTCGCCGACGCCATAGGCGAAGCCGTAGGCATACACCCGATCGACCCAGCCCTTGAGGATCGCCGGCATGGTGTACCACCAGAGCGGGAACTGGAGGATCAGCGTGTCGGCCCACATCAGCTTGTCGATTTCCGCTTTGACGTCGTCGGTCAGTGTGTTGGTCGCAAAAGCTTTTTTGGAGGCCCCGGCCGGCAGGAAGCGTGCTTCGGCGGCCCACGACGGAAAGTCGGCACGGTCCACCTCGGATTTCCAGCCGTCGGCGTAAAGGTCCGACACCCGCACCTCATGGCCCTGGGCCTCGAGTTCCCTGATGGCGACGTCACGCAGGGCGCCGTTGAGCGACCGCGGTTCAGGATGAGCGAAAACAAGCAGGACGTTCATGGGGTCAGCTCCGATCATGGAAGATAGACGCTCAAGCTAGCCAGTCCCGGTCTGATCCGCTACATGTAGACAATGCATAAGATTATGCCGAATAATGGATAGGTCGGACGTCACACTCGAGCGCATGCGCACCTTCGTTCGCGTCGCCGAGCGCGGCAGCCTGTCGGCCGTCGCGCGCGAGTTCGGCGTTGGGCAGTCGACGGTCACGCGGCATTTGCGGGAGCTCGAGGAAGCCGTCGGCGTGCCCTTGCTCAGCAGGACCACCAGGCGTGTCACGATGACCGATGAAGGCAGCCATTACTATGCCGACTGCATCCAGATCCTGCGTCTTGTTGAGCAGGCCAACGACGAGGCACGGGGCACGCGCGGCGCGTCGGCCGGCACGATCCGGATATCCTGCACGGCAGCGCTCGGGGTCTTGCACGTCAGCCGGTTGATCTTCGCCTTTCAAGATCGCTATCCCGACATCGGGATCGATCTCAGCCTCACCGACGAGCGCATCGACCTTGTACGGGAGGGCGTCGACATCGCGCTTCGCCTCGGTCCGCTCAGCGACAGCTCGATAAAGCTGCGGGCGCTCGGCCAGTCGCGGCGTCTGCTGGTGGCGGCGCCGGCCTATCTGGCGGCGCGGGGCCGGCCGGCTGTCCCGCAGGATCTGCCTGGCCATGAAGGCATCCGGATGTCGAACATCGCGGGAAGCGATACGCTCGCCCTGCAGGGGCCGGACGGCGAACGCCACACAGTGCCTTTTGGCGGCCGATTTCGGGTCGACCATGGGCTTGCCGCGCGCGAAGCCCTCGTCGCCGGCCGCGGTATCGCACCTGCTCATCACTGGCTGGTCGACGATCTCCTGACGACCGGCCGGCTGGAAGTGGTCCTGCCGGACTACGCCCCGCCTCCCATACCGCTGAGCATGCTGATCGTCCCCGAGCGCGCGGGCATCGCCCGGGTCCGGCTGCTGGTCGACTTTCTCGCCGAGCGAATCGGCGGCATTCCTGGGATCGGGAAGCCCCGCTAGCCGGCATGCCCTCGGTCGACCACCTGCAAAGCCCGCCGCCTTCAGGGATTCACACCATCCGGCCTTATTAACAGGCAGCCGAACGCTCTTGCGATTTCAAAAGATACCGCCTAGGTTGTTTTCATATCAGAAAGAAAACTCTACAAATTCTTTCCTTTTATGAAAGTACGAGCGTTTGCGGGAACATCTCGATCACACCGACCGGCGACTGGTCAAACTGCTGTCGCAGGATGCTCAGCCCGGCATCAACCGCCTCGCCGAAACAATGGCGATCTCGGTGCCGACGGTGCGCACGCGGCTGCGCAATTTGCTCGACCGCAACCTGCTCAAGATCGTCGGGCTGCTTAACCTGACCGAGCGCCCCGAGCTGATCTCGGCCATCGTCGGCATCAATGCCCAGGGGCGCGGCCGTGCTCGCGAGCTGGCGCAGCGCATTTCCGAACTGCCCTTTGTCAATTCGGCCGCCGTGGTCACCGGACGCTTCGACATCATCGTCGATGTGACCGTGGCCGGCGATGTCGCCGATCTCTACCGCGTCACCAGCGAGCTGATCCCCGGCGCCGGCGAACCGGGCGAAGTCGTGCGCAGTGAGACTTTCGTCGTCATGGCCTCCTGCAACAAATGGGTGAGCCTGCCGGAAGGCTGCTGGTCGGAAGACGTTGCGCGCAAGGAGCAGGCATGAAGATCGCGGTTCTCGGCGGCCTCGGCCTGCAAGGCCGGGCGGCGATCGCCGATCTCGTCGCCAGCGACGGCGTCGAGGAAGTCGTCTGCGTCGATACCGCGCCGGACGGGGCTGCCCGGCTTGGCGGCCTGACCGATCTCACCCACGTGCGTTTCGTCGTGCCCGAAGGCGCGATCGGCCCGGCCCTGGCCAATGTGCTGGCTGATGTCGACGCCGTCATCGACCTGTTGCCGCAGCCGCTGATGCGCGATGCCGTGCAAGCGGCGATCGGGACGCGCACGCCGCTGGTCACCACCAATTACGGCAAGGCGATCGCCGACCTCGCTCCTGCCGCCGAGCAGGCCGGCGTCTCGATCATGACCGAGTGCGGGCTCGACCCCGGCATCGACCTTGTCCTCTACACCCATGCCGCCCGGCAGTTCGACACCATCACCGCGAT
>NZ_PZJX01000038.1 GCF_003034915.1 Mesorhizobium helmanticense | reverse complement strand
CCTACTGCGGCGGCATCCCCGAGCCGAAGGCGATGGCCAAGCCGCTGTGCTACAAGGTGAGCTGGAACTTCGACATGGTCCTGGTCAGCCAGAACCGCGACAGCGTGCTGATCGAGGACGGCAAGCGGGTCGAGGTGCCGGCCAGCCGTCAGCACGACAACCGCTTCATCCACCAGATCGAGGTCGCCGGGTTGGGCCAATTGGAAGCCTTCCCCAATGGCGATGCGCCGCACTATGTCGAGATGCTTGCCGCCGCCAGGGGGCTGCAGCGCTCAGGCCGCTTTTCGCTGCGCTGGCCGGGATGGTCGGCGTTCTGGGCGCCGCTGAAGGAACTGGGCTTCCTCTCGGAGGACAAGGTGCCCGGCACCGGCTCAAGCCCACGCGAATTTCTCGGCCGCCTGCTCGGCCCGCAACTGCAATATGGCGCCGACGAGAAGGACCTGTGCGTGATGCGCAATGTCTTTGCCGGCACGCTAGGCGGCCGCCGCAAGACGGTGACCTCGGACCTGATCATCGAACGCGACCTCGCTTCCGGCCTGTTCGGCATGAGCCTCGGCGTCGGCTATCCCGCAAGCATCGTCGCGCAGATGCTGGCGCGCGGCGAGATCGCCACGCCCGGCCTGCTCAACCCGTTGCTGCACGTGCCCGACGGCCGCTTCCTCAACGAACTGGCCAGGCGCGGTATACGGGTATCCGAAACGGTCGGCTGGGACTGAGGAGACCGATTTTCGAACGGTGGTTGCCGCCGGCAACGGCGCTGCCGCTCAAAAAGCACCCCCAAATGGGTGAAACAACAAAGTGGAACAACAACGACAAGGAGGAATGCCCAAATGAAGATTGCCAAGCTTTTCATCGCCGGCCTCGCGCTCGCCGGCCTCACCACCGCTGCCAGCGCCGGAACGCTCGACGACATCACCAAGCGCGGCGAACTGCGCGTCGCCGTGCAGACGCAAGGACCGCCCTTCTCGCTGGTTGGCGCGGCCGGCGAACGCACCGGCAGTTCGGTCGAACTCGCCGAACTGATGGCCAAGGAAATGGGCGTCAAGATCACCTTCCTCGATTTCGACTGGGACGGGCTGATCCCGGCGCTGTTGTCGGGCAAGGCCGATCTTCTGGTCGCCGACATGACGCCGACGCTGGCGCGCGGCATGAAGGTCGCCTTCACCAAACCATACATGTATACGGGCAGCACCGTCTTCACCAAGGCTGACAGCAAGTTCAAGACCACCGAGGACTGCAAGGCCAAGGGCACCAAGATTGCCGTGCTGCTCGGCGCCACCGGCGAGAAGGAAGCCAAGAACGCCTTCCCGGACGCCGACATCAAGAGCTACAAGGGCGGCGGCCCGCTGCTGCTCGACGCCGTCAACAACGGCCAGGCCGATTGCGGCGTCAATGACGTCTCGGCGGTCAAGGGCCAGTCGACCGCCTATCCGGCCGGCAGCTTCACCATCATGCCGGACCTGCTGTCGAAGGAGCCGCTGGCCTTCGCCACCCGCTATGACGAGCCGGACCTGCTGGTTTGGATGAACCTGTTCCTCGACCAGGTCAGCATCGACGGCCGCTTGCAGAAGAATCTCGACTACTGGGTCAATTCCGACGCTTGGAAGAAGGATCACTGACAAATAGGAAGTAGGCAGTAGGGAGCATCGAATGGCTGATGGCCATTCCTGAAACCTTCACTACTGCCTACTCACTACCGCCCATTCCCCATTCACCATGCTCGAAAACTTCAGCTTCCGCACCATCGTCGAGTATCTGCCGCTGTTCGGGCAGGGCCTCGTCACGACTGTGTGGTTGTCCCTGATTTCCTTTGCCGGGGCACTCGCCGTCGGCATCGTACTCAGCGCCATGAACCTGCAGCGCGGCTGGCTGTTCCGCGTCCCGGCCAAGGCCTATATCGACGCGGTGCGCGCCACGCCGCTGTTGGCGCAGCTCTATTTCCTCTATTTCGGCCTGCCCCGCCTCGGCTTCGTCCTGCCCGAGCTTGTCGTCGGCATCCTCGCTTTGTCGCTGAACAGCGGCGCCTATGTCGCCGAGATCATCCGCGCCGGCATCCTGTCGATCCCGCGCGGCCAGGTGGAGGCCGGCGTCGCCTCGGGAATGACCTATGTCCAGCGCATGCGGCTGGTCATCCTGCCGCAGGCGTTCAAGGTGACGATCCCGCCGCTGCTCGGCCAGGCGATCGTGCTGGTCAAGGATTCCGCCCTTTTGTCGCTGATCTCGGTCGCCGAACTGACGCGCGCCGGCCAGTTGCTCGCCTCCGACCGCTTCATGCCGGCGGAAGGCTTCATCACCATCGCGGCCTTTTATCTCCTGCTCTACTACTGCCTCAAGGGATTGGCGGCGCTGTCCGGCCGCTGGCTCGGCTTGCAGCCGGCAAGGAGCAGCACATGATCTGGCAGCAAGTGCAAAGCCTCGCCGGCAGCTACCCCCTCGCCTTGCGCGGCCTTGGCATGACCGTGGTGCTGTCGCTGATCAGCCTGGTGCTGGGCACGCTGCTCGGCTTTGGCCTCGGCATATTGCGAACCGGCGGCAACCGGCTGATCAGCGCGGCGATCGGCGCCTGGGTCGACCTCATCCGCGGCACGCCGTTCCTGGTGCAGATCTTCCTGATCTTCTTCATCCTGCCGGAACTCGGCATAGAGCTCGACGCCTTCACCGCCGGCATCATCGCGCTGACCAATCTGGCCGCCTGCTTCATCTGCGAAATCGTCGCCGCCGGCATCCGCTCGGTGCCGACCGGCCAGGTGGAGGCCGCACTTGCGTCCGGCCTGTCGCGCTCGCAGCGCATGCGCCAGGTGGTGCTGCCGCAGGCGATGCGCATCGTGCTGCCGCCGCTGGTCGGGCAATATGTGCTGCTCATCAAGGATTCCTCGGTGGTTTCGGCCATCGGGCTGACCGACCTCACACGCGTCGGCTGGCTGGTGGTGCAGCGTGTGCCGAACGGGCTGCTGGTCTTCTTCCTCGTCGGCCTCGGCTATTTCATCGTCTGCTATCCCTTGATCATGCTGGCGAGACGGCTGGAGCAGCGCATGGGCGCGGCGCATGGCGAGGTGCAGTTGTGACATCGAACCCGAAGGGTCCGGCAATATGACCAAAACCGGAATGATCGATTTTCGCGGCGTCAACAAATGGTTCGGCGCTCTCAATGTGCTCAGGGATATCACGCTCAGCGTCGAGCCGCGCGAAGTGGTCGTCGTCTGCGGCCCGAGCGGCTCGGGCAAGAGCACCTTGATCCGCTGCATCAACGGGCTGGAGACGATCCGCGACGGCGACCTGGTGGTCGACGGCCAGCGCCTCGGCGACCCCGCCACCAACATGACGCGGCTGCGCACCGAGATCGGCTTCGTCTTCCAGTCGTTCAACCTCTATCCGCACAAGACAGCGCTGGAGAACGTCACGCTCGCTCCCATCCATGTGCGCAAGATCCCGCGCGCTGAAGCCGAGCAGGCCGGGCGCGAACTGCTGGCCAAGGTCGGGCTGGCTGACAAGGTCGACGCTTATCCGGCGCAACTGTCAGGCGGCCAGCAGCAGCGCGTGGCGATCGCGCGCTGCCTCGGCATGCGCCCCAAGATCATGCTGTTCGACGAGCCGACCTCGGCGCTCGACCCCGAGATGATCTCGGAAGTGCTCGACGTGATGGTCGCGGTCGCCGAGGAAGGCATGACCATGATGGTGGTGACCCACGAAATGGGCTTCGCCCGCAAGGTCGCGCAGCGCGTCGTGTTCATGGATGCCGGCGCCATCGTCGAGAGCGGCACGCCGGACGAGTTCTTCTCGCATCCCAAGACCGACCGCAGCCGCGCTTTTCTGAGCAAGATTCTGCGGCATTAGGGCAGAGTCAAAATCAACTATCAGGCTGCGGCCGATAGCCAGAGCCGGTCGTCCGAAGGTCCATTGCACGCCAACTGCCGACGCTCGGCGCCAGACAATGAGCGTCTTGTTTTGGGGCCGAAAGCGGACTGCCCACTACTAGACTAGATGGCAGCCTCGCGAAAGCAGTCGTCGCCTGTGATCAAGCCAAAACTCGAAGACAGTTCGAGTCTCTCCCGGTGCGCCATTTGTGAACAAACTGAGCACTCCTGTCGGAGCCGCCCCGCCGCCCGTTGCCACACCTTCCAGATGCCAGCTTGGTTGAGGTCAATCGGCGACTTCTTCTTCCAGAACGCCCCCTTGCCTTAGGCCGCCGTCAGACCGACGAACTGCTCGATAACGGCCAGGCGAGAGGCCATGATGTCGATGGAACAGCTTCGAAAACGCGGCCGGGGTCTCGTAGCCGACACGGGTCGCAATCCGTGCAATCCCCTCGTCGCTTGTTTCGAGCAGAAATGCGGCCTCCGACATCCGGCGTGCGATCAGATAACGGTACATGGACTCGCCAACGAGCTTGGTGAAGCGAGCCGAAAACGCCGAACGACCAAGTCCCACGCTTTGCCCGAGTTCGCCAAGCGTCCAGGGCCGATCCGGTCGTTCGTGGATCAACTGAAGGGCCGGCCCTATGTGCGGGTCCGCCATCGCCCCCAGCCAACCGCCTTCCCCGGGGCCGAGCGACTTGATCCAGCTTCGCAACACCTCGACGAAGAGCACTTCAGTCAGACGTGAGAGCGCGACGCCTTGTCCGGGACGCTCGAACGCTGCCTCGCTCACCATGCGTTGCAGAATCGCCTCGAGCCATCCTCCGTCTTCCGCCGGCTTCAGGAGAAGCAGGGGCGGAAGCAATTCCAAAACGCTACCGCGCGAGGGTCGTGCCACAGTGAAATTACCACAGATCATCGTCGCGAGCGGCTGCTCGCCGCCTCCATGACGAACGAGGCCAAGACGACCGGCTAATCGATCGATGTCGACAACCTGTACCGGCTCCGTCTGGCTATCCGAATAGATCACATGGGGCTCGCCACGCGTGACGACAACAAAGTCGCCCTCGGTCATGTGGAGCTCTCGTCCCTGTTCGAGCGCGAGGGTAGCCGAACCACGGCTGAGATAGTGGAACAGGGCGTAGGGGCGCTTTGGCAACGCGAGATTCCAGGGATGGCCGAGCTCGAAGTGGAACAGCAAGGTTCCGCCAAGGCGAACGCGATCGAGCACTTCAGCGAGGATGTCCATCCTCCGATGTTAATACGACGGACGGTAAGACACAATATTCGGACGATTGATGCCTAACGTCCGAATACTCCATGTACTACCTCATCTCAAGTCGAGCCAACAGGTCGGGCGGCAAACCATTGCGCAAACGGCAGATGGGAGAACAGCGACTTTTGCCGACACACCTGCCTTATCCCCGGACTCGCGTCGTCCGTCATCTCAACAGGAGCAATCAATGCGATATCTTCTACTCTCAGTAGCCACCGTCCTCATGGCCGGAGCAACAGTTGCCGCCCCCGCCCAATCAGCTCAACTGCCCAAGGGGGCGGCTCACAATATCGTGCTCGTCCATGGCGCTTTCGTCGACCAGACGAGCTGGAAGCCGGTTGCCGATATCCTCACGAAGAAGGGCTACAACGTAACGCTCGTCGAAAACCCGCTCACCTCCCTCGCAGCGGACGTCGATGCCACCAAACAGGCGCTCGCGAAACAGAACGGCAAGACCGTCCTCGTTGGCCACTCCTGGGGCGGTGTGGTCATCACGCAGGCAGGTGACGATCCGAACGTCTCGGCGCTCGTCTACGTCTCTGCATTCGCGCCCGAAGTGGGAGAATCTCTGGCGAGCTTAGCCAAGAGCGGTCCGGCAACCGAAGGCGCAGCGGCGATTCATCCCGACGAAAAGGGCAACCTCTACATCGATCCCAAAGTGTTTCCTTCAGCAGTTGCGGCTGACCTTCCTCCGGAGATCGCCGAATCCTTGGCAAACCATCAGCTCCCGTTAAACCACACGGCGTTCGAGGCTCCCGTCGACAAGGCAGCTTGGCACGACAAGCCGACGTTCTATGTGATCAGCACGAAGGACAAGGTCATAGCGCCAGAGGTCCAGAAGATCTTCGCCAACAGGATGAAGGCACAGACGACTGAGGTCGCCGGCAGCCATGCCTCCCTGGTCGTCCACGCCAAGGAAGTCGCCGCGGTGATTGAAAAGGCCGCACTCGTAAAGTGACGATACCGCTCCCGGCACTTTCGTGCCGGGAGCACCGCGCGTGCTCGGCGGACTACGGAATGCCTTGGACCGCCAGCGGCTCAGACGTAGCCAAACCGCACCAGCTACTCTCACTCAATTATTTTATGCCAAGCATCCGGAGGATGACATGACTGAGTTCGACACCGCGAGCCAAGACGATGCCACGCTAGAAACGGCGCCCACCCGTTACATCGAAGGTAGCGGAATCCGCTTTGCCTATCGCCGCCTCGGCCCATCGATCGGAACGCCGCTGGTTCTCCTGCAGCATTTTTCGGGCAACATCGATGCATGGGATCCCGCCGTCGTCAATGTCCTGGCCGCCGATCGCCCGGTGATCGCTTTTGACAACGCCGGGGTCGGCCGCTCGACAGGACAAACGCCGGACAGTATCGAGGCGATGGCCCGAGACGCGGTCGCCTTTATCAACCTGCTCGGCCTCTCCCAAGTCGACCTGCTGGGCTTTTCCCTCGGCGGCTGCATCGCGCAGCAGATCGCCGCCGAGCACGGAACGCTGGTCCGCAAGCTCATCCTCGTCGGCACCGCTGCGAAGGGCGGAGAGGAACACCTATTGGCGGTTCTGCAGGACGCGTTTTCCCAAACCGAGGCGCCGGACCCCCGCCTGCCGCTGTTCTTCACGAAGTCGTCCGCCAGCCAGTCGGCCGGCCGAGCGTTTCTGAAGCGGGCGAAGGTGCGTGAGGAAGATCGGGATACCGATAACGGCGGTGCGGTGACCGATCCGCAGGCCAAGGCGCTTATTACCTGGTGCGCCACTCCTGATCCCGAGCACGCCACTCTGCGCGCCATCCACCAGCCCGCCCTTGTGGTCAGCGGCAGCCACGACACCATGCTGCCGGCGGACAACGCCTACGCAATGTTCAAGGCTCTAAGCAACGCCCAGCTCGTCCTCTATCCCGATTCCGGCCACGGCGCCCTGTTTCAGTACCACGAATTGTTTGCCAGCCACGTCCGGACTTTCCTGGAAGCTTAACCGGCGTTGCCTAATCCTGGCGCAATCGGCCGCGCCTTTATTCATGAAAGCTGTTGCGGAGAGAGAAATGACAATCGCCAAGGTCGAGGTTGAGCGTTTCAGCCTGACGTGTTCCAAATCATTCGACGCCGTTGTGGCCGCGCTCAAGTCAGCGGTCGAGCAACCTGACATGGTCGAGTTTTTCAAGGCGACGGGGGCTGCAAATTCCTTCTCGGATTTGGAGCGCGTTGTGCAAAGCAACCTCGGCCGCACAGGTCTCATGCTCTTCGCGGAATTCGACTTAGGCGCCATTCTGCGCCGCGAAACTGGAACCGAGACTCCCAAGAGCATGCGGTTTCTGGTGGGCAATCCACTCATTATGAAAGAAATGGTCAAGCACGTTCCCGATGCAGGATCTTACGCCCCAGTCACAGTCCTTCTTGATCAACGTCCCGATGGCGTGCATGTCTCCTATGACAAAATGGAGAGCTATCTGCTCTCCTATGGTAGTTTGGAGGCTCTTGCTGTCGCCCGCACTCTTGATGCGAAAATCACAACCTTGCTATGCGAATGCGCAAGCTAAACTCTTCTGATGACGCTCCAGACGGATGGAAGTGAGAGCCCCTACCGAATACGCATGATGCGGCAGCGACGGCTTTGAGGAAAGCGGTCGCCGAAGCGATTGTGGGCTCGGCATCCGCGAATACCTGATCCCGCACGAGGAGTTGATCACTCAAGGGTGATCACGGGTCATTCAGCGGTGATGCTGTCCGGCTTTCGGTGCTCATGAATCTCACTAACACCGAAGGGCAAATCAATCGCATTCGTGTGCTACCGCAATGGCCAGACCAGCATCAGCATCGGAACGGCGACCAGGATGACCAGGATCGACAGCGGCAGGCCGAGCCGCGGATAGTCGCTGAAACGGTAGCCGCCGGGGCCCATGACCAGCGTGTTGCACTGGTGGCCGATCGGAGTGAGGAAATCGCAGCCGGCACCGATCGCCACCGCCATCAGGAAAGCTTCAGGCCGATAGCCCAGCGTTGCGGCGAAGCTGGCGGCGATCGGCGCGACGACCAGAACGGTCGCCGCGTTGTTGAGGAACGGCGTCACGGCCATGGCGACGACCAGGATCAGCGCCAGCGCTCCGGCCGGCGGCAACGCGGCGCCGATTTCGGCGAGCCACATGGCGATGACGTCGGTCGCACCGCTGCGGCGCAGCGAATTCGAGACCGGGATCAGCGTGGCGAGCATGACCAGGATCGGCCCGTCGATGGCGCTGTAGATATCGCGTGCCGGAATGACGCGGAACAGCACCATGGCGACGGCGGCGGTGAAGAAGGCGATCGGCACCGGCAGCAGGTCGCCGGCAGTGGAGCCCATCGCCGCCGCCAGGATGAGGACCGGGACGATGCCGTGCCGCACGCTGCCGAGCAGGATCGGGCGCTCGGCGAGCGGCAGCGCGCCGAGTTCGCGCAGAATGTCCGGCAAACGTAGCGGATTGCCTTGCAGCACGACCACGTCGCCCATCCGCAGCGTCACTGCGCCAAGGCGTTCGCTGATGCGCTCGCCTTTGCGGCTGACGGCCAGCAGATTGACGTTGAAACGGTCGTAGAGCGCCAGCTGTTGCGCGGACCAGCCGATGAGCGGCGAATGTTCGCCCACGACGGCTTCGATGGCGGTGGACGATTCGTTGCCGCCTCCCCCGGCCGCCTCACGGCTGCCGGTGACGCTGAGCTTCGCCTGGGCGACGACGCGGTCGAGCGCCTCCGGCCGGCCTTCGACCAGCATGATGTCACCCTCGCGCAGGACTGCGTCGGGCAGCGGCATGATACGCTGAGCGCGAGCGCGCAGGATCGACGTGACCACCACCTCTCCTCGGGCATATTTCAGGAGGTCGGCCACGCTCTTGCCGTTGACCACCGAGTCGGCAACGACGCGCGCCTCGGTGACATAGCTGTGGCTGTCGAGTGCCTCGTGGATGGAACTGGACTCGCGGGTTCGCACCGGCACCAGCCAGTAGAACAGCGCCAGGAAGACGATACCAGCCGCCGCCAATGCCGCACCGACCGGAGTAAAGTCGAACATGGTGAAGGCGGTGCCCGTGATTTCCTCGCGGATGCGCGAGACGACGATGTTGGGCGAAGTGCCGATCTGCGTCATCAGCCCGCCGAGCAGCGAGCCGAACGCCATCGGCATCAGGAACACCGAGGGCGAGGTCTTGGACCTGCGGGCGAACTGGAAGGCGATCGGGATCATGATCGCCAGCGCGCCGATATTCTTGATGAAGGCCGACAGTATGGTCACGACCGCGACCAGCAAGACGAGCTGGGCCCGGACACCCGTCACGTTTGGTGCGCAGCGCTGGAGGGCGAATTCCATGATGCCGGAGCGCGCGACGCCAGCGCTGACCAGCAGCGCGCTGCCGACGATGATGACGATGTCATCGCTGAAGCCGGAAAACGCCTCGTCATATGGGACGACCCCGGTGGCGAGCGCGGCGATCAGCGCGCCGCATGCAACGAGATCATAGCGGAAGCGGCCCCAGACGAACGCCGCCATCATGAGCGCTATGATGGCAAAGGCGAGAACCTGATTGATCAGCATCGACCGGACGTTCCCTCACTGCGGCTCAGCCTGTCAACACCGCCTGAAGCGGTTGGTTGCAAGTGGAAAGCGCGAGGACGGATGACTTGCGCCGCCCCGCGCTACTTCAGTCACTGACCGGCGTCCGTGATCTCGGCGGGCTGCTGGCGGGATATCCCGGTCGAATGAGCGAAGGCTCGCGTCCTGCCCGCGTGCCCTCACAGCGTCGCCAGCCGGGAATTTGTCATGGTCTTCCCATAGGCTTGCCGCAGCATCCGCTTCTCTTCCAGCGCCACGATGACATTTGTAGAAAAGTCCGTTTTGTACATCGCGGCGAGCCGTCCCAGCCCGCCTGGTGTGAACACGTTGATCTCCAGAAGTTTGTCGCCGACGATGTCGAGCCCAACCAGAAACATGCCGTCGCCGATCAATTTGGGCCGCACCATCTCGGCAATGCCCAACATCGTGTCTGTCACCTTGACCTTGCGGGCTGTTCCGGCGGCATGGATATTGGACCGGACGTCGCCCTTGGCTGGAACCCGGCGAAAGGCTGCATAACTGCCGTCGCGCGCCAGCGGCAGGCCGTTCATCAGGAAAAGACGCACGTCACCAGCCTTGGCCTCTGGAAGGTAGGCCTGCGCGATGAGATAGCCGGCGCCGCTGGCCGCTTCGAAAATCTGGTTGAGGTTGGAATCAGTAGGCTTTGCAATATGGAAGACGTTCTTGCCACCCGACCCTTGCAGTGGTTTGACGATGCAGCCCTTCGAGTTTTTGTCGATGAAGGCGCGGATCTCGGTGATGCTGCGCGATATCAGGGTCGCCGGCCTGACCGCCTCGGGAAAGGACTGAAGATAGAGCTTGCTCTGCGCCTGCCCCAAGCCGTCCGGATCGTTGACGACAATTGCGCCGCGTTCCGCTGCGAGCCGCCCGAACATAATGCCTGCGTTGGCGGCCCATGGTCGATCGGTGGCGTCCAGCGACGGGTCGTTGCGCAGAAAGACAATGTCGATATCGCTGATCGCGAAGGTCTTTTTCTGCTTCGCGGCGTCCTTCAGGGCGGCATGCAGCCTGTCGGATGTCTTGTAGGGAGCGTCCGGCAGAACCGCGACGCTGACAGCTAGACTGTCGTCCGGCCGCAATATGAAGTCGCCAGGTTCAACATAGACAACGGAATGGCCGCGCTGGACCGCAGCCAACGCCAACGCTGTCGTCGTGTAGGCAGGCGTCTCGCTCTCAATGGAATTGACAAAGAACGCAATGCGCATCGAGGAGACTCCGCTCAGGCTTCAACCATATCGATCGGATCGATTCCCGCCATCGCTTTCTTGAGGCGCGGACGCGCCGCATCGGAAGAGAGAAACGCAGGTTCGAGGCGGGGCGCCCGCAGCAAGCCGCGCGCGTTGAGTTCCTGGATCGCTCCGAAATGCGCGGCGGATATCTTGCCGATCCAGAACGGCGTGAGGCTGCCACCGTGCCTCAGGTGATCGAGGACCTGCACAATGCCGCGCAGATAGATGGCGTCTTTTGCCAGGCCCCCGCCTCGATAGACACGCAGCACAACGTTGAAGGCGCTGCGCTCGTCGAGACCGAAATCCCTGTGGAGAATACCGAAGGTTTCCTCGAATGTCGCGCCGTTGAGCATCGCCTGACAGGCGACGACCCTGGCCGCGATCAGCCTCAGCCGCGCCGCGGTCATGCCGCCGACCAGATATTCCGCCAGGACGGCCAGTCCCTCCTGCATGCCCTCATAGCCGGCGAGCCCGTTGCGGAAAATGGCGAGCCCCTGCGCATCGCCGTTGAAGTAGGTCAGCAGGTGGACACCGATCTCGTGGCTAAGCAGCGCGGTAAGACGCTCCGGTGGCAGGTTGGTATCGCGCGAAACCAGCAGCCGGTTTCGCGAAACCAGGAGGCCGGCCGGCAGGTCGCCGCGGATCTCCACCGAAGCATCGAAGTCGGGATAGGCTGCCCGATAGCCGGCGATCATGTCTCGCGCGGCCGCGGCGACAGCGTCGGCGCCCAGGCCCTCTTGCCGGGCCGCCGCAACGCCAGGCGCCTTTTCGAGAATGGCGCGTGCGCGCGCCGCCAGCCCCGGCTCGACGCTGCCATAGAGTGCGCGTCCGAGTTCGGCGAAGCCGGGCGTTTCGCGTGCCGCGAGCATCGACAGCTGGAGATCGAGTTCCTGCCGCTTTTCGGAGAGCAGCCTGGTCAGCAGCGGATCCTCCAGATGGTCGAGCGAGACCGAATAGAGCTTCCGTTTCTGGGCGGCGACCTCAAACTCGAGCGGCCTGTAGAGCAGTGTCGGCACACGCTCGAAGGCGCCTGCCTGGAATTCCAGCCAGGCTGGTTCGGCATTGATCGGTGTGACGGCAAGCAGAAAATCGAACGTCGACGCGACCTCGTCGATCGCCCGGTCGGCGCGCACGACCGCATCGATATAGACCCGGCGCCCTAGGGAACGATGGGTCGCCGGCGGTTCCAGCCTTGATGCCTTCAGGAAGGCGCTGACGGCCTGAAGCGCGGAATCGACCATGTTGGCGACGACGAGGTCGCGCAGTTCAGGATAGACGCGGTTGGTGCCCGGCGCCCTGTAGATCGGCGCGAAACGTACCGTCAGGCACGCCGCATCACCGGGATCATCCCAGAGCCGCGCTTCGGCGCGTGTCGTGGGGTTGAGTTCGTCCACGCGGGGCGTGCGGTATTTTGCTTCGCGTGCGGACGCAGCCGCGGCGAAGCGCTTGAGAGCCTCCTTCTCCGCCGCCGTGTCGCCGCAGGCCAGCGCAATCTCGAAAGGCGGCAGGAACGGCACATCCTCGGTCAGGAACCGGTCTTCGGCCAGTTCGCCGATGTCCAGCATGAGGAATGCGCCGCAGTGATCGCGCATCCTTCGCGCCACCAGCCGCGCGACCTCGCCGGCGAGGCCAATGTCGGCCGCGATCAGATAGGAGGCGTTGGCGGAGACGGCATGGAGAGCCGCATCCTGATGCGACCCGACATGGACACACAGAAACGGCAGCGGCCGATCCATGTGCAAACGGTTGCCATTGCCGAAGTCGCGGCGGATTGGCTTGCCGTCCCGCAAAAGCGCGTCCAGGTCCGCTTCGATTTGCGCCAATGGAAGTGCGGGCTCGACGAGCTTGGGCTTCATCGCATGGCTCACAGCGCCGACTCCAGAACGGGCACCGTGGAGGCCAGCATGGCGCGCAGCTGCTCGATTGCCGCCCAGTCGGGCTCGCCGCTCCATTCGTCCATGAATATCTTCTTGAACTCAACCGCGATGGCGCAGCCGTTTTCGGGAAAATTGGCATGGACGAAACGGGTCTGTTCGCCCTTGCCCTGGAAGGACACATTCTCGCGCACGTCGATCGGCTCGCCATTGAGCTGGTGGCCGCGAAGCGCCTCGATGAAGGCGTCTACAACCGGTGCCCAGCGTTCACGGTCCATGGAGGACGTACCAATGTTGATGTCGGGCGCGGCGTCGCGAGATGTAGGCATGGCCTCCGGTCCGCCGCGCCGGTGATTATAGCTGTGGACGTCGATAAGCACGAACCTGCCATGGCGCTTCTCGATACCGGCAAGGACACGGTTCAGCTCACTATAGAAGGTCTCGTGAAAGGCGAGAGACTCCTTGACGATGTCCTCGGCCGGCTGCTCTCGCCAGACTTTCAGACCCCAGGACTGGTCCGGCGACAGGTAGACCGCGGCGTCGCGCGCGCGGTTCAGGTCCACCTGGAAGCGTGACCGATGAACGATGATCTGGGTGGGAAAATCGGCGATGAAGCGTTCGGTGAACGGGTCCTCTTCCCGACGCCGGTCGGGGTCGGAAAGACACATGAGCGATCGACAAGCCCTGCCAACCTCGGTGCCGCTGTGGATAGCTGTACCGACTATGGGCGACTCTCCGAGCTTGATCGTCCAGCCCGCCAGTGGCCCGCCCGGATCATTGTCGGAAGTCTTGTTCATGCTTCATCCAAATGCGCGGAGAGTGCGGACGGTTCCGCTTGGGTCGAATTTGGTCATTCCGCATGATTGGATTTTGACCCTAACGTCGGCCGGATCTGGCCAACGTTTTCACCCGAACGTCGCCAGAGGCTCGGCGCGGACCTCGACCCACTGGCAGCGCCGGCTGTCGTGATAGAAGGACTGGAAGGGCTGCGGGAATGAAGGAACGGCGAAGGCGCCCACCGGGATGGCGATCAGGCCGGGCTGCGTGTCGATCCGGTAATGGACGCTGGTGCCGCAATCCGGGCAGAAGCTATAGGTGACGCGGCCGCCCTCCTCGCCAATGCGTATGAACTCGGCCGATCGTCCCTCGATCGACACCTTGTCCTCGGGAAACCGGGCATTGAAGCTGAACGCGCTACCGGTGCGCCGCTTGCAGGCCAGGCAATGGCATACCGAAACCCGAACCGGCTCACCCGAACAAATTGCGGAAAGCTGACCGCAGGAACATTCGGCGCGGCGCGTGACCATGGCTGGCTCCTCCTCGAATGATCTCACTGCGTGTCGGCGTGTGCCCTGAGCTCCGCCCGTTTTTCGTCCGAGACGACGGCAAGATCCAGCACCTTCTGCAGCTCGGCCGCGTGCCGAAACGACGGCTCGGCCTGCACGCCGCTCAGCACCGCATCGACAAAGCGCTGGTAATTGGTCGGCACCGTTCCGGCATCGAGGGCCTGCCATTTGGCGTTCTCGATGTCCTCGCCCAGGCACGCTTTCAGCTCCGAGCCGTTCAGATTGTGCACGACTTCGATGCCGCCCTTGTCGCCATAGATGCGCAGCCTGAGTTCGTTGAGATGGCCGGTCGCCCAGCGGCTGGCGTGCACCATGCCGAACGCGCCGTTGGAGAAATCCAGCGCCATGGCGAAACTGTCATTGGCGTCGAGTTCGTATTCGCCGATCCGGTTGCCCGGCGCCTTGTCGAAGGTTCTCAGCCGGCAGAACACATGATCGATGTCGAGCGCCGCGCCATAGCTGGCGAAATCGAGGATGTGGATGCCGACATCGCCCAGCACGCCATTGGAGCCGTGGCCGCGCGACAGGCGCCACAGCCATTTCGGTTCGGTGCGCCAGTCGCCCCAGAATTTCGACACCAGCCAGCTCTGCAGATAGGACGCCTCGACATGCCGGACCTGGCCGATCTCGCCGGCCAGCACCATGGCGCGCGCCTTCTGCAGTGCCGCCACATTGCGATAGGTCAGGTTCACCATGTTGATGATGCCGGCCCGCTCGGCGGCATCGGCCATCTCGCTGGCCTTCTCGAAGTTTTCCGCCAGCGGCTTTTCGCACAGCACCGGCTTGCCCGCCGCGACCAGCATCATCGTGGTCGGATGGTGGATGCGATCCGGCGTCACGTTTGCAGCGGCATCGAACTCTCCCCATGCCAGCGCTTCCTCCAGTGAGGTGAACCGGTTGGGGATGCCGTGGCTGTCGGAAAACTCATCAACGCGTTTAAGGTCGACATCGACGGCGCCGACCAGTTCGACGCCATCGATCTTGCCGAACTGCCGGGCATGCTCCTGCGCCATCCAGCCGGTCCCGAGTATCAAAAGCCGCATGATTCTTATCCTTAGGATAGGGCTCTAACTTCTTTGTTTGACCATCGATTTTTCCGAATCGGGGTTCGGGATCACGGTCTAGCGAAAGCCGGCTTCGCCGGCCGCATGGAGCTTGCCGCCGCGTTCGACGATCGGCTCGAGCGCCTTTTCGACCGGCACGTTCGGCGCATCGAGGACGGCCGCATTTGCGCCTTGCGGGTTGTGCGCCCATTTCACCGCGTTGCGCAGCACCTTCTGCACTGTGGCGTCATGATAGGTCGGATAAGTCTCGTGCCCCGGCCTGAAATAGAAGACGTTGCCGGCGCCCCGGCGGTAGGTCAGCCCCGACCGGAACACTTCGCCGCCCTGGAACCAGGAGATGAAGACCGTCTCCAGCGGCTCCGGAACAGCGAACTGCTCGCCATACATTTCTTCGTTTTCGAGTTCGAAATACTCACCGATCCCGGCAGCGATTGGATGGCTGGGGCTGGTCACCCAGAGCCGCTCGCGCTCGCCGGCCTCGCGCCATTTCAGCGTGCACGGCGTGCCCATCAGCCTTTTGAATATCTTCGAGAAATGGCCGGAATGGAGGATGATCAGCCCCATGCCTTCGAAGACGCGGCGCGCCACACGCTCGACGATTTCATCGGCGACCGCGCCATGGTCCTTGTGTCCCCACCACACCAGAACATCGGTTTCGGCCAGACGGCTCGCTGGCAGGCCATGCTCCGGCTGCTCCAGCGTCGCGGTCGAGGCGGAGATCGCCATGTCGGAATTCAGCGCCTTGGCGATCGTCGCGTGCATGCCCTCGGGGTAAATGCCCGCGACCACCTCATTGGTCCGCTCATGGATATTCTCGCCCCAGACGACAGCGCGTATTGTCATGACATCCTCTTGGTGAACCGGAGCCGACCCGCCCCGGCCAGTCATAGTCTGCCCAGCCGGGAATGAAAACGGTTTCGGTGGCGGCTGCTGACAATCGGGTGGCTGTGGCGGCTTTCATTCTCGCCGCTGCGGGTCTACGCGCCGAGCTCCTTCGACGCGATCCGCGTCAGCGGCTGGTTAGCCGCGCACGACGAGGCGCTTGATCTTGCCCTTCTTGTAGGCGGCTAGGAAGCGCGCATAGTCCTTGAAGGCCACGCAGCCATGGGATTCCGCACGGCCGCCGCGCAGCAGGTAGCTGTGGGCGAGCAGGCCGTCGCGGCCATACTTGTTGTTGCCGCTGGTGGGGGTGAGACGTATCGCCTCGACGCCGTAGAAACGCGATTCGCGCAGCTTCAAGTCATAGGTGCCGGGCGGTGTCGGGCCGACATTCTTGCGGTTGGCGTAGCGCGGCTGATCGGCCATCGGGCCAATTCCCGAATGCGCCTCGAGTCGCGAACCGTCTGGCATATAGACGGTTTTCGCCGAGATATCGTAGACGGCGACGCCGCTGCCCAGGGATGGCCTGGTGAAAAGATTCTTGAAGGCTCCGCCGACGCCGCGCTCAGGATTGTCCGGCTTGGCATAGGCCAGCATATCGCCGGCCTGAGCTTTCGATCGCTTGGCCGGCTTGCCCCGGCCGCTTTGCGTGCCCTGGCCGCTTTGCGTGCCCTGGCTGGCACGCGTGTTCCGGCTGGCCGGGTTGCCTTGCACGCCTTGGCTGCCTTCCACGCCTGGCAGCGCGGCGAGTGCCGAATTGCGCGGCGACAAGGCTCTTGGAGATTGCGTCTCGACTTGCGGCGCATCGACCGTCTTGCTTGCCTTGGCCTTGGGTGCCTGGGCAGCCTTGGAAGGCTTGGCCTGCTGGGTGCTCGATGCCTTGGGCGCCTCGACCGCCAGCGCCTCGTCCGGCTGCTCGATTTTCGCCTGCGGACGGAAACTTGGCACCGGAATGCTGTCGGGCATCTCGTCCTGCGGCGGCAGCGAGGCCACTTGCATTTCGCCCTGCTGCGGCTCTTGCGCGGCGGCAGCATCATTTGCCATTGCCGCCGGCGGCAGCACATCGATCATCTGTTCAGGGATCGTCTGTTCCGGCAATGCGTTTGCCAACGCCAGCGCCAGACGTGAGGATCGTTCGATCTCGGCGACCTCAGGCCCGAAGCGCTCGGAGGCGGGACCATGCAGGTCCGGCACGCGCGCGGCGCCTGCATAGCGAGCCCCCACCGGCAGGCTGGCAAGCGCCAAGGATGGGCCGGGGACGTGAGAAGAGGCATTGGCAAAGGCGGCGGCAAGCTTTTGCGGCGACAACGCAGCTTTCGCCACCACGCTATCGAAGCGGTCGCGGACAGCAGCGGCCTCGTTCGACCGCGCCAAAGGCTTGATGCGCGCCGCCTTGCCATCGTGCGAGAAGCTGCCGGCGGCGTTCCGACAGCCGGCGTCGCATCGATTGAGCAGCGATGCCTGCCGGCTGGTCGAGAGCTGCGGCGCCCATGAATTTGAATTGGCCCATGAATTTGCAAGCGTGCTGCGCTGATCGGCGAACGCGATGGTGCGCGGTGCAAGCAGGCTCTGCGGCAGGCTGTTGGAAGCGGCGGTGAGCGATGTCCCCACCGAGTAGAGGCCGGCCATGGTCGCCACCGACCACAAAACGACCGCTGCGCCAACGGCTGGAACCGCGACCCAACGCAGGCTGGGCCTCATCGAAGTCAATCCAGATGGATTGTCACGCCGGGTTTTCGAATACACAAACGCCATACAACACTCTCAATCGGCTTGCCGGCTTGCGCCCTCGCATCCGTTACGATCACAGTTCGCCTGATGCCCCCCGGCACCCTTCGCTGCTGTTGCCGATTGATTCAAAAGATGGACAAAGTTGGTTAACCAATCCCTCCACCGGTCGCCGATTTGGCGGCGGTCACTTCGAAATATGCACCCTTCATGACTATGAAAGTGGCAAAATTGCCCTCCATATCCGGCTTTGCTGCCCGTTTTCGCCGGTCGAGTCAAGCAAACGAAATGACTAGACCTTGCTGGCGCGTGGCAGTTGGAGGCCGGTTCGGGTCAAAAACTGGCGACGGCGACAAGCCACGCTTCTAACCGTGGAGGCTTCGTTCGGCTAACCAACGGGAAGATGGGCGTGACGGCTCTCCTCAACAAACACACTTGACCTTCCAGCGACTGGAACCCTTAGCGTCTTCGCGTGACGGCTGGAGACGACAGATGCATCGACGTAGTTTTCTGAAGGCGGGCCTCGTGACGGTTCTTGCGGGCCGACCCGCCATGGCCCAGATGAAAATGGACGGCATGCCGGGCATGGGCGACCACTCGGGCCATGACATGGGCGCGCCACCGCAAAGCGCTATCGTGTTGCCCGAAGGCGAGGCGTTGCGCGACTTGCCCCGCCTCGCTAACGAAGCCGCCACGCCCGGCCAGTTCAGGGCGAGGCTGACGGCCGAGCCCGCCACGGCGCGCTTTGCCGAAGGACTCGACACGCCGATCCTCGGCTATAACGGCATGAGCCCCGGGCCGCTGATCGAAGCGGTCGAGGGCGACCGCGTCGAGATCGCCTTCGCCAACCGGATTGCGGACGAGGCCAGCACCATCCACTGGCATGGCATGCCAGTGCCGGCCGACCAGGACGGCAATCCCATGGATCCGGTCGCGACGGGCGCCGAGCGCACCTACAGCTTCGAACTGCCGGAAGGAAGCGCCGGCTCCTACTGGTATCACCCACACCCGCACGGCAAGACGGCCGAGCAGGTCTATCGCGGCCTTGCCGGCGTGTTCCTAGTCAAGCCAAGGACCGACCCCATTCCGGCCGCGTATGGCGATACCGTGCTGGTGTTCACTGACCTTCGCCTCGCCGCGGACGGCTCCATTCCAGACAACACGATGATGGATCTGATGAACGGGCGCGTCGGCGACCATGTACTGGTCAACGGACAGAGGAACCCTGTGCTGTCGGTGCCCTTTGGCACGAAGCGGCGTTTCCGGCTTTACAATGCGACCAACGCGCGCTTCTTGCGACTCTCCTTCGACGGCGCGCCGATGACGATCATCGGGACGGACGGCGGTCTGTTGGAGGCGCCAGTGGCGGCAGACGACATCCTGCTCAGCCCGGCGGAACGCCTCGAAGTGATTGTCTCCTTCGAGAAACCTGGCCCCGCGACGCTGTATACGCTCGATTACGATCGCGGCTGGATGGGCGCTGGCCGGCCTGCCGATGCCGGCCTGACGCTGCTCACCGTCCATGTGTCGCAGACGCCGGCCGAACCGGTCCCGCCGCTGCCCGACAGGCTGCGGCCGATCGCGCGGCTTGGTGCGCCCTCAATCAGCCGGCGCTTCGTTTTCACCGAAACCATGGCCATGAATGCCAGCGGCATGGAGATGGGGTTCCTGATCAACGGCGTCGCCTTCGACATGGGGCGTGTCGACATCGTTGCCAAACAAGGCGAGGTCGAGCTCTGGGAAATCGTCAACGAGGCCGACATGGATCATCCCTTCCATGTGCATGGCACCCAGTTCCAGGTGGTCGAGCACGAACGCGACGGCAAGATCTCGAAAGCGCACTACCTCGCCTGGAAAGACACCGTCAACGTCGCGCGCGGCGAGACGGTGCGGCTCCTGCTGCGGCAGGACCGGCCCGGGCCGCGCATGTATCACTGCCACATCCTGGAACATGAACAACTCGGCATGATGGGCATTGTCGACGTGCGGGAGGCATAAGCACGTCGAGGTGGTCGTCCGCTCGCCCAATTGATCACCGGCCCCAGGACGTTGCCTAACGAGGCAATGGCCAAGAGTGCCCAAGGCTCATAGGTGCCGCGCTGCAGCAGGGCCACAAGCACCCCTTCAGACTGGGCAGGCAGAATCGTCGCCGCGATCAACCCGCTGAGAAACAATCCGGCATAAGCGGCAAATCCGTCCAAGTGCTGATTATCGCAGCTCACTTGACGTCGATTTTCGCCCAATCGGCCGCACTGGCGAGATCGAACGAACCGAGTCTTTCATTTCAGATTCTCCCAAATGCGAACGGTGGTAAACCCTGGGGGCTTCAGCCGCCGGAAGGTCAAGCGCGAAATGCCTATGACCTACCCTATCAAAATTGCCCAGGCGGTGTTGACCTTCCAGTTGCTGGAAGGTCTATCCCCCCTGCAAAGGAGATTTTGATCATGAACATCGGTATCGCATCTGAAAAATCCGGCCTGCCATCCAAGACGATACGCTACTACGAGGACATCGGCCTTGTACGTCCGGCCCGGACCGACAACGGCTATCGCGACTACTCGGTCTCCGACATCCACCGCTTGCGATTTCTGCAGCGCTCGCGCAGCCTGGGGTTTTCGGTCGACGAGTGCCGCCAGTTGCTGTCGCTCTATCACGACAAGGACCGCGAGAGTGCGGACGTCAAGGCCATAGCCGAGGCCAGGCTGGTGGAGATCGACCGAAAGATAGCCGAACTCAACGGGTTGTGCTGTCTGCTGCATCATATGATCGAGCATTGCCATGGCGACGACAGGCCGGATTGCCCGATCATCGACGAACTGGCGGGAGAAAGCCTAGTCCAGTGAAATGGACTGCCGCAGCCGCCACGCTCTCGCTTGCCTGTACGTGCTCGGTGGTCGCCGCAGGCGGCCGCGACGCGATCGTCGAGGCACGCCAGGCTTCGATGAAGGAGATGGCGGCCGCCGCCAAAACCATCGCCGGAATCTTCGACGGCAAGCTGGCCTATGACGCAGCGGCGTTCAAGGCGGCGGCCGAGACCATCCGCGCCCGCTCCGGCCCTGCCCTGATCGCGGAATTTCCCAGCACGACATTGGGCGCGCCTTCAGGCGCCAGGTTGGAAATTGAACAAGCTCGTCCGGAATTCGAGGCGCTGGCAAATCACATGGGGACGCTGGCCGAGGCACTGGCCGCCAAGGCCAGGCAGGCACCGGCCGGCATCACCGGCGATATGAGGATGGGTTCCGGCCTGGCGATGGGCGGCGGCAGCTTGCTCGGCAAGCGGCCGGCGGCGGAGGCCGATCCCGCCAAACTTCCGGTCGAGCACCTCCTGCATCTTATCCTGCAGGATTGCTCAAGCTGTCATTCGAAGTTCCGGCAAAAGGTCCAGTAACGGTCCTATCGGAACGCGTGACCGGCCCGCGCGCGGCATCCGCCGTCGGAGGCGCGGGCCTTGCCGCTACGCGCTCACCCTATGCGGCCTGCAGTTTTTCCCTCGGCCACAGATTCTGGTTCATGCGGAACAGATTCAGCGGGTCGTAGCGCTGCTTGATCTCCAGAAGCCGCCGATAGTTGTCGCCATAGGCCGCTTCGACCCTGTCGACCTCGTCCTCGGGCATGAAATTCACATAGGCCGTGCCCGCGGCATAGGGCTTGGCCGCCTCATAGATACCGCGCGCCCAGTCGATGCAGGTCCTGTCCATTCCCGGTTCGCGCCAGCGGGCGTGGACATTCATGACGAAATGCGCGCTGCGCTGCGGGAACGCCGTTGCGTCCGCTTTCACCCGGCCCGCCGCGCCGCCGACATGGCCAAGGAATATTTCGCATTCAGGCCCGGGAAGCCTTGGTATCGCTGCCGTGACGACCTCGATCGCGCTATCGGAAAGCCCGGTGAAATCATGGCTCTTCCAATAGTTGCGGGCGCCTGATGTAAGCAGCGGATCGAATGCCTGCTGCCAGCCCGCGAACGGATTGGGACCGACGACATCGACAATCGGCGTGCCGATGGCGCGAAGCCTTTTCGTCGCTCTCTTTCCCTCCTGAAGATCGCCGCAATAGCACATGGCCAGAACCAGCACCTCCTTGCCGTGCCATTCAGCCGGCAGGAAGGGTAGTGGCGGCGCCTGCCGCATGACCACCCAGCAGGTCAGTTCGTCGGGCGCCAGCTCGAGCGCATCACGGTATTCCCGCAGCACCTCCTGGGCATCGGCAAAGGGATGAACGACAAGTCCCGACAGAACCTGGGGACCGACACGGTGAAGCTTGAACTCGAAAGCCGTGACGACACCGAAATTGCCGCCGCCGCCGCGCAGCGCCCAGAACAGGTCCGGATTCTCGGTCTGGCTGACGCGCAGCAGCTTGCCGTCGGCGGTCACCACATCGGCGCTGAGAAGATTGTCGATGGTCAGGCCAAATTTTCGCGTCAGCCAGCCGAAGCCGCCGCCCAGCGTCAGGCCGGATATGCCGGTGGTCGAATTGATGCCGGTCGGTATCGCCAGTCCGAAAGCCTGCGTTTCCAGGTCGACATCGGCAAGCGTTGCCCCAGGCTCCACCCATACCCGCCGCGTCGGCGGATCGACCCGCACCGATTTCATCGGCGAAAGATCGATCATCAGGCCTCCGTCGCAGACGGCGCTGCCGGCAATGTTGTGGCCGCCGCCGCGAACAGCGACGAGAAGCCGGTTTTCCCTGGCGAAGTTCACGGCGGCAATGACATCGGCGGCGCCGGCACAGCGCACGATCAGCCCTGGCCGCCGGTCGATCATGGCATTCCAGATGCTGCGTGCCTCGTCATAGGCGCCATCGCCTTCCCTCAGCACCGAGCCGCGCAATTGCGTCGAGAGCGCTTCCAGGGCCGCGGCATCGATCGTCGTCTTGCCGCGTTCGAGTGTAGTGAGGCTCATGCTGTTCATGGCTTCCTCCCGCTTTGCTTATGAGCCGTTTTCCCGCCGTCCAACTCGGAAGTGTGCGCTTATATTAGAGATCGCGCAAGTTCTAGGGCGACTTGCGGCTGCTGCGAACGATCATGGGCCGGCTCAGTATCCCGGGCCGGTACCCAACTCGCTGCGCCGCCAGGCGGCCGGCGAGATCCCCACCGAGCGCTTGAACTCCCGCCCGAAATGATAGACGTCGCAGAAGCCGCAGGCCTCGGCGATTTCGGCCAGGGGCTGGTCGCTCTGCACCAGCAGCGATTGCGCCTGCATCAGCCGCTCGCGCATCAGCCACTGATGCGGACTTGTGCGCAGGTGCTTCTGGAACAGCCGCCGGATCTGCGAAGGGCCAAGGCCGGTAACAATGGACAGGTCCGGCGCGCTCCAGGCGAATCCGGGGTCGCCGCGCATGGCGTCCACCGCTGCGGCCAGTGCGTTCGGCAGATCGTCGGTGCCCGTGCCGGCCAGTGCGCGGTCGACCAGAAGCACGAATTCGGCGATCAGTTGGTTGAGCCTGAGGTCGAGACCGGCGTCGCGCCGCCGCAGCGCCGCAAACAACCGCTCGAACCAGGGGACCGGGTTCATCGCGTCGGTGAACACGGCCCGCAAGGTCCCCTCGCCGAACAGCTTGCGGCGCAGGATTGCCGGGTCCGGCCCGTCGAGCCTGAACCAGAGCAAGCTCCACGGATCATGCTCGTCGGCGGCATGGACATGCGGCGCCTCGTTCGCCATCCACACCAGCTGGCCGGGCCGCACCTCCAGCCGCTGTCCCAGCGTCTCGACGACGCCGCGGCCGGACAGGCAATAGAGGATGTCCTGGCCGGGATAGGCCGCGCGTTCTATCCGGTAATCCGGCGCCGCGGCGACCTTGCCCGCGCGCAGCACGCTGAATGCCGTGCGCGTCCAGCCGGCGGCCGGCACATAGTGGAAACTTTCTATAACAGACGTTCTTGCCCGCATGCGCGTTTTATACAAACATCGCGTCCTGCTGTCCATTTTGTTCCCCGCCAAGCAGCGCTATGGTCGCTCTCAAGAGGCAGGCGAGGTCGGCATTCACCAGGCCGAAACCCCGCTTTTCCCAAGGCTTTCAAGGTGCTCTGCGCCAATGACGGCCTCTTTCGCGAAGACCAGGGAGGCAAGACGATGCTCGCGATGACGAAGGAAGAAACGGAGCGCTACATCAGCGACGGATACATCATTCGCCAGGGGCTGCTGACCACGGCGGAGGTGGACGACTTCCGCGACCACGCCCGCAAGCAGTTGGAGGCGGAGAGCAGGACCGGCGCGGTCATGGCCAAGGGCGACAAGGAGGGCAAGACCACGCTTCTCAAGATGTGGACCAAGGCCGAGGACGACAAATACGGTCTGCTGGCCCGCGACGAGCGCATGGTCGATCTCGCCCAGGACGCCGTCGGCAAGCCGATCTATCTCTACAGCCACAAGATGACGATGAAGCAGCCCAACGAGGGCGGTGCCTGGGAATGGCATCAGGATTTCGGCTACTGGTACAATTACGGCTGCCTCGCGCCGGAGATGATGAGCATCTATGTCGCGCTCGACAAGGCGACCCGCGAGAATGGCTGCCTGCAGGTGCTCAAGGGTTCGCACAAGCTCGGCCGCCTCAACCACATCCGCGAGAACGACCAGACCAATGTCGAGCAGGAACATCTGGAAGCCGCGCTGAAGCGCTATGAGCATATCTATGTCGAGATGGAAGCCGGCGACGCGCTGATCTTCGACGGCAATCTGCTGCATCGCTCCGACGCCAACCGCTCCGATACCTATCGCTGGGGCTATATCTGCTCCTACAACGCTATCGAGAACGCGCCGTTCAAGAAGGTGCGCGAATACGGAAACTACGACGAGTTGCGCAAGGTGCCGGCCGGTTCCTTCCGCAAGGCGTCCTGACGTCGAAAGCAAGGGGCGGGCGCCCGCACCCGCACCGGACCTTGATCCCTCACCTTCGGGGCGGAAAAAGATCAGGTCGAACAAAGAGATAGAGTCGCATCCTGAATCTGTTTGGGATGATCGGGCTCTCATGCATCGACCCGTGCGCGAGCTCAGCCCGGGTCGATGAGGGAAGAACGGGAGAAGAGTGGCGAAGCCGGTCGCGACCGGCACCTCGCCGCACGCAGGGAGGATGCTGTATGGCCGATGCGGTCAGGACCGGCGCGCGCGCGCCAGCCACGGACCGATTGACGTTGGCGCGGCTGTTGCGGGCGCGCGAGGCGGGCGTGTTCATCGCGCTACTCGCGCTGTGCCTGTTCCTGTCCTTTGCCACTGACGGGTTCCTGACGTCGCTCAACCTGCTCAATGTCGGTCGCCAGATCTCCCTGCTCGGGATCATGGCGGTCGGCATGACATTCGTGCTGATCGCCGGAGAGGTCGACCTGTCGGTCGGCTCGACCTATGCATTCTCAGGCCTCGCCACCGGCATGTTGATCATCGCCGGCTGGGCGCTGCTGCCGGCGATCGGCGCGGGCCTCGCCACCGGCGTCGCCATCGGCCTCATCAACGGCGTGCTCTCCACCTATGGCCGCCTGCCCTCGCTGATCGCGACGCTCGGCATGCTCTCCATCGTGCGCGGCGCGGCCCTTATCCTGACCAACGGCCAGCCGGTGACAGTGAATGCCCGCAACGGCGCCCTGCCCGAGGTCCTGCAGTCCTTCGGCTACATGGGTCAGGGCTATCTGTTCAGCATCGTCCCGATGCAGCTCGTCTTTTTCGTCATCATCGCAGCCCTTGCCTGGGTGGTGCTGTCCTTCTCCAATTTCGGCTTCCGCGTCTATGCCGTCGGCGGCAGCGCCAAGGCCGCCCGCGTGTCCGGCATCTCCGTCAACTCGGTCAAGATCTGGGCCTTCGTGCTGATGGGCGTGCTGGCCGCCTTCGCCGGCATTTTGAGCATGGCCTTCCTGCCGAGCGGCCAGGCCGGACGCACCGGGGTCGGGCTGGAGCTCGACGTCATCGCTGCCACCATCGTCGGCGGCGCTTCGCTGTCGGGCGGCGAAGGCACGATCCTCGGCACCATCCTCGGCGTGCTGATCATCGGCGTCATGCGCAACGGCCTGGTGCTGATGGGCGTGTCGCCCTTCGTCCAGGAACTGATGATCGGCCTGGTCATCATCATTGCGGTCGGCATCGACAAATGGAGCACGCGCCGCACGAGCTGAAAGCAGAGCAACCAACAGGTCAAATCAAGGGCCAAACAAGGGAGGACTATCCATGAAACTTAGACATGTCATTCTCGCAGCCGCACTCAGCCTGCTGCCGCTGTCGGCCCATGCCGGCGCCAAGCTTGCCGATTTCGCGCTGGCCGACCGCATCAAGGCCAAGATCGCCGCCGGCCAGCCACTCGACATCTATGTCTCCTACCATGACGTCTCCAACGAATTCGCGCCGTTCATGAAGACCGGCGTCGAGCGCGCCGCCAAGGAGGACAAGGTCAGCGCGCAGTTCATCGGCCCCGTCGGCGCCGATGCCGATGGCCAGATCAGCGAGATCGAGACGCTGATGGGCAAGATGGACGGCCTGGCCATCTCCTCGGTCTCGACCGACGCGCTGGCGCCACTGATCGACCGCGTCATCGCCGCCGGCATCCCGGTGGTGACCTTCAACACCGACAATCCCGAAAGCAAGCGCCTCGCCTTCGCCGGCCAGGACCTCGTCCAGTCCGGCCGCGAGGCCGGCAAGCTGATGGCCAAGGTGCTGGGCGGCAAGGGCAAGGTGATGATCACCACGATCGACGCCGCCGCCCAGTGGTCGCTCGATCGCGAAAAGGGCGCGCGCGAGGCGCTCAAGGCCGAGCCCGGCATCGAGGTGGTCTCGACGCTCAACACCGGCACTGACCCACAAAAGATCTATTCGGCGATCGAGAACGCCATGCTGGCCAATCCGGCGATATCAGGCGTGCTGTCGCTCGAATGCTGCTCGACGCCGGCCGCCGGCACCTGGGTCGAACGCAACAAGGCCGCCGACAAGGTCAAGGTGGTCGGATTCGACCTGCTCGACCAGACAGTGCAGCTCGTACAGGACGGCAATGTCCAGGCGACGATCGACCAGGCGCCGGAGAAGCAGGGGTTTGCCGCCGTCGACCTGATCGTGCAGTTCCTCAAGGGCCAGCCGATTGAAAATCTCGACACTGGCGTCGGCGTCTACACCAAGGAAAACATCGCCGAGGTCGCCAAGAAGTAACATGCCAGCGTAACGTGAGTTGCCGGCCCTGAGGTCGGCAGCTCTCCGTTCAGCCAGCCTCATGACCGAGCAACAGACGCCTGCCCCCATCGTCGAAATCTCCGGCCTGACCAAGCGGTTTCCCGGCGTGCTGGCGCTCGACCGTATTTCCATCGACTTCCGCCCTGGCGAAGTGCATGCCGTCGTCGGCGAGAACGGCGCCGGCAAATCGACCTTGATGAACATCCTTGCCGGCGACCTGCAGCCTAACGGTGGCGAAATCCGCATCGACGGCAGGCAAGCCACCATCGCCTCGCCGCTGGCCAGCCGGGCCGCCGGCATCACCGTGGTCTATCAGGAACTGGCGCTCTGCCCGACACTGACCATCGCCGACAACATCATGATGTCGGACATGGCGGCGCGCTCGGCCGTGTCTTTGGTACCGCGCGACACGATGCGGCGCGAGGCGCGCGCGGCCTTGTCCCGCCTCGGCATGGGCAAGCTCGACCCCGATACCAGGGTCGGCCGGCTTTCCGTCGCCGAGATGCAGCTGGTCGAGATCGCCGGCGCCATCCGCCAGCGAGCCCGCGTGCTTGTGCTAGACGAACCCAATTCGGCACTTTCCAAACGCGAGAGCGAGCGGCTGTTCGACATCGTCAGGCAATTGCGCGGCGAAGGCGTCACCGTCATCTACGTCTCGCATCATCTGAAGGAAGTGCTCGACCTTGCCAACCGCATCACAGTGATGCGCGACGGCCGCACCATCGAGACGCTGGACAATGACGGCCTGTCGGAAGACCGGCTGATCCGCGCCATGGTCGGCCGCGATCTCGACACGGCGGCGCAGTGGTCGTTGCAGCCCGACGCGCGGTCGGATGGCGCGCCGATCGTGCTATCGGTTGACAAGCTGACAGCGCCTAGCCTCGATGGCTTGAGCTTTCAAGCACGCGCCGGCGAAATCCTCGGCATTGGCGGTCTGCCGGATTCCGGCAAGGACATACTTGGCGAGGCCCTTTTCGGCCTGTGCGGCCGCAGCGGCCACATCACCATCGACGGCAAGGAATTGCGCGCCGCCGATCCGCACGCCTCGATCCGCAACGGCATGGCCCTGGTGCCGGCGGACCGGCGCGGCGCCGGCGCATTGTTGGCGATGAGCGTCGCCAACAACGTGGTCTCGGCCTCGCTGCCGCGCTTCTCGCTTGCCGGCTTCATGCGGCGCGGCGCGGTCCGCCGCGAAGCCCGCGCGCAGGTCGCCCGGCTCGACGCGCGCATTTCACATCTTGGCCAGAGACTGGCGACATTGTCCGGCGGCAACCAGCAGAAGATCATCCTCGGGCGCAGCCTCGTCACCAACCCGCGCGTGCTCATCCTGCACGAGCCGACGCGCGGCGTCGATATCGGCGCCAAGGCCGAGATCTACGCCATCCTGCGCGGCATTGCCGGCGAAGGCGTGGCAGTGGTCATGATCTCGTCGGAGATTCCGGAATTGATCATGAACGCCGAACGCGTTCTGGTGCTGCGCAACGGCCGGATCTCGGGCGAACTGACCGGCGCCGGCATCAACGAGGAAGCGATCCTGGCGCGCGCCATGGCGTCCTGAACGAAGCCCCGAACGAGGCATTGATGACCACCAGACCCCAGATCACGCCTAAGATCACAATCGTCGGCAGTTTCGCGGTCGGGCTGACCATGCGGGCGCCCAAGCTGCCGATCTTCGGCGAGACGATGCTCGGCACCGATTTCGACATGGGACCGGGCGGCAAGGGCTCCAACCAGGCCGTCGCCACGGCAAGGCTGGGTGCCGCCTCATCGCTGGTCGCCATCATCGGCACCGACAAGCTGGCCGGCATCGCCACCGACCTCTATGCCGCCGAGGGCGTGGATTCGAGCTTGGTGACGACGCGCACCGAGCGCGCCACCGGCGTCGGCTTCATCATCCTCAACGACAAGGGCGAGAATTTCATCATCCTCGACATGGGCGCCAACGAGCTGATGAATGCCGAGACCGTCGATACGGCGGACCAGCGCATTGCTGAAAGCGACGTCGTCATGACCGTGCTGGAAGTGCCGATCGCCGCTGCCGCCCGCGCCATGGAACTCGGCCGCAAGCATGGCGCCCGCACCATCCTCAATCCCGCGCCGGCACGCCAGCTTCCCGACACGATTTTCGCCTCCGTCGACTATCTGACCCCGAACGAAAGCGAACTGCGCATTCTGCTCGGCCTGCCGGCCGACGATGCGCGCTCCTCGCGCGAGCTCGCCGGCGAATTGCGCCGCCGCGGTGTCCGCAACGTCGTGGTGACGCTCGGCCGCAGCGGCGCGCTGATCCTGACCGACGAACTCGATGTGATGGTACCGGCGGTGCCGGTCAGCGTGGTCGACACGACCGGCGCCGGCGACGCGTTCAATTCGGGCTTCGCGGTGGCGCTCGCCGAAGGCCGCGACATCATCGACGCGGTCCGCTTCGGCGTCGTCTGCGGCGCAATCGCCTGCACCGAACTCGGCGTCATTCCCGGCCTGCCCCAGCGGGCCAAGGCCGACGCGCTCTACGCTGAGGCCCTGAAGACAACATGGAAGGAAACGACATGAACCGAAACCGGCTGCTCAATGCCGAACTGGCGCATGCCATCGCCTCGATGGGCCATGGCGACCTGATGATCGTCTGCGATGCGGGCTTTCCGATCCCCTCGACCGCCTGGCGCATCGACCTTGCCATCTCGCCGGACGTGCCGGACCTGGAGACTGTGCTGACGCCGATCGCGGCCAGCTTCATCGCCGAGCGCGTCGGCTATGCCGACACGCTGCCGGTGCACAATGCGCCCTTGCTGGCCAAGCTGAAGCGGCTGTTCCCCGACGCCGATTTCGAGACGACGAAGCACGAGACGATCCTCGCCGAGATGGCGGCAAAGGCCAAGGTCATCGTGCGCACCGGCGCCTTCGATCCGTGGGGCAACATCCTGCTTTATTCAGGCGTCGACGTGCCGGCCTGGTTCTCCAAGCCAGGTGTCGTGGCGCCCGACTACTACGCCAGGAAGATGAAAAGCTAAAATGCCGCGCATCTTCGATTTCGGCGGCCGCGAGGTCGAGCGCAGCCTGACTGTCGCGGACCTGCGCGCGCTCAAGGGCACCGGGCGTCATGCCGCCCAAGTGACGGCCGAGACAGCTGATGAAGCGGCGGCGGCCGAGGCTGCCGGCGTCGAGATGGTGGTCTGCCGCGCCGCCAACGTCTTGCGTGTGCGCGAGGGTTCGCGCCGCGTCTTCGTCACCGCTGCCCTCGGCTTCGCCGATGCCGTCACCGGCGACGAGATACTGCGCATTGCCTTTGGCGCCATCACATCAGGCGCCGATGCGGTGATCACCGGGCGCGGCCATGACAGTGTGCGGCTGCTCGCCAATGAACAGATACCGGTGATGGGGCATCTCGGCTTCGTGCCGCGCAAATCCACCTGGGTCGGCGGCATCAGGGCGGTCGGCAAGACCTCGGCCGAGGCGCTTGACCTATGGGACCGCTTCCGGCGGCTCGAGGATGCCGGCGCCTTCGCCGTCGAATGCGAGATCATCGCTGCCGAGGTGATGGCCGAGATCAACCGCCGCACCTCGCTCGTCACCGTCTCGCTTGGCTCGGGCACTGAGGCGGACGTCATCTTCCTGTTCACCTCGGACATTTGCGGCGAGAGCGCCCGGCTGCCGCGCCATGCGCGTGCCTGGGGCAATCTGGCCGCTTTGCACCAGTCCGTCAGGGACGCGCGGGTCGAGGCGCTGTCGGGCTTCCGCAAGGACGTCGCGAGCGGCAGCTATCCCAATGAAGCCGAAGTCGCCGGCATTACTGAGGCGGAGCTCGAGGAGTTTCGCGCGCGCCTGGACACACAGCGGTAGAGTCGACTTCGCTCGACGCCGCTCACTGCGTTTCTGCTGACCGGTAAAACTTGATAATTTCTGTCATGAAATATATCAAGGCCGAGGGATCATGCCATTACAGGGAAACGGACGTGGCCTTCGCTCCGCGCATGGAAAGTCGCATTCAGGGTTTTTCCGTCATAGGCGGCCTGAAAGGGCATGTCTGGGACGGCGTCGTCGCCGACCTCTGGGACGTCTCGTGCGCGGAGGAAGCGGGAGGCTATTATGTGTCTCCCGACCCCCGGCTCTTTGTGACGCTGAAGGTCGACGGCGACGGCGCCTTCTTCGTCGAGGGGGCGCGGGGCGAATTGCGCCGTCACGATCGGGCATTTTCCATGGCCTACATACCGGCGGGCGTGCCGATCAGGGGCCGGGTCGAGGGCCTGCGCCGCATCAAGCATCTCGATCTGCACTTCGACGAGGCGGCGTTGACGCGCCGCTTCGGCGGCAGCCTCGACCGCGAGGCGCTGCGTGTGTCGCGCTTCCAGTTTTGCGACGACCGGATCGCAGCGCTCGCCGGCCTGATCGCGACCGAATGCGACAGCGGCCTGCCGATGCACGACCTCTATGGCGAAGGCCTGCTGAACGCATTGTTCGCCGGGCTTTTTGAGATAGGACGGACGGACGGACCGCGGCGCCGCGCGCCGCTGTCCCGCCGCAAGCTGCGCCTAGTCACCGACTATATCGACGCGCATTGCCTGGGCAAGATTCGCCTCGCCGATCTCGCAGGGCTGACCGGCCTGTCCGAAACCGCCACCAGCCATGCCTTCAAGGCGGCCACCGGCGTGCCGCCGCACCGCTGGCAGATGCAGGCGCGGATCAGGAAGATCCAGGCCATGATGGCGCATGAACAGGCGTCGCTCGGTGATATCGCCGAAGCCACCGGCTTTTTCGATCAGGCGCATCTGACGCGGGTATTCAAATCCATCGTTGGGTTGACGCCGGGCGCCTGGATGGCCGCCCACCGGCGCCAATGATATTTCCCCGCAGCAGGGCGCAGCAAGGTCCGCCTTTTGGACAAAAATCGACAAACCGCGCAAATCCGTCCAATGATCCGCCTATAAGTTGAGGTAAACAGTCAGGTATATGTCTAGAGAACCTGGGGTTTGCCTTATGAACAGAATTTGCCGGATGAAGCTGCTTTTGGCAGGCGCCGCCATCGCCATGATCCCGCCCTTGACCGCGTTCGCCCAGGATGCGCAGACCGCCACCCAGCTCGAACCCGTGGTGGTCGAGGGCGATGCCGGCGACAGCGCGACCGGACCGGTCGACGGCGTCGTCGCCAAGAAGACCACGACCGGCTCCAAGACCGCGACCGCACTCAAGGAGATCCCGCAATCCGTCTCGGTGATCGGCCGTCAGGAGATTGACGATCAGGGCGCCCAGAAGGCCGACGAGGCGTTGCGCTACACCGCCGGCGTCTTCACCCAGCCCTTCGGTCCCGACAGCGACACCAACTGGATATTCATCCGTGGCTTCCAGGCGACGGCCACCGGCGTCTACATGGACGGCCTGCAACTGTTCAGCTACGGCTTCGGCGGCTTCTATGTCGATAGCTTCGGGCTGGAGCGCATCGAAGTGCTGAAAGGCCCGGCCTCGGTGCTCTATGGCGGCAGCAATCCGGGCGGCATCGTCAACTATGTCAGCAAGCGTCCCGACGGCCGGCAGCGCTATGTCGAAACCGGCGTCAACGACGCCGGCAATGTCTATCTCGGTTTCGATATTGGGGATGTCGCCAAGGACGGCGTGGTCAGCTATCGCGTCAACGGCCGCGTCGCCGGTGGCGATACCTACAGCGACCTGCAGGATGGCTGGCGCGGCTTCATCTCGCCAAGCATCACCTGGCAACCCGACGAACAGACCCGGCTGACCGTACTCGCCAATTTCAGCCACATCGATGAGAACCACAATGGCGGCAGCTTCCTGCCCTACGAAGGGACCGTCGTCGACAGGATTGTCGGCGGCGTAAATTATGGCCGCATCGACCGCGACGCCAATTTCACCGAACCGTCGATCGACCTCTACAAGCGCGAGCAGGGATCCCTCGGTTACGAGTTCGAACACACCTTCGACAATGACTGGACCGTTCGTTCCAATGCCCGCTTCACCGCCGCCGACATCAAGGAGGTCAGCGTCAACCCGAACGGCTGGTCAACGATCGGAGGGCCCACAGATCTGGCCCGCATTAATTTCGACCATGACACTCAGGCGCAAACCTTCCTCCTGGACAACCAGATCGAGGGCAAGGTGGTGACCGGCCCGATCGAACATACGATCCTCGCCGGCTTGGACTTCAAATATTACAACATCGACCAGGTGCAGTCGTCCGGTCTCTACGATCCAAACTATGACAATCCCATCGATGCCTTCGACCCTGTCTACGGCTCGCCACTGACGCCGCGCGTCAGCTATCTCAACCAGGACCTGACGCAAAAGCAGCTCGGCTTTTATGCGCAGGATCAGCTTCGCTTTGGCGACGGCTGGCTGGTGACACTGAACGGCCGCTATGATTGGGCCTGGCTCGAGGCCGACAACGGTCCGACCTTCTATAGTCCGACCTCCAGCACCCAGAGCAGGACCGGCGGCGATTTCTCCGGCCGCGCCGGTCTCGCCTATGAGTTCGACAACGGCATCACCCCCTATGCCAGCATCGCCACTTTCTTCAACCCGATCATCGGAACCGACGCGAACGGCGACCTGTTCAAGCCGGAAGAAGGCGTGCAATACGAAGTCGGCGTCAAATATGAGCCGACCTTCATCGATGGCTTGTTCACCCTGTCGCTCTTCGACCTGACGCGCCAGAATGTGGCCCTCGCCAGCGACACCGATCCTTTTGCCCAGGTCCAGGCCGACGAGCTACGCTCGCGCGGTGTGGAGATCGAAGGCAAGGTCAACGTCACCGAGGATCTCAGGGTCACTGCGGCGCTGACCGCCTACGATATCGACTTCACCAAGAGCGAAGACCCTTCGCTGATCGGCAAGACACCTTTCATCGTGCCCGAAGTCATGGCCTCGGCGTCCGTCGACTACACCTTGCGCGGCGGCTGGTATGACGGCATCTCGATCGGCACCGGCCTGCGGTATCTCGGCTCCTCATGGGCCGACAACGAGAACACGGCGAAGGTTCCAGCCGTCACGCTGGCCGATCTGAAGCTCGGCTATGAGAAGGAGAACTGGGGCGTCGACCTCAACATCACCAACCTCTTCGACAAGACCTATGTCGCAAGCTGCCAGACGCTCGTGACCTGCTCTTATGGCGAAGGTCGCTCGTTCAAGCTGAAGGCCCATACGACTTGGTAATTCTGTGCCGAATCCGCCAGCGATGATCTTTCTTCCCCGGGCGATGGTACATCTGCCCAACCGGCGGCAGGCGCTTGCGCTTGGCTTGGCGGCGGCCCTGCCGCCGATCGTCGCCAGGGCAGCGCCGCTGCGCGTCGCGGCGATCGATTGGGGCATGCTGGAAACTTTGCTGGCGCTCGGCATAGAGCCGGTTGCGGCGACCGAACTCATCCAGTTTCGCAAGATCGCGGTCGAGCCGATCGTCCCTCGATCGGTGACCGATCTCGGCCTGCGCGGCACGCCCAATTACGAGCTGCTGCGCACCGTCGCGCCGGATCTCATCGTCATCTCCAACTTCTATGAGTACCAGCGCCCCATGCTTGAGCGCATTGCGCCAGTCCTTGCGCAAGCGGTCTACGCGCCCGGCGTACCACCCTACCCGCTGGCCGAGGCAGCAGCGCTGGCGCTTGGCGAAAGGCTCGCGCGACTGGCCGAGGCAAAACGCTATGTCGACGAGACATCAGTCGAGATCACCCGATTGCGCGCCGCGCTAACAGCCGCCTCAGGGCGGCCGGTCTTTGTCATCAGCCTTGGCGACTCACGCCATTTCCGCGCCTTTGGCCGAGATTCGATGTTTGGCGACGTGCTTCAGCGTCTCGGCATGAAGAACGCCTGGATCGATGAGACGGACTACAGCGCCGCCGCTCCGGTCGGTCTGGAGGCGCTGGCGCGCGTTCCCGATGCATCGATCCTCGTCGTCTCGCCGCTGCCGGCCGATGTCGGCCGCTCGCTGCCCGCAAATGCCTTGTGGAACGCACTGCCGGCGGTCCGCGAAGGTCGTGTCGCCGTGCTGGAACCGATCAATCATTTCGGCGGCCTGCCCTCGGCGCGCCGCTTCGCACGCCTGGCTACAGTGGCACTTGCCGGGCAGGCCCATGGCTGACCGCGCCATGACCGAGCGCGCCGTGACTGGCCATGCGCTGCCGCCGATCGTGCTCTGGGGTCTTTCGGCCGGAGTGGCGGCACTCCTGTTCACCTGGCGCGTCGGCATGCAGTGGCCGACCGCGCCTGGCGACGGCGTCGATCTCGACCGTATCATCCTTTTCTACAGCACGCTGCCGCGCGCGGCAGTGGCGGTGCTGGCAGGCGCCGTTCTCGGCCTGTCCGGCCTGCTGCTGCAGCGCGTGTTGCGCAACCCGTTGGCCGAACCGTCGACGCTTGGCATTTCGGCCGGCGCGCAGCTGGCCATGACGGCGGCTTCCGTCTACGCGCCGTTCCTGATGGAGCGGTCGCAAGGGCCGGTCGCCTTTGCCGGCGGCATCGCCGCGGTGCTGCTGGTTCTGTCGCTGACCTGGCGGCGCGGGTTGGAGCCCGTCTCCGTCGTGCTTGCCGGCATGATGGTGGCGTTGACTGCCAGCTCCATCAGCGCCGCCCTGATCCTCGCCAATGGCGACTATCTGTTCTCGCTGTTCATCTGGGGCGGCGGATCGCTGGTCCAGCAGGACTGGGGGCCGGCCATCGCATTGGCGGTCAGGCTTGCGGTCGGCGCCGTCGCCGCCCTGTTGCTGCTCAGACCGCTGACGATCCTTGGCCTTGACGACGCCTCGGCGCGCAGTCTGGGCATTGCGCGCCACAGCAGCCGCTTTCTCGTCATCGCGCTTGCCGTGTGGATGGCGACCGGCGTGGTCGCGGAGGTCGGCGTCATCGGCTTCGTCGGCCTTGCGGCGCCTGCGCTCGCCACGCTTTCGGGCGCGCGAACGCTGCGGCAAAGGCTGCTCGCCGCGCCGCTGATCGGCGCCATCCTGCTGTGGCTGACGGACGGGCTGGCGCAACTGGCGGCCGGCACTGGCGGCGAACGCATTCCGACCGGCGCCGGCACCGCACTTCTGGGCGGCCCCGTTCTGCTCTGGCTGCTGCCGAGGCTGCGCATGCTCGAATGGCCGAACCTCGGCACGAACAGCCCTTCCCCACGCAAGGCTGCCCGTCCTCGGCTCATCATCCTGCTTTTGTTTCTGGCGGTGCTTTTCGCGGCAGGGGTGGCGCTCCTTCTCGGGCGCGGGCCGACGGGCTGGTCGGTCGCCGGCGGCGACATGCTTCTTGATCTCGCCGCCTGGCGCGCGCCGCGGATCGGCGTGGCGGCGGCCGCCGGCGCCATGCTGGCAGTGGCGGGCGTGGTGATCCAGCGCATCACCGGCAATCCACTGGCAAGCCCGGAGGTGCTGGGTGTCGGCACCGGCGCCGGCGCCGGCCTGACCGCGGTATTGACGCTCAGCGCGGCGGCCGCGCCCGTTTGGCAATTTGCCGGGTCCGTGCTCGGTTCGCTGGCTGTGTTGATCGCCATGCTGGCGATCGGTGCGCGGGCGAAATTCGGCGCCGAGCGGCTGCTGCTTGCCGGCGTCGCCATGAGCGCGCTGTGCAGCGCCGTCACCACAGCAGCCATCGCGATGGGAAATGCGCAGTCCTACGTCCTGCTGCGCTGGCTCAGCGGCTCGACCAGCCAGGCGACCGGCGTCGATGCCTGGCTCATGATCGCCTGTCTGGTGCTGCTGACATTGCCGCTGTTTCTCGCCGCCCGCTGGCTCGATATCCTGCCGCTCGGCGAAAATACCGCGCGCGGGCTGGGCCTGCCGGTCGCCAAAGGCCGGCTGACGCTGATCGTTCTCGCCGCGATCCTGACCGCACTTGCCGCGATGTTCGTCGGACCGCTGAGCTTTGTCGGCCTCATCGCGCCGCACCTCGCACGGCTGGTCGGCTTTGCCCGCGCCCGAGCTCACCTCGCCAGCGCGGTGCTGATCGGTGCGCTTCTGATGATCGTGTCGGACTGGCTGTCACGCATGGCGGCCTTTCCGTACGAGTTGCCCGTCGGCCTGTTCGCCTCACTGCTTGGCGGACCGTATCTCGTCCATCTGCTTGCAAAAGGAGTGCCGCGTCATGGCTGACATGCCGAGAAACCTCAAGGCGTCCGCCGAGATCGCGCTGTCATGTCCGCAAGACATCATGCAACGGCTTTGCACACACTTTGCCGATCATGGCGACGTCGCCATCGATGGCGCCTGCAGTCGCATCGACACGGCCTTCGGCTCAGCCAGCATGGAAGCCTGCCAGCGCTGCCTGAGGGTTTTCGCGGAGGGCAATGACGAAACATCGCTGGCCTATGTGAAACTCTCCATCGCCGAACATCTTTTGCATTTCGCTTCGGCGGAGAACCCCGCCATCGTCTGGCAAGGCGATGGCGCGGCCGGCCAGCCCTTGCCCTATTTCCGTGAGATGCGCGTCGTGCGGACCACCAGCGTGACGCCGCATATGCGGCGGCTGACCCTGGCCGGCAGCGATCTCGGACGCTTCGCGACGGGCGGGCTTCATGTCCGTCTGCTGCTGCCAAGGGATGGCGCGGTATCTGCCTGGCCCGTCACCGGCGAGGATGGCCGCCCGGCATGGCCGGGAGCGGAACGGCGGCCGGACGTGCGCATCTACACGATCCGCCGCATCGACGTCGACAACGGGGAGGTCGATATCGACTTTGTCCTGCATGATGGCGACGGCATGCCCGGCGCGCGCTTTGCCGCCAATGCGCGGATCGGCGACGTCGTCGGCATGACCGGGCCGGGCGGCGGCGGCATCCCCGCCGCCGACTGGTGCCTGCTCGCCGGCGACGAAACCGCCCTGCCCGCGATCGGCCGCATCGTCGAGGCGCTGCCGGCAGGCGTGCACGCCGTCATCCGCATCGAAGTCGCCGATGGCGACGAGGAGCAGACGCTGGTTTCGGAGGCCTCGCTGGACATAAAGTGGCTGCACAGGAACGGCGTGGCCCCAGGCAAATCGACCTTGCTTCAGGATGCCGTCCGCGAGGTCCATTGGCCCGAAGACGGGCGCAGCGTCTTTGCCTGGGCCGGCTGCGAGCACAGGAGCTTCCGCGCCATCCGCTCCTACCTCAGGCAAGACCGGAAGCTCAAGCGCGACGCGCATCTCGTCGTCGCCTACTGGCGCTGCGGCTACGAGGGCGACAGCGCGCGAACAGACTGACCGACCGGTTCGACGTGTCTACCGCAAGCTCGGACTGTTCGCCGATACGGTCAGGTCGAGCGCGACATGGCCCTGCGGCGCGCCGAAGCGAAGGAAGGCTTCCGACAGCGTCGCGAACACCGGTCCGGCATCGCCTCTCAGCTTGGTGCAGAAGTTCTTCGATTTGTCGAAGACGCCGGACGCCTTGAGGAAGTCGATGCAGCCGTAGATCTCGTCCATATGGTGGCCTTCGCCGAGCGGATAGAGCGAGAACTGCGCGGCGACCTCTTGCCCAAGCCTTTCCGCAGCGTCGACATGCGCCCGCGCCGCGCCGATGCGCTCCGCCAGCGGCAGCTCGTGGCTGCTGCCGGAAATCGGCGTGCAGATCGGATCGTCGGGCTCGCCGGGGCAGCCGCGCGACACCGTTGCCGACAACACGCAATGCACGCCGCTTGCCGCCGCCGAGGCGAACAGATCGCGCATCGCAGGGAAAAGCTGTTCAGGCGGACCGACGATCAGCGTCGAGATATCGTCGGTCTCGATGCGGAAATTCGCCCGGTACGGATCGAACGCCGAAAGCGCGCCGAGGATGACGCCGACGAAATCGTCGCACATCGGATAGAGGGAAATCTGTGCACCTGAAAACATGGTCGCCTCGCTCCGCTGGCATTACCCAGATCAGCTTGAGGGACCGAAGGCTTGGCGCCTTATATCTCAGCCCCGGCAATACGGAGCGCCCCTGTCGATGCGGCAGACCTAACACCGGCGTTCGACATGCGCAAGCAGCGGGCGCTCGCATGAACGCGCCGCGATGTCGCATGTACCGAGTTCACTGCGCAGCCTCCGGCCCGGCCTTGCTCGACAGCGCCAGATACATCCCGGCCATCATCAGCAGCAGCGCCAGCCAGAACAGCGCCCCCGGCTGCTCGCCGAGGAAAACCAGGCTCCACAGAATTCCCGCCGCCACCGCCAGATAGTTGAACAGCGAGAAGCGCGCCGGGCCGATGCGTTCGACAAGCGTGAAGAAAAGCCAGAAGAAAACGGTGTTGATCGCCGTGGCGATGGCGAGTGGCAGCAAGCCCGAAGCAATGCCCTCGGGCGGCAGCACCGCGCTGCCGAGCGCCAGCATCACCACGCCTGCCACGGCCGCGGCACCCAGCAGCGTTCCGGCAGCCATGGCGGCTGACGTGGCATCCGCCGGCCGCAGCCATTTGGCGCAATTGTTGGCGGCGGCGAACATCAACGGCGCCGAAAGCGCGACCAGGAACCAGAACACGCCACCGGCGCCAATGACACCGGCACCCGGCGCCAAGATCACCGCCACGCCCGCTATCCCGAGAAGCATGCCGAGCAAGGTCCGCTGGTCGAAACGCTCGATCCCGGCAAGCACGCCGATCAAGAGAGTGAGGATGGGCGAAAGACAGAGCACCAGCGTGAGCACCGAGGCATCGAGATGCTCCGCCGCCTTGACCAATATGCCGATCGGCAGGCCGACGACCAGGGCACCCATGACGACATAGGCGCGCAGATGCGCCGCCGACAGGGCGAACCGTCCACTCAGCATCACCAGCAGCGCCAGGGCAAGGCCCGCCAGCAGCGATTGCAGGAAGGCAAAGCCCATCGGCGGCCAGAGCGCTTCCGCAGCGAGGCGGTTCACCGCAAAGATGCCGCCATAGATCGCCGCGGCAAGCAGCAGCAGCGCGGCATCCGCCAGGCGGAATCGTCGCGAGGACGTTCGATCTTCATGCATGGCCGCATCATGCGCCCGACCTTGGCCAGGCGCCCTCCCTTTCCGGTCTCGGTGCAGAAGGCTTTCCAGTCAGCGCCGGCTGGCGCGAAGCTCCGCCGTCCGTGCCTCGTCGACCATCAGCAGGCCGGGCTCGGCCGCATCCATCAACGCCACGCCGTAGACTGTCTCGGCATCCTCCCGGCTCAGCCAGCCGCGATTGACGGTCGCCACGACGCGTCTCGGCTCGCGTTTCAGCGGATCGCCGTAACCGCCGCCGCCACAAGCGGTGAACTCGATCTTGGCGCCGTCCTCGATTGTCTCCTCGCTGAACGCCGGCAGCACGATCCTGTCGCCACCCCGGACCTTGATGGACTCGCTCTCCTTGCCGTCGCCGCCGCCCAGCACGCCGCGCGGCGGGAAGGAGGTGCCGTCGGCGGCGTAGACGATCGTCATGTCGTGATCGAGCGGGTAGAAGACGCCGCCGGTGGCCGGCGCGCCCTCGAACTCGCCGAAACCCTGCGAGCCCGGCAGCACGCCACGACGCTCGATGACGATCGGATACATGGATTCGTCGACCTCGACCGAGTCGAGCTGGATGAGGCCGGCATTGGCCGGGCCGCAATAGGTCAGCCAGCCATCATAGCCGTGACGGGCGCCGCCGCCCGCATAGCCGACGAAGACCTGGTTGACATAGGATTTGCCGTTCTTGAACGGGTCCTCGCCGGAGATGACGCCGACGCCGGCGGGAAGATGCGAGCCGCTCTCGGCCTGCCCGTATGGCGCGCCCATCCGCGAGAAGACGCAATTGCCGGCGATCATCAGCCGGTCGTTGACATTGGTGGTGGCGACCGAGGTGCCGACCGGATATTTCGGCTTGCCGACGACGCTTCCCTCGCGCAGCAGCACCTTGATCTGCGACTTGGCGCCCTCATTGTGCGGGATGCTTTCGTCCAGATTGTTGAAGACGCCGATGCGGCAGGAGCCGGTGGCGGTGTTCTCGGAGAGGTTCAGGCCGCCCGGCACATTGTCGATATTGTCGCGCGCATCGACGACGATCTCGCCCTTGACCGGATCGACATGGATGGTGAGCCGAACCGGTATGCCCTCGTCGGCGACGCCGGGCACCGGGTCGTGCCGCGTCTCGTAGCTATAGCTGCCGGCGGGCAGCTTCGCGATCGCCGCTTTGGCGCAGCGCGCGCCATAGTCGAACCAGTCCTCGACGAAGCCCATGATCGTGTCGCGGCCATAGCGCGTGAACAGTTCGCCGATGCGGCGCTCGCCGGTGCGGCAGGCGCCGATCTGCGCGCGCACATCGCCCAGCCACATATCGGGCACGCGGTTGCGCATGGTGCCGATGCGCAGGATGTCCTTCTTCTCCTGATAGTTCTGCGCCACCCGCACGCAGGGAAAATGCATGCCTTCCTCGAAGATGTTCTTGGCGAAGGGCAGATAGGTCGACGGCACCGGGGCGCCGGTATCGGCGTGGTGCGACAGGGCGACGACCCAGAACAGCGGCTCGCCCTCATGGAACACCGGCATCGTCATGATCAGGTCGGCGTGATGGGTGCCGCCCGTATAGGGGCAGTTGTTGAGGAAGATGTCGCCTTGCGTGATGTCGTCGAAAAGCTCGGTCAGCGGCCGCGTCGCCATGTCCATCGACATGACATGGATCGGCAGCGCATCCTCGACCGAAACCAGCTTGTGGTCGTAGGTCAGGATGGCGCAGGAGAAGTCGCGCGCGTTCTTGATCACCGCCGAGCGGCTCGCCCGCATGACGACCAGCGTCATCTCGCGTACGATCGCCTCGAAGCGGCTCTTCAGCACCGACATCAGGAAGGGATCCACCCGTCGCTCCGCGACGTCGAGCTCAGCTTTGTTGATGGCGTCCATGGCGTTACCTCACGCGGTTGCGGGGTTAGATGATGTTGACGACGAGATTGCCGTAGCGATCTATCTCGCCCTGGTGCTGGTTTTTCAGGTAGGCGGTGAAGGTCTCGGCCTCGACCAGGCAAGGGCCGGCGAGACGGGCGCCGGCGCCGAGTTCGGCCATCTCGTAGACCGGCACGGTTTCGACCCGTCCGCTTTCCTGCTGGTAGATGCCGCGCCGCGCCTTGGGTTTGATCTCGCCCGATTGGACCGCAAGTGTGTTCTTCTGCCAGAGATCCTGGCCGGAGCGCTTGCCGATGGCGCGCAGCTTCCACGCCGTGAACTCGACCACGTCATTGTCGGCGCGGATCGAATAAATGCGCTCATGCATCCTGTGGAAGGCCTCGACCAGCCCGGGCAGGTCTTCGGCCGACAGGGCACCATCCTTGCTTTCGAACGGCACCTCGATCTCGAAGGACTGGTATTCGTAGCGACCGAGGAACGAAAACTCGAACTGCCGATTTTCGGCCGCCACGCCGGCCTCGGCAAGGAAACCGTCTCCGGTCTGCCGCAGCCGCTTCAGCGCCTGGTTGACCCCGTCGACGTTGAAATTCGCATCCGATGTCAGCAGGACCGCGCTTTCCTCGCTACGGATATCGCAGATCAGCCCGCCAAAGGCGCTGAGGCCCGCCATGAAGCGTGGAACCATATAGCGCTTGAGGCCGAGAATGTCGGCCATTTCGGCGATGTGGATGGCGGTTGCGCCGCCGCCGCAGACAAAGAAGCTGTCGCGCGGATTGATGCCTTCGCGCACGGTGATTTCCTCGATCGCCGCGACCATGTTGTGGTTGCTGGTCGTATAAATGGCGTAGGCCGCCTGCTCGCGCGTGACGCCGAGCCGCTCGGCGATCTTGTCGACTGCCGCTTCGGCGAGTTCGCGCTCCAGCTTCATCTTGCCGCCGAGGAAATAGTCGGGGTCGACAATGCCGAGCACGACATTGGCGTCGGTGACCGTCGGTTCGGTGCCGCCCTTGCCATAGCAGGCCGGCCCCGGCCGCGCGCCGGCGCTTCGCGGGCCGACCCGAAGCAGGCCGCCCTCGTCGACGAAGGCGATCGAGCCGCCGCCGGCGCCGACCGAGCGCACATCGACCTTGGGGATGCCGAGCGAGTCATTGTGGATCATGCTGTCGGGCGTGACGATGATCTGGTGATCGCGCAGCGCCGAGACGTCGAAGGTCGTGCCGCCCATATCGCCGACGATGATGTCGGGCTCGTCGGACAGCGCCAACGCCGCCATCGGCGCCAGCGTCGGCCCCGACATGACGCTGTAGATCGGTTTGCGGATCATGTCGGCGAGCGGCATCATGCCGCCGACGCAGTTGGCGAGCAGCAGTTCGCCCGCGAAATCTTCCTCGTCGAGCGCCGTCTTCAGCTTCTCGATATAGGTGCGCACGATCGGGTTGATCGAGGCATCGATGGCCGCCGCGATGATGCGCTTGTACTCGCGCGGCATCGGGTTGATCTCGTGGCTGAGCGTGATCGGAATGCCGGGCAATTCCTTCTCCAAAATGGCGCGCACCGCAAGCTCATGCGCCGGATTGACCACCGACCACAGCAGGCCGACGGCAACCGCCTCGACGCCGAGATTGCGGAACTCGCTCGCGGCCTTGCGGACGTCGTCGAGCGACAGCGGCGCAAGCTCGCGGCCGCGCGCGTCGATGCGTCCGGCCACTGTCTTGGTCAGGTGGCGCGGCACATAGGGATCGGGATAGTCTAGGCGCCACTGGAAGGCGCCCTTGCGCGGCCCCTCGCGCAGCACGAGGATGTCCTGGTGGCCTTCTGTCAGCACAAGGCCGACCTTGACCGTCTTGCGCTCGACCAGCGCATTGGTCGACACCGTTGAGCCGTGCACGACGAGCTCTATCTTCTTCATGAAATCGGCGGGCAGCAGACCGTAGCCCTCGGCCGCGACATGCAGGACATTGATGAAGCCCTTTTCGAACTCGCCGGGCGTCGTCGGCGACTTGAAAATGGCGATCTCGCCCTTGCTGTTCGAGACAAGGCAGTCGGTGAAGGTGCCGCCAATGTCGATGCAAACTTGATAGGTCATGCATGTCCTCAAAAAGAAGGGTTTCAGCGCCTGGCGACGTCGCGATTGACGATCAGGCTGACGATGATAATGACGCCGAGACAGATCTGCTGGAGATAGCCGTCGATCTGGACAAGGTTCATGCCGTTGGAGAGCACGGTGATGAACAGCGCGCCGAGCAGGGCCGCGCCAACGCCGCCCTCGCCGCCCGACAGCCGCACCCCGCCGACGACAGCGGCGGCGATCGCTTCCAGCGTAAGATTGCCGCCGAGATTGGGTTCGCCCGAGCCGGTGCGGGCGGTGAGCAGCAGCGCGCCGAGCGCGGCAAGCACGGCGCACAGCGTATAGGCGAGCACGAGCACCGGCAGCGTGCGGATGCCGGCCGCCACGGCTGCCCGGGGATTGGCGCCGATGATATAGAGGCTGCGCCCGAACTTCGTCGCCTTGAGCGTCAGGAAGAGCAGCGCGAAGACCAGCCCGGCAAACCAGATCGGGATCGGAATGGACAGCAACGTCCCTTGCGCGAATTCGGCCGTTAGGCCGCGCGGCAGGCCGGTGACCGGAAAGCCGCCGCTGATCGTCGAGGCGAGAGCCATCACCATGTTGGCCATGCCGAGCGTCGTCACCAGCGGGTTGATGCCGATGCCGGCGATCAGCAGTCCGTTGGCGAGGCCGATCAGCGCGGCGATCAGGACGCCAGCGCCGACGCCGTAGAGGATCGACGCGTCGCCGCCTCCCATCGCCACCATGGCCATCGAAGCGGCGACGCTGACCAGCGAGACGGTATAGCCCAGCGACAGGTCGAAGCCGCGCGTCAGGATGACCATGGTCTGCGCCATGGCGAAGATCGAGAGATAACTCGCCTGGATGGCAATGTTGCGGAAATTGCCCAGCGATAGCACCCGCGGCTCGACAATGCCGAACAGCACCAGCGTGACGACGATGGCGATCGGCAGGCGGGCGGCAAGCAGCATGTCCTTGACGGCGGCGCCGGAGAGCGGGCCGATCGACTGGGCCTTGGTGCCTGAGGGTGTGCTCATGCCTGCCGCTTTCTGAGGAGAAGCCGGTCGATGGCGAGCGCCACGATCAGCACCGCGCCGAGCACCAGCGTCTGATACTTGCTGTCGACCTGGACCAGGTTCATCGCATTGGCGATCACGGCGAGGAAGAGCGCGGCAAGCGCCACATGCTCGGCACGGCCGACGCCGCCGCGTAGCGACACCCCGCCGATGACGGCGGCGGCAATGGTCTCCAGCGCCAGCGTGCCGCCGATGGTCGATTGGCCGGAACCGAGCCGCGATGTCATCAGGAATCCCGTCAGCGCGGCGAGCATACCGGCAAGCACATAGGCGATCGCCAGCGTCCGGCCGGTCGCCACGCCGGACAGCCGCGCCGAACGCAGATCGCTGCCGACGGCATAGATATGCCTTCCAAGCGCGGTGAAGCGCTGCATGACGATGCAGCCGATAAGCACGACAAGCGCGACATGCAGCACGATCGGCAGGCCGAGAAACTGTCCGCGCCCGACGCCGGTAATGAAGGATTGAGCGACGCCGTAGATCGGGATGCCTTGCGTGAAATAGAGCGCTATGCCCATCAGCACCGACATCATGGCGAGCGTCACCATGAAGGGCGACAGCGACAGGCTCGCCACCAGCCCGGCATTGGTCAAGCCGACAAGCGCGCCGACGCCAATGGCGGCAACCAGCGAAAGCAGGATGATTGCGATCTCCATGTCCGGAAAATAGCCGCTGCCGACGAGCATCACGGCGGCGGTGACCACGGACGAGATCGCCACCACCGCGCCGACCGACAGGTCGAAGCCGCCGGCGGTCATCACCAGCATCTGCGCCAGCGACGGGATGAGCAGGAGCGCGAAATTGCGCATGACGTTGATGAGGTTGAGCCGGTTGAGGAAGCGCGGCTCGACCAGCGCGGTCGCCACGACCGCCACGATGAGAAAGGTGATGACGATGCCGCCCTGCATGAGAAAGCGGTCGAGCAGACTCGACCGGTGCTCAGCGGGTTTGGCCGCGCTCAAAGGGGCCATCGTTGCCTGCTCCGAACTCACGCCCGCCCCCCGAAATAATGGGACAGAATCTGCGCCTCCGTCAGCTCGCTTTGGCCGAGCTCGGCGACGACCTTGCCTTCATGCATGACATAGACGCGCGAGGCGAGGTTGATGAGCTCCGGCAATTCAGAGGTCGAGACGACGACCGAGGCGCCGGCTTCCACCAGTGACTTGATGAGATTATAGACATCGACCTTGGCGCCGACATCGATGCCGACCGTCGGTTCGTCGAAGAGATAGACATCGAAGGGCCGCATCAGCCCGCGCGCCAGCATCAGCTTCTGCTGGTTGCCGCCGGAAAATGCCGAGACCTTGCGCTCGGGCGCCATTGGCCGCAGCGCAAGATCGGCGAGCGGCGCCTTGATCACCTCGCGCTCGCGCCAGAACTTCAGCACCGGCCCGGCCGACAAGGCCGGCAGGTCGAGCGAGCTCATCGTCGCGTTTTCGCGCGCCGAGCGGGCCATGGCCAGTCCTTCCGAACCGCGGTCGGCCGGGAAATAGCAGACCTTGCTGGCAAGCATGGACGCTGGCGAGGGACGCGCGACGGTCTTGTCGCCGACAGTGATGGTTCCCGCCTCGACCGTCTCCAGACCGAAGACGGCACGGCAAAGCTCGCTGCGCCCGCAGCCGACGAGACCGGCGAGGCCGACCACCTCGCCCGCCCGCGCCACGAAAGAGGCGCCGATGACGGAACGGTCCTGCGTGGTCAGGTCGCGGACTTCAAGTCTGGCCGCGCCCGGCCTGTGTTCGATGCTGGGGAAGAGCTGCTCGACCGGACGGCCGACCATCATCTCGATCAGCCCCTCGTCCGAAATCTCCGACGTCACCACGGTGCCGATCCTCTTGCCGCCGCGCAGCACCGTGACGCGGTCGGACAGGTTGCGGATCTCGCTCATGCGGTGCGAGACATAGATGATGCCGACGCCCCTGCCCTTGAGCAGCGCCACCGCATGGAAGAGCTTGTCGGCCTCGCCGTCGGTGAGCGAAGCGGTGGGCTCGTCGAGAATAAGCACCTTTGGCCGCATGCGCAGCGCCTTGGCGATCTCGACCATCTGTTTCTGTGCGCGCGACAGGAACGCCACCTTCTCGTCGAGCGGCAGGTGAAAGCCGAGCCCGTCGAGCAATTCGGTGCCCGCCTGGCGCATCTGCCGCCGCTTGAGGAAGAGGCTGCCCGACTGCTCGCGGCCGAGGAAGATGTTCTCGAGCACGGTGAGGTCGGGGACCAGGCTGAATTCCTGGAAGACGGCGGCGATGCCGATCTCCTGCGCGACCTGCGGGGTGAGGCTCGTGATCGTGCGGCCATTGATCCGGTAGACGCCCTCGGCCCAGGGGAATGTGCCGGCAATGAGATTGATCAGCGTCGACTTGCCGGCGCCGTTCTCGCCAAGCAGCGCGTGGACCTCGCCCTCGTTGAGCGAGAAGTCGACATTGTCCAGCGCGGCGATGCCGCGAAATCTCTTGGTGAATCCGGTTACTTCCAGCATCTCGTCACAAAAGCCTTGGAGCATCTCGCCCAAAGTAGCCGCGCTTGGGCCGACATGCTCAAAAACAAGGACTTAAGCGCATCGGCTGAATCATTTTGCTAGCGATGCGCTTGAAGCCGGCGGCGTCTGGCCACTTGGGAGAAGCAGCCAGACTTAGGGAAGACCTTCTGGAGGCCCGATGTTACTCGACCGAGAATTCCGGGCGCCAGCCGTCCGGCGCGAAGATCTGGGTCGTATCGATCTTATCGATATTATCCTTGGTGACGATACCGGGAGCAACCAGAAGCACCTTTTCGTGCTCCTTCTTTTCCAGGGCGCGGACCGCGAGGTCGACGCCGATGCGCCCCATGATGACCGGATATTCGGTGGCAAAGCCGAGCACCGAGCCGTCCTTGACCGCTTTCAGCATCGTCTGGTTCTCATAGGACGACATGATCGTCACATTGCTCAGGCCGGCATCCGCCACCGCGCCGATCGCCGCCTCGGCGGTCGGCGCGCCACCCCAGATGACGTTGACGTCCGGATGCGTCTGCAGCGCGTCCTCGACCAGCTTGAGCTGTGCCGGGACGCTCGCCTCGCCGAACATCTCGGCCAGCAGCTTGACGTTGCCGGTCTTGGTGCTCTCGCGGAAACCGTCCATGTAGGTTTCAGCCCAGCCGCTACCCTGCGGCCCGGGGAAGGCCACCGCCGAGCCCTGCTTGTCGCCCAGATATTTCTTCACGTATTCGCCGGTCTGGAAACCTTTCTGGAAGAAGTCGGGTGTGATGCGCGCGGTGATCGGCGTCTCCAGGATCGGGTTGGCGACAGCGATATTGACAATGCCCTTGCCCATGCCCTCGCCGATCTTGGCGGCAACGCCTGCTTCCGAGATCGCCGAGATCAGGATCGCGTCGGCGCCTGAGGCGACACAGTCGTCATACTGCGAAATCTGCTTCGGCAAGGCGGTGTAACCGCCAGCCTGCAGCACCGTCACCTTGACGCCCAGCCGCTTGGCTTCCTCGACGATGCCGTAGTCCACCGAGACCCAGTAGCTGTCCTGCAGATGCGGGAAAAGCACGCACAGCTTCCAGGGCTTCTCAGCCTTTTCGAGCGGCTTGTATTCGATTTCCTCGACCTTCTTCAGGTCGCCGTCCTTGGCGGAAGCGATCTTGAAGGGCCACCAGTCCGCGGCTTGCGCCATTCCGGCTGACAGCATCGTGGCCGACACGGCCAGGGCCAGTGTTTTCTTCAGTCCGTTCATCTGGAAATCTCCCATTTGCTTAACCGCCCCTGCGGTCGTTTCTCTGCGTCCGGCGACTGAAGCGTCGGCCGGCGCTCACCTGTCTTTTGTATTCAGTCGCGCCACTTCTTCGTTGGCTTCTTCGGGTCTTTCACACAACTTACATCTTATATCTTATGTGTCAACGCAGCGGCGGGCCTTGCCGATGGAGGTCGCGCCCGCCCCGCGAAAGTCTGGTCAGGCCGGTGATCCGACCTGCCTGGCGGCGGCCTCGAGCGATCTTTCGAATGCATCGACCATGCTGTCGACCTGCGGCTCGGTGATGATCAGCGGCGGACAGAAGGCGATTGCATCGCCCATGTTGCGCGAGATCACGCCGTTCTGCTGCAGGAACCCGTTGACCAGCCCGCCCAGCGCGCCGACGGCGCCCCAGGGCGTCTTGCTCGCCTTGTCGCCGACCAGTTCTACCGCCGCGATCAGGCCGACGCCGCGCACCTCGCCGACGAGCGGATGCGAAGCCAGTTTGCGCAGCCGTTTTTGCATATGCGCACCGACCGTGCGCGCATTGCCGACAAGGTCGCGTTCCTCGATCAGGTTCAGGTTCTCGAACGCGACCGCCGCCGCGACGGGATGGCCGCCGCCGGTGAAGCCATGCCCGAACGTGCCGATGCGATTGCTTTCATCGGCAATCGGCTCGAACACCTTCTCGTTGATCAGCAGCGCCGAGATCGGCAGGTAGGACGAAGAAATCTGCTTCGACATGACCATGATGTCGGGCCGGATGCCGAAGGTCTGCGAGCCGAACATCTCGCCGGTCCGGCCAAAGCCGCAGATCACCTCGTCGGCGACGAGCAGTATGTCGTATTTCGACAGCACCGCCTGGATCTTCGCCCAATAGCCGGCCGGCGGAACGATGACGCCGCCGGCGCCCATGATCGGTTCGCCGAAGAAGGCGGCGATGGTTTCCGGTCCCTCGGCCAGGATCAGCTTTTCCAGATCGTCGGCAAGCCGGCTCGAAAACTGCTCTTCGCTCTCGCCCGGCAACGCCTCGCGCCAATAGTGCGGCGAAGAGGTGTGCAGAACATTGGCGATCGGCAGGTCGAACGAGATATGATTGTTGGGCAGGCCGGTCAGGCTCGCCGCGGCAATGGTGACGCCATGATAGCCCCGCTTGCGGCTGATGATCTTCTTACGCTCCGGTTGGCCAAGCGCATTCGACCGGTACCAGATCATCTTGATGGCCGTATCGTTGGCTTCGGAGCCGGAATTGGTGAAATAGGCCTTGCTCATCGGCACTGGCGCCATTTGCACCAGTTTCTCGGCCAGATCGATCAGCGGCGAATGCGATTTCGAGCCGAAGTCGTGATAGAAGGGCAGCTTGGCCATCTGCCGTGTCGCCGCCTCGACCAGCCGCTTCTCCGAAAAGCCCACCGCCACGCTCCAGAGGCCAGCCATTGCCTCGATGTAGCGGTTGCCGGCCAGGTCCTCGACATAGATGCCGTCGCCCTTCTCGATGATGAGCGGCCCGGACTCCTGATGCTTGCGGGCATTGGTGTAGCCATGCATGTGGTAGTTGATGTCGCGGGCTTCGGGCGAGTTCGGTCGTGCGTCCATAAGGTCCTGTCCTGCCTGCTTCCAGGGATATTCCCGCGCTTGCCCGCCACTCGGCGCGCATTGGCGTTCCCTCTTGCATTATGCTGTTTGATGCATCATGTTTCTTATAAGATATAGTGTCAAGCCCCTTTCCTGTGGGCTGGCGAGGATGGGGCGGAGACGTAATGCAGGCTTTCAGCTTCGAGACCCTCGAACGCGAGAACCTTGGTGAAACGGTCTATTCCCGTGTCGCCGAAGCGCTGATCAAAGGGCGGTTCGCGCCTGATGCGAGGCTCACCATCCGCGACCTCGCTCAATCGCTGGGAACCAGTGTGACGCCGGTCCGGGACGCCATCCTGCGGCTGATCCAGGACGAGGCGCTGGTGCAGAAATCGGCGCGCGAGGTGCGTGTTCCCATCATCACGCTGAGGCGCTATCGCGAAATCCGCCAGATCCGGCTGAAGCTCGAAGGGCTCGCCGCGCGGGAAGCCGCGCTCAAGGCGGCCGCCAAGGATGTCGAACATCTGCGCGGCCTTATTGCGTTGAACGAACGGGCGATCGCCGATAAAAACTGGACGGAGGGACTGGCGCTCAACCAGACCTTTCACTTCGCGCTGGCCGACATCGCCGATATGGTGGTGCTGCGCGGCATACTGAACCGGCTCTGGCTGCAGATGGGCCCGCTGATTGCGGAATCATATCATGAGGGCGGCCGTGCCATGATCGAGAACCACTATGCGGTGCTTGCGGCCGTCGAGAAACAGGATGCCGACGCCGCCGAGCGGGCGATTGTCGCCGACATAACGGAAGGTGGAGAAGTGATCCTCGAACGGCTCATCAGCAGGCACGACGTCAAGGCCGGGACCGCCTGAGCATGGACCATGTCGACTGCATCGTCGCCGGCGCCGGCGTTGTTGGCCTTGCGATCGCGCGAGACATGGCGCGCCGCGGCATGGACACGCTGATCCTCGAGGCCGCGAACGCTATCGGCACCGGGACCAGTTCGCGCAACTCCGAGGTCATCCACGCCGGCATCTATTATCCCGTTGGATCGCTGAAGGCGCGCTTCTGCGTCGCCGGTCGCAACATGCTCTACCGTTATTGCGAGGAGCACGCGGTCCCGCACGCGCGCTGCGGCAAGCTCATCGTCGCCGCGAATGCCGGCCAGGAGCCGGTGCTTGCCACCATCCGGGCCAATGCATCGGCTTGCGGCGTCGATGACCTGGTGCCTCTGACCGCCGCCGAGGCGCTCACACTGGAGCCCAGGCTGCGCTGCACGGCGGCGCTGCTGTCCCCCTCCACCGGCATCATCGATAGCCATACGCTGATGCTCGCCTTGCTGGGCGACGCCGAGGAGCATGGCGCCGCACTCAGCCTCAACACAAGCATAGTGTCCGGCCGCATCGAACGTGGGCTCACCAAGGGTGGACTCATAGTGCTCGACACGATCGACAGCACAAGCGGCGAGCGCTTTGAAATCGCAACCAAATCCTTCATCAATGCAGCCGGACTCGATGCCACGGCGCTTGCCCGATCGATCGACGGGCTCGATCCGCAATTCGTCCCGGAACTTCGCTATGCCAAGGGCAATTATTTCTCGGTCGCCGGCCGGGCTCCCTTCTCGCGGCTCATCTATCCCGTGCCCGAACCCGGCGGGCTCGGCGTGCATCTGACGCTCGATCTCGACGGCGTCGCCCGCTTCGGGCCGGACGTCGAATGGACGGATACGCTCGACTACCGCGTCGACCCGGGGCGCGGCGAACGCTTCTACAGCGAGATCCGCAAATACTGGCCGGACCTTGCCGATGGCGCCCTGCAGCCGGCCTATAGCGGCATCCGGCCGAAACTTTCCGGTCCCGGCGAGGCCAACGCCGATTTCGTCGTCCAGGATGCTTCGGTCCATGGCATTGACGGCCTGGTCAATCTGTTCGGCATCGAAAGCCCCGGCCTGACCTCCAGCCTGGCGATCGCCGACCATGTCGCACAGCGCCTCGCGGCGAGCCGGACTCAAAACCGGGGCGCCAAATTTGCAGCCGGGTAGTGAGAGACATTGCCATGACCGGAACCACCCTCGCCGACATCTACCGGGACTACATCGCCTGCCTGAACAAGCAGGACTGGCCGAGGCTGGGACAGTTCGTTGATGACGACGCGATCCACAATGGCCGGCGGCTCGGCCTGTCAGGTTATCGCCAGATGCTGGAGCGAGACTTCGACGACATTCCGGACCTTTATTTCAACGTCCGGATGCTGATTGCCGATCCGCCTTACATAGCGAGCCGGATAGATTTCGACTGTTCGCCAAAGGCTAATTTCCTCGGCCTCCCATTGAACGGCAAGCGAGTCTCCTTCTCGGAGAACGTGATCTACGAATTCCGCGACGGGAAGATCGTGCAAGTTTGGTCTGTCGTGGACAAGGCGGCTATCGAAGCTCAGCTTTAGATCCCATCAGACTTAGATGCCATGAGACCGGCGGTTTCTCCGCCATCGACGCTGATCACCGCGCCGTTGATGAAGCTTGCAGCCGGCGACATCAGCCAGGCCACCGTCTCGGCCACATCTTCGGGCGTGCCGAGGCGACCGACCGGAATGCGGCTTTCCAGCGCCTGCCGGCGGCCGGGAATGGCGAGCGTCTTCGCCATCATCTGCGTGGCGATCTGGCCGGGACACAGCGTGTTGAAACGAACCTCGGACCCATATTCCAATGCCAGCGCCTGCGCGAGACCGATCAGTGCCGCTTTGGACGCCGTATAGATCGCCAGGCCTTGCTCGCCGACGAGGCCGGCGACCGAGGATATCATGACCACGGAACCACGGCCGGCGCGCAATCCCGCCAGCGTGTGGCGGGTGAACAGATAGGCCGAGGTCGTGTTGGCGGTCATCGTCCGCTCCCAGTCGGCGAGCGTGGTCTGGTCGAAGGCGAGCCTGGCGCCTGTTCCGGCATTGTTGACCAATCCGGCGATGCTGCCCTTGCCGATCTCCAGAGCCATAGCGACCGCGCGTTGGCAGTCGGGCTCACTGGTGGCGTCGCCAGCCGCGAATACCGCCTGTGGAACCGCGTCCATCACCGCTTGAGCGGCATCCCGGTCGCGCCCGGTGAAGACGACGCACGCACCATCGGCAGCGAGGCGACTGACACAAGCAGCACCGATGCCGCGCGTGCCGCCCGTCACCAGGAAGACGCGTTCCGCCGCGCTCACGGCGTGTAGTCGACCGGGCTGGAGAGCCAACCGGCATCATGCTTGGCCCAATAGAGGTCGTGGATGCGGCTGGTGATAGGTCCGGGCTTGCCATTGCCGTAGATGCGGCCGTCAAGCACCGTCACCGGCATGATGCCGCCCGCCGAACTGGTGATGAATATCTCGTCGGCATCGCGCAGTTCCCCGATGGCGAGCGGACGCAGTTCGCAGCCGACGCCGGCCTCAGTAGCCAGCTCGATGACGCTGCGGCGCGTCATGCCTTCGAACACGCCGCGGTCGGGCGTCGTGATGACATCGTCCTTCACGACAAAGACGTTGAACCCGGCGCCCTCGGTCACATGCCCTTGCCCGTCGGTGAGCACCGCAACGGTGGCGTTCTTGTCATAAGCCTCGAAGATACCCATGGTGAGGTCGAGCCAATGAAAGTTCTTGAGGCGTGGATCGACCGATTCCGGCGGGATGCGCTGTACGGAACTCACCACCATCTTCAGCCCGTCACGGCGCTGCTCGTCATTGGCGATCCACACGAAAGGCTGGGCGAAGGCATAGAAGCGGTTCTCGCAAAGCCTGGGGTCGCGGGTTCCGCGCGGCGGCACGCCGCGCGTGCAGGTCATCTGCACATAGGCGTCGCGCAGCCCGCTGCGGCGAACGCATTCGACCAGGATTGCGGCGATCTCGGTCGAGGAATAGGGCAGGCTCATGCGCAGGCCGCGCATCGAGGCCTGGAAGCGTTCGATATGGTCGTCGAGCCGGAAGAAGCGCCCCTTCCATACATGGGTGACATCATAGGTCGCGTCGGAGCGCACGAAACCGCGGTCGGTGAGCGGAATGGTAGCCTCAGTCAGCGGCACATAGGCTCCATTGACGAAGGCGATTCCATCAGCTGGATCGTGGGATATCCTGTCGTTCATACAAACCTCCGCTGAAGCAGTTCACTGGAATAGTAGACACAAATCGCGCCTTTCGCGCCTCAGAGACCGAGACTGGTTCGCGTGTCCTCGATCGCCAAAGCGAGGGCATGGACGAGTTCGTCCAACTGCTCGGGTTCGACGATGTAAGGCGGACACAGCGCCAGCACGTCGCCCATGTTGCGCAGGATGATGCCGCGCGCGCGGCAGGCGCGCTCCACCTGCGCACCCACTTTCGCCTCGGCCGGAAAGCTCTGCCTGGTCCGCCGGTCGGCGACAAGCTCGACACCGGCGATCAGGCCGACGCCACGGATCTCGCCCACCATGGGATGATCGGCAAGCGCCTCGTGCAATGCCGCATGCATATGCGAGCCGAGCGCGCGCGCACGCCCGACCACATCGATTTCGTGATAAATCCGCAGCGCCTCCGCCGCCACCGCCGAGGTCACGGGATGGCCCGAATAGGTGAAGCCATGACCGAACCCGCCATTGCGATGCCCCTCGTCGGCGATCGCCTGGTAGAGCCTGTCCGACACGACCACCGCCGCGATCGGCAGATAGCCCGACGACAGGCCCTTGGCGACCGAGAACATGTCCGGCACGAAGTCGAAGGTCTGGCTGCCGAACCAGTTGCCGGTGCGGCCGAAGCCGCAGACGACTTCGTCGGCCAAAAGCAGGATGTCGTGTCGGTCGAGCAGCTGGCGCAGCCTGGCAAAATAGTCTCGCGGCGGCACGATGACACCGCCCGCCGCCATGACAGGTTCGGCGATCATGGCGGCGATGGTGTCAGGGCCGGCCTTGAGGATCATCGCCTCCAGCTCGTGGATCAGGCGATCGGCAAAGTCGTCCTCGCTCTCGCCTTCATGTCCTTCCCGATAAAGATGCGGCTTGGTGGCATAGAGGATATCGTCGCTGTTCGTGCCAAATGAGCGATGCATATGCGGCAGGCCGCTGAGCAGCGCGCCCATCACGGTGCTGCCATGGAACGCGCCCTGACGGCTGATGATGCGTCGCTTGTGCGGCATGCCGCGCGCCGCCTGATAATACCAGGCCAGCCGGATCATGGAATCATTCGCCTCGGAACCGGAATTGGCGAAGAAGATCTTGCACGGCGCCAGCGGCGAAATCGCCGCGATCTGCTCCATCAGGTCGATGCAAGCTTCGTTCGAGCGATGGTTGAAGGTGTGATAGTTTGCCAGCCTGGCGAACTGGGCGCCGGCAGCCGCTGCAAGCCTGGCGTCGTTGAAGCCAAGCGATGCGGTCCACAGGCCCGCCATGCCTTCGATATAGCGCTTTCCGGTGTCGTCGTGGACATGCACGCCATCGCCGCTCGAAATGACGAAGGGGCCCTCCTGTTCATGCCGCCGCGGATCGGTCTGCGAATGCAGATGCAGGCTCATGTCGATGGCGCGGGCCGAATTGTGGAGCATGTCCTCAGTCCTGCGGCAGACGAATTAAGTTGCGGGTCCACTCAGTATCTTATAACTTATAAGTTGTCGAGTATCGGATTCAATCAGGAGGAGACAAGGCATGGCGTCATCAGGCGCAAACCGGTGGCCGAGCAACAGTCCGGGCGGCCGGATCTCGGACGAACAGGCGGCGCGTCTGCGCGAGCGGGCACGCTTCGTACGGCTCGAGACGATCCGCCTGATCTCGATCGCCAAGGTCGGCCATTATTCGTCGGTGTTCTCCTGCGCCGAGATCTTTTCGGTCCTCTACTACGACACGATGAAGCTCAGGCAGGGCGAACCGGCCTGGCCCGACCGCGACCGTTTCCTGATGGGCAAGGGCCATGCCGCCGTCGGCCAGTTTCCGATCCTTGCCGATCTCGGCTACTTCGACAAATCCTGGCTCGACGATTACACACGGCTCGGCAGCCCGCTCGGCGATCATCCCGACATGCGCAAGGTGCCGGGCGTCGACTTCAGTTCGGGCTCGATCGGCCATGCGCTGTCGAATGGCGTCGGCATGGCTTTGGGCGGCCGCTTCCAGAACCAGGACTTCAATGTCTTCGTCCTGCTCGGCGACGGCGAGATGCAGGAAGGACAGGTATGGGAGGCAGCGCTGAGTGCCGCCAGCCATCGTCTGAGCAAGCTCGTCGCCATCATCGACCGCAACGGCTACCAGCTCGACGGCAAGGTCGACGATGTGGTGGCGATCGAGCCGCTCGATGAGAAATGGCGCGCCTTCGGCTGGGACGTGCATGAGGTCGACGGCCACGACGTCGCAGCACTCGCCAATTTGCTACGCGCCGTAAAAGCCGACAGCGCGCGTGAAAAACCGTGCTGCATCATCGCCAGGACCGTCAAGGGTAAGGGCATCGACTACATGGAGACCGAGCCCGGCTGGCATCTTGGCTATCTCGCGCCCGAGGACGAGGCGCTTGCACGCGAAGCGATCCTGGCTGGTGCGCAATGAACCGCGCCCTCAACCCGGAGTCCTGGCAATATCGCGAGCTCAACAAACGCGCGCCCTCACTTGCCACCCTCGCCAACACGCTAATCGAGCTGGCGGAGGCCGGCCATCCGGTGGTCGCCGGCACCGCCGACTTGCAGCACTCTAACGGCCTGATCGGCTTTGCCCGGCGCTTTCCCGAGCGCTTCACCCAGTTCGGCATTTCCGAGCAGAACATGGTCTCGGCCGCGGCCGGCATGGCCACGACTGGCGTCATGCCCTATGTCGCGACCTTCGCCTCCTTCCTGGCGCTGCTCTGCTGCGAACAGATCCGCATGGATGTCGCCTATTGCGCGCAGCCGGTCCGCCTGATCGGCCACCACACCGGCATCTCGCTCGGCTTCTACGGCACCTCGCACCACGCCACTGAGGACATCGCCATCATGCGCTCGATCGCCGACCTGACCGTGGTGTCGCCCGCCGACGGACCGCAATTCGCGGCCGCGCTGCGCGCTTCGGTCAATCATCCGCAGCCGATCTATTTCCGCATCGCGCGCGGCCATGATCCGGTCCTCTACGCCGATGACGCGCCGTTCGAATTCGGCAAGGCCGTCGTCCACGGCATCGGCGCCGATCTCACCATCATCGCCTGCGGCATGCCGGTCCATCCGGCCAAAGCGGCGATGGAAGCTTTGAACAAAAAGGGCCATTCCGTCGGCCTGATCGACATGCATACGATCAAGCCGCTCGACCGCGAGGCGGTCATGGCGGCAGCGCGCAAATCGCGCATCGTGCTCACGGTCGAGGAACACAATGTGCTGGGCGGTCTCGGCGGCGCGGTCGCTGAAGTGATGGCCGAGGAAGGCGGCGGCGCACGGCTTGTGCGCCATGGCATCAAGGACGAGTTCAGCCTGATCGCACCGCCGACCCATCTCTACAGGCACTATCAACTCGACGCCGCCGGCATCGAAAGCGTTGCACAGTCTTTGCTCGCATAAACAAAAGGAAAAACGCGTCTATTGGCTGTATCTTGTCGAATCAGTGCCGATGCCTAAAACAAGGATGTCGAGGAGAACGACGCCGTGAACATTCAGCCGCTCGAACAGGGCAATCTTTCGGCGCGCGCCTATGTTGCGCTTCGCGAGGGATTGATCGCGGGCCAGTTCCGGCCCGGCCAGAGGCTGGTGATGCAGGATCTGGCCGACCGGCTCGGCACCAGCGTCACCCCTGCCCGCGAGGCTTGCCTGCGGCTGGTCAGCGAACGCGGCCTCGAACTGCGCTCGGGCCGTTTCGTCACCGTTCCCGCCCTGACGCTGGCGCGCTATATGGAAGTGCGCACCATCCGGCTCTCGCTGGAGGGCCTGGCGGCCGGCCTTGCCGCCGAGCACGCCACCCCTGAGGATGTAGACAAGCTTACCGGCATCCAAAAACTCTTCGAGAAGGCCGACCGGGCCGGCGACCCCGACCAGTCATTCCGCTACAACAGGGACTTCCATTTCACCGTCTACCGGCTTTCCCGCATGGAAATGCTGGTCGCCCACATCGAGAGCCTGTGGGTCTCGATGGGGCCGATGCTCACCGTCTTCTTCAACGAAGGCGAGCACAAATATGTCGGCGCGGCCGAGCACGAGCGGGTGATCGAGGGGCTACGGGACAAGGATTCCGCCAAGGCCCGTACTGCGATGGAGCGAGACCTGATCCTCGGTGGCGAGGATTTCCTGCGCTTCCTGCGCGCCCACAAGGAATTCGTCGCGGCTTGAGGCTGGAACGCCTGCATCGCCAGCAATTTCAACAGCTTGCAGCGCCGCTTTGAATCAGGATTTCACCTGCCGCTGGTTCAGACCGTCGTCACCTGCCCCCGTCACCCCCGAAGTCGCCCGCAGTCAATCGAGCGGCACATGACTGCCATGCCCATTATGGCAGAGCCCTGACGGCCTTTTCCGCGACGGAGGGGAACCATAGTCCGGCGCGGTGGTTGTGTGGTCACCAAGATGGTCCTCCTCGAGCAAAACGGAAGGAAAGGTCATGCGCATGTTGACGATGATCGCCGCCCTTTCGGGACTGGCCCTGGCGCAGCCGATCCACGCGCAATCCCTCGACCCGCTCCCGCAAATCGACCCCCCGGCCCAAGGAATCGTGCCTGATCAGACGCCGCCTGGCGAAATACCGCCTGACCAAGGTTTTTCCGATCAGAATTTTACCGGTGTCGCGATCATCGCTCTCGAGGATCTGCCGCCGGATCTCAAGACGCAGGCAGAGGCGGTGATTACCCAGACCAGCGCCGAGGATTTGCATGTCCTGCAAAGCTCGATCGACGCATCGCCGCAGGCGACGTCGGCGCTGGCGGCTAACGGGCTCAACTCTTCGCAGGTTGTCGCTGCCAACGTCGACGGCGACGGCACCTTGACGCTGATCATCCAGACAACGACGTGATATGCGATCCGGGTGGACTGGGCACTCGACTTGACCCGTCCGCACGGAGGCGGCCATGGGCGAAGGGCGCAAGGCAATCAGCGTCAGGATCGGCGGAAGGGTGCAAGGCGTCTCCTTTCGTGCATGGACACGCAACGAGGCCGAAAGGCTCGGCCTTGCCGGATGGGTCCGCAATGAAGACGACGGATCCGTAGCAGCCCTGATCGTCGGGGCCGAGGGCGCGGTTTCGACGATGATGAACCGGTTCTGGAGAGGGCCGCGCGGGGCGTCGGTCTCCAGCGTGACATTCCAGGACATCGATCCCGGCCGGGAGCGCGACGGATTCAGGATCATCGGCTAGCAGGGCACGCAGCAAGCTCAAGAGGCGGTGAAATCATCTCGCCGCCTCTATCGTCCAACAAATCAACCGCCGCACACAGCGCCAATGTCCGCTGCGTGTGCAACCCCCGCCTCAATACGCGAACGTTCCCCGCAACCAGGCAAGGAAGCCATGCCTCTCGGACATTGCCGCCCGAACGCGAGAGGCAGCCCATCGCGCTCTTATCGTGGCCCCGACATGGCAATGGCAGACGATGTCGTGCAACTGCCAGTCTGTCAGCTCGAAGAAGCGCCTGGCTTCACCGTAGGTGTCATCCTTCAAGCCTTGCGCGCGAAAAATCGGATCGTCGAAGGCCACAGTGATCGGCGAGCCGTCGTATCGCATCATTTCGCGTATTTCAGCGGGTTTGTATTCGGTGCCCGGGAGCGCTTCCAGGCGCCGATCGGGATTTTGCTCCAGAAGCTTCGCCCAGCGTTCGAGACGTTGGCTCCTGGTCTCCACGAGATATGTTGCTTCAGCGTGAACGTCGGCAACGGCATGCAGTTGGTCAAGTGTCTGGTGCTTCACGGCCGCCTCCTATTCAGCAGGTGAATTTGCCCCGGCCCTCAATGGAATTATGGCGCTGCGTGAGGTCGGCAAGGCCCGCATGCACGGACTTTTCGATCACACTTTTCTGAGGTTGCCATCTTGCCACGAGCGCGCCCAATCCCTGCAGGATCGTCAGTGGCTCACAGCGGAACCATAGGCAGGCGTGGTCGTTCTGCTGCATCAGCGGTAGAGCGAAAACCTGGTGTGGCGAATCCGAAAATTCGCATTCTGCCGACGTCGATGACGCGCCAAGGCAGAGAGCGCCGAGCGGAAGGAAATCACCCATGGCCATTCTTCCCACTCCCGAACCAACGCCTGCGCCGGTGCCAACACCACCGCCGCTTCCCGAACCGAAGCCGATGCGTGAACCGGATCCGGAGAGGCTTCCGGACGAAGACCCCGTCCCCAATCCCGATGAAAACGACGCGCCGAACAAGCACGGCCTTTAGCCGTTGCCATCGTGATCGTTGCCATCGGCGCATGGTAGCTCCGGCGGCGGGAAGACGATGGAGTGATGCTCATGTCCGATCTTTGGTCGACCCGACAAATCTCATCATCGTGTTGAACAGCACGCTCCACGCAGGCTCGTGTTGAAGAATCACATGATTGGCGCTTTCCAGCATCACGAACTCGGCGCCGCTAATGCCCGCAGCGAGTTTCCGGCCTTGATCCATCGGATGGACGCCATCGTCGCGCGAATGCAGGACGAGCGTCGGGCACGCTACTTGTCGTAGAAGACCGCTGACATCGAAGCGGTCGACCGCCTCCCTGAGGCGAGCGGCGTTTTCGGGCGACGTGGTCAACTTCTGCAGTTCCGCCAGCGAGTCGATCTCCTGGCGTGTGCCGTCCGGAATGAACATCGACGAAAACGCCTTGATGAAAGGGCTGCCGGGACGGCCCCAGCCGTAACGGATAAGGGTCAATATCGCTTCGCCCTCAGCGCGTTCGCTGGCTGAAGTCCTGACAAGCCGTCCTTTCTGGTAGCCGCCATGCAAGATGAGATGGCTCACCCGGTCCGGATGCCGGCAAGCATAGGCAATGGCGATCGCAGCCCCTTGCGAGGTGCCGTAGAGCGCGAACCTCTCCAGTCCGGCGGCATCGACAACGGCTTCCAGGTCCTCGACAAAGCTCTCCAGCGAGAAGTCCTCGACGTTCCAGTCGGAGAGCCCGTTGCCGCGCTGGTCGTACCGGGTGACCCGCATATGCCGGTTCAGTTCGTTGAGGAACGGCCGCCAGATCGGGCTTCGCCAGTCATAGTCGAGATGGGTGAGCCAATGTCCCGCCTTGACGAGAGCCTGTCCAGAACCGGTCGTCGCATAGGCGATGCGGGTGCCGTCGCGCGAATTGCAGAATTTCACGCGCTGGTGGTCTGCCTCGGTTTTTTCGCTGCGAGAATGGTCTGGCTTCAGCACCTCCCCGACGGTTTCCACATTGCCGACAAAACGAACGCCGCGCCGTGCCACGGTCTTGATGAATTCCTGCCTTGCGCCGTCATCGCCGATTGCGGCGCGGGCGGCGCTGAGCCGGGCGCTGATCGCCGAATCCGAGACGATACGGCCATTCCAGATCTCCGCGATCAGTTCGTCATAGGTCACGAGCTGCTCGGACTTCTTGATGAGAAGATGCAGCAAGTCGAAGACCTGGGGTTCCACCGGTCGTGGCTTGCCGTCCACGATCAGCTCGTGGCTGCTCGGGGCGAGTTCGCAATTTCCGAAACGGTAACGCATGGCCGCAACTCACGATGTGGCCGCGAACGGCTCACGCTTGGACAGGAAGATACAGGAATAAGACAAGGGTTTGGTAGGGCTTTGCTCAAGCGCCGTCCGCCCTGGTCGGGCATCTTGCCGACACAGACTATTGTTCAGGGGGGCTGCCGCGATGACAAGTCCGGATCCGATTGACGTTCGCCGCCGCGAGGACGGCTCGCTCGACATATCCTTTTATGCAAATCAGGCAAATTTGCTGAGAAGCGCCTCAATCCGCGCGACACCTCCAGCGATCACCCGCTTCCTTGCTCGCCTGGCTGCGCCGGTCCTCAGTTGCCGCCCGGGCGCCGGTTTGTGGACATCTCGTGGACTTGCAGCCTTGCTGGCTGCCACGGTGGCCCTGCCCGCAGCTGCCGACGAGACGTGCCTCTCGCCCTATATGCCGAAGATCACCGGTCACGAAGACTATGTCTATGTCTGGACACTCGGCGTCGAGGGGATGGGCGACGGCTCCGACAAGCTCGTCACCGTGGATGCGCGAGACAACTCGCCGACATCAGGCAAAGTCATCGATACCGATTCCATCGGCAGCCGCAACGAGGCGCACCATGGCGGCTTCACCGATGACCGCCGCCAGTTCTGGGCGACGGGGCTCGACAGCAACACGATCTTCGTCTTCGACGTCGCAAGCGACCCGGCCAACCCGAAGCTGGTCAAGACGATTGCCGATTTCGAGCAGAAGACCGGTGGCGTCGTCGGTCCGCACGGCGCCTATGCGCTGCCTGGACGCATGATGATCCCGGCGCTCTCCAACAAGGACGGCACCGGCCGCACTGCGCTCGTCGAGTTCTCCAACGAAGGCGAATACATCGCCACCCATTGGCTGCCGACGGCGAAGGAGGCGAAGGATATCCCTGGCGGCGAGTTTGCCGACGGCTACGGCTATGATGCGCGCGTCCTGCCGCGCAAGAACGTCATGCTGACCTCGTCCTTCGCCGGGCGCGAGAATTATATGCGTCCCTTCGGCGAGGTTGCGGGCGACGCCGAGGCGATGAAGAAGTTCGGCAATTCCATGATCATCTGGGATTTCCATGCCCGCACGCCGAAGAAGGTTTTCCAGGTGCCGGGCGTGCCGCTCGAAATACGCTGGGCCCAGGGCAAGGACCATGCCTATGCCTTCACCTCGACCGCGCTTACCTCGAAACTCTGGCTGGTCCACGAGGACGAGAAGGGCGAATGGCAGGCCAAGGCAGTGGCCGACATCGGCGATCCCGCCAAGCTGCCGATCCCCGTCGACATCAGCCTGAGCGCCGACGACAAGACGCTGTTCGCCGACACTTTCATGGACGGCATGACCAGGGTCTTCGACGTCTCCGATCCGCACCACCCCAGGCAGATCTACGAGAAGAAGATCGGCGAGCAACTCAACATGGTCTCGCAGAGCTGGGATGGCGAGCGCATCTACTATACCAGCTCGCTGCTCGCCAACTGGGACAAGGCCGGCGACGCCAACGAGCAGTTCCTGAAGGCCTATGCCTGGAACGGCAAGGAATTGACGCCGCGCTTCGAAATCGACTTCACCGGGGAAAAGCTCGGCCGGCCGCATATGATGGCCTTCGGCGCCGCCAGTCTCTACGCCAAGTGACAACAGGCCTCGGAGGACAGAGCCGATGCGCCACCTGTCGTTCACTTTCGCAATCCTTGCCGGCATCGGCTTCGGCGGCGCTGCCCTGGCCCACGGCAGCAATCATGGTGCCGAGGCCGCGCCGTCGGGTCCGGTATCGGCCTACGCTTTCGCGCTGCCGCAGCCCGGCTCCTACCACCTGCCGCCGATCCGAACAGCGGCAGGCGGCCCGGTGCTGACGGAAAAGGGCGGAAGCGCCGACTTGGCCAAGCTGCTGCGCGGCCACATCACCGTATTCTCCTTCATCTACACACGCTGCGCCGACATCTGTCCGGTCGCCACGGCGCAGCTGGCGCAATTGCGCGCGCTTGTGCGCCATTATCCCGAGCTCAACCGCCGGGTGCGCCTCGTCTCGATGAGCTTCGACCCGGACCACGACACGCCCGCTGTCATGGCCGACTATGGCACGCTCTGGCGCGATCCCGGTGACGGCGGATCGCAATGGCTCTTCGTGACCGCGCCCGGCCAGGCAGCACTTCGCCCGATCCTTGCGGCCTACGACCAGGCGGTTGCGCCGGATCCCGATCCACAGGATCCGACCGGAGGCCTCAGCCATATCCTTCGCGTCTTCCTGATCGACGAGGCAGGCCTGGTCCGCAACATCTATAGCATGGACTTCCTCGATCCCGACCTCGTGCTGACGGATATCCGCACATTGGCCACCGAAACCGAGTGAGCCTGCCGCTCAGCCGGCATTCCCGCGCAATGGCATGCAGCTTTCGCCGACGATCAGCGCCGGTTGAAAAATGATGCGGGCGACCGAATAGGCCGTATCGGCTCTCTTCAACGGACAGTCATACCCGGTTGACCGGATATATCGGCTTGCCGCCGCGCAGGACCGATGCGACATCGGCAAACACCTTGTTGCGAACCTCGGCGTAGGACTGGGTCGAGTAGTGCGCCGCGTGTGGACTGACCAGGACGGTGTCCAGCGCCAGCAGCGGATTGTCGGGCGAAGGCGGCTCCTGCTCGAATGTGTCGATGCCGGCGCCTGCCAAATGGCGACGCCGGATCAAATCCGCCAGCGCGACCTCATCGACGAGGCCGCCACGGGACACGTTGATGAGTATCGCCCCTTGCTTCATGCGCGACAGGGCATCAGCCGACATGATGTTTCTGGTTTCCGGTGTTGCGGGAACATGCAGCGAGACGATGTCGGCCCTGGCAAGCAGCTCGTCGAAACCGACCGGTTCAGCACCGCCGGCCGTTATGCGCTCCGCCGGCATATGCGGGTCGTGGGCGATGACATGAAAGCCGAAGACCCGCCCCCGCTCGGCAGTCAGGCGTCCGATCTGGCCGAAGCCGATCAGGCCGAGAACCTGCCTGTCTGGCCGCGTGATGCCGGCGCCGTCGGCCATTGCAGCCCAGCGGCCGGCGCGTACTGCGCCGTCGAACTGCTTCAGCCTGCGCGTCAGGGCCAGGATCAGGGCCATGGCATGCGTGCTGACCTCCACCAGATTGGCGTCCGGCACATAAGTTACCTGAACCCCGGCACGGGTGGCAGCTTCGACGTCGATCGAGTCGAGACCGACGCCGAACCGTCCGATCACCTTCAGGTTCTTCAGTTCCGCCAGCACGCGAGCCGTGATCGGCTCCCGCAATATCATCAAGGCATCGGCGTCACGGCATTGTTCGATCAGGGCATCCTCTGTGAGAAGCGTCTTTTCGACGAACTCGGCGTTCAAGCCGTCGAGGTAGCGCAGCTGCTCTGCCTCGACTGACAACACGCCGTCGGTCTTGATTATCTTCATGCCAATCTCTTGCAATCAGGCGCTGCGCGCGGCGGCGGCACCGGCGGCAAGGCCGGCGCCAAGAAACATCGTGTCGCTGGCCAGCATGTAGAAGCTGATGCCGTGCTTCGACCATTTGCCGACATCATCCGCCGAGGGGCGAAAGATACCGACGGCCTTGTGGGCCGCGCGCGCAGCAGCCGCGATCCTGACGATCGCTGCATCGAGCTTGTCCTGACCGGCTGGCCCCATGGCATCGATCGAGACCGACAGGTCGCCGGGGCCAATGAAGATCACGTCGACGCCGTCTACCTGGACTATGTCGTCGATGTTGGCGAGGCCCTCGGCGGTCTCGACCTGGATGGCGACCGCCAGGACATCGTTGGCCGACTTGAGGTAGTCTGGAATCCTGTACCCATAACCAGCGGCGCGACCTGGACCGACGCCGCGTGCACCGACAGGCGGGTAACGGCAAGCCATGACCGCCATGCGCGCTTGCTCGGTCGTCGAGACACGCGGCACCAGGACGCCTGACGCGCCGGCGTCGAGCGCGGCCGCGATCCACTCCGGCGTGTGGCCGGGCACACGCACCATCGCGGGAATCCGATGGACGTCGGCGGCGCGGACCAGATCCTCAAGCCGCTCGCGGCCAATCTGCGAATGCTCCCAGTCGATGCACAGGAAATCGATCCCGCTTGCAGCCGCCACTTCGACCGCCACCGGATGCGGGATGGCGCAGAAGGTGCCGATGAGGCGATCGAGCGAGACACATCTTTTCCGAAAGTCGTACATGAAAACTCCAGAGATTTTTTCAGCGTCGGCGAACTGCTCGCGTTATTTGCCAGTGGTCCGCGGCAAAGGATGCACGGCTTCCGTCGACATCGGAAAGTGCCGGCTGCCGCCTGAAAAGGGCGGGAAGGTCTTGTAGTCGGCGCGCATCTCCAGCCGCGCCGGCGATTGCAGCGCGTGCGTCAGCGCCGCGGGACTGTCGAACATGACCCGGTTGCGCTGCATATGGTCGACCCGCGGCCAGGGCAGCGAGCCGCACCAATCCAGCCGCGACAGAACCTCGATGTGGCGAATGCCGGGGAAGCATCGCATCAACTGCGGATGATGCGTCACATAGTGGTAGAGCCAGCTATTCATGTCTTCGGCTGGCCCGGGATAGTGGACAAGGTAACTGCAGGGCAGTCCAGACGTCTTGACGCCAGCGTCATCGATGGGGAACGGACGCACGCACATTGCCTGCTGGGTTGGCCTCGAACCGGCAATGCTCGACAGCATACCCGGTGCGGCAAGCGCCTGCAGATGGCCGGACGGCGCGAGCGCCGCCTCCATCTCCGCCAACTCGTCGAAATAGAGCTGGAAGCCAAAGACCGGCGGCGGACCATCCTTGTTGAACAAGTCCGTCGCCACTTCAGGCAGGTAGATGTTTGCAAGCGCAAGACCTGGCGTTGTGGCGATTACGCCCCGCACGGCGTCGACGTCTTCACCGGCGATGGACAGGTTTTCCTGGCGGTCATCGTGGAAGAAAGCGAGATAGGCAAAGCGCATCTGGACCACCTGCTGGGTTCGGCTAGATCAAATTCGGAAGGAAGAGGGCGATCTGCGGAAAGAGGACAATCAGCAGGATCAGCAGAAGCGTCAGCGCGATGTAGGGCGCCGCGGACAGTGCAACCGTTTTGAGCGACGTGCCTTTCGGTGCAACACCGATCATGATGAACAGCAGCAGACCAAACGGTGGCGTGGTGAAGCCGACCTCGTAGGCAAGCAGCAGGATCAGCCCGAACCAAACAGGATCGTAGCCGAATTGCTGGGCGATCGGCAGGAAGATCGGCAGCGTGATCAGCATCATCGAGACCTGATCCATGAACATGCCGAGCAGCAGGATGACGAGCACCATCATGAGCAGCATGGGATACGGTCCAAGGTCGTAGCCCACGATGAACTGGATAAAACCGTTCGACGCGCCGGAGAAGGCGAATATCTGCGAGAACGTCGTCGAAGCCGAGATGATCAGGAAGGTCATGCCCGTGACCTTCATCGCATCATCCAGCGACTTCCAGACAACCGACCAGCTGAACCTTCGGTAGACAAACAACAGCGCGAAGACGGCGGCACATCCGAGCCCTGCCGACTCCGTCGGCGTCGCTATTCCAAGGATGATCGTGCCGACCACCATGAACACGATGACGCTCATCGGAATGATGTTGACGGCGACCGCCCTCACCTTCTCGGCCGCACGAACGGCGGGCACCGGATAGTGCGGAGCGGCATCCGGGTCGATCTTCGTCTGTGCGAATATCAGCGCCGCGTACATGACAACGAGAAGCAGTCCAGGCAGAGCACCGGCTATGAGAAGTGCGCCAACGTCGATCTGGGCCAGCGAGCCAAGCAAGACAGCCAGCGAGGACGGCGGGATGATGACGGCAAGGCTTCCGGCGCCAAGCACCGGTCCGTAGGCCATGTGCGGCTTGTAGCCCCGCTTCAGCATCTCGGGCACCATCAGTGAGCCCATCATGCCGGTATTGGCGAGGCTCGAGCCTGAAAGCGCAGAGAAGATCGTGCCGGCGGCGAGCACGACATAGGCAAGGCGTCCCCGCAGATTGCCGATGCACAGGTCGAGCGCGTAGATGACCTTCTCGCCGAGGCCCGAGCGGAAGAACAGGCTGCCCATGACGAGGAACATCGGCAGCGGCGCAAGCGCATAGGTCGAGACGGCGTCGGAGAAGTTGGCGACCATCTGCGTCACGCCGACCGAACCGCCGAAGAACAAATACAGCCCGATCACATTGGTGACGAAGAACGCGAAGGCGACCGGCAGCCCAAGGCCCATCAACACAAGGATGGTGCCAACGAGCACGGCGAATGGAAACAGCCAGGCCACCGGTCAGAGCCCTTCCATTTCCAGAGGATCGAGCGTGTACAGCGTGTCACGACCCAGCAGATATCTGAGCCATTCCAGCGCCGAGAGGTAGAAGGCGAGCATGATAGGCAGAAAGACCAGCCATTTCGGCATGTCGAAGCTGCGCGTCTCATATTCGCCGCCCGACACGGCGCCTATCAGGGAAGCGAGTGCGACGCTGCCAAGGTAGAGGCTGACACCGATGCAGGCGAGATAGACCAGTTTTTCAAGCACCGCCCGAGCCCGCACAGGCAGCGCCTTGCGCAGGAACTCGACGAAGACATGGCCCTTGCTGTGGACCAGCCAGGGCATCGGCAGAAATGCCGCGTAGAGCAGACCATATTCCGTCGCGGACACCGCCCAGGCAAGCGGTTTCAGGCCCAGATTGCGGACGCATACGTCAGCCACCACCGCGACAATGATGAGACCAAGCACCACTTTCGCCACCGCGGCCAGCGCAAGGCTCAGCTTCCCGATCGCTGCAAACAACTTGTCCATTCCCGACGGCCCTCATGCCTGTCCTTGGGAGGGCGCGCGAGCGCCCTCCATCGGGCTATTGAAAGAATTTCTTCAACTGTTCGATGTTGCTGGGATCGCGTTTGGTCATTCTCGCCCAACTCGCCTGCGCGGCAGCTGCCAGGAATTTGTCGCGGCCGGCGCCGGTCAAGCTGACCACCTTCTGCCCACCGTCGATCATCGCCTGTGCCTGCTTTTCAGACTCGGCAAGATTGGCGTCGTAGCTCGCGCGCTCGTATTCGACGGCCGTGTCGGCAAGCAGCTTCTGCGCCTCGGGCGACAACGCGTCCCATTTCGCCTTGTTGATCGAGACCAGCACATCGGTTTTGAAGAATTGCGGGTCGATGCGGTATTTGGTGAATTTGTCCCAGCCGAAGGACGCATAGCCAAATACGGTGTAGGCGTTGGCATTGACGACGCCGCGCTCGAGCGAGGTGTAGACGTCCCCGGGGGCTTGCACGATCACGGCTGCGCCCAGGGATTCCAGGAAGTCGCGATAAAGCGGCGACGAGCGGATTTTCAGACTGCTCCAGTCGATGCTGCCTTCGTCGTTGAGCTTTGGTTCGTCGATGGTGAAGATGTTGAAGCCCGAGCCCGCGTCGACATGCGCCAGCAGATGGGCATTGGCCTTCTTCTCGAAGATTCCACTGATGAAATCCCAACCGCCATTTTCGCGGACTTCCCAAGGCGTTTTCGTCGATGCGGAAAAAACCTCGCCTTCCGGAACGAGCTCCAGGAATTGCCCTGCCGGTGTGTCGATCATGTCGATCAGGCCACTCCTGAGCGCCGCGCCCTGCTGAATAGGCGGAACGACCTCCGGCCCGCCACGCACATTGATCTGAACCACGCCTTTGCCCTTTTCGTTCACCTTTTGAACGAACTTCAGGAAACTCTGTGCGTAGCCGTTCTGCGTTGGCGTAAAATGCACGGCGTTAAGGACAACCTCTTCGGCCGTGGCGATACCCGCTACACCCGACATGAGTGCAGCCAGAACAAATGTCTTCCAAATGCGCATTGCCGTACTCCCTCTGATAGATCACTTCGCTTATGTTGGGCCCACGATCAGGCCGATCTGAAATTTCAATCGCTGCGCCGCCACGTGTACGGCAATTAGTTGGCATCATCTCCTACCGTCAGGAATCGTCCATGCGCGTAGAAGACCGGCGACCGGTCAGCGCGATCCAGCGCGACCCCCGAGACGATGCCGATCACAATCATATGCGACGCCCGCACGATGAGTTCGGCCACCCGGCATTCGAACATTGCCCGCGCGCCGACAAGCAAGGGCGCGCCGGTTTCGCCGCGCACCCATGATCCGGACGAGAACCGCGCGACGCCCCTGGCTCTGGTCATGCCACCAAAAGCACGCGCGACATTCTCCTGGTCGCCGGCAGGAAGATTGACGGAAAACGGCAAGCCTTCGCGAATGGCCGAGGCAAAGGTGCTGCTGCGATTCACGCAAGCCAGAAGCGAAGGCGGCTCGGCGCTGAACGAGCAGATAGCCGTCGCCGTGATGCCGCAAAAGCCTATCTCGTCATGCTCCGAAGCGAGGATGGCGACCGACCCCGCCACGGCTCGCATCGCTTGCTTGAAGGCGCGCGGATTGATGGCGTCGTGCCCATGCACCCATGTCGTCGGAATGGCGGCCGCCGGCATCAGTTTACGCGAAGCCCGGCCTGGCGCATCAGCGGCAGCACGCGGTCGCAGAAGAAGGGCAATTCGTAGGTGTAGTTGACGAATGTGAGGGCTGCGCCGGAATATCCCTGGTCCATGATCTCGGTGAGATCGTCGACGATCTTTTCCGGCGTGCCGATGAGCGGGAACGTTCCGGCGCCGCCGGCGAACCTTTGCCGATAATCGGTGAAGGCCTTTGCGTCATGCGAGTTAGCGAATTCCTTCTTCTTGCGCATATGCTCGTCGACCGCGCCCTGGTCCGCGCATTCCAGCGCGTAGTGCTGGTAATAGTCCTCGGCTTCCTGCTGGGTCTCCCGGCAGACGACGTGGCAGACAGTGTAGACGCCGACCTCGCGTCCGACCTCGGCGGCGCGGTTGGTGATGTCGACCACATGCGCGCGGCCATCGGCAATTTCGGAAAAAGTCGAAAACAAATAGTCGCAGTGACGCGCCGCATAGTTGCGCCCCGGCGCGCCGAAGGCGGCGTTCATGGTCACCGGGCGTGGCGCCTGCAGGCTTGGCGGACGGCTGACGACCCCCTTCAGGTCGTAGAATTCGCCGGCAAAATCGAACGCCTCCCTGGATTGGTAGGCACGCTCGATGATGTTGATCCATTCTTCCGCCTGATCGTAGGTCCGATCGCCGACCGTCTGCCCGAACATGGCGAACTCGTCCGGGTTCCAGCCGCAGACAATGTTCAAGCCGGCACGCCCGTTGGAGATGTGGTCGACCGTCGCCAGCGCTTTTGCGGCCTGCAGCGGATGAACCAGCGGCACATGCACCGTCATGAATAGACCGATGTTCTCCGTGGCGACGGCAAGACCCGCCGCCCAGGTGAAGGTCTCGAACGACCATTCGCGCACATGCGTGAGACCGCCGAAACCGCGCCAGCGCGCGATCGGCAGCAGGAACTCCAGGCCGGCGCGATCGGCGATGCCGGCGGAATTGAGGTTGTCTTCCCAGCGGGCGCGCCAGCGCTCGGGAACGGTGGTCATTGCCAGGCCGCCATCGGCGTTCATCGAGAAGACGCCGAGCTTGAACCTGTTCGGTCCTTTCAGCGGATGCTGCTTTCTGATCATGATCTTTCCTGCAGCGGGATATTCTCACCCTCATCGTTGGAATGCTGCAACGGTGGGCTCAGCCTCATGAACCGCTCCTCGGCGTTCTGAATGAAGTGGGTCATGCGGTCGTAGGCCGCGACGGCGTCGCGCTTGACGAACGCCTCGTGGATTGCGCGCATGCCGGCCACGATGACGGCCTGCGTCGGCTGGTGCGATAGCGTCTTTAACCGGACGACGAGGACGTGGTCGGCGAAGCGGGCAATCGTTTGTGAAAGGCGATCGTTCTCGACGGCGCCGAGCCAGCAGTTCCTGAATGCCGAATTGGCCTGGAAAAAGTGGTCCGCATCGCCGGCGGCGGCCGCTGCCTCTGCCTCCTGAAGCGCGGCTGTCAGCGTCTCGAGGCCAGCGGCGTCCAGTGTGCGTGCGGCATGCGCGGCGGCCCGCGGTTCGAGCAGGCGGCGGACCTCGAAAATGTTGGCGACATCCGTGGCGGTAAGCGTGGGCAATGTGAAGCCGCGTGTCGTGCCGACCAGATAACCTTCATGCACCAACTGCATCAACGCGTCGCGGACGGGCATTCTGGAGATGCCGAGCTGGGCGGCAATATCGACGTCGACGAGCTTCCGGCCGGGCGCCAGTTCGCCGCGCTGTATCGTCAGGCGGATCTGCTGATAGACCTGGGCACGCAGATTGCCCTCGCCAACCCGTTTGAACTCTATCGGTTTCGTCATCCACGCCTTCCCATGCGAAGATTTCGTATATGATTACGGCTGTGTTCTCGGGCTCATCCGTTGAAAGGCAGCCACATATCGACAGAATTTGCCCTGCCAGCCTATGCTCCAAGGCGAAGTGGAGCACATGTTTGATCGTCTGGCAATGTATTTTAAGCCTATAATGTATACTGTTTGAATGTCACTGAAACCGAGTGAGCCTGCCGCTCAGCCGGCATCCCCGCGCAACGGCATGCAGCTTTCGCCGACGATCAGCGCCGGCTGAAAAATGATGTTGCGCACGGGCTCGGCCCCCCTCTCCTCGATGCGGTCCACGAGCAGGCGCAGCGCTTCGTTGGTCATGTCGGCGATGGGGTGCTCGGTTCTCGTCAGCCGCGGCTTCAAGCCGCCGGCGCCGGCGACCGTGTCCGTTGAGGCGATCGAGACGTCCTGCGGACAACGCAGGCCAAGATCGGCGATGGCGCGCATCACGCCGATGGCCATGACGCCATTGGCGACATAGATCGCGGTCGGGCGATCGGGCGAGCCCATCATGTCGCGAGCGACCGAATAGGCCGCTTCCTCGCGAAACTCGCCGGACCTGACATGGCCGGGCTGCGGTGCGAGCCCACGCGCCGCCATCGCGTCGATCATGCCGTCGAGCCTGCCCTTGCTGGTCGACAATTGCATCGGACCGGTGACCGAGCCGATGCGGCGATGCCCGAGATCGAGCAGATAGTCGACGGCCTGCCGGCCGGCCGCGTGGTTGTCTATGGTCACCGTATCGGCGCTGTTGCCTTCGATCGAACGGCCCAGAAGCACGGTCGCGATGCCCTCGAACTCATGCGACTGGTATTGATTGGCCGCGCCCACCGGAACCAGAACCATTCCGTCGCAACCAAGGGTGCGAATCCGCGACAGGATGCGCCGCTCGGTGTCGGGCTTTTCATCGCTGTTGAAGAGAACCAGCGAATAGCCCCATGCCGCGACCGCCGCCTCCGCCGACCAGACGATGCGTGCGTAGAACGGGTTCGACAGATCGGCCACCGCGAGCGCGATCAACTGGCTGCGGTTGCGGCGCAGGTTGCGGGCGGCCTGCGACGGCTCATAGCGCAATTCGCGAATGGCGGTGACGACGCGGGCCCTCAGTTCCGGGCTGACAAAGGCAGTGTCGTTCATGACCGCCGAGACCGTCGCGGTCGACACGCCTGCCTTTCTGGCAACGTCTTTGATGGTGGCCATTTCGCCCCGATAGCTAATCGTTTCGCTAAAGTCTGGTTTAGATTAATGGCTCTGTCCAGCGGATTCATGCTTGCATTGGGCTGCATTTTGCAGGACGTTAGCGAAACGGTTTGCTGTCAATGAGGCTCTGACGGCAGATGGACGAAGGGAGGAAAACCATGAAAAAGATTGCCTACATCATCGCGCTTGGAGCGCTCTCGCTGGCGACTTCAGGTGCTGCCGCGCAAGACAAGCCGCTGCTCGGCATCGTGTCGATCAGCGCCACCGAAGCGAACAATGTCCGCTACATCCAGGGCGCCACGAAGGCCGCCGACGAGCTTGGCTGGCAGACCAATGTCGTCGATGCCGCCGGCAGCGCCGACCAGGCCAACTCGGCGATCCAGAATTTCGCGCAGCTCAAGGCGCATGCGATCATCGACATGGTGTTTCCCTATTCGTCGATCGGCGCCGGCCTGGCTGCTGCCGGCGACGCTGGAATACCTGTCGTGACCTGGGGCGGCGGGCTTGGCTCGACGGTTGCCGCCACCAATGGCTCGGGCGGCCCGATGGCAATCCCGGTCGTCGATCTGATGGTCAAGAAAATGGAGGGCAAGGGCTCGATACTTGCCCTCACCTACCGGACCGGCGAAGTCTGCCGGAACCGTGAAGTCGTCATGGACGAGATCGTCGCCAAGAACCCCGGCATCACCGTCACCAAGAACGAAGTGCGCATTCCCGGCTATTTCGAGGACGGCGCCCAATACGCCAATGCCTGGCTGGCCTCGCATCCGGCCGGCCAGGAAAACCTGGCGATCTGGGGATGTTGGGACGACCCGGCGATCGGCGCCATCGGTTCGCTGCGCGCGCAAGGCCGCGACGACGTGCTGGTCTACGGCATCAACGGCAATGCCCAGGCGCTGGAGAACATCAAGAACGGCTTCATGACCGCGACGGCCTGGCAGGACAGCTTCACCGAGGGCTACAACATGGTCAAGATGCTGAAGGACATCAAGGACGCCGGCAGCGCTTGGCAAGCCAAGGCTGCCGAAGTTCCGGCCGTGCTGGTGACCAAGGAAACCGTCGACGCCTTTCTCAAGGACCATCCGGAAGCCATAAAGTAGGACTTGGTTTGCAGACGGCGTTCACAAGGGGTGCGCCGCAGCAGGCGGCGCCGATGACAACTCCGTTCCTGGTCGCACACGATATCACCAAGGCCTTTGGCGGCGCGCAGGCACTGAAGGGCGTGTCGCTCGACATTGCGCCGGGTGAAATCCATGGTCTTGTCGGCGCCAATGGCGCCGGCAAGTCGACCTTCATCCGCATCCTCGCCGGACTGAACCATCCCGACGCCGGCCGTATCGAAATCGACGGCCAGAGCCAGCAGATCGCCACGCCGCAGCGGGCGACCGAACTCGGCATGAGCTTCATTCACCAGGAGCTTGCCTTTGTGCCGGGCATGACCGTGCTGCAGAACATCATGCTGGGCGTGCCGAAGAAATCGCGCTTCGGGCTGACCGACTGGCGGGCGATCGCGCGCGACGTAGCCCCCATCGCCAGGCGCGTCGGCATATCGGCGCCGCTCAATGCCAGCGTGAAGGGCCTCTCGACGGCCGAGATATGGCTGATCAACATCTGCCGCGCCCTGGTGCGCGAGGCGCGGCTGATCGTCATGGACGAGCCGACGGCATCGCTTGCCGCAAGCGAGGCGGAACGGCTCTTTGCGATCGTGCGCGATCTTTCCACCTCGGGAGTGGCGGTGCTCTACATCTCGCACCGGCTGGACGAGATCCTGAACCTGTGCTCGCGCGTGTCGGTGTTTCGCGACGGTCGCTCCGTGGCCGAGCTTGCCGGAAAAGGGCTCAACCGAGCCGCGCTGGTCGAGGCGATTGTCGGCGGCGCCATTCGCGACTCGCAACGGACAGCCACAACAAGGCCGCGCGGCGATGTCGTGATGGAAGCCAGCAAGCTGACGCGGGCGCCGAAGGTCCGCGGCGTCAGCCTCAAGCTTCACGCCGGCGAAGTGCTGGGCATTGGCGGCCTTGTCGGCGCCGGGCGCACGGAACTCGCCCGGCTGCTTTTCGGGGCCGACCGGCCGGACAGCGGCGAGATGAGGCTGGCGGGCCGGCCCTATCAGCCCGCCTCGCCTGCGGCGGCGGTCCGGGCCGGGCTTGGATTGATCCCCGAGGAGCGCCGGGCCGAGGCGCTGTTCCTGTCCAAGAGCATCGCCTTCAATCTCGGCATCGCCAATCTCGACAAGATTGTGCACGGCCGATACCTGCCGCTGCTGAACCGCCGCGCCCGCACCTCCATGGCCGGTGAGATGATCAGCTCGCTGTCGATAAAGGCACGCAACGCCAGCACGCCCGTTGGCCGCCTCAGCGGCGGCAATCAGCAGAAGGTTGCGATCGGCCGCTGGCTCCAGCGCAAGCCGAAGGTGTTGATCCTCGACGAACCGACGCGAGGCGTCGATATCGGCGCGCGCGCCGAGATCCACCGGCTGATCCGCCAGCAGGCGGACTCCGGAATGGCGGTTCTGGTGATCTCGTCGGAACCGGACGAACTGCCCGATCTGTGCGACCGCGTGCTGGTGATGTCGGAAGGCCGCATCGTTCGCGAACTGACCGGCTCGGCCGTGTCGCGAAAGGCGATCGTCGAGGCAAGTTATGTCGACCCGCAAGCACTGATGGAGGATCATCTGGCATGAGCGACGTTGCGATTAGCGCCCGGCGTCTGTCGCCCGGAACCAAGGCGGTGCTCGGCATCTTTGCCCGCTACGGCACAATCATCGGACTGCTGGCGATGATCGTCGCCTTCTCGATCCTGTCGCCGCATGCCTTTCCCACCGTCAACAATTTCACCAATGTGCTGAACCAGGCCTCGCTGGCCATGATCATTGCCGGCGGGCTGACGCTGGCCGTGGTCGTCGGCGAACTCGACCTGTCCATCGGCTTCGCCGCCAGCCTGCACGGCATCCTGATCACCGGGCTTGTCGTCCACGACAAGCTGCCGATCCCGCTTGCCGTGGTCATCGTCATCGCATTGGGCGCGGTGATCGGCCTCGTCAACGGCTTCATCGTCACCAAGGTCAAGGTCAATTCCGTCATCGCGACGCTGGGCGTCGGCACGATCCTGACGGGTCTCGCCTTCGCCTATTCCGCCGGCGTTCCCATTGTCGCCGGCGTGCCGGAGGCCTTCCTCCAGCTCTCGCTTGGCCGCTGGCTGTTCGGCATCCCCAACAACATCATCGTCATGATCCTCGTCCTCGGCGGGCTTTGGCTTCTGGTCGAGCGGACACCGCTCGGCCAGGAGATCCAGGCCGTCGGCGGCAACGCGGTTGCCGCCCGCCTTGCCGGAGTGAATGTCGACCGCATCAAGATCCTCGGCTTCGTCATTTCGGGAATGTGCGCGGCACTCACCGGGATATTGCTTGCCTCGCGGCTGGGCAGCGGCACGGCAAGTGCGGCCGACTCCTATCTGCTCACCGCCTTCGCCGCCGTCTTCCTTGGTTCGGCAACGCTGCGCGACGGCGAATTTCATGTGCTTGGGACGCTGGTCGGCGCCCTCATCATCGCCTTCGGCTTCAACGGCCTCAACATTTTCGGCGCCCCGACCTTCTCGCAATATGTGTTGCAGGGCGCCATTTTGATCATCGCCGTGGGCACGGCCAGTCTCGGCCGCTCGCTGGCGGAACGCTGAGGAGGAACCGATGACAAGCGATAACGAACCCTGGGAAGTCTATGTCATCGAGTTCGCCCGATCACGGCAGCAGCCCTGGGTGGATCTCGTCTCGGGCATGTATGACGACGGCAAGGTCGATCTGCCCTTCTCCTTCGTCCTGCTGCGGCGCGGCGACCGCAACGTGCTGGTCGACACCGGTTTCATCCAGGAATCGAGCGACGCCTTCTCGCTGAAATTCGGCATCCCCTACTGGGTCTCGCCGGTTCGCATGCTGGCCGAGCTTGGCATTGGACCCGGCGGCATCACCGACATTTTCGTCACCCATGCGCATTTCGACCACATGGGATCGATCGCCGAGTTCCCGAACGCCAATCTCCACATCCAGAAAAGCGAATTGCTTTCCTGGTATGAGGCGATCGCATTGCCTCCCCGTTTCGGTTATCTGACCGCCATCATCGATCCCGATACGCTGCGCGCCGCCCTCGATGCATCGGTCGAACACCGCGTCTCGCTGATCGACGGCGACAAGGACGATGTGCTGCCGGGCATCCATGTCCGGCTGGGAAGCGGTCACACGATCGGGCAGCAATTCGTCATCGTCCAGTCCGCGCGAGGCAGGCTGGTCATCTCCGGCGACTGCGTCTATTCGAGCCGGCAGATCACCGGGCACAAGCACGACGGCGTCTACGCGCCGCTGAACAATGCCGTCGGCAGCGTCTGGGAACAGCTCAAGACAATCGACCGCATCAACACCGAGATCGGCGGCGATCTTGGGCAACTGATCATCCTGCACGACATAGAGCGGTGGAAGGGCCTGCCCATCGTGGCCGAGCTCGAAGGATTTCGCATCGTCAGGGCCGGATAGGTAACCTGACGGCGGCCGAGATGGTCTCGGAGTTCGTCAGCCCTTTTTTTGACAACTGATCGGACCGGCAGCTTCCTTGCAGGGCCGAACAACGGGCAGCATAACGGTTGCCGTTGCCTTGGTGCAGGGGAGAACTTGTTCCATCGGCCACTCTCTCGTAAGCATCACACATGCTCGAAAGCGAACCGCCCAGAAGCCTTTATCGCGAAACCGCCGGCGGCAGCGTCAACTACCCGACCCTGGCCGGTGCGCAGCGTGCGAGGATCGCCATTGTCGGCGGCGGCTTCACAGGGCTCTCGACTGCCCTGCATCTGGCGGAAGCCGGCGAGGACGTCGCCGTGCTCGAGGCGCGCCAGCCGGGCTGGGGAGCCTCGGGGCGCAACGGCGGCCAGGTCAATCCCGGCCTCAAATACGATCCCGACACCATAGAGGCAATGTTCGGCCCGGATCTCGGACCGCGCATGGTCGACTTCTCCTATGGCGCGCCCGACTTCACTTTCGATCTCATCAAGCGCCTGTCGATCGCCTGCGACATCAGGCAGAACGGCACCATACGCGCCGCCGTCCGCCTGAAACCGGCGGGCGCCGTGCAGGCCACGGCCGAGCAGTGCGAGCGGCGGGGCATGCCGGTCGCCATTCTGGACGCAAAGGCAATGGCGGCGCGGACCGGCACGGACAGATATATGTCGGGCATGCTCGACGCCCGCGGCGGCGATCTCCATCCCTTGAAATATGCCCTTGGCCTTGCCGCCGCGGCGCAGAATGCCGGCGCGCGGATCTTCGGCGACAGCGAGGTCCTCTCGCTCGGCAGGGAAGCCGGACGGTGGCTCCTCAAGACCGCAAGCGGTTCTCTCAGCGCCGAGAAGGTCCTGATCGCGACCAACGGCTATACCGGCACACTCTGGCCGGGCCTGGAGCAATCCCTCGTTCCGGTGTTCAGCGCCATCGCCGCGACCGAACCGTTGCCGTCCCCGGTTGCCGCGGCAATCCTTCCCGAAAGGCAGGTCGTCTATGAGGCCGGCAACATCACGGTCTACTACCGGATCGATACGCAGAACCGCCTCCTGATGGGCGGCAGGGGGCCGATGAGGCCGATCGGGAATGCGTCCGCCATCGGCTACCTTACCGATTACGCGCGCCAGCTCTGGCCAGCGCTTGCCGGATCACGCTGGACACATGGCTGGAACGGTCGGGTCGCGATCACCAGGGATCACCTCTTGCATGTGCACGAGCCGGAAGACGGCATGCTGATCTGCCTCGGTTACAACGGCCGCGGCGTCGCCATGGCCTCGGCGATGGGCAGTGCGTTGGCGCAGCGTCTTCGCGGCGACGAGACCGCTCCCTTCCCGATGCCGATATCGCAGGTGAAGAGGATCCGGTTCCACCGGTTCTGGCCGGTGGGCGTGAAGGCGGCGATCCTGTCGGGACGGCTGAAGGACCGGTTCGGCCTTTGACGCGGTGAGCGGCGACGGCCTATATCACCAACTTGACTCCTTGTATGGACAAGCTACCATCTGTTGCCGCTCTGGCCGTGACGCGCAAGGCGCGAACCAACAAGGGGTTTGATGCAAATGGGACTGAAGACTCTGCTGACCGTCGCCGTCGTCACGGCGGGATTGATCACCTCGGCGTTCGCCGCCGACAAGAAATACACGATCGGCTACGACAATTACTTCATGGGCAACAGTTGGTCGGTCCAGCTCGCGGCCGAGTTCAAGGCCGAGGCCGAAAAGGACAAGGACCGTGTCGACGTCGTCTATGTGGAATCCGCCGGCGACACGCAAAAGCAGATCACCAACATCGAGGATCTGATCACCAAGAAGGTCGACGCCATCATCACCACGCCGACCTCGCCGACAGCACTCATTCCGACACTGAAGAAGGCGCGCGCTGCGGGTATCAAGGTCGTGCTGCTCGCCTCGACCATCAAATCGCAGGATTACGACGCGCTGGTCACGGTCGACGACATCGCCTTCGGCAAGGCCGGCGCCGAATGGCTGGTCAAGCAGATGGGCGGCAAGGGCAACATCATCGCCCTCAACGGCATCGCCGGCATTTCGGTCAGCGACGACCGCTACAAGGGCGCCAAGGAGGTGTTCGATGCCAATCCGGGCATCAAGATCCTGGGCGCCGTCGATGCTTCATGGGATTACGCGCAAGGCAAGCAGGCGGTCTCCAACCTGCTCGCCGCCAATCCGCAGATCGACGGTGTGTGGTCGCAGGGCGGCGCCATGACGCTCGGCGCCATCGACGCGTTCGAAGCGGCGCAGCGCCCGCTGGTGCCGATGACCGGTGAAGACAACAATGGCTACCTGAAGCGCTGGCAGGCGCTGAAGGACAAGGGCTTCGTGTCGATCGCTACCTCCAAGCCGACCTGGCTCGGTTCGGAAGCGCTGCGCATCACGCTCGATCTGCTGGATGGCAAGAGCGCGGCCAGGGACACCGTGCTGCCGGTGCCGACGATCACCGCCGACGACCTCGGCAAATATGTGAAAGCGGACCTGTCCGATTCGTTCTGGGCCAATACCCGCCTTACCGACGAGCAGGTCAAGGCGATCTTCGCAAACTGAAGATCGTTCCAAGGTTAGTCGATGATCGAGATCGTCTCCCCAGCACTGAAGCCAATGCCGGCCGAGTTCCCGCGGCTGGCAGTGGCACAGGTGTCGAAAGCCTTCGGCGCCAACAAGGTGCTGCGGGACGTGTCCTTCTCCGTTCGCGCCGGCGAGATCGTTTCGCTCGTCGGCGAGAATGGGGCGGGAAAATCGACCCTGATGCACATTTGCGCCGGCAGTTTTCCCGCCGACGGCGGCGCGATGGCGCTCGACGGCGCCGCTTTCCGCCCCGCCTCGCCCAAGGCCGCGCGCCGGGCGGGAGTGGCCTTGGCCCTGCAGGAGACTTCGATCCTGCCGGACCTGTCGGTCGGTGAGAACCTGTTCTTCGGCGACGAGCCGCGCAATGGTCTGGGGTTCATCCGGCAAAAACGCCTGCACGAGGCGGCGGATGCGCAATTTGCAGAGATGGGCTTTGCCCTGAAGTCCACTCGCATGGGCAGCGAACTCAGCGCCGCGGAGCGGCAGATGGTCGAGATTGCCAAGGCAATACGGCTGAAACCGCGCCTGCTGATCCTTGATGAGCCGACGGCCTCGCTCTCCTCGCACGAGACCGAACTGGTACTGGCCGCCATGGCGCGGCTCAAGGCGCAAGGCAGCGCGGTGATTTTCATTTCGCACCGGCTCGACGAAGTAATGGAAGCAGCCGACCGCGCGGTCGTGCTCAAGGATGGCGCGCTGACGCTGGACGCCGAGCGCGGCGCCTTCAGTCGCGACGACCTGATCCGCGCCATGGTTGGCCGCACGCTGGCCGATATTTTTCCCGCCCGGCCCGCCGACCTTGCGGTCGCGCCGGTGCGTTTGTCCGTGGCCAATGCCGCGGCTGCCGGGCTGAAGCCGCTCAGCTTCTCGCTGCGCGCCGGAGAGGTCGTCGGTTTCGCCGGGCTCGAGGGCCAGGGCCAGCGGCCGCTGGCGCGGGCGCTGTCGGGCATCACGCCGTTCCATGGCGGCGAGATCGCTATCGACGGCGCGCCGATCAGGCTGACCAGTGTGGCAAGAGGCATTGCCGCGGGCATCGCCTCCATTCCCGACGACCGCAAGCATGAGGGCCTCGCGCTCGACCTGCCGATCCGCATGAATGTCAGCCTTTTTGCCCTGTCGCGGCGCAGCAGCTGGGGCTGGCTCGCCCATGCGCTCGAGCGGCGCTTCGCCGAAACGGCCCGCCAGCGCTTCGCCATCCGCTCGACCGGCATCGACCAGCCGGTCCGGCAGCTCTCGGGCGGCAACCAGCAGAAAGTGGTGTTTGCCCGCTGGCTCGCCGAAACGCCGAAAGTGCTGGTGCTCTACGAACCGACCAAGGGCGTCGATGTCGGCGCCAAGACCGAAATCTACCGGCTGATCGGCGATCTCACCGCGGCGGGCGTTGCCGTGGTGCTGATCAGCGCCGACATGCTTGAGCTGATCGGCCTCAGCGACCGCATCCACGTGCTGTTCGAAGGCGCCGTGACAGGCACGCTGGCCCGGCCGGAATTTTCGGAGGAAGCAATCATGCGGCTCGCCGCCGGTCCGGAGGGCGTATTGAACCATGCAGCCTAGAGGATCGGTCTGCCCCAATCTGATGCTCGGCCTGCCGGCGCTGCTGCTGGCCGTGGCGATCGGCGCGATCGCCACCACCTGGTCGGGCGACTTCATGTCCGCCGGCAATCTCGGCAATCTCGTCAACCGCGTGCTCCCGCTCGCCATCGCAGCCCTTGGTGAGGCGGTGGTGCTGTTTGCCGGCCGCATCGATTTGTCGGTCGGCTCGGTCATCAGCCTTTCGACCGCGATCCTCGGCGTCACCTCGGCGCAACTCGGTTGGCTCAGCATCCCGCTGGTCATCCTGGCGGGACTTGCCTGCGGCGCCTTCAACGCCGCCGGCGTCATCCTGCTGCGCATCAATCCGCTGATCATGACGCTCGCGACATCGGCGGTGGTGAAAGGCATCGCCCTGCTGCTGCTTCCCTCGCCGGGCGGCGAAGTCGACTACAGTTTTTATGATGCCTTCTACGGCCAGGATCAATTCTTCGGCTGGCCGCTGCTTTTGATCGCGGTTGCATTCGCCGCCACCTTCGCGATCTTCGGCTTCACCCGCTTCGGGCGGTCGATCTATGCGCTGGGCTCCGACGGCCGTGCCGCCTTCGCCAACGGCGTCAACGTGCCTGGTATCGATCTCTCGGTGTTCCTGATTTCGGGCGGGCTCGCCGCCGTCGCCGGTCTCGCGGTGGGCATCAAGATCCTCTCCGGCGACCCGCTCATCGGCGATTCCTTCACGCTCGATGCCATCGCGGCGGCGGTGCTGGGTGGTGTGGCGTTGCAAGGCGGACGCGGCAGTGTCTTCGGCGTCCTTGCCGGGGCCATCGCGCTGGTGCTGATCGGCAATGCCTTCAACCTTCTGGAGCTCAACACCAATCTGCAGCAGATCGCCAAGGGGCTGATCTTCGTGGCGGCGCTGATGCTTTTCATGCGCGGCAGATCGCGGAGCCCGGCATGACGGCCGCAACCTATCTGGACCGCCTCCGGCCGGCCGGCGCCAGCCTGCGCGCCATGGCGTTGTTGCTGCTGCTGCTTGCCGCATTCTTCATCTCGACGCGCGGCTTCTCGTCCATCCTGCTGCTCGACAACATCCGGCAGGCAGCACCACTCGGCGTCGTTGTCGCGGGACAGGCACTGGTGCTGATGATGGGCCGGCTCGACCTTTCGGTCGGAGCAACCGCCTCGATGGCCAACATCGTCCTGTGCTCGATCTTCAACAGCGACATGGCCAATCTGGTACCGGCTGTGGCGGCGACCCTTGCCGCCGGCACGCTCGTCGGCCTCGCCAACGGCATCATGTCGACCAAGCTTCGCATCCCGGCGTTTCTGGCGACGCTCGCCAGTTCGCTGATCATCGCCGGGCTGGTAGTATTCTTCACCAATGGCTCGCCGCGCGGCGCGGTGCCGCCCGCTTTCCGGGTCATCACCGAGGGCTGGCTCTTCGGCGTCGCTCCCTACTCCGCCCTCATCTGGCTGGTGTTGCTGGTCGCGCTGCTGCTGCTCGTCCATTTCACCATGCTCGGCCGCAAGATGATCCTGTCGGGCGCCAATGTGGTCGCTGCCCGGCACAGCGGCATTCCTTCGGATGGACTGATCATATTGTCTTTCGTGCTGTGCAGTGTGCTGGCCTCGATCGGCGGCATCTTGCTGTCGGCAATCACCGGCATGGCCAGCATCGGCGTCGGCAACAACTTCACCCTGGATTCGATCGCGGCAGCGGTCATCGGCGGCGCGCTGTTCGCCGGCGGCGTCTTCCTGCCGCTCGGCGCCATGGCCGGCGCGCTGATCCTGTTCTTCGTCCAGAGCCTGCTCTATGTGCTGGCCTTGCCGCCCGCCGCCAAATTCATCGTCCAGGGTCTCATCATCATCCTGGCGCTCGCGCTTGCGAACCTCAAACAGGAGCGATCCCAATGAGCTTCATCCGCACCCTGACCGGCGACATCGATCCCGACCAGCTCGGCGTGACCTATGCGCACGATCATCTCTTCTGCATCCCGCCGCTGTGGAAGGAGAAGAAGATCGATGACTTCATGATCGACGACGTCGAGGCCTCGATCAAGGACGTCGAGCTCTTCGTCAAGGCCGGCGGCCAGGCTGTCTACGACGCCACCGCCATCGACTACGGACGCGATCCCGTGGCGCTGAAGATCATCTCCGAGCGCACCGGCATCAAGATCATCGCCACCGCCGGTTTCAACAAGGCGGTGATGTGGCCCGGACAGATGCAGGGCCAGAACATGACGTTCCAGATGTGGATCGACGCCCACAGCCGCGCCGAGATCCGCGACCACATCGCCAGCGAAATCACCGCCGGCCTCGACGGCACCGATATCCGCGGCGGCGTGGTGAAATTCGGCACCGGCTACAACACCATCAGCGATGCCGAGGACAAGGTGCTGCGCGCCACGCTTGACGCGCATAAAGAAACCAATGCCCCGATCCATTCGCACACCGAGCTTGGCACGCTGATCCTGGAGCAACTGGCCATCGTCAAGGCGGAGGGCGTCGACCCGAGCCGCCTCACCATCGCCCATGTCGACCGCAATCCCGATCCATGGGTGCACGCCAAGGCAGCCGAGACCGGTGTCTACATGTGCTTCGACGGCATTTCCCGCATCAAATACCACCCCGAGAGCGTGCTCATCGACTGCATCCTCAAGCTGGTCAAACGCGGTTACGAGAAGCAGGTGATGATCGGCGGCGACATCGCCCGCCGCACCATGTATCGCAACTATGGCGAGGGCGGGCTCGGCCTCGGCTATATCCTCGAAAGCTGGGTGCCACGTTTCGTCGAGGAGGCTGGCGAGGCCGGCTTCGACGGCAAGGCGCTCATCCACACCTTCATGGTCGAAAATCCCAAGCGGGCTTTCGCCTTCAGAACCTGAGGCCCGATTTGTACCTCGAACACGCCGAACTGGAACGCCTCAACGATGCGCAAGCGCGCGCGCTGCTTTTGAAGAAGCCCGTGCTGCTGTTGCCCATCGGCGCGGTCGAGGCGCATGGCGACCATCTGCCGGCGGGCACCGACAATTATCTGGCGCGCCGGCTGGCGGCCACCCTCGTCGAGCGCATCGCCGGCGCGACGCCGGTGATGCTGTTGCCGCTCTTGCCGTTCGGCCAGGTCTGGTCGCTTTCGGACGCGCCCGGCTCGTTTTCAATCTCCAATGAAACGGTGTCGCGCACGGTCTCGGAAATCGGCCTGTCCATGCTGGAAAAAGGACTGTCGAGCCTTGCCGTGATCAACGCGCATTACGGCAACGTGACGGCGCTGCGCGAGGCGCAGCGGCAGCTCAAGGACAAGGGCGTGACCGTCGCCATCTTCAACTATCCCGGTGCCGCCGAGCCCACCAAAACCGTCCGAGAAAGGCCGGCGGCGCATCCCTCCTACATGCATGCCTGCGAGATCGAGACCTCCTACATGCTGCACCTGGCGCCGGAACTGGTGCGGATGGACGAGGCGATCGTCAATTATCCCGATTTTCCTGCCGATTTCGGCGAGGTGGCCTATCGCTGGAGCGAATTCTCGGCAAGCCCGGTGCTCGGCGACGCCACCGCCGCCACCGGCGAAAAAGGCAGGATAATCCTCGACGCCGTCATTAACCGGATGGCTGAACTGGTCGCGGACCTCTATTCTCGGCAATCAGGATCCCGATCGATTGGGGAAACATCACCTTGAAAGCCGACGCCAGCGCGGTGCGCGATCATCGCCCGATTTACATCCAGGTGGCCGAAAGCCTGCGTGCGCGCATCCTGTCGGGCTATTACGAGGATCGCCTCGACGGCGAATTGAAGCTCGTCGAGGAATGGGAGGTGAGCCGCCGCACGATCCAGCAGGCGATCGACATCCTCGTGCGCGAGGGCCTGCTGCGGCGCCACCAGGGCACCGGCACCTTCATCAACAAAAGCGGCGTCGCCAGGCACTATCGGGCGATCACATCGATCACCGACGGCGTGCGGGCACAAGGGCTGGCGGCCGACTACCGCATTCTTGCCAGTGCGCCTGAGCCGGCCTCGCCAGCCGCCAGGGCGTTTTTCGCCCTTGCCGAGGGTGCTTCGGTCTACCGTCACACACGTTTGGTACTTGCCGATCGCAAGCCGGTCGCGGTCGCCGACACGCTGCTCAATCTGGAACGGCTTAGGGGTCTCGAACTCTCTCACCTCGCCCAAGGTCTCTACGAGGCGCTGCGCCAGGGCTTCGGCCGCACCATCGTCCATGCGGAAGACCGCTACCGGCCGGCAATCGCCGACGCGCAGACGGCCCGGCTCCTGGAGCTCGGCGAGCCGGCAGCCATCTACATCGCCGAACGCCGCGCCTTCGATCAGTCGGGCGCGCCGATCGAACTGTCGACCATTTCTCTCGTGCCGGTCGCGCTGGAGATCTCTATTTCCCAGGTCGGCGCCGATTGGCCGGGTGCGGCGCAGCCTGCCGGAGAGCCCTGGAACTACCGGGTGGGTTTCGGCAACTTCGCCAGTTGAGCTTTCCGCCTTATCTATTTGTTTTAGCACAGGACTGTCCAGTGATCGGGATCCGATGCCCTATCACCGATAAACCGGCGCAACACGATCCAGCATCGCCTCGCAAGCGACCTGATAGCGTCGATACCCCTCCTCATAGGCGGCGCGCAGCGCAGGATCGGGATCATGCCGCCGCGACAGGCTGAAGGTCTCGCGGCAGGCCTGCCTGATGTCGCCGTACCAGCCGATCGCCACCGCGGCCAGCAGCGCCGCGCCCTTGGCGCCGAACTCGCTTCCTCTGGGCACTTCCACCGGTACGCCGGTCACATCGGCGATCATCTGCGTCCAAAAGGGACTGCGCGCCGCACCGCCGACGAGGCGGATCGCCGAGATCGGCTGTTCGATGCGGTCGTAGCAATCGCGGATCGCATAGGCGAGTCCTTCATAGACAGCGCGGATCAAATCCCCTCGCCCGTGGCCGGGATTGAGGCCGACAAAGCCGGCGCGAGCGCCGGCCTCGAGGCGCGGCGCGATGATGCCGATATGGCTGAGATACGGCACATAGCACACTCCCCCGGCACCGGCCGGGCTGCCGGCCGCCTGCGAAGCCAGTTGCTCATAGGCATCGGCCCGCCCCAGCAAGTCCGGACACAGTGCGCTCAGGCTCCAGTCCAGATTTGTCGTCCCGGCGACATTGACCATCGTCTTGATCCAGAGGTCGCCGGGAATGGTGAAGAGTATGCCCATGTCGCGAGGGCTGAACACCGGAGCATCGGAAACCACCCCGTTGAGACAGGTCGTTCCAACGACCGAGCAGGCGATGCCGGGCTCCGCCGCACCGGCGCCCAGCACGCAGGCCGGCAGGTCGCCGGCGCCGATCGCGACGGGCGTTCCGGGCGCGAGCCCGGTGGCAAGGGCAGCCTCCACGCTGAGAACGCCGGCGCGCTCGCTCGAACGCCGCACCGGCGGCAGGAGGTGCGCGTGACGCTCGATGCCGAAGAGTTGGAGGAGCTCGGGATTGAAGGCACGCCGCGCGGCACTTCCCGGGGCGATTGCAGCGTCGGTCTCGTCGGTGGCGATAGTGCCGGTCAGCCTCATGCGGATGAAATCCTTGGCCGTCAGGATCACCGAAGCCCGCGCTACTGACAGCGGCTCATTTTCAGCAAGCCAGGCCAGGACCGGCAAGGTGCATCCAAGCTGCATGACTTGCCCCGAACTGTCGAAAAGCTGCGGCATCAGGGACGGATTCGCGGCGCTCAGCCGGTCGACCAGTTCCTGTGCCCTGCCGTCGTTCCACAGGATTCCCGGCCGCACGACCTGCTGGTCCGCGCTCACCAGCCAGCCGCCGATCATGACGCCCGAAATGGCGAGCGCGGCGACCGCAGTTGGCGGAACCTTGGTCGCTGCCATCAACTCGCGGCAGGCAGTGCAAGCGGCGTCGAAAAGCTCGTCCGGTTCCATCTCGTACCAGCCGGCATGCGGTGAGAGGACGGCTGTGCGCCGCGAGGTCGCCGCCAATTCGCGGCCGGCCCGGTCGAAGAGCGCGGCCTTCGTCACCGACGTTCCGACATCCAGTCCAATGATGTATTGATCGTCCATGGAAGATCGCTTGTCTCTTTGAGTGAACAAGTAGACATGCCGCTCGCCGCGAGTGCCGTCAAGCGAGTTCGCCAGGCCGAACTCCTGTCCGACAGACCTGCGCGCCGGAACTCACACGGAACTGGTCATTCCGCCATCGACATAGACAATCTGGCCGGTCACGAAACTCGACGCATTGGAAGCCAGGAAGATCGCCGCGCCGCCCAGTTCATCGACCTCGCCCCATCTGGCCAACGGCGTCCGGCCGACCAGCCAGCGCGAGAATTCGGCATCTTTCACCAGCGCCTCGTTCAGATCCGTCCGGAAATAGCCGGGCGCCAAACCATTGACCCGGATGCCATGGGGGCCAAGTTCCGCCGCAAGGCCCTTGGTCAGCATTTTCATTGCGCCCTTCGATGCGGTGTATGGCACGATCGAGGGGCGCCCGAGTTCGCTCTGCACCGAGCAGATATTGATGATGGAACCCTGTTTGCGGCCCATCATCGACCGGACGATCGGTTGGGTGAGGTAGAACGCGCTGTTGAGATTTGTCCGCATCAATTTGTCGAACATCTCGGCCGGGAAGTCGGCGAAGGGCGCCCGGTGCTGCATGCCGGCATTGTTGACGAGGATGTCGATCGGCTTGAATTCCGCTTCAAGCCTGCCGATTTCGCGCGCGACATCCTCAGCCACGGTGACGTCGAAAGTGGAACCGATCGCCTCGATTCCCGACGCTCTCAGCGATCCCACGGCTTTCTGAACCTGACCTTCATCGCGCCCATTGATGATGACGGCGGCGCCCGCCCTGCCGAGGGCTTTTGCAAGCGCCAGGCCGATGCCCCGGCTCGATCCCGAAATGAAGGCGGTTTTGCCGGCAAGGCCGAACAGGTCCGATAGGTCTGTCAAAGTGTCTTTCCCAAAAATGGCGGCCACCGTCAGGCGGTCAAAATTGCAGTTAAACCCTCATGCGTCGGCTCTTGTCGGCAGCCAGATCGAAGGCCTGCCGCGCATCGTAGGCGCTGACGACCGCCGTCAGCAATGGCGGAACGTCAACAAGGCCGCGGCCGTTTCTGTCAACTGCGCGGCGCGGCGGCGCTCTCCATCCGGGGAACAGGAAGGCTGCTTGCGAGTTCAGGTTGAGGAATCCGCGCAACATACGTGGCGCGGCCGCATGAAGGAGAGGAAAATATGGGCCTTGGAACCATTCTCATCATCATTCTGATACTTGCCCTGCTGGGCGGTTTTTCCGGCTTGGGTGGCGGGCCTTTTTACGGAACCGGCTACTACGGCGGCGGTGGTCTGGGGCTCGTGTTGCTCGTCGTCATCATTCTGGTCGTCCTCGGGCGAATCTAGCCTGCCAGCAGCGACTGGGTTACCCGCCGCTTCGCAGGGAAGCGGCGGGCTTTTGCTGAAAACCGGAGGCGTTGGTGAAGCGCAAACTCGACCTGAGGGGCGGACGGCCCGTCTGGTTCTCCTATCGCGCGCCATCGGTGCCAGCGGGAAAACTGACGCGGGATGTAAAGACCGACGTGCTGGTCGTCGGCATGGGCATCAGCGGCGCCATGGCGGCCGAGGCGCTGACGCGCGCCGGCCATTCGGTGATCTGCATTGACCGGCGCGGGCCGTTGCAGGGATCGACCTCGGCGACGACGGCCTTGGTGCAGTTCGAGATTGACCAACCCCTGACGAAACTTTCGGCGATCAAAGGAAAGGCCGATGCCGAGCAGGCATGGCGGCGCTCTCGCCTGGCAGTGCTTAACCTGAGCGGACGGATTGCCGAGCTCGGCATCGATTGCAGCCTAACCAGTTTGCCTTCGCTTTATCTTGCCGGCAATCTGCTCGATCCGACCGAATTGCAGGCCGAGGCAGAGGCCCGCCGACAGGCTGGAATCGCCGCATCCTACCTGACCAGCCTGGCCCTCGCGGACAGGTTCGGCATCCATCGCGCCGGCGCCGTTCTCAGCCACGGCAATCTTGCGCTAGACCCGCGCAAGCTCACCGCGGGTCTGCTGCTCAAATCATTGACGCGCAAGGCGCGTTTCTATGCGCCGGTCGAGGCGACCACCATCGAACATGGCCGTGGCCAGGTTACCGTTGGCACCAGCCTTGGGCCGGTCATCACGGCGCAGCATCTGGTGTTGGCGACGGGTTACGAACTGACCGATCTCATCCCGGCGACCAGGCACCGCATAGTTTCGACCTGGGCGATCGCCACGGGGCGGCAACCAAAAGCGATTTGGACGGACGCAGCTCTGATCTGGGAGGCATCGAACCCCTACCTCTATATCAGGGCAACCGCCGACGGCCGCGTCATCTGCGGCGGCGAGGACGAGGAGTTCACCGACGAGGCGCATCGCGATGGGTTGATTGCCGACAAGGCCGAACGGCTGGCGGCAAAACTGGCCAGCCTTTTTCCGAACCTCGACGTCAACCCCGAATTTGCCTGGGCCGGCTCCTTCGGCACCACGACATCGGGGCTGCCTTATATCGGCGCCCTGCCTGGTCATCCGCGCGTTCATGCCGTGATGGGCTATGGCGGCAACGGCATCACCTTCTCGCAGATTGCTTCGGAGATCGTTGCGTCGGCGATTGATGGAGGCGACGATACGGACGCAGGACTGTTTGCGTTCAGCCGCTCCTGATCAAGGAACCACTCGCCCCGCTGGCGGTTCCTGCCTATCAGAGGAGAACGGCGATGGACGACGATACCCAAGATCATGCCCGGAAAATGCGCGAAAAGACTTCGCTGGCAAGCGCTTTGGCTGCGGAGACCGGCATCACCGTTGATCAGGCAGTCGACCTGATCGCTATGATCGGTACCGACCGCAACTCATTGCTGCGCGAGGCACGAATACTAAAAACGCGATCCGGTCAGCCGCTTTCTTGAATCCGTCGCGCGAGCATCTCCTACTGCAGGTGCATCTGGTGAGGATCGAGTTGAGCGGCCTCCTCTTCGAGACTGCCGTTCCCTTGCAGTAGACCGACATCGGACAGTGACCCGGTCGTCTCCATGACGACGGTCAAGCCGTCGAATTCCATGGGTGCCCCGTAGAATTGAGCCGTCTGCATGACGAGATGCTCGATATCTTCAAGGGCGATATTTTCGGCAAGATTGCGCCGACGCACTTCCTCCGCGACTACAGCGACGTTGATGATGCCTTGCGCTTGCAGCGCGGCCAGAACCTGGGCATTCAAATCCTCGCGCAGCTGAGCCGAATATTCGTAACGCATGGAAAACCTCCTTCCAGGAGTTGTTCCCTCGTAATTCAGCATGCATCACAAGCGCGCATTTGACAAGAAAAAATTCATATATTTTCGTATAAAATCAATAAGTTAGCATAGTTTGTCGATTGCGCAACCCACGTCTGTCGCTCATCGTTTGCCTTAGACGCCAATCACTTCACATTCCCTCTTGACGTATTTTGAGACGAATACTAACTCTACTCCTATCGAGGCACTTACTAACTCGTCTTGTTTGATGTGGCTGGAGGGCTGTCATGGCAGACTTGGAGCGACCCGAACGATTGCAGATCATGCTGACGGCCGAGGAACTCGCCGCCGTTGAGAACTGGCGTTTTGAAAAGCGCATGCCAAGCAGGTCTGCGGCGGTCAGGGAGCTGTTGCGTCGCGGTCTTGCGGCGGAAGGATTTTTGATGGCAGCGCAAGGCGCCAAGTCGCAGGACTTTGGAATTCTCCCCGATTCCGAAGTGTCCCACGGAGCTGGCGGCGATTAGGCGCGATCCACTCCAACCCTGAAGGGGCAGCGGGGCAACCTTGACGCGCTGAAGGCCGGGAACTATCCCGGCGCACCGCAGTGACCATACCGGCAGGAAAGCCGGCTGTTGAGTTACGTCCAGCCTGACAGGACCGTCTCCATCTCAACCGTTTCCACCTGCTGCGCAAACCGTTGATGATAGACCGTCAACAACGCATCATGCGTGGCATCCGATGAGCTGCAGAGCGCGTCCGTGACGAGCACCACGCGGTAGCCGAAATCGATGGCCCCAAGCACGGTGGCCAGCACGCACACGTCGGTCTCGCCGCCGGTGATCACCAAAGTATCGACCTGCCATTGCAAGAGAAGGCGCCTGAGCCCGCCTTCGAACCATGGCGAATAGATGTGCTTGTCGATGACGACAGCGGGAGGACAGTGCCGGGCCAGCGAAGGCAGCAGGTCGATCATCTCGGGGTCGAGCACGTCCTGGGTCATCGATGCCCAGCGTTCATAGTAACGCTTCCACGTCCCCACACCCTGGCCTGGCCTTTGTGCGGGCAGGAAGCGGGTGAACACGGTCTGGGCGGCGCGTCGTTCGACAAGGCTCTCAATAAGCGGCAGCACACGCGTTATCCAGGGCGTCGCCCACGGCGAAGGTTCCGCGAACAAGCGTTGCATGTCGACGCAAAGGTGCACGCAGTTGTCGCCCAAAGGGCCATATGCCAGCCCCGGCGCCGACATCAGGATATCGACAATCGTTGCGTCATTTCGCAGCCGCCATGGGTCTGGCGCGGTCGGTCGGCATCAGTCTCGTTGCACATGAGTTCAACCTGCGAACGTTTGCCACCAAACGCAGAGCAAGACACCTCGTTCCCCGACGGTCTGGAGCTGAATAGTCATCGCGAATTGCTATTGCAGCGCTGGGTCGTCGAATGGAACCGGGGGGCGAATTGCTGGTTTCCGTCAGACAAGGCGAGGATTGACACCATGAGCGTACTTTACCGCGCGGCAAAGATTGCCGAACAGGCTCATGCCGGGCAGACAGACAAGACCGGAGAGCCGTATATCGAGCATTGCCGTCGTGTCGTCGATGCCGTGGATACGCTTGACGGCAAGGCTATCGCCTACCTTCACGACGTTCTTGAGAAAGGTAAGGGATGGAACCGCGATCGATTGGAGGCGGCCGGCTTTGGGCCGTCCATTGTCGCGGCGGTCGATGCCATGACCCGCCGGCCCGACGAAGATGAGTTCACTTTCGTGCGCAGAGCGGCAGCCAATCCCCTGGCGCTCCCGGTCAAGCGCGCCGATCTCGCCGACAATATCTGGCAGGCGCGACAGATCGGCGCCTCGACATCAAAATACGAGGAAGGCCTTCGGCTTCTTGACGAGGAATTCCCCAGTTGAAGGGCCTGTTCTTCCGGCCAGGTGAATGCCGCTCTTGTTAGAGCATGCGGGGCGTTCCGGCTTGCCCGAATCGGCCAGGTCAATCACCCCTCGGCCTTGAAATTCTTCGCTTCCTTCGCTGCCTTCTGGCGGTCGCCGCCGTGCTTTTCGAGCAACTCCTTTGCCTGCCTGGGCGACACGTCGGTCGTCTCGGCAAGATGGAGAGCATCCTTGTCGACGCTTTTGCTTTTCCCGGTCGTTGTGGCTTTATCAACCATGCTTTCACCTGACATTCTGGGTGGAAGAACTGCTTCTATCCGTAGCTAACCACAACGACGAATGGGCGAGCGGGTTCCGCCAGCAGCCGCGTCGCCGAAGGAATGACGCATCGCGTAAACCTTTTCGCCGGAGATGCGTTGTTCCAACGCACCCGCTGGACAGCGTGATTACGCGCACTCCGGACATGAAAGGCCTCCGAATATGTATTTCATAGCCTTGGCGACGGACTATGACGGCACGCTGGCGCATGACGGCGTCGTTTCGAAGAAGACGCTCTCGGCGCTCGAACGGCTGAAGAAGACGGGGCGCAAGCTTATCCTGGTTACCGGACGCGAATTGCCCGACCTTAAGCAGGTTTTTCCCGATCTTGGCATCTTCGACAAGGTGGTCGCAGAAAATGGCGCCTTGATCTACACCCCTGCCAGCGAGGAAGAGCGCACCATTTCGCCAGCGCCCTCGCCCGATCTCGTCGCCAAGCTGAAGAAGCGTGGCGTGAAGCCGCTTTCGGTCGGGCGCTCGATCGTCGCGACCTGGGAGCCTCACCAGGCGACGGTGCTCGATGTCATCAAGAACCTGGGACTGGAGCTGGAGATCATCTTCAACAAGGGCGCGGTGATGATCCTGCCTAGCGGCATCAACAAAGCGGCGGGGCTGGCCGCCGCACTTCAGGATCTTCGCCTCTCGCCGCGCAACGTGGTCGGCGTTGGCGATGCCGAAAACGACCATGCCTTTCTGCGGGCCTGCGGCTGCAGCGTCGCCGTCGACAACGCGCTGCCGGCGGTAAAGGACACAGCCGACCTCGTCACGCGCGGTGCCCGGGGCAAGGGCGTCGAGGAACTGATCGACAAGCTGATCAAGCATGATCGCGAGCTTGTGCGGAAGTCCCGCGATGGCATCCTGCTTGGTACTGCGGGCGGAAAGGAGACATATCTGTCGCCGACCGATACCGTTCTGATCGCCGGAAGCTCGGGCATCGGCAAATCCACCCTGGCCACCGCGCTGACGGAACGATTCATCGAAAACGCGTTCCAGTTCTGCATCTTCGACCCGGAGGGTGACTATGATGGCCTGCAAGGTGCCGTGCGGCTGGGCGATGGCGAGAGTGCGCCGACAAAGGAGCAGCTGCTCGACCTGATCGAAAAACCCGATACCAATGTTGTCGTCAACGGACTGTCCCTGAGGGTCAACGAGCGCCCCGATTTCTTTGCCGACCTGCTGCCCGGCCTGGGCAATTTCCGTTACCGCACGGCACGACCGCATTTTCTGGTCATCGATGAGGCGCACCACCTTCTGCCCAAGCGGCGCGACGACACCCGTGCGGTTCTGTCATTGGAATTGCCCGGCACGATCCTGATCACGGTGCATCCGGAAGCGATCTCGACGGACGCCTTGCGCCTGGTGACGGCCGTCATCGCGCTCGGTCCCAAGGCAAAGAGCGTCATCAAGACGTTCTGCCAGGAAACCGGAAGGGAAGCGCCAAAGCAGATGTCATCGCCAAAGGGCGAGCGCGTGCTTTTCTGGCGGCCGCAGGGGAACAAGAAACCTGCGACGATTAAAGCGATCGAGCCGCGCCAGTCGCTCAAACGGCACAGCCGCAAATATGCGGAAGGCAAGCTCGACGAGGCCGGCAGTTTCTATTTCAAGGGTCCGGAAAATACGATGAATCTGAGGGCGCACAATCTGATGATCTTCGCGCAGATGGCGGAAGGTATCGACGACAAGACCTGGGAGCACCATCTGCGCAACGGCGATTATTCCGAATGGTTCCGCCATCAGATCAGGGACAAGGAGCTGGCCCGTGAAACCGCGGCCGCGGAAAAGGACAAGACATTGTCGGCGCAGGAGAGCCGCCAGCTCGTTCTTGATGCGGTGCGCCGCCGCTACACGGCCCCCGCCACTGCCCCAACGGATTAGGCCGATATCACCGCTGGATCGAGAATAAGCTGCGGGCACCAGGAGGGACCGCCGGATGCCTGTCACAAGCGCCGGACTGTTGATCTATCGCCGCAGCGCGGGCCTGCTTCAGGTTCTGCTGGTGCACCCTGGCGGGCCATTCTGGGCAAGGAAGGACGAAGCCGCGTGGTCGATCCCGAAGGGCCTCGTCGAGGCGCACGAAGACGAGTTAGGGGCAGCCCGACGTGAGACCGAGGAGGAACTGGGCGTGCGCGTCGACGGACACTTCCAGCCTCTCGGCCGCTACAAGCAGCCGGGAGGCAAGATCGTTCTGGCATGGTGCGTGGAAGCCGATGTCGATGCAGCGGCCGCGAGGAGCAACACTTTCCTGATGGAATGGCCACCAAGGTCCGGCTCGATGCGGGAGTTCCCCGAGGTCGACAAGGTGGGATGGTTCAGCTTGCCCGAGGCCGAAACCAGGATCCTGAAAGGCCAGCGCGCCATACTGAAGGATTTTGCCGAGCGGCATGACGCGGGATGACGGCGCCCAGGGCGTAGCACCCTGCAGCCATCGCACAGTCAGTCCAGATGAGGCGGCGGCTTCCAGATATGGGTCGACATGATGTCCCTCAGCTCCGTGCGAACCGTTCGGAACAGCGGACGGAAGGTCGACGACATCGGTCGTTGCGAGGAGGTCGCGAGAATGAGCTTGCGGGTAATCGGCGGATCGAACGGCCAGACCTCGATGCGTCCTGCCTCGACCAGCAGATGGACCGAGGCATAGGGCAGGACCGTATAGCCCGTGCCCTCCTCGACCAGCAGCAATGTCGAAGGCATCGCTTCAAGCTCCATCTCGACGCGCGGGTAGACGCCGTGCTCGGCAAGGATGTTGTCGAGCAGGCGCCTGAGCCCATGCGGCCGGCTCGGCAGGATCATCGGCAGTTCGGCAAAGACGTTGAGGCCGACCGACCCCGGCGGCAGCACGCGTTCGCGCGACGCCGGTCCGATCAGAAAAAGCTCGTCATCGGCAAGCGGCTCGGTAAGGACAGACGGATGGTTCGGCGAATTGTAGAGCACGGCGGCATCGATGCGGCCGGCGATCAGCCATTCCAGTATGTGGCCGCTGAAACCTTCGATCACCTGCAGCACGACATTGGGGAATTCGTTCTTGATCTTCTTGACCAGAGGCACCGTCAGCACCGTGCCGACCGAGGGCGGCACGCCCAGCACCAGCCGGCCCTTTGGCGAGGATTTGAGGTTGGACACCGCGTTCTGCGCCAGCCGCAGCCGCTCGACGATCTCGTCGGCATGCGCCTTCAAAAGCACACCGGCCTCGGTCAGCACCACCCCGCGACCGTTCCGGTAGAAAAGCTCGACGCCGAGTTCCTCCTCCAGCCCGCGAATATGGCGCGTAACCATCGGCTGGGTCACATTCAGGTCAAGTGCTGCCTTCGAGAAGCTCCCTGCCGAGCCAACGGCAATAAAAACCTGTAGCTGCTTCGTGTCCAACTCTCACCCATCTGGCCATCCGCTGCGGCAGAGCTTCCAGGATTTTCCGTGATATCTATTCACTTCCCGAATGGATATTTAAGGCCTCGAACATTCAGGAAGACTGCGTAGACCGACGTCGTCGCCGTGATGAACAGCCGGTTGTTGCGCGGCCCGCCGAAGACCACATTCGCCACCATTTCAGGCACCTGGATCTTTCCGATCAGTTCGCCATCCCGTGTATGACACTGGACGCCGTCCCATGCGCTGATCCAGAGATTGCCCATGACGTCAATGCGGAAGCCATCCGGAATACCCGGAGAAATCTCGGCGAACACACGGGAATTTATCAGTTTTTCGCCCTCCACGTCAAACAACCTGACGTGGTGGGGCGCACTGCGGTCGGTGAGAAATCCGGAGTCCGAAATATAGAGCTGTTTTTCGTCGACCGAGAAAGCGAGCCCGTTCGGCATGGAGAAATCATCGGCGACGACCGTGATCTTTCCCGAGAGCGGCTCGACCCGGTAGACGCGGCAGCCCGGCTGCTCCTGAGGGTTCCTGCGGCCGACATAGTCCGAGATGATCCCGTAGTTCGGATCGGTGAACCAGATGCTGCCGTCCGACTTCACCACGACGTCGTTCGGCGAGTTCAGCCGCTTGCCGTCGAAGGCATCGGCCAGCACCGTGATCGAGCCGTCCCATTCGGTGCGTACCACCCGGCGTTCGCCCTGCATGCAGGTGACGAGACGCCCTTCCCGGTCGCGCGTGTTGCCGTTCGGATTGGCGATGTTGCCGCGAAACAGCGAAACAGCACCCGTCTCTTCATCCCAGCGCAACATGCGGTCATTGGGAATGTCGCTCCAGACCAGCGACCGCAGATCGGCGAAATAGACCGGCCCCTCCGCCCAGCGATTCCCCGTGTGGATGGTCTCGAGGAAGGCGACAGGATCGATCAGGTCGCCGAACCTTGCATCGATGATTTCATAGCACGACATCGACGGCCCTCATGGCTTCCTCCGCGAAGGTCCTGTCCGGTCAGCGCTGGACGAACGGCGCGGGAATGGAATTCCCGCCATCGATCCAGACGCTTTTTTCCTGGAGATATTCGTAGATGGCGGTCTGGCCGTTCTCCCGGCCGAAGCCCGACTGCTTGTAGCCGCCGAAGGGCGAGAGATAGCTGGTTGCGCGATACATGTTGACCCAGATGCTGCCGGCTTCGAGCCGTTCGGGCAGGCGGATCGCGCGGCCGAGATCCTGCGTCCACAGACCGGCCGCCAGCCCATAGATACTGTCATTGGCGATCGCCACCGCCTCGTCCTCATCCTCGAACGGAATGATCGAGAGCACCGGTCCGAAGACTTCTTCCTGCGCGATGCGCATGGACTGCTTGACGTTGCCGAAGATCGTCGGCTCGACGAACCAGCCGTCGGCGATCGACTTGTCCTCGGGCACCTTGCCCCCTAGCAATTGCGTCGCACCCTCGCCGTTGGCGATGCCGATGTAGTCGAGTACCTTCTTGCGCTGCGGCAGCGTCGTGATCGGTCCGACCTGGGTCTCGGGATCGAGCGGATCGCCGATCTTCGCGGTCCTTGCGAACTCGACCAGTTTTTCCGTCACCTGGTCGTAGACCGAGCGCTGCACGAGCGCGCGCGAGCCGGCGATGCAGGTCTGGCCGGTCGCCGCGAAGATGCCGGAAACCAGGCCGGGAATGGCCGCTTCCATCTTGGCGTCGGCAAAGACGATGTTGGCCGATTTGCCGCCGAGTTCGAGCGTCACCTTCTTCAATCCGCCCGCCGCCGCCTGATAGACGCGGCGGCCGGTCGCGTCGCCGCCGGTAAAGGCCACTTTCGCGACGTCGGGATGCGTCACGAGGCGATCGCCGATCTCGTTGCCGAAGCCGGTGATGATGTTGACGACGCCTTTCGGGAAGCCGGCTTTTTCGAAGAGCTGGCCGAAGAACAGCGCCGAGACGGAGGAGAATTCCGACGGCTTCCAGACGATCGTGTTGCCGGCGGCGAGCGCCGGCGCCAGCTTCCAGGTCGCCAGCATCAGCGGCGAATTCCACGGCGTGATCGCGGCCACGACGCCCAGCGGCTCCTGGCGCGTGTAGTTGAACACGCCTGGCTTGTCGATCGGGATGACCCGGCCTTCGATCTTGTCAGCGAGGCCGCCGAAGAAGCGGAACCATTGCGGGATGTATTTGCACTGCATCCGCATTTCATTGATCAGCTTGCCATTGTCGCGGGTTTCGAGAATGGCGAGGTTTTCGGCCTCCTCGGCGACAAGGTCGGCAAAACGCGTCATGATCTGCCCGCGCGCGCTCGCGCTCATTGTCCGCCATTCGCCGCGGAAGGCGTCGACGGCCGCCTGAACGGCCGCGTCGACGTCGGCAATCCCGGCGCGCGGAACCAGCGCCCAGGCCTTGCCGGTGAAGGGATCGAAGGATTCGAAACGATCACCCGATGCCGAGGCGACCGAGCGGCCCCCGACCAGCATCGACAGTTTTTCCGCGGCGAGCGGCGGGCGCGTCGTCATGCCTGGGCTTCCTGCATGGCCTCGCGGGCGAGCCGGAAGGCGTCGACGCCTGCCGGCACGCCGGCATAGATCGCCACCTGCAGCAGCACCTCGCGGATCTCGTCCTTGGTGACGCCGTTGCGCAGCGCGCCCTTCACATGCATTTTCAGCTCGTGCGGACGGTTGAGCGCAGCCAGCATGGCAAGGTTCAGCATGCTGCGGATCTTCTTGTCGAGCGTATCGCGGCCCCATACGGCGCCCCAGCAATATTCCGTCACCAACTCCTGCATCGGGCGGTTGAAATCATCAGCGCTGGCGAAGGATTTCTCGACGAACTCCGCGCCGAGAACCGATTTGCGGATTTCAAAACCCTTGTCGAATACGTCCTTGCCCATTGGGGTAGTCCTTTCCTGTTTGCTTGGGAGGTCAGAGGCCGGGGGTCGGCCGGTATTTGCGGCCGCGGGCGATCACATGCCCGAGCGAGCCATTGGTCAGGTAGATCTGCGTTGCCTTGGAATCGTACTGGACATTTTCCTGGCCGGGATAGCCGATCAGCTCACGCACGCGCGGGTTCATGTAGTAGGTGGCGATGGCAATGGTGGTGATCGCCGAGAAGGCTTCGCCGTCTTGCTTGTTGATCTTTTCCAGATGTGCCTCCGCGCCTGTGGACGGATCCGTGGCGATGGCGCGGGCAAAGCCCTCCTTGAGATCGATGCGGAAATCGAGGGACTTCTCGACGTCGGCGTAAGCGCAGACATCGCTGAACTTCGGCATCTTGCCATGCGCCGGGATCAGGAAATCGGCGAGCGCGAAGAAGACTTGTTCCTTCGCCATTTCAGGCCACCTTCTGGTTGCGGCGCTCGGCGATCATGCGATGCGTGTTGCGCAGCGCCACGGCCATGATCGTCGCTGTCGGATTGGTGGCACCCGAGGTCGGGAAGGTCGAAGCGTCCATGACATAGAGGTTCGGCACGTCGTGGCAGGCGCCCCACTGATCGACGACGGAGCGCTTGGGATCGCCGCCCATGACGGTGGTGCCGATCAGGTGCCAGCCGGATTCGCGCACCGGCGTCGAAACCAGCGTCTCGATGGCCCCGGCGGCACGCACCGATTCCAGGCAGCGGTCGATATTGAACTGCAGCAGCCGGTTGGAGTTCTCGTTGACCTTGTAGACGATCTGCGGCGCCGGCAGGCCATCGGAATCGACCAGGTCCTTCGACAGCACCACCTGGTTGCTCTCCTCCGGCAGGTCTTCACCGACGATGCCCCAGATCAGCGAATGACCGAAGCGGCGGGCGACATTCTCGTGCAGATTGGCGCCCCAGAAATCCTGGAAGCGGCCCTCCTCGGCGACATAGACCTTGGAGCCGGTTGCGCCGGACACGCCGACCGGTCCGCCCGACGGCATGCAGTTCCATTTCGAGCCGCGCACGAAGCCACGGCTTTCATCCGTCTCGTAGAATTCCAGCGAATAGACCTGCTGGCCAAACGGACCACGCCAGGAATCGAGCGGGTCCTCGTAGGACGCAAGCACACTGGCGAAGGGATGCATCATCAGCCGCTTGCCGACCATGCCCGAGGAGTTGGCGAGCCCGTGCGGATTCCTTGAGCCACCTGACATCAGCAGCAGCCGCGGCGTGCCGACGCCGTTGGCGCACAGGATGACGACCTTGGCGCGCTGGCGCCGCTCGCGCCCATTGGCGTCGATATAGACGACACCGGTGGCAAGCCCCTGGTCGTTGGTCTCGACCTCCTTCACCCTGGCACGGGTGATCAGCCGTGCGCCGGCCTTCAGCGCCAGTGGCCAATGCGAGCGGTCGGTCGTCGACTTCGCCCCCTCGGGGCAGCCGGTAAGACAGGTCCCCCGGCGCACGCACGGATTGAGCTCGCCGAACTTCTCCGACGGGATCGCATTGCTTCCCGGCCACCAGTGCCAGCCCATCTTCTCCATGCCGAGCGCGCCGCGCAGGCCCACGGACCCCATCGGCAACGCCGGAAAGGGATAGGCGCCGCGCGGCGGAAAGGCGGGGTCGCCGGAGAGGCCCGACACACCCACTTCGCGCTCTATCTCGAGCTGATAGGGCAAGAGGTCCTCGTAGGTGAAGGGCCAGTCCTCCGCCACGCCGTCCATCGAGCGCACCCGGAAATCGGACGGCAGGAAATGCATCCACTGCGCGCCGTAAAGCGTGGCGCTGCCGCCGACACCGGCGAACATCAGCGGATTGATGTCCGTCGTCGACGTATCGACGGGATAGTCGTTCGGGCTGTCGCGAACGTTCGGATTGGGATGCCAGAGCTTGGTGCTGACCAACTCGTGTTCCGGGCGGGCGCCGGTGTAGTCGTCATAGTCCGGCCATTCGCCCTGCTCCAGCACGACAACCGAGATGCCGGCGCGCGCCAGATGAAGTGCGGCGACCGAGCCGGACGGGCCGGCGCCGACGATCACGACATCCACCTCCTCGTCGCGTCCCGGCCGTGCATTGCGTTGCGCCAGAATTTCAACCGTCATTCTCTTCCTCCCTCGAGGTCCAACGACCACATCATCTCAGGCGAGCCGCGTCCGGTAGAAAGCCGCGGCGCCGATGATGATGATGCCTTTGATGATGAGCTGCATCTCGATCGGAAAACCGAGCAGCAGCACCAGGTTATTGATCACGACCAGCACGGCGACGCCGAGCAGCGCGGCGAAGACATTGCCGCGGCCGCCGGAAAGCGCGACCCCGCCCATCACCGCCGCGACGATCGAATCCAGTTCGTAGCCTTGCCCGACCCAATTCGACACCGTACCGACATAGCCGAGCAGGAAGAGCCCGCCTATCCCGGCACAGACCGAGCAGATGACGTAGCAGAGGATCACGACGCGGTCCGGCGCCACGCCATTGAGAAACGCGGCTTTCGGATTGCTGCCCACCATGAATATTTCCCGGCCAAGGCGCGATCGGTGCAGCACGATGCCGAAGGCAATCGCCAGAAATGCCAGGGTGATCAGATTGACCGGAATGCCAAGGACCCGTCCCGAGGCCAGAAAGCCCATGCCGGGCGGCAGCGTGCTGATCGGCGCCCCGCCAGTGTAGGCGAAGCGTGCACCCTGCAGGATGATCATCATCGCCAGCGTCGCGAGAAACGGGCTGACGTTGCGCTTGGCCACCAGCCAGCCATTGACCAGGCCGACCATGGCCGACAGGGCGATCGCGGCGATGAAGATCATCGGGATCGCCTCGTTGGTCGTGGCCTTGAAGGCCGTGGCCAGCACGGCCACCGTCGCCATCAACGAGGCCACGGAAAGATCCAGTCCGCGCACCAGGATGACAAAGGTCTGGCCGACGACGACCATGCCGAGCGGTGCGGCGATCGTCAGCACATTGACCAGGTTGGCCGGGCGCAGAAAGGTCGGTGAAGCGATGGCTGCAACGACCATAAGCGCGACCAGGAAGATCACCAGTCCATAGCGCTCGAAAACGGACGCTATGGAAATGCTTTGCGATCGCTGCATCGGGGTATCGAGAGGTGTCATCGCTATTTCCGCCTCGAGCTGTGAATGCCGACGGCGATGAGGATGATGAGACCTTGAATGACCCACTGGTAGTAGGACGAGACATTCACGAAATTCAGCAGGCTGTTTAGCATGGTAACGAGCAGCACGCCGAGGAACGTGCCAAGCACGCCGCCCCTGCCCCCCGCCAGGATAGTGCCGCCGACCACCACCGGCGTCACCGACTGCAGCGTCAGCGCGACGCCGATGCGCGGGTCGCCGACGCCGGTTCGCGCGGTCAGGAAAATCGCCGCTATGCCGGCGCACAGGCCCGACAGTGCATAGGCCAGCACAACGATGCGGTCGACGGGCAGGCCGTTAAGCCGCGCCGCTTCCCGGTCGCCGCCGGCGAAGTAGATGCTGCGGCCGGTGCGCGTCCGCTGCAGCCAAAGCCCGGCGAGCGCGAAAATCACCACGAGCACGATGGCGCTGATCGGAATGCCGCCGACCTTTGTATAGGCGATGTCAGCGAAGGCGCGCGGTACCGAGCCGCCGGGCTCCTTGCGGTACATAAGCGTACCGCCGAAGATGATCGAGGACATGCCGAGTGTGACGATCAAGGGATGGACGCGCAGCACGACGGTCAGCAGGCCGTTGATGGCGCCGACCCCGGTGGCGGCGATCAACGCCAGCGGCAAGGCGAGCCAGACCAGATCCGGGCGCCATTCGAGGAAGTTCGCCAGAAAGACGGTGAGCGCGCCGACCAGTGAACCGATCGCCAGATCGATGCCGCCCATCAGCACGACGAAAGTCTGGCCTAGGCTGACCATGCCCAGCACAATGAGCTGCTGGAGCAGATTGCCGATGTTGCGCCAGGTCAGGAACCGGTCGGACAAGAAGCCGCCGGCGACGGCGAGCAGCACCAGAAGCACTGCTACGATCAGATAGGAAAGCATCAGCCGGTTGCGGCGAATGTCCATGGCGATCGCGCTCATCCGACCGGCTCCGCATGCTGATCCATGCCCGCATTGCGGTCCTCGACCGATCGCACGGCGAGATCCATGATCGCCTCCTCGCTGAGGGCATCGCCCTTGATTTCGCCGACGACATGGCCCTGCGCCATCACGAAGACCCGGTCGGAGAGACCGACGATTTCCGGCAGTTCCGAGCTGATCATCAGCACGCCGACGCCCGAATCCGCCAGCCGGCGCACGATGCGATAGATCTCCACCTTGGCCCCGATATCGACGCCACGCGTCGGTTCGTCGAGGATGAGCAGCTTGCTGGCGATCCGCGACCAGCGGCTGAACAGCACCTTCTGCTGGTTGCCGCCCGAGAGATTGCCGATCTTCACGTCGGGCGACGGTGTCGCCACCGAAAAATCCTGGATCTGCCGCGTGGCCACCGCTCGCTCTTGCTTACGGTCGATCAGCCCGCGTTTCGTTATGGCGTCGAGATCTGGCGCCACGATGTTGGCGGAGATCGGCAGGCCGAGAAACAGGCCGTCGTCCTTGCGGCTCTCGGTCAGAAAACCGAGCCCATGGCCGATCGAACCCTTCGGAAGCTTTCTCTCGAATGGCTTGCCATCGAATTCGATCACGCCGCTGTCGACGGCGCGGGTGCCGAAGATGGCCTCGGCGACCTCAGTGCGTCCCGAGCCGACCATGCCGGCCACGCCGACGATTTCGCCTACCCGGACGTTGAGGCTGACGTCGCGGACGCGCGGGCCAGCCCTGAGATTGCGAACGCTGAGCACGTCCGGCCCGTCCGCCGGCGCGGCACGCCGCGGCGGATAGATCTGGCTGAGCCGGCGGCCGACCATCTTGGTGATCATCTCTTCGCGAGTGAGCGCGCTTACCGGGCTCGTGCCGACGAGTTGGCCGTCCTTGAGGATCGTGACCCTGTCGGCGATCTCGAAGATTTCCTCGAGCCGATGGGAGACATAGACGATGCCGACGCCTTCATTGCGCAGCCTGCGCATGTTCTCGAACAGAAGATCGACCTCGCGGCCAGCGATGACCGCCGTCGGCTCATCCAGGATGAGCAGCCGCACGTCGCCGACCAGGGCTTTCGCGATCTCGACCATCTGCTGATCGGCAAGCGGCAATTCGTCGATCTTGGCGTGGGTCGGGATATCGACGCCGAGCTGTGCGAGGATTTCAGCCGCGCGGGCGTGGCGGGCGCGGTTCGAAATGAGCCCCAGCATGCCCCGGGGCTGGGCGTCGACCAGGATGTTCTCGGCAACCGAAAGCTCGGGAAAAAGCGCCAGCTCCTGGTGGATCACATGAATGCCGGCAGCGCGCGCTGCCTTCGGCGACTGCCAGGAAACCGGCTTGCCTAGATAGGTGATGGTGCCGGAATTGGGTTTGGTCACGCCGCCCATGACACGGATCAGCGTTGATTTGCCCGCGCCGTTTTCACCCAGAAGTGCGTGGATCTCGCCTGGCTGCACGGCGAAATCGACCTTGTCCAGGGGTTTGACTCCAGGATAGTCCTTCTCGATCTGGCTGAGCTCAATAACAGACGCTGACATATCCGGCGCTCGAACTGTTCAATTCACGTCCGGTGCGCGCCAAGCCTGGCGCGCACCGGGTCGCTTGGGAGGCTTACTTCGGATAGTCGGGATTGAATGTGCTCGGATTATAGCCGGCGGGCAGCCCATTGCTTGGCGACAGGTCGCCCGGATCGTCCATGCTGACATGGTCGAGCAGATGCCTGTCGCCCTTGACCGAGACAGTATCCGCACCCGGCGACGTGACAACCTGGAAGCTCACCTCGACCTTGTCCGGGACAGAGATGCCCTTCATCACGTCGAGCGCGGTCTCGATGCCGGTGATGCCCATCGAGGTCGGATAGTCGATGCCGACCATCTTGATGTTGTGCTGGTTGGCCAGCTGATACATCCGGGCGACGTCGCCACCGGTCATCGGTGGAAATTCGCCGGCCTTGTAGCCGGCGTCGAGGAACGCCTCGATCGCGCCATAGCCCTGTAGCGCACTGTCGGCAAGCACGCCGTTGATGTTCTTGCCGTGCTTCTGGATCAGCGCCGCCATCACCGATTTGCCGGTGGCCGGGTTCCAGTCGCAATACTGCTTCTCCAGCACCTTGATATCAGGGAATTTCGAGAACACCTCCTCGTTCGCCTTGATGCGGATTTCCGCGACGCTGGAACCGGCAATGCCGGGCAGCATCACGATATTGCCCTTGCCGCCGAGCGTCTCGCACAGCCATTGAGCCTCGAGGCGGCCGAGCGCCCAGTCGGATGCGGTGACGTAGGTGATGTAATTCGACGCCGTCTTCACCTTGCGGTCGACCATGACGACGGGAATGTCCTGTTCCATGGCGCGGCCAACGACGGAATCGAGCGCGTCTTCGGTCGAGGCGGCGATAAGCAGGATGTCGACGCCCTGGCTGATCAGATCCTGGATGTCGGCGATCTGCTTGGAAGGATCGTCATTGGCGTCGGTGACCAAAAGATGAGCGATCTCGTCGCGATGCTGGCCGGCGGACCAGAGGACACCGTGCTGGAAGGCGACGCGCCAGGCATTCGAAATCGAGGCATTGGAGAAACCGATCGTATAGGGACCGTCCTTCTTCCACTTCGATGTGTCGACCATGGTGTTGGCATTGGGATTCCACATCCAGGTGCGTGGCGCGCCATAGTAACCGGGCTTGGTCTCCGGTTCGGCGGCGACGGCGGCACTGGTCTGGGCGAGTTGGATGGCTGGCGCCGCGACCATGGCGGCGGCCGCGGCCGGCACGCCCCGGATAAAACTCTTACGCGAGATTTTGTGATCTAATATGCTCTTTACTGACATTTGTTCCTCCTCCTGAACATTCAATAGAATGTTGATAGATATTCTGGCAAAAATAGAAGTATTATTCTGAATCCTCTCCCGTTCAGAACATTGCGGATTGACCACGATTGGGCTCAAATTAACAATTGATAGCCGGGAAAGGTCAACCTTCGGTCTTGTAATAGCTGCTATTACATTTTTGCCCGTTGGGAAGGATTGAAAATACGATCTAAAACGGGTGCCGGGCGCTTGAGGTGCGTTCCGTCGGAGGAGAGGCCGTGAATATTCTCGTTGTCCTGCGCATGATTCCGGATTCCGCCGGCGAGCTTCAGCTTGCCGAGGACGGGCGCGGCATCGATCGCGAGTGGCTGGATTTCCAGCTCAACGATTTCGACGATCATGCACTCGAAGAAGCGATTTTGCTCAAGGAAGGGAGCGGCGCGACAGTAACGGCGGTCGCCATTGGCGAAGGCGCCAACCGGGTGCTGCAGATGGCCGCCGCCCGGGGCGCCGACGAGGTCATAGCCCTCCAAACCGAGGACGATGCCATGATCTCCTCGCGCACCATAGCCGCCACGATCGCGGCGACGGCGCGCGCCAAATCCGCCGATCTCGTTCTCTGCGGCGTGCAGTCGACCGAGGATGTCTTCGGCCAGCTGGCACCCTATGTCGGCGCGCTGCTCGACTGGCCGCATGTCTCCGGCACCAACCGCGTTTTACCCGACGGTGCCGGATTGCGGGTAACGCAAGAGCGTGGCGCGGGCGTCGCCGTCACCTACGAGATGGCCTTGCCTGCGGTGCTCGGCGTGCAGACTGCCTCCAAGGCGCCGCGTTACGTCTCCGGCAGCAAGCTGCGCGAAGCGTCGAAAACCCCGATCGGTCGCGCCACGCTCGAGCCATCCGGCTTCGAGCGTTCGGCCGAGATACGCGAGCTTCGCCTGCCAACGCAGGGCGGCTCGGGTGAAGACCTCGGCAACGACGCCGAGAATGTCGCCGACCGACTGGTCGCCATCCTGGCAGCCAACGGTCTGGCAAGGAAGTAAGCCATGAAGATGATAGCTTGCACCGAAGGCCGCTCCGACAGGGTCGAAGCCTTCTCCCTCGAGATGATCAACGCGGCGCGTTCCATCGCAGCGGCTGGCGACGAGGTGGTCGCCTTCTTTGCCGGCCAGGCCGCCAAGGCGGCAGCTTCTTCCTTCGGAGCAGCAGATCGGCTGATCGCCGCTGACGCCGCCGGTTCCGATCTGATCCCTGCCGAAGCCTATGCGCGCCTGTTGCGCGATACGATCGCGGCCGAACAGCCCGATCTGGTGCTGGTGCCCTACTCGGCGAACGGACTGGATGTCGCTGCCGACATCGCCGCGCGCACCGGCTGGCCGCTCCTGTCTTATGTCAATGAAATCAAGCGGGATGGCGAAAGTCTGAATGTCGTAGCACAGATGTATGGCGGCAAGGTCCTTGCCGAATGCGTGGTCAAGCTCCCCGCGGTCCTGATGGTCAATCCGGGCGCCTTCGAGGAGGCCATGCCAGGCCCTGTCGACGCCGCCAAGGTGCAGCAATTCGATGCCATGCCTGCCATCGAAAGCAGCAGGGTCAAGATGGTGGCCATCGATGTGCCTGACTATGCCGATGTCGACCTGACGACCGCCGAACGGATCGTCTGCGTGGGTCGAGGCATTGGCGACGAGGCGAGCATCGACATTGCCCGCGACCTGGCGACGATCCTCGGCGCCGAGATCGCCGGCAGCCGTCCCGTGGTCGACAATGGCTGGCTGCCGAAGCTGCGCCAGGTCGGCAAATCGGGCCAGAAGGTCAAGCCCAAGCTTTATCTGGCGCTCGGTGTCTCCGGCGCGCCCGAGCATCTCGAGGGCATGTCGCACGCCGATCTGATCATCGCGGTCAACACCGATCCGAAGGCTCCCATCTTCAACGTCGCTCACTACGGCGCAACCTGTGACCTGTTCGATCTCGTCGCGAGCCTGAGCGACAGGCTGCAGGCGTCGCCGGGCCGTTGAGATGGCATCGACCTTGGTGCTCTGGGTAATACTGGCTTCGGCAATCGCAATGACAGGCTGGCGCGCACGCCACTACGTGTCCGCGCTTGCCAATGCGCCGAAGGTTGCCCGTTTCGACCAGCCGTTGCGACGCCTGGAAGGCGTGGCAACCGCCATCGGCCTGCACAGGAAGATGTTGCGCAAGCCGCTCGCCGGCGTGCTGCACGCGATCATCTTCATTTCCTTCTTCGTCCTGTTCACCGCGACGATCGAGGCTTTCGGCTCGCGTCTGTTTCCAGGGTTCTCGCTGGCGCTCGTCGGCGGGGAAACCTGGATCGCCGGCCTGCAGGATTTCTTCGCGGTGCTGATGCTGATCGGCGTCGGGCTTGCGCTCTACCAGCGTTATGTCCTGAGGCCGGCACGGTTCAAGGGATCGAGCGGCAGCGACGCGGCGATCATTTACGTGCTGATCGTGCTGATCGTAGGCTCGCTGCTGTTCGAAGCGGCGGCGCGCATTCTGGGCGGGGCGGACGGTTCGTGGCGGCCGGTCGCCTCCTGGCTTGCCGGCCTGCTGGGCCGCATCGGTGTGCCGGCGCAGGAGACACAGGAGATCTGCTACTGGCTGCATGTCGGCGCCATCCTCGCCTTTCTCGTCTATATTCCCGGCTCGAAGCACCGGCATATGTTCCTTGCCGCGCCGAACATCTATTTTCGCAATCTCGAACCGCGCGGCGCCGCGCCGGCGGTGCCGCGCGATCGTGAAAATCCCGGCGTCGACAAGCTCGCTGAGTTCGACTGGAAACAGCAGCTCGACCTTCTCTCCTGCACCGAATGCGGCCGTTGCCAGGCGGTCTGCCCGGCCTATGCCGCGGGCCTGCCGCTCAGCCCCAAGATGCTGATCACCGACATGCGCGACGCGCTGGCCGCCGGGCCGTCGGCGCTGCCGCTGGTCGGCGGCGTCATTTCGGAAGCGACGCTGTGGGCTTGCACCACCTGTCGAGCCTGCATGGAAGAGTGCCCCGTCGAGATCGAGCACCTGCCGAAGATCATCGACATGCGCCGTCACCTGGTCGACGAAGGCCGTGTCAGTCCAGGTTTGCAGGATGCGCTTTCCAACCTTACCCGGCTTGGCAACTCCATGGGCAAGCCTTCCAAGATGCGGGCTCGCTGGACCAGGGAACTCGGCTTTCCGGTCAAGGACGCACGCAGCGAACCTGTCGATGTTCTGTGGTTCGTCGGCGACTACGCCTCCTACGATCCGCGCGTTCAGGAAATCACCCGCAAGGTTGCCGAGTTGCTGAATGCGGCAGGTGTCGATTTCGGCATTCTCTTCGACGCCGAGCGCAACAGCGGCAACGACGTACGGCGCGCCGGCGAAGAGGGTCTGTTCGAGACGCTCGCGCAGTCCAACATCGATGCGATCGGGGAATGCACCTTCAACCGCATCATGACCACCGATCCACATAGCCTGAATGCGCTCAAGAACGACTATCGGCATTTCGGCGCTGCATTTGAGGTCTTGCACTATACCGCCCTGCTGGCCGAGCTCATCCAGGCGGGAAAGCTCGACCTCGCCCCGGTCGATGGCGGCAAGGTTACCTATCACGATCCCTGTTACCTCGGGCGCTACAATGGCGGCTTCGATGCGCCACGCGACCTGATCCGCGCGGCCGGCTACACGCTTCACGACATGCCACGCTGCCGCGAGAATTCCTTCTGCTGCGGCGCCGGCGGCGGCCGCATCTGGCAGAGCGACGACGGCGTTGCCGAGCGGCCGAGCGAGAACCGTATCCGCGAAGCGCTGAGCCTTGGCGACATCGACTATTTCGTCGTGGCCTGCCCGAAGGACAAGGTGATGTACACCGCGGCCATCGATGCCCTTGGCGTGGCGGACAAACTGAAGGTCCTGGATATTGCGGAACTTCTCGTGCCGCGGCCGACACGCGATACGGCACCCGAGGCTGCCGGCGTGGATATCATCTGATGAATGCAATCCGCGATATCGAGATTAACGCGATGGGAAATGTGCACCTGAGGAGTGAGCGATCATGTCGACCATGAAAATCGGCTTTGTTGGTATCGGAAAAATGGGCACGCCGATGGCGAGCCGTCTCATCCAGGCCGGCTATGATGTGACGGTCCATGACGTCGACACCAGGGCGGTCGAGGAACTGGTCAAGGCAGGCGCCAGGGCGGCAACCGGCGCGCGCGAGGTTGCCGACAGTGCCGAGATCGTCTTTGCCAGCCTGCCCAGTCCCCAGATCCTCGAAAAGGTCGTGCTCGGTGAATCCGGCATTGCCGAGGGCAAATCGGTTCGGATTTTCATCGACATATCGACGACCGGCCCGCGCACGGCCGCCAGGGTTGCCGAAGGTCTTGCACCAAAGAACATCGCCATGATCGACGCGCCGGTCAGCGGCGGTTTGAAGGGTGCCCGCAACGGCACGCTCGCGGTGATGGTATCAGGCCCGAAAGCGGCCTTCGAAACGGCAAGGCCGGTGATCGAGAACTTCGGCAAGATCTTCTTCATGGGCGAGGTTCAGGGCGCCGCCCAAACCATGAAGCTTGCCAACAACCTGCTTGCCGCCGCAGCCCTCGCCGTCTCTTCCGAAGCTGTCGTCATGGGCGTCAAGGCCGGCCTCGATCCCAAGGTCATGCTTGACGTCATCAACGCATCGAGCGGCCGCAACAGTGCGACCGAGGACAAATTTCCCAAATCCGTGCTGCCGCGCACCTTCGATTTCGGTTTCGCGACCGGCCTGTCCTTCAAGGACGTGCGGCTTTGCGTCGACGAGGCCGAGGCGATGGGCGTGCCGATGGTGGTGGGCAGCGCGGTCCGCCAGTTGCTGAGCGTGACCAACCAGCTCTACGGGCCTGACTCTGATTTCACCTGCATGGTCAAGACGGTCGAAACCTGGGCGCATGTGCAAGTCGGCTCGGCCGAGACCCCTGGCGTTGCCGAAGCGAGCTGACGATGGGCAACGCGGCACGCTATGAAATCCATGCCGTTCGCTACGGCCATTTCGAGCGCCGGTCGAACGAAAATTTCCTTGGCGGCGACACGCATGACGTTCCAATGCCGCTGGACTATTTCGTCTGGGCGATCGTCGGCGAGCAGCGCACCTTCATCGTCGACACCGGCTTCGACAAACCGACCGGCGACAAGCGTGGCCGCAGCGTCATCAGGCCGGTCGACGAAGGCCTCGCCGTCATCGGCATCGACCATACGGCCGTAAGCGACGTGATCATTTCGCACATGCATTACGACCATTGCGGCAACCATCACCTGTTTCCCAACGCGACCTTTCACCTGCAGGATGCTGAGATGGAATTCGCGACCGGCCGCTGCATGTGCCATCACGCGATGAGCCATCCGTTCGAAGTCGAGGACGTCACCACCATGGTGCGGCGCGTCTACAACAAGAAGGTCTGCTTCCACGATCCGGAATCGGAAATCGCGCCCGGCATCACGCTCCACAAGGTCGGCGGCCATTCGCGCGGGCTGCAGGTGGTCCGCGTCGAAACCGACAATGGCGCGGTGGTGATCGCCTCCGACGCCGCTCACTTCTATGCCAATATGGAACGCGAAAAGCCATTTCCCGTCTTCGACCGGCTGAGCGACGTGATCCTTGGGGTGGAGCGGATGAAGAAGCTTGCCAGCTCACCCGCCCATATCGTTCCAGGACACGATCCGCTCGTGCTCAAGCATTTCGCGCGCTCACACCAGAATGTCGAGGACATCGTCGCGCTCGCGCACCCTCTGGGTTGAATTTGCTGGCGATCAACTCTCGGCAGCCATTCCTCGACGCCTGCGGCACCACTGGTAAACCGTTCCATCATCGAATAGTCAGATCTGCACGGATTGCCCTGATATCGGCGCAGGAGGAGAAATGTCGCATTCATTGCCGCTGGTCATCAGCGCGCCGGAACCGCGCACGCTCGACCTCATTTTCACGCCGCCGCAGCTGGCGCGCTTCAGGGCGAAATACCGCATCGTCGAGACGACGCCCGAGGGCGTCGCCGCGCTGCCGGCGGATGTGCTGGCCGAAGCGCGCTACATTGTCGGCCAGCCGCCGATCGCACCCGAAACGCTGGATCGGATGAAGGCGCTTCGCTGCGTCTTCAATGTCGAGAGCAACCTGATCAACAACATGCCCTACGAGGCGCTGTTTGCGCGTGGCATCCATGTCGTCACCACCGGCTTGGTGTTCGCCGAGCCGGTGGCCGAGCTCGGCATCGCCATGGCGCTCAACCTCGCCCGCGGCATCGTCGATGCCGACCTCGCCTTTCGGCAGGGCAAGGAGCTGTGGGGCGGCGATGGCAACAGGACGGCGCGGCTGCTCTCCGGCGCGGATGTCGGCATCATCGGGTTCGGCGATCTCGGCCGCGCACTCAACCGGCTGTTGTCAGGCTTTCGCACGCGGACCAAGGTCTTCGATCCGTGGCTGCCGCCGTCGATCCTGATCGAGAACGGCGTCGAGCCGGCCTCGCTCGATACAGTCCTGTCGGAGAGCGATTTTGTCTTCGTCGTAGCTTCCGTGACCAGCGAGAACCAGGGGTTCCTTGGCGCGGAAGCCTTCGCCAGAATGCGCAGAGGAGCGGCCTTTATCCTGCTCAGCCGCGCCGGCGTGGTGGACTTCCCGGCCCTGATGGCAGCGGTAAAGAGCGGCCACATCGTCGCCGCCAGCGATGTCTTCCCGGAAGAGCCGCTGGCTCAGGACCATCCGGTTCGCGCCCTGCCCGGCTTCCTGCGCTCCGCACATCGGGCCGGCGCGCTCGACATCGCCTTCAAGCGCATGGGCGACATGGTGCTGGAGGACATGGATCTGATCGACCGCGGCCTGCCGCCGATGCGCTCCAAGCGGGCCGAACGCGAAACCGTTTCGCGGATGCGGTCGAAGCCGGTCGACAAGAACTAGCCCAGCCAATCACGGCTCGACGAAGCTGCCGCCCGCAAGATCGGGCAATGCTAGTCGAGGGAACCCAGCCGAAGCGCGTTGCGGGCGATCTGCCAGGCGGATTCGACATGGCGCCTGGCCGCCGCTTCCGCCGCCTCCGGCTTGCGTAACCGGATGGCGTCCATGATGGCGTGCATTTCGGCGATCGCCGGCTCACGGCGGTTCTCCGATGCAATCGTCATCGAACGCAGCTGGTTGATGCGAACATTCAGCCCGGTGACGATCTCCCAGGCAATGCGCTTGTCGGCTGCATCGAACAGCGCCTCGTAGAATTTGGTCGTCGCCCGCATCACTTCGACCGGCACACCCGACGCCCAGGCTTCGAGAAGCTTTTCCAGGGCACCGTCGAGCACAGCGATCTGCCCGTCGGTGGCCGAGTTCGCGCAAGCCCGCGCCGCAATGCCTTCCAGCAAGGCGCGCAACTCGTAGATTTCGTCGGTGCGGCCGAGATCGGGTTTCGCCACCGCGGGCCCATGACCCGGTATCATCTGCACGAGGCCTTCCGCCTCCAATTGCCGCAGGACTTCGCGTACGACCGAACGACTGACGCCGAGCTGATCGCAAAGCGGCCGCTCGACCAGCCTTTCGCCGGGCTGGAAATGGAAGTCCATGATCGCCTCGCGCATGCGCTCGAGCGCCAGCGTCCTCAGCGTCTTGGCAGAGCGGTCGATCCGAAGCGTATCGTCAGCCATTTTTTCTCCGCTCCCTAGAGCAATTCCAGGAAAAGTGCTTTGCGGTTTTCCGTCCTGAGTTGCGTAAAAACAAACACTTAGAGCGAGTCAGCGATTCTATCAAAAGCTGAACTGCCCTACCGCGTCACAAAACAGATTCCATAGTCGATTGACAAGGTTTATGGTTCTCCATAGCATGGTATACCATAATACGCGATAGGAATGATGAAGGCCCGTTGCGCCATTTCGACCGAGGATTTGCATGAAACCGGCCATTCGCAAGATCGTGACCTATGTTGAGAATACCTTGATCGAAGGTGGCAAGGCAGCACCCCGGCCGCTGCGCCTGATCGGCGTCGCCGCTGTGCTGACCAACCCCTGGGCTGGCCGCGGTTTCACCGACGATCTTTCTCCTGAGATCCGCGCCGTCGCTCCGGTGCTCGGCGAAACGCTCACCCGGGAGATCATCGCGATCGCTGGCTCAGGCGAGGCGATAGAAGGCTACGGCAAGGCCGCCATCTCAGGCACGTCGGGCGAGATCGAGCACGCTTCGGCGCTGATCCACACGCTGCATTTCGGCAATCATTATCGCCGCGCCGTCGGCGCCAAGACCTACCTCGCCTTCACCAATCTGCGCGGCGGACCGAATACGCCGATCATGATCCCGCTGATGGACAAGAACGACGAGGGCCGCCGTTCGCATTATCTGACCGTGCATTTCCAGATCGGCGATGCGCCCGCCCCCGACGAACTGGTGGTGGCGCTCGGCGCTTCTGTTGGTGGCCGCCCGCATCACCGCATCGGCGACCGCTATCAGGATTTGAAGGAGGTCGGAGATCTGCATGGCTGACGCCGCCGCTTCCGCATGGGTCCGCGACATGGCTCCGGATGGTACCGGCTTCATCCGGGCCGGTTCCGGCGCGCCGGTTCTCCTCATCCACGGCGTCGGCATGAGTGCTTCGATCTGGCAGTCGCAGATCGAGATGATGAAGGGTCGCCACGACCTGATCGCCATCGACATGCTTGGCCATGGCGGTTCGCCCTTGCCGCCGGAAAATGCCGAGCTTAGGGATTTCGCCGATCAGGCGATCCGCCTGCTCGACCATCTTGGCCTCGATAGCGTATCGGTGGTCGGCCATTCCATGGGCGCGCTGGTCGCTCAGGAAATTGCGCTCCTCGCGCCTTCGCGGGTCAACTCGGTCGTCTGCCTCAACGCGGTCTTCCGCCGCCCTCCGGCACTCGCCCAAGCGGTGCGCGAACGCGCTGCGGCTCTGGGTCATCACAACGATCGTTCAGCCATTGCCGCAACGATTGCCCGCTGGTTCGGCGACCCGATCCCGGCCGATCTGGCCGGTGCCGCCGCAACGGCGCGCACCGCGCTCGAGAGTGTCGACGCGCAAGGCTATGCCCGCACCTACCGTCTCTTTGCCCGCGCCGACGCCGAGCATGCCGACCGCCTTGCCGAGTTTAGCCACCCGGCGCTGTTCATGACCGGATCGGAAGACAGGAATTCGACACCCGCAATGTCGGCCGCGATGGCACGGCTTGCGCCGAACGGTCATTGCCTGGTCCTGAGCGGCGAAAAGCATATGATGACAATAGCTTCGCCCGAGAAAGTGACTCATCATATCGAGGTCTTTCTCGAAAACCCCACGGATGCCGCAAGCGCTGGGATCGCATTCGACATCCCCGAATTCCGGCGGGCTTTGGGTTCCTTCTTGACCGGTGTCACCATCGTCACGACGATCGGCGCCGAAGGTGAACCGCGCGGCTTCACCGCCAACTCCTTCACCTCGGTGTCGCTCGAACCGCCGCTGGTGCTTGTCTGCATCGCCAAGAAAGCATTAGGACACAGCGCGTTCTCGACATCGAGAGGCTTCGCGATCAACATCCTGTCCGAGAGCCAGAAGACCGAATCCGGCATCTTCGCATCCAGGGCCGTGGACAAATTTGCCGCCGTCGCCTGGCAACCGGGCCAGACCGGCAATCCCCTGATCGACGGTTCGGTTGCGGTGTTCGATTGCGGGATGGAACAACTGGTCGATGCCGGCGACCATTCGATCCTCATCGGTCGTGTCCGCGATTTCAACCACAATGGCGCGCAGCCGCTTGGTTACTGCCGGGGCGCCTATGTCACGCCTGGCCTCAGCCAGGAAGCTTTGGCGGCAGCACCTCCCGAGACCGAAGTCGGCGCCATCCTCGAAAATGAGGGCCGCGTGCTGTTCTTCGAAACCGCCGACGGGTCTCACGAATTGCCGGTCGGGCGCGGGCTGGGCGCAGCCGGTGATGCCCGCAGTCTCAAGGGACGCTTAGCCGCCAGGGCCATCGACGCGCAGCTCGGCTTCCTGTTCGCGGTGTGGGACGATGCAGCCGACCCTTCGCGCACCCATGTCTACTATCGCGGCACGGTTGACGGCGCCTACTCCGACGATCGCCGGGTCAGGCTTGTCGACATCGAGCATATCGCCGGTCTGAAGATCGTCGACCCGGCGGTGCGTTCGATGCTTGACCGCTATGCGCGCGAACGTACCGAGGATCAGTTCGGCGTCTATGTCGGCAATGAGGTCGAAGGCGAAGTCCGGCCGCTCGCCAAACCAGCGCCAGCCGCAGCTATCCATTCCGGCCACAGGTGAGACCGATGAGATTTTCGCTTTTCGTCCACATGGAGCGCTCGGATCTGGCGAAGCCGCATTCCGAACTGCTGGCGGAGTTGGAGGAACTTGTGCTCCTCGCGGAGCAGGCAGGCTTCGAGACCGCATGGATCGGCGAGCACCACGGCATGGAATTCACCATCTCGCCGAACCCGTTCATCAACATCGCCTATCTCGGCGCGAGGACGACAAGCATCCGCCTGGGCACCGGCACCATCGTGGCGCCGTTCTGGCATCCCATCAAGCTCGCCGGCGAGGCGGCGATGGCCGACGTCATCACCGGCGGCAGGCTCGATATCGGCATCGCGCGCGGCGCCTATAGCTATGAATATCAACGGCTCTTCCCAGGCCTCGAGGCCTGGGGCGCGGGCCAGCGCATGCGTGAGATGGTACCGGCCATTCGCGGCCTTTGGGATGGCGATTTCGAACTCTCGGGCGAGTTCTGGTCGTTCCCATCCACCTCCTCCTCACCCAAGCCGCGGCAAAAGCCCTATCCGCCGATCTGGGTGGCGGCGCGAGACCCCAACTCGCACGATTTCGCGGTGGCCAGCAAATGCAATGTGCAAGTGACGCCGCTTGCCTCCGGCGACGGCGAGGTGGCGAGCCTGATCGAGCGCTTCAACGCCGCCTGCCAGGCCCATCCGGAAACGCCCCGCCCGGAAATCATGCTTCTGATGCACACCTTCGTGGCTGAGGACGCAGCCGAAGCCGACCGTCTGGCGCAGGACCTGTCGCAATTCTACTGCCAGTTCGGCGCCTGGTTCCAGAACAAGAAGCCAGTACATCAGGGCATTCTGGAGCCGCTGAGCGAGGCCGAGATCGCGGCCATGCCGCAATACGCGCCGGACAAGATCAGGCAGAACCTCGTCATCGGTGAAGCCGACGAGGTGATCGCCAGGCTGAAGACCTATGAAGCGCAGGGCTACGACCAGTATTCGATCTGGATCGACAGCGGCCTGCCGCACCAGCGCAAGAAGAAATCGCTCCAGCTCTTCATCGACAAGGTGATGCCGGCTTTTTCCGAGTCGCAAGTGGAGCCGCGATGAGCACCACCGAATTCAGGAATTACATGGACGGCCAGTTCGTCGAGGCCGAAACGACCTTCGACAGCATCGATCCGTCGACCGGCACACCATGGGCCAAAATGCCCGCAGCATCTGTGGCCGACGTCGACCGGGCCGTCGAAGCCGCCCACCGGGCGCTGCGCTCCGGCCCGTGGGCGTCGATGACGGCGAGCGCCCGCGGCAAACTCTTGGTCAAGCTTGGCGATCTTGTCGTTGCCAATGCCGATCGGCTGGCCGAACTTGAAACGCGCGATACCGGCAAGATCATCCGCGAGACCCGCGCCCAGATCGCCTATGTCGGCGACTACTACCGTTATTATGGCGGGCTCGCCGACAAGCACGAAGGCTCGTTCGTTCCGATCGACAAGGCCGACATGGAGGTAACGATCCGGCCGGAGCCGATCGGCGTCGTTGCCGCGGTCGTGCCGTGGAATTCGCAGCTCTTCCTGTCGGCGGTCAAACTCGGCCCGGCGCTGGCCGCGGGCTGCACAATTGTGCTGAAGGCATCCGAGGACGGCCCGGCGCCGCTGCTGGCCTTCGCCGAGCTCGTCCACGAAGCTGGATTTCCGGCCGGCACCGTGAACATCCTGACCGGCTTCGGTCATGACTGCGGGCACCGCCTGACCAGCCATCCGCTCGTCGCCCGCGTCGCCTTCACCGGCGGCCCGGCGACCGCCCGGCAGATCGTCGTCAACACGGCGGAGAACCTCGCCTATACAACGCTCGAGCTCGGCGGCAAAAGCCCGGTCGTGGTCTTTGCCGACGCCGATCTGGACAGTGCTGCCAACGCCGTCGTTGCCGGCATTTTCGCGGCAACCGGACAGAGCTGCGTCGCCGGCTCGCGACTCTTGGTCGAGCGTTCGGTGAAGGACAAATTCCTCGACCGGCTGAAACGGAAGGCTGAAGCCATCAGGATCGGTGACCCGCAGGACCCAGCAACCGAAATGGGGCCGCTCGCGACGCTGCGCCAGCGCGAACGGATCGAAAAGATCGTCGCAGAAAGTCTCGCCAATGGCGGCAGGTTGATCATTGGTGGCGCGCGCCCCAAGGGTCACGGTGCCGGTTTCTACTACCAACCGACGATCATCGAGGCGCCTGATCAGACCTTGGCTTGCGTGCGCGAAGAGCTTTTCGGTCCGGTGCTGAGCGCGCTGGCCTTCAACACCGAAGCGCAGGCGCTGTCGCTCGCCAACGATACGAAGTTCGGCCTGGCGTCCGGCGTCTTCACCACCAACCTCGCCAAGGCGCACCGCATGGCCCGCGACATCCATGCCGGGGTGGTCTGGATCAACACCTACCGCGCCGTCTCGCCACTGGTGCCATTCGGCGGCTACGGCCAGTCCGGGCTCGGCCGCGAAGGCGGTCTCGATGCCATCCGCGACTACACGCGCTCGAAATCGGTCTGGATACGCACCTCGGACGAGCCGATCCCCGATCCCTTCGTCATGCGATAAGCGCCGCGGATGGGGAACAGCGGTCAGGGCGAAAACGACCCGGCCGTCAAATGCCGACAACGACAACAAACAGAGGAGAACGACATGAAACTGATCTTCGCCGGCATCCTCGCCGGACTTCTGACCACGACGGCCGCCAAGGCCGAGGACATGGTATTCACCAGCTGGGGCGGAACGACCCAGGAAGCCCAGACCAAATCCTGGGCCGAGCCGTTCACGGCCGCGTCCGGCGTCAAGGTGTTGCAGGACGGCCCGACCGACTACGGCAAGCTGAAGGCCATGGTCGACGCCGGTAATGTGAGCTGGGATGTGGTCGACGTCGAGATGGATTTCGCCATCAAGGCGGCCAAGGACGGCCTCCTCGAGCCGATCGACTTCAACGCCGTGCCGAAGGTCGACCTCGACCCCCGCTTCACCACTGACCATGCGGTCGGCAGCTTCTACTATTCCTTCGTGCTCGCCTGGAACAAGGGCGCCGTTTCAGGCGAACCGGCCGGCTGGGCCGATATGTTCGACCTGAAGAAATCCCCGGGCAAGCGCGCCTTCTACAAATGGTCGGCGCCCGGCGTCATCGAAATTGCGCTGCTGGCCGACGGCGTGCCGGCCGACAAGCTCTATCCGCTTGATCTCGACCGCGCCTTCAAGAAGCTCGACACCATCAAGTCTGATATCGTCTGGTGGAGCGGAGGCGCGGAGTCGCAACAGCTGATCGCCTCCGGCGAGGCGGCCTTCGGCCAGCTCTGGAACGGTCGCGTCTTTGCGCTGGAGAAGGATGGCGCCGATGTCGGCGTGACCTGGGGCCAGAACCTGACCGCCGCCGACGTTCTGGTCGTGCCGAAAGGGGCAAAAAACAAAGACGCAGCGATGAAGTTCCTAGCCGCGGCGAGCAGCCCGACCAGCCAGGCGAAGTTCGCTGAAGCCAGCGGCTATGCGCCGATCAACACCAAGGCTAAGGCCGAGATGCCTGCCGATGCGGTCAAGGCCCTGCCGGACGCCCATGTCGACGGGCAGATCAATCTCGACATGAAGTACTGGGCCGAGCACCGGGACGAGATCGCCACGCGCTGGTATGCATGGCAGGCGAAGTAACGCCCGCCATTTCATGACAAGGAGCGGGACGGCATCCCGCTCCGTAACCAAGGTGTCGCCATGTCGGTGGAAACGCAGCAAAGCGTCGCAACATTGCGGATGCCGGGAGGCCTCGGCGGCCTGCTGCCGGCGCTGATCCTGATCGGGCTTTTCTTTGTCGTTCCGGTGCTCGCTCTGCTCTTGCGCAGCGTCACCGACCCCGCCCCCGGCTTCCAGAATTATGCAGCTCTTCTGGGTGACGGCACTTATGCGCGGGTGTTCTTCAACACCTTCCTGGTCGCCGCGGTCGTCACATCAGTCACCGTGCTTGTCGCTTTTCCGGTCGCCTGGATGCTTGCCATCATGCCGCCGGCCCTCGCCTCGATCGTCTTCGGCGTCATCGTCCTGTCGATGTGGACCAATCTCTTGACCCGCACCTATGCCTGGATGGTGCTGCTGCAACGCACCGGCGTCATCAACCGGGCGCTGATGGCGACAGGTCTCATCGACCAGCCGCTGCCGCTCATCAACAATCTGACCGGCGTCACCATCGGCATGGTCTACATCATGCTGCCCTTCATGATCCTGCCGCTGGTCGGTACCTTGCGGGCGATCGATCCGATGACGCTTCGCGCAGCCGCACTTTGCGGCGCAAGCCCCTTCCAGGCATTCCGCCGCATCCTGCTGCCGCTCTCGCTGCCGGGCGTCGCCGCCGGCGGCCTGATGGTGTTCGTCATGTCGCTCGGCTATTTCGTCACCCCGGCGCTGCTCGGCGGCACATCGAACATGATGCTTGCCGAAATGATCGCGCAGATGATCCAGTCGCTGCTCAACTGGGGTCTCGGCAGCGCCGCCGCCTTCATCCTGCTCGTCGTCACCATGGCGCTCTATGCATTGCAATTGCGCCTTGTCGGAGTCAGGCGCGCGACGGGAGGCGTCTGAAATGCTGCTCGACTATGACCGCATGGGATGGCTGAAAGTTGCGCTGCTCGGCTTCACAGCTCTCGTCGCCGCCTTCCTGCTGTTGCCCGTGATCTTCATCGTCCTGCTCTCCTTCGGCTCGTCGCGCTGGCTGGCCTTTCCGCCGCCCGGCTGGACACTCAAATGGTATCAGGAGCTTTTCGCCGATCCGTCATGGCTCGAAGCAGCACTCACCAGCGCCAGGATCGCCACGATGACGGCGCTGCTTGCCGTGGTGGTCGGGCTTCTCGCCTCCTTTGCCCTGGTTCGCGGACAGTTTCGTGGTCGCGAAATCCTGCGTGGTCTGCTGCTGACGCCGATGGTGTTGCCGGTGGTGGTCTTCGCCATCGCCATCTACGCCTTCTTCCTCCGCCTTGGTCTCGGCGGCACCACCATCGGCTTCATCATCGCCCACACCGTGCTTGCCCTGCCCTTCGCCATCATCCCGATAGCCACCGCGCTCGAAGGCTTCGACAAGTCGATCGAGGACGCAGCCATCGTCTGCGGCGCCAGCCCGCTCGAGGCGAAGCTCAGGATCACCTTGCCGTCGATCCGGATCGGCATCTTCTCCGCCGCGATCTTCTCCTTCCTCGCATCGTGGGACGAGGTGGTCGTGGCGATCTTCATGGCCAGTCCCACCTTGCAGACCTTGCCCGTCAAGATCTGGGGCAGTCTCAGGGCCGACCTCAGCCCGGTTATCGCCGCGGCCTCCAGCCTGCTGGTCGGTTTGACGCTTGCCCTGATGATCGTGACGGCACTTCTGCGTCGAAGGTTCCAGACATGACCCAGCCCTTCCTTTCCATTCGCAAATTGCGCAAGGCGTTCGGCGCCTTCACGGCCGTGCACGACGTGACGCTGGACATCCCCAGGGGCGAGTTCCTGACCTTCCTCGGCCCATCTGGTTCGGGAAAGTCGACGACGCTCTATGCGATCGCCGGCTTCCAGGATCCAAGCTCCGGCAATGTCCTGCTGGAAGGCAAGTCACTGCTCGCGGTGCCGTCGCACAAGCGCAATATCGGCATGGTCTTCCAGCGCTACACGCTGTTTCCGCATCTGAGCGTCGCCGAAAACGTCGCCTTCCCGCTTCGCGTGCGCCGCCGTCCCGAAGCCGAGGTCAAGCGCAAGGTCGCCGACATGCTTGGTCTCGTGCGGCTCGAAAGCTTCGCCGAAAGGCTGCCGGGCGCGCTGTCAGGCGGCCAGCAACAGCGCGTCGCACTTGCCCGCGCGCTGGCCTACGACCCGCCCATCCTTTTGATGGACGAACCGCTCTCGGCGCTCGACAAGAAATTGCGCGAGGAGATCCAAGCCGAAATCCGCCGCATCCATCGCGAGACCGGCGTCACCATTCTCTACGTCACTCACGACCAGGAAGAGGCGCTGCATCTGTCGGACCGGATCGCCCTGTTCAGGGATGGCCGCATCGAGCAGACCGGCACCGGCGAAGACCTGTACCTGCGGCCGGCGACCGATTTTGTCGCCGGCTTCATCGGCAATTCGAATTTTTTGGCCGCCGAACATCTGGAAACCAAGGACGGCGCGTCGACCATACGTCTTGCCGACGGCTCGCTCATCTCTGGCATAAACGCGAACGGCGCCTTCAGCAGCGGGCAAAAGACCAGGCTGATGATCCGCCCGGAAGCCTTTCGTCTCGAGCGCGGCCCGACGAGCGCGGAACTCGCCGTCGAGATCGTCGATGTCGCCTTCTACGGCGAGCGCCGGCGCATCGTTGCGCGCACCGCCGCCGGACAGGAGATCGACATCAGGCCGACCTCTGCCGCCATGGCGTCGCAAGAGGCAACGCCGCGCCACAGGCGGGTCTTTTTCGATCCGGGCGCCGCATTCCTGTTTCCCGCCTAGTCGACAGCGACGGCACGCTGAAGAGTTTACAGGCGTGCGCCGCTTTGCCTGTCAAAGATGTGGACCCGGCACGGATCGATCTTCAGCCTAACCTCTTCGCCGGGGCGGACGGTCAGCCGGTCCTTGACGATGGCGTCAATGGCGTCCTCGCCAAATTTGGCGAATATCTGCGTCTCGGAACCGGTCGGCTCTAGCACTGAAACCGTTGCCGCCAAGCCGTCGGGCGCGATATCGATATGCTCGGGACGTATGCCGTAGATGACTGGCTGATCATCCTTGGCGCGGCCCGCCTCGACCGGCAGCACGGATCCGGTATCCGACACAAAGACCTGCCTGCCGTCCTTCGAACCGATCTTGCCCTTGATGAAATTCATGGCCGGCGAGCCGATGAAACCGGCGACGAAGACGTTGCCCGGATTGTCGTAGAGGTCGAGCGGTGCGCCGACCTGCTCCACCTTGCCGTCCCGCATCACCACGATCTTGTCAGCCATCGTCATCGCCTCGATCTGGTCGTGGGTGACATAGACAATCGTCGTGCCTAGCCGTTGATGCAGTTCCTTGATCTCGACCCGCATGGCAACACGCAGCTTGGCGTCGAGGTTCGACAGCGGCTCATCGAACAGGAAGACCTGCGGGTCGCGCACGATGGCGCGTCCCATCGCCACGCGCTGGCGCTGCCCGCCAGACAGCTGTTTGGGAAACCGGTCGAGCAGCTTGCCCAGATCGAGGATTTCGGCCGCCTTCTTCACCTTGGCTTCGATCTCGGCCTTCGGCCTGCCCTTGATCTTGAGCGAGAAGCCCATGTTGTCGGCGACGTTCTTGTGCGGATAGAGCGCATAGTTCTGGAACACCATCGCTATGTCGCGGTCTTTCGGCAGGACATCGTTCACCACCCGGCCGCCAATGCTGATCTCGCCGCCCGATATGGCTTCGAGACCGGCGATCATGCGCAGCAAGGTGGATTTGCCACAGCCCGACGGGCCGACGAGGATGACGAACTCGCCATCGGCGATGTCGACATTCACTCCATGGATGACCTGGACGCTTCCATAACGCTTGACGATGTTCCTGACGGTGACTTCAGCCAACTCGCATCCCCTCTATTGCGGCAAGGCAATCTGCATCTTCACTTCGCCTTTTGGCGCGGATGCGGCGATTTCAAAGGCTCGAACGCTATCTTCGAACTCGAACGTGCGCGTGATCAGCGGCTTCACGTCGATCGCGCCTGAAGACAGCATGGCAACGCAGCGCGGAAAGACATGTGCGTAGCGGAAGACGTGCTCGACGCGCGCTTCGCGCACCATCGCCTTGCCGACATCGTAGTTGATGTCATGCATCTGCACGCCGATGAACACCACCCGGCCGGCCGGACAGAGCGGATCGAAAATGCCTGCCGCGGCGCGTGGACTGCCCGAGCATTCGAACACGATCTCCGCGCCCCAGCCATCGGTTGCCGCAAGTATTTCCTTGGCCACATCCTGACGCGCGACATTGATCGGCGTGATGGCGCCGAGCTTCGCCGCGAGCTCGAGCTTGGTGTCGTCGATATCCGATACGAAGACCCGTGCGCAGCCCGCCGCCAGCGCCGACAGTGCCGTGACCAGGCCGATCGGCCCGGCGCCCATCACCAGAGCGATGTCGCCCGGCTTCACCTGCGCCTTGGTGGCGGCATGGATGCCGACGGCGAGTGGCTCGACCATGGCCGCCTCGGCAAAGGAAACATTGTCGGGAAGCTTGAAGGTGAAATTCTCCGGATGGATGACGGTCGGCCGCAGGACGCCGTGGATCGGCGGCGTCGCCCAGAAGCGGACCGCCGGATCAACATTGTACAGACCCATGCGCGTCGCGCGGCTGTTCGGGTCGGGAATGCCCGGCTCCATGCACACCCGGTCGCCGACCTTCAGCGACGTCACCTCCGCGCCTGTCTCGACGACAATGCCTGACGCCTCATGGCCAAGGATCATCGGCGCCTTGACCTGGAAGATGCCGGCGCCGCCATGCGTATAGTAGTGCACATCCGAGCCGCAGATGCCGACGGTGTGCAATTTGATGCGCACGTCACGAACGCCGAGCACCTCCTCGCGCTCGATCGGGAAATCCCGCAGCGACAGTTTCATCTTTTCTTCCAGCACCAATGACTTCATGAGCCTGCTTCCCGTCCTCTTCTCTCTCGATCGTCGTTGCGCGCTAAGCTTTTTGTTTGAGCATGATCTGTTCCGAAAACCGGTTCCCACTTTTCGGGATCATGCTCTAGCCACGCCAAACGATCAGCACACCCAACGCGATCGCCAGCACGTGACAGACCGACAATGGGATCGACTGTTCGAGAAACCTCATCCAGAACAATTCGAGCGCAACGAACAGATAGATACCGACAAAAACCCGGTCGAACCAGTTGGTTACGATCGGCAGGAAACCGGTGCGTTGCGGGCTCGCGACGATGGTGTTGGCTTCGTCATCCACCGCATCGAGATCGACCAGATGTTCCATGGGACTACTCCTTGACCGCGCCGAAGGTCAGGCCGGCCACGATGTGCCGCTGGACGACCGAGAAGATCAGCAGCGCCGGTATAAGCGTGATGATCGCAATGGACGCCATCGTGCCCCATTCGGTCCCGGTCGTCGTCACATACTCCGACAGGCCGGTGGTGATGGTGCGCGCGTTGAAGCTGGTGAGCGTCGCGGCGAGCAGGAACTCGTTCCAGGCGAACACCCAGGTCAGGATCAGGGTGACGGCAAGACCGGGCCTCGCAAGCGGAAAGATCACTTCGCGGATCACTTGCCAGGTCGTGGCACCGTCGACGGTCGCGGCCTCGTCCAATTCCTTGGGAATTGCATCGATCGTCGGCCTGAGCGTCCAGATGGCGAAGGGCAGGTTGAAGGTACAGTAGAGCAGGATCATGCCCGTGCGCGTGTCGTAAAGCTTCCACTCCCCTATGACGAAGACCTGCGTGAAGAGCAGGAAGAAGGGCAGCAAGAAGACAGCGGCCGGCGCCATGCGGTTGGTGATCGTCCAGAAGAAGATGTTCTCTTTTCCCGGCAGATCGAAACGCGACAGGGCGTAGCAGGCCATGAACGCCAGGACGGTCACCAGCACCGCATTGCCGGTCGAGATAATGATGGAGTTGAACATGTAGCGGCGCAGCGTATCGTCGCCGAGAACCTTGACATAGTTCTTCCAGTAGACGGTTTCGAGCAGCACGCTTGGCGTGGTGAACAGCTCGACGGCCGGCTTTACGGAGATCACGAACAGCCAATAGATCGGGAACAGCGTCACCAGGCTGAGCAAGGTCCATAGCAGGATGGAAAGAATGGGGCGGTTGGCGCGCATCAGGAAGCTCTCTTCTGGCCGCGGCGGGCGACAAGGGCGACATAAAGCAGCCAGCACATCACCAGAGTGAGGTACAGGACGATGACCGAAGTGGCCGAGCCGTAGCCGTAGTCGGTCTTGGGAAACACGATCTTCCAGATGTGCAGGCCGAGATAGCGTGTCGCCGCACCTGGGCCGCCGCCGGTCAGCATCCACACCTCGTCGACGGTGCGCAGCGCATCCATAAGGCGAATGAAAACCGTCGCCAGGATCGCCGGGCGGATCATCGGCAAGGTGACGTGCCAGAATATCTGCCACCGGTTGGCGCCGTCGATCTGGGCCTGCTCGAACGGCTCCTTGGGCAGCGAGACGAGCGCCGCAAGCAGCGTCAGCGTCACCAGTGGCGTCCAGTGCCAGATATCCATGATGACGGTGAGCGCAAAGGCCATGGTGGCGTCACGACCGATATTGAGGTCGTAGCCGAACCAGGATTTCAGCAGATACGGGATGATGCCGATGCTGGGCGTCATCATCAGCCGCCAGACCGATCCGACGACGATCGGCGCCACGATCAGAGGCAGCGTGTGGATCGTGCGGAACAAACCCCGGCCGGGAAACTCCCGCATGAACAGCTGGGCCAGAAAGTAGCCGAGGATGACCTCGCTCAGAACGGCGAAGAAGGCGAATTTCAGCGTGAACGCGATCGAGGTCAGGAACTCGTTGTCGAACACGAGGCGACGAAAATTGTTGGCGCCGTTGTAGACCATATAGGGATTTGCGCCGAACGGGTTCCATTGATGGAGGGCCACGTAGAGCACGTACAGAAATGGGACGATGCCGAAGATCCCCAGGATCGCAATCGTCGGGGCGAGCAGCAGCCATCCCACTCTGTTTGATCGCATGAAACCACTCCCAGGAAGGCGCTTCACGATATTCCCAAGAATTTCGGGCCTGGGAATTTCGCGAGGCGGCAAAAAGCGTATTCGGGCCGCCGCTTCAAGGCGGCCCGAGATCTGCGTTCGCCCTGCTACTTGCGGTAGCCGAGATTCGTCAGTTCCGCCTCGGCGGCCGCAGCCATCTGGTCGAGCCCATCGTCGGGCGAGACCTCGCCCAACAGGATCTTGTAGAAGATCGGCGCCGTTGCTTCGCGCACCTGCGCATGGAACGGATAGGGCGGAGCGCCGGCAAACAGCTTTCCGTCGTTCTTGAGCATGGTGTAGTAGCCGTTGAGCTTCTTATCCATCTCGATGACTTTCGGATCGTCGTAGGTTGCCGTGTTGGTGATGCGGGGTGCGGCCACCGCCCAATCGCCCTGGACCGAATCCTGGCCGATATATTGCAGGAACAGCAGCGACGCTTCCTTGTTCTTCGAGGTGATTGGAAGGCCAAAGGCGCCGCCGTCATAATAGCCGATATAGCCCTTGCCGGCCTCTGCATCCTCCATGACGCCGGGCTCCAGCGGCGGCAGCGCAACGCCGACATTGCCCACGACCTTCGATTTCTCCGCGTCGGCGGCAATCCATGCTGCGTTCTCGCCATAGACCAAGCCCTGTGCCGCGCGCCCCGCCGCGAAGGTGGTGGCAACTTCGGTCCAGGTGCTGGCCGGCGATTCCGGCGGGGCGATGTCGCGCAGATGCAGCCAGTATTTGAGTGCCGCCTTTGCCTTGTCGCTGTTCATCGTGCCGCCATTGGCGACCGACGCAGAGTAGTTTTTCGAAGCGTCGATACCCCAGTTGTAGACGCCGAAAGTGGGCGCGACGGATTCGAAGAACTCATACCATGAAGCGGGGTGGCCGGTACTCGCCTGCGCGGTGGTGCCCCACAGTTCCAGACTGTGGTCCTTGCCCCATTTGGTGAAGAATTCCGCGATCTGCGTATATTCCTCATGGGTCTTTGCCGGCACCAGGTCCTTGCCGGTTTCCTTCTTGAACGCTTCCTTGATCGCCGGATCGTTGAAGAGATCGGTCCGGTACAAATAGAGCTTGATGAAGGCTTCCATCGGAATGCCGAAAAGATCGCCGTCGGCATTCTTGAAATAATTCGCAAATGTCGTGAAATGCGTCTCATCGTAATCCGGCGCTTTCAGTGACGGATCGTCCTTGAGGGATTTCGTGATGTCGACCAGGAAGTCCCGGGCAAGGTAGGCATAGATGATATCCTGCTCGATATAGACCATGTCATAGATGCCGGTCTTGGCTTCCATGTCCTTGATCGCCTTGTCGTACATCTGGTCCCAGGACGTGGTCTCGATTTCCACCTTGATGCCCGTCGCTTTCTCGAAAGCGGGGGCGAGAACGTCCTTGATATAGTTCGAAGGCGGGGTGCTTTCGGTCACGCCGTGCAGCGTGACACCCTTGTATTTTGCACCGGCGTCCGACCAGAAATCGGCCTTTGCAGGCATTACGCTGGTCATCAGGCCGACTGCCAATGCGGCAAGACTCATTCCAAGTTCATGTTTCATTTTTCACTCCTCCAACAAAACATTGACTGTCAGTCATCCACTTCTGCGATCGCTGTGTCCGTACCCGCTAGGGCACGCAGCTCTTGGCCATCCGGACAAAGCTGAAACCCTTTTCAGGCCGATAAATGCGGTGGCTCCGTCGCGCCTCCGACCAGCCGATCATGGCGCCGCTCGCCATCCCTCCCGATAGCGCGGTTGCCACGACGCAGTACCCTCAAGACAATGAAATGGCGGCTGTGGTTCCCGTCAGATACCTCCTCCCTCGACCTGCCTTCGCAGTGTCTGCCGCAGCCTCGCTCCCGTGGGCATTCCGATGAACTTAGTGCGGCGGGCATTACCCCTGCCACGCGTGGTTTGCAGGCGACCTATACTTTTTCGCCGACCGCGCGTGCGTCGTCCGACCAGGTGCGGATTTCCCTGAACGGATCGGCGCGCGCCTCAGTCCCGATCTTGTGGGCACTGCGCCGGTAGTCCGATGGCGTGCGCCCGCAGATCTTGAAGAACTGCCTGTTGAAATTGGCGATGTTGTTGAACCCGACCTCGAAGCAGATGTCGGTAATCGGCCGATAAGTCTGCGTCAGCAGCGAGCAGGCAGCATATATGCGCGCGAGGATGACGTAACGGGCAAAGGTATGGCCTGTCTGCCGCTTGAAGAAACGTGAAAATGCCTGCGGTTCCAGGTCGCAGAGCCTGGCAACGAACGGCAGATCGATATCGTCGCTGTAGTGGTCCAGAACGTAGCGCATCGCCACGTCAAGTTCCGGCGGCAATTCCGCCTGCGCCGAGGTAGGTGCCAGCCGCGACAGCCTGCGGCGGTCGCCGGGATTGCGGGCCAGCGTGATCATCAATTGCAGAAAGAGCACAACCCGCTCGGCACCATGGGCGGCGCCGATTTGTGCGAGCAGCCGCTGCCCGGCGAGCGCGGTGGCACCGCGAAACTCTACTCCGTAGACGGCGTCGTCGTAGAGCGGCCGGATGGTTCCGAGTTCGGGACAGAAGCCGGTGACACGATCGGCCCATTCGCGGCTGAACTGGATCAGCATATCGCGATTGCGAACCAGCTTCCCGGGCTCAATATCGCTGACCCAATTGTGCGGGACGTTCGGTCCGGTCAGGACCAGGCACCCTGGAGCGAACTTGCCGATATGATCTCCCACCATCATGACGCCCGAAGTCGTTCGCGTCAGGTGCAACTCATATTCCGGGTGATAATGCCATTTGGCCTTGAAAAATGGATAGTCATGCATGTTCCAGCGGAACGACTCCGCCGGCGGACATATGATCATTTCGAAGTCCGGAACGATCTTCTGAGCGGGCTTCATTGAATGGCTCCTTCCCGATAACGCAGCGCTTCGCTCCTCTTCCATCCGCCGCCTCCCGCAGCCCGCAAGGGCCCCTACCCTCGGTGGCAGCCAACGCCTCCTTTGCCCGGAGTTCTCGAAAACCGTCGTTTACCGGCCCAATTGTCACAAGCACTGTGGATCATTCAGCGCGCCCAGGCCACCGAACATAGTACGTCACCGAACACACTGAACGATGCCACAGGGCGAAACACAAGCTGAGCTACCGCGCATTCAAGCGCGGCTCGATCGTCCTCCTCCTCTACGTCTGGTGCTTTTGCCAAACTTATATGTTGCTTAACAGGACAAATTAGGGTTTTCCATTAAGCTGTCAATCACTTTTGTTCAGACAGCACGATTCAGCCGGGCTATTTGATATTTCACATGACCTTGACATGAAGCATGTTTGGATATTTTGTTGTTCTACGCAACATAGATTGCGTCCAAGAGATAATTACGTCCAGGAGGAGGTCCGCATGCGCAGATTGGGCATTCATTCATTCGTTTGGACCGGCGGCGGCACCCAGGCCATGCTCGAAGAAGCAATGGAGAACTCGGCCGCGTGTGGTTACCGGCTGATCGAGTTCGCGTATCTCCGACCTGAAAAGTTCGACCTCGACCGCCTCGCCAGAAAGGCTCAGTCACTGGGCCTCGAAATCGCCGTCACGATGGGCCTTCCCTTGAGCGCCGATGTGTCGAGCGAGGATGCTGCGGTCGTCAAGGCCGGCGAGGAATTGCTGGCGAGTGCCGTCGCAGCGGTTCGCGATATCGGCGGCACCAAGCTTGGCGGCATTCTCTATTCCGCCCATACGAAATATTCGACCATGCCAAGCGATCGCGGCCGCAAGAACAGCGTTGCAGCCATCGCCAAGACGGCCGAAGCGGCAAAGAAGGCCAAGGTCGATCTGGTCCTCGAGGTCGTCAACAGGTTCGAGACGAACCTGTTGAACACGACGGCTCAGGGCCTCGACTTCATCAAGGCGACCGGCTCCGATCACGTCACGCTCCATCTCGACACGTTTCACATGAACATCGAGGAAGCGAATCCAGCGGCAGCCATTCGTCTGGCCGACGACAAGATCGGCTATTTTCACATCGGCGAAAGCAATCGCGGCTATCTCGGCGACGGGGTGATCGACTTCGATCGCATCTTCGATGCCTTGCTCGACATCGGCTACGAGCGCGACATCACTTTCGAATCGTTCTCCAGTGCCGTGGTCGATGAAGGGCTTTCGCTGGCATGCGCTATCTGGCGCGATACCTGGACCGAGAACATGCCGCTGGCAAAGCATGCCAAGGCCTTCATCGATCTGAAAATGGAAGAGGCGGTTCGCCGGCGAACGACGAACGCCCGGCCGTAGTCGAGGATCTGGTTGTGCGGCGGATCGCAGGTAGCCTGGAGAGACTTACGTGAACGACCCGGCGCTGACCGCCAGTTCGCATCGCCGAATCCGACAAAGCAATGAAGTCGCGGCTCTCAGGGCCCTGCATCAGTTTGGGCGTCTCAGTCGGGCCGAACTTGCACGCAAATTGCGCCTTAACCGCTCTTCCTCGGGGCATATCATCGCCAGCCTGACGGCCGACGGCCTGGTGCGCGAAGCAATTGAGGATTCGCCTGAACAACCGGGCTATGCCCGGGTCGGCCGCCCCGGCATCATGCTCGAACTCGTGCCGGATGCCATATTTTTTCTTGGGGTCGAGATCGGCGTCGAACATATCAGCACGGTCGAGATCGATCTCGGGACCAACATCGTTTCGACGAATGTGGAGCCGTTCGACGGGCCCTCGATCAGCGTAGAGGCCGCGGTCGCCCGCGCGGTGAGCCTGGCTCTCCAGTCCATTCCGGCCTCAAAGCTGGAGCGCTGCGAGGGCTTTGGCGTATCGACTCCGGCGCAGATGGACAAGCATGGCCTGGTTCGCCTGGCGCCGCTTCTCGGCTGGCGAAATGTTCACCTCGCGGATTTGGTGAGAGACGCCCTGCCGCTGCGCGTTCCGGTCCTTGCCGAAAACGACGCCAACGCGTTCGCCATCGGCGCGACCTATGGGCGTAGCGAGGTGCATTCAGGCGTGACGCTCTTTCTGGTGATGGAGAGTGGCATCGGCGGCGGCATCATCATTGACGGCAGTCTTTTTCGCGGCGCCAACGGGCTGGCGGGCGAGATCGGGCACCTGATCATCAGCGACACGCCAGGCCCGCGCCGCAATCTGGAACAACTGATCGGTCTCGAGACCATCATGGGGGAGTATCGCAAGACCTCCACCCTCGATCATCCGACATTCGGCAACTTCCTGGCCGATGTCCAGGATCGGCTGCCCAGCGCCGTCTCCATTGCCGAGCAGTGGGCAAGGGCCTTGGCGATTGGGCTTGTGCAGGCTTGCCGGATCATCGATGCCGACCGGATCGTACTGGGAGGTTCGGTCGCCGCGCTCTATCCTTTGATGACCGCCAGGGTGGCTGCACATATCCACGCCACACAGGAATCCAGTTTCCCGGTCCCATCAATCACAGTGAACGATGAAGGAACTGTCGGTTCCGCCTTCGGTGCGGCCTGCATGTTGCACCAGCGCTATTTGTCTCTGGAGAGCCAGCGTTTCGGCGGTGAAGCAGCTGAACTTGAAGAGCCGGAGGAAGACGAGGGCTGATATCGTGTGTCGTGCAAGGCCGCTTTTGGCAGCGACTTCACAATGGCTCCATCGCCGCATAGTCTCGAATAATATGTTGCATGAAACTACAAACACTCATAGTGTGCTTTTGGAGGAGCAATCGCGCATTCCTGACCGTGGCCGTCTCAGGCTGTCGTTCGCTGTCGAACAGGACCAGCGAGCGCCTGCTGCGAGACCTCCGGCAAGCGCGCGTTCCGATACCATAAGTGCCCAATAGCCGAGCCATGCAATGCCCATGGATGCGATACTAGATCAGACCAGGCTCGCAGCGGATGCACTGGGGCCAACCGTCGTCATCGGCGAGATCCTGGTGGAGATCATGGCGAAAAGCCGTGGCGACGGTTTCCTCGAACCGATCGAACTCATCGGCCCCTACCCCAGCGGCGCGCCGGCGATTTTCGTCGATCAATGCGCGAAGATCGGCGGCCAGGCGGCAATTGTCGCCTCGGTCGGCGATGATGATTTCGGCCGCATCAACATCGAACGGCTCCGGTCCGACGGCGCCGATGTATCGGCCATCTCGGTCAGCCCGGATTATCCGACCGGAAGCGCGTTTGTCCGCTATCGCGACGACGGCTCACGCGACTTTGTCTACAACATCGGAAAATCCGCGGCCGCGCTGGTGAGCCTGACGGCTGAGGTAAAGGCGCTCTTCGCGCGCGCCGGCCACCTTCACGTCATGGGCACCGCCTTTGCCATCCCGGGAGTGTGGGAGATCATGGACCATGCTATCGGTGTCATCAAGCTGCGCGGCGGCTCCGTCTCACTCGACCCGAATTTGCGCAAGGAATTACTCGGGCTCGGGCAGACGCAAGAACGCTTTGCCAGGCTGGTCGATGTCGCCGACCTTATTCTGCCCTCGGGCGACGAGTTGTTCACGGCAGCCGGAGTTGAGGGTGAAGCTGCCGCAGTCGCCGCGCTTTTTTCCCGCGGTGTGACGGAGATTGCTCTCAAACGCGGCGAACACGGATCCACATTCTTCGGCGCAGACGGCTCACGTGTCGATTGCCCGGCATTCAAGGTTACGGAAGTCGATCCGACGGGCGCGGGCGACTGCTTCGGCGGCGCTTACGTCGCTTGCCGCCGCCTCGGCATGCCTGTGTCCAAAGCTCTGGAATATGCCAATGCCGCGGGCGCCCGCAACGTCACGGTCCAAGGTCCGATGGAAGGCGCCGCCTCACGCCTGCAGCTTGACGAATTCATCACTGTCACCCCGAGAAACCGGCCATGACCGGTCTCCTCGGAAGCCTCGCGGCGGCGCGGCGCGAGGGTTCGCCGACAGGCGTCACGTCGGTCTGCTCGGCGCATCCATTGGTCATCCGGGCGGCCGCGCGCAACGCCGCCCGCTTGTCCGACACGCTGGTGATCGAGGCAACCTGCAACCAGGTCAACCAGTTTGGCGGCTACACCGGAATGCTGCCCGGCGATTTTGTTCGTCTCGTCCAGTCTATAGCGGCGGAAGAAGGGCTCCCGACGGAAAGGATCATCTTCGGTGGCGATCACCTTGGGCCAAATCCGTGGCGCGGGGAACATGCCGGCACGGCGATGGCGAAGGCGGAAGAGATGGTCACGGCTTACGTGTCCGCCGGCTTCCGAAAGATTCACCTCGATGCTTCGATGGGATGCGCCGGCGAGCCTGCCGCGCTCGACGACGCCACGACGGCGGAGCGTGCGGCGCGGCTGGCCTTGGCGGCAGAGCGCGCGGCGCGCGCCGCGGGCGGTGAGGCGCCGGTCTTCATCATCGGTACTGAGGTGCCCGCGCCCGGCGGCGCCGACCATGCGATCAGCGACATCGAGCCAACCAGCATCGCGGCGGCGAGGCATACGATCGATGTCCATCGCGACCTGTTCCTCAGCAAAGGCCTGGCCGATGCGTTCTCACGCGTCATCGCGCTGGTAGTCCAGCCAGGCGTGGAGTTCGGCAATGAGAATGTGGTCCTCTACGATCGCGCCAAGGCACGCGGATTGACGCAACTGCTCGACCAAGAGCCGGGCCTCGTCTTCGAGGCGCATTCGACCGACTACCAGGGACGGACATCCTTGCGCCATTTGGTCGAGGACGGCTTTCCAATCCTCAAAGTGGGACCGGAATTAACCTTCGTGCTGCGCGAGGCGCTCTACGGGCTGGACCTTATCGCGACCGATCTTTTGCCACACTATGGAGCCCGTCCGCTCCATCAGGCCATGGAGCGGTTGATGCTGGCCGAACCCGGCAATTGGCAGGGCCACTATCACGGCTCGGAAGCCGAACAGCGCCTGCAGCGTCACTACTCTTTCTCGGATCGCATCCGCTATTACTGGAACCAGCCGGAAGCGGAAGCAGCGGTTGCCAGCCTGACAGCGGCGCTGCGCGGCAAGACGGTGCCACTCACGCTGTTTCGACAGCATCTGCCGGCATTCGAGGCGTTTGCAGGCAAGCCGCTTGAGCCCACCTCGTTACTGATCGCCTCGATCCAGCGCAGCCTGGACGAGTACCGCTTCGCCTGCACGCGCGAGGCGCTCAGTACCGAAAGCAATTCGACGGATGGAGGATGAGGATGAGCGGACAACTCTCTGGAAAGGTCATCGCGATCACGGGGGCGGCATCGGGTATCGGCCTTGCTTGCGTGCGTGGTTGTCTCGATGCGGGTGCCCGTGTGGTCCTGATCGACTATGCGGATGACAAGCTGCGCAGCCTGGCTGCCGAGCTCGGCGAGAATGCAATTCCCTTGCGGGTGGATCTCACCAATTCGGAAAGCGTGGCAGGCATGATGCCGGGCATTCTGGACAAGGCTGGTCACCTCGATGTCTTCCATGCCAATGCCGGCGCCTATATCGGCGGCGATTTCATCGATGGCGATCCGGACGCCTTTGACCGGATGCTGGACCTGAATGTCAATGCCGTATTCCGGACAGTCCATGCGGTCCTGCCACACATGATCGAGCGGGGCACGGGAGACATTGTCGTCACCAGCTCCGTCGCCGGCCACACCGCGGTGCCATGGGAGCCGATCTACACCGCTTCCAAGCACGCGGTTCAGGCGTTCGTCCACGCGCTGAGGCGCCAGGTCGCCAAACACGGCATTCGTGTCGGCGCGATCGCCCCCGGGCCGGTGCTGACGCCCCTCGTCGCCAACTGGCCGAAGGAAAACCTCGACCGGGCGATGGCGTCCGGAAATCTGTTCGATCCAAAGGAAATCGCCGAAGTCCTGCTGTTCATGCTGACGCGGCCGCGGACGGTGACGATCCGGGACATCGTCATTCTGCCGGCCAACTTCGACATCTGAAACGCAGCATATCGGCGTCAGCGCTCCAGTCAGCGAGCGCCCGTAACATCGGCCGAGTGGCCTGCATGGCGCATCATGCGGCGGAAACTCATGGAGATATGCGCCCGCCTGATGTGCCCGATCGAGTCCCAGTCGCCGATTTCGGCGGCGGCAAGCACTTCCTCCATCTCGCGGCGGAAGGCGGTGAACTCCTCCACCAGGCCGAGTTGTGGCATCATCTTGAGGACGACGCGCGAGACCTGGAAATAGAGCCGTTCGCTGATCTCGCGCAGTGGCTGGTTTCCTGTCATTGCACTGAGTTCGTAGAAGAAATCCCTGTTGAGGCGCAGGAAGGCGCGCTGATCCGGCTCGCTCATATCGGTATCGCATTGCTCGATCAAAGCTCGGATCCGGTCGAGATCCGCGGCCGTGCGCGGGATCGGCGTGAGCTTGCCGATCAGCAGCGCCAATTCCAGTCGCAAATGGTAGACCTGCTGGAGTTCCTCGACATTGACGTCGGTGACGATCGTGCCGACGCCATGGACGGATTGGACAAGACCTTCCGATTCGAGGCGCGTGAGCACACGTCGAACCGGCGTGCGGCTGATCTCGAACTCCTGCGCGAGCTCTTCTTCCGAAAGATGGCTGCCGGGTGCGTAGTCGAGCAGGCAGATGCGGTCGCGCAATATCAGGTAGATGCGTTCGGACCGCTCCCGTGCCGAAGGCGGACGCGGGGCCACAGAAGCCACTGCGATCACCGTATCGTCCGCTTCAAGCGTCATCCAGCCTCCAGAACGGCACGGAGGAACTGCTGCGTGCGCTCATTCTTCGGCGCTCCGAACAATTCCTTCGGCGGACCCTGTTCGCAGATCTTGCCCGCATGGAAGAAGCAGACGCGATCGGAAAATTCCTTGGCAAAGCCCATCTGGTGGGTAACCATCAGCATGGTCAAGTCGTGCTCTCTGCCGAGCTTGCGAATAACCTCCAGCACTTCGCCGACAAGTTCGGGATCGAGCGCCGAGGTCACCTCGTCGAACAGCATGATCTTGGGCCGCATGGCGAGCGCGCGGGCAATGGCGACACGCTGCTGCTGGCCGCCGGAAAGCTGCGAGGGGTAGTGGCCCTTTTTCTGCCCGAGCCCCACCATCTCCAATAGATCGGCCGCGCGCGCCTCCGCATCCGCGCGCTTCATGCCGAGGACTGTGATCGGCGCCTCGATGCAGTTCGCCATCGCGGTCATGTGCGGGAAAAGATTGAAGGACTGGAACACCATGCCGATCTTGGCGCGGATCTTGCGGATGTGATTGATGTCGGCCGGCACCAGTTTGCCGTTCCGCTGCATATGCGTCAGCGGCTCGCCCTCGACCCAGATCACGCCGTCATTGATCGTCTCCAGTGTCATCAGCATGCGCAGCACCGTGGTCTTGCCCGACCCTGACGGGCCGATGACCGAGACCTTCTCGCCGCGCTTTATCTCGAGATCAAGGCCGTCGAGCACGGTCAGCGTGCCATAGCGTTTCGAGACGTTTTCGAAGCGAACCATGGGTTGTTCGGTCATCGCATGGCCCTCCGGTTGAGCACGCCTTCAAGGGAGCGGATGAGGGCTGCCGAAACCAGGCTCATCGCAAGAAAGAACAGGCCGACGAGCGTGATCGGCTCGGTGTAGCGGAACGTCTCGGAGCCGATGATCTTGGCGGTCTGCATCAATTCCAGGACCGCGATCGCCGAAAGCAGCGGCGTCTCCTTGAACAGCGCGACGAGATAGTTGCCCAGCGCCGGCACGATCGGCGGGATGGCCTGCGGGATGATGATGTCCTTGAACGTCGTCCACGACGAGAGATTGAGCGCGATCGAGGCTTCCCACTGGCCGCGATGGATATTGTCGAAGCCGGCGCGGTAAACCTCCGAGCAATAGGCGGCGTAGTGGATGCCGATGGCGAGCACGCCGGCCGTGAAGGCGTCGAGCACGATGCCGAATTTCGGCAGCACGAAATAGAGGAAGAATATCTGGATGAGCAGGGGCGTCGAGCGGATCAGCTCGACCAGCACCGAGATCGTCCAGCCTGTCCGCGGCACCGCGATGCGCACGACGGCCAGGACAAGACCGAGCAAGGCGGCGATCACGAAGCCAAGCAGCGTCGCCTCGATGGTGACGATCGCCGCACGGCCAAGCACGGGCAGGATTTCGAACGCGAATGCCCAGTCCCAGATCATGCCGCCCTCCCCCGTGCCAGGCCCAGCGACGCGCGCCTTTCAAGAAGTCGCATGCCGATCGTCAGCACCAGCGACATGGCCAGGTACATCAGCAGGACGAGGGTGAAGATCGGGATGGTCTTGAACGTGTTCTGATTCATCTGCTGCGCCTTGAAGGCCAGGTCCGAAAGCGTGATCAGCGAAACCAGCGCCGTCGATTTCAACAGCTCGATGAAGAGGTTGCCCCAAGGCGGGATCATGGCGACGAACGCCTGCGGCAGGATGATCCGCCGCAACATCTGGGCGCGGCTCATGTTGAGCGCGGTTGCCGCCTCCCATTGACCGCGCGCGACGGACTGGATCGCGCCCCGAACCACCTCCGAGCCGTAGGCCCCGACATTGAGGCCAAGGGCAAGCACGGCAACAGGAAATGCATCGAGCGTGACGCCAAATTGCGGCAGCACAAAAAACAGCCAGAACAGCTGCACCAGCGCTGAGGTGCCACGAAAGATCTCGACATAGACCGTCGCCAGCCAGCGGAGCGGCGCCGGGCCGTACATCCGCGCCAGCGCGGCGAGCACGCCCATGACGACGGCGAGCAGGCTACCCAGAAGGGCGATCTCGATCGTCAGGACCGCGCCTTGCAGCAGTCCCGGCAGGAAGAGCCTATAGGCCTCCTGCGTCGCCAGGACGCCGATGAAGGCGAGTGCCGCGACAAGCATGCCAACCAGCGTACGGATTCCCATCTACCCCTCCTTGCAAAGGGGGCGGCGCGTTTTGCGCCGCCCAACGGTAGGGGAAACTATTCGCCCGCGCAAAGCTGCGCGGTGGTCTTGTTCGGGAGGTAGTCCTTGCCAAAGCCGAGCGGTTCGACCAGCGCGATATGCTCAGGCGACCCCAGGAACGTCTTCAACTCGGCGTTGAACGCCTCCAGCAGATCGGTATCCTCCTTGCGGAAACCGAAGCCGCCATGGCCTTTCACCGACTTGCCGGCAACCTCGCCGAACGGCTTGGTCGATTCGACCCCATCGGCCTTCTTTGCCATGTCGGCGATAGACAGCGCAGTCAGCGCCGCCGCGTCGGCCCGGCCTGCCTGGACGGCGGCGACGAGGCTGGACTGATCGGGCAGCGAGACGATCTGGTCAGCGGCTACTCCAGCGTCCTTCGCGTAGCCGCCTTCGACGGCGCCAGCCATCACGGCGAGCTTCAGGTCGGGATTGTCCTTGATGCTCGAATAGTCCTTGACGCCTTTCGGATTTCCCTTGAGCACGAGCATGGCCTGGCCAATGCCATAGGACGGCTCGGAGAAATTGATCTCCGCACAGCGCTTGGGATTGATGAACATGCCGGCGGCGATGATGTCGAACCGGCCTGCCTTGAGACCGGGAATGAGCGAGCCGAATTCGGTGAGGACGCCATCCACTTGCTTGATGCCCATCTTGGCGAGCACCGCCTTGGCGACTTCCGGCGCCTCGCCGGTCAACTTGCCGTCTGGCGTGGCGAAGCCGAATGGCGCCTCGTTGGCAAAACCGACGCGAATGTAGCCGTCCTTCTTGGCCCGTTCGAGGGTGGTCTCCGCGTGAACGGGCAGCGACGTCATTGACGTCGCTGCGAGCGCGATAAAAGCAGCGGCTTTCACCACCGCGCGACGTGATGTCGTTGATTTGAACATGCTTTCCCCTTTTCTTTTTCAATGGCTGGCCAAGCGGATCGATGTTTCTCCCACATCGTCGATTGGCGCATAAGACGTATACAACTGATCTGGACTTGCTGCAAGCGGCGTTGTAACAATCCATAAATTGCTGAGTGCCAATTGCTAATTTAGCGCACCAGCTCCCTTAGTTGTGCACAATTGAGCGTCTTCGGCAGTGTTGGTATGCCACGGACATGCCTTCGAAAGAGATCCCCTGATGGACCGCAATCCGTTTTCCGAAGTCGAGCTGGCAAGACGCCTTGCGAAGCTTCGCGCAGCGCTGATTGAAAGTGACCTCGAAGCGGCGATCATCGTCTCGCCGGAGAATGTCTTTTACTTCACCGGGCTCGATCACTGGGGTTACTTCGCGCCGCATCTCCTTATCGTTCCGCTCGATCGAAAACCGATCCTGGTCACGCGTTCGATGGAGCGCGTGACCATCGAGAACCAGGTCAAGGCAGCCGCATTTCGCGGCCATTCCGATAGCGAGACCGCGGCCGATCTCGCTGCCCGCGTGCTGTCCGAACTTGGTCTCGCGGACAAGCCGATCGGCCTCGAATACTGGACATCCGGGCTGAGCCACGGTCTCGCTCTCAGGCTCAAGGCGCAAACCGTTGCCATATGGAGCGATATTTCCGGTTTGGTCGACACGATGCGGCGCGTTAAAAGTGCCGAGGAGCAGTCCCTCATGCGCCGCGCTGCCAAGGTGACGGACGCCGCCGCCGCCGCTGCGATCGAAGCGATTTCGGATGGCGCGGCCGAACAGGATGTCGCCGCGCAATGCGTGGCGGCGATGATCCGGGCCGGCGGCCACGCTCCAGGCTTCGGCCCGTTCATCCGCCCGGCTGCCCGGCTTGGCGAAGAGCACACCACCTGGGGCGACAAGAACTACAGATCCGGCGAGTCGGTGTTCCTCGAACTGTCCGGCTGCGTCTCGCGCTATCACGCGCCGCTCGGACGGCTGATCCGTATCGGCGGCATCAGCGAAGCGGACGCGGCGATGGCCGAGACGACTGCGAGCGCCGTCGACGCTGTCGTCGCTGCCCTCAAACCGGGCGTCAAGGCGCGCGATGTCTACGCGGCCTGGCAGGACGTCGTCGATAACGCGGGCCTCTCGCACTACCGGCGGCATCATTGCGGGTATCTGGTCGGCGCTGGCCAGCCGCCCTCCTGGACGGGCGGCAATTCGGTGACGGGGCTCCGTCACGATTCCGACATCGAAATCGAGGCCGGTATGAGCTTCCACATCCTGTCCTGGCTGATGGGCACGGGCCGCGGCGACGATTTCATCTCCAACACCGTGCTTCTGACTGGCAGCGGAGCGGAAGTGCTCACCCGCACGCCTACCGGCCCGATTGTCCGCTGATATGACGCGCTATTTCGCACTCTCGATTTTCCGCAACGCGCTGTCGGGCCAGAAGCACTGGCGCGCGGCCGAACCGCAGGCGCTCCAATGAACCCCGTCACGCTCAGCGATATTCAGGCCGCACGGCTGCGGATCGCCGACAAGATCGAGCGGACCGCAACGGTCCGTTCTCAGTCGCTTTCGGAGATTGCCGGGGTGCCGGTGTTCCTCAAGTTGGAGCATCGCCAGACGACCGGCAGTTTCAAGCTGCGCGGCGCGTCCAACGCAGTCGCCCTGCTCTCTCCTGCCGAAAAGTCGCGCGGCGTGGTCGCAGCATCCACTGGCAATCATGGGCGCGCGCTGGCGCATGCGGCAAAGCTCGAGGGCGTGCGCGCCGTCATCTGCATGTCGCGTCTGGTTCCCGACAACAAACTTGCCGAAATCCGCCGCCTCGGCGCCGACATACGCATTGTCGGCGACAGCCAGGAAGACGCGCAACAAGAGGTCGATCGGCTGGTCCGCGACGAGTACATGGCCATGGTTCCGCCCTTCGATGATCCTGCCGTGATTGCCGGACAAGGCACAATCGGCCTCGAGATGATCGAAGCCATACCTGCCGCCAGGACGGTGCTGGTCCAGCTTTCCGGCGGTGGGCTCGCAGCCGGCATAGCTGCCGCGGTAAAAAGCATCTCGCCGGCCACACGGATCATCGGCGTTTCGATGCAACGCGGCGCCGCCATGAAAGCCAGCATCGATGCTGGCAAGCCAATCCCGGTGACGGAGTTGCCGACGCTCGCGGACTCGCTGGGCGGCGGCATCGGCCTTTCCAATGAATACACTTTCCGCATGTGCAGCGACCTGCTCGACGAGGTGGTCCTGCTGACCGAGGCCGAGATCGCCGAGGGTATTCGGCATGCCTACGCCGTCGAGCGTGAGATTGTCGAAGGCGCCGGCGCCGTTGGTATCGCGGCGATCCTGGCCGGCAAGATCAGGCTGGAAGGCGAAACCGTCGTGCTGCTGTCGGGCCGCAACATCGGCATGGACCTGCACCGCAGCGTCATCTGCGGAACATGGACGAATGATGAGGAGACCAATCCATGAGCCGCATGACCATCTTGACCGAGGCCGAACTTAGAAAGGTCGTCAAACTTGATCTCGCGGCCGTGGGCTGCGTCGAGCACGCCTTTCGTGCCCTGGCCACCTTGCCGGTTGCGATGCCGCCGATCCTGCGCCTCGACATTCCCGAGCATCGCGGCGAAGTCGACGTGAAGACGGCCTATATCCCCGGCGTCGATGGCTTCGCCATCAAGATCAGCCCGGGCTTCTTCGACAATCCCAAGCTCGGGCTGCCCAGCCTCAACGGCATGATGGTGCTGTTGTCAGCCAGGACGGGCTTGGTCGAGGCCCTCTTGCTCGACAATGGCTACCTCACCGATGTCCGCACGGCAGCGGCCGGCGCAGTCGCCGCCAAATATTTGTCGCGGCCGGACTCGTCCGTGGCTGCCGTCTACGGCGCCGGTGTCCAGGCGCGGCTGCAACTCGAAGCGCTGCTTTTGGTGCGGCCGATCCGGCAGGCGCGCATCTGGGCGCGTGACGGCGCCAAGGCCGAGGCTACCGCGGCCGATCTGAGCCGGTCGCTCGGCATCGACGTCGGTGCCGTGTCAGATCCCCGCCAGGCGGCCGCCGAAGCCGATATCATCGTCACCACGACGCCGTCCGAGAAGCCGGTATTGATGGCGCAGTGGCTGAAGAGCGGCCAGCACGTCACCGCCATGGGATCGGATTCCGAGCACAAGAACGAGATCGATCCGGCGGTGTTCGAAAAAGCCGTCTATGTCGCCGACAGCCTCAAGCAGACGCGGCGGCTTGGCGAACTGCATCACGCCATCGCCGCCGGCGTCGTCGCCCAGGAAGAAGCGTTCCCGGAGCTTGGCGCAGTCATCGCCGGTACGTCGCCAGGACGCACATCCCCCTCCGACATAACCCTGGCCGATCTCACCGGCACCGGCGTACAGGACACCGCGATCGCCACGCTTGCCCACGATCGCGCCAATGCGGCCAAAGCCGGCACATCCTTCGAAAGCTAGAGCATGATCCCGAACTGAAGGTCAGCGTAGCAAAAAGTTGCAGACTTTTCGGACAAGATCATGCGAACAAACAATGACTTAGAACCGGGACAAATGAAAATGACCACTGCAAATCTGAGGTTTTCCCGGCAGGAATATTCCGAGCGCCTGGCCAAGACGCGCCGTGCCATGGAGGCCAAGGGCATCGACCTGCTGATCGTCAGCGATCCGTCCAACATGCACTGGCTGACCGGCTATGACGGCTGGTCCTTCTACGTCCACCAGGCGGTCATCGTGCCGCCCGATGGAGAACCTGTCTGGTACGGCCGCGGCCAGGACGCCAACGGCGCCAGGCGCACCAGCTATCTCTCCGACGACAACATCGTGCCCTATGCGGACCACTATGTGCAGTCGACCGAGCGGCATCCGATGGATTATCTCGCCCAGGTTCTCGGCGAGCGGCGCTGGGACAAGCTCGCCATCGGGGTCGAGCTGGACAATTACTGGTTTTCCGCCGCGGCTTTTTTGTCCCTGCAAAAGCATTTGCCGAACGCGCGCCTCATCGACGCGACGGCGCTGGTGAACTGGCAGCGCGCCATCAAGACCGAAACCGAAATCGGTTACATGCGCAACGCCGCCCGCATCGTCGAGGCCATGCACAAGCGCATCGTCGACAAAGTGGAGGTTGGCATGCGCAAATGCGACCTCGTCGCCGAGATCTATGATGCCGGAACACGCGGCGTCGACGGGATTGGCGGCGACTACCCGGCGCTTGTGCCGCTGCTCCCCTCGGGCGAGGATGCGTCGGCGCCGCACCTCACCTGGGACGACAAGCCCATGAAGCCGAATGAAGGCACGTTCTTCGAGATCGCCGGTTGCTACAACCGCTATCACTGCCCCTTGTCGCGCACCGTATTTCTCGGCAAGCCGACACCGGCCTTTCTCGAAGCGGAGAAGGCCACGCTGGAAGGCATGGAAGCAGGCCTCGCCGCCGCCAAACCAGGCAATGCGTGCGAGGACATCGCCAACGCGTTTTTCACCGTCCTGAAGCGATACGGCATCGTCAAGGACAGCCGCACCGGCTATTCGATCGGCCTTTCCTACCCGCCGGACTGGGGTGAGCGCACGATGAGCCTGCGGCCCGGCGACCGCACCGAACTCAAGCCGGGCATGACTTTCCATTTCATGACGGGTCTGTGGCTGGAAACGATGGGGCTGGAGATCACCGAGTCGATCCTGATCACCGAGACGGGCGTCGAATGCCTGGCCAATGTGCCTCGCCAGCTCTTCGTGAAGGATTGATGATGCCGACAGATGCCCAGCGGCCCTCGTCGATCACGCCGACCATCGACCTCGACAAGTCAGGGGTCCAGCATGGCCACCTTCGCCTGCCCTACAGCCGTGACGACTCGGCCTGGGGCTCGGTGATGATTCCAATCGCCATGATCCGGAATGGCAACGGGCCGACCGCCCTTCTCAGCGGAGGCAATCATGGCGACGAGTATGAGGGGCCGCTTGCCTTGTTCGAGCTTGCGCGTACCTTGTCCCCGAAGGATGTCAACGGCACGGTCATCATCGTGCCGGCCATGAACTACCCGGCGTTTCGCGCCGGCACGCGCACCTCGCCGATCGACAAGGGCAACATGAATCGATCCTTTCCCGGACGTCCTGACGGCGCGGTGACGGAGAAAATCGCCGATTATTTCCAGCGCCAGCTATTGCCCCGCGCGGACATCGTGCTCGACTTCCACTCCGGCGGCAAAACCCTTGATTTCATTCCCTATTGCGCCGCGCACGAGCTTCCCGACCAGGCATTGTCCGCAAAGGCCTTCGCAGCCGTCGAGGCATTCTCGGCGCCATGGTCGATGAAGATGCTCGAAATCGACTCGGTCGGCATGTACGACACTGCCGCCGAAGATCTCGGCAAGATCTTCGTCACCACCGAGCTTGGCGGCGGCGGCACGTCGACCGCGCATACGGTCGGCATTGCCCGGCGTGGTGTTCTGAATGTGCTCAAACACACAGGCATCGTCGCCGGCGCTGTCGATCAGCGGCCGACGCGCTGGCTGGACATGCCGTCAGGCGATTGCTTCTGCTTTGCCGAGGACGACGGTATGATCGAGACGATGGTTGATCTTGGGGAACCAATAACAGCCGGACAGGTCGTTGCCCGCATTCACTCCATCAGCCGGACCGGCGCGACGCCGCAGGAGATTGTGGCAAGAATGTCAGGCCTTCTCGTCGCGCGACACTTTCCCGGTCTCGTCAAGGCCGGCGATTGCGCCAGCGTCATCGCGGTTGCCGTCGAATGAAATTCGCCCGCCACGACGCGGTTCGAGACCTGCGGAGTTGTCCGCAATGACATCCGCGCGGCTCGATCCCATCGATCTCAGGATACTGGAGGCCGTTCAGCGCGACGGCCGCATTACCAAGCTTGCCCTGGCGCAAAAGGTCGGCCTGTCGCCGACGCCCTGCTGGATGCGGCTGCGCAAGCTGGAAAAGGCCGGCATCATCTCCGGCTATCACGCAAAGGTGTCGATCCGAGCACTGGCGCCGATCGCCACCGTACTGATGGAAGTGACACTTGCCAGCCACCGCCAAACCGATTTCGAGCGCTTCGAGCGCGCCATCCGCGACATTCCCGAGATCGTCGCCTGCTGGTCGGTGGGCGGCGGCGTCGACTACGTGCTGAAAGTGATGGCGCGCGATATCGACGCCTATCAGCGTCTCGTCGATGGCTTGCTCGAACGCGAAATCGGCATCGACCGCTATTTCACCTACATCGTCACCAAGACGGTCAAGGAAGAGATCGTGCTGCCGGTAGCCGAACTGCTGCCAGCGCAGCCATAGCGACATCAGAGAGATCGTCTGGCAGGGCGGCGCAATAAAGACAATCTCTCTACACCGGGACATGCAAACAGCCTCTCTGTCCGTGCCGTGCGGATAGTCTTGCCCGTAACACCTGCACCGGGAGGCTCGACCATGTCCGCGCATTTCGCCCGCTCGCACCGTCACGAAGCGCTCGACCAACTGGCCGACCGGCGGCTGTTGCGTGAGCTCGCCTATGTCGATGGGCGCTGGACGGCGAGCGAGGCCGGAAAGAGTTTCGAAGTCACCGACCCGGCGACCGGCACGACTGTCGCCTGGGTCGCCGCGCTCGACGCCGGGCAGACGACGGCGGCCATCGATGCGGCCTCCCGGACTTTTCCGGCCTGGCGCTGCCTGCTGCCGCAAGAGCGGTCGAGAATCCTGCGCCAATGGTTCGAGCTGATTATTGCCGCCAAGCAGGATTTGGCGCTGCTGATGACGCTGGAACAAGGCAAGCCGCCAAAGGAGTCGCTTGGCGAGATCGACTATGCCGCCTCCTTCGTCGAGTGGTATGCCGAGGAAGCAAAACGCCTCAATGCCGAGAGCGTCACCAGCCATCTGCCAAACGCCGAGATGATGGTGCGGCGCGAACCGCTCGGTGTCGTCGGCGTCGTCACGCCCTGGAATTTTCCGGCGGCGATGCTGACCCGCAAGACGGCGGCAGCGCTTGCCGCCGGCTGCACCATCGTCGCGCACCCCTCCTCCGAAACGCCGCTGTCGGCGCTGGCACTGGTCGAGCTCGGCGAACGCGCCGGCCTGCCGGCAGGTGTCTTCAACGTCATCACCGGCAGTGCTTCGGCGATTGTCGGGCGGATGTGCGAAGACCCGCGCGTCCGCGCCATGAGCTTCACCGGATCGACGGAAGTCGGCCGGCTGATCGCCGCGCAGTGTGCGCCAACGATGAAACGCCTGGTCATGGAGCTTGGCGGCCATGCACCGCTGATCGTCTTCGACGATGCCGATCTCGACAAGGCGGTAACGATTGCGGTCGATGCGAAATTCGCCACCTCCGGGCAAGATTGCCTTGCGGCCAACCGCATCCTTGTTCAGCGCGGTATCTACGATCGTTTCTGCGCGGCCTTTGCCAAGCGCATTTCGGCCTTGAAGACCGGCCACGGCCTTGCCACGGATGTCGATATCGGACCTCTGATGCACGAACGCGCGGTGAGGAAGGTCGAGGAACAGGTCGCCGATGCGGTGATCCACGGCGCACGCTGCCTCACCGGCGGCGGCCGCCACCAGGCCGGGCCATTGTTCTACCAGCCCACGCTGCTGGTCGACGTGCCGGACGATGCGTTGATCATGCGCGAAGAGACGTTTGGACCGGTCGCGGCGGTGGCCGCCTTTGATACGGAGGACGAGGTCGTCGCCCGCGCCAATGCCACGGAATATGGCCTTGTCGCCTATGTCGTGACCGAGAACGGCGCCCGGCAGCAGCGCTTGGGCCGCGCGCTCGACTACGGCATGGTGGCGATCAACCGCGTCAAGATCACCGGCGCGCCGATCCCCTTCGGCGGCGTCAAGCAGTCGGGCATCGGCCGCGAGGGCTCGCGCCACGGGCTGGAGGCCTTCACCGATCTCAAATACCTTTGTCTCGACGTGGCCTAAGCCGCGTTGGGTTCTTCGTTTCGTCAGGAGTCAAAAGAATGCTCGACCAGTCCAACGAACTCGCCGCCTGGGATCGCGACCACTTCTTCCATCCCTCGACCCACATGGGCACGCACGCGCGGGGTGAGAGCCCGACCCGCATCATGGCCGGCGGCGAAGGCGTCACCGTCTGGGACAACAATGGCAAGAAGAGCATCGATGCCTTTGCCGGGCTCTATTGCGTCAATGTCGGCTATGGCCGCCAGAAGATCGCCGACGCCATCGCCGCGCAGGCGAAGAACCTGGCCTACTATCACGCCTATGTCGGCCACGGCACCGAGGCCTCGATCACGCTCGCCAAGATGATCATCGATCGCGCGCCGAAAGGCATGAGCCGCGTCTATTTCGGCCTGTCGGGTTCCGACGCCAACGAGACCAACATCAAGCTGATCTGGTACTACAACAATGTTCTGGGACGGCCGGAGAAAAAGAAGATCATCTCGCGCTGGCGCGGCTATCACGGCTCCGGCGTCATGACCGGTTCGCTCACCGGGCTCGACCTGTTCCACAATGCCTTCGACCTGCCGCGTGCCCCAATCCTGCACACCGAGGCGCCCTATTATTTCCGCCGCTCCGACCGCTCGATGAGCGAGGAGCAGTTTTCCCAATATTGCGCCGACAAGCTCGAGGAGATGATTCTCGCCGAAGGGCCGGAGACCGTCGCCGCCTTCATCGGCGAGCCGATCCTTGGCACCGGCGGCATCGTGCCGCCGCCAGCCGGCTACTGGCAGAAAATCCAGGCGGTGCTGAAGAAATACGACGTGCTGCTGGTCGCCGACGAGGTGGTGACCGGCTTCGGCCGGCTGGGCACGATGTTCGGCTCCGATCACTACGATATCAAACCCGACCTCATCACCATCGCCAAAGGCCTGACCTCGGCCTACGCGCCGCTGTCGGGCGTCATCGTTTCGGACAAGGTCTGGCAAGTGCTGGTGCAAGGCTCAGACAAGCTCGGTTCGCTCGGCCATGGCTGGACCTATTCGGCGCATCCGATCTGCGTTGCCGCCGGCGTCGCCAATCTCGAACTGATCGACGAGATGGACCTGGTCAGGAACGCCGGCGAGACCGGCACCTATTTCCGCGCCGAACTGGCGAAAGCCGTCGGCGGCCACAGACATGTCGGCGACGTCCGCGGCGACGGCATGTTGGCGGCGGTCGAGTTCGTCGCCGACAAGGATGACCGCGTCTTCTTCGATGCCTCGCGGAAGATCGGACCGCAGGTGGCCACAGCACTCGCCGAGCGTGGCGTCATCGGCCGCGCCATGCCGCAGGGCGACATCCTCGGCTTCGCTCCGCCGCTCTGCCTGACGCGCGAGGAAGCCGACATCGTCGTGTCAAAAACAGCGGACGCGGTGAACAGCGTGTTCGGCCACGGCTGACATCTTCACCGATCGGACTGCCGTAGAGGCCGCCCAATAGGCCGGCCGGGATGCCCAGCGCCTTAGCCAAATGAGGGCACAAATCGAAGAAACCTCATTTGCGGGCAACTTCGGGGCAAGGCCGGGCGAGCACCATGAGGGCACCGGCGTCTGCAAGATCGGCAAGGCTCCAAAGCGTATCGGCAAGCGGAGCCACGGCGATCGTTGGGCAACCGTAATGCGCCAGCGCGACGAACTTCTCTCTGAGCGCTGAGTCCGACATAGGTCGAGCAAGGCTGCCGGTTGCGACTTCCTCCGTCACCTCGACCGAGGAGCCATCCGCATATCGGATCGAGACATGAGCGGCTTCGACTGGCGTGCCGGCATCGATCTCAACCGGGTGGACCTTGGCGCGCAAGGCCTTCACTTGCGGATCGTTCACGGCGGCATCGCTGAATTCCTCCGCACCCGCACGACCGCGCAGCAGGCTGACGGCGATCGCATGCTGGGCGCTCACTTGCGCCTCGCGCCCCGTGGTGACTTCCGGCCGATCGGCGCGGGCCTTGAGCAAGGGGGCGCCGCGCACGACGACTTCGGCAATCCGATCAGCGGAGAAATCGGGATTGGCGCGGGCACTAAGGCAGGCATCGATCACCGGGTTCAGCACCACGCCGCAGGGGTAAGGCTTGAACATGTTGCGCAGCATCTCCCAATCCCGTCCCAATCCGCCCTCGATCAGTTCGGGCCTTGGCTGGTCCGAGCAGACTTTCAGGAAACCGCGCGGCCCCTCGAGCGGCCGCGGCGGCCCTTCGACACCGCACTGCGCCATCAGGGCCGAGACAAGACCGCCGCGGGCCGCATTGCCGACGCCCGTGCTCTTGGCCATGAAGCCGAGCGTCTCGACGAGGCCGGAAGCCTGCGCGGAGGCATTGCCGAGCGCCCAGAGGATCTCGTCCTCGCTGAGATCAAGGAGCTTCGCGGCGGCCACGGCGGCACCGAAGATTCCGCATGTGGATGTGATGTGCCAGCCGCGGTCGTAGTGGCTGGGTGAGACTGCATTACCGATGCGGCAGGCGACCTCTACGCCCAAGGTAAAGGCGTGGAGGAGTTCCGCACCACTGACCGGGCGCGTTTCGGCAAGAGCCAGCACGACCGGCGCGACGGGCGCGGTGGGATGGATGATCGTCCCCGCATGGGTATCGTCGAAGTCGAAGACATTTATCGCCGCTGCGTTGAGGAAAGCGGCCGTCAATGCGTCCCGCCGCTGGGCATGGCCGATGACGGTCGCGGTCTCGCCGGCCGAAAAAGGCGCGAGGCTCTCGGTCAGCCGCAGCACCGCCTGGTCGGACGAGCCGCCGACCGCCGTTCCGAAGCCATTGAAGACAGATCTCATCGCGTGCGCGCGGACCGGCTCCGGCACGTCCTCCCAGCGGGAGCGATGCACGAAAGCCGCGAGCCGGCGCGAGAGGCCTGCGGCGGAAGGCTTTAGAACATCGCCAGTCATGCACGGGTCTCCGATCTGCAACTCAGAGGCATCAGCCCCTCGCCTTTCCGCCGGCGACCGTAACGCCGGCCCAGTCCTCTATCGGCTTGATGATTTCGGTGAGATCCGCATCTGCGCCGAGATCGCCCTTTGCCACTGTCAGAAGTTGCCGTACCGCGCCGCCGACGATCATCGGCACGCCAAGGGCGTCGCTCTCTTCGAGGCGGAGCCGGATATCCTTCGCCGACAGACCGATGGAGAAGCCGAAATCGAAACTGCGGGTCAGGACGAATTTCGGAATCTTGGTCATCGTCGCATTGGAGCTTCCGCTGCCCGAATTGATCACTTCGATCAGCACGTCGGGATCGATGCCGGCCTTGGTGCCGAGCACCAGCGCCTCGGAAGCAATGGACAGCGCCGTGACCGACATGAGGTTGTTGATAACCTTGATGATTTGCCCCATGCCCGGCTCGGCGCCGACATGGATTGGCTTGCCGAGCACTTCGAGGATTGGCCGCACCGTCTCCATGACAGACACTTCGCAGGCGACCATCATCGCCAGCGTGCCCTTCTCGGCGCCGCCGACGCCGCCGCTTACCGGGCAGTCGACCGTCGTAATGCCAGCCGCCTTCAGGCCTTCTGCGACCTGCCGCTCGGTGCGCGGGCCAGTGGTCGACAGGTCGATGACGATTTTGGCTCCCTTCCCCGATGCAAGCCCGTCGGGCCCGAGCGCGACGGCGTGCACAATCTCGGGCGTCGGCAGCGACAACAGCACCACATCGGTCTGACCCATCAGTTCCGCCGGGGTCTCGGCCCTGCCCGCTCCCTCTCCTGCCAGTTCCGAGACGGCGACGGTGTTGGTGTCGTAGACGGTGACGGTATGGCCCGCCGCAATGAGCCGTCTCACCATCGGTGTTCCCATGCGTCCTACGCCGGCAAAACCCAGCTTGAGTTTGGTCATCGTGATCTCCTGCTTGAAAGCCAGTGCAACTCAGGTCCGCGCGCGAATGCTCATGGCGCTGCTGCAATCGGATTGAGGTCCAGGCGCACGATATCCTCGACCCCCTGCAGCGCGGCCGGATAGCGCGCCAGGACAAGAGGGTCGTGGCCTGGAATGACATGTTTGGGCGAGCTGGCGAGCTTGCGCATCGTGGCGTAGCCTTCGAGCATGTCGGTGGCGCTCTCCAGCACCGGAAAGGGCCGGTTCTGCTCGAAATTGGCATAGAAGTGCGAGGCATCGGAGCCGAGCACCACCCAGCCGCGCGCCGTCTTCACCCGGATCACCTGCAACCCCTTCGAGTGGCCGCCGACGCGGTGCACCGTGAGGTTCGGCGCGATCTCGGAGATCCCGTCATGGAACGTCACCCGCCCGGCGAAGAGCTTGGCCACCATGCTGGCCACGTCCTCATAGGCGAAGGGGTGGCGCAGATAGTCGTGACACATGCAACGCCCGGTGCAATAGGCCATCTCCACGTCCTGGACATGGTAGCGGGCATTCGGGAACAGGTCGTGGTTGCCGGCATGATCGAAATGCATGTGCGACAGGATCACGTCCTCGACCTTGTCCGGATCGATCCCGATCATCTTCAGGCCTTCGCCGACCGGCCGCAGCAGCTGCCTTTGCCGCTTCTCGGCCACCTTGGCGTCGTAGCCCGTGTCGAATACGAAGGTCCGCGTCTTGCCGACGATGGCCCAGACGAAATAGTCAAGCGGCATTGGACCGTCATGCGGATCGCCGCCGATGAAATTCGCCGCCGCGTTGCGGTCATGGTGCCCGTAGCGAACCGCGTAGAGTTCGTAGATATCATCCATGCGTGCCTCCTTTCGCTGCCAAGCCGCCATCACGCCCACTCACATCGATCCGGATCCGCCTAGAGCATGTCCGAAAAGTTGCAGACTTTTCGGACAAGATCATGCGAACAAACAAACACTTAGAGCAGGATGACCGACTCAACTTCAATTCATCCTGCTCTAGCTCGCAAGCCACCCGCCCTCGACCGGGAGCATGGCTCCTGTCATATCGCGCGCAATCGGTCCGCAGAGAAAGACCAGGAGATCGGCGACGCTCTGTGGCGAGACGAAGCTGCCGCCAGGCTGCTTGCCTTCCAGAAAGAGGCGCTCTGCCGCACCGCGGTCAATACCTTGATCCGCCATCAACTCCTCCACCCGGCTCTCCGTGCCCGGTGTCAGCACCGAGCCGGGACAGAGACTGTGGCAGGTGACGTCGACGTCCAAATTCTCCAGTGCCACTGCCCTTGTGAGGCCGAGAATAGCGGATTTCGTCGTCACATAGCCGACACGGCCTGGTGTGCCGCGCATGCCGTAGACGGAGGTTATGTTGAAGATGCGCCCGAAGTTCTGCGCCCGCATCTGCGGCAGCAACAACCGGACGGCATGGAAAATGGCCGAGAGGTTCACGGCCAGCGCCATATCCCATTGATCGGGCGGGAAATCCATGATCGATGCGAAATGCCGTACGACCGCATTGTTGATAAGGATATCCACCCCGCCAAGTTCGGCGCTGGCCGCTGCGACAAGACCCTCCACCTCTGCTGGCGTGGACAGATCAGCCCTGTGATAGGCAATCTGTGAGCCTGTCCTACGGGCCAGGGCTTCGCGCTGCCGCTCGACCGCCTCGGGCGCTTCGAGCCCGTGCAGCATCACACTGCAGCCGGCCTCGGCGAGCCTGGCGGCCATCACCTGTCCCAACCCCGCGGTGGAGCCGGTGATCAGCGCACGCCGTCCCTTCAGGACTTTTGCCGAGTCGGGAAGCATCGCCTGTTCTGTTTCCTTCGACACGCTCATATCCTGCCCCGCCGCTTCGTGAGCACCGCCAAAGTCCTCGTCCCGGCCCGGACGCAGCGTCGCGCCACGTTCATTCTTTGGTACCGGTAACAGAAATGGACTATAGAGCAGCGCCGTCAGCGATGCAACCGTTGCTACCGGGTCGCCACGATCAAGTGCTTTCGCGCTGGATCAATTCGAATTTCAGATCAACGACACTGCCGCGCAGGTGCTCGGCCCCGTCCATGATTCGGCTGAGCAGGATACGCGCCGTTCGCTCGCCGATATCATAGCGTGGCAGCCTCAGCGTGGTGACGGATGGGCTGACGTGACGCAAAAGGTCCACGTCGTCGAAGCTTGCCAGGGCAATCCGGCCGGGCACCGCCCAGCCGCGCTTCTGGCACTCGAAGAGCGCGCCGACGACCAGCACGTCTCCCGCGCAAAACAGCGCGTCGACTTCCGGCACGCTCTGTACCACCCGCGCCATCACCTCTGCCCCGGCGGCGAGGCCGCGCTCCGTCTCCAGCACGATGCGGGGATCGGGATCGAGGCCAAGCTGTCTGAGCGCGGCATGATAACCTTGCAACCGGTCCTGCGAGCGGTCGTTGTGGACCGAATAGAGACTGGCGAAGGCAATCTTGCGGTATCCGAGCCGGCCGAGATGCATCGTCATTGCATAGGATGCATCGTAATTGGAGAAACTGACCACCATATCCAGCGGTTCTCTGGGTATATTGCCGTTTTCGACCACCGGTATGCCTGATTTCCGGATCTTCTCCGCGGCCTGCGGCGTATGCTCGGTGCTGTGCAGAACCAGGCCACTCACACGGTGACTGAGGAAGACCGTTATCAGTTCCTCCTCCTCGTTGGGGTCATAGCCCGACTCGGCGATCATCAACTGGAAGCCCGAGCTTTTGAGCACCTCCGACAGGCCCTTGACCGTTTGCGTGTAGATCGAGTTGTCGATGCTCGGCACGATCAGTCCAATCGTCGTGGAGCGGTTCGAGGACAGGCTGCCAGCCAGGTGGTTCGGCAAATAGCCGATCTCGCGCACCGCCCGGAGCACCCTTTCGCGCATCTCTTCGGAGACTTTGCCAGGCTCGTTCAGAGCCCGTGACACCGTCATGGTGGAGACGCCGGCGCGAGCCGCCACGTCCCGCATCCTCGCGCTCCCGCTATGCGGATTTCCGTCTCCAGACGATCTCTTCGGCATTTCCCATCACAGCTCGATGTGGCGGCGGAAATCAAATCATTGCGTGAGTGGGCAAACAAGCCTTCACGACAGAATTCCGCAATAGTATTGTTACCGATACCAAAATCCAGTATTGCCTGAAAGGCTTTGCGCATTCAGGGGTTCCGCGGAGATCGCAATGGATGGAACGGCAAACAGCGGAGAGGAACGGGCGGTGCTTCGCTACGTGGCGGCTGCTCGACCGGTACAGCAGCTGATCAGCGAGACGCTGACGCAAGTCGCTGGCTTCGCGCTGTTGCTGATGACCTCGCGTCGCCGGGCCGTGTTCGCCGAAGGCGCGCTCGCCGGGGCGCGGGAGGCAGCAACGCGAGCAGCCGAGGAGGTCCGCGCGCTCGCAGTGCCCGAAATCGCTACGCATCACCATCACCACCTGCATGGCGCCGCCGAGACGCTCCTCCACGCTTGCGTCGCGGCGCTAGAGTCTCGCCGGATCGATGCCGCTGAGCAAACCGATCTGCTCGTCCGGGCGCTGCGGGCGTCAAGCGATCATCTTCGAGCCACGGCCTGTCTGTTGCCGGGCTTCGAACTTGTCGATTTTGGCCAGGCGTGCTGCGCGGCCCATGCGCCGCGGCGCCTGTTGCAGGAAGTCACGTAAGCCACGGTATCAGGGAGGATGAAATGGCGGATTACTCGATTTGGGTGCTCGAATATGCGGCGGTGGAGAAGTTCCCCTTCAGCGTCATGATGTACGGCCCGCAGCATCAGGGCACACGCAAACTGCCCTATGCCTACGCGCTGCTTAAGGGAAAAGGTGAGACGATCCTGATCGACACCGGCTACGACCACGTTGCCTATGGCGAACAATTGGCGACCGCCTATGGGGTCTCGAACTATCACGGACCGCGCGAGGTTCTGGCCGAATGCGGCGTCAAGCCGGAAGACGTGACCAGCGTCTTCATCACCCATGCTCATTTCGACCACATGGGCGCCATGCATCTGTTTCCAAACGCGAAATTCTATGTCCAGAAGAGCGAGCTGGACAAATGGGTCTGGGCTCTGACCTTGGGCCCGGAATATCGTTTCCTGACCGGTGGCGGCGATCCGGCCGACATCGTGCGCGCCGTCGAGGCGGCGAAGGAAGGCCGCATGATCTGTATCGACGGCGACCAGCAGGATGTCTTGCCGGGCATCGACGTTCATCTGGCCGCCGATACCCATACCTATGGCAGCATGTATGTCACCATCCGCAACGACGGCGCCAGGGATGGCGAGGACAAGTGGATCTTCGCGGGCGACCTGATTTATACCTACGACAATCTGACCGGCCTCGATGCGGATGCGCCGCAGATCGTGCCGATCGGCCTTGCCGTCGGCAGCCAGCACAATTTGATCTTCTCCAGCGTTGAGATGCTGAAATCGGTGGGTGGCGAAGTGCGGCGGGTGATTCCCGTCCACGAGGATCGGCTGCGCACCACATTTCCGTCGCGGCTCACCGACAAGGGCCTGCAGGTGGTGGAGATCGCGCTCGCAAAGGGCGAGAAAAGCTGGGTCGGCTGAGAAGCTTGTGGATCGCGCCTGGGCGGCAGGGCGCACAGACGCCCTGCCCAAACAGTGCTTTGAGTATTCAGAACTGGTCAGCGCCGGCGACGAAGCCGCCGCCATCGATGACGATCGCCTGGCCGGTGATGAATGAGGCCGCGTCCGATGAGAGGAACAGCACAAGCTGGGCAATCTCGGACGGATCGCTGATGCGCCCCATGGGGATCATCGGCAGGACCGTATCCTTTGCCCCCTGCTCGCTGCCGAACATGCCGCGCAGCAGCGGCGTCATCACCGAGCCCGGCGCGATGGCGTTGACGCGGATGTTCTTGCGCGCCACTTCCAGCGCCACCGAATTGGTTAGCCCGATCACCCCCCACTTGCTCGCGCAGTAAACGGCGGTGGTGGCGAAACCCATGACGCCGAAGAGCGATGACGTGTTGACGATCGCGCCGCCGCCCTTGGCAATCATATGCGGGATCTGATGCCTCAGTCCGTTGAACATGCCGCGTAGATTGACGTCCATCAAGAGGTCGTAGTCGGCGTCGTCGAGCTCGTGCACGGGCGCTGTCTTGCCGGGCACGCCCGCATTGTTGAAAGCGACATCGATCCTGCCGAAGCGCTCGAAGGCTTTCTGGTGCAGCGCGGCCATCGCCTTGCTGTCGCGCACATCGGTCTCCATGAACTCGATCGCGACGCCCAGCGGCTTCACCTCCTCCTTGAGGCTGTTGCCGAATTCGGCGCCGATGCCGGCGACAAAAAGATTTGCCCCCGCCTGGGCGAAGGCCAGCGCCGTGGCACGGCCAATGCCGGTGGTTCCACCGATCAAGATGACGTTCTTGCCGGAAAAATCGTATTTCACTTGCATGTTTGGTTCCTCCTATGGCCCGCGGCCTCAAGACATTCGCGGCAAGGATCGCCCGCGCCGTGGCTATACATAGCCTTGACGTGATACCGCTAACAAGTGAAAATAGGGAAAGATGCGCGCAGTATAGCGGTGCTTGTCCAATTTTGGGCCAAAAACGAATTTTCTGGACAAGCAAGCCACCTATTGCCGCCCTCCCGAATGTAATTTATGATACCGGTATCAAATACGACCGATCCAGGCAGTTAGGTAAACCGTAGAGCCCAATCCGCGGGGCGCCAAACGGACTTGGAGAGGCACACCGCTTCGAGGCTTGGCCGGAGGAGTGGGTTTTTGGGTGCGAGGAGCAAGACCACTGAAATCTCGTGAAGGGAAGGCGCCGGCCCCATCGTGGGGACGGTCGACAGGGAGAGAGGATTTCCAAATGTATAAACTGCTGCTTGCCGCATTGACGGCCGGCGCCATGATGGTTGCCACCGTCGCCCAGGCAAAAACGCTTGGCGTCGTTGCACTTCTGGCCAACGATGCCCTCAACATAGCCGTCATTGGCGGCGCGACCGAAGCCGCCAAGGCTGCCGGCTGGGATGTCAAGGTGACTGATACCCAGGCGAGCGCCGACCAGGCCAATGCCGCGATGAATTCTTTTGCCGCGCAAAAGGTCGACGCGATCTTCGTGCTTGCCTTTGCCAGCAGCTCCATTGGCTCCGGTCTGGCCGCGGCGCGCGACGCGGGCATTCCCGTCGCCACCTGGGGCGGCGAGATCGTTCCCGGCATCGTCGTGACGACGAGTGGTCGCCAGGTCGGCGATGACTCGGTGAAGTTCCTGATCGACAAGGTTGGCGAAAAGGCCGACGTTCTGGCAATGACCTTCCACCCCGGAAAGCTCTGCATCGATCGCGGCATCGCCTTCGACGAGGGCGTCAAGGGCAAGTCCGACGTCAAGGTGGACTACAGCGAAGTGACGGCGCCCGGGCAGGTTCAGTTCGGCAACGCCACCGCCGCGGCCTGGCTCACCGCGCATCCCACCAGCGGCGACAAGCCGCTCGCCATCTGGGCCTGCTGGGACGAGCCGATGCAGGGAGCCGTCGCTGCAATGCGCCAGGCCGGCCGCACCGACGTCACCACAGTCTCGATCAACGGCAGCCCGCAAGCACTGCAACTGGTCAAGGAAGGCGACCTGACGGCGACCGTCTGGCAGCCGGCCTACCAGGAGGGCAAGGAGGTCTTCCAGGCCATCCTCGACTCGATCAAGGCCGGCGCCTCCTGGCAGCCGAAGGATATCCAGATCCCCGGGATCGTGGTCACCAAGGACAATGTCGACAAGTTCATGGCCGAACATCCCAATGGAATGTGAGACCGTTTTACAGCGGCTGGCGGAGCGGCGTCGCTAGATGCCGCCCGCTGCTTCGGTCGGGCCATGGATGCGCATCCGCGGCCTGACCAAATCCTTTGCGGGAGAACTCGCTCTCGACCACGCCGATCTCGACATCGAGCAAGGCAAGGTGCATGGCCTGGTCGGAGCCAACGGCGCCGGCAAGTCGACGCTGATCCGCTGCCTCGCCGGGGTAACGGTGGCTGACGAGGGCAGCGTGACGATCGCCGGCGAGGACCTGCAAAAAGGGTCGCCTCGGGCCTCGGAAAAGGCCGGGCTTGCCTTCATCCATCAGGAATTGAACCTGATCCCGCATTTCAACGCGCTGCAGAACATGCTGCTCGGCGCACCCAAGGTCACCCGTTTCGGGATAATCGACTGGCAGCGTTCCGGCGTCGCCGCCCGCGCCGCCGCCGAACGCGTCGGCATCCGCTTTCCGCTCGAGACGAAGGTTTCCGAACTGTCGGTGGCCCAGCGCTGGTTGGTCATGATCAGCAAGGCGCTCGTGGGCGAAGCCAGCATGATCGCGATGGACGAGCCGACGGCCTCGCTCTCGGGCCCGGAGAGCGAGCAGCTTTTCGCCATCATCCGCGATCTCTCCGCCCAGGGTGTGGCCATACTCTATGTCTCGCACCGGCTCGAAGAGGTGCTCCAGCTCTGCGACAGGATCACGGTGCTGCGCGACGGCCGCATCGTCGATGGCGCGGAGCGTGGAGCGCTCAACAAGAAGGGCCTGGTCAGAGCCATCATCGGCCATGACATACGCCCGCCGGACGCGCGCGCCCGCTTTGCGAGCGACCGCAACCAGCAGCCGACCTTCTCCGTCCGCGACATCGCCTGGAAGAGTGCGGTGAAGGGCGTGAGTTTCGATCTCTACAAGGGTGAGGTCCTGGCGCTCGGCGGCCTTGTCGGCGCGGGACGGACCGAACTTGCCCATCTCGTGGCCGGCGCGTCCCGGCCCAATGCCGGCCATTTCGAGCTCGACGGCAAACGGCTCGATATCGCCAACGAGGCCGAGGCGGTCCGCGCCGGCATAGCGCTGGTGCCGGAGGAGCGCCGCTCGCAAGGCGTGATGCTGCAGCAGTCGGTGGGCTTCAACATCAACATATCCACCTTGAAGAAACTGCGCGCCATTCCGGGGCTCCCCTTCGTCTCCGACAGAAAGGCCCGGCGGCAGGCGAACAGCCTGATAGCCCAGCTGGGCATCAAGACGCCCAGCGTCGACGCCAGGATCGGCGGTCTTTCAGGCGGCAACCAGCAAAAGGCGCTGATCGCCCGCTGGCTCAACGCCGGAACCAGACTGCTCATTCTCGACGAGCCGTCGCGAGGCGTCGATGTCGGCGCGCGTGAAGAGATCCATGATGCGATCCGGGCGCTCGCCCGGTCCGGCGTCGGCATCCTGGTGATCTCGTCGGATGTCGAGGAACTCACGCTGCTGGCGGATCGCGTCCTCGTCATGCGCGAAGGCCGCGTCACCGGCGAACTGACCGGCGCCGATATCACCGAGGCGCGGATCATCGAACTCAGCTACCATGATCCCAATGACGAAGAAGGAGACATCGCATGATGGCCCAGGCCGGAACCGCGGCGAAGGACGCGCCACAGCTCCGCAAATCTTCGTGGAAGCGGACAGCGCTGATCTGGCTCTCTCGCTACGGTACGATCGTCGGGCTCCTGCTGATGGTGATCTTCTTCTCGGCGAACGCGCCAGGAATCTTCCTGTCCCGCGCCAATTTCCTCAACATCCTCAGCCAGGCATCCCTGACCGCGATCATCGCCTCCGGGCTGACCTACACGCTCGTTGTCGGCGAGTTCGACCTCAGCATCGGCTATGTCGCGAGCTTCGTCGGCCTGATCGTTACCGGACTGATGGCCTACCAGGGTTTTCCCATCTGGCTCAGCATTGTCTGCGCCCTGCTTCTGGGCGCCGCGATCGGCGCCTTGAACGGCGTGCTGGTGACGAAGGTGAGGATCAACGCAGTCATCTCTACACTGGGCATCGGGACCATGCTGACGGGGATAGGCTTCACCTACAGCTCCTTCCCGATCGCCACCGGAATCCCTCGGGCCTTCACCGACATTTCGCTCGGCCGCCTGGTCTTCGGCCTGCCCAATCCGGTGATCATCATGGTGGTCGTGCTGATTGCGCTCTGGATCATCCTGAACAAGACCGACATCGGCCAGAAGATGCAGGCTGTCGGCGGCAACCTGGAGGCGGCAAGGCTCTCGGGCATCCGGGTGGACCGCATCAAGATCTTTGCCTTTGCCACCGCCGGCTTCTGCGCCGCATTGACGGGAACGCTGCTGTCCTCGCTGCTCGGCAGTGGCACGCTTGCAGCGGCCGACGGCTATCTGCTGGACGCCTTCGCCGCCGTCTTCCTGGGCTCCGCTACGCTGAAGGAAGGTGAATTCCACATAACCGGGACCCTGGTCGGCGTGCTCATCCTCGCGGTCGGCTTCAACGGGCTCAGCATCTTCGGCGCGCCCACCCATTTCCAGCCGATCTTCAAGGGCGGCATCCTCGTGCTCGCGGTCGGCATGTCCGCTCTCGCCCGGCGTTATGCCGCCTCAGTGTGATCGAGGGCCGGGCACCACCTCTTCGAGGATGTGCTCGGCTTCTTAGGGTTTCGGGTCCCAGATTCCCATTTTGCGCAAGGCGCGCACCTCCTCCCTTATGAGGGTGGTCAGCGCCCGGATGACGGTAGTGGTTGGCCGCTGCGTCGACGTCGCGAGCAGCAGTTCCCTTTCTATCGACGGGTTCTGGATACGCCAATATTTGATCCTGCCTTCCGCCACCAGATTGTGGCAACTCGAATAGGACAGAATCGTATACCCCATACCGGCCTCGACGAGGCGCAGCGTCGAAGGCATCGCCTCGACCTCGACCTCGATCCTGGGCTCGATGCCGACGGAACCGAAGATTTGATCCAGCAGCACCCGCAGCCCATGCGGTCGAGCCGGAAGGATCATGGGGATACGCGAAACAACCTCGGCATCGACCGGTCCGGGGCCGAGCTTGCTGGGGTCATTCTCAGCGCCGAGCAGAAAGAGTTCGTCGCGCAGGATCGGTTCTGACAGAAGGTTGTTCATGCGCGGCGCGTTGTAAAGCACCGCGACGTCGATCTTCCCCATCACGAGCCATTCGAGGAGATGGCCGCTGAACCCCTCGACGACGCGCATGCTCACCTGCGGGAACTGCTCGTGGAAATGCTGGACGAGCGGCGAGGTAAGGACGACGCCGACCGATGGCGGCATTCCGAGCGCAATCGTCCCACGCGGGTTCGATCGCAAGGCGCCGAGTTCAGTCGAGGCCCGCGAGACCTGCTCCAGGATTGCCGATGCGTAGTCCCGCAGAAGCTTGCCTGCCTCCGTCAGGACGATGCCGCGACCATTGCGATAAAGAAGCGCGATCCCGACGCTCTCCTCCAGCGCCTTGATTTGCCTGCTGAGCACCGGCTGGCTGACCGATAGCGCAACGGCGGCCCGCGAGAAGCTGCCGAATTCCGCCACTGCCGTGAACAGCTGGAGCTGCCGTAAGTCAAACATGAACATTGCCTCGTCGCAAAATGCGGAACAGAGAATTTCCGTTGGCATGCAACGAATGCCGGAGTTTGGGGTACATCGAAGCCGTTGACAAGCGCGCGTCAGGCCTGCGGCAAAGCTGTTATGCGCGCCGCGAGCCTTATCGCTCGGGCAGGAATTGGCCTAGTCTCAACCAGTCCAAAACTGCCTGAATTCAATAGATTTGAGAGGAAAAGTCGTTGCAGCGTCAAACGCTTGGGTTCATCGGCCTCGGCCGCATGGGCGTGCCGATGGTGCGCCGCCTGATCGAGGCCGGCCACCATTTGGTCGTTTACGACACGCGGCCCGACGCGGCGAAAGAGTTGCCGGTGGAATTCACCAAACTTGCCGCATCTCCCAAGGCGGTCGCGGATGAAGCCGACATCGTATTCTGCAGCTTGCCGACGCCACCCGTCGTCAGGGAAGTCGTGCTGGGTGCGAATGGAATAGCGGCCGGCTCGAAGGCCAGGATCATTGTCGACGTGTCCACCACCGGACCGAGCATGGCAAAGATCATCTCGGAGTCCCTGGCCAGCAAAGGCATCGGATGGGTGGACGCACCGATATCGGGTGGCATCGCAGGCGCACGCAACGGCACGCTCGCCGTTATGGTCTCCTGCCCAAAGCAGATCTACGAGGAAATCGAACCTGTTCTGGCCAATTTCGGCCGCAGGTTTTATTGCGGAGAAACGCCAGGAAGCGCTCAGGTTGCGAAGCTCGGCAACAACATGATCGCCGCCGGCGTCATCTTGCTGTCGGCGGAGGCGCTCGCCATGGGCGTCAAGGCCGGCCTGGATCCCACGGTGATGTGCGACATCATCAATGCCTCGAGCGGGCGAAACAGCGCGACGCAGGACAAGTTCCCCCGTGCCGTCTTGCCGGGGACCTTCGATTTCGGCTTCTCCACTGCGCTGTCGTACAAGGACGTGCGCATGTGCGTCGATGAAAGCGAGAATTTGGGCGTGCCCATGGTTGGCGGCTCCCTGGTGCGGCAGATGCTCGCCGCCACCAATGCCCGCTTCGGGCCGGATTCCGATTTCACCTCGATGGTCCGCATCATCGAGGAGTGGGCCGGCGTGGAGATACGCGCCTAGGCCTTGTTTTGTGGAGAGCAGCAAATGACGACGCGCTCGATGGAACTGGCAGATGCCTTGGCGAACCTTGCTTCGCCGGTTTTCAGTCCTGCCGTCGTCACCAAGGCCAAGCTCTGCCTGCTCGATTTTCTCGGCTGTGCGTTTGAGGCTTCGGCATTGGAGCCCAGCCAGCAGGCGGTCGCCGCCGTGGCGGCAGCGCCTGGCGGCCATATGATTGGCGAAAGCGCGACGGCGACACCAGCGGACGCCGCCTTCGTCAATGCCGTGAAGGGCCACGGCCTGGTCAGGGAAGACATGCATGCCGCGTCGGTGTGCCACCACGGTGTGGTCGTCTGGCCGCTGCTTCTCGCCTTGGCCGAGACGGAGCCTGTTGCCGGCATGGACCTGATCCGGTCGGCGGTGGTCGCCTATGAGGTCGGTGGACGTCTTGGCAGGATGCTGATCGACCCGGCGATGTCGTCACTTTTCCGGCCGACGGGACTGGTCGCTCCCATCGGATCGGCATGCGGCGGCGCCTGGATGCTGAAGCTCGACCGACAGCAAGTGGCAGCGGCCATTGCCTTGGCGGCGAACACCGCATCCGGGCTGAACCAGTGGCCGCACAGCGGCGGCTCCGACATGTTCTTCCATCCCGGCTTTGCCGCACGCAACGCCTGGATGGCGGTTCGGCTGGCCGAAGCCGGAGCCTTTGGCAGTCCTGACATACTTGAAGGCCGGTCGGGATATTTTGCCGCGCTGGCGCGGCGGCCGATGCCCGGCCCGATCGAACTCTTCCCCGATGGCGAGGCGGATATTCTCAACGTCTACCACAAGGCCGCACCTGCCTGTAATTTCGCCCAGACGGCCTGCCAGACGGCATTGAAGCTTGTCGAGATGATCGGCTCGGACGCCGCGCCGGTCGAGCGCATCCGCATCAGCGTGCCCGCCGCGGCCGCCGCATATCCGGGTTGCGACCGGACAGGACCATTCGACAGGGCCCTCCAGGCGAAGATGAGCATTCCCTTTGGTGTGGGGGCCGTGTTTGCGCACGGCCGGCTGTCGGAGGACATCTACAGCGATCTCGCTCATGCTGAAACGATACGCCTGATCGGCGCCAGCGAACTGGTTGCCAGCCCGGATCTGACCGCGTTGTTTCCTGGCCAGCAGGGCGCGGCGATCGATGTGGTGCTCGGCGACGGCCGCCAGCTTTCGATGGGCCTGCCCGATGTCGTGCCCGCCACCGAGGCGGAGGTGCGCGAGCGCTTCCGGTCGGCGGCCGCGATCATCCTTGGCCCTGCCGGGGCCGAGGCTGTCGAAGAATTCGTCGACAGGCTGGATACCAAGAAGGACGCCGGCCGGCTCCTGTCGCTTTGCGCGGCAAAGGGAGCAGCCAGAAGGCAAGCGACGCGAGCGCCCCGACACGGGGTCGGCAAAGCCACGCGTCCATCGTCCAGGCAAGTTTCGTAACCGATCCCGAAGCAGGAGCAAATTCATATGTCCAAGGATGTCTTCGAGCGTGGCCTGGCGATCCGCAAGGATGTGCTGGGCAAGGAATTCGTCGAAAAATCGTTCGCCGCGGCGGACGACTTCAACCGCCCCATGCAGGAACTGGTAACAGAGTATTGCTGGGGTGCGGTCTGGGGCCGCGAAGACCTGTCGCGCAAGACGCGCTCGATGCTGAACCTTGCCATGATCAGTTGCCTCAACAGGCCCCATGAGCTCAAGATGCATGTCAAGGGCGCCTTGCGCAACGGTGTCAGCCGCGACGAGATCCGCGAGATCTTCCTGCAGGTGGCCATCTATGCCGGCGTGCCCGCGGGAGTGGATTCGTTCCGCATCGCGCGCGAGGCCTTCGCCGAACTCGATGCCGTCAAGGCTTGACCCGCGTTTTTAGGGGGGCGGCCTGACATGACAGACCGGCAAAGGATCGCCTTCGTCACCGGTGCCGCGAGCGGCATCGGTCGCGCGGTTTGCATGAGCCTCCATGACAAGGGCAGCCGCATCGTCCTGGCGGATCGCCAGCAAGGTCCCCTCACCGCGCTCGCCGGCGAGCTCGGCGCCGATGTCTTTCCGCTCCCCCTGGATATCACCGACGGCGCCGCCGTCGCCAACTGCCTCGACCGGCTGCCCCCGGAATTTCGCGACATCGACATATTGGTCAACAATGCCGGCCACGACATCGGTGGGCGTACCCGCTTCGACATCGGATCGGCCGACGACTGGTCGGCGATCATCGAGACCAATTTGATCGGCCTCATGCGCGTGACGCGCGCGATCCTGCCTGGAATGATTGCACGCGGCCGTGGCGACATCGTCAACATGAGCTCCATCAGCGCGCTGCGCCTGGTGCCGGACCAGGCGCCCTACTCCGCCAGCAAGGCCGGCGTGCACATGCTGAGCGACATCATCCGCGGCGAACTGGCGGAGACACCCATCCGCGTGATCGAGATCTTGCCGGGGCTTACCCGCACCAACATCGTCAAATCCCGCCACCGCGGCGACGAGGAGGCGTCCCGAAAATACTTCGAGAAATTCGGCATGGCGCTCGACCCCGAAGACATCGCCCGATGCGTCTCATTCGCGCTGGATCAGCCGCCCCACGTCCAGATCGCGCAGATGTTCGTTCTGCCGACGAACCGGTGGTAGAAACCGGCTAGGCCTAAGCATTAACGTCGCCGCGTTTCACCGCGACTTCGGTTCTGTGACCGGCCGCTCCTGCCACGACAGGCTCAGTGCACCGCCGCGTACATGATCCCGCTTTCGGTCGCCTCGGCGATGTCCATTTCCTCGACGATCCGTCCCTGCCGCGCAACGAGAATCCGGTCTGACAGCGACATGATCTCGGGCAGGTAGGAGGAGATGACCACCACGGCCATGCCGCTGTCGGCAAGCTCGTTGATGAAGTTGTGGATCTCCACGATGGTGCCGACGTCGACGCCGCGTGTCGGTTCGTCGAGGATGACCAGCTTGGGCTTCTGGATCAGCGCCTTGGACAGAACCACCTTCTGCTGGTTGCCACCCGAGAGTTCGATGACGCGGGCATCGGCGTCGATCGCCTTGACCCCCAGCCGCTTGGTCCATTCGGTGGCAAGTTCCCGCCCCTGCCGCGGCGCGACCGGCGTCAGCGGATTGTTGCCTTTGGCGAGTTGCCCAAGCTGGATGTTGCCGGCGATCGTCATGGTTTCGAAGAACCCCTCGATCTTGCGGTCCTCTGTGACATAGACGATGCCGTCGCGCACCGCCGGTCGCGGCGTCCGGTAACGAACCGGCCTGTCTTCGAAGCGCACCGTGCCGCCATGGAAGTAATCGCGCTTCAGCACGCCGGCGACGATCTTCATCGTCTCGGTGCGTCCCGCGCCGACAAGGCCGAACATCCCCGTCACCTGTCCGGCGAACACAGAGAACGATGTGTTGCGTACCGTATTGCCCATCGACAGGTTTTCGACGCTGAGGATCTTTCTGCCCATGGGCCGCGCCAGGCGCGTCTGGCCGGAATAGAGCTCGCCGGACAGGCTGCGCCCGACCATCGCCTGCACTATCCGGTCGCGGTCGAACTTGCTGGTTTCGTCGGTCACCACCACTTTGGCGTCGCGCATCACCGTGATGCGATCCGACAGCTGCAACGCTTCTTCGAGCGCATGGCTGATAAAGATGATCGCAATACCCTCTTCCTTGAGCCGCCGGGCAAGGTTGAAGAAGTGGAATTTCTCCTCAGGCGTCAGCGTCGCCGTCGGCTCGTCGAAGATGATGAGCCGCGCATTGTGGTGAACGGCGCGCGCGATCTCGACCATCTGCTTCTTGCCGGCCCCAAGAAAGGAGACCTGCGCCGTGGGATCGACGTAGAAGTTGAGCGACAAGAGGTAGCGCTGTGCCTGGATGTTCAAGCCGCGCAGCCGGTTGAAAAGCTTCTCGTCGCCAAGATAGATGTTCTGCGCCACTGACATCGACGGCACCAGATTGGTCTCCTGGAAGACCATCGCTATGCCGCGATTCAGCGCGTCTGACGGCGAATTCAGGGTGACCGGCTGGCCGTCGAGCAGCATCTCGCCGGAGCTCGGCTGGTAGACGCCGGCGAGCACTTTCATGAGCGTCGACTTTCCCGCGCCGTTCTCGCCGAGAATGGCGTGTATCTCGCCGGGACGGATCTCGAAATCCACATTCGAGATCGCCAGAACGCCGCGGAAATCCTTGGAGACGCCGCGCAATTGAATGAGCGGTGTCATCTTGCGGCATGCCCCGCCAGTTCGTCGATCGCCACGATCTTCCCCGATCCCTTTGCACCGACCAGAAGCCGGCCATCGGCTTCGCACATTGACGTCACGCCGTGCACATCGCCATCGGCACGGCTTTGATAGTTTCGCAGCATGGACATGCTCCCGTCGCAGCGCACGACGAGGCCTGCCGACCAGGTCGGCGACCACGGCTTCAGCATATTGAGCTTCTTGCGTGCGCCGCCCTGTATGGGCTCGAGGAAGCTCCGCCCGGTGACGAGGGAGGGAGCGATCCAATATTCTGGATCGATCGTCTCGATCATGCGGCTGCGGTACTCGTCCTCCTTCAGGACGAACTCGACAAGCGGGTTGCGCGGCGCAAACATCGCCAGCCAGAAGCCTCCTTCCGCTGCCGGCGCGATGCGCCCGGGATAGGCGGGGAGCGAGCCGAGGGCGATCTGTTGGAATGAGCCGTCGAGGCCCATCGAAACGACACGGTGGCGCCAGGCCTCCGAAACGAACAGGCGGTCCTTGGATACGATTATCCCGGATGGAAATGCCAGCCCCGAGGCGATTGAAACGGCACTGCGCGCGCCGACGTCGACGCGCCAGACCGACCCCGCTTCCGTCTTCGTCATCAGATCGTGCTTCCAACGATGCGCGGGATTGCGGGCCGATCCCACCGCGATGAGCAAGGTGGAGGGGTCGGCGAAGGCCATCGCCGTGATGCACTCCACATTGAGCCCTTCCGGCCTGATCAGTTCCGTCGATGCGCCCCCCGGTCTTTCGATGCGGATCCCCTCGCCCTCGACGGCGACAGCCAGCAGGTCTCCGGCCGCCGCCATGCTGGTCACGGGCTTGCCGACGCTGTGCGTCCCGGTGATTGAAAGCGCCTCCCCGCTATTGCCGATCTCCGGCGCCAGGGTATGGATTTCCTGACCGACCGAGCAGAGTATCTGTTGCCCGCGCAGCACAAGATTATCGACGTCGGCGAGTTCCAGAAGCAGCGGTGCTGCGTCGAGCTTCGCATTCGGCCGCAGCGGGCCGTCCATCGGCGGCACCGTGCTGCCTGTGAGATCGAAGCCGCGGAAATTCGCCCAGGCGCGCTTGATGGCGCCGATCATGGGCGCGGCCCCCAATAGGCATCCTGCCCGCACCAATCGGGGTCCGCGTCCGGCAATCTATAGCGGCCTATGCGATTGTTCGAAACGCCACCCAGATAGAGCCATCCCCGATGCTCGCGCATCGAGGTGATCATCGGATGGTTGCGGCCGCCGAGATCCCAGAGATTGTCGAGGATCTCCCCCTTCTCGTTGAACTTCACCACGCAGCCGGTGTTGATGTTCGGGTAGAGCCATTGATCCGGCGCAACGCGGCGGGCCATGCGCTTGCGGAAGCCGGGCATGCGCATCGCAAGGTCGAGCGCCGGCCCGCGCATGCCGAGCAGCGCCAGCCAGTAGTTGCCGTCCGAGGCTCGGTTGATGTTGTCGGGATAGCCGGGCAGACTGGAAATGACGCGTTCGGTAGTGCCTTTCTTGGGTCCGTCGAACCAGTATCTGCTGATGGAACATGTCCAGCTCTCCGCGAACATGAAGGATTGCCCGTCGGGACACATCGTGACGCCGTTGGCGAAGACCAGCTTCGGAATCTCGGTGTGCGTCTTGCCCGTGCGCGGATCGTAGCAGATCATGCGCCCGCTCGCCCGGCTTTCCAGCGCATCGGTCGCCCAGTCCTCCTGCTCGTAGCGGATCGTCGCCTCGCTGAAATAGACGCGGCCATCGGGTGCAACGTCAACGTCATCGGCGAGCCGCAATCGCGAATCGTCCACGACCGAGGTCCAGCTTCGGTTCGTCTCGTCGGTGAGCTTGGTGACGGTCTTGTCGGGCGCAACCTGGAACAGACCCATGCCGCCGATGCAGACCAGCAGGTTGCCTGTGCGGTCGAACGCCATGCCGAGCGGATGGCCGCCAATATGCGCGAACACCTCGGAGCGCTTGTGGTCGGGACCAAAGAAGCGAACGATGTCGCCATGCCTTGTGCCGCAATACAGATTGTCGTCGCGGTCGAGGATGACGTCTTCGGGCCCCTCAATCTCGCCGAGCCCGATGATTTCGACGGAGCGCAAGCGATCGTTCAGCACATAGGGCGAACCGGGTGCGTCGACCTTCGGCGCCGGCGGCAGGGAAAGGTAGGCAGGCGAGACATAGACCTTGGCGAGAATGCGGTGGCGGTGCTTCTGCCAGCGCATATCGACGAAGACGGCGAACAGCAGGATTGCTCCCAGGATGGTCGAGGTGATCGGGCCGCTGATGCCGAGATTGATCAGACCGTTGGTGAGCATCAGCACCAGCAGGCTGCCGATGATCGCCTTCGCCACTGAACCCCGGCCGCCGCCGATCGCCGTTCCACCCAGCACGGCCGCGGTGAGCGCCTGCACTTCGAGCCCGACGCCGGTGTCGGACCCTGTGCTGCCCAGCCGGGCGGCGAACAGGAAACCGGCCAGCGCGCACATCGTGCTGGAGACGACATAGGTGAGGAACACCATGAAGCGCACGTCGATGCCGGCGTTGAAAGCCGAACGCCGCGCCCCGCCCACGGCGGTGAGCCGCCAGCCGGGGCGCATGCGCGACAGCACGAGGTGCCAGGCAAGAGCGATCACCAGCGTGATCACCAGCGAGGTCGGAACGCCGAGCACCGTGCCTTCGCCGATGAACAGCCAGAGGTCGGACATGGAGAAGCCCACCATCATCGAGGTGGACATCTTCACGAAGACGATCTCGTAGATCGAGCGGAAGATGATCAGGCTGACCAGCGTGGTCAGGAAGGCGCGCAGGCGCAAATAGCCGACCAGCACGCCGTTGATGGCGCCGCACCCCATGCCCATCACCAGGATGCCGGCGAGGACGACTGGAACCGGCAGTTCGTAGACATTCACGCCGATCAGCGAGAACAGCACCGCGAGCGAGAAGACGGAAGCGACCGAGAGGTCGATGCCGCCCGAGATCATCACCACCGTCAGGGCCAGCACCACGAGCCCGAATTCCGCGAACTGCCGGGCAAGGTCGGAAAGGCTCGACAGGGACAGAAAGTCCGGAATGATCGAGCCCAAAACCACGATCGTGAGCAGGAGGGCGGAAAACGGGATGGCATTGTCGATCCAGCGCTTCGACAAAAGCTCCCCGATCAGGTGATCGGGGAGATAACGCGAACGCAGATACGCGAGAGTGTCGCTGCTGGCCATGATGATCCTTGGTGCTCGCCAGTCGACCTACTTCAGCTGGTCCAGCTGCCAGCAGGTGCGCGGACCGATATTGTCCTTCGTCAGCAGCGTCAGCGGGGTGTAGTAGGAGGTCTTGCTCTCTCCGGCCTGGGCCGGCGCCAGCAGTGTCTGCACGATCTGCTGGTTGATCGCATTGCCCTGGAGCGGGACATCGTAGCTGATGATCAGGTCCAGCAGCCCCTTCTCGATGTTGTCGCAACCTATCTTGTTGCCGCCGCCGGAGGTGACGAGGTAGATGTCGTCGGCCTTGCCGGCCGCCTGGATCGCGGCACCGGCGCCGACGTCCTGATTATCCCAGTTGCCGACGACACCACACAGATCCGGGTGCTGCTGCAACACTGTCTCCATGATTGCGCGCGCCTTGGCGGGATCGTACTGGGCGGCCTGCTCCGACACGACCTTGATCGACGGATCCTTGGCGAAGGTCTGCTTGTAGGCATAGAGCTCGTAGAGGTCCGAGGCTGCCGTAGGCTGGCCGCGGATGATGGCGATCTTGCCGGACTTGCCGGAGCTCGCTCCACACTGCTTCACCAGCGCATCCGCCTCGATGTAGCCGACCCGCGACCAGTCGGCGCCGACATAGGCGTCGGTCGGGACCACGGATTCGAGATTGAGCTGGATCACCTTGATGCCGGCGTCCATGGCGCGCTTCAGCAACCGCGCATAGGACTGCACATCGGGATTGTGCGCGATGATGAGGTCGGGCTTTTCGGCGATCAGCGCGGTCAGAGCGCGCGTGCCCGCGTCCGTGCTCCAGTTCGGATCACGGATTTCAAGCGTATAACCGAGGTCGGCCGCCTGCTTGCGCATGATCGCGGCCCAGCCCTCCGTCAGGTCGAAGCCCATCGCCAGGGGAATGAAAACGACGCGCTTTCCCTTCAGGCCGTCATAGAAAGGGTTGCGCGACGGGTTGTCGAGGCCGTCATCGGCATGTGCGGCGCCCGCCAACCCGAGGGCCATCAGGCTTGCCGCCAGAATGTTGCGAATCTTCATGGTTTCCTCCCGTTGAATTGCAAA
>NZ_PZJX01000037.1 GCF_003034915.1 Mesorhizobium helmanticense | reverse complement strand
CTTTCGTGGGGGCGAGGAACCCAAGCTGGATTGAAGCCAGCTTCGCCAATGGCGCGCCTACTTGGCGCTTTCCAGCGTATCGACAGTCTTCTTCAAATTGGCGTCGGGGATTTCGACCTTGGCGGCGGCGCGCAGCTGCTTGACCAGGGCGAAATATTTGTCGCGGATGACCGCCTGCTTGGCCTGGTCCTTGACCTCATCGAAGGCCGGCGGCTGCTTGGTGCGCTTGTCCTCGACCTTGATGACGTGCCAGCCGAACTGCGACTGCACCGGCTGCTCGGTGTATTTGCCGACCGCCAGCGCGAACGCCGCCTTGTCGAATTCCGGCACCATCTGTCCCGGTCCGAACCAGCCGAGATCGCCGCCGCTGGTCTTGCCTGAGGGATCGCTGGTGTGCTCGTTGGCGAGCTTCTGGAAGTCGGCGCCGCCGTCGAGCTGCTTGATGATCGCGTCGGCCTCTTCCTTCGTCTTCACGAGGATGTGACGGGCATGCACCTCATTGGTGGGCGGGGTGTTGGCGATTTCCTGGTCGTAGCGGGCGCGAACCTCGGCATCCGTGACCTTGTCGACGACGCCCTTTTCAACCATTTCGCCATGCAGCGCGCGCTGCTGCAGGAACGCCATGCGGCGCTGGAAGTCGGGATCCTTGTCGAGGCCGGTGGCGACCGCCTGGGCGGCCATGACCCTGATTTCGATCGCCGCCGAAAGTGCCGCCGCGCGGCGCTGTTCGGGCGGCAATTGCGCGAACTGCTGCGACAGCTCGCCTTCGGCAAGCCCAAGGTCCGCCTCGGTCAGCGTCTGGCCGTTGACGGTCGCCACCACGGCGTTCGGATCGACCGGTGCCGCCGGCGCGGGGGCTGGTTGGGCGGGGGCCGCCGGCTGGGCGGGAGCGGTGTCCTGCGCCATCAGCGGCGACAGCGACAGAGCCGACAACCCGACGGCCAGACCAAGGCTGGCGAACGACGCACGGCGGAACAATAGGGACATAAGATAACTCCGATGGGGATTGGCGGCTGTTCAGATCAGCCAGATTGTGGCGGAATTTGGCGCGGTCGACAGGGCGAGCGCGGCGTTGACATCGATTGAGCCCCCTCTTATCTGTCCAACGACTTTGCGTCCAGAACCGTTTTCCGGGCGCTTTTTGCGTTTGTCCGCGTTTCACGCGGAATTGATGGGGCCGGCCGGCGCCCGTCACAACGACTATGAATGCTATCGAAAGGGCCATTGGATGGTCAGTCTCGGCGGTCTCGCCCGTAAGGTTTTCGGCTCCTCCAACGATCGTCGGGTCAAGTCGACGCGGCCACGCGTCGAGGCGATCAACGCCATGGAAAACGAGATGCGGGCGCTCTCCGATGCCGAACTGGCGGCCCGCACGGAAAAATTCCGCCAGGACATCGCCAACGGCGCCTCCCTCGACGATCTGCTGATCCCCGCTTTCGCCACCGTGCGCGAGGCGGCTCGCCGCGTGCTTGGCATGCGCCCATTCGACGTGCAGCTCATCGGCGGCATGGTGCTGCACAATGGCGGCATCGCCGAGATGCGCACCGGCGAGGGCAAGACCCTGGTCGCCACGCTGCCGGTCTATCTCAACGCCCTTGCCGGCAAGGGCGTCCATGTCGTCACCGTCAACGACTACCTCGCCACGCGCGACTCCGAATGGATGGGCCGCGTCTATAAATTCCTCGGCCTGAGCGTCGGCGTCATCGTCCACGGCCTGTCCGACGAGGAGCGCAAGGCCGCCTACGCCGCCGACGTCACCTACGCCACCAACAACGAGCTCGGCTTCGACTATCTGCGCGACAACATGAAGTATGAGCGCGACCAGATGGTGCAGCGCGGCCACAGCTACGCGATCGTCGACGAGGTCGATTCCATCCTGGTCGACGAGGCGCGCACGCCGCTGATCATTTCCGGTCCGCTCGAGGACCGCTCGGACATGTACAACACCATCGATGCCTACATGCTGAAGCTCGGCCCGGAAGACTACGAGATCGACGAGAAGCAGAAGACCTCGATCTTCACCGAGGACGGCACCGAGAAGCTGGAGAACCTTTTGCGCGACGCCGGCCTGCTCAAGGGCGAGTCGCTCTACGACGTCGAGAACGTCGCCATCGTCCACCATGTCAACAATGCGCTGAAGGCGCACCGGCTGTTCCAGCGCGACAAGGACTACATCGTGCGCAATGGCGAGATCGTCATCATCGACGAATTCACCGGCCGCATGATGCCGGGCCGCCGCTATTCGGAGGGCCTGCACCAGGCGCTCGAGGCCAAGGAGCATGTGGCGATCCAGCCGGAGAACCAGACGCTCGCTTCCGTCACCTTCCAGAACTATTTCCGCCTCTACAAGAAGCTTTCCGGCATGACCGGCACGGCGCTGACCGAGGCCGAGGAGTTCGGCAACATCTACGGCCTCGAAGTCACCGAGATCCCGACCAACCTGCCGGTCATCCGCATTGACGAGGACGACGAGGTCTACCGGACGGTCGAGGAGAAGTACAAGGCGATCGTCAAGGAGATCAGGGAAGCCAGCGCCAAGGGCCAGCCGACGCTGGTCGGCACGACGTCCATCGAAAAATCCGAGCAGCTCGCCGAGCGCCTGCGCAAGGAAGGCTTCAAGGACTTCGAGGTCCTGAACGCCCGCCACCACGAGCGCGAGGCGGCCATCGTCGCCCAGGCCGGCAAGCCCGGCGTCATCACCATCGCCACCAACATGGCCGGCCGCGGCACCGACATCCAGCTCGGCGGCAATGCCGAGATGCGCATCGCCGACGAGCTTGGCGACATGCCGGATGGCCCCGAGCGCGAGGCGAAGGAAAAGGCCATCCGCGACGACATCGCCCGGCTGAAGGAAAAGGCGCTCGCCGCCGGCGGCCTCTACGTCCTCGCCACCGAACGCCATGAATCGCGCCGCATCGACAACCAGTTGCGTGGCCGCTCCGGTCGCCAGGGCGATCCGGGCCGTTCGAAGTTCTTCCTGTCGCTGCAGGACGATCTGATGCGCATCTTCGGTTCCGAGCGCATGGACGGCATGCTGCAGAAGCTCGGCCTCAAGGAAGACGAGGCGATCATCCATCCCTGGATCAACAAGGCGCTGGAAAAGGCGCAGAAGAAGGTCGAGGCGCGTAACTTCGACATCCGCAAGAACCTGCTGAAATATGACGACGTCTCCAACGACCAGCGCAAGGTGGTGTTCGAGCAGCGCATCGAATTGATGGACGGCGAAGGCCTCAGCGAAACCATCGCCGAGATGCGCGAAGGCGTCATCGACGAGATCGTCGCCAAGGCCATTCCCGAAAATGCCTATGCCGAGCAGTGGAACGTCGACGGCCTCAAGGCCGAGGTCGCCGAATTCCTCAACCTCGATCTGCCGATCGATGACTGGGTCAAGGAAGAGGGCATCGCCGAGGACGACATCCGCGAGCGCATCACCCAGGCCGCCGACACCGCCGCCAAGGAGCGCGCCGAGCGTTTCGGCCCCGACGTCATGACCTATGTCGAGCGCTCGGTCGTGCTGCAGACGCTCGACCATCTGTGGCGCGAGCATATCGTCAACCTCGACCATCTGCGCTCGGTCGTCGGCTTCCGCGGCTACGCCCAGCGCGACCCGCTGCAGGAATACAAGGGCGAGGCGTTCGAGCTGTTCCAGGCGATGCTGGGCAATCTGCGCCAGGCCGTCACCGCGCAATTGATGCGCGTCGAGCTGGTCCGCCAGGCCGCCGAAGCCCCGCCGCCCGAGACGCCCGAAATGTTCGGCAGCCATGTCGACGGCACCACCGGCGAGGACGATTTCGACGGTGGCGAGACAGCACTTCTGGTGCGCCAGGAAACCAGCGCCGTCGTCGCCCCCGAAAACCGCGACCCGAACAACCAGGCGACCTGGGGCAAGGTCGGCCGCAACGAAGCCTGCCCCTGCGGCTCGGGCAAGAAGTACAAGCACTGCCACGGGGCGTTTGCGTAAGCGCCACCTTCCCTTCTCCCCGTTCACGGGGAGAAGGTGCCCGAAGGGCGGATGAGGGGCGGCGCGGACGTTGGCGATTGACTTTGCTAAGCCCGGCGAATGCCGCGTCATCAACCGTCACTCTTTCGACCCTCTGCATGCGCACCGATTTTCTAATCTTTGAGCCAGGTCATTGCGTCAGGAAAGTTGTGCACAGACGCGCGGCTAGGTGAGCGCGGCACAAAATCTTCAACACACTACGCCGCCTCTCATCCGCCTGCCGACACCTTCTCCCGTCACCGCAAGGGGGGAAGGCGGCTCGATGGAACAGAACGATAGCATCTACATTCCCGATTGCATGGCGTGCCTTGCCCAGCAAGCTGACGAAGTCTCAGTGGCAGCTCAAGTAACCATATTGCGCATGTCCAAATCGGAGAGAATCTGGCTTTGTCAGGTGCCTTCAAGCAGGAATTCGTCTACTGTTTTTCGGCGTGAGCAATTTGCTCAGGCAAATTAAGCATCTAAGAATCGCGCTGAACCAAGACCGTGATTGCCCGAACGTTAGAGAATTAGGGCTCAGACAAACGCATGGAGAACATGTGAATAGTGAGCTTGAAGATCGCATCGAGTACTTTATGTCCAAGCAGGCTGTTGGCCGCAGCACACAGGTCAATGACGGTATTGGAGTAGGTTCCTCGAAGGGACCGGTGCGCGAGGAAAATCAGGATCGGGCGGCGGTTGCCTATATCGTGAAGCCTTCTGGCGAGGCTTTGCTGATCGCATTAATCTGTGACGGGATGGGTGGAATGAAAGAGGGAGGTGCAGCTGCTGGCTGCGCTGCTGGGACGTTTCTTGCACGCTTAGCAGTGCCGTCAGGTGCCCCAATCGGAAGCCAGATCTTGGGGGCGGTCAATGCCGCCAACGCCGAAGTCCATCGTAGATTTCGAGGGGATGGTGGCACGACTCTTACCGCTTTGGTTATAAAGGGGTCTGGAGAAGCTTGGGTTACGCATGTTGGCGATAGCAGATTGTATGTAAGTAGGTCCGATAGGAGCCTTGACCTCTTAACTCGCGACGACACCATCGGTGGGCAACTTAATCAGATCACCGATGCGAATGAAGATAATTTGGACAACCGTCTTCTCCAGTTTGTCGGAATAGGAAAGACGATAGAGCCTCACATTTTTCCGGTATCCGATGCTCTAAACTCAACCTTCATAATTACATCTGACGGAGCGCATAGTATAGGGAAAAAATCGCTAGAAAGAATTAGCCGAAACTCTCGAAGCCCTGGGGAGCTTGCTCGTAAAATTACGTACGTTGCAGAAGCGATGGGTGTCGAGGACAATTCTTCAGCAGTGGTTATTTATGCCAATGACTTCAGTCCTTCACCTCGTTTTGCGAGAGGTACTGAGCTTACTCTATGGAGCCCTAGCGAGCGACTTGAGATGTGGCTCGCTTCGCCAAGGGAGGTCGACCAACCTTCACAAGAAGAAAGTCAACCTACCGGACAGCCCGTGGCCAAAACGAAGAAAGCTGCCCGATCTCCCCGAAAAACCAACAAGCAAGCGGGAGGAAATAAAGGCCGGGTCTCTGAAAACGAAATTGAAAAGCCGCAATTGAACATAGAATTCAATAGCAAGAGCAAGAAACAAGAATGATAGTGCTCCCGGCCAGATATTCCACTGTCATCAAGACTCTCTCCGGGGGAGGAATGTCGGAGACCGCGCTTTGTTTCGACGGCAATCTTCAGCGAAAAGTTGTGGTGAAATCTCTTAAGCCAGGAATCGAAAAACACAGGCTTATGGATGAATTATCTGCCCTTGCTGATATCAGGTCGAAGTACGTAGTTTAGGTCTTGGACATTGTTCATGACAACTCAGAAATTGTTGGATTTGTCGAAGAGTACATAGAAGGGACTGATCTGAAGCCGATTGAAGTTGGAGCTGGCACCCACGCGGCACTTCGCGCGATGTATTCGATAGTTTCGGGAATTAGTGACGTGCATCGGCACGGTCGCGTTCACCGCGACATAAAACCAGATAACATGAAGATTGATAGCTCTGGTGTGTTGAAAATATTCGACTTTGGTCTCGCAAAACTCTCGAACGGAGCAAAGACGAAACAGTTATTCTTCACTCCGTTCTACGCGGCACCTGAAATTTTTGTTCCTGATTCCGCCGGGAACCATGTTTTTACGGCAGCTGTGGATATATTTGCTTTTGGGGTTACTGCGTTGTGGCTTCTGAATGCGGGCAGCCTGCCGTCTGAACTTGGGCACGTGCCACCGTCCATACCCAAAAAGTCGTTGGCTTTTAATTCCACCATCATCTCAGTTCCCGTTGAGATAGCTTATTTGCTGAATTCGACGTTGAACTATGATCCGGCGGAGCGACCCGATGCCGAAATGCTTCGAACCGCTCTCGGGAAACATCTTCTCTTTGATAAGCACCGTATGCTGATCACGTACTCGGGTAACGATCATTTTGTTGATGCTGCCAACCGGACCGTCACTCTTACCGCACAGGGTGATGGCGTAACTATAAGTTATGATGGGCTCGACTTTGTTGTGACACACGTATCCGGACATGTAAGACACAACAATCGGCAGGTCATCGTCGGATACAAGTTGCAGGGAGCTGCGGTGATAGTTTTGGGGGATCCGAGCGGCGACAGGAGACTCCGGACCTCAATAACTGCAGATATCTCTCACCCCGAGGTGATGAATTGAAGGGCCCGATATCAAAGGGAACGGCGGCGATTGCCGGCCGCTACATTCCGGAAGAATGGATTGGAGCGGGCGGCATGCAGCACGTTTACCGTGTGGTTGATCAATTGTTTGGTCGACTAGTTGCTCTTAAAACTCCCAAAGATGACGCTGGACTGAAGCGCTTTCAGCAGTCCGCCGTGGTCAGCGCCAAAGTCAATCACCCGAACGTGGCGAAGACACTTGACTACTTTGAAGATGGAGGACGGTCTTTTATTATTGAGGAACTTGTTCCTGGATCAGATTTGGCTGCGGTGATGGAGGGCAACCTTCCTTATCTACCGCCTTCAACATGCACGCGGATATTGCATCAATTAGCGAAGGGATTGGCAGCTTCGCATGCGGTAGAAGTGGTACATAGGGACTTAAAGCCAAGCAACATAATGGTCGTTGGCGGCTTCCATTTCGATAATGTAAAGATCACAGACTTTGGCATAGCCAAGATGGCTGAAGCCGAGATCGGGCAATGGGCTGAAGCGGGGGGCTCTACCTCATCGAAAACCGTCCTCGGAGCAATACCGTACATGTCACCCGAAGCGATTAATGAATTCAAGATGCCTAAGAAATCTTCGGACGTGTGGGCAATAGCGGCAATCACCTACGAACTTCTCGTTGGCGAGCTCCCGTTTGGAACAGGCCTTAAATCTATTCCGAATATCATTGCGGCGAAAACTCCAAAACGCCCCGCCCAGATAAATTCTGCTCAGTTTAAGAGTTTAGGAAATCAGCTCTTTGAAATAATTTGTCGCTGCTTGGAAAAGGATGAGAACAAACGTCCGACTGCGGCGCAATTAGTGCTACTTTGTGAGGATCTGTGCTATTCTATTACGAGATATGACTACGGAACTATCAGTCAATTACATGGATATACCGGGAGAATTTCTGATAGCCAAGATACAATTCTGATGTATCATCCGGAAAGTTTCTATGGCACGTCAAAAGTTAAGGATGGCTCTCGGGTGTGGTTTGGCCGTGATCAAGGTTCGCCATGGGATAGAGCTTTTCCTATAGTGAAGGCCATCTGACAAAGTCGACGAAATGAAATAGTTGCCCGCCATCCCGATAACCTGCGGATTTGTAGGGCACGTAAGGCAATCCAACCTCTCACACAGGGCAAGCTAAGGCGCAACGCCCCACTCCACCGCCACCCAACCGTTTCTTAATCTGTCTTCGCTACACCCAAAGCCTGAAAAAGAGGCGGAAAACGGAGAGTATTGGGTGCGCTTTTCCGCGGCGACGACAGCCGGGCGGTTCCTGCCGCAGCGCCTTGCGCTGCGCGTAAAGCCGTTGCTTGGCCGCATCGACGCCGTGCTGTTCAGCGCCGACGAGCGCGGCGAAGCCGGGCGCATGTCGCTTATCGCCTTTTCCGTGCGCATCGTCAGCGCCGTCATCGCCTTCGTCAGCCAGGTGCTGATGGCGCGCTGGATGGGCTCGTTCGAATACGGCATCTTCGTCCTCGTCTGGGTGACGATGGTCATCGTCGGCAACCTCGCCTGCCTCGGCTTCCACACCTCGGTCATCCGCTTCATTCCCGAATACAGCGAGCGCGGCATGCTGGCCGAACTGCGCGGCATCGTGATGACCAGCCGCCTGTTCGTGCTGATTGCCTCCACCGCGATCGCCGCCCTCGGCGCGCTCGGCGTCTGGCTGCTCTCGCCCTTCATCGAAAACTACTATGTCGTGCCCTTCATCCTCGGCCTCATCCTGCTGCCGATGATCGCCATGTCCGACCTGGTGCAGGGGCTGGCGCGGGCGAACTCCTGGGCGCTGTTTGCGCTGTCGCCGACCTTCCTGATCCGGCCGGTGCTGATCCTGGCCTTCATGGCGCTGATGCTTCTCATGGGCTACGCGCCCGACGCCAGGACCGCGATCTTCGCCGCCATCGCCGCCACCTACGCCACCACGATCGGCCAGCTCCTTGGCGTGACGTCGCGCATCGACAAGAAGATCCCGGCCGGGCCGGTGAAGGTGCATTTCGCGCAATGGTTCATCGTCTCGCTGCCGATCTTCCTGGTCGAAAGCTTCTTCTTCCTGCTCACCAATGCCGATGTGCTGATGGTCGGCGCCTATATGGATCCCGACGACGTCGCCGTCTATTTCGCCACGGTCAAGACGCTGGCGCTGGTGCATTTCGTCTATTTCGCCGTCAAGGCGGGCGTTGCCCAGCGCTACGCGCAGTTCACCCATGGCGAGCCGGAAAAGCTCGCCGCCTTCGCCCGCGAGACGGTGTCGTGGACGTTCTGGCCGTCGCTCATCATGGCGCTGATGGTGCTGGTGCTGGGCGAGCCGATGCTGATGCTGTTCGGCCCTGAATTCAC
>NZ_PZJX01000036.1 GCF_003034915.1 Mesorhizobium helmanticense | reverse complement strand
AGGCTATCCGCTGCTGTTCCTGCTGGTCTTCGGCGTCGTGGCGCGGGCCGCCGTCGGCCCCTGCGAAAGCCTGCTCACCATGAGCGGCAACCAGAACATCTGCGCCGCCGTCTACGCCATGACGCTGGCCTTCAACATCGGCCTCAATGTGGTGCTGATCCCGCTTTTCGGCCTGTGGGGCGCCGCCATGGCCACCGCCTTCGCCATGATCTTCGAGGCGGCCGCGCTGTCCTTCACGGTCTGGCGCAAGCTCGGCATCGTCATGGCCATCTTCGTGCCAATCAAAGGAGCCGCGTAATGGCTGCCATCCCCTTGCTCGAGGAAACCAGCGGCGGCCCGGCCGGCGCCATGGTGTCCGGCCTCGCCGGGCTCGCCCGCGAGGCCGACCCCGCCCATATCGAGATCCTGGCCAACAACCGGCCCGAGCGCAAGCTGGCGATCTATCCCGCCTCCGCCGGCTTCGACCTGGTCGAGGAACTGGATTATCTCTGCGCCCGCACGATCGAGCCCAACATCTTCTTCAACCCGCGTTTCCTGGCGCCCGCCATGCCGAGGCTGGAAGACCGCGAGGTGCGGCTGGCGGTGATCCGCGACGGCGACGAATACCGCAACCGGCTGCGCCTGCTGGTGCCGTTCTCGGTGGAGCGGCCCGGCGTGCCGCTCGGCGTCCCGGTCATGCGCACCTGGTCGAGCCCGTTCGGCCCGATCGGCACGCCGCTGGTCGACCGCGACGACCCGGTCGGCGTCATCGAGGATTTCTTCGCGATGCTGTCGCGGCCGCATCTCAAATTTCCGAAAGTCCTGGTCCTGCCCGACATCGGGCTCGACGGTCCGGTGGCCAGCCTGCTTGCCACAGTCGCCGAAACGCACGGCCTTCCACTGGTCATCACCGGCAAGGCCGAGCGTCCCGCGCTCGAAAGCGAGCTTGACGGCGAAGCCTACCTGAAGGCCTCGTTGCGCTCGCATCACTATCGCGAATTCCGCCGCCTGAAGCGTCGCCTTGGCGACCTCGGCAGGCTGGAGCATCAGGTGGCGCGCGGGCCGGAAAACATCCGCCATGCCATCGAGAGCTTCCTGACGCTGGAGGCGGCGGGCTGGAAAGGCCGCGAGCGCACCGCCATGGCCATCGACCGCTACCGCGCCGCCTTCGCCCGCGAGGCCGTGCACCGGCTGGCCGAACAGGATCTGTGCCGCATCCATTCGCTGACGCTGGACGACCGCACCATCGCCAGCCTGATAGTCTTCGTCGAGGCCGGCGTCGCCTACACCTGGAAGACGGCCTATGACGAGACCCTTGCCACCTATTCGCCGGGCACGCTGCTGATGATCGAGGTGACCAGGCAGCATCTCGACGACCCCAACATCATGGTGACCGATTCCTGCGCCGTGCCCGACCACCCCGTGATGAGCCGGCTGTGGACGGAGCGCAAGCCGATGGGCACGCTGGTCATCGGGCTTTCGCCGGATGCCGACCGCCTCGCCCGCCAGGCGGCCTCGCAGCTTCATCTCTACCGCGAGACCCGCAACATGGCGCGCATCCTGCGCAACCGGATGAAGAGCTTGCTGGGACGGCGCTAGACCCGGATCACGATCTCAGGCAAAGATAAGCCATGAGCAACGAAATCTGGACAGCCTTCATCTACGGGGTATTCGCCCTGGCGGCGATTGGCTGGCTGGCGGGCGCGCTCCTCGCCCGCAGCCCGAAGGCGGGTTTCGCCCTGCTGGGATACACTCTGGTCGTGCCAGCTATTGGCGCGATGTTGATGGGCGCTTTCTGGCTATTAACCGTACTGTGGGCTGAAGCCGGCTGATCATCCGATCCTCCTTCGCCAAGGCTTCGGAGGACACTTCCTTCGGCCAATGAGCCCGGTGGCCTGCCACCCGAAGCCGACGAGCGTGGGTGGCCTGTCGCCCGAAGCTGATGAGCCTGGGGTGGCCTGCCACCCGAAACCGACGAGCCTGGGGTGGCCTGCCACCCGAAGCTCGAAGAGCGAAGGGTGGTGCCCCTAGCCGGGATCGAACCAGCACTCCTTGCGGAACTCGATTTTGAGTCGAGCGCGTCTACCAATTCCGCCATAGGGGCTCAGGCCGGGCGGCCTGGATGGGCGCGGACTATACGGTTGGAGGCCTGTTCGTCAACTGGCCAATTCGCGACGGCCGCGAAGCTGGCGCACGATCTCCAGGTCAGGCCCGGCTTTTGCAACGCTGCTGTTTCATTCGATCTGAAAGATTTCGCGGCAGCACAGGGTGCACTGGGCGGCTAAGCGCCTCCGACTGAAAGACCCTGGCGCCCGAAATGTCCGGCGGCAGTGATCCCTGTCATCCAATCGTTAAGAAAAGTTAATAGGAAATAGGAGCGATCTTGTCCTCTTTGGCTGAGGCTTACCGCGCCAGGGATATGATCTACTGATTTTCACTGAAATTCTCAGTTTTTCACGTATTTTCGGTAGTATAAGCGGGGTCGAAACGATGTTTTCAGGAAACCCGACAAGTATTGCGTCGTCGCACAGCCTATGGCCGAAACTCGTTGGTGGCGTCATCGCCCTTGCCGTTGCTTTGGCCGCTGCCTTGACCGGCCCCGCAGCCCGGGCCGAGCCCATCCGCGGCGCCGGATCGACCCTGGCCGCGCCGGTCATCGCCAAATGGGCAACCGCCTACAAGAATGCGCGCGCCGATGGCGGCGACTTCTTCACGCTGGACTGGACCGTCGACTATGAGCCGGTCGGCTCGCTCGCGGGCCTGATGCGGCTCAAGCAGCCCGAACTGGATTTCGCCGCCACCGACGTTCCGGTGCCGCCGGCCAACCTTGCCAGCAGCGGCCAGAAACAATTTCCGATCGTCATGGGCGGCATCGCGGTGGTCACCAATCTGGAGGGCCTGCCGGAGGGCGGCTTGCGCCTTTCCGGTCCGGTTCTGGCCGACATCTATCTGGGAAAGATCACCTCCTGGTCCGATCCCGCCATCCAGGCGCTCAATCCCGGTATTGCTCTTGGAGATCTCGCCATCAGCGTCTTCCATCGCCAGGACGGCTCGGGCTCGACCCATGTCTTCACCGAGTTCCTGTCGGTGAGTAGCGAGGAATGGAAGACCAGGCTGGGCGCCGACACGCTGATCGAATGGCCGCTTGGAACCGGCGCCGAGGGCACGCAGGCCCTCATTGGCGCCGTTGCCGCGACCAAGGGCGCGATCGCCTATGCCGAATACGGCCAGGTGCTTCGCGCCGGCCTGCCCTTCGCCGCGGTCCGCAACAGGGCCGGCAATTTCATCAAGCCGGATCCCGCCGGCGTGCAAGCGGCGGCCACCTCCGTCGCCTGGGGGGAAACGACCGATTTCTTCGCTTCCCTGACCGATCGCGACGGCGATGCCGCCTATCCGATCAGCACCGCGGTGTTCGCGGTGGTCCAGGTTTCGGGGCGTTCGGAGCATCGCTATCGCCGCGTGCATGACCTTTTCAGGCTGGCCTTCACGCAAGGCGCGGGCGACGCCGCTGCACTCGGCTACGTGCCGTTGCCGAGTGCACTCGTCGGCCAGATCGAGCAGTACTGGTCAGGACAGGCCCCTCTCGCGAACTGAGGGTGAACGAGGGCCGAGTTCGGCGCCTGACCACTTCGGACAGCAACGGAACTTCGTGTCGGTGTCGCAATGGCGACTTGTTGGGGATAGCGTGAAATGGACATAGATATCTTCAAGGACATCCTCGTGCCGGTGATCGGCGGATTGGGCATTTTCATGCTCGGTCTGGACTTCATGGCAAATGGTATCCAGGCGCTCTCGGTCAACCGGATGCGCGCTTTTCTCGCCAAGGCGGCGGGAACGCCGATCAAGGGCGTGCTGGCGGGGACGCTGATCACTGGCGTCATCCAGTCGTCGACCGCGATGAGCGTCATGGTCGTCGGCCTGGTCAATGCCGGCGTCATCGCGCTGCGGCCGGCGATCAGCGTCATCATGGGCGCCAACATCGGCACCACGCTTGGCAACGGACTGATCGCCCTGCCGCTCGGCCCGCTTGGATTGATCCTGGCCGGCGTGTTCTCGCTGGTCTATTGCTTCGCCAAGAGCGAAAAGGTCAAGAACATAGCGCTCGCCTGCATGGGTTTCGCGCTGATCTTCTACGGCCTGAACCTGATGACCGGTGGTCTGCGCCCGCTGCGCAACCTGCCCGAAGTCATGTCGCTGCTGCAAACCCTCAAGGCTGATTCCTTCCTCAACCTTCTCAAATGCGTGTTCATTGCCGCAGGCGTGACGGCGATGATCCACTCGTCTTCGGCGACGATCGGCATTGTCATGGGCCTTGGCGCCGCTGGCATTCTCGACTGGACGACCGCCGTCGCCTTCTCGCTCGGCGCCGATCTCGGCACCACGATCACGTCGTGGATGGCTTCCCTCAATCTTTCGAAGAACGCCAAGCGGACCGCGTACGCCCACATATCGTTCAACATCATAGGTGTGTGCATCACCATCCCGCTGTTCTTCGTCTCCATCCAGGTCCTGGAATGGGCCATGCAGTTCTTCGGCGGCGATCCGGCCGTTCCGGTGATCGTCGACGGCAAGGAGACTTTTCCCCTGGTGCCGGTGGCGGTCGGCCTCTACTCGACCTTCTTCAACGTCTTCAACACGCTGTTGCTGTTCCCCTTCATCGGTGTGTTCGAGCGGGTACTGTCGCGTGTCGGCCACACGGACGCCGAGGACGCGGAGGATTTCTCGACGCCGAAATTCCTCGACCGCAAGCTGGCCAGCGATTTTGCCAAGGCAGTTCCCGCCGTGCAGCAGGAGACGGCCCGTCACCTTGAGGCCGGCGCGATGTTCCTCGATATCGCACGCGGGTCGAAGAAAGCACCCTCCGATCCGGGCGAGCACTATCTAGCAACCGACATCCTCAGCCGCGACATCCGTGCCTACACCGCCGCGCTGATGAAGGAGGACCTGCCTTACGAACAACTCGACCTGATTGCCAGCCTGATCGAGGAGGCGGACTTCACGGCTGCCTTGACGGAATCGATGCACCAGGTGGCCCGGCGCGTCAAACGCGAGAAGTTCAGCAATCCGGCGCAAGCCATTGTCGAAGTCGCGCTGAACAAGCTCGACGCCTCGCTGCGCGAGATCCTGCCGGACTACGGCATTGCCAACCCGCGAATGCCGGCCGGCCATGTCAGCTTCCCTGAGGTCGAGGAGTTGCGCGCCCGCACGCTGGCGCTGGGACCGAATGCGGGTGCGGGTGAACGCGGCACGATCCTGGCCCTGCTCGGTTCGATCGAGCGGGCGGAAATCCTGATCCGCCGCATCGACGCCGAGCGCAGGTCCGTCAACCGCGCAAGCGTGGTCGCCCGCGCGTCGGCACGCAAGGAAGACAAGCCACGTCCGTTGGGCGACGTCGGCCTCAGCCCGGTTCCGGCCGAGTAGCCCAGCGGAGTAGGCCCAGCGGAATGGGCAAGGCGCGTCAGACGAAGGTTGCGAGCGGTATCGCCGTCTGGCGATACCGCTTTCGCGTTTTGACGGCGGGCCCGATACCATCTTTCGACTTCGTGAAGCTCCGGCCATTGTGCGGCGCGGAAAATCTTTCTAGACAGGCGGCGCATTGGAGCGGGCCGCCTCCAAAGAGATGATGCGGCGCGCTTTGGGTCTTTGTTCTATGCACCTTTGGGTTTTGTGCACCTTGGGCGGCGTGCATTAGGAGTGCCTATGCTTCGCGGACTTTACGACTGGACCTTGTCGCTGGCGGCAAGGAAATCCGCCGAATGGTGGCTGGCCTTCATCGCTTTCGTCGAAAGCTCGGTGTTCCTGGTGCCGGCCGACGTGCTGTATCTGCCGATGGCGCTGTCGCGGCCGGATCGCGCCTATCGCTACGCGCTGATCGCGACAGCGGCATCGGTGCTGGGCGGCATCGCCGGCTGGTTCATCGGCCATTATGCCTACGACGCCGTGGCAAAACCGATCCTCGAATTCTACGGCAAGTATGACGAGTTCGAGGCGCTGCGCACCTCTTCGGGCGTCGGCTTCATCATCCTGATGCTGGTCACCTCCGGCCTTGCCCATTTGCCGCCGATCAAGGTTGTGACCATCCTGTCCGGCGTCATCGGCGTCAATCTGCTGCTGTTCATCGCCCTGGCGATCGTCGCCCGCGGCGCCCGTTTTCTGTTTCTTGCCTGGCTGCTGCGTCGTTATGGCGAGCCGATCCGCGAGTTCATCGAAAAGCGACTCGGCATGATCGCGGGCGCCGGAGCCGCCGCCCTGATTTTGCTCTATATCGTCGTCAAATACGCATTCTGATGCATGTCGCCCAAACTGAGCAGCGGTCTGGACAACGACATGCATAGGCAGGCGGCGGCGCGGGCGCGAACCAGGACAGAAGATCGATGACAGCGACCGTCAATCCCGATACCGGACGTCAACGCATGCGAGCGGCCTTGTTTCTCGCCGTCGCCATGGCCGCCACGGTCGGCTCGGCGCTGGCCTTCCAGTACATAGGCGGCTACATCCCCTGCCATCTCTGCCTGGAACAGCGAACGCCCTACTATATCGGCGTGCCGCTGATGCTGCTGGCGGTGCTGGCCTCGGTGCTCAGCGCACCGGCGTGGTTGACGCGCGGCCTGCTGGCCGTCGGTGGCCTGCTGATGGTCTACGGCCTTTATCTCGGCGTCTACCATTCGGGCGTCGAATGGGCATGGTGGCAGGGACCGGCCGACTGCACCGCGGGCGCCGGCCCTGTCGACACCGGCGGCAAGGGCGTGCTCGACGCGCTCGACAAATTTGTCCCGCCCTCCTGCGACAAGGCGGCACTTCGCATCCTCGGCCTGTCGCTGGCCGGCTGGAACGCCATCGCCAGTTTTGTCCTTGCAGTGGTCGCGTTCCGCAGTGCGCTTGCCAGGGATTGAGCCAGCCGAATTCAAGTACTTCGAAGCGCCCTTTCCGCCGCCGCAGTGTGGTCCACGCGATCGATGAACAGGCGGGCACGAGGGATGGGATCATACAAATATTGATCCGGGCCCAACATTTTGCGTTGGTTCAGTTCGGCTGTATCCAGCAAATCGAAATCGACTCTCTCGATCGTGCAGCCCCACCCATCGTTTTTCGAGGCCCATCCTTTTCTGTGATGTTCCAGCAGCCGCCCGCGGTCGCAATAGCTGTGATAGTCGAAGGCGACGGCACCGTTCGTCACATAGATATGGTTCCCGGCAAAATCCTCATCCGGGATGATGCGCTCCGCATAAAACCCTTCAAGAGGGCCGAGCTCAAGGAAAGTCCCGGCAAGGATATGGCACGCACCGTGACCGAAGAAGATACGGTCCGGCAGCGCCCACCGCTTTTCCGGGTTTTTCTTGATGCCATGCTTTAGGACGTACATGCCATAACCAACCGCATGCGCCGGAAGGCAATCGCCTCGGACGGCCAGTCTCCCGAATTATCAAACGATCTCAAGGTTCCAGTTCGACATCCCAGTAGAGATAATCCATCCAGCTTTCATGCAGATGGTTGGGCGGGAACAGGCGGCCGTTATTGTGCAAATCGTGCACCGTCGGCTGGAAGGGCTTCTGCAGCGGCCACATCTTGGCATGCGCCGGCATCATGCCGCCCTTCCTGAGATTGCAGGGCGAGCAGGCGGCGACGACATTCTCCCACGTCGTCGCGCCGCCGCGATGGCGGGGGATGACATGATCGAAGGTCAGATCTTCCGGCGTACCGCAATACTGGCACTGGAAACGGTCGCGCAGGAAGACGTTGAAACGGGTGAAGGCGGGATGCCGCGAAGGCTTCACATAGGCCTTCAGGCTGACGACGCTCGGCAGCTTCATCGAGAAGGTCGGCGACGACACGGCATGCTCGTATTCGGCGACGATGTTCACCCGGTCGAGGAACACCGCCTTGATGGCGTCCTGCCACGACCAGAGCGACAGGGGGTAATAGCTGAGCGGACGGTAATCCGCATTCAGCACCAGTGCTGGAAGCCCATCCGGAGATACGGCAACCGTCACGTGTTGATCCTCCTTGGTTTCAGAACCGAACGGCGCGGATACTGTAAGCCCGACATGACAGGGATGTGAAGCGGATTGTCGCTCGCCCAAAGCGTCAAAAATGCATGATTTCAATGCTTTTTTGCGATTTCAGGCCGGAGGCGCGGCCTCCCTGCCCCTTGTTTCGCGATAGTAAGCCCAGAAAAGCCGTGATGCGACACCTCGCCACGGGCTCCATGATTCGGCGATCTGGATCAGTGTTTTCTCCGGCGGACGCGGGTCGATGCCGAGCGCGTGGCCGACTGCCGTTTGCAGCGCGACATCACGCGCGGGGAAAACATCGGGATGGCCGGCGGCGAACAGCAGATAGACTTCCGCCGTCCATGGCCCGATGCCCGGCACGGCCGTCATCGCCGCGATCGCTTCGGGGGCGTCGAGCGAACAGAGATGGTTGAGGTCGAGCCCGTCGGCCACGGCCTGGGCAACCGCGAGCAGGCCACGCTGCTTCGGCCGCGACAGCCCGGCCTCGCGAAAGACGTCCTCGCCGGCGGCGAGGATGGCTTGCGGCGTCAGCGGATCGACGAGCTTTGTCAGCCGCCCGAAAATGGCGTCGGCGCTGGCGCGCGACACCTGCTGTGAAACGATGATCGAGGCAAGGCTGCGGAATCCCGGCTCGGACAGCCGAAGCGGCACCTCGCCGGCCATGCCGCGCACTCTTTCCAGGCGCGGATCGATCAGGCAAAGCGCATCGAGGCCTTGCGCAATGTCGTCAAGATTGGCGATGCGTTGCATCAATGCTTGTTCCCGGCGCAAAGTGGCTGATGTAGCCAGGCACACGCTAGCAACCGGCGAAAGTGCCTGACAACCGACAAGCCACCTTGAGAGATGACACTCCTGACATTCCGCTTCGCGCCGAGCCCGAATGGCGAACTGCATCTCGGCCACGCCTATTCGGCGCTGCTCAACCAGCAAATGGCAAAAGCGGCTGGCGGGCGCCTGTTGCTGCGCATCGAGGACATCGACAAGACACGCTGCACGCCTGAATTCGAGGCCGGCATCTATCGCGACCTGAAATGGCTCGGGCTTGGCTGGGAAGAGCCGGTACGCCGCCAGTCCGATCATTTCGCGGACTATCAGGCGGTACTGGACCGGCTGATCGGGCAAGAGCTCGTCTACCCCGCCTTCATGAGCAGAGGCGAGATCAGGGCCTTCATTACCGACAGCGAAAAGCGCGGCCGCAACTGGCCGCGCGACCCGGACGGCGTGCCGCTTTATCCCGCCGCCGACAAGGCACTGCCGGTGAAGGAACGCCGGCGGCGGATTGCCGAGAATGCACCTTTCGCCTGGCGGCTGGACGTCGATGCCGCAATGGCGCATGTCGGCAGGGACCTGTCATGGACCGAATTTGTCGACGAGACGCTTTCCGCGACGCGACAAATCGAGGCGCGGCCGCGGGATTGGGGCGACGTGATCGTGGCCCGCCGCGACATCCCGACCAGCTATCATCTCGCCGTCGTCGTCGACGACGCGCTGCAAGAGGTCAGCCATGTCGTGCGCGGCCAGGACCTTTATGCCGCGACCAGCATGCAGCGCCTGCTTCAGGAAGTGCTCGACCTGCCGCAGCCGGCCTATTTCCACCATCGTCTTATCCTTGGCCCGGATGGACGAAAACTGTCGAAGAGCCTTGGCGACACCGGCCTTGCCGCCCTGCGCGAGGCCGGCGCATCGCCGGACGATATCAGAAGATTGGTCGGGCTCTGATCTCCGAAGGGACGTGTGAGTTCGCCCTAAGCTCAATTCGAATGACGTATGGATCAATCGTTTCATTTTGCGCGTTGGGTCGAACCGCATTACAGCATCGCCACGGTCAATCTCACCACGCGGCAGCCCCCGGAAATGCACAGCATCAAGCGGTTTATCCCCGCCACCTTCGTCGTCCTGTGGGCGACAGGCTTCATCGGTGCGCGCTACGCCATGCCATGGGCGGAACCCTTCACCTTTCTCGCCGCACGCTTCGTCCTGGCAGCCATCCTGCTGGTTGCCTTGATGGCGGCACTTGGTTCGAAGCGCGCGAGCCGTACGGAGGCACTGCACGCCACCGGCGCCGGCATCCTGATGCATGGCGTCTATCTCGGCGGCGTGTTCTGGGCGATCCACAGGGGCATGCCCGCCGGGCTGTCGGCCTTGATCGTCGGCCTGCAGCCGCTGATCACCGCCGTGCTCGCCGGCAAGTTCCTTGGCGAGGCCATCTTGCCGCGCCATTGGCTCGGTCTCGGCATCGGCCTGGTCGGGGTGATCATTGTGTTGTGGCCGAAGCTTGGCGCGATTGGCGGCGGAGTAACGCCTGAAACATTGGCCGCCTCGCTGGTCTCGGTGCTTGGCATGAGCGCCGGCACGATCTGGCAGAAGCGCTTTGCCTCCGGCGGCGACCTCGTCGCGGCCACCATGTGGCAATATGTCGGTGGCGCCTCGCTGATGCTGCTGGCCTCGCTGGCCTTCGAGACGCGCACGGTCACCGTCAATGGCGAGCTGATCTTTGCCATGGCATGGCTGGTGCTGGTGCTGTCGATCGGCGCCATCTTCCTTTTGATGCTGATGATCCGCGACGGCGAGATGTCGAAAGTCGCCTCGCTGTTCTACCTGGTTCCGGCCGTCACCGCGCTCATGGCCTGGGCGCTGTTCGGCGAGCATCTGAACCTTGTCCAGATCGTCGGCATGGCGATCACGACCTTCGGCGTCGGGCTGGCCACCGCCAGGCCAACCGCTCAGCCGACCCGGGCGCGCGCCTCGAGATAGCGGCTGATCGCGGCGTTGAGTTCGCCACCCAGGATGAAGATCGCCGAGACGATATAGAGGAAGACGACGGCGATCATGATGGAGGCAAGGCCGGCATAGGTCGTCACATAGGACGAGAAATGGTCGAGATAGGTGGCGAAGATGGTTGAGCCGATCAGCCATGCGGCCAGTGTGAAGAGGATGCCCGGCACGATCGAGACGAAGCGGCGCTTGCCCGCCGGCAGCCAGAAATGCACCGCGAACAGCCCGCCGACGATGACGGCGGAAGCGATGACGTAACGCCACAGCGTGATCGTTCCCATATAGGGCTTTATCCATTCGAAATTGGCCTCGGCCAGCCGCGCCAGCAAGGGCGCGAAGACCAGGAGCACGCTGATCGCCAGGAACCCTGCCGTGGCGATCAGCACGAAGGCGATGCTCTGCACCCGGCGGTAGATGATGCCGCGCGTTTCGGAGACGCGGTAGGCGCGGTTGAGTGAGGTGCGCAGCGCCTCGATGCCGTTGGAGGCGAAGAAAGCGGCGAGCACGACGCCATAGGTCAACAGATCGGTGCGCCGGACGGTAAGCACGTTGAGCACCTCGCGCGCGATCGGCTTGGCGATCTGCTCCGGCCAGGTGTCGAAGACGATATGCACAGCCGTGTCGGCGAAAGCCTGCGCGCCGAAAAAACTGGCCAGCGTCGTGGCGAAGATCAGGAACGGAAACAGCGCCATAAGCGCCGTGATCGCCAGATGGCTGGCCATCGCCCAGCCATCGTCGGTGTTGAAATGGCCAAGCGCGTCATAGAGCACGCGGCGCAGGGCGACAATCTTCCGCAACAAGAACCACACCCCCTCGATTGTCTCGACGCCGCGAATATGGGAAGGGATTGCGGCAAATGGCAACCCTTGGTCGAACCACGAACTCCACAGCGGAAGAGTTGCGCACCATCATCGTCACCGGCGCCTCTTCCGGGATAGGCGCTTATTGCGCCCGGGCGCTGAAGGCGGACGGCTGGCGGGTGTTCGCGACCGCACGCAAGCCTGAAGACATTGCCGCCCTCGACGCCGACGGCATCGAGGCCTTCTATCTCGACTACCGCGAAGCCGGGTCCATCGAAGCCCTGGTGGCGTCGGTGCTCGAGCGCACCGGCGGACAGCTCGATGCCCTGTTCAACAATGGCGCCTATGGACAGCCTGGCGCCGTCGAGGACCTGCCGGTTGCAGCGCTCAGGGAGCAATTCGAGGCCAATGTCTTCGGCTGGCACGACCTCACGCGCCGTGTCATGCCGGTGATGCGCCGCCAGGGCCATGGCCGTCTCGTTCATTGCTCCTCGATCCTCGGCCTGACGCCGGTTCCCTTCCGGGGAGCCTATGCGGCATCCAAGCACGCCATCGAAGGGTTGATGCTGTGCATGCATCAGGAGTTGCAGGGCAGCGGCATCCATGTCTCGCTGATCGAGCCGGGGCCAGTGACATCGAAGATCGCCAGCAATGGCCTTGTGTGGTTCCTGAAGAACATCGACTATGAGAATTCCGTCCACCGCCTCGCCTACAAGGCGCAACTGGAGCGGCTGCGGGCCGGCGGCAGCACGTCGCGCCTGAAGCCCGGTCCGGAAGTGGTTTATGTGGCCTTGCGCCATGCGCTTCTGTCGCGGCGCCCTCGCCCGCACTATGTGGTAACAGTGCCGGCCAGAATCGGCGTCATCCTCAAACGCATCCTGCCGGCAGCGATGCTCTACCGCCTGCTTGCCAAACGCGCCTGAACGCAATCGAACTGGAACTCCACATGGCAACCGTCTTCAATGTCCTCGCCGTTCTCGTCATGGTCGCCGTGGTGATCGTGCTGGTTCGCGGCCTCATCAATATGATGCGCGGCGGCGATGGCGTGACCTCCAACAAGCTGATGCAGGCGCGCGTTCTGTTGCAGTTCGTGGCATTGGTGCTGATCATGCTGGCCGTCTGGTTCACCCGCAAATAAGGCGACCAGCGAGTTCGGGAGGCAGAGCGTGGTCAAGCTCAACAAGATCTACACCCGTACCGGCGACGACGGCACCACCGGCCTCGGCACCGGCGAACGGCGGCTGAAATCCGATCTGCGTGTCGATGCCTATGGTACCGTCGACGAGGCCAACGCCTGCATCGGCATGGCCCGCCTCCATACCGCAACGACGCATCCATCGATCGATGCCATGCTTTCCCGCATCCAGAACGACCTTTTCGACCTCGGCGCCGATCTGGCGGTGCCCGATGACGGCAAACCCCTCGATTATGAGCCGCTGCGCATCACGGCTGTTCAGACCGACCGTGTCGAAAAGGACATCGATCTTCTCAACAAGGATCTTGAGCCGCTCAAATCCTTCGTGCTCAACGGCGGCACGCCGGCCGCAGCCGCCCTTCACCTCGCCCGCACGGTGGCGCGGCGTGCCGAGCGCATCATGGTGGCGCTGGCCCAGAATCCGCGTGAGCACGTCAACCGCGAGGCAATCAAGTACATAAACCGTGTCTCGGACTTTCTGTTCGTCGCCGCGAGGGCGGTGAATGACAACGGAAATGCCGACGTGTTATGGGTTCCCGGCAAGAACCGCTGAATTTCGCCGGAGGCGGGAGGGGCTCGATGTTTATCCCGCTCTATGACACCAACAAGCTGCGGCACATCAAGCTGCAATATGTGACGATCGGCCTGATCGCGCTCAACACGCTCATCTACTTCGCCACGGCGCTCGGTGGCGAGCAATTCTCGAACGCCGCGGTGCTCGGTCTCGGCTTCATTCCGTCCGTCGTTCACAACAAAGTGGAACTGTCACCCGAGTTTGTCGTCATCCCCGAGAGCCTGAGCTACCTGACCTATTCCTTCCTGCATGCCGATATTTTCCACCTCGGCGGCAACATGCTGTTTTTGTGGGTGTTCGGCGACAATGTCGAGGACGCGCTCGGCCATATTCGCTACCTCATCTTCTACCTCCTTTGCGCCGTCGGAGGTGCCTTCTTCCAGGGCCTGGTCGCGTGGGACTCGCAGGTGCCGCTGATCGGCGCCTCGGGCGCCATCGCCGGCGTGGTCGCAGCCTACCTGATCCTCTATCCCAGGGTGAAAGTCTGGGTGCTGGCCTTTGCCCGTATTCCATTGCGGATCCCGGCCTTCATCCCGCTCATCTTGTGGATCCTCTTCCAGATCGTGATGTTCGCCGCCGGTGGCGAGGACCAGATTTCCTGGGCCTGCCATGTCGGCGGCATCATCGCCGGGGCCATGCTGGTGCTGATCTTGCGCAGACGCGGCGTGCCGCTGCTCGCCGCCGCGGACGAGGCGCCCGCGCCGGCGACCGATCCGGCGATCATTGCTCCCGAGCCTGCCGCCAGCGCGGTGCCGGCGGCGCAGCCGGCGCCGCGCTGGGGCCGTGCGTCGGCTCCGGACTGAACCGATTTGAGTGGCTAGAGCATGATCCCGAAAAGTTGCAGACTTTTCGGACAAGACCATGCGAAAAAACAAAGACCTAGAGCAGGATGACTGGTTCGACTTCAACTCATCCTGCTCTAGCGCATATTGACGTGCAGGTTTGCCGCAACTACGGAAGCGCAATTGTCAGGCGTTTGGAGAACAGAATTCCGTCCCGAATGTCGGCTTTCGACAACTCTGCGCAGGCGCAGGCTGTTATAGCGCGCAATTATCTCTAGAGAGGTGACAGGCAAATGAAGATCCTTGTGCCCGTGAAGCGGGTTGTGGATGCGAATGTAAAGGTTCGCGTCAAGGCTGACGGTTCGGCGGTGGAGCTGGCCAATGTCAAGATGGCGATGAACCCGTTCGACGAGATCGCGGTCGAAGAAGCGATCCGGCTGAAGGAAGCCGGCAAGGCCGAAGAGATCATCGTTGTCTCGATCGGGCCGCAGCAGGCGCAGGAGACACTACGCACCGCACTCGCCATGGGCGCCGACCGCGCCATCCTGGTCAAGACCGACGAGCAGACCGAGCCGCTCGGCGTCGCCAAGGTGCTGAAGGGCGTCGTCGAAGCGGAACAGCCCGGCCTCGTCATCCTTGGCAAGCAGGCGATCGACGATGACTCGAACCAGACAGGCCAGATGCTGGCCGCACTGCTCGGCTGGGCTCAAGGGACATTCGCCTCCAAGGTCGTGCTCGATGGCGACAAGGCCAAGGTGACGCGCGAGGTCGATGGCGGACTGCAGACGGTGGAATTGAAGATGCCGGCGATCATCACCGCCGACCTGCGCCTCAACCAGCCGCGCTATGCCTCGCTGCCCAACATCATGAAGGCCAAGAAGAAGCCGCTCGACGAAAAAACGCCCGCCGACTACGGCGCCGATGTCAAGCCGCGGCTGAAGGTGATCAAGACCGAGGAGCCGAGTGGCCGCAAGGCCGGCGTCAAGGTCAAGAGCGTCGCCGAACTGGTCGACAAGCTGAAGAACGAAGCCGGCGTGCTCTGAGATCGGAAGGAACAGATAAAATGGCAATTCTCCTCATCGCCGAACACGACAATGCAACGCTTTCCGACCAGACCGCCAAGGCGCTGTCGGCAGCGCTTCAGATCGGTTCGGACGTGCATGTGCTGGTGGCCGGCAAGGGCGCCAAGCCAGCAGCGGACGCCGCCGCCAAGCTCAAGGGCGTCAGCAAGGTGCTGCTCGCCGACGCTGACGAACTCACCGAGCGCCTCGCCGAGCCGATGGCGGCGCTGGTTGTTTCCCTCGCTGGCTCCTATGACACCATCATCGCGCCGGCGACCTCGTCGGGCAAGAATGTCGCGCCGCGCGTGGCCGCACTGCTCGACGTCGCGCAGGTGTCCGAGATCATCGAAGTGGTCTCGCCCGACACCTTCAAACGGCCGATCTATGCCGGCAACGCCATCCAGACGGTGCAGACGAGCGACGCCAAGAAGGTGATCACAGTGCGTACTGCCTCCTTCCAGGCAGCGCCCGAAGGCGGCTCGGCCGCGGTCGAGACCGTGAAGGCAGCAAGCAATCCCGGCCTGTCTTCCTTTGTCGAGAACAAGCTGTCGGAGACCGACCGTCCGGAACTGACCTCGGCCAAGATCATCATCTCGGGCGGCCGCGCGCTGGGTTCCTCGGAGAAATTCCAAGAGGTTATCCTGCCGGTCGCCGACAAGCTCGGTGCCGCCGTCGGCGCTTCCCGCGCCGCGGTCGACGCCGGCTATGCCCCAAACGACTGGCAGGTCGGCCAGACCGGCAAGGTCGTCGCTCCCGATCTCTACATCGCCGTCGGCATATCCGGCGCCATCCAGCACCTTGCCGGCATGAAGGACTCCAAGGTCATCGTCGCCATCAACAAGGACGAGGAGGCACCGATTTTCCAGGTTGCCGACTACGGCCTCGTCGGCGATCTCTTCGTCATTCTGCCGGAACTGCAAAAGGCGCTTTGACGCATTCTGCCAAAGCGTATTAAATTGTGAAGGGTGGGGTAGACGAAGCTGCCCCGCCCTTTTAGTTTGCACCGCACAAAAAGCAGGTCGCAAAGGCCTTTTCGACGGGATCGGTGTAATGAGCAAGATCGAGACGATCGGCATCATCGGCGCAGGCCAGATGGGCGGCGGCATAGCGCATGTGTCCGCGCTTTCAGGCTACAAGGTGCTGATCTACGATATTTCGCCCGACCGCATCGAAAAGGGCATCGCCACCGTCAGCGGCAACATGGCCCGCCAGGTTGGTTCCGGCAAACTGGAAGAGAAGCTGCGCAACGACGCCATGGCGCGCATTTCGGCAGCGCCCACCATGGCCGACCTTGCCGGCGCCGATCTGGTGATCGAAGCGGCGACCGAGGACGAGACGGTCAAGCGCAAGATCTATGCCCAGCTCTGTCCCCAGCTCAATCCCGAAGCTATCCTGGCGACGAACACCTCGTCGATCTCCATCACGCGTCTCGCCGCCCAGACCGACAGGCCTGAGCGTTTCATCGGCATCCATTTCATGAATCCGGTTCCGGTGATGAAGCTGGTCGAGCTGGTGCGCGGCATCGCCACCGAGGACCAGACCTTCGAGGCGGCCAAGGCCTATGTGAAGCAGCTCGACAAGACCATCACCGTCTCCGAGGATTTTCCGGCCTTCATCGTCAACCGCATCCTGCTGCCGATGATCAACGAGGCGATCTACACGCTCTACGAAGGTGTCGGCTCGGTCGACGCCATCGACACCGCCATGAAGCTCGGCGCCAACCATCCGATGGGGCCGCTGCAGCTTGCCGATTTCATCGGGCTGGACACCTGCCTATCGATCATGCAGGTGCTGCATGACGGCTTGTCGGATTCGAAATACCGCCCCTGCCCGCTGCTGGTGAAATATGTCGAGGCCGGCTGGCTCGGCCGCAAGACCGGGCGCGGCTTCTACGATTATCGCGGCGAGCATCCCGTTCCGACCCGCTAGAGCGTCCATTTGGGCGCACAAGCACGCGCTTCTTTGTATACGAGTATCCAGCGTCATGCGTTCCAGAAATCGAATTCGATTCTGGTCAAAGCGCGTTTTCTTGTTCTGATTGCGCGACTGTCGCTACCAGCGCACGAAAAGCCGCCCGCCGAGCGCGCCGAGCGCGGCAAGGGCGGTGATCGCGATCGAGTACCAGGTGGCGACGAAAAGCGGCGAATCGTCGAAGCAATGCGCCGCATAGAAAGTCGCGGCCAGCCCGCCGGCGAGCAGGCCCGCGACCGCGCCGGCAAGCACCGGCCGCGTCGGCGCGCCGTAGCGCAGCATCCATAGGAAGATGGCGAGCGGGCCGATGCCGATCAGCGGGATGAACGTCATGCAGACCATCATGTTGGTGCCGACCAGCCGCGTGCCCCAATCGGCCTCGGGCACGGCGAAAAGCTCCAGAACCACCGCAACCAGCACAAGCAGCGGCGCAGCGACCATCCATGCCGCCGCCCTGCCGGTCGACGCGCCGGGGGTAGACAGCCCGCGGATCAGGGCAAAGGCGGTGGCGGCAAGCACGATGGTAAAGACGAACTTCGAAAGAAAACGCATCGTGTGCATGGCAATCATGATGTCGAGACGTGGACCGATGGTGAGCCAGAAAACCGCCGCGGCTACCACCGCTGCGGCAGCCGTGGCCAGCCACCAGGCCGAGCGCAGCGGCATCGCCTTGCTGCCGGCGTCAGCGTCCAATGCCTTGATGAGATCCTCGGTCCTCATGTCACCCGGCTCCGAACCGCTTGGCTATTGCGGCAAGCCCGCGGTGCAGCGACACCCGCACGGCCGTCTCGCTGATACCGAACTTCGCTGCCGTCTCGCCGATGGAGCGGCCTTCGACCGACACTGATGAAACCACGGAACGCTGCGCCGGCGGCAGGCCGTCCAGGGCCCGGTTGATGTCGCGCTCGCTGACCGTCTCGCCCTCCGGTTCGGCAAATGTCTCTGCGATCTCGTCGATCTCGATCTCGATGCGCCGCCCGCGCCGCCGGAAGGCATCGATCAGCTTGAAACGCGCGATCGCGTAGACCCATGGCAAGACCGGCGCATCCTGGCGCCAGGTATGCCGTTTCACATGAATGGCCAGCAAGGTTTCCTGCACGACGTCCTCGGGGTCGACCCCGCCCTTTACGATCTTGCGCCTGACAAAGCCGCGAACGAGAGCGGCCGTCCGGTGCAGAAAGTCGGCATAGGCCCTTTCATCTCCTCCTATCGCAGCTCGCAATAGCCGGGAGAGTTCGGCTTCGTCCTTGCCGGTCACAAGAGTTCACTCCCCGATGTTCGCGCCTCGGCGCTGATTTGTTACGTGGCCGGCGAAATAATGTCCAAGCCAAAGTAGGGAGCGTCACGAAAGTTTGCAGCCGGCGACCGATTGAAGCAGCCTCTCAATGTTGACTATGATATTCAGGTATTGCTAGGTGCAGCTGTGCCAATTCAGGGACCATCGAGAGCGAGGACGACGCCATGAAATCTGCCCTTTCCACCCTTGCCGGCGCCGCGCTGGCAATCGGCCTGATCATAGGCCCGGCCGTGGCCGAGGAAGACGGCATCGTCGTCTATAACGCCCAGCATGAGAGCCTTGCCAAGGAATGGGCCGAGGGCTTCACCAAGGAAACCGGCATCAAGGTCACGCTACGCAATGGCGGCGACAGCGACTTCTCCAACCAGATCGTCGCCGAAGGGGCTGCCTCGCCGGCCGACGTGTTCCTGACCGAAAATTCCCCGGCCATGGCTCTGGTCGAGGCATCGGGCCTGTTCGCGCCCGTCGATGCCGACACGCTGGCGCAGGTTCCCCAGGAATACCAGCCGACCACCGGCAAATGGGTCGGCGTTGCCGCGCGCAGCACCGTCTTTGCCTACAACAAGACCAAGCTCAGCGCCGACCAGTTGCCCAAGTCGCTGCTCGATCTTGCCGATCCGAGCTGGAAGGGCCGCTGGGCCGCCTCCCCCTCCGGCGCCGACTTCCAGGCGATCGTCAGCGCGCTCTTGCAGCTCAAGGGCGAAGCCGCCACGACCGACTGGCTGAAGGCGATGAAAGAGAATTTCACCGCCTACAAGGGCAATGGCACGGTGATGAAGGCGGTCAATGCCGGCGAGATCGAAGGCGGCGTGATCTATCACTATTACTATTTCGGCGATCAGGCCAAGACCGGCGAGAACAGCAAGAACGTCGCGCTGCACTATTTCAAGAACCAGGACCCGGGCGCTTTCGTCTCGATTTCGGGCGGTGGCGTGCTCGCCTCCAGCAAACACCCGAAGGAAGCCCAGGCGTTCCTGAAATGGGTGACCGGCAAGGGCGGCCAGGAGGTGTTGAAGACCGGCACTTCCTATGAGTACGCTGTCGGCAAGGGCGCGGAGTCCAATCCGAAGCTGGTGCCGCTGGCCGATCTGCAAGCGCCGAAGGTCGATCCGGCGACGTTGAATTCCAAGAAGGTGACCGATCTGATGACGGCAGCCGGCTTGCTTTAGCCGGCATTCGTCCTAAAAGGGCAACCGACTGCGCTCCTGCGGGAATTCGCTTTCCGCGGGAGCGCTCTGTTTTTCGAGGTGGCATTCGTCCCCATGACGACCAGCATGACGGCAGACTGCATTTCCGGCTGCGTTCGCGGTTCCTTCAGCCGTTGCCGCCGGCGGGCGGCGGCATGGCGTCCGGCCTGATGCAGTCGGCGGCCGATCTTGCCCGCCCAGGCCTGGCTGCCGGCCGGTCGGCCCGGCTTCGGTCCTCATCCTGGATCTTGCTCGCCGCAATCCTCGTCTCGCTGTTTGCGCTGCTGCCGCTTGCCTTCATCTTATGGGTCGCGGTGCAGACCGGCTGGGAAACCGTATCGGCGCTGGTCTTCCGGCCGCGTGTTGGCGAGCTTCTGGTCAACACCGTGCTTTTGGTGGTGCTGGCCGTTCCGATCTCGATCGTGCTTTCGGTGGCGCTGGCCTGGCTGACCGAACGCTCGGACCTGCCCGGCGCCCGCCTCTGGGCCTGGCTCTCGGTGGCGCCGCTCGCAATTCCAGCCTTCGTCCACTCCTATGCGTGGATCACCCTGGTGCCTGGACTGCACGGCCTGTGGGCCGGCGTTCTGGTTTCGGTCATCGCCTATTTCCCGTTCCTCTATCTGCCGGTGGCGGCGGCGCTGCGCCGGCTCGACCCTGCCCTCGAAGACGCCGCCGCGGCGCTCGGTCTCGGTCCGTGGCGCGTGTTCGCCCGCGTGGTGCTGCCGCAACTCAGGCTTGCCATCTGCGGCGGTTCGCTGCTGGTTGGCCTGCATCTGCTTGCCGAATACGGCCTCTACGTCTTCATCCGCTTCGACACCTTCACCACGGCGATCGTCGACCAGTTCCAGTCGACCTTCAACGGTCCCGCCGCCAATATGCTGGCCGCCGTACTGGTGACCTGCTGCTTCGTGCTGCTGGGGCTGGAAGTGCTTGTGCGCGGCGAGGAGCGCTATGCCCGCGTCGGTTCTGGCGCCGCACGCCAGCAGCAGCGCACTGGGCTCGGCCGCGCCACGCTCCCTTGCCTGGCTCTGCCTGCCGTCACCGCGCTGCTGGCGCTAGGCGTGCCGTTTATCACCATCGGCCGCTGGCTGATCGCCGGCGGCGCCGATGTCTGGCGCCTCGACGAGATCGGCCTGGCGCTCGGCCAGACCCTGTTCCTGGCGCTCGCCGGCGCCTTGCTTGCCACCGTCGCCGCCATGCCGATGGCCTGGATCTCGATCCGTGCGCCGGGACCGCTGCAGCGTCTCTTGGAGGGCTGCAACTACATCGTCGGCTCCCTGCCCGGCGTCGTCGTGGCGCTGGCGCTGGTCACCATCACCGTGCGCATCGCCCTGCCGCTCTACCAGACCCTGCTCACCATCCTCGTCGCCTATGCGCTGATGTTCCTGCCGCGCGCCCTGATCAGCCTCAGGGCGTCGATCGCGCAGGCGCCGGTCGAGCTCGAACGCGCCGCCTCCAGCCTCGGCCGGCCGCCGCTCAAGGCGCTGTGGTCGACGACGATCCGCCTGTCGGCGCCGGGCGCGGCGGCGGGCATGGCGCTGGTGGCGCTCGGCATCATGAACGAACTGACCGCCACGCAGATGCTGGCGCCGAACGGCACCCGCACGCTGGCGATGGCGTTCTGGTCCTACAGCGGCGAAATCGACTATGCGGCCGCCGCACCCTATGCCTTCATCATGGTGGCGATGTCGCTGCCGCTGACCTGGCTGCTCTATGTCCAGTCGAAGCGAATGGCCGGACGATGAGCTTTCTCGAACTCACCGATGTGCACAAGCGCTACGGCCCGGTAGCGGCACTGGCCGGCGTTGACCTCAGCGTGGCGAGCGGCAGCCGCACGGCGATCGTCGGGCCGTCCGGCTGCGGCAAGACGACCTTGCTCCGCCTGATCGCCGGCTTCGAAGCGCCAGACCGGGGCCGCATCGTGCTCGACGGCGAGGTGCTGGCCAATGGTGGCGCTGCCGTGCCGGCGTATCGCCGCGGCATCGGCGTGGTGGCGCAGGACGGCGCCCTGTTTCCGCATCTGAGCATCGCCGACAATATCGGCTTCGGCATGGCGCGCGGCGAGGACAAGCGCAGCGAACGCATCGTCGAACTCGCCTATATCGTCGGGCTGGACAAGGCGATCCTGAAGCGACGGCCGCACGAGCTCTCCGGCGGTCAGCAGCAGCGCGTGGCGCTGGCCCGCGCCATGGCGATGAAGCCTCGGCTGATGCTGCTCGACGAGCCGTTCTCGGCGCTTGACACCGGCCTGCGCGCCTCGATGCGCAAGGCGGTCGCCGAGCTTCTGGAGGCGGCCGGCATCACCACCATCCTGGTCACCCACGACCAGGCCGAAGCGCTGTCCTTCGCCAGCCAGGTCGCGGTGATGCGCGACGGCCTGTTCTCGCAGGTCGGCACACCGCGCGAGCTCTATCTCCAGCCGAAAGACCGCATGATTGCCGAATTCCTTGGCGACGCCATCATCCTGCCGGCGAAGATCGCCGATGGCTTCGCCAGCTCGCCGCTCGGCCGCATCGCCGTCGACACCAGGGAACGGCGCGACGTCGCCCGCATCATGCTGCGGCCGGAACAGGTGCTGTTGAAACGAACGTCGCGCGAAGGCATGTCGGGCACGCCGGAGATGCTGTTCGGCGAGGTGACGGAATCCGAATTCGCCGGCTCCATGTGCACTATCGCGGTGCGGCTGCTGAACAGTCCCGATCCGCCCGACGCCGCCGCGATCGGCAACACGCCGTTGATCCTGCGCAAGCCAGGCATGGACACGCCTGTCGTCGGCGAGATCGTGCGGCTGACCGTGTCCGGCAAGGCGCATGTATTCGCCTGAACGGCCTTATTGCACCCTTTCGCCCGTCGCCGGTGAATAGAGCGGCCAGCGCTCGAGGAAATCGCAATTGTGCACGACGACCCGGCGCGCGGCAGCGTCGATGAGGATGATCGCGTATGCGGGTGGCGCCTGCTCGACCAATTCCTCCCCGACCAGATCGAGCATGAAGCGGGCATGCAAGCCGCGTTGCGCGGTGAACGGGATGCCGGCGACCGTGCCGGCGATGTCGCGATGGACATGGCCGAAGAAGATGTGGCCGACATTGCCGTGGCGCTCGAGCAGGTCGACAAATCGCCGGGGCTGTTCGAGCCCGAGCGGGTCGAGGATGGGCAGGCCGAGCTCGACCGGCGGATGATGCAGGAAGATGTAGGCCTGCCGGCCCGCCGCCTCGCCGAGCCGCGCGTCGAGCCAGGCCAGCCGCCTGTCGCAGAGCTCGCCGGTGACGCGGCCTTCGGCCAGGCTGTCGAGGAACAGCAGCGATGCCTCGGGCGTCTCGAAGACCGATTGCACGAAGCCGCTGTCGTCGATGGGGTTCTCGGGAAATGCGGCGATGAGATTGGCGCGCCTGTCGTGATTTCCCGGCAGCAGCCGGTAAGGCACCGAAAGCCTGACCAGGGCCGATTTGAGATCGGCATAGCTCTCGGCCGCGCCGGCCTCGGTCAGATCGCCACTGAAGACGCAAAGCGCGGCGTCGGCGTGACGCGTATTGATGTGATCGATGCAGCGATCGAGCCGCTCGTGCAGGTCGGCACCGTACCGGATTTCGCCCCGCCGTCCGAGATGGACGTCCGTGACCTGGATGATTTTCATTGCACGACCTTTGTTCGACCCGACTGGACATTGCTTTGCCGGCCGCCCGAAGCGGACGCCAGCGCATTAGCGGATGGTGCTCAATGTGCAGGAACCGGCACCGACGCTTTGAAGACATCGAGGCGGGCGCCCGTCTCCGACGAGAAGAAATGCATGTCTTCGGGCGAGATCTTCAGGCCGACTGTCTCGCCGGGCGCCGGATGGACGGTCTCGGACGTCACCACCGAAAACGCCGCGCCGTCGAGATCGACATAGATGACCCTGCCCGCGCCCAGTTCCTCGACGAGATCGACGGTGGCATTGAGCACGCCCTGCGAGCCGGGCGCCACCAGGCGCACGGCTTCAGGCCGGATGCCCATCGCGACCTTGGCGCCGACCGGCAGGCCGACCCGCGGAATGGTCAGCCGCCGGCTGCCGCCAAGCAGCGAGAGGCCGTCGAGTTCGACGACGCCCTCGAGGATGTTCATTGCCGGCGCACCGACGAAGGTCGCCACGAAGCGGCTGGCCGGGCGCTTGTAGATTTCGCCTGGCGTGCCGACCTGTTCGACGCGGCCGCCATTCATCACCACCAGCCGGTCGGCGAGCGTCATTGCCTCGACCTGGTCGTGCGTGACGAACACCGATGTCGCGTTGAGCCGGCGGTGCAGCTTGCGGATTTCGGAACGCATCTGCACGCGCAGCTTGGCGTCGAGGTTGGAGAGCGGCTCGTCGAACAGAAACACCTTCGGTTCGCGGATCATGGCGCGCCCCATGGCGACGCGCTGGCGCTGGCCGCCCGACAGCGCCGCCGGCTTGCGGTCAAGCATCGGCTCGAGCTCGAGGATGCGGGCCACGGCCTGGATGCGCAGCGTGCGCTCGGCGGCGGGCACGCCCGCCACCTTCAGCGAATAGCCGATATTCTGGGCGACGCTCATATGCGGGTAGAGCGCGTAGTTCTGGAACACCATGGCGCAGCCGCGCTCGCGCGGTTCCAGCCGGTTGACCACGGTGCCGTCGATGGCGATCGTGCCGCCGGAAATCTCTTCCAGCCCGGCGATCATCCTGAGCAGCGTGGACTTGCCGCATCCGGAAGGCCCGAGAATGACGACGAAGTCGCCCGACGCGATATCGAGATCGACACCATGCACGACCTGCGACCTGGCATAGCTTTTCGTGACATCGCGAATGGTGATGGAGGCCATCAGACGTCTCCTTGTGAAGTCATTTCTCGGTGGCGATCAGGCCGCGCACGAACCAGCGCTGCATTGCCACCACGACGATGAGCGGCGGCAGCATGACGATGAGCGTGCCGGCCATGGCGATGTTCCATTCCGGAATGCCGCCGACATTGGGAATGAGCTGCTTGAGTTCGGTGACCGCTGTCGCATGGGACTGGTCGGTGGTGACCAGCAGCGGCCACAGATACTGGTTCCACGCCCACAGGAACATGATGGTTCCAAGCGCGGCCATGTTGGTGCGCGACAGCGGCAGCAGGATGTCGATGAAGAAGCGCAACGCGCCGGCGCCGTCCATGCGCGCCGCCTCGGTCAGTTCGTCCGGGATCGTGAGGAAGAACTGCCGGTAAAGGAAGGTGCCGGTGGCGGTGGCGATCAGCGGCAGGATAAGCCCCGAATACGAGTTGAGCAGCCCCAGGTTCAACGCAACCTGAACACCCGAGACCCTTTCGATGAGCCAGCTCAACCCGGTCACGTCGAGGATCGTCTGGTAGGGCGACAGCACGTTGGCCACCACCGCATAGGTCGGCACGATACGCACCTCCAGCGGCAGCATCAGCGTGACGAAGATCAGCCAGAAGATGAAGGTGCGGCCGGGGTAGCGGAAATAGACGATCGAGAAGGCGGTCAGCGCCGAGATCATCACCTTCCCCGCCGCCACGCCCGCAGCCATGATGAAGCTGTTGAGCAGCTTGGGGCCGAGATTGGCCGTCGTCCATGCCGTCTTGATGTTCACCCAGAAGTCGCCGCCCGGCAGCAACGACATCGGCACGTCGTTGACGTCCTTCAGATTGTGCGAGGCGGCGATGGCGACGATCACGAACGGCGCCACGGCCAGCACGAAGCCGATGAACAGGACGAGATGCGTGATGAAATTGAGGATCGGCGTGCGTTCTACCATGGCCGCCTCACCGGTAATGCACGCGCCGCTCGATGAAGCGGAACTGGAAGATGGTGAGCACGATGATGAGCAGCATCAAAATGATGCTCTGCGCGGCGGCGCCCGAGTAATCCAGGCCTTTGAAACCGTCCGAATAGATCTTGTAGACCATCAGATTGGTGGCGTTCGCCGGCCCGCCTGATGTCATGATGTCGACGATGCCGAAGGAATCCTGGAAGCTCTCGGTGATGTTGATGACCAGCAGGAAGAAGATGGTCGGCGTGATCAGCGGGAACTGGATGTCGAAGAAGCGCCTGACGACGCCGGATCCGTCCATCGCCGCCGCCTCGATCAGCGAACGCGGAATGGCCTGGAACGCGGCAAGGAAGAAGATGAAGTTGTAGCCGACATATTTCCAGGAAAAGGCAGCGATAATGGAGGCCATGGCATCGACGCCGTCGAGGCCGGGATCCCAGAACCCCGGCCACATCCGGTTGACCACGGCCATGAAGCCGGCCTCGGGCGCCAGAATGAAGCGGAAGGCGAGCGCCAGCGCCGGTGCGGCAATGCCATAGGGCCAGATGAGCACCACCCGGTAGAAGCGCGAGCCGGCAAGCTGCCGGTCGGTAAGCGCGGCGAGCACCAGCGCGATGAACATTGCCAGCCCGGTGCTGATCCCGGCAAAGACAAGGCTGGCGGTGATCGAATTCCAGTAGTCGGCGCTGGACAGGATCGACTTGAAATTGTCGAGCCCGACCCAGATATTGCCGCCGCCCCAGGGCTGTTGCAGCGTCAGCGACCAATAGACCGCCTGGCCGGCCGGCCAATAGAAGAACGTGAAGATCAGCAGGAGCTGTGGCACAGCGAAAAGGATGCCGACCGTCCATTTGCTGAAGGTAACGCGTTTTTCCATCGACCCGGCTATTTTCTGGATATGAAACGGCCACCCGTCGATTGTCGGCGGGCGGCCTTATGTTAAGCCTGCCGGTCAGGGCAGCGTCTTGTTCGGATAGGTCTGCTGGAAACGATCGAGGATGGCGTCGCCATTCTTGACCAGCGTGTCGATGCCGTCCTGGACGCTGACCTTGTTGGCGAAGATCGCCTGCATCTGCGTGCCGAACTCGGCGCGGATCTGGGTGAAATTGCCGAGACGGATGCCGCGGGTGATCTCGGTCGGCTCGGACGCCGTCAGGCTGGCGATTGCGACCTCACGGCCCTTGTAGGGCGCCTTGTCGTAGAAGCCATTCGCCTTCATGTAGTCGAAGCCCGACTTGGTCACCGGGATGTAGCCGGTGTTGGTCGACCAGAACAAGGCGGTCTTCGGATCCTGGATGAAGTTCAGGAACGCGGCAGCGCCCTTGTATTCCGCATCCGACTTGCCGGAAAGAACCCAGAGCGAAGCGCCACCGACCAGCGAATTCTTGCGCTCGGTGCCGGCATAGGTCGGCAGTTCGGCGACATCCCAGTTCAAGCCTTCCTTCTTGGTCTTGGTGACCGTACCATGGTCGCCGACCGAGGACAGGATGACCTCGCAGGTGCCGGAGGCGAAGGCCTGGACCATGTCCTGGCCGAGATCCTTGGATTTGATCTTGATGAGGCCTTCGTCATACCACTTCTTGAGGTCGCCGACATATTGGACGAACTTGGTCTTGTTGACTTCAAGGCGAGCGTCGAGGCCGTCATAGCCGTTATTCTCGGTTGCGATGGGCTGGTTGTGGATGGCGGAGAACTGCTCCATCAACTGCCAGCTTTCATTGCCTGAGATGTTGATCGCCATCGGGCACTCGTAGCCGGCGTCCTTGAGCGCCTTGAGGTCGGCGCCGACGTCTTCCCAGGTCTTCGGCGCCTCGGTCTTGCCGATCTTGGCGAAGGCGTCCTTGTTCCAGTACATCAACGCGGTCGACGAGTTGAACGGGAACGACAGCATCTCGCCCTTCGAAGTCGCGTAGTAGCGCGCGATGCCGGGGAAATAGTCGCTGTAGTCGACCTTGTAGCCGTTCTCTTCCATCAGTTTGTCGGCAGGCTTGTAGGCGCCCGAGAGCATCATGGTGGCGGTGCCGACATCATAGACCTGGACGACGGTGGGCTGCTTGCCGGCACGGAATGCCGCGATCGTGTTCTGCAGCGTGGCGTCGTAATTGCCCTGGCTGGTGCAGACGACTTCATACTCCTTCTGCGATTCGTTGAAGTTCTTGCACAAGGTCTGGACGACGCGCTCGAGGTCGCCCGAAAGACCGAACCAGAAATCGAACTTGGTCGGCGCGGCGATCGCGGGCAGCGCCAACGAAACGCTGATTGTGCCGGCGGCAAGAGCCGCCAGACCGTGTTTGATCATCGACATGAACTCATTCCCTGTTGAGTGGCTTGGCCCTGTGAGTGGCTTGGTGCAGGATCGTTGCGCAGGTCCCTGACCGTCTCTTAGAGAAAGTATGTGACAGTTCTGTTGGTGCCTTTCTTGCACCTGTGGACAGGCGATCTCCTTGCCCGCGACATGAAATGAAACCGTCATGCGTGCCGTCTAGCTGAGGACAGCGCTGCTCGTGATCCGACACCGGTCGGACGTATCGAATCGTTCTTCACGCGGGGGGCTTATCGCCACCGACCCCGCGGTTATTCCGGCAGTCCGGCCCGACCCGACGGAAACCCGAATTCCGATCACGAGGCGCTTGTGGTGACCGTTCGCGTTGTGTGACGCGAGGGTCCTGGCTTAGTTTGTCAGTGCCGTCTCGACCAGCCGCTTGGCGTCCGGGCTCGACCATTCGGCCGGGCCGTTCATATGAGCGATCAGGCAGCCTTCGCCATCGACCAGCATGGTGACGGGAAGACCGAGCGCCAGGCCGCGCGTCTTGAGATCGTTGAACAGCGCCATGGTCGAATCCCGATAATAGCCGAGGGTTTCGACGCCGATGTCCCTGAGGAACTTCTTCGGCTTGGCATCGTCTCCGGCATCGACATTGACGGCGACGACCTGGAAGGCGTCGCTGCCCTTGTCCTTCTGCAGCGCATCGAGCGCCGGCATTTCGGCGCGGCAAGGCGCGCACCATGTCGCCCACAGATTGAGCAGCACCGTCTTGCCGGCGTGATCGGCGAGCGTCATCGGCTTGCCGTCGGGGCCATTGAAGGCGAGATTTTTCAGCGATTGCGGCGGGTCAGCCGGCAAAAGAGCCGCGACCTGGCCGGTGGCGGCCGCGGCGACCTTCTTGGCGCGGTCGGCCTTGGCGGCGCAGGCGACATCGTCCTTGCCGTCGCCGGCAGCCACTTGAGCAGGGGCGTTGTTGCCAGAACCGCTCTCGCTGACATATACCGCGACCGCGCCCGCCAGCACGCCCGCCACCAGGGCGGCGAGGATGAGGCGCGGGGCCGGGAAGAATTTATTGCCGTCTGCCATGTCTTAAAAACTGCTCCGGAACAACGGGTTATAGCGATGAGCGACAAGAAGGCCAGCAACCAGATGTGGGGCGGACGTTTTGCCTCGGGTCCGGCCGCGATCATGGAAGCGATCAACGCGTCGATCTCGTTCGACCGCAAACTCTACGCGCAAGACATCAGAGGTTCGATCGCCCATAGCGAGATGTTGGCTGAAACGGGCATTATTTCGGCAGCCGATCAAGAAAAAATCGCTCACGGGCTGAACACGATCCTGACAGAGATCGAAGCCGGCACGTTCGAGTTCTCGACCCGGCTGGAAGACATCCACATGAATGTCGAGGCCCGCCTTGCCGAACTGATCGGCCCGGCAGCCGGCCGCCTGCACACCGCCCGCTCGCGCAACGACCAGGTGGCGGTCGACCTGCGGCTCTGGGTCAAGGATGAGTGCTTGCGCGTCGCCGAGGCGCTGAAGGGACTGATCGCGGCCTTTCTGGAGCGGGCCGAGGAGCATGCGGCAACGGTCATGCCGGGTTTCACCCACATGCAGGCGGCGCAGCCAGTCACCTTCGGCCATCACTGCATGGCCTATGTCGAGATGTTTTCGCGCGATTTGTCACGTGTTCGCGATGCCATCGAGCGGATGGACGAAAGCCCGCTCGGCGCCGCAGCCCTTGCCGGCACCAGCTTCCCCATCGACCGGCACAAGACGGCGAAGGATCTCGGCTTCCGCGAGCCGATGCGCAATTCTCTGGACAGCGTTTCGGACCGCGATTTCGCACTGGAATTCTTGGGCGTCGCGGCGATCTGCGCCACGCATCTGTCGCGGCTGGCCGAAGAGATCATCATCTGGTCGACGCCGCAATTCGGCTTCGTCAGGCTGTCGGACTCATTTTCCACCGGCTCCTCGATCATGCCGCAGAAGAAGAACCCCGACGCCGCCGAACTGGTGCGCGGCAAGACCGGCCGCGTCACCGGCCATCTGGTCGGCCTGCTGACCGTCATGAAGGGCATGCCGCTGACCTATGGCAAGGACATGCAGGAGGACAAGGAATCCGTTTTCGACGCCGCCGAGACGCTCGACCTGATGCTGGCGGCGATGACCGGCATGGTGCGCGACATGACGGTCAACGCCGCCGCCATGAAAAAGGCGGCGGGCGCCGGCTATTCGACGGCCACCGATCTTGCCGACTGGCTGGTGCGGGCCCTCGGCCTGCCGTTCCGCGAGGCGCATCACGTCACCGGCCGCGCCGTAGCACTAGCCGAGGAGAAAAAGGTTGGGCTCGACAGGCTTTCCCTCCAGGATCTGCAATCCGTTCATCCTGACATCACGGCTGATATCTTTTCGGTGCTTGCCGTGCAGAATTCGGTGAAGAGCCGCGTGAGCTTCGGGGGCACCGCGCCGTCGGAGGTGCGCAAGCAGATACGCTATTGGAAAAAGCGGCTCGCCAAGGCCTGAGCCAGGGTGCAATGCGCTAAAAACTCGGCTAAAAGCGGCGGCACGCAAAAGTTTCGGACGGATGGATCGATGACCGGAAGCAGGATTTTGGTGACGTTGACGCTGCTGGCGGCGATCGCGACCGTTACGGCCTGCGGCAGGAAAGCCGGCCTCGACACGCCCTATGAGGCTGCCGTGCAGGCCCGCAAGGACGCCGAAAAGGCCAAGCAGCCGCTCCCGCCGGAGCCGGAAAAACCGGTCGAGGACAAGAAGTTCATTCTCGACCCGCTGCTCTAGCGTGATCCCGAACCGAAGGTCAGCGAAGCAAAAAGTTGCAGACTTTTCGGACAAGATCACGCGAAAAAACAAGATCTAGAGCCGATGAGATCACCTGATCTCATTGTGCTCCAACTTCCGGAACCATTCTCGTGAACCATTTCGACTACCGCGACGGCGTGCTGCATGCCGAGGACGTCGCCATTTCAGATATCGCGGCCAGCGTCGGCACGCCTTTCTACTGCTATTCGACGGCGACGCTGACCAGGCACTTTCGCGTCTTCGCTGACGCCTTTGCCGGGCTCGACGCGCTGGTCTGCTATGCCATGAAGGCGAATTCCAACCAGGCGGTGCTGAAAACGCTGGCCAGGCTTGGCGCCGGCGCCGATGTGGTCTCGGAGGGCGAATTGCGCCGCGCGCTCGCCGCCGGCATTCCGGCCAACAAGATCCTGTTTTCGGGGGTCGGCAAGACCGCGCGTGAAATGGACTTTGCGCTCTCGGCCGGCATCCTCTGCTTCAACGTCGAATCCGAACCGGAGCTTGAACTGCTGTCGGCCCGGGCCACTGCACTCGGCAAGGTCGCGCCGGTCTCGCTGCGCATCAATCCGGATGTCGATGCCAGGACGCACAGGAAGATATCCACCGGCAAGGCCGAAAACAAGTTCGGCATTCCCTGGCAAAAGGCGCGCCAGGTCTACGCCCGCGCGGCCGAGCTGCCGGGCATCAAGGTCACCGGCATCGACACCCATATCGGCAGCCAGATCACCGAGTTGCAGCCCTTCGACGACGCCTTCGCGTTGCTGGTAGATCTGGTCGGCACGCTGCGCGCCGACGGCCATGTCATCGAACACATCGATCTCGGCGGCGGCCTCGGCATTCCCTACCGCATCGACAACAGCCCGCCGCCGCTCCCGGACGCCTATGCCGA
>NZ_PZJX01000035.1 GCF_003034915.1 Mesorhizobium helmanticense | reverse complement strand
CAGGAAGCACGTCACCAGGCTCGGACTGAAGGTCATGTTCGAGCCCGGCCGGCTGATATCAGGCAATGCCGGCATCCTCGTCTCGCAGGTGATCTTCGTTAAGGAAGGCGACGCCAAGAACTTCCTCGTCGTCGATGCCGCGATGAACGACCTGATCCGACCGACGCTCTATGACGCCTTCCACGACATAAGGCCGGTGGTGCAGCAGCCGGCCGCAGCGCCGCGCATGACGGTCGATGTGGTCGGCCCGGTCTGCGAGACCGGCGACTATCTCGGTCTGGACCGCGACCTGCCGCGGCTGAAGTCCGGCGACCTCATCGCCATCGCCACCGCCGGTGCCTATGGCGCGGTGCAGGCCGGCACCTACAACACCCGGCTTCTGGTGCCCGAAGTACTGGTCGACGGCGACCGTTTCCATGTCGTGCGTCCGCGCCAGACCTATGACGAGCTGATCGGGCTGGATTCGGTGCCTGACTGGTTGAAGTAGAGATCATCCAAGGCGCTACAACCGCGCCTGGATCCTGGTTCTGGTTTCTGCGATCTTCTTCTCATCGCGGCGATAGAACGCCCACTGCTTGATGCGCTTGCTGCTGAGAAGCCCTGCTTGGGTGAGCACCCGCATGTGTTCGCTAAGCGTCGCCTGAGTAATGCCGAGCTTTTCGGCAATCAGCAGCGCGCAGACACCGTCATCGACCAGATCGCCATCGGCTTGGCGTGGGAAATGGGCACGTGGATCCTTCAGCCAGTCGAGGATCTGCAGCCTGCGCTCGTTGGCGATCGCCTTGAAGACATCGACCTCTTGCATTTAGTCATTTTGCTAAGTTACTAAGTAATGTCAATCCCGGGAGGCGAGAACAAGCCATGCCAAATACGATCACGCGCGAACGCATTGCCGCCGCGGAAACGCGCATCCGGCCCTTCGTGCGCCACACGCCGGTGCTGCGCGTCGACATGGCCGATTTCGACCGCCCGGCTCTCGACGTCGACCTGAAGCTGGAATGCCTGCAGCATTCCGGCTCGTTCAAGGCGCGCGGCGCCTTCACCAATCTTCTCGAGCGGCCGGTGCCGAAGGCTGGCGTCGTCGCGGCATCGGGCGGCAATCATGGCGCCGCCGTCGCCTATGCGGCCATGCGGCTTGGCCACAAGGCGACCATTTTCGTTCCCGAGGTGAGCCCGCCGGCCAAGCTCGACCGTATCCGCGGCTATGGCGCCGAGCTGATTGTCGGCGGCGCCCGCTATGCCGAGGCACTGGCCGCCAGCGAGGGCTTCGCCGAAAAGACCGGCGCATTGCAGATCCACGCCTTCAACCAGGAGGAAACGCTGGTCGGGCAAGGCACGCTCGGCCTCGAGATCGAAGCCGAGCTGCCTGAACTCGACACGCTTCTGGTCGCCGTCGGCGGCGGCGGGCTGATCGGCGGTATCGCCGCCTGGTTCGCCGGCCGCATCAGGATCATCGCCGTCGAGCCGGAAGGCGCGCCAACGCTTTACCGCGCCTTCGAGGCCGGGCGGCCGGTCGATGCGCCGGCCGAAGGCATCGCTGCCGATTCGCTGGCGCCCAAACGCGTCGGCGAAATGATGTTCCCAATCGCCGAAGCCTTCGTCGAACGCTCCATACTGGTCAGCGACGACGACATCATCGCAGCGCAGGCCGCGCTTTGGGACCGGGTGCGAATCATCTCCGAGCCCGGCGGCGCCGCGGCCTTCGCGGCCCTCCTGTCGGGCCGCTACGTGCCGACTGAGGGCGAGCGTATTGCCGTTCTGGTCTGCGGCGCGAACACGAATCCGGCGAAATTCTGACGATAATGGCTGCAATCCCCTTCACGTTTTAGGGAACTGCCTCGCCTTCGCCGTGTTTGTTGGTATTCTTCTACCAGTGAGGTTCGGGCTATCCCGCCCGACCAGGAAGGGCCGATGACGCAACGACCCACCTTCACCAGTGATCGCAGCCTGGCCAGGCGCCTTGCCCTGAGCCGACTGGCGACGCGGGTCTCCATGACGGTCGAGCGCGGCTGGCCGTTATTGCTGCCGCTGATTATCATCGCCAGCCTGTTCCTCAGCGTCTCGTGGCTCGGCCTCTTCCCTCTTCTGCCCGACATGGCGCGCATCGGCATCGTCGCGGCGTTCGCCATTGCAGCCCTTGGCGCGCTCTACCCCTTGCGTTTCTTCCGGATGCCGTCCAGCGCCGAAATCGACCGGCGCATCGAGGCGGCCAACCAACTGCTGCACAGCCCGGTGCTGGTGCAGACCGACCGTCCCAGCGGCAAGGAAAGCGGCTTTTCGCAGGCGTTGTGGCGCGAGCACCAGAAACGCATGGCCGAAAAACTCGACCGGCTCGGTGCCGACCTGCCACGCACGCGCGTACCCGAGCGCGACCCGTGGGGGCTGCGCGCCGTGGCGGCGCTTCTGCTCGTCACCACTTTTGCCTTCTCATTCGGGCCGTCGGGCGGCCGCATGACGGACGGATTCAGCGCCAATGCGGCGCGCGACGTGGTGCCGCCGCGCGTCGACGCCTGGGTGACGCCGCCAGCCTATACCGGCAGGCCGCCGATCTTCCTTACGGCTCCTGTCTCCACGGCCGCCAACGCCACCAACGTCAATCAGGCGGCGCCTGCCTTCACCGTGCCGGAAGGCAGCGACGTGTCGCTGCGCGTCACTGGCGGCTCTGGCGAGGAAACGCTGAGCTATGCCGACGCCAGCGGCAATGCCCACGCCATCGACCCGCAGGCCGCGACGGCCAAGCCGCCAGCAAACCCGGCGCCTCCTTCCGCGGTGCGCCAGTTCACCGGCAAGCTGACGGCCAATGGCACGCTGACGCTGAAATCGGCTGACGACGAACTTGGCCGCTGGGCCTTCGCGGTGATCCCCGACAAGCCGCCGCAGATCCGCTTCGTCGGCGAGCCCAAGCGCGCCGCCAATGGCGCTTTCGAACTCAACTACCAGATCGATGACGACTATGGCGCGGCCTCGGCCAAGGCGAGCTTCGCCTTGGCCGACCCGCAGGCGCCGAATGCGCGTCCGCTCTATGGCCCGCCCGAAATGCCATTGGCCTTGCCGCGCCGCGGCGGCAAGGCCAATGCCGCCAAGACCACGAAGGACCTGACCGAACATGTCTGGGCCGGCGGCAAGGTCAAGCTGACGCTTGTCGCCACCGATGATGCCGGACATACGGCAACCAGCGAAACCAAGACGCTGGTGATGCCGGAGCGGCCCTTCTCCAATCCGCTGGCCCGCGCCGTGATCGAGCAGCGCCGGATGCTGGCGCTCGACGCCAATGCCAAGGACCGCGTGCTCGACCTGATGGACGCGATCACGCTTCGGCCCGAAGACACGTTCGACAACATGGCTCACTACCTCGCCATCATGAGCGCCCGCAGCCGCCTGAAGATGGCCGACAGCGACGACCAGTTGCGCGACGAAGTGTCTTATCTCTGGGAGATCGCGCTCGGCATCGAGGAGGGCAATCTGTCGGCGGCCGAGAGGCGGCTGCGCCAGGCCCAGCAGGCGCTGCAGGATGCCATCAAGAACGGTGCCAGCGACGAAGAAATCGACAAGGCGATGAAGGAACTGCGCGAGGCGATGAACCAGTTCCTGCAGGAATTCGCGGCGCGCGCGCAGCAGAATCCGAATGCGCCTCAGATGCAGCAGAACGGCCAGGAACTGCGCCAGAGCGACATCGAACGCATGATGGACCAGATCGAGAATCTGGCGAAATCAGGCGATCGCGACAACGCGCAGCAACTGCTCTCGCAACTGCAGGACATGATGAACAATCTGCAGGCCGGGCGCCAGCAACAGGGCGGTGGCGAGCAGGACAGCGAGATGCGCCGGCAGATGGACAAGCTCGGCGAGATCATGCGGCGCCAGCAGGAGATGATGAACGACACGTTCCGCATGGACCAGATGCAGCGTGGCGAGCGTCAGCGCGGCCAGAATCGCGACGAGCAGCTCGGCGAGAATGGCGAGCAGGGCCAGATGGGCGAACAGGGCAAGCCCGGCCCGGGCGACGACCGCGACCCGCTTGGCCGGCCGAAGCCGATGACGCCGCAGGAATTCGCCGACGCGCTGAAGCAGTTGCAGGAGGGCCAAGGCAAGCTGCAAGGCGACCTCGAGCAGCTGAAGAAAGGGCTGGAAGGCATGGGTCTCGAGCCCAGTGAAGGGTTTGGCGAGGCCGGCAAATCCATGGGCAATGCCGAACAGTCGCTTGGCGAAGGCGACGGCGATCAGGCTGTCGGTCACCAGGGCCGCGCGCTGGAGGCGTTGCGCAAGGGCGCCAAGGACATAATGAAGCAATTGCAGGCCATGCAGGGCGACCAGGGCGGCAACGGCGAAGGCGGCCGCCAGCAGAATGCCGACCGCGACCCGCTCGGCCGGCCGCGCGCCACCAAGGGTCCCGATTTCGGTGAATCGGTGAAGGTGCCGGACGAGATCGACGTCCAGCGCGCCCGCCAGATTCTCGAAGCGATCCGCAAGCGGCTTGGCAATGCGCTCAGCCCGGATATCGAGCGCAGCTATCTGGAGCGGCTGCTGGAGCTGAAATAACTCCCCTCACCCCATCGCCTCAAGCATGAACCACTGAGACCACTATGGTGAAACTCGGCGCCGTCACCCCGATCCTGCGCATCTTCGACATCGCCAAGGCGCATGAATTTTATGTCGGCTTTCTCGGCTTTGAGGTGCAGTTCGAGCACCGCTTCGACGACAACGCTCCCCTCTATATGGGGATTTCCCGCGACGGCTGCGTGCTGCATCTGAGCGAACATCACGGCGACGGCGCGCCAGGCGCCCACGTGCGGATCGAGGTGACCGACATTGCGGGGCTGCACCGCGAATTGACGACCAGGAACTACCGCTTCGCCAGGCCGGGGCTTGAAGAGACGCCGTGGAAGACGAGGGAAATCACCGTCGGCGACCCATTCGGCAACCGGCTGACCTTCTACGAGGACATCCGGTAGCAACTTCCCCCACCTCTGCTCTACCGGTTGGTGAACGCCTCACGGATTGCCTCTTGCATGCCGTCGATGGCCTCGCCGGAGGCGTTCGGGTTGCGGCGCAGCACGATATTCGAGGCATCGATGTCGCCGAACCCGTCGGCGGCGGCGAGTTCCCGGCAACCGGCCGGTATGTTGCTGCGCGAGATCGGCGCGATCGCCAGCCCGGAGGTGACGGCGAGCTTGAGGCCGCCATTGGTATCGCTGGTATAGGCGACGCGATAAGCGAGACCGCGCTGCTCCAGTGACTTGATGGCGAAATCCTTGCACCAGCCGGCGTGGTTGTAGAGCGCGATCGGCACCGGGCGCTCCTCATGCATGTGATGCAGCTCCGAAGTTACCCACACGGTCGGATCCTGCATCAGCACCTCGCCGCCAGAAAGATCCTGCCATTCGAACACCACCGCCAGATCGAGCTCGCCGGTGGCGAGCGCCGCTATCTGGGCGCCGGAATGCGCATAGCGCACGGTAACTTCGACCTGAGGATGGCGCTTGGCGAAGGCGCCGAGCGCGCGCGACAGGATGGCATGACCATATTCTTCCGGGATGCCGATGCGCACCGGTCCGCCAAGCGGCGCCGCGGCCATCGACGCCGCGGTCTCCTCGAGCAGCGACACGATGCGCCGGGCGTTGCCGATAAGCTCACCGCCGCGCCGCGTCAGCGCCACGCCGCGCGAGCCGCGCTCGAACAGGCTGTCGCCGACCAGGCTTTCCAGCTTCTTCATCTGCATCGAGACCGCCGACTGGGTGCGGCCGGCCTGCTCGGCAGCCTTGGTGAAATTGCCGGTGTCGGCAACCGCGACGAACGTGCGCAACAGGTCACTGTCGAGGGTTGGCCGCATACTATCCGCCATAAGAAAATCTGATTGCAGGCATCATTCCAATTCGTTTGCAACATGTCAAACGCGAGAAGATACTTCCTCCACCCATTGGATATGCGGCCGCGAAATCGGCCGCGGACCAATCTGAAGAGTCCTCACTCATACCCGCTGCCCGAAACGGTGGCGGGTTCTTTTTACCCCAAAGTAGGCCCGGTCTTCGAGGCCGCGCGCAAGGAGCCTGTGAAATCGCATGCAGAACCGGATCGTCCTCGGCATGGCAAGCCTTTGCCTCGGCGTGCTGGTGTTCTCGCTCCAGGATCCATTGGTCAAGGCCGTATCGAGCACCTATCCGGTGACCGAGGTGATGGCCATTCGCTCGATCGTCGCCCTGCCGATCCTGATCTTTCTCGTCCAC
>NZ_PZJX01000034.1 GCF_003034915.1 Mesorhizobium helmanticense | reverse complement strand
GTCGGATTGCAGGCAATACTGTCGAAGCGGTTTGGCATGCTGACGATGCGCGCCTTCATCCAGTTCTCGTCCTATACGGTCTACTATCTGGCGATCGCCGCCCTGCCATTGGCCGACGCGGTGGCGCTTTACTTCATGGCGCCGCTGTTCATCATGGCGCTGGCCGGACCCTACCTTGGCGAACAGGTATCCTGGCGAACGCTGGCCACTGTCCTGGTCGGCCTGCTTGGCGTGCTGGTGATGTTGCGCCCGGGCGCCGGGCTGTTCGACTGGGCGGCGCTGCTGTCGCTGGCCTCGGCGGCGCTTTACGGCTTTTCGCAACTGATGGCCCGCAAGATCGGCGACACCGAATCCTCCACCGTCATGGCGTTCTACCAGAACGGCGCCTATCTGGTGGGCGCTGCGGTGGTCGCCGGGTTGTTTTGGATGGCCGGCATAACCCATGCGGTCCACCCGAGCCTCGAATTCCTGGTCAGGCCATGGATCTGGCCGACAATGGCCGATTTCCTCAAGATGGGCGCCTGCGGCTTCGTCGCCTCGGCCGGGATGATCCTGTTGTCGCAGGCCTACCGGCTGGCGCCCGCCAACCGCGTCGCCACCTTCGAATACACCGGCATCATCTGGACGCCGCTGTGGGGTTTCCTGTTCTTTGCCGAAGTGCCGCGAGCGACCACCGTCATCGGCGCGGCCCTCATCATCGGCGCCGGTCTGTTCGCGCTGAATGCCAGCCGGCGTCGGACCGGCGAACCGGCAATTGCGGCGACCTGCGATCCCGCATGAACCCGATCAGGCGAAACAGGCAAGCGCCTGTTCGACACGCGCGCGGATTTCGGCCAGCGTGAACGGTTTCTGGACGACGTCGCGAATGATGCCGTTCAGTTCCTCGGCGCGCTCGCGCTGGTCGGCATAGCCGGTCATCAGCATGATCTTCATCGCCGGGAAGAGAGCGGCCGACGTCTTGGCCATCTCGATGCCATCCATCTCCGGCATGCGGATATCGGACAGGACGAGGTCGTAGCCGCCAGATGCGGCGCGGATCAGGGCAAGCCCTTGCGCGCCATCGGCGGCGATGTCGATCACATGCCCGGCGCGTTCGAGCGCGCGGGCCGCCAGGGTGCGAACGGACTCATCGTCCTCGACAATCAGGAGCTTTGCCATGGCGCGAATACTTGGCGAGGAAAAGTTGACTTTTCCTGAACCGCGAACGGCGTCAAAAATAAATCTAGGCGTCGCCTTTGACGACGCCGACGAACGGCAGCTCACGAAAGGCATGGGCGACATCCATGCCGTAGCCGACGACGAAATAGTCGGGGCAGTCGAAGCCGACATAGTCGGCGTTGAGCGCGGTCTGGCGGCGCATGCGCTTGTCGAGCAACACGGCGATGGCGCAGCTTCTGGCGCCGCGCGACAGCATCAGGTCGCGGGTGAAGGACAAGGTCTTGCCGGATTCGAGAATGTCGTCGATCAACAGCACGTCACGGCCGGCGACCTCATTGTCGATGTCGCGCAGCACCCTCACCTCGCCGCTGCTGGTACCGGCGCCGTAGCTGGAGATGAAGATGAATTCCACCTCGGGCGACAGGCCGACATCATGCATGGCGCGGATGAGATCGGCGGCGAAGATGAACGAGCCTTTCAGCACCGAGATCACCAGAAGATCCTGGTAATCGTGCCCGGCTATCTCCTTGGCCAATTCCAGATTGCGGCGGGCGATCGCCGATGCCGAAAACAGGACTTCGATGTCCTTGCCGCGCACGATTGGCATTCTTTGCTTTCCTAGCTGGCGAACGTCACCGAAACCGCCTTCACGCCATTTCTAGGCACATCGAGTCTGCTGGAAAAGCCAAATCTTTCGCCAGGCGCCAGCGGCCGATTGGATGCCCCCAGCGTGTAGCGGGTGATGCCACCGTCATTGCTGGTGACCCGGATTTCCAGCGGCGGCAATTGCGCAACCTTTGCCCCGTCATTGGTCGCCTCGGCGTTGACAAGCAACACCGGATCGGGACCGGAGGCATCGACACGGGAGGTGACGCCGGAAATGCTGAGCGCGACGCCGGCCGGCTGTTCGACAGCCCAGAAAGGTGCATGGCGCACCAGCGCGTGGCCACCCGAGACCCAGAAGGCTGCAAAGGCGGCGCTGAGGCCGGCGATCCAGAAGATCGGCCCGCCGCGCGATGCCAGCGGCCGCTCCGCGGCGGCTTCGGCCTTGCGCAGCATGTCCATGCCTTCGATCGATGGCGTGTCGATCACGCGCGAAGGCGGCGGCGACGGATCGATATCAGCGGCAGCGCGGGGCACCACTTCGTAGTCGGCTTCGACAATGTCGGGGGCTGGGCCACGCATGACGCGTTCCGGCACGACGGCCGTATCCGTCATGATTTCGCCGGAAACCGGGCGCGCGGTTCGATCCTTATCCATCATGAGCCCAGCACTACACCACTTGTTCGCTTTTCGTTTCTTTTGCGTAAATGGAAATGGTTAATGCTTCCCCACCGGACCCCTGTGACAAACCGAAAAACATCGAAAATTAACCAAGGGTTAACCATGCCGGCCGATGGTCTTTTCCAGGAAAAGGCTGGCGTTTCGCCACCGCAAGTTTCAGGTCGTCGAACGTGATCCGCTTCGAAAATGTCGGCCTCCGCTATGGCATGGGTCCGGAAATCCTCCGCGACATTTCCCTGCACATACCGGAGCGTTCCTTCCAGTTCCTGAGCGGGCCTTCGGGCGCCGGCAAGACGACGCTGCTGCGGCTCTTGTTCATGTCGCTCAAGCCGACACGCGGGCTGATCACCATTTTCGGCAAGGACCGTTCGCGCATCTCGCGCGCCGAACTGCCGCATCTGCGGCGGCGCATAGGCGTGGTGTTCCAGGATTTTCGATTGCTCGACCACATGACGACCTACGAGAATGTGGCCTTGCCGTTGCGCGTGCGCGGGCGCGAGGAGATGAGCTACCGCACCGACGTCACCGAATTGCTGAAATGGGTCGGCCTTGGCGAACGCATGCATGTGCTGCCGCCGGTGCTGTCGGGTGGCGAGAAGCAGCGCGCCGCCATCGCCAGGGCGCTGATCGAGCAGCCCGAGATCCTGCTGGCCGACGAGCCGACCGGCAATGTCGATCCGCCATTGGCGCGACGCCTGCTCAGGCTGTTCATCGAACTCAACCGGCTGGGCACCGCGGTGGTGATCGCCACGCACGACCTCGGCCTGATGGAGCAGGTCGACGCACGGCGCATGATCCTGGCCGGCGGAAGGCTGGATATCTATGACTGACCTTCCCGCCGAACATCTCCAGGACCAGGGCATCGAAGAGGCTGGGATAAAACCCCGCGCCCAGCGCAAGATGGCACCGATCGTGCCGGCACAGAACATCGCCGGCCGGGCGCTGCTGCTGGTCATCGCCATCATGACGTTCCTCACCTGCCTGACCTTCGGCGCGGTGACGCTGGTGCGCGACACCGCCTCGGTCTGGGAGAACCAGATCTCGCGCGAGGCGACGATCCAGATCAAGCCGGTCGATGGTCTCGACATGGAGGCAGCCCTTGCCCAGGCCTCCGGGATCGCCGGTGAATTCCCGGGCGTCAAGGCCACAAGGATCATCGACCGCGACGCTACGGCCCGGCTTTTGGAGCCGTGGCTGGGTTCGGGTCTTAACATCGACGAACTGCCGGTGCCGCGTCTGATCATCGTCACCATCGACGAGAACAACCCGCCCGATTTCGCCGCCATGCGCGCGGCGATCACGCCGAAGCTGCCGAGTGCGTCCCTCGACGACCATCGCACCTGGGTCGATCGTCTGGTGGCCATGGCTCGCACCACGGTGACCATCGGCATCGCCGTGCTAGCGCTGATGCTGTCGGCAACCGTGCTCACCGTGGTATTCGCCACGCGCGGCGCCATGGCCGGCAATGGCCATATCATCGAGGTGCTGCATTTCGTCGGCGCCGAGGCGCGCTTCATCGCCCGCGAATTCCGCCAGCATTTCCTGGTCACCGGCATGAAAGGCGCGGCCGCCGGCGGTGCGGCGGCAATACTTGTCTTCATCGTCTTCTCATGGTGGTCGTCGCGCAACATGGCGACCCCGCAGGCCGACCAGGCGACTGCCCTGTTCGGCAATTTCGCCATCGGTTCGGCAGGCTATTTCGGCGTCGCCCTCATGGTGCTGGTCATCGGCGCGCTGACGGCGGCAACCTCCCATGTCACCGTCGTTGCCTATCTGAGCGACATCGATGTTCGCCAGCCGGACGGCAGCTAATGCACGCGCCCAACGACGACATGCGCAAAAGTATCGATCACGGATGAAAACCTGCCGTAACGCAAAGTGCGATTTCGACCTACCAAAGGCCGCAATTCGGGGTTAACCATGAGATGATGGACGCGAGGGACTCGATCGATACGGCTGGACGCATGCCAGTTCTGGTCATGCCTTCGCGCGGTTTTGGCAAACTTGGCCGGCTAAATTCCATTATCCGTGTCTGCGCGTTTTCCCTGCTCGGGCTGACGGCGGTTTTTGTCGGCGGCTTTGCTCTCTTTGCCAATACCGTCAGTCATCTGACGACGCCTGCCGATCCGGCGAAGGCCGATGCCATCATCGTCTTGACCGGCGGCCAGTCGCGCCTCGACGCGGCGATGAACCTACTTGCGTCCGGCAAGGGCGAACGGCTGCTGATCAGCGGCGTGCATCCATCCGCCAGTCGCCGCCAGCTTCAGGCCGCGACCGGCGGCGACAAGAAACTGTTTTCCTGCTGCGTCGACATCGACCGCGCCGCGCTCGACACGATCGGCAATGCCGAGGAAAGCGCCAAATGGGTGGAAGACCACGCCTATGGCACCGTGATCCTCGTCACCAACAACTATCACATGCCGCGCAGCCTGCTGGAGATGGGCAGGCTCTTGCATGGCGCCAAGCTTGAGCCCTACCCGGTGGTCAACACCAATCTCGACAATGGCGGCTGGCTGACCAAGCCCCGGGCATTGCGCGTGCTGTTCACCGAATACAACAAATACCTGCTGGCGCTGGCGCGCGGCATCGTGCCGGTAAAGCCGACGCCTGACGGCATCGCGCTGGCCGAGGCTGCCGCACCGAATTAAGCTGTCCCTGCGACCCGGAGCGGCAGCATTATCCTTTGCCCGCAGTGCTTGGAATGCCGCGCAGGCGCACAATCTCCTGTTCGAGCCGTTCGATGCGCTTGTCCCGCTCGGCCAGCGCCGCGGCAACGTCGGCCGCTTCGAACCGTTGCGGGATGTGCTGAGGGCAATTGGCATCCCAGGCCGAGACGGTGAACAGGATGATCTGCTCGGGCCTAGCCTTGTAGCCTTCCGGCATCAGCTTCGCCATCAGTTCCGCATCGTCCTCGACCACGCGCGCTTTGCCCCAGAGCTTGATGCGCTGCCGGTGCGCATAATCGATCAGGAACAGGAAGGCGCGCGGATTGTCGGCCAGATTGCCCTGGGTGATGAATTGCCGGTTGCCGGCGAAATCCGCGAAGCCTATCGTCCGCTCGTCGAGCACCTTGAGGAACCCGGCCGGCCCGCCGCGATGCTGGATGTAAGGCTGGCCCTCGCCATTGGCCGTCGAGAGGAAGACGCTGGTCTGCGCCTCGATGAAGGCGGCGAGATCGGGCGTGATACTGGCCTGCCAGCCACCGCGCTCCTCGACACGGGCATAGGCCTCGCGGGAGCCTTTGCGAGCCTGGATCGCCTTGACGGTCGGTGTAAAGGCGACGTCGCTGGTGAAAGCATGGGCGTTCATGAAGCCTCCTTCAGGCAAAGCCTCGAACCATAATCCGCCCTAAATAGAACCTTCCATCTTTCGGATGCAGATGGCATATATGCAATCCATCCTTCCATTTTCCGGAAGAACCTATGGATCGTTTCGAAGCCATGTCGCTTTTCGTCGCCGCCGCGGAGGCCGGCAGCCTTTCGGCGGCGGGGCGCCATTTCGGCATGCCGCTTGCAACGGTCAGCCGCAAGGTCTCCGATCTGGAGCGGCATCTGGAGACGCGTCTCCTGAATCGCTCGACGCGGCGGCTGACGCTGACCGATGCCGGCCAAGCCTATCTCGCCGCCTGCCGCCGCATTCTGGGTGAGGTCGGCGAGGCCGAGCGTGCCGCCGCCGGCGAATACAGCACCCCGACCGGCGAATTGATCGTCACCGCGCCGATCGTCTTCGGCCGACTGCACGTGTTGCCGGTCGTCACCGGTTTCCTCGCAGCCTACCCCGACGTGGACATCCGCCTGACGCTTGCGGACCGGATAACCCAGTTGATCGAGGAACATATCGATCTCGCCATCCGCATCGGCCAGCTTCCCGATTCAAGCCTGGTCGCCATCCGCGTCGGCTCGATCCGTCGCGTCGTCTGCGCGAGCCCGGCCTATCTGGCCGAACGCGGTACACCGAAGACCCCGAACGATCTTGCCGCGCACAACTGCATAGCCTTCGAGGGGCTGACCTCTCCTGCCACATGGACTTTCGCCACAGGCAAGACCGAACGCGCCGTCCCGATCCGTTCCAGGCTTCGGGTCAACACCGCGGAAGCGGCAATCGATGCCGCGATTGCCGGTGTCGGCGTGACAAGAGTGCTTTCCTACCAGATCGCCGCCGCGGTCCGCTCGGGTACGCTCTGCCCGGTGCTGGAGGCGTTCGAGCCGCAGCCATGGCCGGTGAACCTCGTGCATGCCGGCCAGGGCCTGCTGCCGGTGAAGCTGCGCGCCTTCCTCGATTTCGCCGCCCCACGCCTCAGGGAGCACCTGGCGCAGGCGACGTGGTAGACTGGGAGAAGAAGAGCTGAACGGCAGCTCATTGCCGGCCGGACCGATCCGCGCCATCGTGCCGTTTCCTTTTTGCCCGCGCTTGGTGTAACCAACGCACACCTCCTCACCGGGCACTTCCCACATGCTCTATATCCGCTCGCTGGCGTTCAACCTCGTCTTCTACGTCAATTTGATCGTCCAGATGATCCTCTGGACGCCCTACTATTTTCTGTCGCCCCGCCACCGCGCCTGGTTCGTGCCGAAATTCTGGTCGCGCACCTCGATGTGGCTCTACGACAAGATCGCCAGCACCGGAAACGACATCACCGGGCTGGAAAACCTGCCCGAAGGCTCCTTCATCCTGGCGCCCAAGCACCAGTCCTTCTGGGACGCGATCGCCTTCTTCCCCTTCCTCAAGGACCCGCTCTATATCCTCAAGCGCGAATTGACCTGGATCCCCTTCTTTGGCTGGTACATCATGAAGATGCGGATGATCCCGGTCGACCGCGGCAGCCGCTCGAAAGCGCTCAAAGCGGTGGTCGCCGCCACCAGGCAGGAGATGGCGCGCAACCCGCGCCAGCTGATCATCTATCCCGAGGGCACGCGCCGTGCGCCGGGCGACGAACCGGCTTACAAATACGGCATCGTCGAGCTCTACGCGCAGCTTGGCGTGCCAGTGGTGCCGGTCGCTCATGTCGCCGGCCTCTATTGGCCACGCCGGAAATTCATGCGCTATCCCGGCACGATCAAGGCCCGCTTCCTGCCACCGATCCCGCCCGGACTGGACAAGGAGGCATTCATGGAACGGCTGATCGGCGAGACGGAAGCCGCTTGCGACCAGCTGCTCGTCGAAGCCTCACGCTCGCCAGACCCGCCGCCCATGCCGCCGACGGCGGTGAAGCGGCTGGCTGAACTGGGCGCGGCCGCGAAAAAGAAGCCTGATTCAGGCTTTTTCGGCTGAAATGGATTGACCTCAGGAAAACGCAGCCAGCGCCGTGGTTAAGACCAGCGTCGCCGCGAAGATCAAATTGATGATCCGCGAGGCGCGGGGCCTGCGCGGGAAGCGCGCGAACGCTGCCCCGGCGAGAAGCCACAGGATATGGATGACGACGATCATCAAAGCCAGGACCGCCAGTTTGAGCCGCGTGTCGAGGTCGGACGTACCGGCGAACACGGCGGCAATCGCCACATAGGCTTTTGGGTTGGCGATGGCCAGCAGGAACCCGCCCAGGAAGGTGGGAAGCGCGGCCCCGACGGCGCGCGCCGCCCCGGGTGGGGCCACTGCGATCTTGAAGGCAAGGTAGAGAATGTAGGCCGCCGACGCCGCGGTCAGCAGCGGCGTGAGTTTCGGCACGGAGGCGAGCACTGCCATGACGCCCGTCGTCACCACCAAAAGCACGGCGATGGTGCCAAGAACGACGCCGCAGGTGTAGCGGAGCGAGTGGCGCGGACCGAAGGCGGCCGCGACAGCGGCGACGCTTATCGTCGCCGGTCCCGGACTGCCCATGACGACCGTCGATGCCAGGACAAGCGCGAGCAAGTGCTGCCATAGTTCCGGATTGGATACGATCTGCTCGGCCACCTGCCGTCCCCGCATCTTGCGACGATGCAGGGACGGTATGGCAGGGCTGCGCCGGATGTCTTGAACGATCGTGCATCCCAGCCGGGATGCCTAAATTTGGTGCTGGAATGTCCAAGGAGGACAAGCAGCTTGAGATTTGGGCTACGCGCTCGCTTTGTCGAGTTCGGCCATGTCGTCCGGTCCGAGCTTCAACGATGCCGCGCGCACCAGACTGTCGACCTGATCGAGCGTCGTGGCGCTGGCGATCGGGGCGGTCACGCCGGGTCGCGCTATCACCCAGGCGAGCGCCACTTCCGCCTGTTTGGCCGAATGCCGGGCCGATACCGCATCGAGGGCGGCCAGGATGCGCATGCCGCGCGCATTGAGATAATCCTTGACGCCGCCGCCGCGTGCGCTTTTGCCGAGATCGGCTTCGCTGCGGTACTTGCCGCTCAAAAACCCCTTGGCCAAGCTGAAATAGGTGATGACGCCGATTTCCTCGGCCACGCACAGATCGTGCAACGCCCCATCGAAGGATGAGCGGTCGTAGAGATTGTATTCCGGCTGCAGCACCGCATAGCGAGGCAGGCCGCGCAGGCTTGCCACGTCGAGCGCGGCACGCAACTGGCCGGCATCGAGGTTCGAGGCGCCAGCGTAGCGGATCTTGCCCTTGGCCAACAGCTTCTGATAGGCACCGAGCGTTTCCTCGTAAGGCGTGGCCGGATCCGGCCAATGCGACAGATAGAGGTCGACGACGTCGGTCTGCAGCCGCTTCAGCGACGCGTCTATGGCTTTTTCGATATAGGCGGCGGAAAGGTCCTTCCTGCCCTGCCCCATATCCGACCCGACCTTGGTGATCACCACGACCTTGTCGCGATTGCCGCGGCTCTTCATCCATTTGCCGATGATGGTTTCCGATTCGCCGCCCTTGTTGCCGGCAATCCAGCGCGAATAGGAATCGGCGGTGTCGATGGCGTTGAGGCCGGCGTCGACGAACCGGTCGAGCAGGTCGAAGGAGGTTTTCTCGTCGGCGGTCCAGCCGAAGACGTTGCCGCCCAGAACCAGCGGCGCGATGGACAGGTCGGTTTGACCGAGACGACGTTTCTGCAAGGCTGATCTCCATGAGGATGGGAAAGCTCGGACGGGAAAGCGCCCGACTGCGCTTAACCTATGTCGTGCGGCACGGAGGTCAAAGGCCAGGTCGTCCTTTACACCCCACCAGTGCTTCACAAAGGCGCGACCTGTCGCGCCACCTCTTCCAGCCAATGGTCACGGATGCCCAGCGCCTCGAGATGCTCCAGCGTGTTCGATACATAGTCCTCGTTCTTTCCCGACCGGCCGACGGCGCCGCGAACCACGCGCGCCGCGTCCGCTTCATCCAGCGCGCCGGCATATTGCTCATGGTCGCGGTCGACGACATAGGCGACCGCCTCGACCGTCCTGTCCGCGCCTGTATCGCTGTCGTCGAGGCGGACCCGCAGCATGCGCTCGAGATAGACACTGGTGACCAGCTCGCGCTCACGCAGATAGGCGATGACTTCGTCGCGCAGGTCACTGGGGACGCGGAAAGCCAGTCCGACGCAGGAGCCGCCGCGATCGAGGCCGAGCACCAGGCCGGGCCGCTCGCGCGTGCCGCGATGCACATAGGAATAGACGCAGAGCGACCGGCGGTAGCCGTGGAGGCGCGCGCGCCGCGTCTCGACATGCGCAAATCCCGGCCGCCAGATCAGTGAACCATAGCCAAAAACCCAAAAATCGCCCATATCGCCAAGCCTGACTGCAGCACCGCACCGGAATCGGTGTCTTTTCAATCGTCTCCGTCTATCTCTGTTGCCGGAAGCGATTCCTGCAACACGCGTTAACGAGAGCCGCAGCATGACGTCAAGTGAAGAGCGCCCGCCGAATTTTCGCCGCCGCCTCTTCTGGCTTGCCGCCTTCGTTGCAGTGCTGTTTGGCATCTACAGCGCCGGCTGGTTCTACCTGGCCGACAAGGTCAGGAGCGAAACCGACAAGGCCGTCACCGAGCTCAACGGCAATGGCATCGAGGCTGACTGCGCCAATCTCACAGTCGGCGGCTATCCGCTGAGCTTTGCCATTTCCTGTGACAATCTGGCGTATCAGGACGACACCAGGAATGTCGCCGTTTCGAGCGGCAGTCTCAACGCCGTCACGCGGATCACCCAGATCCTGTCGCCTTTTGCCGAATTGCGCGGGCCGCTCAGAACCTCGTTCCCGGGTATGGCGCCGCTGTGGATCGACTGGGACAATCTGCAGGCGAGCGCAAAATTGTCCTGGCCCTTGCCGCGGCGCGTTTCGCTGGAGACCGAAGGCCTGTCCGGCCAGACCGACCCGGCGGATGGCACCGATCCGGTCGAGCTGTTCAGCACAGGCACGGCGGCCGGGCAACTCAGTCCGAATGGCCAGGACATCGGCTATATCGGCAGCTTTAGCGATCTCGAAATCGACCCGGAAGCCATCGATGGGCGTGTGCTGCCGCCGCTCGACGGCAGCGGCGACGTGACTTTGAAGAACGGCGTGGCTCTGATCAAGACGCAAGCCAGGAGCCTGCGCGGCCAGGCTGTCGACATCACCAAGCTCGATCTCTCGTCGGGGACCGCTCGCGTAACCGTTTCCGGACCGATATCGGTCAATGCCGACGGCCTGATCGATGCCGACCTGGTGATCAAGCTGAACGACCCGAAAGCCGTTGCGGCAATCCTCGGCGCGGCTATCCCAGAGCAGAAAAGCCAGATTGAAACCGGCTTTGCCGGACTGGCCCTGCTCGGCAACGAACCGTCGATGCCGCTGAGGATCGTCAAAGGCAAGGCCTCGCTGGGTTTCATCCCGCTGGGCAAGATCAAGTCGGTCGATTGACCCATGAAAAAACCGGTCAGGCTCCTCAGCGTTGGCGCATTCACCCTCGACACGATCCTTCGTGTCGAGACCCTGCCCGTGCATCAGGGCAAATTCATAGCCACCGACGGGGTGCAGATCGCCTCGGGCATGGCGACAAGTGCCGCCTGCGCCGCGCGACGCCTCGGCGCGGCGGTATCGCTCTGGGCGAGCGCCGGAGATGACGCCGTCGGCGACCGGCTGGTCGCCGAGATCGAGGCAGAAGGCGTCGATTGCAGCCTTGTCCGACGCGTTCCTGGCGCACGATCGGCGCTGGCGGCCATCCTGGTCGATGCCCATGGCGAGCGTATCATTGTCCCTTTCTACGACAAACGGGCACAGGCCGACCCCGAGATCCTGCCTGTCGCTGACCTCTCGGCATTCGACGCCGTGCTGGTCGATGTACGCTGGCCGGGCGCTGCCGCCCTGGCGCTGGCGGCGGCGCGCGCCATCGGCCGGCCGGCGATACTGGACGCCGACACCGCGCCGCTCGAGGTCCTGGAGCGTTTGCTGCCGCTGGCCTCGCACATCGTTGCTTCGGAATCGGCGGCGCGCATCGTCTGTGGCCAGGCCTTGGACCCGGAGACCGCCTGCGCCGATCTCGCCAGCCGCACAGACGCCTTCGTCGCGGTGACCGGCGGCGCGGCGGGAAGCTGGTGGTTCGATCGCCCGGCGCAATCCGTGCGCCATGTCGCGGCGCCGCGGATCAAGGCGGTGGACACTTTGGCCGCTGGCGACGTGTTTCACGGCGCCTTTGCCGTCGCCTTGGCGGAAGCCATGCCGGTCGAGCAGGCCTTGCGTTTTGCCAGCGCCGCCGCCGCTCTCAAATGCCTGCGCTTCGGCGGCAGGCTGGGCGCGCCGGACCGGGCCGAGACGCTGGCCATGATGGCGGCTCACTGGCCGGCGGACTGACGGCCCGCCGTCGAGACGGACTACTGTTTTACGGGGTGCTCGACGGCCTGTCGGCCGAAATCCGGCGCATCGATATCCTGGCCTGCCTCGATGATCGAGCGGCGCACGGCGCGGGTGCGCGTGAACAGGTCGAACAGCTTTTCGCCGTCGCCCCAGCGGATGGCCCGCTGCAGCGAGGCGAGGTCTTCCGAGAACCGCGCCAGCATTTCGAGGATGGCGTCCTTGTTGTGCAGGCAGACGTCCCGCCACATGGTCGGGTCGGAAGCGGCAAGGCGAGTGAAGTCGCGAAAGCCGGAAGCCGAATATTTGATGACTTCGGACTTGGTCACCGACTGCAAGTCGTCGGCGGTGCCGACGATGTTGTAGGCGATGATGTGCGGCAGATGCGAGACGATGGCCAGCGTCATGTCGTGATGCTGCGGATCCATCGTGTCGATGTTGGACCCGCAGCGGCGCCAGAATTCCGAAAGCTTTTCCAGGGCCGCGGGATCGGTGCCGGGCAGCGGCGTGAAGATGCACCAGCGGTTTTCGAACAGCTCGGCGAAGCCGGCGTCCGGCCCCGATTTCTCCGTGCCGGCCAGTGGATGGCCGGGGATGAAATGCACGCCATCGGGCACATGCGGTTCGATCTGTGCGATGACCGATGCCTTGGTCGAACCGACATCGGTGAGGATGGCGCCCTTTTTCAGCGCCGGCGCGATCTCCTCGGCGACTTCGCCAGAGGACCCGACCGGCACCGAAACGATGACCAGATCGGCATCGCGGACCGCTTCCCTGGCATCCATGGTGTAGGAGGAGCCGAGGTCCAGTTCGCTCGCCCGCGCCAGCGTCGCTTCGCTACGCGTCGCGATGGCAACATGCCGCGCCAGGCCCTCGCGGCGGATGACGCGGGCCAGAGACGAGCCGATCAGGCCGATGCCGACCAGCGCGATCTTATCGAACATCGGTGATGTCATTGTCTCAGCTTTTCAGGAATGTCGTGAGTGCGGCGACAACGCCGCGATTGGCCTCTTCGGTGCCGATGGACATGCGTAGCGCATGCGGGAAGCCGTAGCCGGAAACACGCCGCAAAATGTAGCCGCGCTGGGTGAGATAGTCGTCCGCGGCGGCCGCCGAATGCTTCTTGTCCTCGGGAAAATGGATGAGGATGAAATTGCCGACGCTCGGCGTCACCCGCAGCCCGAGCTTCGTCAGCTCTTCGCTCAGCCAGGCGAGCCAGGTCTCGTTATGCGCCACGCTGCGCTCGACATGGGCGCGGTCGCGGATCGCGGCAATGCCGGCCTCGATCGCCGTCGCATTGACATTGAAGGGACCGCGAATGCGGTTGATCGCATCGACGATATGCATGGGCCCGTACATCCAGCCGATCCGCGCGCCGCCAAGCCCGAGCTTGGAGAAGGTGCGGGTCATGACCACGTTCTCGGCGCCGCCGACCAGCTCGATGCCGGCTTCATAGTCGTTGCGGCGCACATATTCGGCGTAAGCCGCGTCCAGCACCAGAAGCACGTTTTTGGGCAGCCCGGCATGCAGCCGACGCACCTCCTGGAACGGCAAATAGGTGCCCGTCGGGTTGTTGGGATTGGCGAGGAAAACGATCCTGGTACGCGGTGTGACGGCCGCCAATATCGCATCCACGTCGGCGCGCTCGTCGGTCTCCTTGACCGACACCGGGACAGCACCTGCCGACTGGATGTAGATCTTGTAGACCATGAAGGCGTGTTCGGTGAAAATAGCTTCGTCGCCCGGCGCCAGATAGGTCTGCGCCAGCAGGCCCAGGATCTCGTCGGAACCATTGGAACAGATGATGTTTGCCGCATTCAGGCCGTGCACCTCGGCGATCGCCTCGCGCAGGCGCCTGGCGGTGCCGTCGGGATAGACGTCGAGCCTGGCTGCGACCTCGCGCGCGGCTTCTATCGCCTTCGGCGAGGGGCCGAGCGGGTTCTCGTTCGACGACAGTTTGTGGACTTTGGCGACGCCGGCCGGCGCCGTGCTCTTGCCCGGCACATAGGCTTCGATGTCCATGATCCCCGCGCGGGGCGTTGGCCGTGCCTTGTCCGGTCTCTGATTCATGTCGCGAAAATCCGTCGAGAGTGCTTCCGTCCGGAAGCCGCAGCGGAAATACAAGCCATGGCCCGGAATGTCGAGGGGTGGCAGTGGTGCGAGCAACTGGCCGTTGACGGCGCGACGCGCGAGTTCTAGAAGGGCAGCAGGTTCCGTGGTGATTTGGCCGGTCGGCTTGCAGCCACGTTAAACAACTCGCTAAAGGGCCGTTTGCATCCTGTAACCGGCTTTGCGATGGCGTTGCCGGTTTTTTGTTGTCCGCAGCCGGCCGGACGACCGCATCGGCGCGACGATCGCAAGCGATCTTCGCAAAGCCGTGTAAGAGGATGTGATGGCCGCTCTGCGCGCTCGAAAAACCAACAATGAGGCCGACCAGCCGTCGAGCCCCGTGTTGCGTTTTGGCGCCGACAAGCCGCTCAAGCTCGACGCCGGCACGCTGCTGTCGCCGTTCCAGATCGCCTACCAGACCTACGGCACCCTCAATGACGCCCGCTCCAACGCCATCCTCGTCTGCCACGCCCTGACCGGCGACCAGCATGTCGCCAACACCAATCCGGTGACCGGCAAGCCCGGCTGGTGGGAGGTGCTGATCGGCCCTGGCAGGATCATCGACACCAACCGCTTCTTCGTCATCTGCTCCAACGTCATCGGCGGCTGCCTCGGCTCCACCGGTCCCGCCTCGATCAATCCCGCCACCGGCAAGCCCTACGGGCTCGATCTGCCGGTCATCACCATCCGCGACATGGTGCGGGCGCAGCTCATGCTGATCGACCATTTCGGCATCGAAAAACTGTTCTGCGTGCTCGGCGGCTCGATGGGCGGCATGCAGGTGCTGCAATGGGCGTCGAGCTATCCGGAACGCGTCTTCTCGGCGCTGCCGATCGCCACCGGCGCCCGCCATTCCTCGCAGAACATCGCCTTCCACGAGGTCGGCAGGCAAGCTGTCATGGCCGACCCCGACTGGCATGGCGGCAAATATTTCGAGCTTGGCAAGCGGCCTGAAAAGGGGCTGGCGGTGGCGCGCATGGCCGCCCACATCACCTATCTGTCGGAGGCGGCCCTGCATCGGAAATTCGGCCGCAATCTGCAGGACCGCGAAGCGCTCACCTTCGGTTTCGACGCCGATTTCCAGATCGAAAGCTACCTGCGCCATCAGGGCATGACCTTCGTCGACCGCTTCGACGCCAATTCCTATCTCTACATGACCCGTTCGATGGACTATTTCGACCTTGCCGCCGACCATGGCGGACGGCTGGCCGACGCCTTCGCCGGCACCAGGACCCGCTTCTGCCTGGTCTCCTTCACCAGCGACTGGCTGTTCCCGACCGAGGAGAGCCGCTCGGTCGTCCATGCGCTGAACGCGGCCGGCGCGTCGGTCTCCTTCGTCGAAATCGAGACCGACCGCGGCCACGACGCCTTCCTGCTCGACGAGCCGGAGCTGTTCGCCGCCATCAACGGCTTCATCGCCTCGGCCGCGCGCGCCAGAGGGCTCAGCGCATGACCCCGAAAAGTTGCAGACTTTCCGGATCGGGATCATGCGCCACACAAGGGGCAGCCCTATGAGCGTCAATCGCGCCCAGCGCGTCGACCTCGAAGTCGTCGCCGATCTCATCCCGCCGCAGTCGCGGGTGCTGGATGTCGGCTCCGGCGACGGCCTGCTGCTCGAATTGCTGCAGGACACCAAGCAGGTCGACGGCCGCGGGATGGAATTGTCGCAGCGCGGCGTCAACGAATGCGTGGCGCGCGGCCTCTCCGTCATCCAGGGCGACGCCGACAAGGATCTCGAATTCTATCCCGACAAGGGCTTTGATTTCGTCGTCCTGTCGCAGACGCTGCAGGCGACCCGCAACCCCAAGCTGGTGCTCGACGAACTGCTCAGGATCGGCAACCGCGCCATCGTCTCCTTCCCCAATTTCGGTCACTGGCGGGTGCGCCTCTCGCTGTTCGTCCATGGGCGGATGCCGGTGAACGACGACTTGCCCTACTCCTGGTACGACACGCCCAACATTCATTTCTGCACCATTCGCGACTTCGTCAATCTGTGCGACGAACTCGGCGCCACTGTCGAAAAGGCGACCGCGCTCGACGGCAACGGCCAGAAGATCGGCCTCTCCATGCCGTGGTGGTTCTGGAATTTCTTCGGCCAGCAAGCGGTGTTCCTGCTGAAGCGATAAAACTCGCGCCCGGCGATACGCCTACTTCAGGACATCCGTTGCCTTGTGCGGATGTTCGACGCCGTCGGCGAACACCACGTCGGCTCGGGAATTGTCCGTGCGCAAGGCCAGTATCGCCTGGTAGGCCGGCGAATTGTACCATCCGCGCACATGCTCCCTGTCGGGGAATTCGATGATGATGAGGTGGCCCGGCCACTCGTTCTCGATCACCTCCACGTCGCCGCCATGGACCAGAAAACGGCCGCCGAAGGGCTCCAGCGTGGCGTCGATCCTGTGCAGATATTCGACGATCCCAGGCCCCATCGTGGCCTGACGCATATGGGCAACGGCGTAAGCGGTCATGACGAAACTCCCTTGCAATCGAAGCTGAACAACAGGCTTCATGCAGGGAAGTTTGCCGACACGCCGGACGCTGGTCGATTACCTCAGAGGTCATGAAATGTGCCTCCAAGGTCATGAAATGTACTTCAGAGGTCATGAAATCTACCCCGAAGCCACGGAATACATATCGGCCAAGGGTGGCGCCGTTGAGCGCCGAGTTGCAAATTCGCCACATCGGATCGACCACCGTTCACTTTGGCGTGACACCGGTGCTTCTTTTTTGTACGGTCCCGCTGAACGCGACCTGGGACGGGCATGGAAGGCGAATATCAAATCCATTCGGTTGGAACGCGCCGAGGCGACATGCCCGAGACGATGAATCCCGCTCCGCTCATCACAGTGATAACGCCGACCCACAACCGGCGCAGCAAAGTCCTGCGCGCCGTCGAGAGCGTGCTGGCGCAGAACTTCACCCGCTTCGAGCACATTGTCGTCGACGACGGCTCGACCGATGGCACGGAAGCCGCGCTTGCGGCCATCCCCGATCCCCGCCTGATCTATGTCGGCGCGAAATGGCGGGGCGCCAATGCCGCCCGCAATGCCGGCATCGAACGCGCGCGGGCGCCGATTGTCACCTTCCTTGATTCCGACGACGTCTATCTGCCGAACCGGCTGGAGCGGACACTGGCCTGGTTCGAGGAGAACCCAACGCTCGAAATCCTGATCAGCTCGTTCGTGTCCCTCAAGGGTGGCCGCAGCACCAACTGCATAAACCGCGACGCGTTCCTGAGCCGGGACACGCTGGAACGGGCATTGGTGGCGCAAACGATTTTCATTGCCGGGTCGGCGATAACGGCCCGGCGCGAGGCCTTGCTGGCGATCGGCGGCTACGACAGCGATATAGCGCGGATGCAGGATCGCGAATTGCTGTTGCGCCTGGCTCGCCGCAGTGGCGCGCAACTGTCCGAAGACGTCGACTGGAAAAAGTACAATTCGGAGAATTCGATCTCCGGCCAGCGCGACGGCTATGTCGAAGCCTATGCGAACCTGATCTGCAAGCACCCCTATATCATCGACCGCTATCCCGACATTCCGCCCTACATGATCGCGCGCCAGATCATTGCCGACACGATGAAAGGCAGGGTCTCGCAGGCATTTGCCGGCTATCTGGCCAACCGCTCGTCGAAAGCGCTCGGCTACTCCTTGCCGCAATTGCTGCGCGGCTATGTCGGCGGCCGGCGCTGGCGGCGCGATCTCTATGACGAGTTCCGCAGCAAGTATGGCGCACGGCCCGCCTAATGCATGTCGCCCAAAAGTGCGTAGCGGTTTTGGGATAACGACTTGCATAAATGCAGAACTTCGCTGCGAAGTGTCACCGGTCGAGTTCGGGGAAAAACGGATCTGAGAAAAACCGCCGGTCGCGCTCGCCTTGCAAGCAGTCGATCGGCGCCGCCGCATCGATCCGGACCGGCCAGGAATCCGCCCAAGGAGCGCCGCTGACTTCGAGAATCAGCTTGCGGCGTATGGCGGTGGTGAATTCGGATGCCGCGTAGATCGGCAGCACGAAGGAGCCCGGTCCGCCGGTCACGCATTCGGCATAGTACCGGTCGAGATGGCTGAAGGTCGGCGACGGGCTGATCAGGATCGGCAGGCCGTTGATGACGATGCCCTTCGCCAGCGCGGCGTCGCGTGTCATGGTGACGGGCAGGCCGATATTGTTCGGGCCATCGCCAGAAATATCGATGACCCTGCGCGCCGCTTCAAAAGCGGCTCCATCCAGCAGCTCCGTGCCGAAGGCGAGCGCGCCGGAGATCGAGGTGGCGCGAAAGCTCCTGAACGGGCGGGCCTCGATCCTGTCGGCGAAAGCGTTGGCGCTCTCGGCATCGTCGATGACCTGCCAGGCAATCACCGCATCGTCGCGGACGGTGCCTGCCCATTCGAAATAGGCCAGCGCAATGCGGCCGGTGGTGCCCGAGCGCACCGCCTTGATGAAGTCGGGGTGGCGCAGCGCCTCGACATAGCCGGCCCGCTGCAGGGCAAACTCGTTTTCATCCATCGACTGCGAAATGTCGACCGCCAGCACCAGTTCGACGTCCACGGCCATACCATTGGCGGGTGCGGCCAGAGGGGTGGCAACAGGCGCTGCCTGGGCGCAGGCAAGGCAGGCAAGCAGGCTGATCGCGTCGAGCATGATCTAAAGCCTCGCAGGCTTTGCAACGATGCCGACAATTTCCCCTGCGATCGCGGCGAAATAAAGCTGGCTGGATGAAGCCGGCTACTTCTTCTTCCGGCGCACTGCAACGGCCGGCGGCGGCTCGATCGCCCCGGCCCTGACACTGGCCGGCTTGAGAGCCGGGCGGCCGGCATCCTTGACGATCGTCAGTGAGCGCGGAAAGAACTGGATGTTGTGCTGGCCACGGCCGATGTTGAGGATGGTCGCACCGGCAAGACGCGTTTCCAGCATCGACAGCACCCGTCTCAGCGTCGCGCCGTCGAACGTATCCAGCGCTTCGTCGATGATCACCCATTTCGGCCGCCGCAAGGCGAGCCTGGCAAAGGCCAGCAGGCGCTGCTCGTCATCGCTGAGTTCATGCTCCCAGCGCGCGGAACGGTCGAGCGAGGACGACAGGCGCTCGAGACCGACCTCGGCGAGCACCGCCGAGATCTCGGCATCGTCGACCTTGGCGGTGCCGTCCACGTGATTGAGCACATCGCGCAGCGTGCCGAGCGGGAAATAGGGGGTGCGCGGAACGAAGGCAGGTATTTCCTTGGCCGGCATGCCGATCCGCCCGCTTCCCCACGGCCACAGGCCGGCGATGGCACGGAAGAACAGTGTCTTGCCGGCGCGCGGATCGCCGGTGATCATGACGCGCTCGCCGGCGCTGATTTCGACATGCGGCTCGGCAAGCTTGGTGCATCCGTCGGGCGAGGCAATTTCGAGCTTCTCGAAGGTCAGGCGGCCATCCGGGTTTTCGCCGAACTCGATGCGGCTTTCCGTGTCGTGGAGCACATCCGTTTCGCCAAGCGCGATGCGGAAGTCGGCGACGCGCATCAGCGTGGCGCGCCAGTCGGCGATGGCGCCGATATTGTTGATGAACCAGCGCAGCGACGCATTGACCTGGTTGAAGGCGCCGACCGCCATCATCAGCCCGCCGAAGCTGATATCGCCGGCGAAATAGACCGGCGACGCGACCAGGATGGGCGCGACGACGGTGATCCAGCCATAGGTATCGGTGACCCAGGACAGGTTGATCTGGGCATGGTAGATCCGCCGCATGGCGCCCAGCACCGTGCCAAGGTCGAGTTCAAGCTGGCGTCTGGCATCGACCTCGCCATGCGCGAGCGCTATGGCATCGATATTTTCGTTGACGCGAACCACCGAGGACCGCAGCTCCGCCTCGCGCGAATAGCGATCGCTGTTGAAACGGATGAGCGGCCTCCCGACCAGCCAGCTCAGCCAGGAGGCGATGCCGGCATAAAGGATCGCCGCCCAGACCATGTAGCCGGGGATCGCCAGCGAATGGCCGCCGATATGGAAGACGAAGCCGGAGGACAGCGACCATAGCACGCCGATGAACGACGCGAGCAGGATGAAGGATTGCAGCAGCCCGACGCCGAGATCGGTCGAAAGATCGGAAAGATGCCCGACATCCTGTTGTATGCGCTGATCGGGATTGACGCCGATGGCGCCGGCATGGGTCAGCCGGAAGGCACGCGCCGGCAGCATCCATTCGCCGATCAGGTCG
>NZ_PZJX01000033.1 GCF_003034915.1 Mesorhizobium helmanticense | reverse complement strand
AGCGCCTCGCGCAACTTCAGCCGGATCATCTGGTTGAGCCAGGTCTGACCGACATTGAGCACCAGCAGCGTCCCGGCTATTGCCGCAAAGACGAGAAGCTGATGCAGGAAGCCCTGCATGTCGCGCCGCGCCAGCGCGTCGTAGAAAGGCTGGTTCCAGCGATTGAGCAGAACCTGCCCGACCGAGGTCGCAACGATGACGGCGACGATGCCGATAGAGAGCCAGAGCAGATATTTGCGCACCGGCGAAGCCGCCAGCGCCAGCCTGATCGTCGCGAGCTGGTCGCGCAGGCTGCTGGCCTCGACCGACGCGCGGGCCATGTCATCTGGATGATCAGCCATGAGTGAGATCCCTGCGTTCGGAAGCGGCACTGGAACCGGTCACGGGCATTGGCGGCCCGCGTCTTCAATCGGGCTGCAAACCCGCTTTCGACAGATAGTTAGGAAAAAGCGCAAGCCCGATCACGAACGCGTCACCCTTGTGGGTGAAGACGGTCCGTCGGCGGCCTGCGGCAGCCGACCGAGCCTGGTGGCGCCATGCGGCGAGAAAACCGGCACGAAGACGCGGCGCGAAGCGCGCTGGGCGACCGGCACGCCCTGATAGAGCCGCTTCTGCGCCTCGACCACGATGACACCGGAAAAGATCGGCCAGAACCGCCGGCCGGCGCGTTCCAGCACATTGTGGAACCGCATCATGAAGCGCCGTCGCGATGGCGGGAAGAACAGGGCATCGGACCAGGCCGCAGGCGTGAAATTCGTTTCGCGCAGCAATTCGGTGAGCTGGCCGCGCGAGAAGGGCCGGCCATTGCCGAACGGCGTGTGCTCGAAACGGGCCCAGACGCCTCGCCGGTTGGGCACGACGATGACGACGCGCCCGGCCGGCGACAGCACCCGCCAGATCTCGTTCAGCGTCTCGCGCGGGTTCTCCACATGTTCGAGCGAATGGACAAGCAGCATGCGGTCGATGCAGGAATCGACCAGCGGCAGTTCCTCGTCGAAGACCAGCGCCGTCGCGGTCGGTCCCGTGACCGGCCAGACCACCGCGCCTTGCGTCGCCGGCATGAAGGCGAAGACACGCTCGGCATCGGCGCCGAATCGCTCCAGCCACGGCAAGGTATAGCCGAGGCCGACCAGCCGCTCGTTGGGCACGACGGCCCATATCGAGGACAGCGCCATGGTGATCGAGCGCTCGGCGAGCCGCCCGAGCGTGGTCGAATAGAAAGAACGAAGGTCGACGATGTCGGAATGCATGCGCCGGACGGTAGCTTCGATGCCGCCCAAGTTCAACAAAAGGCGGATGACATATGCGGGCAAGCGCCCTATGTCTGCGACGACTGCTGCATCGGCCCGAAATCGGTTTCGATCTCGAAAGCACGATGCGGCGGATAAAAAGTGTTAGAGCGCCGTGCATCCGACTGGACGCCGCTCTGGTGGAGAGATGCGATATGCCGGTTGAGATCGAACAATTCATGTGCCGCAGCGACAATTTCGGCGTGCTCGTGCATGACCCCAAAAGCGGCCAGACCGCGATCATCGATGCGCCCGAGGAGGCGCCGATCCTGGCCGCGATCGAGCGCACCGGCTGGACGCCGACGATGATCCTGATCACCCATCACCATGCCGACCACGTCGAGGCCAATCTGGCGCTGAAGGACCGTTTCAAGCTGCGCATTATCGGGCCGAAGGCCGAAGAGGCAAAGATCCCCGGCATCGACAAGACCGTGGCCCAGGGCTCGGTCATCCGCCTCGGTGACGAAAAGATCGAGGTCATCGAGACGCCGGGCCACACGGCGGGCCATGTCTCCTATCATCTGCCGGCTTCGAAAGTGGCGTTCACCGCCGACACGCTGTTTGCGCTGGGCTGCGGCCGGCTGTTCGAATGCAAGCCGCCGGTGATGTATGATTCGCTGAAGAAGCTCGCCGCCCTTCCGGCCGAAACGGTCGTCTATTGCGGCCATGAATACACGCTCGCCAACGCCCGTTTCGCGCTGACGGTCGACCCGACCAATTCGGCGTTGAAGGAACGCGCCGCAAAGATCGAGGCACTGCGCGCCGACGACAAGCCGACGCTGCCGACCACGATCGGCGAGGAACTGTCGACCAATCCATTCCTGCGCTGGCACGACCCGGCAATCCGCAAGCATCTCGGCATGGAAAAGGCCACCGACGCCGAAGTGTTCGCCGAGATACGCAAGCGCAAGGACAATTTCTAGAGCATCGGACCCGAAAGTGGAGACCGGTTCTGGGAAAAATCCGATGTCCGAACAACAAGCCGTGCTAGCCTGAACGCATGACCAGCGCCGCCGAAATCATCGCCACGCTCGGCCTGAAGCCACATCCGGAAGGCGGCTGGTATGCCGAGACGTTTCGCGATGGCGCGGAAGGCGGGCGCGGCCATTCGACCGCGATCTATTTCCTTCTGGAGGAAGAGCAACTATCGGCCTGGCACCGCGTCAAGGACGCGGCCGAGGTCTGGCATTTCTATGCCGGCGCCCCGTTGGCGCTGTCGATGCACCAGGAAGAGGGGCCGGTGATCGATCAGGTGCTGGGCACGGCGCTGGCAGCAGGCGAACGGCCGCAGATCGTCGTGCCGGCCGGCTGGTGGCAGTCGGCGCGCAGCCTCGGCGAATGGACGCTGGTCGGTTGCACCGTGGCGCCAGGCTTCGATTTCGCCGCCTTCGAGCTGGCCGCGCCGGGCTGGGAGCCAGGCACGCCCTAAAACCCAATCGCTTCGAACAACGAAATTCGACCTCTATTCAGCCGTTCAGCCTACAACGGTTGCTGCCCGAAACCCGTCGTTCGACTACAGACCGATTATGGGCATCAATGGGGCCGGAAGCGGATTGGCGGCTTTAGGCTGCGGGTCTTCAAGAGCGGACGCTTGGATCGGCGTGGGCATTGTCGTGACGTGACCCGCTTCGGAAGTTCGGTCACGCTATCGATGATCAAGATTGAGCGTGCGTCTGCCTGTTAATTGACACTTGAAATGGCCAACTCGGGCGATGGCCGGATTCGGATCCTGGCGGCTTTCAAGTCGCGAGCGGGCGGCAGCCCGAACATGCGACCGTACTCGCGCGTGAACTGCGGGACGCTCTCGTATCCCACGGCGTAGGCCGCGTTGCTGATCATCTCGCCATCGGCCAGCATCATCCGACGTGCTTCGATCAGCCTGAGTTGCTTTTGGAACTGAAGCGGCGTCAGGGACGTGATGGCCCGGAAGTGCTCATGGAACGACGAAACGCTCATGCTGGCGGCGTCCGCCAGCTGCTCCACGCCGAGCGGCTCAGCGACGTTTGCGCGAATGAGCGCCACCGCGCGCGCCACGCGCTGCGCATGGCTGTCGGTAACGCCGAGGCTACGAATTGCTCCGCCGTGCCGACCCGACAGCAGCCAGAAATGCAGTTCCCGGATCAACTGAGGCTGCAGAACGGCCAACGACGCTGGCCGATCGAGGAGGCGCATCAAGCGCAATGCGGAGTCGGCGACTTCCGCTTCGGTCGGATCGACGCGGACCGGGTTGCCGGCATCGAACGGGAGCGAACCCATGTCAACGACCAGGCTCTCGATCACCGCGGGATCGAGATCGACGACGAGCGAGAAATAGGGAACGCTGATGTTGGCGCGCGTGATCTGGCTGACGGTCGGCACGTCGGCGGTGATCAGGAGAGACTCTCCCGAGCCGAAGTCGAACGTGCTGCTTCCCATGGCCACTCGCTTGCTTCCTTGCAGCACCATGGCGATCAGCGGCTTGTTGATGGCGTATTGCAACTCGGTCGGCGCCGTCTGCCGAATGAGCGTCAGTCCCGGGATCGGCGTCTGGGCAATGCCGTTCGCGTCTGCGTGTACCTCCGCATAGCGCCGTACGGCCTCGAGCAAAGTGTGAGCCATGGGCGAATAGTAACCCACGTCCCCCCGCGTCACAACGCCATGAGGAGAAATAGGCAAGAACTCGCGAGTTTCCAGCAACATCGGACGTTTCTTTGATGGGACTAGGGACGGGCGTGGGTTGCTAGGCCACTGGCTGCCACACGAAGACCGCAGGAGGTGCAGTTGACCTTCATCGACAATCCGTTCTTTCCGCTGTCCTTCATAGCGGGGCCAGCGATCCTGACGAACGCCTGCGCCGTCCTGCAAAACGGCGCGACGATGCGCTACAACCTCGCGATAACCCAATGGCGAGAGTTTCGCGCGTCGCTGGCCGCTCGCGACGACCGGTTGTCGTCGCAATATGCGGACCCGGCGGCGGCGACCACTCTCGCGGAGCGGCGGATACGCCTGCAGTTGCGCGGACTTGACCTGCTGAATGCCGCAGTGGTCCTGTTCGCTGCAACCACCGTCCTGGGCCTCGCCGGTTCGTACCTTGTCCAGTTGGGGTATCTCCCTGCCGCCCCTGTTACCACGGCCATGGTGGTCACCGGCGTCGCCGGGCTTCTCTTTCTCCTCGTTGCCACCGTCACGCTTTTCCTGGAGAGCGTGTGCGGCAGGGCGCTGCTCCGCCTGCAGTTGCACTTCGGCGGTTCCAACGGCGCGGATATGCAACGACGGAGCAGCAGCAGCGACGGCGTTTGAATCCCTTGCCCTGCTTTCGCCACGCCGTCGCTCGTCGACTGGCCGCTGTTCGCAGCGAGCGCCGTCGACCTCGGCTCCGCCCGGGAAATGGCTATCGCGTCCCCGCATCGCACCGCGACAGCACATGCCCCGCGTAGAAACAGGCAAGAATGGCCGACTATCCGGCAACATGGATCGGGTCCGGTCGACGATAGTGCTGATGGGCACAATGCTCATCACCAAGGAGATACCGATGACCACCATCTCGATCGTCACCGGCGGCAGCCGCGGCCTGGGCCGCAACACCGCCATCAGCATCGCTCGCCATAGCGGCGATGTCATCCTCACCTATCGCAGCGGCGCCGAGGGCGCCAAGGCCGTGGTGGCCGAGATCGAAAGCATGGGCCGCAAGGCGGTCGCGCTGCAGCTCGATGTCGGCGACGTCTCCGCCATTCCCGCCTTCGTCAAGAGCGTCCGTTCGGCGCTGAACTCGACATGGAACCGAGATAAGTTCGATCATCTGATCAACAACGCCGGCCACGGCGAAATGGCCGCCTTTGCCGAGACGACCGAGGCGCAGTTCGACCTCCTGTTCAACGTTCACGTCAAGGGCGTGTTCTTCCTGACCCAGGCGCTCCTGCCGCTGCTCGCCGATGGCGGGCGCATCGTGAACTTTTCTTCGGGCTTGACCCGCGTCAGCTATCCGGGATTCTCGGCCTATTCAGCCGCCAAGGGAGCGGTCGAGATCCTGACGCTCTACATGGCCAAGGAACTGGGCAGCCGCGGCATCACAGTGAACACAATCGCCCCCGGGGCGATCGAGACCGACTTTCTCGGCGGCGCGGTGCGCGACACGCCTGCGTACAATGAGGCCTTCGCCAACATGATCGCGCTTGGCCGCGTCGGTTTGCCAGACGACATCGGTCCGGCGGTCGCCAGCCTGATCGGTTCCGACAACCGCTGGGTCACCGCGCAGCGGATCGAAGTGTCGGGCGGCCAGAACATCTGACCGCGACCAGCCCGTCTCGCGGGTCGAAAAGCTCAGGCCGGCGCGGAGTCTCACGCGGCCGGCCTGCCGGCTCCGGACAATCAGGCAAGTATCGGCGAGCTTCGGGCAACATCGATGCGTGCTTCGCCGCCATACTGTGCCCACCACCCCCGAATGGTCCGGGGATTTTGGCAAGTTGAGCGACGGCAAGCGAATTGAGGAGAAGTAAGATGCCCAATATTCTGATCGTTCTTTCCGCGGCTGACAGGTGGACGCGTGCGGACGGCTCCGTCTACGAAACCGGCGTGTGGGCCGAGGAGTTTGTGGTGATCGATGAGGCGCTGATCAAGGCAGGCTTCGAGGTCGACCTCGCGAGTCCGGGCGGCGTCGCCCCCACAATGGACAAGCGCAGCCTCGATACCAAGACCGTCGGCGAGGAAGTTGCCAGACGCATGCGCGGCTATCTGGCCAAGAATTCGGCGCGTATCGAAGCGCCGCTGGTCCTCGCCGACGTCGACGTGAGCCGGTACGATGCCGTCGTCGTTCCGGGAGGGCATGGCCCGGTCGAGGATCTCTACAAGGACCCGGACATGGGTCGCGTGCTGGTCGAGGCCAATCGCAACCAGAAGATCATCGCTGCAGTCTGCCACGGCCCGGCGGCGCTACTGGCCGCGAAGGACGAGACTGGCCAATGGCCTTTCGCGGGGCGCAAGATGACTTCCCTCACCGACGAGGAAGAAATCGAATTCGGCACCGCGGACAATGCGCCCTGGCTCCTCGCCGACACGCTGCGCAAGTCTGGCGCGGTCTTTGAGCAGGGACCGAACTGGGCCGTCCATGTCGTCGAGGACGGCAACCTGCTTACCGGTCAAAATCCCGGGTCGTCGGCGGCGCTGGCGGAAGCGGTCACCGCCGCGCTTCGTTGAAGAGACTCTAAGTTTTGCCATTAGTGGTCGGCAATGTCTGCTTTTAAGCGGTGCCAAGTTAATCCCAAAGGCCGAAATGCGGCGCAAAGCCGTCAACCGGTTTTGTTCACGGGAACGTCCGCAATCGCGCGCCGCTACTCGAAAACCGTTATTCCACTTCCCATCCCGGCCATTGGTGGCAGCCAGCCGAGTGAATTTTGACCTGGGCTGATCCCTAACCCAGCAGAAAACCCAGGGTGATCGCCAACTGGGCGGCGTAGTACAGCACCCAGACCGCATGGCGCATCCAGGCGCGATGCGGCGAGATGGCGGGCGCCAGGAATTTTTCCGCGGCCAGCAGCCCGTCGGAGGCCATGAACAGAACCGCGCCGCCGATGATCCAGACATGGCTGAGCGTGAGCGCGGAAATCCCCATGGCGAGGATTGCCGCGATATAGACGCTGACCGGAAGGCGCAGGGCGGGGCCGACACGGCGCCAGAGCGCAAGAAGCATGGCGAGCGCGAAGACGGCCATCGCCACGGCAATCGCTCCGCGCCACGGTTCGGCCGAGAGCAGCCCGAACCCGCCGCCGGCGCGCGCGAACAGCACGACATAGAGCACATGCGCGGCGGCCGCGACGCCGGCGTTCTTCCTCCAGCGCTGACAATTGGCGAAATCGTGGATGAGAGTGTCCCTCTCCCCGTCACTATACGGGGAGAGGATGCCGGCAAGCAGGTGAGGGGCAGCGCCGAAGGGCGACAATTATGAACAATGGATATGACGCAGTAGAACTAAAGCATCGGACCCGAGGTGAGGATCGGCGTTGGGAAAAATCCGATGCCCGAACAAGAAGCCGTGCTAGCCTGAACGCATGACCAGCGCCGCCGAAATCATCGCCACGCTCGGCCTGAAGCCGCATCCGGAAGGCGGGTGGTACGCCGAGACCTTTCGCGACGGCGCGGAAGGGACGCGCGGCCATTCCACCGCGATCTATTTCCTACTGGAGGAAGAGCAACTTTCGGCCTGGCACCGGGTCAGGGACGCGGCCGAGGTCTGGCATTTCTATGCCGGCGCCCCGCTGGCGCTGTCGATGCATCAGGAAGATGGTCCGGTGATCGTCGTGCCGGCCGGCTGGTGGCAGTCGGCACGCAGCCTCGGCGAATGGACGCTGGTCGGCTGCACCGTGGCGCCAGGCTTCGATTTCGCAGCCTTCGAGATGGCCGAACCGGGCTGGGAGCCGCCCCAGGGTTGAAACCCAATCGCTTCGAACGACGACCTCTATTCAGCCGTTCAGCCTGCAACGGTTGCTGCCCGAAATCCGTCGTTCGACTACAGACCGATTATGGGCATCAATGGGGCCGCATCCGGACCGGCAGCTAACAGACCGACTGTGCGGTAGCTGCCGTTCCGCTCCTAGCCGGATATCAGGCCAGCGGGACCGCGATCGCGCGCGAGGCTTAGACAGATTGCGAGATCGCGCTACTTAATGCGTCAGACCTCGTCGGACTGTCTGCGTCAGGAGGATAGCGTGAAGTCAGAGACAGTAAGAGTTGCGTCCGCTGCCGATGAAAATCTGGTGGTCGATACGGTCGTGCTGGCGTTTGCGGCGGACCCTATGGCGCGATGGACTTGGCCTCATTCGCACCAGTTCCTTGCGGCCCTGCCGCGGATGGTTCGTGCGCTCGGAGGCGCGGCATTCTCTTGCGGAAGCGCCTTTTGTACCGCGGACTACGCTGGTGCGGCGCTGTGGCTCCCGCCTGGGGTGCACCCTGACGAGAAAAAGCTTGGTGCGCTCCTCCAAAGTACAGTTGCGCCCTCTCTGGCCGGCGAAACCGCGGCTGTATTTGAGAAAATGGCCACCTACCATCCGACCGAGCCGCATTGGTTCCTGCCCCTGATCGGTGTCGACCCCGCGCACCAAGGCGAAGGTCACGGCAAAGCCCTGATGGCGTACGCACTCGCACGGTGCGATCGCGATCACGCGCCTGCTTATCTGGAATCCTCGAATCCGCGCAACATTCCGTTTTACCGCCGGCACGGCTTCGAACCGCTCGGCGCCATCCAGGTCGGTTCGTCGCCGACAGTCGTCCCGATGCTGCGAGGACCGCGTTGAGTCGTGGAAGGTCCGCGGAAGCGGATCTATCCCGGCGCGATCGATCGTTATTCGCACGGCATCCCCTACGGGCATACGCCCGGTACGTCCGGGCAATTGGCGTGTGATAGGCGGTGGTCCACCGTGCCGGTTGGTCTTCCGTCGCGTTGCGCAAGGGGTCCGAGAGCTGCCGGACGGTGCTTCTCACGATGCGTGCGCGATGCGATCTGGCTCTCGTAATTTCGCTGAACGCGACGAGGTCAGCTTATTGCCCCCAATTCCCAGGGACGGGTCACTGGACGCGCCTCGCTACAGCACGAGTATGGTGGCCAGCCCCAGCATCAGGCCCATGCCTACAATATCGGTCAAGGTGGTGAGGAAGATCGCCGAAGCGACCGCCGGGTCAGCGCCGACCCGGCGCAGGCCCAACGGGATCAGCACGCCGGAGATTCCGGACATGAGGCACGATCCGGACATGGCAAGCAGGATCACAAGTGCCAGCATGGGCGCTTGGGCCGCCGACTCCGGTTGCCTCGAGGCGTAGAACCACATCGCCGCAGCCGCAAGAAGGCCGACGAGCAAGCCGTTGGCGATCCCGAGCGCGCCCTCTCTCATCACCAAGTGCAGCTTCGGTCGTTTGTCCACATCCCCCAGGGCAAGGCCACGCAGGGTCATCGCCAGTGCTTGGCAGCCGGTGTTTCCGCTTTGCCCGGCCAAGACCGGGAGGAACGCCGCCAGGGCAACGATCTTCTCGATCGTTCCTGTGAACGAACTGACGACGAATGCGGCCATGAAGGCCGTCAGGAGGTTCAACTGCAGCCACGGATGACGCTTCAAGAAGGCTGAAAACAGCGGCGTAAAAGAGCGCTCCTCCTTCTGGACACCTACCATCTGGCCAGACTGGGCGGAAACCTCGATGATTTGCTGCTCGAACAAGCGCCAACCGCGAACCTGGCCGAGCAGCCGGTTCTCCGCGTCCACCACCGGGTAGACAGGGTAGTGACGCCGTACCGCTGCCTCGCATGCGTTGCTCAAAGAGAGACCGACATTAAGAGCGAACGGCCTGGTCAGCATGATCTGATCGACAATTGCGTCCGGTTCGCTCAGCATTAGATCGCGCAGGACCACCAGGCCAACCAGTTTATTGCCCTCGTCCGTGACATAGAGATAAGTGAGCTCGGTCGGCACCTGGGCGCGTCTGACAGCTTCAATCGCGGCAGCAACTGTCGTCCCGACAGGAACGCTGGCGGAAATCGGGTCCATCAGCTCGATGAGCGACTCGGGCATCGCGACATCCTCGCCACCGCCATGAGACCCGATGGGCCGCATATGCAGTGGCAAATGCTCGGCTACCTTACGGGCGTGCCCGTCCGGCAACAGCTTTAGTGTGTCGCGGATGAACTCGGGAGACTCTCTGGCGAGCAATTCAGCTGCGTCATCAGGTGCTCTGGCACGCAGCGTGCGCACCAACTTCTGAACGCCGGTCTCTTCTTTCATTTGCTATAGCCCCCAATTGAAGGTCACATAGTATGTAAAGTACCGGATCGTACCAGTGTGGAAATACCCAGCTTCTTCCGGCCCCTGCAGTCCGCCTTGTGGTTCTCGAAGTTATTGCGGCCTAATATGAGTTGATGCACGTCGACTGACGCCAGCGTCGACCCAGCAGACGCCACCTCGCCACGCTCGGCCTGAAGCCGCATCCGGAAGGCGGCCGGTACGCCGAGACGTTTCGCGACAACGCGGAAGGGACGCGCGGCCATTCGACCGCGATCTGTTTCCTGCTGGAAGAAGAGCAACTGTCGGCCTGGCATCGGGTCAGGGACGCGCGGCCGAGGTCTGGCATTTCTATGCCGGCGCCCCGCTGGCGCTGTCGATGCATCAGGAAGACGGGCCGAACAGGTGCTGGGCACGGCTCTTGCCGCGGGCGAGCGCCCGCAGATCGTCGCGCCCGCCGGCTGGTGGCAGTCGGCGCGCAGCCTCGGCGAATGGACGCTGGTCGGCTGCACCGTGGCGCCAGGCTTCGATTTCGCCGCCTTCGAGATGGCCGAACCGGGATGGGAGCCAGGCACGCCCCAGGGTTGAAACCCAATCGCTGCGAACGACGAAATTCGACCTCTATTCAGCCGCTCACCCTCTCTACCCGACAGCAGCTGTTCGACTACAGACCGATTATCGGCATCAATGGGGCCGGAAGCAGATGGGCCGCTTTGGAGCAGCATGTCGTGGAAAGCTGCCGTTCGCTTGGGCGGGGTGCAGTAGCTACCCCACCTTGGCTTTCGAGCGGCCACGCCGCAATGTCACCTCGCCGAATTTCTCTGGCCCGAATCCGCTGGTACTCATGCGCGGCCGGGACTGCTTCGTGCCGAGTGCCATGCGCCTGATGACCTCGTGTTCAAGATGCGCGTAGAGATATTCATCGGCGTGCATCGCTCGCAGGTAGTTCAAGGCGGTTACCGTGTCCCACCCGGCCAATGCGTGGGTGCCCTTGTCGTCCCAGCTCATCCCCACCATGACCCGCGGCGATAGTGGGAAGGTCACGACGGCAGTTTTATTCAAATAGCCGTGGTCGCCGTAGAGAGGGTGCCAGGTCTTCGGGTCGATCCACCTGACCACGGGATCGTCGCTGGTGATGAAGAAGCCTTGTGTCGCCTCGATGATGTGCCAGTGCATCTGGTATAGGATGCTGGTCAGCTTGTCGGCAGTGGCGCCGAGCTGCCTCAGCGCCCATTCCTTTCCAAGCTCAAGCCGATATCGGCTCGGGTCGATCAGGTATTGCCGCAGCTTGTCTCGTTTGTCGGGCTCCATTGCCAAGCCGTCGTTTTTCTCGATTTTGCGCACCAGCGCGTCGAAGGCACGATCATGGATGCCGGTGGCATAGTTCTGAATCTGGATCATGCGCCCCGCCATATTGGTGGCGTCCTTCCTGGTCGCAGGCGTGCGAACCACCATGACGGCAAGGAACTGGGCCATGTCCATCTTTGCCTGGTCGATTGGCAGCTCGCGGGCAAGCAGACGGTCATAGACCGGCGCGGCGGTGCTCTCTATGCGCGCTAGCATTCCCTCGATGCGCATGTCATAGGTTCCGTCATCCTTTTCGACGGAATAGAAGTGCGTCTGCTTGGCAGTCTCCTCGGGGATGCGGGAGAAAGTCTTGCCGTCGGCCTTGGCATAGGTCCAGACATGGCCCTTCGGCTGTGTACAAGCGAAGTGCTGAAGATGCAGGCGGGGAATAAAGTGCTGGCCTTTCGGGTTGGTCATCGGTCGGCTCTACGCATAGAATCAGTATTCAACGTGCCATATTAACATAGGGACATTTGTATTCGTGCCCCTGTTGACGAAACGCCGCAAGTTGAAAATCGGATCAAGTAAGTCCATAGTCCGTTCATAGCCTTGGGGGACTTGTGGCAAAGCGGGATTTTCACCAGCCGAGCGATTGGCCGTTTACACCGCCCATGGCGAAAAGTGTTATATTTGCACGCGCCCTGTCGACTTTCAGTCCATGCAAGTGGACCACATCATCCCCGAAACGCTCCTGGACAACGCGGATGTACTTGCCAAAGTCCTGAAGATTTTCAACCTGCCCGAAAGCTTCAAAATTGACAGCTACGAAAACTGGATGCCTTGCTGCGGGCCTTGCAACAATAAGAAGAAGGCCAGAGTTTTTGGGCCCACCCCCCTCATTCAAGCACCTGCAGCGATGCGGCGGTGAACATAAGAATACGGCATGACTGTCACACGCGATGTCGAGCGGCCGCTAGTCTAGGTATCCGAGGTGAAAGCCATCGTCGCAAACGTGATCATCAGGATGGCGGCAACCGCAAGGCCCACAGAAGACAGATCCCAAACCTTCACGACCGTTTCCTGCCAGAACCTGGTCTGCGGCGCGCTCAGGAAGATGCGGGAGCCTATGCACACCACGCCCAGCACGATGAAGATGGTAATGCAATATCCTGCCCAACGAGACTTATAGGCTTTAGGCCAGTCTTTGCCGAGAAGGGCGATGGCCGTGCAGAGCAGGGCGGCGATAGCCAGCGCCGCGTTTGACCAGCCGGCAGACAGGTCGCCACGCATGAGAGCGGAGGAGCGCAGCAGGTCGAACCAAGCGGTGACAAATGTCAGCGCAAGGCCCGGCACGGCAGCGAAGATGCCGGCAACATATTTTTCCACCTAGAAACCCAAAGGATTGAACATCGGCATTGGCAGCGCTGCTATTGGTTCGCCCGACCGGCCAAGGATCTCATAAAACGCATTGATGGGACGACCGGTACCCGCGCTCGCCACGGTGAAGGCGATCTCGCCCTTTTCCGAGAGTAGTTTCGGTTCAGGGTTCGCCTCGGCGTATGCCGCGAGCAGGGTTTTGGAATAGGCATCCGGAAAGATCGGCCGGATCGAAACATCTTCCGGCCTGCCATCAGGCCGGTCCTTGTATCGCTGGAGCGTATAGTTGAAGTAACTCTCGAACGCGTTGTCGCGCGGCCTAATGCCGATCTCCCCGTTCAGCTCGAGCAGCGTCGCGTAGGCGTCTTCAGGATCGCTCGGAAAGAATATGCGAACGCTGTCCCGATAGCCATCAGCAGGCAGCCTGTCATCTCCCATCACGGCATGAACGGCGGCTTGTCCGCCCTTGCACGGACTGTATCTTGTATTCTCTTCCTGATCGGCGGCCGTCCCCATGAATTCGGCCGGCGTGTGTTCGCCGTTGCTCCCGAACTTGATGCAGCCGGCGACGGGCTGCGGGTTGAGATCTGGCCTTAGCCGCGGAGTATAGACCGCCTCGTCCGACGGCACGTAGGATGAAAACGGCCCGGCGATATACCAGGTGATGAGAAGGTCGGTGCCGGCGTCAAGGTTGCCGACGCAGGATATGTAGCGCCGAAGGTTGCCCTGGTCCTCGACCCAGGAACTCGTCACGAAGTTGAAGCTGGACGGGTGGTGTTCCTGCCGGTTGCCTTCCTTGCAGTCGGCGGCAACGGCTGACACAACAGAAAACGCCAGCGTAGCGAGCCCTGTCGGAAGCAGAAGTAGTCTCATGGCGCATAAGCCCCAGGAATGATGCCGGTTGGCCGGGACAATAGCAGGCGAGTGCGCCAGCGTGCCAGCGCCGATTATCATATCGATGTGAGTGGTGGGCGATCGTCAGCTTTCGAGCCTCTGTGCGAGGGTTGTGAACGTCCGACTTCAAGGCGCTAAACCCTCAACCGGTTTTGTTCACGGGAACGTCCGCAATCGCGCGCCCGCTGCCCGAAAGCCGTCATTCCCCTTCATCCCCGCCATTGCCAGCAGCCAGCGTACTGAATTTTGACCTAGGCTGAGCCGTGTTTCAGCAAAAAACCCATCGTAATCCCCAACTGGGCGGCATAGTACAGCACCCAGACCGCATGGCGCATCCACGCGCGGTGCGGCGAGATGGCGGGCGCCAGGAATTTTTCCGCGGCCAGCAGCCCGTCGGACGCCATGAACAAAACCGCGCCGCCGATGATCCATACATGGCCGAGCGTGAGCGCGGAAATCCCCATGGCGAGGATTGCCGCGATATAAGCGCTTACCGGAAGGCGTAAGGCGGGACCCACACGGCGCCAGAGCGCAAGAAGCATGGCGAGCGCGAAGACGGCCATCGCCACGGCAATCGCTGCGCGCCACGGCTCGGCCGGGAGCAGCCCGAACCCGCCGCCGGAGCGCGCGAACAGCGCGACATAGAGCACATGCGCGGCGAGAAAACTGGCGAGCCCGCCGAGAAAGGCCTTTTCGCCGTCGCGCGACAGGAAGGCATCGCCGACGGCACTGAGCGCCAGCGCCGCGACGAGCAGCAATGGCCCGCCCTGCAGCGCTGCCAGCACGGCAAGCATTGCCACCGCCAGCGTCTTGGCCGCCGAACGCGCCAGCGTCGGCCGCATGTCCAGGGTGAAAGCGTAGATCACCGCCGCCGCGACGGAAAACACCAGCGTCGCATTGGCGTTGGCGTCGATGCCACCGGGAAACGGCATCATGTCGCCGCCTCGCTCGCCGTCGGCTTGCGCAGGAACAGCGACTTCGCCGCCAGCGCCGCGCCACCGGTGATGAGCACGCAGGCCGCGAGAATGCGCAAGGAAGGCTCGGCGAAGCCCGCTGCAATCAGCACCAGGGTGGACAGCAGCGGCGCGGCATAGCTCGCCGCGCCCAGAACCTGGATGTTGCCGCGCTTGACGCCAATGTCCCAGGCATAGAAGGCAGCACCCACCGGCATCAGCCCGAGGCCGAGCACGGCCAGCCATTGGCCGGCGCCGTCAGGCCACACTGTCTCTTCCAGCACGAGATGGCAGACGAGCGAGAGCACTGCCGTCGCCGCGCAGAACCAGGTGACGATGCTGGTCGGCACCGAGGGGAAGCGCCGCGACAACAGCGAATAGGACGACCACAGCACGGCGCAGACGCCGGCCATCCCATAGCCGAAGGCATAGCGCGCGTCGAAGGCAAGACCACCGCCCTTGGTGACGATCAGGAAAGTGCCGGCAAGGCCGAGCAGCGCGCCGGCGACATGGTTCCAGGCCAGCCGCTCGCCCGGCATCAACGCCGATCCGAGCACGATCAGCAGCGGCCACAGATAGGCGATCAGGCTCGCCTCCACCGCCGGCGCATTACGCAGTGCGGTGAAGTAGAAGAAATGATAACCGAACAGGCCGGCAATGCCGATCAGCCAGACTTGGCGTGGTATCTTCTGGCTCCTGTCGGCGACCGGCATGAACAGCCGCGCGACGAGCCCGACGCCGGTGCCGATCGTAAAGGTGATCGCCGAAAGCAGGAAGGGCGGCACGGCGCCGGAAGCGTCGGTAAGCAGCGCCAGCAGCGCCCACATGGCGACCGCCGAGAAGCCGATCAGTGTTGCGCGCGCCATGCCCATCTCCGGCGGCGCGCAAACGCGCCTATTCAGTTGCTTCGAAACGCCCGGCGCTGACGGTGAGTGTGCCGATCTGCGTGGTGACCGTGGCGTGGATCGGCGCATATACGCCGGTTTGGCCGACTGGCGCAAACGTCACCATGATGACGGCGCGATCCCTGAGGTATTTCAGGGCTTTGCGGTTCTTGCGGTAACCCGCCACCGGCTCGAAGCCCATCTTGCAGGTGACGGTTTCGCCCTCGTAGCCGCGCACCGAGGTCGAGCCTTTCGAATCGTAGGTCAGCACCAGATTGGCGCGCATCTCGCCGTCATAGAGTTTCACCGTGCGCCCGCAGACCTTGTCGAGGCTGTCGGCATGAACAACGGTGGCGGCCATCGGATCGAGCACCGATGCCAGATCGCTGGCGCCCAGCGCGATCCAGTTCTTGGGATTGCGCTTCTTCGGCTCCGGCACGACCTTGGTCGAGGTCACGACGCCATTGGCGAACTGGATGTCGATCATCGAGGCCTTCTTGCCCGACTTGTAGTCGGCGCGGAACGCCTGCGGCTGCAACTGCGTGCCCGAAATCTTGCCCTTTGACGAGATCGTGCCCTGCGTATCGTCGAACAGCGTGGCCAGCCCGGCGCTGGAGACGCTGCCGTCGATCGAATAGGTATCGCCTTCGTAACTGCTGGAGAATGTCGCCTTCGCCACCGAAAGGCCCAGGAACGACACCGTATACTCGCCCTTGAAGGATTGCGGCGCGGCAGTGGGCGCGGCAGTGGGCGCCGCAGTGGATGTCGCGGTCGGCAACGCAACGGCAAGCAAGGCGAAAACAGCATGTGACGCACGAAGCATGGCGGGGATCGGTCCTCGTTTTTCGGCCGGAGATAGGCGGTATCGGCCTGGCATGTCCCTTTGCGACCGCTTATAGGCTGAATTCCGGCCTTTATATGAAAGGCCGCCGTCAGGGCTTGAACTCCAGGGGATCGTCGATGGCCAGGGGCCAGAAACAAAAAACCGCCTTGCGGCGGGTCCCACAGGCGGATCATTGGCGCAAATCAGCACCATACCGGAATTAGTAGCATAACTGAGTGCACAAAGCAAGAACAAACTAGCCTGCCATCAGCTTGGAGGTTGGCGAAAACCGAAGGCGACATCCGATCTCCGCCTTTGCGGGGGAGATTGGCGGCTTCACCGCCGAGCTTGACGCACGGGCGAAATGCAACTAAGGAACGCCAACTTTTCCATAAGGCCGCCTGACCGAAACCGCGCGCCACCCGGCGCGGGTCGAATGTTTGGCCAGACCGCGAACTGAAGGTTAGAACCATGTCCCGCACCTGCGAACTCACTGCCAAGGCAGTCATGTCCGGCAACAATGTGAGCCACGCCAACAACAAGACCAAGCGCCGCTTCCTGCCGAACCTCGTCAATGTGACGCTGATCTCGGAGGCGCTGAACCAGAATGTGCGCCTGCGCATTTCGGCCAACGCGCTGCGTTCGGTCGAGCATCGCGGCGGCCTCGATGCCTTCCTGGCCAAGGCCGACGCCAAGGAGCTGTCGCAGCGCGCCCGCCTCCTGAAGAAGCAGATCGCCAAGAAGCTGGCCGAACAGCCGGCCGCTTAAGCATTTCTTCGGGCGACCGCCTCCAAAACAACAAGGGAACGCGATCCGGCTTTCGGGTGGCGCTCCGCTGGTTCCATTACCCAGGATAAAAAAATGACTTCCTTCCAGCGATACCTGCCCTTTGTGGCCGCCATGGCGCTTGTCGTCGTGGCATCGAACATCCTCGTCCAGTTCCCGATGCAGGGTGCGGTCGGCGGCCTGTCGCTGGGCGACTTGCTCACCTGGGGCGCCTTCACCTATCCCTTCTCCTTCCTGGTCACCGACCTTGCCAACCGCCGCTATGGCCCGGCCGTGGCGCGCAGGATTGTCTTTGTCGGCTTCATGACGGCGGTGGTCTGTTCGGTCCTTGTGCCGCCCTTCCTGTTTCGCCACGGCCTGATCGAATTCGAGACGGCCGCCGACCGGCTGGTGCGCATTGCGGCGGCTTCGGGAGCAGCGTTCCTGGCCGCGCAACTGCTCGACGTCACCGTGTTCAACCGGCTGCGCCGGCAGAGCTGGTGGCGCGCCCCGATCGTCGGCACGCTGGTCGGCTCGGTTTTCGATACGCTGGTCTTCTTCACCGTCGCCTTTTCGGCGGCCTTCGCCTTCGCTGGCCCGAGCGATGGATTCGCGCTCGAGGCAGCGCCCCTGATGGGCGTGCTGCCGATCGAAACCATGCGCTGGGTGTCGTGGGCGCTCGGCGATCTCTCGGTCAAGCTGATCATCGCCGTGGTCGCGCTGATCCCCTACCGGTTGCTTGCCGCCCGCTGGAGCCAGCCGGCCCTGGCTGTCTAGCCCCGTGATCCCCTGGGTCCAGCTCGACGCAGCAAAAACGCCGGATGGCGGACAGGAACTGCGCCTGAAGCGGCGCGGCACCGAATTCTCGATCATGCTCGGCGCCAACGAGCTGATGAACAGCCGCCTCAGCGGCTCCGAGGAGGCGCTGGCCAGGTTGTCCTGCGAAAGGATCGCCGGCCGCGTTGATCCCAAAATCCTGATCGGCGGGCTGGGGATGGGTTTCACGCTGCGCGCCGCCCTAGCCGAGCTCGGGACCGATGCCAGCGTCACCGTCGCCGAACTGGTGCCCGCCGTGGTCGCCTGGGCACGCGGCCCGATGACAGAGGTGTTCGGCGGCTGTCTCGACGATCCGCGCGTCAGCATTCGCGAGGTGGATGTCGGACAGCTCATACGATCGGAGAAATCCACCTGGGACGCCATCCTGCTCGACGTCGACAACGGCCCGGAAGGGATCGTCTACAAAGCCAATGATGCTCTCTATAGCGCGGCCGGCCTCGGCGCCGCCCGCGCCGCGCTCAAGCCCGGCGGTGTGCTGGCGGTGTGGTCGCAGGGGCCGGACTCAGGCTTCACGCGCCGGCTCAAGCAAGCAGGCTTCGCCGTCGAGGAGATCAGGACCCGCGCCAACGGCAAGCGTGGCGCGCGCCACATCATCTGGCTCGCGGCCAATGCGCAGTAGGTTTGGGCGGCCGAGGCCAGGCCCTTTCCTCAATCCTCGTGCAGGATGAATTCCAGATAGAGGTTGCGCTGCAGGATCGAGTGGTTGTCGTCCGAGAACAGCGATACCATCAGCGCGCCGTCGTCGCGGGTCCAGATGTCGAGCCCTTCCATATTGTCGATCTGGTAGCTCATGTCGGCTTCCAGCAGCACCGGCCCGTCGGCAACGGCGCCCTTTTCGACGCTTTCGCCGTAGATGCGCCTCAGCCGCATCTTCAGGCCGCCGGCCATGGTAAAGCTGCGCTCCAGAAGCAGAAGGTCGCCGTTGGGCAGGAAGGCGCCGTCGGTGATGTCGAAATCGCCATTGCGCTTGACGGTGAAGACGCCCTTTCTCGGCCCTTCGATGATGGCGGCAAAGATGTTGCCTGATTTGTCGAGGCTCTTTTCCGACACCACGACCAGCCCGCCCTCGTGCTGCCCGTAAGGATTGGCGCGGGTGACGGTCTCGAAGCCGCGATTGCGACGCAGCTCCCAGGCCGGAATCAGGAAGTCCAATTGCTGGAACGGCGCCTTCATATCGTCCGGATCGATGTTGAACTGGGAAACGCGGTGGTCGCGCTCGAAGCCGACGGTGGCGATGCCGTCCTTGACCGCAAGGCCTTCGGCGTCGACCTCCGCTTTTTCGTCGACCGGCAGGCCCGATGCATCGACCATCTGCTGCATATGGAAATTCTGGATGCCCGAAGGACGCTTGTCGGCATCATGGGTAACCGTGCCGAAGAACCAGAAGCCGGTGTCGGCGACGCCGATGAAGTCGCTGCCGGGTTTCAGGAAACGGAAGGCCGACAGCGCGCCGAAATCCCGCGCCGGCGAGGTCATTTCCAGCCCGCCGACGAATTCGAGTGGCCCGAATTTTTTCTCCGCGCGGCCGATGCGGAACGCACTGATCGGGCGGGCGGAAATTTCGACCGGCTCAACCGGCTCTGGCCCGGCAATGGCCGGCGACAAGGCCGCGCCGGCAACAAACAGCGCTGCGGCGGCGAAAAGCGTCTGCCGAAAGCCGCCCCGCGAAAGGATCATCCGGCGCGCCGCGTACCGCCGCGCCGCGTCTCGCGCGCGCTTTCCTCGCCAAACAGCGACGCCAGCTGCTCGGTCATGGCGCCTGCCAGTTCCTCGGCATCGACGATGGTGACGGCGCGCCTGTAGTAGCGCGTGACGTCATGACCGATGCCGATGGCGAGCAGCTCGACCGGCGAGCGCGTCTCGATCAGCTCGATGACGGCGCGCAGATGCCGTTCGAGGTAATTGCCCGGATTGACCGACAGCGTCGAATCGTCGACTGGCGCGCCGTCCGAGATCATCATCAGGATCTTGCGCTGCTCCGGCCGCGCGATCAGCCGGTTGTGCGCCCACAGCAGCGCCTCGCCGTCGATGTTTTCCTTGAGCAGGCCCTCGCGCATCATCAGCCCGAGGTTGCGGCGCGCTCGCCGCCACGGATGGTCGGCGGATTTGTAGATGATATGGCGTAGATCGTTGAGCCGCCCGGGGTTCGGCGGCTTGCCTTCCTTCAGCCATTTCTCGCGCGCCTGCCCGCCCTTCCAGGCGCGGGTGGTGAAGCCGAGGATCTCGACCGAAACGCCGCAGCGTTCCAGCGTGCGCGCCAGAATGTCGGCGCAGGTGGCGGCGACCGTGATCGGCCGGCCGCGCATCGAGCCCGAATTGTCGAGCACCAGCGTCACCACCGTGTCGCGGAACTTGGTGTCGCGCTCCTGCTTGAAGGATAGCGGCTGCATCGGGTCGATGACGATGCGCACCAGCCGCGCCGGATCGAGATAGCCCTCTTCGAGGTCGAAATCCCAGGAACGGTTCTGCTGCGCCATCAACCGGCGCTGTAGCCGGTTGGCCAGCCGGCCGACGACGCCGGACAGGTTGGCGAGCTGCTTGTCGAGGAAGGCGCGCAGGCGATCCAGCTCTTCTTCCTCGCACAGTTCCTCCGCACCAACGGTCTCGTCGAAGGTCGTGGTGAAGATCTTGTAGTCGATCTCCTTCGACAGATTGGTGAAGGGATTGTCGTTGCGGCGCGCCTCGCCGGGCGTCTCGGCATCCGCATCGTCCTCGTCGGAGAGATCGTCGGCGGTGGCGTCGGACGCCTCGGTCTCGGCCGACTGCTCGTCCTCGGACGACGCCTCGGTATCGTCGGACTGCGACTGTTCGGAGCCGGAATCGTCCTCGCCGCCCTCCTCGCTCTGCTCCTCGCCTTGCGGCTGGTTGTCGTCATTGTCTTCCGAGTCTTCGGTCTCCTGGTCGTCGCCGAGCTCCTCGGCCATTTCCATGGAGGCGAGCATCTCGCGCACGACACGGGCGAAAGCCTGCTGGTCATCGAGCTTCGCCGACAGCCCGTCGAGATCGGCGCTGGCCTTCTCCTCGACCCAGGGACGCCAGAGGTCGACCAGCCGCTCGCCGCTCTTCGGGACAGTGCGGCCGGTCAGCTTTTCGCGCACCATCAGCGCGAGTGCTTCCTCGATCGGCGCGTCGGCCTTGTCCTTGACGTCGGTGAGGTTTGCCTTGGTGTATTTGTCCTCGAGCATCGAGCCGATATTGTCGGCCACACCCTGCATGGCGCGGCTGCCGATCGCCTCGACGCGAGCCTGTTCGACCGCGTCATAGATGGCGCGGGCCTGTTTGCCCTCGGGCGCCAGCTTGTTGTGGATGCGCGCATCATGGCAGGCGCGCTTCAGCGCCATGGAATCGCCGAGACCGCGGGTGATGGCGATGTCGGCCTTCGACGCCTTCTTCGGCAGTTCGGGCAAGCGGGCGCGGCTGCCGGCCAGCGCCGGCCGGTCCTTGGCGAAACCGACTTCGAGTTCCTTGTCGCCGGCAATCGCACGCATGCAGACGGTGACGGCGCGCTTGAAGCTGTCGGCTTCAGCCCCCGTCTTCGACTTGTTGCGCGTGTTGTCGCCCGGACCCGCCATCGAGACCCTGCTTAGCCCAGCACCACATTGGCTGCTGATTCCGGCAGATCCTCGCCGAAGGCGCGCTGGTAGAACTCGGCCACCACCGAGCGTTCCAGTTCGTCGCATTTGTTGAGGAAGGTCAGCCGGAACGCCATGCCGATGTCGCCGAAGATCTCGGCATTCTCGGCCCAGGTGATGACCGTGCGCGGGCTCATGACGGTCGACAGGTCGCCATTGATGAAGGCCGAGCGCGTCATGTCGGCGACACGCACCATCTTGTTGACGATCTCCTTGCCCTTGCCGTCGCGATAGTGCTTGGCCTTGGCCAGCACGATGTTCACCTCATTGTCGTGCGGCAGATAGTTCAGCGTGGTGACGATCGACCAGCGATCCATCTGCGCCTGGTTGATCTGCTGGGTGCCGTGATAGAGGCCGGTGGTGTCGCCCAGACCGACCGTGTTGGCGGTCGAAAACAGCCGGAACGCCGGGTGTGGGCGGATGACCCGGCTCTGGTCGAGCAGCGTCAGCCGGCCCGACGATTCCAGCACGCGCTGGATGACGAACATCACATCCGGGCGGCCGGCATCGTATTCGTCGAAGCACAGCGCGACATTGTGCTGGTAGGCCCAAGGCAGGATGCCGTCGCGGAATTCGGTGATCTGCAGCCCGTCCTTGACGACGATCGCGTCCTTGCCGACGAGATCGATGCGGCTGACATGGCTGTCGAGATTGACGCGCACGCAGGGCCAGTTGAGGCGGGCGGCAACCTGCTCGATATGCGTCGACTTGCCGGTGCCGTGATAGCCCGACACCATGACGCGGCGGTTGTAGGCGAAACCGGCGAGGATCGCCATCGTCGTGTTCTTGTCGAACAGGTAGTCCGGATCGATGTCGGGCACATGCTCTGATGTCACCGAATAGGCCGGCACCACCATCTTGGACTCGAAGCCAAATTTCTCCTTCACCGACACCGTTGTGTCGGGCAGGTTGGCGATGTCGCGATCGACCTTGTTCATCTCTATCAACGTCTCCACGGGCGAAACGCCTGATTTCGCCGGCAATCTATTTTGTCCGGGGGCGGTCTTAGAGCCTTTTCCAACCTTATGAAAGTTGGAAAACGACACAAACCGTAAGGCTGCTCAGCACAATCCTGCCTGCTTGAGCACGCGATAGGCCTGGAGCACATCGCGGAACCGGTCTTCCGAACCTCTGTCGCCGCCATTCGCATCCGGATGGTGACGCTTCACCAGTTCCTTATAGCGCGCCTTGATATCCTTGCCAGTCGCCTTTGTATCAAGGCCAAGCGTTTCCAGCGCCTTGGCCTCAAGCGGCTTGGCCTTGCGCTCGCGCGCCTCGCGTGGATCCCTCGGGCCTTTGAACAGGTCGAACGGATCGCGCATGCGGTTGTAATAGCCGGCGCGGCCGGAACGTTGCTGGGCAAAGTCGGGCGAAGAGCGCGTCGAGGCACCGGCGACGCCCATCTTCCAGGTCGGCCGATGGCCGGTCATCGCTTCCTTCTGAAAACGGGCGACCTCGCTGTCCGGCACACCGGAGAAATAATTGAAGCCCTTGTTGTACTCGCGCACATGGTCGAAGCAGAACTGGAAATACTCGCCCTCCTTCATGCGTCCGACCGGCGCGCGATGGGTGCCTGCCTCCTTGCAGCCATCCCACTGGCAGATCGGCGAGCGCGACTTCAGCTCCGCGTCCTTCTCCGGCCGGATGCGAAGCTTCTCGAAATATTTGGGGTACGGTTTCATCTCACCCGTTTATGGGCTGTTCGCTGGTGCGAAACAAGAATTGACATTTTCGCGTTGATCGCCCTAACCGCTGAATCGCGGCATAAAGCGGGCGATTGGTGTATTTTGTCGCGGCGACAGCATTGGCGCGTCTTCAAACGCGAAAAAAGGCACCGATTTTCGGGAGCAACTGCCCGCTACATGTGGTGAAGGAAAGTGCGAATGTCCATACAGGCAACAATGGAAGACAAGCTGAAAAAGGCATTCTCGCCGGAGCGGCTCGTCATCATCAACGAAAGCCATCTCCATGCCGGTCATCACCACCATGGCTCCGACCATCATGGCGCCTATGACGGCACCGGCGAGACGCATTTCCGCGTTCGCATCGTCTCCCCGGTCTTTGCCGGCATGAGCCGCATCGACCGCCACCGCGCCGTCAACGAATTGCTGGCGGAAGAATTGAAAGCTGGCGTGCACGCGCTGGCGATCGAACCGGCGGCGCCGGATGAAAAGACCAGGTGGTAGGCCTCAGACGACCGTCGCCTTCAGGAAAATCATCACCGCTGCGGTCAAGGCGTCGCCCTCCTCGCCGAAATCGCGATTGATCGACATGTGCGAATAGGCGCTGCCATCGAACAGCGTGACCTCGGTCCCGGAGGCGCGCAAACGCGCGGCAAAGACCTTCGAATCCTCCTCCCGCCCCGTTGCGCGCGAATAGGCGACAAAGGTCGGCGGATGTTTACGGCCCTCGATATACGCCGCCGGCGACAACGCGCGCCACTGTGCCGGATCGGGAAAGGCCCGGGCATAGGTCCGCGTCATGCCGCCGCTCCTGGCCAGCGATTCAAGATCATAGGCCCTGGTATCGTCGAGTACGAGCGCCGCGACGCCGGGCAACCCGCCGCGCAGCCCAGTCAGCGCGGCAAGATGGCAGCCGGCGGAATGGCCCATCACGGCGATGCGCTCGGGGTCGCCGCCATATTTGGCGATGTTGGCACGCACATAGGCATAGGCTTTCTCGACATCGCCGGCCTGGGTGGCGACATCGGCCTCAGGCAGCATGCGGTAGTCGATCGAGACGAACACGAAACCGTTGGCGAGCAGGAAGCCCGGCTTGGCGTCGACATTGTTGCGGTTGCCGATCCGCCAGGCGCCGCCATGGATGAAGAGCACGACGGGCAGGTTATGGGCGTCGTCGGGTGCATAGATGTCGAGCTTGGCCGGTCCGTAATCGACGGTGTGCGGCGCCGGTTGGCGCAGGCGCCAGGCGGCAAAGGCTTCCGCCGAAAGCATCGCCACGACGGATGCCAGGATGAGACTGCGTCGATCGATCATCATCACCTCCGACTGCTTCGCGGCAGAGTGCACATGCGCGCCACGGGCGTCCAGTCAAGGATCGGCAATGGCCCGGCCGGATAAGATCTATCGAGGCGACGTCCGGGCATTCGTCCTGGCCTCTGTGTTCCCGACAACGAGATGCGGATTGCGATCCGCCCTTGAAGCTCCGCTCGCAATCACCACGTAATCTTTTAGGTGGGCATTGCGGCCACGTCGGTTGCCTTCCCTGAGGTCGATGCCGAATTGCATGCGTTCTCCTCGATGTGAAGGGAACCACAATGCTTTTCCGGCAGTTGGATGTATCATGAGCCGACTCACCCAGAAGGGGCGCTGAGGGCGAAATACCATGCGCGAGAACCAGTCTGACGTTTTCGACCTGTTTTCAGAAATTTACACGAACACAGCGCAGGAAGAGATAAGCATCCAGCAATATCTGCTTGCCTGCCGCGAAGACAGGTCGATGTATGCCTCGGCACCTGAACGCATGGTGCAGGCAATCGGCGAGCCGAATCTGATCGATACCAGCAAGGACGAGCGGCTCGGTCGAATTTTCTCGAACAGGACCATCAAGGTGTATCCCTCCTTCGCCGACTTCTACGGCATGGAGGACACGATCGAGCGCATCGCCGGCTATTTCCGCTATGCCTCGCAGGGGCTCGAGGAGCGCAAGCAGATCCTTTATCTCCTCGGCCCGGTCGGCGGCGGCAAATCCTCGCTCGCCGAGCGGCTGAAGAAACTGATGGAGCAGCGCCCGATCTACACGCTGAAGGTCGGCAACCAGATCAGCCCGGTTTTCGAATCGCCGCTGGGCCTCTTTCATCCCGATCGCATGGGCGATCTGCTGGAGGACAAATACGGCATAGCGCGGCGGCGCCTCAACGGGCTGATCTCGCCCTGGGCGTCCAAGCGCCTCGACGAACTGTCCGGTGACATTTCCAAATTCAGCGTGGTCAAGCTGATGCCTTCTCGGCTGCGCCAGATCGGCATCGCCAAGACCGAACCTGGCGATGAGAACAATCAGGATGTCTCGGCCCTGGTTGGCAAGGTCGACATCCGGCAATTGGAGAACTTCAGCCAGTCAGACCCGGATGCCTATTCCTTTAGCGGCGGACTGAACCGGACCACGCAGGGCCTGCTCGAATTCGTCGAGATGTTCAAGGCGCCCATCAAGGTCCTGCATCCGTTGCTGACCGCGACCCAGGAAGGCAGCTACAACGGCACCGAGAATTTCGGCGCTTTTCCTTACCAAGGGGTCATCGTCGCCCATTCCAACGAATCGGAATGGCAGCAGTTCAAGAACAACAAGAACAATGAGGCCTTCCTCGATCGCATCCTGGTGGTCAAGGTGCCGTACTGCCTGCGGATCACCGAAGAGAGGCAGATCTATGAAAAGCTGCTGCGCGAGAGCGATCTGGCCTCCAGCCCCTGTGCTCCTGAAGTGTTGGACATTCTCAGCCGCTTCACCGTCTCGACCCGCCTTGCCGAGCATGACAATTCCCCACTCTACACCAAGATGCGCGTCTATGACGGCGAGAGCGTCAGGGAAATCGACCCCAAGGCGAAGTCGGTCCAGGAATATCGCGATGCCGCCGGCGTCGATGAAGGCATGACTGGCGTCAGCACGCGCTTTGCCTTCAAGATCCTGTCGCAGACATTCAACTACGACACCAAGGAAGTAGCCGCCGATCCCGTGCATCTCATGTACATCCTGGAGGAAGCGATCAAGCGCGAGCAGTTCCCGAAGGAGACGGAAGCGGCCTATCTCGAATTCATCAAGTCGGAGCTCGCCGCGCGCTACGCCGAGTTCATTGGCCACGAAATCCAGAAAGCCTATCTCGAATCCTATAGCGAATATGGCCAGAACCTTTTCGACCGCTACATCGCCTATGCCGACGCCTGGATCGAGGACCAGGACTACAAGGACCCGGACACCGGCCAGATCCTCAACCGGGAGGTCCTGGACAACGAGCTGTCACAGGTTGAAAAGCCGGCAGGCATCGCCAATCCCAAGGACTTTCGCAACGAGGTGGTGAAGTTCACGCTGCGCGCAAGGGCAAAGAACCACGACCGCAACCCGTCATGGACCAGTTATGAAAAACTGCGCGAGGTCATCGAGAAGCGGATGTTCGGACAGGTCGAGGACCTCCTGCCGGTGATCAGCTTCGGCTCCAAGCAGGACAGCGTTACGGAAAAGCGCCACAATGAATTCGTGCAGCGCATGGTTGAACACGGCTACACCGAACGTCAGGTGCGCCGGCTGGTGGACTGGTACATGCGAGTGAACAAGGCGGGTTGATAGAGCCCGGATGGTTCCATGCCGATCTTCATCGACCGTCGCCTGAACCCGAAAGACAAGAGCCTCGGCAATCGACAGCGCTTCCTCAGGCGTGCGCGCGAGGAATTGAAGCGAAGCATCCGCGATCAGATACGCAGCGGCAGGATCGCCGACGTGGATGCCGAGCACGCCGTGCCCATGCCCGAAAGGGGAACGACCGAGCCTAGCTTCAACGATAACAAGGCCAGCGGCAACCGGCAGCACATCCTTCCCGGCAACAGGCATTTCGCTCCTGGAGACCTGATCCCCAAGCCCGGTCAGGGCAGCGGCGCAAGGGCTCCGGGAAACAAGGTGTCGGAAGACGATTTTCGTTTCGTGCTGTCGCGCGAGGAGGTGCTCGAGCTTTTCTTTGAGGATCTGGAACTGCCTGACCTGGTCAAGCTCAATCTCAAGGAGATCCATGCCTTCAAGCCGCGCAGGGCGGGCTTCGCGGCGACCGGTTCACCGACCAACATCAGTGTCGGGCGCACCATGCGCAACAGCCACGGCCGGCGCATCGCGCTGAGGCGCCCGAAGCAGCAGGAACTGGATGCGATCATCCAGGAAATCGCCACGCTTGAGTCGGAGCCAGCCGGCGCGGCGACGCGGCAGCGCATTGCAACACTGCGCGAGGAGCTTGAGCGGTTGGAGCGTCGGCGCAGACGAATTGCCTTCGTCGATCCGGTCGATATCCGGTTCAACCGTTTCGACGCCCGGCCCATACCAAATGCCAATGCCGTCATGTTCTGCCTGATGGATGTCTCCGGATCGATGGGCGAGCGCGAGAAGGACCTGGCCAAACGCTTTTTCGTGCTGCTCCACCTGTTCTTGAAGCGGCGCTACGAACGCACCGAGATCGTCTTCATCCGCCATACGCACGAGGCGCACGAAGTGGATGAGGACACGTTCTTCTACAATACGCAGAGCGGCGGAACGATCGTCTCCACCGCGCTCGACGAAATGCACCGCATCATCGGAGAGCGCTATCCCGCCGCCGAATGGAACATCTACGCCGCGCAGGCATCGGACGGCGACAATTTCGCCACCGATTCCGAGCGATGCATAAAGTTTCTGGACGGCAAGCTCATGCGCCTGTGCCAGTATTTCGCCTATGTCGAGATCATCGACGAACGCGAAGCCCATATATTCCGAGCTACCGAAAACGGGACGTCGCTTTGGCGCGCTTACAGCACGGTTGAGGCGAAATGGCCTAACTTCCAGATGAGCCGCATTGCCACTCCGGCGGATATATACCCGGTTTTTCGCCGGCTCTTCGCCAGGCAGCCGGCTGTCCGCAAGAGCGCTTGAGGAGAAGGGCGATGGCCAGGCAAGCCAACAAACCGGGTTTGCTCTTTTCAGGGTCTGACTGGGACTTTGGGAAGTTGTCGCGGGCTTATGAAGCGATCGAGGCTCTCGCGATAGAAGAGCTGCACCTCGATATATATCCGGTGCAGATGGAGATCATATCCTCTCAGCAGATGCTCGACGCCTATTCGTCCGTCGGCATGCCGCTGATGTATCGTCACTGGTCGTTCGGCAAACATTTCCTCTACCAGGACCTGCTCTATCGCAAGGGCGGACGCGGCCTGGCCTATGAACTGGTCATCAACTCCAACCCCTGCATCGTTTACCTGATGGAGGAAAACACCATGGCGTTGCAGGCCCTGGTGACGGCGCACGCGGCACTCGGACATAACCATTTCTTCAAGAACAATCATTTGTTCAGGCAATGGACGGATGCCGGGGCGATCCTGAGCTATCTGGACTTCGCCAAGAGCTACATAACCCGCTGCGAGGAGCGGCATGGCCTTGCCGCGGTGGAGGCGATTCTGGACGCGGCGCATGCACTGATGGAACAGGGCGTATTTCGCTATCGTCGTCCGCCGAAATTGTCCTCGGAACGGCAGCGCGAGGGATTGCGTGAGCGCCTGGAATACGAAGAGCGTTCCTATAATGATTTATGGCGCACGCTGCCATCTGCGCAGGAAAGCAAGAAGGCAGACGGGGTGGACGCACGCATGGCGGAGCGCAAGAAATCGCTCAACCTGCCAGAGGAAAACCTGCTCTATTTCCTGGAGAAAAACAGCCTCATCCTTGAGCCTTGGCAGCGCGAGATCGTCAGGATCGTGCGTATCATTGCGCAGTATTTCTATCCGCAGCGCCAAACACAGGTGATGAACGAAGGCTGCGCCACTTTTGTTCACTACACGCTCATGAACATGCTGTTCGATCGTGACCGGATCAGCGAAGGCGCCATGCTCGAAATCCTGCGCAACCATTCGAACGTGATCTCCCAGCCGGCCTACGACGACCCACGGTTTTCAGGCATCAATCCCTATGCCCTCGGCCTCGACATGATGCAGGACATACAGCGCATGTCGATCGAGCCGACCGCTGAGGACCGCGACTGGTTCCCCGACATTGCCGGACATGGCAACTGGCGCGAAGTCCTGCTTGAAGCCTGGGCCAACCACCGCGACGAATCCTTCATCCGCCAGTATCTCAGCCCAAGTCTGATCCGGAAATGGCGGCTATTCGTGCTGGCCGACGGAGCCGACAAACCGCATTTCGAAGTCGCGTCGATCCACAACGAGCGTGGCTACGACAAGATTCGCGCTGCGCTGGCCAACAGTTACGACATTGGAGCGAACCGGCCGGACATCCAGGTGATTGATGTCGATCTGCTCGGCGATCGGCAGTTGCGACTGCAACACCGGGTGAAGGACGGCATTGTCCTCGATGAAGGTAGCCGCGACTCGACGCTGCGCCATGTCCGCAACCTCTGGGGTTACGAGGTCAGCCTGGTGGCGGTCGACGCTCAGACCGGGACGGTGATCCACGAACGCTCCACGAGCCAGATCGCGGAATGAGGCTCGGCAAGGAGCGCCCTTACCCTGCCCGCTGATCAGTTCTCGCCAGCCGGCCGTATCCTCAGCCTGGCGATGCGGTTCTTGTCGCGCTTCATCACGACGAAGCGCTTGCCGTGGAAGGTAAACGCCTGTTTCTCCTCCGGAATCGACTGCGTCTCGTGGATGACGAGACCGGCAATGGTGGTGGCTTCCTCGTCCGGCAGGTTCCAGTCGAGCGCCCGGTTCAGGTCGCGGATCGGCACCGTGCCGTCGACGACGACCGAACCGTCCGCTTCCTGCTTGACGCCCTGGATTTCGATATCATGCTCGTCGGCGATTTCGCCGACGATCTCCTCGATGATGTCCTCCAACGTCACCAGCCCCTCGACCTCGCCATATTCGTCGACGACGACGGCGAAATGCGCCTTGCGGCGCAGGAAGGCGTTGAGCTGTTCCTGCAATGTCGTGGTGTCGGGCACGAACCACGGCTTTGACGCGATCCTCATCACGTCGATCCTGGAAAAGTCGTTGCCGACATCGTTCAGCGCGCGCAGCAGGTCCTTGGCGTGCAGCACGCCGACGATATTGTCGAGCGAGCCTTTCCACAACGGCATGCGGGTATGCGGACTCTGCAGGATCTCGCGCACCACCGCTTCCGGCGGATTGTCGGCATTGACCGAGCGCATGTTGGTGCGGTGGACCATGACATCGGACACTTCGAGCTCGGCAAGGTCGAACAGGCCGCCGATACGGTCGCGATCCTCGCGCACCACCTGGCCGTCGCGGCGAAAATCGTCGACGGCGCCGCGCAATTCGTCATGGGTCGAACGCTGCGGCTCGATGCGCTGCAATTCATAGCCGAAGGCCGCGAGCAGGCCCGCACGGAAGGCGAACGCCAGCAAGCCAAGCCCGGCAAGGATAGCAGCGACGATCCAGCCGGTCTCGTTCATCCCCTGCTTTCCGCTGAGCCCGGATGGTTCTCCCTTAGGAACGACAGCACTTCCGACGCCGGCACATCCTTGGCGATGAAGGCCTGGCCGATGCCGTGCGTCAGGATGAAGGTCAGCGCGCCGCGCGACACCTTCTTGTCCTGGGCGATGAAGGACAGCAGCGCCTCGGCATCGGGCAATTCGCCTGATATGTCGGCCATGCGCCAGGGCAGGCCGACGGTGCGAAGGTGCGCCTCGACCCGCGCCGCATCGTCCGGGCTGGCCAGATTGAGGCGTGACGAAAAACGGTGCGCCAGCGCCATGCCGATGGCGACGCCCTCGCCATGCACGAGCCGGGCGCCGTCATAGTGCGTGGCGGCCTCGAGCGCGTGGCCGAACGTGTGGCCGAGATTGAGCAGCGCGCGGTCGCCGGTCTCGAATTCGTCGCGAGCGACGACATCGGCCTTGGCACGGCAGGCCTCGGCGATGGCCTTGGCCCGCGCCGGGCCACCGGCGAAGACTTCACGCCAGTTCTCCTCCAGCCAGGCGAAGAAATCCGGGCGGTCGATAAGCCCGTATTTGGCGAGCTCGGCATAACCGGCGCGGAATTCGCGGATCGGCAGCGTGTCGAGCACCTCGGTGTCGGCCAGCACCAGCTTCGGCTGGTGGAAGACGCCGATGAGGTTCTTGCCGCGCGCGCTGTTGATGCCGGTCTTGCCGCCGACCGACGAATCGACCTGGGCGAGCAGCGACGTCGGGACCTGCACGAAATTCATGCCACGCCGCACGATGCCGGCGGCAAAGCCGGCAAGGTCGCCGATGACGCCACCGCCGAGCGCGATGACGACATCGCCGCGCTCGAGTCTCGCGGCCAGCACCCCGTCCACCACATCCTCGAGATGCGCAAAGCTCTTGGTCTTCTCGCCCGCCGGCAGCGTGATGACGGCGCTCTGGATGCCACCCTTTTCGAGGCCGGCCGTCAGCGCTTCGAGATGTGCCGCGGCGACATTGTCGTCGGTGACCACCGCGGCGCGCGTGCCCGGCAAACGCCGTGCAATCTCTGTGCCGGAGCGCTCAAGCAGCCCCGGACCGATCAGTATGTCGTAGGCGCGCTGGCCAAGCCCGACCTCGACAGTGACCGTATCCGCGCTCACGACCGTACCTCGCCTGTCACGGCTGCAACGCCGAAATGCCCGCAGAGCGCGTCCACCACCTCGGCCGCGATGACCTCCTTGCGGTCGTCGCGGGTCGGCACCGTGACATTGGCGGCGGCGTAGACCGGATAGCGCTCGGCCATCAACCGCTCGAGCACGGCGCGCGGATCGGCGCTTTTCAGGAGCGGCCGGTTCTGCTTCTTGGAAACGCGCTCCATCAACAGGTCGATCTCGGCCTTCAGCCATACCGATACGCCATGGCCGGCAATGGCCTCCCGCGTCTGCGCATTCATGAAGGCGCCGCCGCCGGTCGACAGCACCTGCGGGCCGTGTTCCAGCACGCGCAGGATGACGCGCTGCTCCAGCGCCCGGAACTCGGTTTCGCCATAGCGTTCGAACAGTTCGGGCACGCTCATGCGCGACACGCTTTCGATCTCCTGGTCGCTGTCGATGAACGGCAATCCCAGCATCGCCGCCACCTTGCGGCCGATCGCGGTCTTGCCGGCGCCCATCAGGCCGACAAAGACGATGGAACGGTTGCCCAACAGGCCAAGCAGCGCGGCATGGCTCTCATCGGGAGGATTTGCTGGCAGCGCGTTCATGACACAGCGATATTTCCAAGCCTCTTTGCCGGGTATCGACATCAAAAGCCTGTTTGCGTCAAGCGCGGCGGTCGTCCGGCGTCGTGCGAGTTCCGTCCTTGAATTGGCCGGATTGGCGTCTCATAAGGGCACAGGGTTTGGAAACGCAAAACAAAAAGACGGGCAAAAATTGATGCCGACACTGTTCCGCTTTGTCGTGACGCTCACGATTCTGGCCGGCATTGTCTATGGTGCAATGTTCGCATTGGCGATGTTCGTCGAGCCGAGAAAGACCGAGATGAGCGTGCGCATCCCCCCGGAAAAGCTGAACCCCCAGAAAAACTCAACCCAAAGAGAGAACTGACCAAAAGCAATGAACAGCGCGGCCCGCATCGAAGCCTTTCTCGAAATGATGAGCGCCGAGCGGGGCGCGGCCGAAAACACGCTTTCCTCCTATCGCCGCGACCTCGAAGACGCTTCGGCCGGGATCGGTGGCGGGCTGGCGGCCGCCGGTGCCGCCGATATCCGCGCCTATCTCGATGACATCGCCGCGCGTGGCTTTGCCGCCACCTCGCAGGCGCGCAAACTGTCGGCGATCCGCCAGTTCTTCAAGTTCCTCTATGCCGAGGGCTTGCGCGGCGACGACCCGACCGGAACGCTGGACAGCCCGAAGAAGGGCCGGCCACTGCCCAAGACGATGAGCGAGGCCGATACCGGCCGGCTGATCGACCGGGCGGCCGAGGAGGCAAGGGATGCCTCGTCCGGCGATGGCGACGACCTAGCGGCGCTGCGCCTGCACGCGCTGGTCGAGGTGCTCTATGCCACGGGCCTGCGCGTTTCCGAACTGGTCGGACTGCCGGTGACGGTAGCGCAGCGCGACGACCGCTTCTTCATGGTGCGCGGCAAGGGCGAGAAAGAACGCATGGTGCCGCTGTCGGCCAAGGCGCGCAGCGCTATGCGGGCCTGGCTCGCAGCCCGGGCAACGGTGCCGGCCTTCGCCGACAGCCCGTTCCTGTTTCCGGCGGCAAGCGACAGCGGCTATCTCTCCAGGCAGGTCTTTGCCCGCGACCTGAAAGGTCTCGCGGCCAGGGCCGGCATTTCGGCGGCGAAAATATCGCCGCACGTGCTGCGCCATGCTTTCGCCAGCCATCTCCTGCAGAATGGCGCCGATCTCCGGGCCGTGCAGCAGTTGCTCGGCCATGCCGATATTTCAACGACGCAGATTTACACGCATGTGCTGGAGGAGCGCCTGGTACGGCTGGTCAACGACCATCATCCGCTTGCCGACTAGGCGCCATATCGCTATGTGAGGACGACGTTTCGCCGCTCGGAGCCTTGATTTCAGGGATTCCGCCAGTCATTGCCTTCCGGTCTATCGGTCCGCCCAAGAATGTATAATTACCTCGATTTCGAAAAGCCGGTCCAGGATCTCGAAGGCAAGATCCTCGAGCTGAAGAAGCTTGCCGAGAATGGCGAGGCGGTCGATGTCGGCGACGAGATCAGCCGTCTCGAGAAGCGTTCGCGCGATGCGCTGCGCGACGCCTACAAGGCCCTGACCCCATGGCAGAAGGTGCAGGTGGCGCGCCATCCCGACAGGCCGCATTGCGTCGACTACATCAAGGCCCTGTTCAGCGATTTCACGCCGTTGGCCGGCGACCGCAATTTCGGCGAGGACCAGGCGATCGTCGGCGGCTTCGCCCGTTTCCGCGGCGAGCCGGTGGCAATCATCGGCCAGGAAAAGGGCTCGGACACCACGAGCCGGCTCAAGCATAATTTCGGCTCGGTGCGGCCGGAGGGCTATCGCAAGGCGGTGCGGCTGATGGAACTCGCCGACCGCTTCAAGATTCCCCTGCTGACGCTGGTCGACACGGCGGGCGCCTATCCCGGCGTCGGCGCCGAGGAGCGCGGCCAGGCGGAGGCCATCGCCCGCTCGACCTCGGCCTGCCTCGGCCTGAAAGTGCCGTCGATCTCGGTGGTCATCGGCGAAGGCGGCTCGGGCGGCGCCATTGCGATTGCCACCGCAAATCGCGTCTACATGCTCGAACACGCCATCTATTCGGTGATCTCGCCGGAAGGTGCGGCTTCGATCCTGTGGCGCGACACCACCCGCTCGAAGGATGCGGCGACCAATATGAAGATCACCGCGCAGGATCTTCTGGAGCTGAAGATCATCGACGCCATCATTCCCGAGCCGCTCGGCGGCGCGCATCGTGCCCCGGAAACGGTGATTGCCTCGACCGGCGACCTCATCGCCAGGACGATGAAGGAGTTTTCCGGCGCCAACACCGATTTTCGCGAGCAGCGTCGCGAGAAATATCTGTCGATGGGCCGCAACCTTTAGTTTGAGCTGGTTTCAGTGCCGCAATGTGGCGAGATTGGGCGCTTTCGCCACAAAATTGCCTTTGCATTCGGTTCAATCAGATTGCCGTGGGGGAATGGGCCCAGCGCTTGCGGTAAGGAATTTATTAGGGTTAACGGGCTTAGGGTCCGTCAATGTTCAGCGTGCGGACCTTGCAGCGCCTGAAGCTGCGGTCCAAAAAGATGAAGACATAGCGACATCCATGTTTGCCAAGCTCGCCCGCACCGGACTTCTGATCGCCGCCCTAGGCGTGGCCGGCTGCAATGACTCCTCGATGAAGGACTTTGCCCCCTCGGCCAACAAGCCGCTGCCGGACAAGATATTGGCCGACATGAGGGCCAAGGGCATGGCCCGCACCTCGCCGGTGCTGGCCCGCATCTTCAAGGAAGAGGGCAAGCTCGAGATCTGGAAGGCCAAGACCAACGGCCGCTACGACATGGTCGCCAGCTACGATATCTGCAAATGGTCGGGCAAGCTCGGGCCGAAATACACTGAGGGCGACCGCCAGGCGCCGGAAGGCTTCTATACGGTTCGTCCGGCGCAGATGAACCCGAAGTCGAGCTACCATCTTTCCTTCAATATCGGCTACCCCAACGCCTACGACCGCGCCAATGGCCGCACCGGTTCCAATCTGATGGTCCACGGCGCCTGCTCGTCGTCGGGCTGTTATTCGATGACCGACGCGCAGATCGAGCAGATCTACGCCTTTGGTCGGGACGCCTTCCAGGGCGGCCAGACCGAGTTCCAGATCCAGGCTTTTCCGTTCCGCATGACCGCCGCCAACATGGCGCGCTATCGCAAGGACCCGAACTACGACTTCTGGAAGATGCTCAAGGTCGGCTACGACAATTTCGAGATCACCAAGGTGCCGCCGAAGGTCGATGTCTGCGAGAAGCGTTATGTCTTCAACCAGGTGGCGGCCGATGGCGCGACCTTCAATCCGACCGGCGCCTGCCCCGCGACGACGCAGCCTGATTCGCTGAAAACCGCCTACAGCGCCTACCAAAGCACCTATGACGCGGCCTTCAATGGCGCGGTCAAGGCCTCGGTGCCGGCGCCCAGGCCGACGATTGCCGGCATCAAGGAAGCCAGCATCGTTTCCGATTGGTCGAAACGCCGGGCCCGCGGCGAGCGCGTGCCGATCGAGCCGCCGTCGCTCAACGCCGACGGCTCGCTGACCGAGACGGCGCGCATGGGCCGCATCGATTCGCCGGCCGGCCGCAAGATGGCCGCGATCGACGCGGAAAAAGCCGCCAAGCAGAAGGCCGAGCAACAGAGGCTTGCAGCCATAGAAGCGGCGAAGGCCGAGAAAGAAGCGGCCAAGGCTCAGGCACTGGCCGAAAAGGAAACGGCCAGGATTAATTCTCTGGCGGAAGAGGAGGAGGCCAGGACCGCCGCCGAAGCGCCCGTCGCCACCGCAACTATTGCGCCGCCGCCCGAGGCCGCCCCGGCCGAGACGCAGGCGGCGAATGCCGATGAAGGCAGGGTAACAAAGCTGAAGAACAAACTGCTCGGCATGTTCGGCGGCTGAGAGTCGCCTTGGCCATGCATGTCGCCCAAAAGCACGCCCACGGGCCTGACCCGAGGGTGCGCAGCGGTTTTGGGACAACGACATGCATAAAAACAAAGACTTAAAGCGCGCTTCTGTCTATGACCTCAAGGGGCTGAACTGTCCCCTGCCCGTGCTCAAGGCAAAAAAGCGGTTGGCGACCATGGCGCCAGGCAGCCGGCTCTGGCTCGAGACCACCGACCCGCTCGCCGTCATCGACATCCCGGCCTTCTGCTCGGACGCCGGTCATCAATTGGTCGAAACGGCAGCGGTTTCCGGCGGCCATCGCTTTCTGGTCGAGCGCGGCGAGGCCGTCTGACATCCACGATCTCATCCTGCCAGTTCAACGCTTGCGAACTATAGATAGGCGAAAAAAGCCTACCGCCCGGCAATCGCCAGCGGGTTGTCTTCCAGCGCCGCACGGTCCGGAGTGTCGATCGACGGCTTGTTGGTGAAGGCCGCGAACAGCCGCCGCACATAGTCTTCCGGCATGTCGAGCGTGATCAGCACCAGCCGCGTGCCGCGCTGGCCGTCCGGCCAGGACGGCAGTTGCACAGGCGGATGCAGGATCTTCTGCACGCCGTGGATGACCAGCGGTCGCGACGGGTCTTCCCTGAGTTCGATGACGCCCTTCATGCGCAGCAGACGCTCGCCATGCGCCGAGCGCAGCAGGTCGAGGAACATTTCGATCGCCGAAAACGGCACCGGTCCATCATGGACGAGCGAATAGGAGCGCACGCGGGAATCGTGCCGATGGTCATGCTCGTCATGATCGTGATCACCATGATGATGATCGTGATGCGCCTCTTCTCCCAGCCAGCGCTGAACATCAGCGGATTTGGTGGCCGGATTGTAGAGGCCGCAATCAAACAGCGCCGCCACGCCGGTGCTTCTGTCGCCGGCATCGAGCACTTCCGCACCCGAATTGATCTGCCGCAGCCGGGCCCGCAAGGCCTCGACCTCGCGCGGATCGTTGGCCAGGTCGATCTTGGTCAGCACGATGCGGTCGGCGACGGCCACCTGCTTGACCGCCTCGACATGATTGTCGAGCGTCGCATTGCCGTTGACCGCGTCGACCAGCGTAATGACGCCGTCAAGCCGGAAGGCCTGGACCAGCGCCGGATGCGCCATGATCGACTGCAGCACCGGCACCGGATCGGCCAGCCCGGTGGTTTCGATGACGACGCGGGCAAGCCGGGCGATGCGGCCGGTCTGCAGCCGGTCGACGAGGTCGGCCAGCGTATCGACCAGTTCGCCACGCACCGTGCAGCAGAGGCAGCCGTCGGAAAGCTGGATGATGCCGTCGGAGGCCTGTTCGACCAGGAGATGGTCGATCGCCACCTCGCCAAACTCGTTGATGATGACCGCCGTGTCGGCGAGCACGGGATCCCTGAGCAGCCGGTTGAGCAGCGTCGTCTTGCCGGCGCCGAGAAAACCGGTCAGCACCGAGACGGGGATGGGAAAGCCGGCCATTGGCCTAGTTCAAGACCTTGGCTGGCTCGTCGCCCTGGGCAGCGGTGGCGGAGCCGACCACCGTCGGCTCGGCACCGGGCGGCGGCGGCACATCGGGGCGCCAGGTCGGCAGCGGCACATCGGCATATTCCTGGCCGGTCTCATCGAGCATGGCCTTCGGCTTCGGCCCGGTGGCGCCGCCAAGGCCGACAGCGACCAGCGTCGGCACATGGTCGAGCTTTTCCTGGTAGGGCGACTTCGGCGCTTCCTTGTCGCCGACAGGCGCTGCGGCCTCCGACTGTTCCACCGCCGGCTTCTTCCTGCAGAGCTCGTCGCGCAGGTCATTGACCGACGTCGTGTCGCCATAGGCGGGCAGCGCCGCGATCGTGATCCAGTTCGGCTGGGCCGTCGCAAAACCCTGGTCGAGCAGTCTGGCCGCCGTCTCGGCGCGGCTGACGGCCGATTGTTCACCGAGCACCACGGCGACCAGCGTGCGGCCGTTGCGCGTTGCCGAGCCGATCATGTTGAAGCCCGAGGAGCAGACGAAACCGGTCTTCATGCCGTCGGCGCCCGGATAGCGGCCGATCAGGAGATTGTAGTTCGAGATCTGCTTCTTGCCGATGGCCAGCCCCTCGATCGAGAACCAGGGAACATATTGCGGAAAGTCCTTGCGTATCGCCATCACCAGCAAAGCGAGGTCGCGCGCCGTCGTATATTGCTCCGGCGAATAAAGCCCGTTCGGATTGACGAAATGCGATCCGGTCATGCCGAGCCGGCGCGCCTCGGCGTTCATGCGTTCGGCGAAAGCGGCTTGCGAACCGCCGACATTCTCGCCGACAGCCATGGCAATATCGTTGGCCGATTTCACCAGCATCATCTTCAGCGCATTGTCGAGCCGCATGACCGAACCCGGCTTGAAGCCCATCTTGCTCGGCGGTTCGCCAGCGGAATGCTTCGTCACCTTGATCGGCGAATCGAGCTGGACCTCACCGGCCGCGATCGCGCGAAACGTCACATAGGCGGTCATCAGCTTGGTCAGCGAGGCTGGATACCAGCGCTTGAAAGCATCCTGGTGCTGGAGAATCCTGCCGCTCTTCAGGTCGAACACGATTGTCGGATTGGCCAGAGCCGGTCCGGCCAACATCGCAAGCGCCACGGCGCCCGCCAACAAAATTCCAGGGAAATGCCTGTAGCGCATGGTGTAATCCGAAATCGCCTCTTGCCGTAGTCGCCCCTGGCTCCGTAAGATTTCGTTACGCGATCGCCAGCATGATGGTCCGATCCCTCAACCCGGACAATAGTGTTGCGGTGCTATTTACCCTATGTGACGTCAAGATGGCAAAGCGCCTGAATGACAATTGTAAACGAACAGGCATAATAGCAAAACAGCAGGCGCAACCTGCCTGCTCCAACAAGCCAAGATGGAACCATCATGCCAATCCTGAACCGCGCCGCCGAAATGCAGGACGAGGTCGCCGGCTGGCGCCGCCATTTGCACCAGACGCCAGAGCTGAATTTCGATGTCTTCAAGACCGCAGCTTTCGTCACCGACAAGCTCAGGGCATTCGGCTGTGACGAAGTGGTGACCGGGCTCGGCAAGACCGGCGTCGTCGGCATCATCCGCGGCCGTCAGGGCGACGGCGCGACCATCGGGCTGCGCGCCGATATGGATGCGTTGCCGATCAACGAGATCACCGGCAAACCCTACGCCTCGGCCACTCCGGGCAAGATGCACGCCTGCGGCCATGATGGCCACACCGCCATGCTGCTGGGCGCTGCCAAATATCTCGCCGAGACCCGCAATTTCACCGGCTCCGTCGCGGTGATCTTCCAGCCCGCCGAAGAGGGCGGCGGCGGCGGCAACGAGATGGTCAAGGACGGCATGATGGACCGCTTCGACATCTCCAAGGTGTTCGGCATGCACAACATGCCGGGCCTGCCGGTCGGACAGTTCGCCATCAGGCCGGGCCCGATCATGGCGGCGACCGCCGAATTCACCATCACCGTCAAGGGCCGCGGCGGCCATGCCGCGATGCCGCACGGCACGATCGACCCGATCGTCATCACCAGCCAACTGGTCGGCGCGCTGCAGACGATCGCCTCGCGCAGCACCGATCCGGTCGAGGCGGTGGTGGTGTCGGTGACGAAATTCCACGCCGGCGATGCCTATAATGTCATTCCCGAGAGCGCCGAAATCGCCGGCACCGTGCGTACGCTGAAGAAGGAAATCGCCAAGAAGTCCGAGGAGCGCATCCGCACTATCTGCGATGGGCTGGCCACGGCCTTCGGCGCGACGATCGAGGTCGATTACAACGCCAACTATCCCGTCACCTTCAACCATGCGGAAGAAACGGTCTTTGCCAGCGATGTCGCGGCAGGAGTCGCTGGCGACGCCCAGGTGCACCGTGCCATCCAGCCGGTGATGGGCGGCGAGGATTTCTCCTATATGCTGGAAGCCCGGCCAGGCGCCTTCATCTTCATCGGCAATGGCGAGACCGCTGGCCTTCACCATCCGGCCTACGACTTCAACGACGAAGTCATCCCGCACGGCATGAGTTACTGGGTGAAGCTCGCGGAGACTGCGCTGGCGGCGTAGCAGCGTCGGCACAGGGCGCTGCACAATTGCGTTCAGTCCGCCTCTTGGCGAACCGCCTCGAAGCGGTTATGTGTCTGGCCGCGTGGTCCCGTAGCTCAGTAGGATAGAGCGGCAGATTCCTAATCTGTAGGTCACAGGTTCGATTCCTGTCGGGATCACCAACGATTTCAAATACTTAGGGAAACTCTCGCCGTACTTTTTTGTGAAATTTTTGCGAAATTTAGTACGGAGGGTTTCGTGGACCTGCAGTAAGGGCGGCTCAGCGCTGAGAATTATCCGCGTGTTGGATTCTTCTGGATAGATAGCCATGGCGCTCGGAGCCACCTCCAATGGTGTGTTCATCAGTCACATCACAGCCGTGGGCGTCGGCTTGGCTGCCAGTGAGAACAGCAATGCCCTATGCGACCGAGAAAGATCTTCCACCGTCTGTCAGGGCGCTTCTGCCCCTGCATGCTCGGGAGATCTTTCGCGCTGCCTTCAACAGCGCTTGGGACGAATATGCCGACCGAGGCGAGACCCGTGAAGAAATAGCTCACCGTGTCGCCTGGGCAGCCGTAAAGCGCCTTTATCGAAAGGAAGGCAGGGATTGGGTGCCGTTGTGAGGAGCCCGGTCAATTTGATCGAAATCAAAACCATCCCTGCCGTGTTCATTCATATGATTTCAAATCAGGCGCTTAATTAATGCGGGTTCAATGACGGACGTCGTCGCCAGGCTTCTCAATGCGTGCAATGCTGAAAAGGACAAGGGAGCGGATTTTCCGACGATTTGGAAAACCATCCTGAAGGTGCACCCTTACGTCGCGGGGTCGCCGATTCAGGACAGCGGCGAGGGGGGGCCTATGTTGAGAATTCCCCTGATCACCGGTCAGTTTCTCGTCTTCCTCGGTTCCAACTTCTCTCTTCTCTAAAGCGGGATGCGTTCAACTTGAACCGTGCATCCCGGTCAAGAGCATGATGCCCAAAAGTGTGAAGCGGTTTTCGGACGACATCATGCTCTATCTCTTTGATTTAGAGCCGGATTCAGATTTCAGGTCGACTTGACCTGAAATCATCCGGCTCTAGCGTGCCGCCGGCATCCACCCACCCCGCCCTCTTGGTGACGGCCAATCCACCCGAAGTCCCATGCAAAAGCCTCTCGACTATCGTCGAGATCAGCAGTTTGGTCGATGATCTGACCGGAGACTCAAGCCGCCGCTAATGTACCCGCAATGGCCTCGGCGGAATGTTTCGCGAGATCCTTGGCCAGCTCGCCCATCAGCTTTGCTCTCAACGGAGCCTGGAAGTGCCTGCGCAGCTCACCCAGCGTGCGCGGATCGGCGATCACCACGACATGCTCGAACGCGTCCGTCAGCGCCTCGCGATTGAGATAGGCAGCCACGGCTGCGGCCAAGTCGTCTTCCCGCAGGCGGGAGTCGTCAGGATTGGCGGCGGAGCTGCGATGCCTGCCGCCCGAGCCAGTGTTCGCCAGGTGCAGCTCCGGCTCGGGCATTTCGACCAGGTCGATCCGAGGTTCGTGACCTTTGTTGCGGAACAGACGCAGCTTGTCGCCGTCGGCTACCGCGACGAGGGTACCGTTGGTCAAAATCATGTTGTTCTCTCCTTTGACGTGCGGATCAAGATCCAATGCAGTCTCTGGCCATCGTTGGCGACGCGGCGGCCACCGATGAAGTCGCCGCATCGAACTCGTGAGCCATCAGATTATGGAAATACGATCGTCCACAGTTCGGACGCCCGGTGACGACCAGGCGGCACGTTCCGCTGCCTGGCGCTCTGACCACGCCCGGACCTTGCCTTCAAGGGTAACCTTGCCATCCAGAACGTTGACGCGGATCGACTGTGCTTCGGTTTCGGCATCGCGCTTCAGGGCATTCTCGATGCGCTTCTTGATGTCGGATACCGAGGCTCGTGGAATGATGTCGATCTGGTTGGCAACGCCGACGACGCCCGCCAGGCCGCGCACGGCCTCGGCCGCGGCATTCTTCTGGTACTGCCATTCGAGTTTCCCCGTCAGCGTGATCCATCCGTCCTGTACCTTGACCTGAACCTTGTCCCTCGGGATGGAGACATTCCAGGTGATCGCATCGACCGCGCGCTTGGCGATCTCGTCGTCGGCGGTTCCTTTCAAGCCAACTAGCCGAACTTCGATTTCCTCGGCGAGGCCCTTCACGCCCTTGACCCGCTTGACCACATTTTCGGCAGTTGTCTTTTCCCAATAGGAAGAAACATGCCCGGTCAGTGTGACGATGCCGTCTTCGACGGCGACGCCGATGTGCGCAGCGTCGATGCTCGGCTCGAATTCCAACTCATCGAGGATGTTCTGACGCAACGTTAAGTCCGTCATGGTCTGTCTCCTGTTTGTTGAGCGGACTTCTCGCCCGCAACGACAACAAAAGCATCCTTTGCGCCCCTGCTCATTGATCCGGCTCAATGCCGGCTCAGATAGTCAGCTGGTTGGACGATTGGCGTGATCGTCAGGAGGTGGCGGAAGTGCCACAAGCCAATGGTGTCGCATACTGTCCAAGGTTTCGGCGATATCATCGGCCCCGATCTTGACGAGATCGGTGTGACCAAAACCCAAGGAATAGTCGAGTACAGAGATGATCGTTGGGGCGTACCCTGAACAACTTCACTGGTGCGGCCTCACTGGGCTGGATAGCCGAAATCTGCGGGAAGCGCTGCACCATCAAGCGGCCAATTTCTGTGAGTTCGGAAGGCAAAACGACTTCCGTCGCAGTCGCCGCCATCGACAACCCCTTGATCTCCAGCCAGTCCTCATAGGGTGCGGTCATGGCGACCGAAACGCGTGGGTCGCGCGCGATATTCATAGCCTTCTGCGAGCCGGCTCCGCAGCCGAAATAGAGCAGCAGACCATCATGGACGAACGAGACCACCGTCGCCTGTGGCGAGCCGTCGGAGCGGGTGGTTGCTATCGTCATGTCCATGCAACGCGCCAGGATGTCGACCATCTTCTGCTGAAGCTTGTGTTTCATGAGACTCTCCTCGTTTGTTCAAAGCGGCCCAGCATCTCAGCCTGCGCCACCTTCACGCCGCCGGAACCAGCTCGGCGGTTCGCCGCAACGGCGCGAAGTCGTCAGGCGTCAACGTTTCTTTCTCGAGCAGCAGCTTGGCGCCGGCGCGCAGGTCGGCGATCCTTTCCCGAAGCACATCCTTGGCTGTGGCAAAGGCTTCCTCGATCATGCCGCGCACTGCCAGGTCGACCTCAAATCAAGGATCGGCAACACCGCGGGGTGCCAGGTCTGCGGGGATGAACGCGCGCCAGGCGAAAGGCTATTTCGAGCCAGGCGATCAGCTATTTCGAGCTATTTCCGCTCCAACGCCAGCAAGCCTTTGACGACACGCTGCTGTTCCGGATTGGTATCGCACGCGAGCAAATCCAGATGGGTCCTTTGCTGAGAGACTTCCTATCGCCAGTAGCTTAGTCGATAGCGAGCAGAGGGTTAGAAATAGCTAACTCCGCGCAATTGGCTACGAGGCAATGTCAAGCCATGCCTGCTGCTTTCTAGGTGGAATCCCATAAGGACCAAACCGGATTTCGCAATTTCGTTTATTGCGCCATTGATCTCATAAGCACGGGCAGATGGTCATATCGATGTTGGTGACATCAGCGTCACAATCGGGACCGACTTCCCGTGCCTCTCCGCCCCCAAGCAGAAGGCATGAGCAACTTGCCGGGCCTGCGCACCAGTGAGATCGTGAGATGGCAGACCCTGCAGCACGTAACGGCCCAACGGCGGTAAACTCGAGCGCTGATCGCCGTACGGAACACATTCCCGTGCCCTGCACACAAGGCGAAAACCAATCGTCGGATTTGACTTGCGTCAAGGATGCCTTTGCCATTCCATCCAAAGATGAATCCATGTGGCAACCAATATCGACCGCCCCTTTCGATCGGGATTTGGAATTGGCCGTTATGGACAGGGACGGCCCTCACGCGCTCGTTTTTCCCTGCAAGCGTGTACTGACAGGCTGGATTAAGTCAGCCACGAAGGAGCGGGTCGGCATCTCACCTAGCCATTGGCGAATATGGGAACCTGCCAATAACGAGTTCTAGAGCATGATGCCGAAAAGTGTGAAGTCAAGTCGACCTGAAATCTGAATCCGGCTCTCAATCAAAGAGATAGAGCACGATGTCGTCCGAAAACCGCCTGAAATGATCCGGCTCTAGCGGCGTTGGCGCGCTTTCTATTTATTTTGCCTGTTTTTTTCGCTCATTAGCCTGCTGGCTTGTCTGAGTTTTTCTTCCTCTTTCGCGAGCAGATCGAGCAGGGTCTTCCGCTTGACCTCATCCTGTTCCTCGGTCAAGCGCTGTCGAAAATGCTCGATATTTAACTGGGCGATCCGCTTATCCACTCATCACATAGCAGCCGCAGCGGCTTCCCTGTTTGTACGTTTACAACATAGCATAGTCGGATCTACAGGCATCGCGACAAAAATCGGGTGCATCGAGTAGCCGCAGTTCGATCTCTTTCAAAGCGCCCGCGCCTGATCCCGCCGATATGCGTCAGTTCCACCAAAGGCGTGCTTCAGGTGCGCGGGACCTCAGTAGCCTTGGAACCATTCCCGATACGAATGTCCCCCCTTGAGCAATCCGCACCTACGACGATGCCGTCTCGTTGATACAGGTCAATGCCGCCAACGTCACCGTATGATTTCCTTGGTCTTAGGCAGTTTGCTGTGAAGGAGGCGATCAATGTTGAATGTGCGCGGTATTTTAGCAGCAGGGCTGATGCTGAGCGTAGTCGCAATTCCTGTTGTGGCTGGGGCGGAGGACAATGATTCCGGTTGGTGGCCTCGGTGGGGCATGGGCCGGATGATGATGGGTCAATGGGGCATGGGCGGCCCCATGGGTGGCTTTGACTCGGACGAGATACTCGATCGAATTGACGGACGCCTCGCTTTCCTCAAGACGGAACTGAAGATCACCGACAAGCAGACCCCATCCTGGGACGAGCTTGCCGGCGTGATCCGCAGTACAGCCGAAGCGCACAACGCGCTGATGCAGGCCATGATGAAGGAATTCCAGGGCGGTGAGTTTCTGAAGAAGCCCCTGCCCGAGCGCCTGGTCTACCAACAGACCCATCTCGAAGCGCGCCTTGAGCAGGTGAAATCCATCAGGGCGTCGGTCGAAAAGCTATACGCAACGCTGAGCGACGAGCAGAAGAAGGCAGCCGACGACATCGTCCTGCCGATGATGGGCATGGGCATGGGGCGCTCCGGCGGCTTCGGGCCTGGAATGATGTCCCGATAGCCTCCGTTGCGGCCTGACTGTCTGGATCACCTTGTCATTGAGTCCAAGCGGACACAATCAGATGCATCGACAAAAGGAAGCCCGCTGCCGGAGGGAGGTGGCAGCGGGCTCAGCATCACGATGGATCAGGGAGGACAACCCATCGCTGACCCACGTCAGGGGAGGACATGGGCAGCCCACAGGTAGGAACATGTTCCTACTATTCAAGAGAGACGATTTGGTTTTTTGAGAGACCGTAGTTCATTCCGATCCGCCTGCCTGCCGACGCGCTTGGCATGGTCACCCCAGGACGATTTGATCCGGCTCAATGCGAACATCGCTCCGTAGGCCAGAATGCCAAGGCAGATTAAGGGAGCGATCGCATGACCCACACATCAGCCACGGGATTCACGCATGCCGCCGAGCAGGCCCAGCAATGGGTGAACGAGTTGGTCCAAGATGTGGGCTTGAGCGAACAAAATGCCCACAGGCTTTTGAAATCCGTCCTGCACACATTGCGAGACTGGCTGACGCCAGAGGAGATGGCCGACCTTTCAGCTCAACTACCCACACTCATCAGGGGCATATATTTCGAAGGCTGGAGACCGGACACGGCGATGTGGGAAAGGAAAAAGCGTGACTTCGTGATTTGTGTTCGAAACAGCTTTGGATATGAGCCTGACGTCGATATCGACCAGGCGATCAAAGCGGTTTTCAAGGTCCTCGACCGTCATATCTCGCATGGCGAAATCGTCCAGGTCCGGAACTCGATGAAGAAATCGCTTCGTCAGCTCTGGCCGGTGGATTGACCGATGTTTCGCGATCGTCAGGAGGCCGGACAAAAGCTTGGCGTTGAGTTGGAGAAACTCGGTTTACATCAGCCGGTCGTTCTCGCCTTGCCGCGAGGTGGTGTCCCTGTCGCGGTGGAGGTGGCCAAAGCCCTGAAGGCGCCACTCGATCTGGTGATCGTGCGCAAGGTTGGCGCGCCGGGAAATCCCGAACTGGCTGTCGCGGCGATCGTGGATGGCAACCCCCCGGACATTGTGCTGAACCGCGAGATCGTCGAGGCCTACGCACTCGACGATGACGAGCTTCGCGTCTTGATCGCCAAGGAGCGCCCAGAACTGGAACGGCGCCGGCTCGTCTATCGTGGCGAGCGCCGACCTCTATCGGTCACCGGAAAGACGGCGATCATCGTCGATGACGGTGTCGCGACCGGGACGACCATGAAGGTTGCGATCCGGGCACTGAAGCGACGGTCGCCGCGCGAGATCGTCGTGGCAATCCCTGTTGCGCCGCCCGACACGTTGGCCGAACTGGCACAGGAGGCGGATTGGACCGTATGCCTTAGTCAACCGGCGCGCTTCCATGCCCTCGGTTACCACTACCGCAACTTCCCCCAGCTTACCGATGAAGAAGTGACGGAAGCACTGGCCAAAGCCGGCCAGGAACGCAATGCGGATCAACGAATAATCCGACGCAAGACCGCGAAGCTTCGAGAGGTTTGAAAGTAACGAACTGGCAAGTCTTCGGACGGATTGGTTGTGTCAGGCAAATCGAGACCATTCATGTGAACGACGAAGCCGCCGAATTCAGGAGCGCCTGTCACCCAACAGCAAGACAGGCACGGAGAGCCGAACGATGATCATCCAACCCATGTCTACACTTGAATGCACGAAGCTGCTGGCGGCGAGTCGGCTCGGGCACCTAGGGTGCACGAAAGACGGGCAGCCCTACGTTGTACCGATCCACTACGCCTACGCTGATCACCATCTCTACGCCTTCTCGATGCCCGGCAAGAAGGTCGAATGGATGCGGGTCAACCCGCTGGTGTCCGTGCTAGTCCATACGCGCGGCGAAGGGCAAGAATGGAAAAGCGTCGTAATTGATGGTCGATACGAGGAATTGCTGGACCGGATAGACCACATGCCCGAACGGGAGCACGCCTGGTCAATCCTGAGCAAGCATGTCGACTGGTGGGAACCTGGGGCCCTTAAGCCGGGAACACCTCCGCTTGCGGAACACTCGACGCATGTGTTCTACCGGATTTCGATCGAGCACTTGTCTGGCCGTGAAGCGAAAGCAAAATAGCCGACGCGGTCTCGCCAGCATGCAACCCAAAACTACTGTCGCGGCAACGGCATGAGATGATTTGCCTTCAAGTTACAATCTCTGCGGTTATAAGCGCCGGCCGTTGAATTCTCGTGCTTCATCGCGCGACCAGGGTCGGCAGTGAGGGCCCTTCAAGCATCGATCTGGTGACGCCGCCGAAGATGCGTTCGCGCAACCGCGAATGACCGTAGGCTCCCATCACCATTAGGTCGGCAGCAATGTCGACGGCATGCTGGCGAAGCACGTCGGCAACGGAATGGGTCGCACTCGGCAGCCGGTCGACCGTGACCTTCACGCCATGTCGAGCGAGATAGGCAGCAACATAGGCTCCCGGTTCCGCCCCGTGACGGTTTTCGCCCTCCACGGGATCGACCAGGACAAGATGCACTCCGTCGGCACTGATCAGCATATCGATTGATTCCCGTACGGCGCGCGATGCCTCAAGCCGCGAATCCCAGGCGACCAGCACCCGCTTCGGCTTCAGCGTCGGCCGCGAACCTTGGGGAACCAGCAGAAGCGGCTTGCCGGAGGAGAACAGCACGCCTTCGATCGCCTTGTTTTTCAACGTTGCGCCTGCCAGCAGTTCCGGCCCGAGAACGGTGATATCGGCATAAAGGGCGCGGCGACCGATTGTCTCGTCGGCCCAGCCGGCTTCCGGATATTCGCTGTCGATATCCGCGGAAAGCCCCCGGCCCGCGAGCAAAGCCGTCATGGCAGCTGTTGTCTTCTTCAAGAGCTTTTCCTCTGCCTGCCGCTCCTTCAGCCAGTCTTCTGAAATAACTGCGGCATATTCTCCGACCGGCGGCGGTGCCGCGAGCACCACTACGAGAACGGCAAGGTGCGCGCTGGCCTCCTCGCAAAGGCCAGCGACGAGTTTGACATCGCCGTCGCTCATGCCTGGCCCCGTGACCGTGAGTATTGTCTTGAATGACATGGCAGCCACTCCCGCGTTTGAGTGAACGTTCGCGAAGAAACAATAGCGAGTCCGAACGCAACGACATTGCGCTGCGTCAAAGCAGGGATTGACCCCGATCAACATACCGGTCCGCACGATGGCTTAGACTATCGCCAATAGCAGCTGATTGGGGCGTATATGAAACTCTTGAGAATGGCGGCATGCGCGAGCTTGACCTTCAATGCAGCCGTCGCGCAGGAAATGTCCTATGGCGAGGCGGAATACCTGAACTCCTGCGCGGTCTGTCACGGGGTTGACGGCAAGGGCGACGGCCCCTTGCGCGACCTGCTGATCAAGCGGCCGGCCGACCTGACGCATCTTGCCGAACGTAATGGCGGGACATTTCCCTATTCGAGGGTCTTCGCGACTATCGACGGTCGCTACGCCATACCAAGCCATGGCAATCGCGAGATGCCTGTCTGGGGCTACCAGTTTCTTGAGGACGACGCAAAAACCTACGGCCCGACCGGCGGCGAGGTGGTGACCACGGAACGCATTCACAATCTGGCAGGTTACATCGAGACGCTGCAGCATTAGATTCAGCCAGCAGCAAAGATCATCGAAATGACTGCTCCGCGATGGATCGGTACTGGCCACGCGTTCCAGAAACAGCCGCGCGTCAGCGACTGCCCATGCCGCTACGCGGCTCCTGTCCCCTTATTCAACGCAGCTCGAAGAGCTCCCGGTGGAATCGATCTTCGATCGGCATTCCATGGGCGGCGAAGTCTGCCTGTAGCGCGGTGCCGAACCTGCTTGGGCCACAGAACCAAACGCTTGCCTCGCGCCAGCCGGGAACTGTCTCACGGATGCGTTCACCGGTGAGCGTGCCGTGACGGGCGTCGATCAGCAGGTGCAGGCGGACATTGGCGGCGCGGGCGTCCCCGGCCAGGCGTTCCAGTGCCCTCTCGTCCACTTCTCGCGTGGTGTGGAAGAGGTCGATCTCAGGACGCCCGCCCTTGGGTTGAAGGCTGGCCATCTGCTTCAGGCGCGCAACGAAGGGGGTGATGCCGATACCAGCGCCGACCCAAATTTGATGCGGCAAGCCGTCATCAAAGGTGAAGCAACCATATGGGCCTTCGACCGTCACCTTCTGACCCACCTTGAGCCTATCCACGAGGCCGGTTGTGTGATCACCGAGCTCCTTGGAAATGAAAGTGACCTTGGGATCTGAAGGGTTCCAAGCCGAAGCGATGGTGTAGGGATGCGCCCCCTCGAACGGATTGGTAGTGGCAAAGGCGAACTGCCCGGCCTCGTGGCCCGCCCAACCGGGACCCAGCTTCACCACCATCTCGAGCGAGTGGACGCCCGGGTAGTGGCGCATTTCGGCAATCTCGCCGGCCACGCGTCGCCCGACGCCGATCCGCCCAAAAAGCGAGACGAGCGCCGAATAGCTGCCGCCGATCATCAGAGCCGCCAGGACTGGCCCGAGCGGCGTGATCCACATGCCGTAGTCCAACAGAATGACAGCGTGGAATACCAGCACGAGATAGGCAATGGGCATGAGCCGGTGGCTGTAGCGGAAGATATGGTATGGAATCAGCTTGATCAGTGCGATCAGCAACAGGATGACCATACCGTAAAAGGCCCATTGCCCCAATCCCTCCGCCGCGCCGCGGAAGCCGAGCAGGAACTGCTGGATCGGATCGGTGATTTCCGGGCGCGCCCCGCGCTCAGGGCGCCCGAGAAGCCCTAGGCCGACTGCCCATTTGGGGACCTCGGACCAGAGCCAATGAAGCACCGCGAGCCCGAGCGCCCCGATGCCCAGCCATTTGTGCAGCCGGTACATCTTGTCGAGGCCGCCCAATCTGATCTCAGGCCAGCGCGGTCTCAGCGACAGGATCATCGCCACGCTCATGGCGGCAATTGCCAGCACGCCGCTGAACTGCATCATGGACTGGCGCAGGGCAAAGACGTTCTGAATGAAGAAGATGTCGCGGTTCAACGCGAGCCAGAGAAGGGTGAAAAGGCCCCAGAAGCCCCAGAAGCGCCGAAGGTTGGCGAGTGACATCTGTCGTCCTTTCTCGGAAATCTGAAAGCTCCTTGCGACGCGCAGGTCTTCGCCGCCATGACTTGAGTCAATTGCAGCTCGAACATTGGCGCGAAATTTCCGTGCGCTGAGCGGAGCACGAACAACACCTGCTCGACCATGATCCAGTGCGGTTGCGCTGTTCGACAGCGCCCGCTGTCCTTGCTTCGATTTGCGATGCGCGACGCGCGGCCAAAGTCGCTAGATCCGCGAGCACGGTGCCGGGCCGGCCCCACTCGGGCGGGATCGTCTCGACCGCCAGCCTCGTCGTCGGCGCGGCCACAACGGCGTCCGGAGGCGGCGCGGTATTGATGGCCGGCACGATTTTCGGCGTGACGGCGCGGTCTCCCCCATTCGGTCAAACGATACTGGAAAAAACCGGATGTCCGGGCTTTTGGCCGAAGGGTGCTGCGGTTTGCTCACCACAGTTCCGAACTTGATAAGAGTCAAGGTGATCAAGCCGCCCAGGCTGTAGGACCTTCCGGCGTGGGCCGGAACCGGAGTCCGCATGCCAGTCCAGGGACGAGACGTGGAGAGTTCAGCAATGCAACCTCAGGCCCCGGTGTTCGTGGCCCGAGGACTGACCAAGGTCTATGGCTCGGGCGATTCACGTGTCGTGGCGCTGAAGGATGTCGACCTCGATATCCGACAAGGCGAATTCATCGTACTTCTTGGTCCCTCCGGTTCGGGCAAATCGACCCTGCTCAATATCCTCGGCGGGTTGGACGCTCCAACGTCAGGCACGGCGAGGTGGCGAGATCACGAGCTGACCGGAGCCAGCGACGAGCAGCTCACGACATACCGGCGCGAGCATGTCGGCTTCGTGTTTCAATTCTACAACCTGATACCGAGCCTCACTGTCGAGGAGAACGTGCGGCTGGTCGCGCAAATCGCCAGCAATCCGATGACACCAGCCGAAGCGCTCGAACTCGTCGGACTGTCACACCGCGCCGGTCACTTTCCTTCACAACTGTCCGGTGGAGAACAGCAGCGCGTCGCGGTGGCGCGCGCAATCGTGAAACGGCCGGATATCTTGCTCTGCGACGAGCCGACCGGCGCGCTCGACGTCGACACCGGCAGGCTGGTTCTGGCGGCAATCGCCAAGGTCAACGCGGAACTGAACACAACGACCGCGGTGATCACTCACAACTCGGCAATCGCGGGGATGGCTCATCGCGTGTTGCGGCTGAGCGGCGGGCGCATCGTCAAGGAAGAACCGAATCCGCGGCGCATCCGGGCCGAGGATGTGACATGGTGAACGTCCTGGACATCAAGGTGGCGCGCGACCTCTGGTCGATGCGGCTTCAGGTCCTTAGCATCGCGCTGCTCGTCGCGGCCGGCGTGGCCGTCTTCGTGATGTCGGTGTCGAACTACCAGGCGCTGATCGGCGCCATGGAGGCGCACTACCGCAACGAACGTTTCGCCGACATCTTTGTGGGCATGACGCGCGCGCCGCTCTCGGTTGTCGACCGGCTACGCGAAATCGACGGCATCGGCATTGTGGAGCCGCGCGTCGCCGAGCCAGTGCGCGTGATCCGCGAGGACACCAATCTCCCGATCTCGGGGCGGGTCATCTCGCTCCCGGCAGCGGGTCAGCCGTTGCTCAACCGCCTGCATCTCGTGCAGGGACGCTGGCCCGATCCGCTGCGACCGGAAGAAGTCATCATCAACGCGGCGTATGCCGAGGCACGCGCCGTGCGGAGCGGTGAAACCATTGAGGTGGTGCTCAATGGCCGGCTGCAGGGCTTCCGTGTCGTGGGCACCGCCCTGTCACCCGAATTCATCTTTGCCACCCGCGCCGCGGTACCGCTTCCGGACGATCGGAATTTCGTGGTGGTGTGGGCAAGCGAGGATGCAATGGCGGGCGCATTCGATATGAAAGGCGCGTTCAACGACGCGCTGATGACCCTGGCGCCCGGCGCAAGACCGCAACATGTCCTGGAAGAGGTCGATCGTTTGCTGGCGCCATACGGCGGCACCGGAGCCTATGGCCGGAGCGATCAGCCGTCGCACCGCTTTCTCAAGGATGAACTGGCGGAACAGGAGACGCTGAGCATCGTCATGCCGTCAGTCTTCTTCGGCATCGCGGCGTTCCTGCTCAACGTCGTCGTCGGCAGGATGGTGGAAGCACAACGGGGGCAGATCGCTTCGCTGAAGGCGTTGGGGTTTGCGAACCGTACCATCGCCTTGCACTACTTCAAGCTGGTCACCGCCATCGCATTGCTGGGATCGGCGATAGGTCTGGTCGTGGGGCGCTGGTTCGCGATTGGGGTTGTCGGGAGCTATGGCGCTTTCTTCCGGTTTCCCTCACTGGAGGCGCAACTGGAGCCATGGCTGCTCGTTGCGGCGGCCCTTGTCAGCGTCGGCGCGGCGAACCTTGCCGCGGCATCGGCGGTGTACCGGATTGCCATTCTTGCTCCCGCCGAAGCCATGCGTCCCGAGACGCCACCCGCGTTGCACACGTTCAGCTGGCTACAGACGATTGGAAGCCAGAGAATTCCGCTCCAGTACATTATAGCGGCGCGCACGATCCTCGGGCGGCCCGTGAGGACGCTGTTGACGACCGTCGGAATCGCGCTGGCCATTCCGCTCATTCTGTTCGGGCTCTACTGGTTCGACGCCATCGACTACATGATCGATGTAAGTTTTGGACGCATTGAGCGCGGTGACGCCTTTGTTACCTTCACGGAACCTGTCTCTGCGGATGCACTCTACGAGTTGCGGGCGATACCTGGCGTGCTTGAAGCTGAAGTCCAGCGTGTCGTGCCGATCACATTGCGAGCAGGGCATCGCGCCTATCGCACCTCGGCGACTGGTTTGGATTCCGCCTCCGAGCTCAAGGTGCTGAGAGACAGCGCGCTACGGCCGATTGCCGTCCCCTCCGATGGCATCATGCTCAGCCGGACGATCGCGAGGCAGCTCGATCTCAAGGCCGGTGACAGTGTCACGATCGAGGTGCTCGAAGGCAGCCGAACCGTGAGAGAAGTCACCGTCCGCAGGATCTCGGACGATATTTTGGGGGCGTCCGTGACGTTGCAGCGCACCGCACTCAATCGCCTGATGCGGGAGGGGCCCGTTGCGAATGTCGCGACTTTCAGGTTCGATCCGGGTCAATCTGAACTGCTCTGGTCCAGGATAAGGTCAATGCCGAAGATCGAGGGAAGCTCGGTCAAGGCTCTATGGTTTGCGTTGTTCAACGAAACGATCGGCGGAATGGTGGTTATCGGCGCGCTGGTCCTCTCGGGGTTTGGAATGCTGATCGCCATAGGCGTGGTCTACAACAGTGCGCGCATCGCCTTGCAGGAGCGCGCCTGGGAATTGGCCAGCCTGCGCATAATCGGGCTGACGCGGCGTGAGGTATCTGCTGTCATTATCAGCGAGCTTGTCGTGGAGCTGATTGTGGCTATTCCCGCCGGGCTCCTGATCGGACGGTACCTGATTGAATTGATCGCGTCGGCGCGTGCGAGCGAGTCGTTTCAGATCCCCGCTGTGATCGATCGGAGCAGTTATGCCATCGCCGCGCTCCTGGTCATCGGCGCGGCCATTGCCAGTTTCATCACAATCCGCCGCAGGATCGAAAAGCTCGATCTCGTGGCCGTCCTGAAGACGAGGGACTGAGCATGAAGCGTCGAACAACTTCGATCGTCGGCGCACTGGTGCTGGCGCTTGCGGCACTGGGCTTCTACTGGCTCCTGATGCCGCAACCGATCCTTGTCGAAACCGCCGAGGTGGTGACCTCGCGCTTCCAGGACACGGTTGAAGAGGACGGCCGCACGCGCGTGCGCGATCGCTATCTGGTGTCGGCGCCTTTGTCCGGGCGTATCCAGAGGTTGACACTCAAGGCCGGCGATACCGTGCGGACGGGACAGAAACTGGCGACCATTACCCCGCCAGTTTCGCCGCTTCTCGACCCCCGCGTGCGGCTGGAACTCGAGGCTCAGGTCGGTGCCGCCGAGGCGGCAGTCGAGGAGACGGCATCGCTTCACGAGCAGGCCAAGGTGCTGCTGGCTCAAGCCAGTGCGGATCTCGAACGCACGAGAGAACTCGTCAAGCGGAACGTGTCGGCAGCGGCTCAACTGGAGCGTGAGGAATTCCTGTTCCGTTCCACGGAGCGACAAACCGATGCCGCCGAGCGGCGCTGGCACGCGGCGACGCATCTGCTGGAACAGGCGCGCGCGGCACTGAACTCCGCCGACAATCCCGAGGTCAGCGAGAGCTTCCCGGTATCCTCCCCCATCGACGGCCGCGTTCTCAGGGTCATGCAGGAGAGCGAGACCATTGTCGCGCAGGCAGCCCCACTGCTCGAGTTGGGTGATCCTGGCGATCTCGAAATTGCCGTCGACGTTTTGACGACCGATGCCGCCAGAATAAGGGAGGGCGACAAGGTGATCATCGAGCGCTGGGGCGGCCCCACGGATTTGCATGGGGCCGTGCGGCGCGTCGAGCCCTCCGGCTTCACCAAAGTCTCCGCGCTCGGCGTTGAGGAGCAGCGCGTCTGGGTCATCGTCGACATAACCTCGCCACGAGAGACGTGGGCCAGCTTGGGGGATGGCTACCGCGTCGAGGTCAAGATCGTGGTCGACGAGAACGACCAGGCAATCGTCGTGCCGATCGGAGCCCTGTTCCGGCGCGGCGATGCCTGGAGCGTCTTCGTTGTCGAGGCAGGCCGCGTTCATCTCCGAGAGATTGAGGTTGCGCGGCTTTCAGCACGCGTTGCAGCTGTGGCGCAGGGCGTGCGCCCTGGCGAGATCGTCGTCGTCTATCCACCTGCTAGCCTTGCCGAGGGGAGCGAGGTCAAGCTCCAGTAAACGCGGCCTCGCTAGATATTCTGGATCGCCGCTAGGTTTCCGGCGAAATCACAATCGAGATGCCGATCGGGTTCTGACCTGGATCAATACCTGGTTCCCCGACAAAGGCTAGAAACGCGGAAACGTCGCCTACCACGTAAGCATCGGGGGAACAGGTGCATCATGTTCGAATACAGCGTTGAAGCCAGACGGACCGATGCACGAGGCAGCGTGGCAACGACCAAGAACGCCGCGCTCGTTCTCGACACCTGTCTCGAGGGCCGACCCGATGCCTTCAATCCAGCCGAACTGCTTCTGGCGGCCATCGCCGCCTGCATGATCAAGGGCATCGAGCGCGTCACGCCGATGCTCGGTTTCAAGCTGCGCGGCGTCAAGGTCGCATTGCATGCGGTTCGACGCGACAGCCCGCTGGGGATTGCTTCCATCGACTATGAGCTTGTCGTCGACACCGATGAAACCGACCAGCGGCTGGAGCTGCTGCACAAGAACGTCCGCAAGTACGGCACGATTTCCAATACAGTCGCCGCCGCCACGAAACTCGAAGGCACGATCCGGAGAAAAGCATGAGCCGCCTGCATGTCGAAAGTCACCTGGTGTCGCGGATCGGCTGGCTGCGCGCCGCCGTGCTGGGGGCCAATGACGGGATCGTCTCGACCGCGAGCCTGATCGTCGGCGTGGCGTCGGCCGCCGCGCCGACTTCGCAGGTCCTGGTCGCCGGCATAGCCGGGTTGGTGGCGGGCGCCATGTCGATGGCGGCCGGCGAATATGTCTCGGTCAGCTCCCAGTCGGACACCGAGAATGCCGACCTCGCCCGCGAACGCGAGGAACTCAGGACCCAGCCGGAATTCGAGCGCGAGGAACTGGCGCAGATCTACGTCAAGCGCGGGCTGGAGACGGGCCTGGCGCGCCAGGTCGCCGATCAGCTCATGGCCAGGGATGCGCTGGCCGCGCACGCCCATGACGAACTCGGCATTTCCGAAATGACCACGGCGCGGCCGATCCAGGCGGCGCTGACCTCGGCGGCGACCTTCAGCGTGGGCGCGGCGATGCCGCTGCTGATGGTGCTGGTGTCGCCGGCCTCCATGTTGGTGCTGGCGGTTTCGGTGGCGTCCCTGCTTTTCCTCGCTCTGCTGGGCGGCATCGGCGCCAGCGCGGGCGGCGCCAACATTCTTCGCGCAACGCTGCGCGTCACCTTCTGGGGCGCTTTTGCCATGGCGCTCACCGCCGGCATCGGCGCGCTGGTCGGCACCGCGGTGTAAGCTGCGGGCGAGCCCAGCGCTCGGATCCGACCGCGCGTTTACCCCGTACTGTCGTCCGCCGGACATTTCGGCAAGAGATCAGTCCGGTCGCTTGCGGCCGCTGATTTTATCGCGTGCAGCCCATACCTCGACGAGCAGCATCGTCACCGTGACAGCCAAGGGTCCCAGTATGAATCCTGGAGCCCCGAACAGGGCGAGCCCACCTATCATCGATATGAAAGCGGGAATCGTGTGAAGCCTCAGCTGGTTTCCGACCAACATCGGACGAAGGACGTTGTCGATCCCGCCTACGACGATGCCGCCCCACGCCGCGAGGATAAGAGCCTTGCCCCAATCGCCATCAAGCAAGAGGAGGATTGCCGCCGGTATCCACACGACGAACGAACCCAACACTGGCACGACGGAAAGCAGGCTCATCACCACGCCCCAAAAAAGGGGCGTCGGCAACCCGAGGATCCAGAACATCAGCCCGCCCAAGGAACCCTGAACTGCTGCCACGGCGAGCGTCCCGTATACCGTGGCATGGACGGTATTGAACACTCGCTGAAACAGCCGCTCGGTGTCTGCGCTGTCCAGCGGCAGCCAGTCGCGGAACAGGCGCGCGACTGCGTTCCGATCACGCAGGAAATAGAACAGCATGTAGAAGGTCAGCAGGACTTCTGCCACCTGCAACACAGAGCCCTTGACGAACGTCGCACCGGCGTTGCTCAACCATGTTGCGACACTCGCCATCATCGCGGGCAGATCGATCTGTTGGTTTATCCACTTTCCAATAGGTGCGATGCCGGGATGGGCGTCCAGGAGACGCTGGAGCTCTCCATCAGCCACCCGGGCCCGGACGGAGGCTGCCCCAGAAGCAGCTTCCTCGACCAGGCGCCCTACCAGCAAAGCTGCCGGGACAACAACGAGAAGCACTATCGCCAAGACCGAAATCATCGCGGCAAGGTTGGGATGCTTAAACTTCGTCTCGATCCAGGCATGGAACGGAGCAAAGAGGATTGCCAGGGCCAACGCCCATGTGATCGCGCCCAAAAACGGCTCGGCCAGAAGCACGCAGACGACAATCCCAACGATCGCGGCGGCGGCTAGCGCAAGCGTGCCCAGGTGGCTTCCACGAAATCGTGGATTGTCAGTCTTCATTGTGCCAACACCGAAACGGTTCGTTCGGGAGTATCCTTCACGTTTCCAACCTTTGTTGACAACCAACTCTTTTCCAACCGACGACCGGTCGTGGACCGGCTCATTGAATTTGCGGCTAGGCCTTCAGCCTTTCCCGCCAGAATGGCTTCAGCAACTCCAAGCATGCCAGCACGGCAGATCCCGCGGTCAGCGCTACTGCCAGATCATTGAGATGCAGCGGTCCGAAGCGGAAAAGACTGGTGGCAAACGGCCACAGAAGCGTCCCGCCCAGCATCAAAGCGACAGCCACGACAACAATCATCAGCGACCGGTTCGGCCTGATGAGCGCGGTCAGAAGCGATGCGCTGAAGGAGCGGTTGACAAAAATCAGTCCCACGATTGTCAGCACCAGCGAGAAAAACGTCAGGGCCCGGATTTCGTTCTCGACCATGCCCTGTCTCAGGGCGACAAGGTAGATGCCGGCGAGAACAGCGAAGGCGAGCGTTCCCTGGATCAGCCCCCACCCGACCAACGCTCCGGAGAATAGTGGCGAGTCCTTTTTGCGAGGCGGACGGCGCATGACATCGTCTTCTTCGCTTTCAGCCTCGAAGACCAGCGAGCACACGGGATCGATCACCATCTCCAGAAAGGCTATATGTATCGGCCCGAACAGGATCGGCAGGCCAAACAGCAACGGCAGCAGCGAGAGACCCGCGATCGGCACGTGGACCGCGAAGATGAACCCCATGGCCTTGCGCAGATTATCGAAGATGCGGCGGCCAAGCCGAACGGCTTTGACGATTGAACTGAAATCGTCGTCGAGGAGGACGATCGACGACGCCTCGCGTGCGACGTCGGTGCCACGGCCACCCATTGCAATCCCGATGTTGGCTGCCTTGAGCGACGGCGCGTCATTGACCCCGTCGCCAGTCATGGCGACGATTTCGCCGCTCGATTTCAGCGCGTTGACTATGCGAAGTTTCTGTTCGGGCAGGGTGCGCGCGAACACGGTTGCGCTCTTCAAGCGCAGTGCCAGTTCGTCATCGCTGAGCGCCTGCATCTCGATGCCGGTCACGACGCTTTCGGCATCAAGGCCGGCCAGGCGCGCGATCATTTTGGCGGTTGCGGGGTAGTCGCCGGTGATCATCATCACCCGGATGCCGGCGGAACGGCAGTCGCTCACGGCTTCGGGAACACTCGCGCGCAGTGGATCCGTCAGGCCGACCAACCCGAGAAATTCAAACTCGAAATCGTGTTGCGTCTCCGGCAAGTCGGTGCCGCGATGCGACGCGTGGGCCACGCCGAGCACGCGCAGCCCCTCGGTCGCCATGGCTTCGATCGAGCCTTTCAGTGCCTTGAACTCCTTTGCGTTCAGATGGCATAGCGCCCCGATCGCCTCGGGGGCGCCCTTTGCCGCAACCAGCGAATTGCCCCGGCCTCTTGTCGACCGCCAGACATTCGACATCGCCAGCAGTCCGGGTCGAAGCGGATATGCGTGGACCAGTCCCCAATCCGGATTGCCCACAATGTCGTGTTTGGACAGCCGTTCCTTGCCGAGCTTGTGGAATGCGATCTCCATGGGATCGAAAGGTATCTCGGCGCTGGCAAGCACACCCGTCTCGGCCAGATCGGCGAATGCCGCGGGCAGAACGGTGTCCGGCTTGTCCGCCGTCCGAAACGACTTTCCATCAGCCGTCCGAAGTTCGGCAATCGTCATCCGGTTCTCGGTGAGCGTGCCTGTTTTGTCGGTGCAAAGGATGGTCGCCGAGCCGAGGGTTTCGATTGCCGCGGCCCTGCGGGTCAGGACGCGCGCCTGTGATATGCGCCACGCCCCCATGGCCATGAAGATCGTCAGCACGACGGGAAACTCTTCCGGCAGCATGGACATGCCAAGCGTGATGCCCGCGAGCACGGCGTCAAGCCATCCGCCTCGCAGAAGCCCGTAAAGCAGGACCGCAACGACGCTGACCGCGCCGCCGACCATTGCAAACGTGCGTACGACGCGCCGCATTTGTACCTGCAATCGCGGCGGTTCCGTCTCCATTGAACGCAGCGAGTGGCCGATCTTGCCGATTTCACTTCGCGGCCCCGTCGCCAGGACTTCGCCCATGCCTGAACCGCGAACGATGAGCGAACCCGAGAATATGAAGGGCAGGTCGTCACCGCCTGGCCTGCGTTCGGTCAGTGGCGGGGCGCTGTCAGCAGCAATCTTTCGGACCGGCACAGATTCGCCGGTAAGCAGGGATTCGTCGCTCTGAAGGTCCTGGCTCTGGAGAAGGATGGCATCGGCCGGCACCCGGTCACCCTCGCCGAGCACGATAAGATCCCCCCGAACAACCTCGCGACCGGCAATGCGCTTGCGTTCACCACCGCGGATGACCAGGGCGCGAGGGCTGGTGAGATCACGCAGCGCCTCCAGAACATGCTCGGTGCGTGTCTCCTGTATGATGGTTATGCCGATCGACATCGTGCCAAAGGCCAGCAGGATCAGCGCTTCCTCCAGATTGCCCAGAAGCAGATAGACAACGCCTCCGCCAAGGAGCAGCGCCAGCATCGGCTCGCGAATGACCTCGAAGGCAATCCGCAACGGCGTGCGTCGACTGGACCTTGGCAGTTCGTTATAGCCTTCGGCAACAAGTCTAGCTTGCGCCTCGGCCTCTGAAAGGCCGGAAAACACATCCGCCGTCGAGACGGGTTGGGTCATGTCAACTGTCTCTGTCTGACTGTCAGCCGATGTCACGGCAGCCTCTCACGAGACGCTATTCAGTGCGACAGGAGGATCGGAAGCCGCGGATCCGCGAGAACGCCCTCGGTTGCGCCGCCAAGCACGAAATCCCTGACGCCATGCGGCTGCCGTCCCAGGCGATGACGACATGGTCAAGCACACCGACATCGGTGGAATCTGGAAGAAGCAAGGTCGGTA
>NZ_PZJX01000032.1 GCF_003034915.1 Mesorhizobium helmanticense | reverse complement strand
TTGAGCCGAGTTGCTTGGCGACGGCAATTGCGTTTACGGCTGCTGCCGGGGAGTTTGCCTCTGGATAGGTCGCCAGACAAAGGACTGCCGTGAGCTTCATCTGATTTCGCCTCCATTGCAGCGGCGGTCAAGCGACCTTCTCGCCAATCCAGGCGACATCCGTAGAGGCAATGGGCGGCTTCAGCTTTGATCCACCGCAAATGCGTATCCACTAGAGCCGGATGATTTCAGGTCAAGTCGACCTGAAATCTGAATCCGGCTCTAAATCAAAGAGATAGAGCATGATGTCGTCCGAAAACCGCTTCACACTTTTCGGCATCATGCTTTAGATGATGGACACGCTGATTCAGGAATTGCCACATGGTCGAAAGTCCTGAGGGCGGCCAGGGATTTGGCGGGGGTATGCGACCGGGTCCGGCCGCTTGATTCCAGCCGCGACGTTTCTCAGGTCGGGCCACTGTAGCCCGTGGTCATGTCCTTGCTGGTTCACGCGGGAGTTGGGGTTGGTTCGTCGGCCGCTTTGAACTCTGCCGGCGCATCGCTGTCGGTGTCCTGCTTCGAGCCGCCGCGCAGCGCCACGTAGATAGCGGGAATGACGAGCACCGTCAGCAGCGTCGACGAGGCGAGGCCGAACAGCAGGGAAATCGCCAACCCCTGGAAAATCGGGTCGGTCAGGATGACTGCCGCCCCGATCATCGCTGCGATCGCGGTGAGTAGGATCGGCTTGAAGCGGATGGCGCCGGCCTCGAGCAACACGTCGACCAGCGGCCTGTCGGCGCCCTTGGAATGGCGAATGAAATCCACCAGCAGGATCGAGTTGCGCACGATGATGCCGGCGAGCGCGATGAAGCCGATCATTGAGGTGGCCGAGAACGGTGCGTCGAAGGCCCAATGGCCGAGCATGATACCGATCAGGGTCAGCGGGATCGGCGTCAGGATAACCAGCGGCAGCCTGAACGAACCGAACTGCGCCACAACGAGAATGTAGATGCCCAGGATCGCCACTACGAAGGCCGCGCCCATGTCGCGGAAGGTGACCCACGTCACTTCCCACTCCCCGTCCCACAGAAGTGTAGGTTTGGATTCGTCGTCCGGTTGCCCGTGCAGTGCGATCGTCGGTTTCGGCAGGCTGCCCCAATCGGCCTTGGCGATGGCATCGTCGACGGCGAGCATGCCATAAACCGGCGCCTCGAATGCGCCCGCGAGTTCCCCCATCACCATCTCGGCGGGTCGGCCGTTGTGACGGAAGATGGGATAGGACGCAGGCTCGCGCGTCACCCGCACGACGTCGCCGAGTTCCACCACGTCGCGTGCGCCGGGCAGCGCGTTCGCCGGGACCGGCGTCGTAAGGGCGCGCTGGTCGACGACGCCGTCGCTCTTCGAGAGCGCCACGCGGATCGGGATCGGTTGGCGGCCGCCGCCGCGGTGGGAATAGCCGACCGTCGTGCCGCCGTAGAGGTAGTTCAGCGTGTCGTACACGTCGGACTGCTCGACCTTGTAATATTCGAGATTGTCCTGGTCGATCGACAGCCGCACGCGCTGCGGCTGGTTGTGGAAGCTGTCGTCGACGTCGACGATGAACGGGATGGAGGAGAACGTCTCGCGCACCTTTGCCGCCACCGCGCGGCGCGTCTCGGCGTCAGGCCCATAGATCTCCGCCAGCAGGGTCCCGAGCACCGGCGGACCAGGCGGTGGCTCGACCACCTTGAGCACGGTGCCTTCCGGCATGGCAATGCCCTTCAGCCGTTCGCGGATGTCGAGGGCGATGGCATGGCTTGGACGACTGCGCTCCCCCTTCCCCACCAAGTTGACTGCGACGTCGCCCTGCTCGGATCCAGAGCGAAGATAGTAATGGCGCACCAGGCCGTTGAAATTGAAAGGCGTTGCTGTACCGGCATAGGTCTGGAACGAGACCACCTCGGCCACGTCGGCGAGACGATTCACCACAGCCTGCAACAGCCGGTTGGTGTCCTCGACAGAGGAGCCCTTGGGCAAGTCGGCGACCACCTGCAACTCGGTCTTGTTATCGAACGGCAAGAGCTTCACCGTGACGTGCTTGGTGTAGATAAGCACCATCGAAGCCATGGTTGCGGCGCCGACGACAAGCAGGAAGGTCCACGACCGAAGCCGCGACTTCAAGATGGGCCTTGCGACCGCGATATAGGCGCGACCGAGCGCGCCACCGCTGCTACTGGCATCATGGGCATGCGCCGAGGCGTGGCCCTTCTTGCCGAATTTCATCATCAGCCACGGCGTCAGCGTCACCGCGACGAAGAAGGAGAACAGCATTGCCGCCGAGGCGTTGGCCGGGATCGGGCTCATATACGGGCCCATCAGACCAGACACGAACAGCATTGGCAGGAGCGCCGCGACCACGGTGAGCGTCGCCACGATGGTCGGATTGCCGACCTCCGCTACGGCGTCGATCGCCGCCTGCTTGCGGGACCGCCCATCATCCATGGCCCAATGCCGGGCAATGTTCTCGATCACCACGATCGCATCGTCGACCAGGATGCCTATCGAAAAGATAAGCGCGAACAGGCTGACGCGGTTCAGCGTGTAGCCCATGATTCGTGAGGCAAACAACGTCAGCAGGATCGTCGTCGGGATGACAACGGCCACCACCAGCGCTTCGCGCCAGCCGATGGCGACCGCCACGAGCACGACGATGGATATGGTCGCGAGGCCGAGGTGGAAGAGCAACTCGTTTGCCTTCTCGTTCGCAGTCTCGCCGTAGTCGCGCGTCACGACCATCTCGACGTCCTTCGGGAAAATTTCCCCCCGCACTTGGTCAAGGCGCTTGACGATCGTATCCGCGATGACAACGGCATTGGTGCCCGGACGCTTGGCCACCGCCAGCGACACGGCCGGCGCCCGTTGAAGCCCCTTGTCGGACTTGACGATGTTGGTGACCCGGTTCTCTGCCGGCGACGTCGCCAACACAATCCTAGCCACGTCACGCACATAAACCGGCCGCCCATCCCGCGCGCTCACAAGCAGGTTACCGATATCGCCGAGCGTCTGCAGGGTTTGGCCGGCGACCACCACGCGCTGCTTGCCCTCGTCGCGCAGCGTGCCAATCTGGAAGGACGTATTGGCGCCGGCGATCTTGGCCGTCAACTGCTGCAGCGTGATGCCGTAAAGAGAGAGTTTTTCCGGGTCCGGCTCGACCTGGATCGCTTCCGGCTGTTCGCCGACGATGTAAGTCAGGCCAATATCCGGCAGCTTGGCGACCTCGACTTGCAGCTCGTGCGCCAGCCGCGTCAGATCGGCCGAAGTATAGCGATTGGCCGCCTCGGGCGTCGGCGTCAATGTCACCACCACAATCGCGACGTCGTCGATGCCGCGCCCGACGATCAGTGGCTCGGGTATGCCAACCGGAATGCGGTCCATATTGGCGCGCACCTTGTCATGAACGCGCAAAACGGCGGCGTCGGAACTGGTGCCGACCTTGAAGCGCGCAGTCACCAGCGCACCGTCGTCCGCGGTTTGCGAGTAGACGTGCTCAACACCATCGATGCCCTTGATGATGGTTTCCAGCGGCTCGGTCACGAGCTTGACGGCATCCTCCGCCTTCAGCCCATTGGCCACGACATGAATGTCCACCATGGGCACGGAAATCTGCGGCTCCTCTTCGCGTGGCAGCGTGACAAGGGCGACAAGCCCAAGCGCCAGCGCCGCTAGCAGGAAGAGCGGGGTCAGCGGCGAAGCGATGAACGAGCGGGTGAGCCCGCCGGCGATGCCAAGTTTCATGGCAGGACGACCTTGTCGCCTTCGGCGAGCCCGGTCAGAACCTCGACCCGAGGCTGTCCGCCATCCTGGTATCGCTCGCCGAGCACGACTGCCACGCCGAGTGGTCCGTCCGCCGCATCGACTGTGACGTAGTCGATCCCATGTACCGTGCTGACCGCCTGCGGCGGCACGCCGAGCACGGTCCGCTTCGCGACGGGGATCGACACCAAAGTACGCTCGTTTACAAAGAAGCTGCCGATGTCGGCGACCTCGACATCGGCGATGACGCGGCCGTTCTCGATCTCCGGATAGACCTTGGCGATGCGCCCTTGGCGGGCCTTGATGAAACCGCCTTCCACGCCGATGCCGCGTTCGGCGATATCGACCTGAGCTCCCTCCGTGATCTCCGTCGCGTGCCGCTCCGGCAGCGACAGTCGCAGATAGTACTGTCCCGACGCGATCCGGGCGACCGTTTCACCCGCCATGATCACCGAGCCGGCCGTCACTGGAACCGTCAGCACCCGACCGTCGGCCGGAGCCAAAGTGTCGCCTTCCTTGGCGCTCTGCTGGGTAACGGCCTTTTCGGCAATCGCTGCCGCCAGCTGGCTCGTGATGACGTCGAACTGGGTCTGAGCTGCATCGACCCGGCTCTGGGTCGCGGCGCCTTTGGCCAGCAAGTCCTGCGCGCGCTGCAGATCGGTCTTGGCATTCTCCATCTGGGAATTGAGGGCGCCGATCTTGGCATCGGCTGCGCGAAGCTGCAGCGCTATTTTGTCGTCGACTACGGTAGCAACCACGTCACCCTTCTTGACGACTTGGCCTTCCGTCACCCGCACCTCGGTGATTGTACCGGAAATGCGCGCGCGTGCCGGCACGATCGTGCGGCTCTCGACCTGACCGTAAACGGCCTTCATCTCGATGACGGTGGCTGCCTTGACTGTGAAGTCCCCTGCAAACGCGCTGCCGTTGACGAGCAGCGTGATGCCGAGCAGAAGCCCGTTGGCCGGGAGGAATCGTACGTATCTCATCGCACTGTGCCGTTCTCGGAAACGAATTGAAAGGACGGGAGGCGCGAAGGCACCTCCCGTATGGGACGCCAGTCCTGGAAAGTCGGGTGTTACTTGAAGGCGACGCCGCTCTTGCAACCAACTTTCTTGAAGACAATAGCTGCCGGGCACCAGCCAGTAAGCGAAGCCTGCACCATATTAAGCCCGGCAAAGACGGTCAGCAGGAACCAGTAGGGCGAATAGTAATAGCCGAGCGCGACGGAGATCAGCACCATGAACCCCGCGAACATCAGAACTGCCTTGTCGATAGTCATAATCTTGTCTCCTGAATCTGCGCCGTGCCTATTCGGCCGGCTCCATGTGAATGGCCTTGAGCTTCTTGATGCCGAGCAAGTCGAGTGCCAGTCCCTCGTAGAAGGTCTCGCTCTTGCCCTGACGGACCTTGTGCAGGAAGTATTTCTCGAACCCCACTTTGGCCGCGTGCACCCACTTGCCCTGCGATGACCAGTTGACGTTGCGTGGCGGGATCTGCGGCTGCGCCACGAAGGCGATGCCCTCGTCGCCGAAATCGGCCAAGCAGACCGCGTTCCAGGTCGCGACAGCCCGCGGTTCCTCGCCGCGCAACAGTGCGCCGATGTTTTCCGCCGTCGCCGTGACCATGGATTCGATCATGAAGCCGGTCTTTGGAACACCAACCGGCAGCGGCGTCTTGCCGACTGGGGGAATGGCGACGCAGACACCGATCGAAAAGATGTTCGGATAAGTCTGGTTTCGCTGATGCTTGTCGATCGTGACGAAGCCACGCGGATTGACCAGCCCCTCTATGTCCTTCACCGCCGCCACGCCACGGAAGGCCGGAAGCATCATCGAGAACGTGAAGGGCAGGTCGTGCTTGGCCTTCACCGAACCGTCCTCGTTTACTTCCTCCACATGCATGGTTCCTGCGTCGACCGACGACACCTTGGCGTTCGTGATCCACTTGATGTGCCGATCGCGCATGGCACTCTCAAGCAGGCCCTTGGTATCACCCACGCCATCCAGGCCGAGATGACCGATATAGGGCTCGGGCGTCACGAAGGTCATCGGCACCCGGTCGCGCACCTTGGCCCTGCGCAGCGCGGTGTCGAGGATAAAAGCGAATTCATAGGCGGGTCCGTAGCAGGATGCCCCTTGGACGGCACCGATGATGACCGGACCCGGCTCGCGGACGAGTTCATCGACCTTCGCCTTCGTGGCGGTCGCATGATCGATGTGGCAGATCGACTGCGTGTATCCGGCAGGTCCGAGGCCGGGCACCTCATCGAACGCGAGGTCCGGCCCGGTCGCGATGATCAGATAGTCGTAGTCGACGAACGTACCGTCGTTGAGCTCGATCCGGTTTTCCTTCGGATACACTTTCTTGGCACCCTCGGGTTTGAGCGCGATGTTGCGCCGCTTGAAAGTTGCGGCGAGGTCGACGGTGATGTCGTCGCGCTTGCGCCAGCCGACGGCCACCCAGGGATTGGAAGGCACGAAGGAATAGGATGTGCCGAGATTGACGACCGTCAGGCTGTCCTCGCGGCGCAGCTTCTCTCGCATTTCATAGGCCATGACGGTTCCACCAAGACCGGCCCCGAGGACGACGACATGTGACATAGGGTTCCTCCCAGTGTTTCTTGTTCGAATAACCTGACAGCAAGGCCGCAGCCTTGCGTTGATCTGGCTCAATTCCTAAACCGGGGAGCGCGATGGTAAGGTTGTGCCGCTCGCGGGCCTGCCGATGGGCTTGCAATTAACATTCAAAGATTATAAATTCAAGAGTATGAATGTAAAAGAGATGATCCCGGCTTCGGGAAAGGCGGCGGACCTGCTCAGGAGCCTGTCCCATCCGCAACGGCTCCTGGTCCTTTGCGCGTTGGGGAAGGATGAGCGCTCTGTCGCGGAACTGCGCGAGTTGCTTGGCATCGACCAAGTGCCGATGTCGCAGCAACTGATGCGGTTGCGTGCTGACGGCCTGGTCGAGTCGCGGCGCGATGGCACGACCGTCTACTACCGCATCACGCGGCCGGAAGTGCTCACGGTCGTGGAAGCGCTTCACTCGGCTTTCTGCCCCTGACGAGAAGCTGTTGCCATCGACAATCTCAAAGGCGATGCGCTGCATGCCGCATCCCGAAGAAACAGGAGAAGTGCAATGTTTGGATTTGGAGCGCAGTCGTCGGTCAAAACGCTGACGCCGACGCAAGTGCGTCAGATGGGCGACACTGTCACGCTCGTCGATGTCAGGGAGAACGCCGAATGGGCGTCCGGGCATATAGCCGGGGCCATTCATATTCCCTTAGGCAGGCTTCGTGAGGAGATGGAGTTCATCCCGTCCGACAAACCCGTTGTGTTTTATTGCCAGGCCGGCGGCCGTTCATCGCAAGCAATTGCCATCGCCAAGGCTGGTGGACAATCGCACGACACCCATTTGGGCGGCGGCATCGGCGCCTGGCGTGCGCATGGCTTTCCTCTGGCAAGCTGATACGGACGCCGTTCTCACAACAGAGGTTTAGCTGCGGCGTCTCGCGGCGCTTCCAGGTGCTCAATTCGTTCGGAGGGCTGCGCGCGAACCGCGCGCAGTTCGTACCAGAGGGAATTCAGGATGCCGACCGTGGTGGCCAGTCCGAGGCCAAGCATCTTTGCCACGCTTGCGACTGGTCGCCTCGGTACCACGACACGGCCAGAGGCCTGATTGCAGGCATTTGCTTTTAGGGCAGGCAGGTATAGGACTTTACCGTGCTGAGGTGCCCCTTGCTTTCCACGCCTTCAAAAGCCCCTCTCATCCTTTTTTTATACGACATTCTTCAGCAAGCCTGTCGACATCGCATCCATTCATTGTGATCTTTCGGGGCAGTGGACCCTGGACAAGCGCCGGCTTGCCGAGGCGGCGGCGGTCGTCTTCCACATTCCAAATTTCCGCGAGATGGGCGATGCTTGGAAGTATCCCGGCCAGTTTTGGATAGCCTGGTCGATGGAGAGCCGATCAAACTACAAGCGGATCGCGGATCCGAAGATCATGCGGCACTTCGACTTCACGGTGACGCATGAACGCAGCTCCGATATCTGGGCACCTTATCTGCCACGCGCATCCTGGTGGGAGGAGGTTCGAGCAACACCGATCGTGGCCAAGACGGAAGCGGCCCCGGCCGTGCTCTTCCAATCGGCCAGTTTGAACCATAGCGGACGCGTTGATTTCGTGCGGGAGCTTTCCCACCACATCAGAATCGATTCCTATGGCCGGCATTTTCGCAACCGAACCATCGAAGGCCCCGATCTTGGGAGGGAAACAAAGATCGACACCGTCGCGCGCTACAAGTTCTGCCTCGCTCTGGAGAACTCCAGCGAGACGGACTATGTCACGGAAAAGCTCGTCGATGCGTTCAAGGCCGGTTCGGTGCCAGTCTATCTCGGTGCCCCGAATGTTGACGAATTCGCGCCGGCAGGCTCCTACATCAACGCGGCGGATTTTAGCAGCCCCGCCGAGCTGGCGGCGTATCTGCGGCATCTGATCGATACGCCGGATGCCTATGGGGCGTATTTCGCCTGGCGATCGAAGCCGCTGCCGGAGGGTCTCGCTCAACGCCTGCAAGAACTGGAATCGCCCGTCTTTTGCCGGCTGATGAAGTTCGTGCAACAGCAGAAGGAAGATCATCCGGTCCGGCCTGCCGGGCGGCCTCGGCTTCCCTTTGGTCCCAGATCCTATGTCAGCACACGGCTCCGCAAGTGGACGAAGAAGGTTCCAAACTGAGAATACGGCTTGCGCTTTTCACGTCAATTAATAAATTTACGCATGGAATAATTTACTGATACGCGTTGAAACCAGGGAACTTGTCTGTAAAATTTCGCCTTGCAGTTGCACGCCGGCTGACCGTATGTAGAGCCGGGCAGCGCATGGAACCAGGTCCATGACGCGAGGGTTTGAATGTCGATGACGCACAAGACGATGGAGGATTTCGCCCGTTCCTGCGGCGTCTCCAGGCCGACACTGTCGAAATTTTTCGACGATCCGACCAGCGTCAAGCCGGCAACGCGAAAGCGCATCGAGGAGGCGCTGCGCTCGTCCGACTACCAGCCCAATCTGTTCGCGCGCAACCTCAACCGCAAGCGCACCCGCAGCATCGGCATCATGGTGCCGACGGTCGCCGATCCCTTCTATTCGGAGATGGTCAGTCGCATCGAGCTTCGGCTGCGCGACGAAGGCTACTGGCCGATCGTCATCTCCTCGCACGGCTCGCGCGACCTCGAAGTGGAGGCGACGCGAACCATCCTGTCGCTGAAGGTTTCCGGTGCGCTCATCGCGCCGCTCGGCCTGCGCTCGGACCGCCTCACGCTGGAAAAGCTGACACAAGCCATACCAGTCGTCTATTTCGACACCTATCTCGAGGGCGAAACGCCCTTCGTCGGCAACAACAACGCGCAGAGTGTCTCGACCATCGTCGACTATCTGTGCCGGTCCGGCGACGCCCCGGTCTATTTCGATATCCCGCACGTCAACCATAACTCGCCGGAACGGCTGAGCAGCTATGTCGGCGCCATGCAGCGGCTCGGGTATGAGCCTGTCGTCATCGGCAACACCGACGACTACACATGGGATTTCGAACGGATCGGCTACGAGCAAACCGAAAAGATGCTCGACAATGGCGGCCTGCCGGGAAAGACCATCCTGTGCAACAACGACCGTCTGGCCTTCGGCGTGATGGCGGCAGCGTATGCGCGCGGCCTCAAGGTCGGTCGCAAGGGCGATTGCGACCTGCGTGTAGCGGCCCATGACGATCATCCGCTGAGCCGCTACACTTGTCCCGGCCTCACCACCATGGCGCAGGATTTCGCCGCCATGGCTGGGCGCAGCGTCGAGACGCTGCTGGCCCTGATGGACGAGGATGAGGCGACGGTTACCGCCAAGGTAAACCTCGACGCGACGCTGGTGATGCGTCAGTCGGCCTGAGCCTTGCCAAAAGCCGGATCGAAGCCGCGCCAGGCCGCGACCGCGGCACCGACAGCTTGCCGCGCCGCCGGACCATGGCGGCCCATCGAGACGAAGCCATGGATCTGTCCCGGCCAGCGCCGCAACACCACCGTTACGCCGTCATCTTGCAGACGTTTCGCATAAGCCTCGCCTTCATCGGCCAGGATATCGTGACCGGCGAATGCGAGGAAGGCCGGCGGCGCTCCGGCTAGGCTTGCCGCCTTCAGCGGCGAGACGCGCCAGTCGTCGATGTCGCTGGCCCTGCTTATGTAGTGATCCCGGAACCAGGCCATGGTGGCCGCGGTGAGGCCAAAACCGTCGGCAAAGCGGCGATAACTGTCCGCCGTCTGAGACGCATCCGTGTTCGGATAGAACAGCAGTTGCGTCGTCACTTTGATTCCGTCGTCACGTGCGAGCAGGCTGAGCACCGTAGCGAGATTGCCGCCTGCGCTATCGCCGGCGACGGCAACGCGCCTTGCGTCGATACCGAGGTCGCCGGCCGCCTGTCGCATGGAGGAGAGCACGGCGCGGCAATCCTCGACCGCTGCCGGGAATTTATGCTCCGGCGCCAGCCGGTAGGCGGGCGAGACGACGACGCAGGCCGCCATGTTGGCGAACCAGCGGCAGATCTCGTCATGGGACTCCAGATTGCCGATCACCCAGCCGCCGCCATGCAGATAGAGCAGCGCGGGAGCATTTGTTCCTGGCGCGTCGTGCCCGCGATAGATCCTGAGCGTCAGCGGGCCGCCCGGCCCGGCGATGGTTCGCTCGCTCAGCGAAGCGACCGGCTCGCGCTCGCCCTGGAGTGCGGGAAATCCCTCGCCATAGGCGCGGCGCGCCTCTTCGAGCGTCCCGGCCTCGAATGGCCGGACGGCGGCCTGCCGGCCGAGGTCGAGCACGTGCCGAGCCTCGGGATCGAGTAAAGGCACGGAGGGCGATGTCGTCATGGGCGGATCTCAGGCAAGCAGGCTTGCCGCCTCGTCTTCGCCAAGCAGCGGCGGTTGATCGACCGTTCCATTGACGGCGACCGATTCGCGGCTTTCGCCCGAAGCCAGGATCGCCTCCATGATCTCCAGCACATGCAGTGCGAGGTCTCCGGAGGCGCGCGGCTTCCTGCCCGTTGCCAGCGCCCGCGAAAGGTCGGCAACGCCGAGCATGCGGTAGTTGGCGCGGTCCGGCGCGGCGAACGGCCAGTTTAACGCGCCGTAGAGCTCGCTTTCGCTGTGGAAATCGGCCCAGTCGGCGCCTCGCTCCGACAGCGAGACCGTACCGCCGAACGTGTCGGGGTCGGGCAGCCGCAGCGAGCCCTCCGTCCCGTGCAGCTCGATCGGGTGGTTGGAGTGCTTGAAGACATCCCAGGAGGCGCCGAAGGTAACGGTGGCGCCGGAACGGAATTCCAATAGCGAGAGGATGTTGGTCGGCGTGCCGACCTTGAAGCTGGTGTTCTTGAAGGGTCCTTCGGCGGTGATCAGTCGCTCTTCCTGGCCGCGCGTCGCCATCGCCATCACGCGCTGGACCGGCCCGAGCAGATTGACGAGCATGGTCAGGTAGTAAGGCCCCATGTCGAAAACCGGGCCGCCGCCGGGCTGGTAGTAGAATTGCGGATTGGGATGCCAGTGCTCCATGCCGCGTCCCATCATGAAGGCGGTGCCGGTCACCGGCCGACCGATCGCGCCCTCATTCATCAGGCGGCGTGCGCGCCGCCCGGCGGCGCCGAGGAAGGTATCCGGAGCCGAACCAAGCAGCAGCCCGCGCTTCGCAGCCTCGTCGACAAGGCGGCGGCCATCGGCGGCCGAGGTTGCCAGCGGCTTTTCGGTGAAGACATGCTTGCCCGCCGAAAGCGCCGAAAACGAAATGTCGAAATGCGCCGCCGGGATGGTCAGGTTGAGGACAAGGTCGATCTCCGGATCGGCCAGAAGCGCGTCGACGCTGAGAGCCCGGATGCCGTACTCACTGGCGCGAAGGGCCGCCATGTCGGGCGATATGTCGGCGCAGGCGCGCAGTTCCACCTCGCCGAACAAAGCCGCATTGCGCAAATAGGTCATCGAGATGTTGCCGCATCCGACAACGCCAATGCCGAGCTTTGCCTTTGATTTTGGCTGCATTTCGGTCTCACCTCCCAACGCGATAATAGCCTGTTTGAACCGTTGAAACGGCAACGGATCACATTCGAAAGCCGCTATAAAGCATTTTAAATCTTGACGCGCGTAAAATTTTTATGGAACATGCGGAAATGCTGGTTGGGAGGCTGCCAGCGCAAGGAGGAGAAAATGACTGACATTAAAAAAGGGCCGGTTTCCGGCTCGAAGTCTGCTGCGCACGTGACGATCGCCGACCGCAGGCAGTTTCTCATTGGCAGCGCCGGACTGCTTGGCGCGGCGACACTTGGCATGGGCACCGGGCTGAGTGTTCGCCGGGCTCGCGCCCAGTCGCGCGCCGAAATCAGCTTTGCCAGCGCTGCCTTCTTCGGCAAGGAAACCTTTGGCGACCTGATCAAGGCCTTCAACGAATCGCAGGACCGCGTTCTGGTCAAGAACATCGAACTGCCGCCGCCGAGCTCCTCGACGGAAGTCTATCAGGGTCTCGTCCAGCAGCTCGCCCGCCGCACCGGCACGCCCGACGTCTTCAGCCAGGACGTGATCTGGATCGCCGGCTTTGCCGCCGCCGGCTGGGCCTTGCCGCTTGACGAGTATTTTCCGGCGGACAAGCGCAGCGCCTACTTCACCGGAACCCTCAACGCCTGTACCTATGGCGGCAAGCTGACCGCCCTTCCCTGGTTCATGGATTCGGGCATGTTCTACTACCGCAAGGACGTGCTGGACAAGCATGGCGGCAAGGTCCCGGACAACTGGGCCGACATGGCGACTATCGCCGCCGCGGCGCAGAAGGCCGGCGATGTCGATTTCGGCTATCTCTGGCAGGGCAAGCAGGCCGAAGTTCTGGTCTGCGATGCGGTCGAGATCATCACCTCCAACAATGGCGCGATCCTTGCCCCCGACGGCAAGTCGTCACAGATCAACCAGAAGGCGGCGGTCGAAGCGATCCAGTTCCTTCACGACACCATTGCCAAGACCAAGATCAGCCCGCAGGACGTGCTGTCCTGGGACGAGGAGCCGTCGCGCCAGCCCTTCACTTCGGGCAAGGCGATGTTCATGCGCAACTGGTCCTATGTCTATCCGATCGCCCAGGACGCCAAGGCCTCGCAGGTGGTCGACAAGGTCGGCGTCGCGCCGTTGCCGTCCTTCCCCGGCGGCAAGAGTGCGGCCTGCCTCGGCGGCTACCAGCTCGGCGTCAACGCCAACTCCAAGCAGCGCGAGGCCGCGATCGAACTTTTGACCTGGCTGTCTTCGACCGAAACCCAGCACCGCATCGCCTTGAACTTCGGTCTCGCGCCGACGCGCCCGGCGCTGTTCCAGGACGAGCAGATCAAGAAGGAACAGCCTTTCATGGCGAGCCTCGAGAAGGTGTTCACCGGCGCCACGGCGCGGCCGATCACGCCCGAATACGCCAAGGTGACGCTGGCGCTCCAGTCCGGCATCTCCAAGGCACTGGTTTCGGGCAACGTCCAGGCCGAGATGGACGCGCTTTCCGATCAGATCAACAAGATCGTCGGCTAACCAATGTCCGCGGCGGCCACTGTTCCCGGCATTGGCCGGCCGCGGCTTGGCAAGGCGCTTCCCAGTGCGCTCTGGGCCTTGCTCCTGCTGACGCCGGCCTTCGTGTCGCTGGCGTCGGTTTCCTTCTACCCGATCGTCAACGGGCTCTATCTCTCGCTCACCAATACCTCGCTGATCACCCAGGAGAACGAATTCTCCGGCTTCGCCAACTATGTGCAGCTCTGGGGCGACGCGCAGTTCTGGAATGCCTGGTGGCACACAATGTGGTTCACCGCGGCATCGACGATCCTGGAGACGGTGATCGGGCTCGGCATGGCGCTTATCCTGTGCGAGGCTTTTAAAGGCCGCGGGCTCGTCCGCGCGGCCATGCTGGTTCCCTGGGCGATGCCGACCGTCGTCACCTCGAAGATGTTCGGCTGGCTGTTCGACGGCCAGAACGGCATCATCAATTACATCCTCCTGCACGCCGGGCTGATCGACCAGAACATCAACTGGTACGGCTCTCCCGACACGGCGATGACCACCATCATCATCGCCGATGTCTGGAAGACCACGCCCTTCATGGCGCTGCTGCTGTTGACCGGCCTGCAGACGGTGCCCAATTCGCTGATCGAGGCAGCGCGTATGGACGGTGCTAAGGGCTGGATCACCTTCTGGTACATCCGCCTGCCGCTCCTGATGCCGACCTTGCTGATCGCCGGCCTGTTCCGTGCCCTCGACGCGTTCCGCGTCTTCGACCTGGTCTATGTGCTGACCGGCGGCGGTCCGGCCGATTCCACCGAGACGCTGTCGACGCTGTCCTACAAGGTGCTGTTCTCGACGCTGCAATTCGGCTACGGCTCGGCCGTTTCGACGGCAATGTTCGTCACCGAAGGCATCATTGCGCTGGTCTTCTGCCTCTATCTCATCCGGCAGATCCGGAGGGCGCAATGAACGACACCCGCTCGCCCTTGCAGACCGTCTTCATCTATCTCGGCGCACTGCTGATCCTGGTCTGGTCGGGCGGCCCCTTCATCTGGCAGTTCTCGACATCGTTCCAGCTCGACAAGGCGCTGACCTCTGGCTCGCCGTCGCTGATCCCCGACCCCTTCACGCTCGAGCACTATTACAACGCCTTCGTCGAGAAGGAGCTGCACCGCTATGTCTGGAACTCGCTGGTGGTCTCGCTGGCGACGACGTTCCTGTGCCTCTTCGTCGGCTCGCTGGCCGCCTTCGCCCTGTCCAGGCTCAACGTCAGGGGACGCTTCGGTATACTGATGGTCATCCTTTCGGTGTCGATGTTCCCGCAGATCGCGCTGGTCGGGCCGCTCTATCTGGTCGCCACCAATCTCGGCCTGCTCGATACCTACACCGCATTGATCATCACTTATCTGGCGCTCGGCCTGCCGCTCGTTACCTGGGTGCTGTTCGGCTATTTCGAGACGCTGCCACGCGAGATCGACGAGGCGGCGCGCATGGACGGCGTCAGCGTGCCCGGCCTGCTCTGGCACATCATCCTGCCAATGTCGCTGCCCAGCCTGGTGACGACAGGCCTGCTTGCCTTCATCACCGCCTGGAACGAATTCCTGTTCGCGCTCGCCTTCACTTCCAACATCGATCGCCAGACCATCCCGGTCGGCATCGCCAATTTCACCAACCAATATTACGTGCCCTGGGGCGACATCGCCGCCGCGTCGGCGGTCGTCACCGTGCCCTTGATCGTGCTGGTGCTTTTCTTCCAGCGCCACATCATCGAAGGCCTCACCCAGGGTGGAATCAAGGAATGAGAGGATGATCGTGAAAGACCTGAAAGTCGGCTGCCAGACCTTTACCTGGGAAATGCTCGGGGACCGCTTTGCCGGCGGTCCGGACGACCTCATCAAGGCGATCGCCGACGGCGGCTATGCCGGCATCGAGATCACCGACACGATGATCGGCCGCTATGCCGGCAAGCCGGCGGAATTCGCCGCGGCGCTGAAGTCGTCCGGGCTGACGCTGGTCTCCTTCGCCTTCGGCTCGAAGAGCGGCTTCACGCTGAAGGATCAGATCGGCGCCGACCTCGAAACGGCGCAGCGCTGGATCGATTTCGCCGCCGCCTTTCCGGGCGCATTGGTGTCGATGGGGTCAGCGACGGTCGTCTCCGACGGGCCGCGCGTGGACAAGTTCGCCATTGCCGCCGAGGTTTACAACAACGCCGGCGAACTCGGCCGCAAGGCAGGCGTCCAGGTCGCGGTGCACCCGAGTTCTCACCACAACACGCTGCTGTTCGATCGTGCCGACTACGACCGGATCTTTGGACTGCTCGATCCGTCGCTGGTCGGCTGGGTGCCCGACACCGGCCACATCTTGCGTGGCCACAAGGACATGGCCGACACGCTCACCACCTACCGCGACCGTATCCGCTATGTGCATCTCAAGGATGTCGACGCCGGCGGCACCTGGGCGATGCTCGGCAAGGGTGTCTGCGACACGGCGAAGGTGATCGAGATCGCCGGTGCCGCGCCCAACTTCAACGGCTGGCTGGTGCTGGAGGAGGAATCCGAGACCGCCGCCGCCGATCCGGCCGCCGCGGTCAAGACCAACCGCCAGACCATGCGCAGCTACGGGGCGTAGATCATGATCCGCAAGCAAGACCGTCGCCTTCGTGTCGGTGTGCTCGGCTGCGGGCCGATCGCGCAGTTCGCCCATCTGGAATCCTGCGTGAAGGCCGCCAATGCCGATCTCTACGCCATCTGCGATGCCGCGCCCGATCTGCTCGCCCGCATGGGTGCCACCTACGAGTCGGAGAAGATGTATGCCGACTACGACGAGATGCTCGCCGACCCACAACTGGAAGCGGTGATCGTTGCCACTTCGGACGCCTATCACGTGCCGATGTCAATCAAGGCGCTGGAAGCCGGCAAGCATGTTCTGTGCGAAAAGCCCATAGGCGTCTCGGTCGAGGAGGGCCAAAAACTCGCCGAGGCAGTCAGGCGTTCCGGCAAGGTGCTGCAGGTCGGCCACATGAAGCGCTTCGATCCAGCGCTCGAAGCGGCGCGCGATTTCGTCCGCGACGAGATGGGCGAGATCCTGGCGCTGAAGGCCTGGTACTGCGACTCCACGCACCGCTACACCAACACCGACGCAGTCCAGCCGCTGCCGGTCACCAGCAAGCTGGCGAGGAAGCCGGCCGGCAACCCGAAGGCTGATCTCAGGCAATATTTCATGCTCGCGCATGGCTCGCATCTCGTCGACACGGCGCGCTTCCTGTGCGGCGAGATCACCGCTGTACGCGCGCGCCTCAATGAGCGCTTCGGCGCCTATTGCTGGTTCGTCGAAACCGAATTCGCCAATGGCGCGCTTGGCCATCTCGACCTCACCGTGGCCGTGCGCATGGACTGGCACGAGGGTTTTCAGCTTTATGGCGAGAACGGCTCGGTGATCGCCAAGACCTTCAACCCCTGGTATTTTCGCGCGAGCGAGGTCGACATTTTCCATGAGAAGGACGCGACGTCGCGTAAGCCGCTCGGTGCGGATGGGCATTTCTTCAGGCGCCAGCTCGAAGGCCTCGCCGAGACCGTCCTGGACGGCAAGCCGCTGCGCGGCGCCAACGTCGAGGACGGCCTTGCTTCGATCCGCGCCATGGTCGCGATCGCCCGCTCGATCGAGAGCGGCGAGCGCGTCGAGATCGCCAGCGTGACGGGAGCGGTCTGATGCAAATCGGGGTGTTCGCCAAGACCTTCCCGGGCAGCGAACCGACCGGCGTGCTGGCGGCGGTGCGCGAGGCCGGATTTGCCGCCACCCAGTTCAACCTTGCCTGCGCCGGCCTGCCATCGATGCCGGATGCGGTGCCCGACGACGCCATCCGCTCCATCGCGGCCGCATCCGATGCCACCGGCGTAACCCTGGTGGCGCTCTCCGGCACCTACAATATGGCGCACCCCGACAAAACGATTCGCGACGACGGACTGCGCCGGCTTGCCGTCATCATCGAAGCCGCAGCGGATCTTTCCGTTCCGCTGGTCACGCTGTGCACGGGAACGCGCAACCGCGACGACCAGTGGGCGCACCACCCCGACAATGCCGATCCCTCGGCTTGGACCGATATGGCGGCCGAGATGGGAAAGGCGCTTGAGTTGGCTGAACGTCACGGCGTCGACCTCGGCATCGAACCGGAACAAGCCAATATCGTCACCTCGGCCGGGGACGCGATGCGCCTCATCGCCGAGATGGGCTCGAAAAATCTGCGCATCGTGCTCGATCCGGCAAACCTGTTCGAAAGGGCGGATGCCGAGGAGGCACGCGCCATCATAGCCGACGCGGTCGAGCGCACGGCCGGCCATGTCGCCATGGCGCACGCCAAGGACCGCTCCGCCGATGGCCGCTTTGCCACCGCCGGCCGTGGCGTTGTCGACTTTCCGGATTTCGTCACCAGCCTCAAGGCGTCAGGCTTTGACGGGCCGCTGGTGACGCACGGGCTTTCGGCCGAAGAGGCGCCTGGGGTTGCCCGTTTCCTGAAAGGGCTGGTGTGATGGCACGCCCGACCACCTTGCTCCGTGATGACGCCAAGCTGCGGGTCTACGACGCAGGCGACGGGCTGGCGGTCGTCTTCCAGCACGGATTGGGCGGCAGCGAGGGGCAGGTCGCCCAGGCTTTCCCCGCCGACGCCGGCCTGCGGCGCCTCACGCTGGAGTGCCGCGGGCACGGTGGCTCGGGGCTTGGCGGTCGCCGCCCGTTTTCCCTTGGTATGTTCGCCGATGATGTGCTGGCTGCCGCCGATCAGGCCGGACTTGACCGTTTCATCGCCGGCGGCATTTCGATGGGTGCTGCGATCGCCTTGCGCCTCGCCTGCCGCCATCCGGACCGCGTGGCCGGCCTGCTGCTCGTGCGGCCGGCCTGGACTTTCGCTCGCGCGCCGACGAACATGCAACCGATCGCGGAGGTCGCCAGCATCATCCTCGGCCACGGCCACGGCCCCGACAAGGCCAGGACGATCTTCGCGCAATCGGGGACCGCCGCGCGCCTCCTGGACGAGGCGCCCGACAATCTCAGTTCGCTACTCGGCTATTTCGACCGGCCCGATGCAGCCGCTTTCGCGCAAGTTCTTGCCGACATCGCCGCCGATGGCTCCGACATTTCCGAAAGCGACGCCGCCGGCCTTGGCGTTCCCACGCTGGTGGTCGGCAACGCCGTGGATGCGGTGCATCCCTTGTCGGTCGCCCACAAATTGGCCGCCACTATTCCCGGCGCAACCTTTGCCGAAATCCCTGCCAAGGCGCTCGACAGCGCCAGGCATTTCGCCGCGCTGCAGGCCGAGATCAACGATTTCCTTCACGCCCACGCCAATTTCCGGAGCCTTATTCCCTCATGACGACCAAATCCCTGTCCGGTCCTGCCGCCATCGCCGCCTTGCCGCGCAACCGGCTGCTCGGCGAGTTTTCCCTGTGGTCGGCGGACCTTGCCAATATGGAGCGCGACCTGAAGCGCATCGACGCTTACGTCGACCTGCATCACATCGACGTCGCCGATGCCCGTTTCACCCCCGGCTTCCTGTTCTTTCCCGATCTGGTGGCGCGGATCGCCAGGCTGACGGCCAAGCCGATCCATGTCCACCTGATGGTCGAAGCCGAGATCGTCGAGGAGCAGACACGCCAGTTCATCGAGGCCGGCGCCGACCTGATCAGCGTCCATGCCGAAAACGGCGAGGCCGGCCTGCGTGCCGTCCGGCTGGCGCATGCGCTCGGCGCCGAGGCCGGCGTCGTGCTCAGGCTGGAGACGCCAGTCGCGGCGGTCACCCCGTTCCTGGCGCAGGTGGCATTCGTGACGCTCCTCGGCACCTCGATCGGCGTCAAGGGCCAGAGCCTGTCCGAGCAGGCCTGCGACCGCCTGGTCGAGGCGCGCGCGCTGATGAAGAAGGCGGGGCGCGAAACCGATATCATTCTCGCTGCCGATGGCGGCATCCGCCATGAGACGGTGCCGCGCCTGCGCGCCGCCGGCGCCGAGACGGTGGTGCTGGGCTCGCTGGCTTTCGGCGACCCCGACCTTGCGCAGCGCATGGCCTGGCTGCACGGGCTGAAGGTCGCCGCCTGATGACAAAACTCGCCCTTGCCTTCGATCTCGGCGGCACGGAGCTGCGTGGCGCGCTGGTCGAACGCGGCGGCGCCGTTGCCGCGCGCGTTTCGGCGCCGACGATGGCGGGCGCGGGATCGGAAGCGGTGATCGGCCAGATTATTGCCCTGGCCGGAACCCTGCTGGCGGAGCACCCGCAGGCAAAGGTCGCCGGCATCGGCATGTGCGCGCCGGGACCGCTCGATCCCAAAGCCGGGATCGTCATCGGGCCGCCGACGTTGGCCGGCTGGCACGATGTTCCGTTGATCGACATTCTCAACCGGCAATTTGGCCTGCCGGTGCGGCTGGAGAACGACGCCAACGCGGCGGCACTCGGCGAATGGCGCTTCGGCGCCGGCCGTGGCAGCGGCTCGCTGGTGTTCGTCACCGTATCGACCGGCATTGGTGGCGGCGTGGTTGCCGACGGCCATATCTATCATGGCCGTCGCGGGCTGGCAGCCGAGATCGGCCACATGACCATCACCGGCGAAGGCGATCGCTGTTTCTGCGGCGCCGTCGGCTGCTTCGAAGCCGTCGCTTCCGGCACCGCGCTCGGACGCCGCGCCACGCGACTGACGGCGCCGGGCGACGGTTCCCTGCTTCGGCGTCTTTCCGGCGGCGGCGACGTCTCGGCCAGGCATGTCGTCGAAGCCGCGCGCGCCGGCGATGTCAGCGCGCTCGAACTGGTCGACGCCGAGGCGAAGTGGCTCGGCATCGGCTTCACCAATTTGCTTCATCTCTATTCGCCGGACCTGATCGTCATGGGCGGCGGCCTCGCCAATGGCTTCGATCTCCTCGCGCCAGGGATCAGGACCACCGTCGGGCAGCGGGCGATGCCGGCCTATCGCGACGTGCCGATCGTACCGGCCGAGCTTGGCGACCGGGCCGGCCTCATCGGCGCGGCAAGCCTGATTCTGTGGGAGGGCGAACCGGGCGCGCCGCTGGCAATCGCGCAGGACGAAGACAACGGCGCGAGCAAGCGTGCCGCTGCCAGGGAGGCAAGCCATGGCTGAACTCAAGCTGCGCGGCGCGCGCAAATCCTACGGATCGGTCGAGATCATCAAGGGGATCGACCTCGACGTCGAGGATCGCGAATTCGTCGTCTTCGTCGGCCCGTCCGGCTGCGGCAAGTCCACCCTGCTGCGCATGATCGCCGGCTTGGAAAAGATCACCGCCGGCGACCTTCTGATCGATGGCGTGCGCGCCAACGACATCGATCCGTCCGAGCGTGGGCTGGCCATGGTGTTCCAGTCCTACGCGCTCTATCCGCATATGAGCGTGGCCGAGAACATGGGTTTTGCGCTGAAGATCGCCGGCGTATCCGCCGCCGAAAAAGAGCGCAAAGTGAAGGAGGCCGCCGATGTGCTGCAGCTTTCGCATCTCCTCGACCGGCGGCCGAAGGCGCTGTCCGGCGGCCAGCGCCAGCGCGTCGCCATCGGCCGCGCCATCGTGCGCAATCCCAAAGTATTCCTGTTCGACGAGCCGCTGTCCAATCTCGACGCTGCTTTGCGCGTCAGCATGCGGCTCGAGCTGATGCGGCTGCACGAGCAGCTCAATGCGACGATGATCTACGTCACCCACGATCAGATCGAGGCCATGACCATGGCCGACAAGATCGTGGTGCTGAACAATGGCTCCATCGAGCAGGTCGGCTCGCCGCTCGAACTCTACAACAGGCCGGCAAACATCTTCGTTGCCGGCTTCATCGGTTCGCCGAAGATGAACCTCTTGAAGCTGAAAGTGGCTTCGACTGGATCCGAAGGCGTCACTGTCACTTTGCCGGGCGGCCAGCCACTGACCGTGCCGGTCGAAGCGGGCACGGTCAAGACCGGCGACGAGTTGCTGCTCGGCATGCGGCCGGAGCATCTGCGAAATTCTGCCGATGGCCGCTTCAAGGGACAAGCTGTGCTGGCCGAGCGGCTGGGCGGCCTGACCATCCTGCATGTCGAGGTCACGCCCGACATCACGCTGGTGGTGCAGGCCGAGGGTGGCGACACCACGCCGTTGCACAGCCCGCTCGCGCTCGACATCGCTCCGTCGGTTTGCCATTTGTTTCGCATGGATGGGCCGGCGCTGGCGCCTTTGCCTTCCGTGTGAGCCGCCGCCGCTGACATTGATGTGTTGCACCGCAGCACATCAAAAGCCACTGCACACCATTTTAAATCTTGACGCGTGTTAAATTTTTCTAAAACATGCGGAAATGCTGACCTGCATCGGTCGGCACTCTGGGAGGAGAAATGCCTGATACGAAAAGTGGCCTGACCCAGGCCCTGAATCTGCAAGCCGTATGGCTATCGACCTTTGGTCGGCAGCCTGCTGCCGCAAGCGCCGGGCCGGCCGTCGCCGCGCTCCGCACAGGCATTCCGGTCGTCGAGAAACGAGCCAGATATAACGCAACCAACAATTAGGAGGAGGACGAAGCATGCGCATGTTCAATTGCCTGACGCTTGGCGCAGGTCTGTTTGCAACCGCACTTTCAATGCCGGCCCATGCCGAAGACGCGGCGAAGGTCGCGGCCATCGTCAAGGGCCTCGACAATCCGTTCTTCCAGACCATGCAGAAGGGCATCGAGGACCAGGCCAAGGCCGACGGCGTCAACGTCACTGTCCAGGCTGCCGCCAATATGGGTGACGCCACCGGTCAGGCCGACCGGCTGACCGCCATGGCGATGCAGGATTTCGACTGCTACCTGGTCAACCCGATCAGCGTGTCCAACCTGGTGCAGGCGCTTGTTCCCGTCGCCCAGAAGAAGAAGCCGATCGTCAACATCGACAGCACCATCGACGCCGAACAGGCCAAGGCCGCCGGCTTCGCCATCTCGACCTATATCGGCACCGACAATGTCGCCGCCGGCGCACTGGCCGGCGAGGAGATGCTGAAGCTGGTGCCTGCCGGCTCCAAGGTGGCGCTGGTCGCCGGCATCGTCGGCGACGTCGGCTCCAATGCCCGCATCAAGGGCTTCAAGCAGGCCGTCGAAGGCAAGCTCGAGGTGGTGGTCATGGTGAGCGCCGACTGGGACCGCGAGAAGGCTCTGACGGCGGCGACCGACATCCTCGCCGCGCATCCCGATCTCGCCGGCTTCTTTGCCGCCAACGACATCATGGCGCTCGGCATCCAGCGTGCCGTGCAGACCTCGGGCAAGGACGTCAAGGTGATCGGCCTCGACGGCATCGTCGACGCGCTGAAATCGATCGCCGCCGGCGAACTCACCGCTACCGTCGCGCAATATCCCTATGTCGTCGGCGCCATGGGCGTCGAAGCCTGCAAGGTAGCAGCCATGGGCAAGGAGCTGCCCGCCAACGTGCCGGCGCCGGTGCTCTTGATCAACAAGGACAATGCCGAAGCCTCGCTGAAGAACTTTCCGGCCCCCGGCGGCGACTATCCCGATCCCTTCCGCGAGATGTTGAAGTGAGCACTCCTGAACAAAACGCGCCCGTGCAGACCGCGGGCGCGGCGGAGGAGAGCCGTCCCTCCCTGTCGGCTCTCCTCCTGGATCCTTCCTTCTGGGCCGACTGGGCCTCCGTCGTCGGCCTGGTCGGCCTCGTCATCGTCTTCGGCATCGCCCAGCCGGTCTTTCTCAGCATCGCCAATCTGCAGGCCCTGCTCCTGGCGGCGGCGATCCTGGTCGTATTGTCGATCGGCCAGACCTTCGTCGTGGCGACCGCCGGCATCGACCTCTCGCTGGCTGCCGCGGTCATGCTGGGCGCCATCATCCTCGGCCTCGTCAACGCCGCCGGCTATGGCATCTTCCTCGCCTGCGTCTTGGCTGTTATCGCCACCAGCGCGGTGGGCTTCCTCAATGGCGTCCTCATCACCGCCGGGAAAATTCCCGACTTCGTGGTGACGCTCGGCACGCTTTCGGGCATCACCGGGCTCGGCCTGATCCTGTCGGGCGGCGAGCCGACGATGGTCGGTTCCACCTTCCTGCTCAAGCTCGCTTCCGGCTCCTTCGGGCCGTTCGGCTATCCCGTGTGGGTGGCGATCGCGGCCGTCATCGTCGCCCATATCGCGCTCTACCACACCCGCTTCGGCGTGCATCTGCTGGCCACCGGCGGCCAGGTCGAAAGCGCCGGCGCGCTCGGCATCCGCACCAACCGGGTCAAGATCGCCGCCTATACGATTTCAGGCTTCTGCGCCGGCATCGCCTCGCTGCTTCTGGTGGCGCGCATCGGCTCGGCCGAGCCGCTGATCAACACCAGCCTTCTCCTCAATTCCGTGGCGGCGGTGGTGCTCGGCGGCGTCAGCCTGTTCGGCGGCCGCGCCAGCATTCTCGGGCCGGCGATCGGCGCGCTGATGCTCACCGCGCTGGTCAATGGACTGACCCTCCTCAGCGTTTCGGCCTTCTACCAGCCGCTCGCCGTAGGCGCCATCGTGGTGCTGGCCGCCCTGATCATGCGGTACCAGAAATGAGCGCCGCCCATCATATCCCCTCGTCCGAGGCGATCCTCGCCTGCGAAGGACTGAGCAAGCATTTTGGCGGCATCCGCGCCTTCACCGACGTCGCCTTCCAGGCGCGCCGCGGCGAGGTCACCGCGGTCATCGGCGACAACGGCGCCGGCAAGTCGACGCTGATCCGCTGCCTGGTCGGCGTGCATGTGCCGGATGGCGGCGAGATTTTCTTTGATGGCCGGCCGCGCCCCTTCGCCAATCCCGACGAGGCGCGCAAGGCCGGCATCGAGACGGTGCACCAGAACCTGGCGTTGATCGACGAACTGACCGTGGCGCAGAACCTGTTCCTCAACCGCGAGATCGTGCGCCGGATCGGCCCGATCGCCCTGCTCGACCGCAAGGCGATGCGAGAGCAGGCGCGCGCCATGCTGTCGCGCCTGTCGATCAACATGCCTTCGGTCAACCAGCGCGTACGGCGCCTGTCGGGCGGACAGAGGCAGGCGATCTCGATCTGCCGCGCCGCTGGCTCCGGCGCCAAGCTGGTGGTGATGGACGAGCCGACGGCGGCGCTCGGCGTACAGGAAACCGGCAATGTCGAGGCGCTGATCCGGCGCCTGCGCGAGCAGGCGGTGAGCGTCATCCTGGTCAGCCACAATTTCGATCAGGTGCGGCGCCTGTCCGACCAGATCTGGGTCATGCGCGCGGGACGGATGGTGGCGACCGTGCGTTCGTCGGAAACCACAGGCAACGAACTGGTCGCGCTTGTCACCGGCGCGGCCTAGGAGCTGCCGATCCGGCTGGCCTGTCACGAATTGATTGGTACAAAAAGGAGTTTGCGAGTGGCGGTAATCCGTGTCGGACTTGTGGGTCTTGGCGAGGTCGCGCAGTCGATCCATCTGCCTGTCTTGGCCGACCAGCGCGACCGCTGGGTTATAGCGGGCGTCCATGATGTCTCACCGAGCCTGGTGGCGCTCTGCACCTCCGAATATCCAACCGCCAGGGCTTTCGACACGGCCGAAGCACTGATCGATTCGCCCGACATCGATGCGGTCTTCGTGCTGTCGTCCGACGATACCCACAGCCGATTCGTCCGCGCCGCCGTGGCAGCCAACAAGCACATCCTGCTGGAGAAGCCCGCTTGCCTGACGGTGCGCGAGATCGACGAATTGCTGGCGCTGACGGCGAACTACGCCAGGACGATCTTCGTCGGCTACATGCGCCGCTATGCACCGGCCTATCTGGCGGCCAGAGACGAACTGCCCGACGCTGCCGACATCACCCATGTGCGCATCTTCGACCTGATCTCCGAGGGCCGGCACTTCCTTAGGAAAAGCCAGAACATCCTCTATCCCCGGGATATTGACCCGGCGCTGCTGGAGCGCGGCGCCAGGGAGCGTGACGCTCTGATCCGCGAAGTCGTGGGCGCCGATGCGCCGGCCGACCTCGTGCGCGCCTATCGTGGCCTGACCGCGCTTTCCTCGCATCATATTTCGGCGATGCGCGGGCTCATCGGCGAACCGGTTCGCGTGCTCGCCGCGCACCGCACCAATGGTGGCGCCAACACCTCGGTGACCTTCGACTACGGCCATTTCGCCTGCCAGTATGACGCGGTCGTCGACGATCTCGGCCTGTTCGACGCCATGATCGAAGTGCGGTCGAACACCAAACGGGTCCGCATCATCTACGACACGCCCTACATCCGCAGTCTGCCGACGCGGCTCGAAGTGACGGAGGCCGGACCACTCGGCCCGGTAACCAGGACCTTCGGGCCGCTCTATGGTGACGCTTTCTCGAATGAACTCGAGGTTTTCCACCGCCACATCGCCGACGGCACGAAGCCCCTGACTGACCTCGCGGATTCACGCCGCGACCTGGCGCTGATGGCGGAGATCATCGAGCGGATGAAGCAGACGGGCAGCCGCTGAAGCTACCGCCTATTTCCCGCAATGATGATCGTTGATCTTGTTCAGCGCGTTCGCATCCGGTCCTGTCCGATGATAGGAGCAGGCACCGGCGGCTGTGGTGAACAACTGCTGGTCATAGTAGCGCGGGCCGCCGAACAGGATGTCGATGATGTCGCCTTCGGCGGGAACGTAGCGTTCGGATTGAACCCGGTGGTCGCGGTGCCGGTGGTCGCGGTGCTTGTCGCCTGCGAAGGCCGGGGCGGATAGGCTGCAGCCTATCGCGAGAGCGAGCACGCGGATCGCATAGCGTTTGGTCGTCATCGGCAATGTCCTTCTGGCCGTTCGGCTTTCCACCATACATCCAAAATCGTTAGCAGAACAAAAGTTCCCCGGGGCGGCTCGTTGGAGCCGTCGGGGAACCCGAGAATTATCGTCGACTCCGCTTGTCACAATAGGTTTATCCTGCGGCGATAGGGAGAACGTTCCCGCGTCCGGTGTCCAGCCGGGCCCGTCTCTTTGCACTAAACCTGTCTCTTTGCACTAAATCAGTCTCTTCACACCAAGTGGGGTTTTCCATGCGCAAGATCGTTCTCGCCACCATGCTGCTGGCATCCGCCATCGGAGGCGCTTCGGCTGCCGACGGCAAGCTCGTCCTCTACACCAGCCAGCCCAACACCGACGCTCAGCAGACCGTCGATGCCTTCATGGCGAAGAACCCCGGCATCAAGGTCGAATGGGTGCGCGATGGAACACCGAAGATCCTGGCCAAGCTGCGCGCCGAGATCGAGGCCGGCCAGCCGCAGGCCGATGTGCTGTTGATCGCCGATGTCGTGACCATGGAAGGATTGAAAAAGGAAGGCCGGCTGCTCAGCTTTCCCGAGGCCGATGTCTCCGGCATCGACGCGGCTCTCTATGACAAGGACAAGACCTATTTCTCGACCAAGCTGATCACCACCGGCATCGTCTACAACACCAAGGCGCCCTTCGTGCCATCGAGCTGGGAAGACCTTACCAAGCCGGAAGCCAAGGGCCTCATCGCGATGCCGAGCCCGCTGACCTCGGGTGCCGCGATGATCCACACCGTAACGCTGACCGGCAATTTGCCGGAGGGCTGGGACTATTACAACGCGCTGGCCAAGAACGGCGCCCAGGCGAGCGGCGGCAATGGCGACGTGCTGAAGGCCGTCAGCGGCGGCGACAAGCTGTTCGGCATGATCGTCGACTACATGCCCATTCGCGAGAAGGCCAAGGGCGCTCCCGTCGAATTCGTCTTCCCCAAGGAGGGCGTCTCTGCCGTCACCGAGCCGGTCGCCATCCTGTCCACGGCCAAGGACACCGAGGCCGCCAAGGCCTTCGTCGATTTCCTGCTGTCCAAGGACGGCCAGGAGGTTGCCGCCAAGATGGGCTACATTCCGGCGCGCGCCGACGTTGCCTTGCCGGCCGGCTATCCCGACCGTTCGTCGATCAAGGTGCTGGCTTACGACGCGGCCGCCGCACTCGCCAACGACGCCGCCAACAAGGAAAAGTTCGGCGCTGTTATGAGCCAGTAGCCCGCCGGTCGGCCGGCGGTGTCGTCCGCGGAGGACATCCTCCCCGGGCAGCGTGTGCCGGCGCGACGCTGGCACATGTCGCGAGCCACGCCTGGGTTTCGCGCATCGGTGCTCGCCGTCCTGCTGGTGATCGCACTGCTCAGCCTGCTGCCGATGGTGAGGCTCGTCATCGCGGCTGTCGCACCGGGCGGCGAGCTCGACTTCGGTGCATTCGCCCAGCGCCTGGCCAAGCCGGTCGCCTTGCGGGCGATGTGGCACACGCTGGACACATCCTTTTTTGGCGCCCTGCTGGCGCTTTGCCTCGGTGGTCCCTTCGCCATCGCTGTCACGACGACCGACCTGCCTGGGCGGAAGGCGCTCGGCTTTCTGCTGCTGTTGCCACTGATGATCGCGCCGCAGGTCACGGCCCTGTCGTGGCTGCATCTGTTCGGCCCATCCAGCACGCTTCTCGGCATGGCCGGCATGGCGCCGCCGCCAGGCACACCCAATCCGATGCTCGGCCGCAACGGCATCATCCTGCTTTACGCAGTCCAGCACGCGCCGATCGTGTTCATCACGCTGCGGGCCGGTCTGTCCCGGATCCCGCGCGATCTCGTCGAAGCGGCCAGGGCTTCCGGCGCCGGGCCGCTGGCGGTGCTGTGGACCATCGTCCTACCGGTCGTGCGTCCGTATGTCGTGGCTGCGACCGCGCTCGCGTTCGTCTCGGGCGTCGGCAATTTCGGCATCCCGGCCCTGCTCGGAATGCCGGTCAACTATCTGACGCTGCCGACGCTGATTTATCAGGACCTGTCGAGCTTCGGTCCCGGCGTGCTGCCGCAGATCACGGCGCTGTCGGTATTGGTCGGCGTGCTGGCGCTGGCCGGTGTCGCTTGCCAGTCGCTGGCCCTGCGCGGCACCGCGCACCGCTTCACCGCCGGCACGCCGACGCGTTTCGAGCTCGGGCGCTACCGCTTGCCACTTGCCGGCCTTGGCTGGCTGGTGATCGGCTTCATTCTGGTGCTCCCGGCCTGCGCGTTGCTGGCGACGTCGCTCGTCCCGTCCTTCGGCGTGCCGCTCGGCTGGCAGACGATGACTGCGTCCAACTATGCCGAGGTTCTGGTCCATCAGGCATCGACGGTCCGCGCCTTTCGCAATTCCATTCTTTTTGCCGGCGGCGCGGCGCTTATCCTCGCCGCCGGCGTCATTCCGGTGACCGCAGTGCTCGAACGGCTCGGCTGGCGCTGGCAGCGCATCCTGGGCGGCATCGTCGACCTACCCTATGCCGTCCCCGGGGTCGTTCTTGCCATCGCCTGCATCCTGCTCTTCCTGCGCCCGCTGCCGCTGATCGGCAGCCTCTATGCAACGGCGTCGATCATCGTGATCGCCTATATGATGCGGTTTTTCACGCTCGCCATGAAACCGGTGGCGACTGCGGTCGGGCAGATTTCACGTGACCTCGACGAGGCGGCGGCGGTATCGGGAGCCGGCGCCCTTCGTCGGCTCATGACGATAACCGCGCCGCTCGCGGCGCCCGCGGCCGTGGCGGGCGGCCTGCTCGTCTTCATGAGCGCCTTCAACGAACTGACGGTCTCGGCCCTGCTCTGGTCAAGCGGCAACGAGACGCTGGGCGTGGTGCTGTTCAGCCTAGAGGAGGCCGGCCTGGGGACGCAGGCCGCGGCGATCGCCGTTTCCACGATCGCCGTTGTCGTCGTCCTGCTGCTGGTGCTCGACCGGTTCGGACGGCGGCTTCCAGCGGGCGTGTTGCCCTGGCGATAATCGTTCAGACGTCGGGGACCACCCACGCGTCCGAGGCTGCGATGTGCACCTTCTGGCCGACTGCCAAAGTCTCTGTGCTGTCGATCAGCAGTTCCTGCCGTGATCCCTGTTCCGGTGCCGACAAAGCCAGCCTCACCTCATGGACCGGGCCGCGATAGATGCTGTCGAGCACTGTCGCCGGAATGCCTTCGGGTGAAATCCGCAGCGCTTCCGGCCGCAGCAGGATCTGGGCCGGCCCCGCCGATGTCCCGGCACTTCGCGCCATGAGGCGATACCCTGCTATGTCGACCGTTGCGGTCTTACCGGCGGGATCGACCACCGTCCCCGCAACGATCGACCCGCGCCCGACAAAGCCGGCGATCGTCGCATTGGCCGGCGCGCGGTAGACCTCCTGCGGCGCCGCCGCCTGCAACACCTTGCCCCGGCTCATGATGGCGACACGGTCGGCCAATGCCAGGGCCTCGGCCTGGTCGTGAGTGACGTAGACGATGGTGGCGCCGGTGCGGCGATGGATGTCGCGAAACGCATCGACCATCGAGGCGCGCAGATGCATGTCGAGATTGGCGAGCGGTTCGTCGAACAGGATGATCCTGGCGTCGGCCACCAGGCAGCGCGCCAGCGCCACGCGCTGACGCTGGCCGCCGGACAGTTCCTCAATGCGGCGGCCTTCAAATCCGCCAAGCCCGACGATGTCGAGAACAGCGCCGACACGGCCGGCGATTGCGCCGCGCTCGACATGCCGGGCCTTGAGCGGATAGGCGACGTTTGCCGCGACATCCATATGGGGCCAAAGCGCATAGGACTGGAAGACGACCCCGACGCCGCGCGCTTCCGGCGGCACCTGCCGCCGCGGATCGGCCATTAGTTCCTTGCCGAAGAAGACGCTGCCCTCGCTGGGCGCCTCGAAGCCGGCGATCAGCCTCAGCATCGTGGTCTTGCCACACCCGGACGGGCCGAGCAGCGCCGTGAAGGATCCTGCAGCGAAGCCAAGCGAAACGGCGTCAAGCGCGGCGGTTTCGTGGAACCGCTTGCTGAGACGCTCCACTCTGATTTCGCTCATGCTTCACCCATTGGCGTATCATCGCGCCCTGCGTGAATCTCATCAACGCGACGCGCTTTAAGGTGGGCAATACGTTGGAAATCCGGCCATGACAATGATGGCTGCGGCAAGGGCGCCCTTGCTTGCTGCGCCGTTCAGCCGCGATTCATCGGCAAGGTCGTTCCGGTGATCTGCCTGGCTGACGGGGATCGTGCATGGCATCCTTGACGGTGCTCGATCGAGTTCGCGCGGCTACAGGCTGTGAACATTCGAAATCGTGATTTGCGTCTTCGCGGCCTGGGTTTGTTGGATAGGCCCCGGGGGCAGATTCCGGGTTCATTGTCATACGGGCAAGCCATTGAAATCCAGTGGTGTTTTGATGTCAAAGCTTCTAACCGTTAACGCCAATGGAATAACGGGAACTTCAGATCCACCACGTCGGAAGTCTGGGATCGAAGCACGGGGACGATGGCACTGAACGCTGAAGACATTGCTGGCTATCCGGCGTTGCATCGCTGTGTCCAGGCGCAGTCGCTGGCGCTTATCCAGATTTATGAAGCGAGCCCGCGGCTTGCTTCCATATTCGCCACGCAGCAGCGCTGGCTGATGGGCCATGTCGGTCTTGCCTTGCATTTCAGGCGAGACCCGCGCGACCATCGCACGCAATTGACTGCAGCCCGTTTCATCGAGGCCATTCGCCAGCATTCGGTGGCCAGCCGCAACACCGCCGAGGCTTTCATCAAGGAGATGCTGCGTTACCGTATCGTCGAGTATCTGCCGACGCATGGGGATGGGCGTGCCCGCCCCTTTCAGATCACGGCGGCCACTGTGAATACATTTACCGGCTGGGTCACCGCTCATCTGCAAACGCTGGACAGCCTCGACGGCGGAAGCCGGTTGACCACGTACCTCGCGCGACCCGACATGCTTGCCAGATTGCAGCCGCTGGTGGCGGACGGCCTGCTTTCTTCTCAGCCGGTGCGCGAGCCCAAACAGACCTTTTCCCTGTTCATCTGGCTCAACAATGGCGGCATCGTCATGGACCGGTTGATGTCCGGCATCGATCCCGACCACGCGGGTCTCGACCGGATACCGACCAGCGTGGTATCGATCGCGGACTTCGCCAACTGGCTCAAGCTTTCCCGGACCCATCTTTCACGCAAATTGCGCGACGCCGAAGGCCTCGGCAGCGTCGGCTGGCTGGGCCGGCGTGGGCATTCGGTCATGTGGGTTTCAAGGCAGTTCCACCAGGAATACATGGCCGTCCAGGCCGCCAAGCTTGCCATTGTCGATGCAGCCTTCTCGGCGTGCTTTTCGGCCTCTTGAGCCTTCCGACCCTTCGAGCTTTCCTGGCGCCCGCGGCAACTATCCCGCAATTCGTAGCAAGGACGATATCAGCAGCCCGCGTTCGTCGGCCGAAAGGATATCCGAATCGAAGAGGTTCATGCTGCGAAGCCCCTCGATGGCGATAAAGCAGACCAGCAGCGCCTTGAGATCAGGCGTTTCTCCTTTCAGCCGCTCGAAGAGCTGCCGCTTGAACGATTTTATCGGCGTCAGGAAATCGGGATCCTCGGCGATCGCCGAAAAGATCCACGAGGCCGACGGTTGCGGTTCCTCGCAATCACTGGCCGAAAGCTTGATATAGATGGCAAGCAGGCTTTCGCCGCTGGCTCCGGCCGTACGTGCGGCCTCCAGCGCCCGCTCGAACTCGCGCAGGTAATCCTCCACCAGCGCCTGCATCAGCTTTGCCTTGGTCGGAAAATTGTACAGCAAGCCGCCCTTCGAGACGCCCGCACGGCTGGCGACTGCATCCAGCGACAGGCTTCCGGGCCCGGATTCCCGGGCAACATCGGCGGCCGCTGCGAGAATCTTCTCGCGCGAATTTGCCCTGCGAACTTTCATTACGCCTCCCTACATGAGCTTACGCGGAATTGACAAGACCGTCCAGACGGTACAGTAAGGCCGCCGTTATTTGAAATTGGGACCTGCCGTGGATAGTGTCCCGACATCGACCGCCATGCCGGTCGCCGCTTGAGGGGACACTCTTGTTCAGACGCATAATCCAGATCGTCGTCATCGCCTTGGTTTTGCTCGTGCTGGTCGCCGTGGTCGGCGGCATCGTTGGCTTCAACTTCCTGCGCGACAACGGCATCAAACAGTATTTCGCCACGATGAAACCGCCGGCGGCGACCGTGTCGACGACCATCGTCAAGCCGATCAGCTGGACGCCGGGCATCGAGGCGATCGGCACGGTGAGTGCGGTGCGCGGCGTCGACCTGACTGTTGAGACCGCCGGTATCGTCAAGGAGATCCTTTTTCACGCCAACGAGAAGGTCAAAGCCAACGCGGTTCTCCTTCAACTCGACGATGCCGTCGAACGTGCCGATCTCGATGCGGAGAAGGCTCAGGCCGTGCTCGTCCAGACGGCGCTGACGCGCGCCATCGAATTGCAGAGGCGCGGCGTCGGTGCGGACGTTACGCTTGACACGGCGCGGGCAACCGCATCGGCCACCCTCGCACAGGTGAACAAGATGCAGGCGGTGCTTGAGCAGAAGCAGTTGACGGCGCCTTTCGGCGGCACGGTGGGTATCCCGAAGATCGACCTCGGCCAGTATCTGGCGCCTGGCACCGCCGTGGTGACGTTGCAGGACCTGGATACGATGCGGGTCGACTTCTCGATTCCCGAACAGCAACTTCCCCTGCTGAAGATCGGCCAGACGGTTCGATTGGGCATAGGCGGCGGCGACATGCCCTTTGCCGGCGCCATCCGCGGCATCGACCCCAAGATCGACCCGGCAAGCCGGCTGGTGACGGTCAGGGCGGAGGTTGCCAACCCCGAAGGCAAGTTGACGCCCGGCCAGTTCGTGCAGGTGCGCGTCGAACTGCCCGAGGAGAACAATGTGCTGGCGGTGCCGCAGACGGCGCTGACCTCCAGCCTCTATGGCGACTTCATCTTTGTCGTGCGCCCAGCCAAGACGGAAGCCGCCCCGGCGGCTCCAGCAGCGAAGCCCGGAGAAATGCCTGCCTCTCCGGCAGCCGATAAGCCCGCTGCGGCGGATGCTGCCAAGCCGGCGGAAGCCACAAAGCCAGCGACGGACGCAGCGAAACCCGCTTCCCCCGCGCCTGCTGCAAAGCCCGAGGAGAAGGCTGCCGGCGCGGCCAACCCTGCAGCGGAAGGGCAGAAGCCTGAACTCGTGCTCTCCCAGGTGTTTGTCAAGCCGGGTCGTCGCAATGCCGGTCTTATCGAGGTCCTGGAGGGCATCGCGCCCGGCGACGAAGTTGTCACGGCCGGCCAGAACCGGCTTTTCAACGGCATGTCCGTTGCTGTCGACAACACGATCGACCCGACCAAGCCGGTGAACCAGCAGGCAAGCCAGAAATGAGTTTCTCTGACATTTTCATCCGCCGCCCGGTCCTGTCGACCGTTCTGGCCTGCATGATCCTGCTCTTGGGCTTCCAGGGCATCTTCAATCTCTCGATCCGGCAATATCCGAAGGTCGACGAAACCGCCATCACGATCACGACCGCCTATCCGGGCGCTAGCGCCGACCTGATCCAGGGCTTCATTTCGGCGCCGATCGCCCGTGCCGTCGCCTCGACCGAAAACATCGACTATGTGACGTCGTCGAGTCGGCCGTCCTCCAGCACCGTGACGGTGCAGATGAAACTCGGCTCCAACCCGGATGTCGCGCTGACCGAGGTGCTGTCGAAGGTACAGGGGGTGCGCGGTACTTTGCCGGAAGCATCCAAGGACCCTGTCATCGTCAAGGGCACCGGCCAGCAGTTCGCGATGATGTACATCTCGATGCAGAATCCGAACATGACGAAGGAGCAACTGACGGAATATATCGAGCGCGTCATCCGCCCGCGCATGTCGACGGTCGAGGGTGTCGCCGACGTCCAGATCTTCGGCGCGCAAGAGTATTCGATGCGCGTCTGGATCGATCCGATCAGGCTTGCCGCGCGCGGCGTGACGGCCTCGGAAGTGCTGACGGCGATCAACAATTCCAACTTCCTGTCTGCGCCCGGCAACACCGAGAACGAATATGTCGTCTCATCGATAACCGTGCGCTCGACACTCCAGACACCGGAGGCGTTCGCCGAGCTGCCGCTACGCTCGACCGACGGCAATGTGGTGCGGCTGCGCGACGTGGCGCGTGTCGAACTCGGCGCGGAGAACACCGACACCAGGGTCAGCTTCAACGGCAAGCCCGGCACCTTCCTCGCCATTTTCCCGACCCCGGCGGCCAATCCGCTAACCACGGCGGCAGCGCTTACCAGGCTCGTGCCGCAGATTCAGGAAACGCTGCCGAAAGGCATGACGATCGAGGTCGTCTACGATGCGACCGGACAGATCAGCGCCTCGATCGACGAAGTGTTCAAGACCATCGCCGAGGCGGTGGCCATCGTTGTCGTCGTCATCCTTTTGTTCCTCGGTTCTTTCCGTTCGGTGATGATGCCGATCGTTACCATCCCGCTGTCGCTGATCGGCGTCTGCTTCCTTTTGTTTGCGATGGGTTACTCGATCAATCTCCTGTCGTTGCTGGCCATGGTGCTGGCGATCGGCCTTGTCGTCGATGACGCCATCGTGGTGGTGGAAAACATCCACCGTCACATGGAGGAAGACCACATGTCGCCGATGCAGGCGGCTTTCAGCGGCATGCGAGAGATCGCCAGCGCCATCGTGGCAATGACGATGACGCTGGCGGCCGTGTTCGCGCCGCTGGCTTTCACCGGCGGCCTGACCGGCGCGCTGTTCCGTGAATTCGCGGTCACGCTCGCCGGCTCGGTGGTGCTGTCGGGCGTAATTGCCGTCACCATCACGCCGATGATGTCGGCGCGCCTCCTGAAGGCCGGTTCGCACAGCCGCTTCCAACGCATTGTCGACGGCACTTTCGCGCGGGTCGAACACGTCTATGAGCGGGCTGTCACCGGTTCGTTGAACTATCGCCCGCTGACGCTGATTATTGTGCTTGCGCTTGTCGGCGTCACCGGCTTCATGTTCACCAAGACCTCGAGCGAATTGGCGCCGGAGGAAGACCAGGGCTTCCTTCTCTCGCTGGTCACGGCGCCGCGTTATGCGACATCCGATTATACCGAGACATACGTCAACCAGATTCTCGGTCTGGTCAGGGACATTCCGGAAACGCGGGCCCAGTTCTCGGCCGTCGCCTTCGGCGGCGCCACAAACAGCGCCTTCGTCGGATTTGCCTTCAAGGATTGGGCGGAACGCAAGCGCAATTCCAAGGAGCTGCAGGCTGACATTACCGCTCGTATCGCCAAAGTGGCAGGCGTCGAGGCCTTCGTCTTCGCGCCGCCGACGCTGCCGGGCTCCGGCGGCGGCCTGCCCATCGCCATGGTGGTGCGCTCGACGGGGCCCGCTTCCGAAGTGTACGAGGTGGCCGAGCAAATCAAGAACAAGGCCCAGGCCTCCGGCCGTTTCATCGTCGTGCAAAATTCAATGGCCTACGACGCACCGCAGGTGACAGTGACCATCGACCGCGACCGTGCCGCGGCCCTCAACCTTCCGATTGCCGATATCGGCCAGACCTTGACGCTGCTCGTTGGCGGCGCCGAAGTGGCACAGTTCGACCGCGACTCCAACAGCTACGACATCATCCCACAGGTGCCGCAGGAATTCCGCGACAACCCTCAAAAGCTTGGCGAATATTACGTGCGGAGCGTGGACGGGAAGATGGTGCCGCTGTCGGCGGTGGTGAAGATTTCGACCAACGCTTCGCCGGCGGCCATAGAGCAGTTCAACCAGCTGAATTCCGCGACGATTTCCGCGCTCCCGCTGCCCGGCGTCACCACCGGCGACGGATTGAAAGCCCTTGAGGATATCGCGAACGAGAATCTGCCCGACACCTTCTTCATCGACTATTCCGGTCAGTCCAGGCAGGAGAAGGAACAGGGCAACACGATTCTGATCGCTTTCGGCGCCGCCGTCGTCGTCATCTATCTTGTGCTGGCGGCGCAGTTCGAAAGCTTCCGCGACCCGCTGATCATCATGATGGCGGTGCCGCTGTCGATCTTCGGCGCGATCGTGCCGCTCAATCTGGGCCTGGGAACATTGAACATCTACACGCAGGTCGGCCTGATCACCCTGATCGGCCTGATCACCAAGCACGGCATCCTTCTCGTCGAGTTCGCCAACCAGCAGCGCGAGCAGCACGGCATGCGGCGGCGCGATGCAATCATCGCCTCGGCCAAGGTGCGGCTGCGGCCGATCCTGATGACGACGGCGGCGATGGCGCTCGGCGTGGTGCCGCTGATCACCTCCAGCGGCGCGGGCGCCGCGGCACGCTATTCGATGGGCCTGGTGATCTTCACCGGCATCCTGGTCGGCACCATGTTCACCCTTTTTGTGGTGCCGATGTTCTACACTTTCATCGCCAGCAAGGATCTGCCGCATCATGCCGAGAAGCCCGACCCGAAGCTGATGCCGGCGCTACAGGATTAGAACTGACGACCAAATAAAAGAGGCCGGAAAATCCGGCCTCTTTGGCTGCTTGACTTTACCGCCGCCTTCGGCGGGAAGCCGGAGCGGTGAAGCCCGATAGCTCAGGCCTTACAACCGCTCCAACACAGCCTACTTGACGATGACGATGCTGGTGTTGGCCGGGCCGAAGACCTCGACAAGCTGGTAGAAATCGGCGGCATTATCCGGATGAAGCCGCACACAGCCATGCGAGGCCGGCTGTCCCAGGCGCTTGACGGCATTGGTCGCATGCACGGCGTAGCCGCCGCTGAAGAAAACCGAATGCGGCATCGGCGCGTTGTCATACTTCTTCGAATACCACATCTGGTGCATGCGGGTCGGCTTGAACGAGCCGGTCGGCGTGACATACCCCCTGGCGCCGGTCGAGACCTTCCAGGCGAAGGTCGGCCGGCCGTCGACCAGGACTTCCATGGTCTGCTGCGAAAGCGAGACCCGCGCCACGATCTTGTTTGCGGCTTGCGCGGCGCCATTGCCGGCGCCGAGGAGAAAGGCCGCGCCCATCAGGGCGGCAGCGGTGATGTGGATGAGCTTGGCGGAAATGGTGGTGTGCATGATGTTCCCCCTGTCTGCCGGATATGGCCGGTTCCAATTCGATGACCGGCTTATCCCCGCAGCGTGTTTCGAACTGATTTCGCAAGATATGCGTTTCTGTTTCGAATCTGTTTCCTATGGTTAACGGAAGCGGGCCGCTTGGAGCGGATCTTTCGGAGTGGAAACCGGCGGCGCCAGTGCCGGCCGCCACCGAGCCTGGCGGGCGGAAGATGCCGGCTAATCCCAAGCGAAAGCTCATTTTTCCCTGATATGAAAGAAATCTGACTGCGCTCGAAACCAACTTGCAACAAAGCGCGGCGTGGGGCGGCATGATGTGGATACAGGCCAGCCGCAGATTTGACCCAACGGAAACAGCCGGCACCAAACGAAAGTTGGCACGAAATCGAAAGCGGTTCTGTTTCCCGCCACGGTCTGGATCGTTTCCAGCCCTGCGCGTCAACCGGCTCAAGGCCCTCTGGCGGGTCGGTTTTGGGCTGAAGAAGATGCGCGGCCCCTCCGGCAACTTGCAGCCGAGAGGACCGAAGGCCCGCGCCGCGACGGGGGGCTCCGCAGCGGCGCGGGCACTTCGGGAGGTATCCCGAGGCATGACATATATCTGAATTTGGGGAGTGGACACGATGAACACGAAATTCGCAGCTTCTGTGCTTTCCGCACTGCTCTACGCACAAGGCTTGCTCGGCTTTGCCGGCCTTGTCACCGTGCTTCTGAAGGACCGCGCTCAGGCGACCGAATTCGTTATTGCCGGCGAAATGGGGGCTCGCGAAACCAGGCCTGGCGAAATGCCGTCAGGTCCGTCGCTTCTCGTGGTGCGCTGAGCATTAAGATCCGTGGACAGCAGGTGGCCACCCTGCCCTCAATCGGTGAACTGCATCGGCGGGTCGAACCGATAGCCCGCACCCCTTATGGTGGTGATGGTTTCGGTGTCGAGCTTGCGGCGCAGCCGCACGATGCGCGAATCGATCGAGCGATCGAAGGCATCGGCATTTTCGGCGGGTGCTCCGGCAATGATGTCGTCTCGCGTCAGCACCTTGCGCGGACTGGCCAGAAACAGCTTGAGCAGCGCCACCTGGCCTGGCGACAATTGTTCCTCCGTGCCGGAGCGGTGCATGACCATGGCCGACCTGAGGTCGACCGTCGCGTTCTCCAATACGATCAACTCCCCGGCGCTCCTGCCGCGCCGCGTCAGCAATCCGCCGATGCGGGCAGCGAGTTCCCTGACATTGAGCGGGCTCTCGACGACGTCGGCCGCACCCAGTTCGAGCGCCAGCACCTTGTCGACCAGATCGGTTGGCCGGCAGATCAGGATGAAATCCGGCCCGCCCTCGCCGCCATGGCGCCTGAGCAGGTCGCGCCCTTCCGCCTGGCTGAGGCTGTCGCCGATGACGGCGACATCGATGCCCTTTCCCGACAGCAGGGATTCGGCCTCCCAGGGTTGGCGCACAGCGCGCACATCATGGCCGCGCCGTTCGAGATGGTCGGCGAGATCGGTCGCGACTACATCAGCGACGGAAACAAGCGCAATGACGGATCGTGCGGCCATTTTTCCTACCATTCCCTCAGCAACCGAATATGAGCGCTGGACATGATGTTTATACCCAATCTACTTTCCACTGAAAGCGGGAGCGAGAGCATAGTGCGGGCACGAATAATCATCGTCGAGGACGAGCCCGATCTGCGGGACGCGGTTGCCGAATATCTCGGCGCCAGCGGCTATGATGTAGCGACGGCTGAAAGTGCCGCGGCGGCGCGCAGCTTGCTGGAAACGCAGTCGTTCCATCTGGCCATCCTCGACATCGCCATGCCTGGCGAGGACGGCCTGTCGCTCGGCCGCTGGCTGCGCTCGAAAATGCCGATCGGCGTCATCTACGCCACCGCCGCCGGCACCGCGCTCGACCGCATCGTCGGACTGGAACTCGGCGCCGACGACTACATCGTCAAGCCCTACGAATTGCGCGAGGTGCTGGCGAGGGTCCGCAGCGTGCTGCGCCGTGTCCCCCAGCCGAGCGAGCCGCAGGGCGTCAAGACCGAAGCAACGGCCGACCGCCGTGCCATGAGCTTCGGGCCCTTCCATGCCGATCTCGACGGCAGGTTCGTCACCGGCGCCAATGGCACGGTCATCGATATGGCCAAGAGCGAGTTCGACGTGCTGGAGGTTTTCCTGACGCGAGCCAACCGGCTGTTGACGCGGGCCGCGATCTCCGAGGCGATCGGTTTCGTCGAGGATCCGGAATCGTCACGCGCCGTCGACATCCGCATCATGCGGCTGAGAAAGAAGATCGAGGCGGACCCGGCCAATCCGAAATTCCTGCGCACGGTGCGCGGCGAAGGCTATATCTTCTCGTTGCCGACCGGTGAAGGCAACTGAACGGGCCGCTGGTATCCACTCTGGCCTGGCGCGGCTCTGAAAATGACGGCTGACAATGACTGCTGAAGCAGGACACACCGATGTGCACGGCGCCAGGCAAGGCGCGGCGATGGCGGCTGTCAATGTCGTCCGCCGGCTGCGCGAAGCCGGTGACTGGCAGCGCGAGATGGAAAACATCCTTGCCACGCTCTGCACGGCGCTCGATTGCCAGCGCGGCATCCTGTTTCGTCTGCGCGAACTGCCCGGCCAGGGTTTTGCCCAGTCGGTCGCGGCCTACTGGATCGACCCCCGGTTTGGCGGCGAGTTGGCGTCGCCGACGGTCATCATGCAGTCGGTCGTCAATTCGGATCCGCTGCTTGAGCGGCTGGGAGAGGATGAAAGGCAAGGCAAGGTCTTCGCCGGACACACGCGCGACCTCGAAGGTTTCCTGAGAACCGATTTCGAAAAGCAGCACATCAAGTCGTTCCTGTCGGTGTCGGTCTTTGCGCACGGCCATCTGTGGGGCACGCTAGCAATCAACGATTGTGTGAACGAGCGTGAATGGACCGACGAGGAAGAGGCGGCGCTGCACATCATCGCGCTGGCCATCAGCGACGCCATCGAACGATCGCTTTCCGATGCCCATGCCAGCGAGGTCATTCGCCGGACCATGCTGCAGGCCTCGCTCGATGCCATCATCGTCATCGACGAAACCGGCTCGATCATCGAATTCAACCCGGCCGCCGAAAAGATGTTCGGCTACCAGCGCAGCGACATCCTCGGCAAGGACCTGCTCGACACCGTCGTTCCGGAATATTACCGCAAGGGCTATGCGTCGGGCGCCGATTACATGTCGGGCCGCGGCGCGCCGATGGTCGGCCAGCGGCTCGAGACCGTCACCCAGAACGCGGCTGGCGAAGTCTTTCCGATCGAATTGACGGCAACCGAGATGCGGGTCGCCGACCGCCGACTGATCTTCGGCTCGATCCGCGACCTGCGCGACAAATTGCGCGCCGAGGAGGAGATCGGCCGCCAGCGCGAAAAGCTGCACCAGAACGAGAAAATGGCGGCGATGGGCTCGCTGCTTGCTGGCGTGTCGCATGAGCTCAACAATCCGTTGGCCGTGGTCGTAGCCCAATCGACGCTGCTCCACGAATTCGCCTCCGATCCGCAGACCAAGGTGCGCGCCGAAAAGGTCCGCGCCGCCGCCGAGCGCTGCGGCCGCATCGTCAAGAGTTTTCTGTCGATGGTGCGTCTGCATCCAGCGGCCCAGGCCGAGACCGATCTCAACCAGGTGGTTCGCGCGGCCCTCGAAGTGACCGCCTATGGCGCCAGATCGACCGGCATCATCATCGATACCGATTTTGCCAGCGGTCCGCTGCTGGCCATGGCCGACGCCGACCATGTGACGCAAGTGGCCGCCAACTTCCTCGTCAACAGCCAGCACGCCCTGGCCGGCATCGGCGGCGACCGGCTGATCAAGGTCCGGACTTTTCGCAGCGACCACGGCAATCCCAGTTTCTCCGTCGAGGATAACGGCCCGGGCGTGCCGGAGGCGATACGCGCCCGTATCTTCGAATCCTATTTCACCACCAAGCCGGTCGGCGTTGGCACCGGTATCGGCCTGTCGATCTCGAAGTCGATCATCGAAAGGCACAATGGCAATGTCTGGTTCGAAGAGGTCATGCCGAGGGGCGCGCGTTTCGTCGTGCAATTGCCGGCGATCGCCGCCAGCGGCGCCGTCGCGGGCGAAAGCCCGACGCGGTCGAGCGGATTGCGCCATGCGCTGATCATCGATGACGAGCCCGATGTCGCCGCCTCGCTCTCCGATATTCTGGAACTGATGGGCATCAAGTCGCGCATCGTGCCGATCTGGGCATCGACGGCTGCGACCTTGGGCGGCCACATGCCGCCGGACATCGTCTTTTCTGATCTGCGCATGCCCGGCACCAGCGGCATATCGATCTATCGCGAACTGCTCACTGAGCGGCCCGATCTGGCGCGGCGCTTCGTGCTGGTCACCGGCGACCTGATCGGCGCCAAGGCCGAGATCGAGGCCTTGCCCGCGCCGCTGCGACCGCAGATCCTGGAAAAGCCGTTCAGCACGCTGGACGTGCGCGGCGTGCTGACGGCGATTGCCGAACAGGCGGCATTGGGAAGCTAGAAAGCGTTAAAAAGAAGGCCCCCAACCGACGATGCGGCGGGAGCCTGACTTGAGCGCTGGAGGACGCTCGGGCAAGCATGATCCCTGGAAGGGGGAACCGGTCTTCGAAAAGACCATGCTCGCCAAAAACTCAAAAAACGTTTGGTGTGCTGGCCAGCGGCGCTGCATTCGCGATCATGCGGACGGCGCGGGCTCTGTGCACCCCGGACTGCTGGGCGATGGCGCGCAGGCAGTCCACGCTCTCGGCGCCCCAGGCCTGGCCCTTGCAGGCAAAATCGATCTGTGGCATCGGCAAGCGCCCGGTCTTGGTCGTGGTTGGCGCGCCGTCGATGACGTTGGCGGGTGGGTTCAGCGAAGCAAAGGCGGGGCCAACCGTCGGCGTGAACGCCATGCCGACGAATGCGGCGGCAGCCAGCACCGTGAACAGGCCCATCGGATGATCGCTGGCGCGCTGGCGCAATGCCAGTTGCGGGCGGCGGTCATTGCGCACCGGGGCCTGGAACTGGTGATCGTGGCCGGCGGTGTGGATCTTGGTAAACATCGTTGTTCCCTGTCGTCGATTTTCTTTTTTCAGTAAAACGAACTTAACCGCGCCTGGTAACGGGCGAATGGTGCACCCGCTTTCTTGTGTAACGGCTTTGAAACGAGAAAATTCAGCCGTTATTGGCATGTTTGGCCACAGCCGACACAAGGTTCGTTTCGAAACTGTTTGCTGTGACAAGGACGCCGACAGCACCCCTCTAGGCCGGAATCAGGCGCCGGACAGTGATCAATCCCACACTTCTGAATGGAATTCGGGGCAACGGCGATCTTTCCACGCAAGACGCGGTTGTTTTCTCGGCGCGGCAGCGCCGAATCCTCACATGGCGCGCGCGCCCGTTTCACAACCCATGTTAACACCCGGAATTTCCGGGATTTTCTGTCGTCATGCTGGTCCTGAAAACGCCAGAGCTCAACTCTATGGAAACTTCTGATCTCCACAAGCCATTGCATTTCAATGAAAAATATGCTTTTGTTGAATGAGTATTCAACAAATAAAGAGCCGTTTATGAACCCGCACCTCCGTGACGTGGCGATCCCCAATGATTGGGACCGGCGGGGCTTGCCGGGCTGGAGCTATCATTCCAACGCCCTTCTCGAACTCGAGAAAGAATACGTCTTCCGCAATCACTGGCAGATCGCCGGCCATGTCTCCGACGTGCCGAATGCCGGCGACTATCTGACCATGGATGTGGTCGGCGAACGGGCGCTGATCGTGCGTGGCAAGGACGGCGTCGTGCGCGCCTTCAACAATATGTGCCGCCACCGCGGCAGCCGCGTCGTCGCCGACAGCCAGGGCACCTGCAGGAATGCGCTGGTCTGCCCTTTCCACGGCTGGGTCTACAATCTCGACGGCACGCTGCGCGGTGCTGCCCGCCCGCGCTCCTTCCCCGACCTCGACAAAACCGAATTCGGCCTGATGCCGCTCGACCTCGAAATCTGGATGGGCTTCATCTTCATCCGCTTCCGCAAGGGCGGCCCGCAGCCGTCGGTGGCAGAATTGCTGAAGCCGATCGAGGCTGAGATGACGCATTACGGCGTCGCCGACATGGTACCGTCCTGGGGCATCTGGACCCAGAAGTCGCCGGTCAACTGGAAATCGGTGCGCGACGTCGACAATGAAGGCTACCATGTCGCCATGGCCCATCCCGCCTTGCAGGATCTCTATGGTGCAACCTATTTCGACGAGCCGTTCATCAACGGCGTGTCGCGCTCCTTCGCCACCTACAATCCGCATGCCGGAAGGCGCTGGAGCGTAGCCCAGTACATCAAGCTCGCATCCGCGGCGGCGCACCTGCCGGAACACCTGCGCAAGGCCTGGATCTATTACGGCATCTTCCCCAACAACGCGCTGTCGATCATGCCGGAATCGGTGCAGTTCTATCAGGAGTTCCCGCTGTCGACCGGCGAGACGCTGCTGCGCGGCGCCATCTACCGCTATCCAGACGAGACCAGGGAACAGGCGGCGGCGCGCTACCTCGCCTATCGCATTGACCGCGACACCATGAACGAGGACGTGCAGCTTTCCGTCTGGTCGAACGAATCCATGCTGTCCGAAGCCTTCGAGGGTTTCTATCTCTCCGATCTCGAATATGGCGTGCGCACCCACCATGACCATCTGCGCAAGCAGATCCCCGTGCTTGGGCTGGAAACCGCGCCGGAGGAAAAGGACATGTGGAACCTCAACGAGGCCATGCGATCGCAGGTATAAAGCTGCCGATCTCCCCTTGTGGGAGATTGGCCCTCACCCCCGCCACACGCCTTCTTTCCTGAGATCGTCCATTGTCCGCGAAATGCCTTCGCGCAGGATCGCCACCATGTCGTCGATCTGTTCTCGCGAAATGATCAGCGGCGGCGACATCACACACATGTTGATCAGCGGCCGGACCAAGAGGCCAAGCTCGTGGCAATGCGCGTCGATGCGCTTGCCGACATTCTTGTCGAGCTGCAATGGGTCCTTGCTTTCGCGGTCGGCCACGCATTCGACGCAACCCATCAGCCCGAGGCCGCGCACCTCGCCGACCAGCGGCAGTTCCTCCAGCGTCTTCAGCTGCGCCTGGAAATAGGGCGCGACCTCGCGCGCATGAGCAAGCACGCTGTCTTCGAGGATGTCGAGGTTCTTCAACGCCACCGCGCAGCCAATGGGATGGCTGGTGTAGGTCAGCCCATGGCCGAACATGGCGTCGGGATGGTTCGAGCGGCGCAACTGCTCCAGCAGCCGTTGCGAGATGATGACCCCGCCAAGCGGGAAATAGCCTGATGTCACCCCCTTGGCGAAGGTGATCATGTCAGGATCGATGCCGAACACGTCGCCGGAAGCAAAGACATGGCCGAGCCGGCCGAAGGCAGTCACCACCTCGTCGGAAATATAGAGGATGTCGTTGTCTCGGCAGATCTCGCGGATGCGCTTGAGGTAACCGTCCGGCGGCACGATGACGCCACCCGACGCCTGCACCGGCTCGCCGACGAAAGCGCCGATCCGCTCAGCGCCAACGCGGGCGACGGTATCGCGGAATTCATCGATGAGGCCATCGGTGAAGGCGGCAAGGCTCATGCCTTTTGGCCGGCGGAACGGATCGGGCGACGACAATTTGACGACGAGCTCGTCGGCGCCATCCATCCAGTCGCGGTCGCGCGGGCGTCCGTTGAGCGAGGCCGACAGATAGGTCGAGCCGTGATAGGCGCCGCCACGGCTCAGGATCAGCTTCTTTTCCGGTCGACCGCGCACATTGTTGTAGAACTGCATGAAGCGCAGTGCCGTCTCCACCGCCGAGGAGCCTCCCGTGGTGAGGAAGACATGGCTGAGGTCCCCGGGCGCATGGTCGGCGATGCGCCTGGCAAGCTGTGCCGACGGCGCGTTCATCGTGTACCATGGCGTGTTGTAGGACAGCGCCATCGCCTGATCGTACATCACCTTGGCGAGTTCCTCGCGGCGATGACCGATATTGATGCACCACATGCCGGCCGGCCCGTCGATCAGCCTTTGGCCGCTGCTGTCGGTGATGTAGATGCCGTCGCCCTCGCCGATCAGCGCGCGCGCCTCGTGGCCGACCGAGCCGGCAAACGGCCAGGGCTGGATAAGATGACGCCTGGCCAGATCGACGGCATCTTCATCGCCAGGCTCCGCCATTCCGGTTACCCTCAGATCTCTTGCAGCCGCCATCGTCGCCTCGCATTGTTTCGTCGCGAATTTTCATCGGACACCAAGCCCGCCGACAACTGCGGGAGAACCGGTTTTTCACTTCATTTTGAATGTCCGTTCAATCAATATTGCAGAAATAGCGCTTGATTTCAATCCGCGGATGCGCTCATGATGAAAGAAAGCCGGCAAGCTCGGAGTGCGATCGGCAAACGCGGTCACCAGTTTCGCGTTCGGTCACGCTCCAGGCATAAAAGTGGGAACAAGCAGCCGGTCTCTAGAATGGGACGCCGCATGGCAGGACAATCCGCGCCAGCAACCGAAATCACGCCCGGGGCCCTGCCGGAGGGCTTGCAATGACGGCGGCTGCGGAAGGGTCGCCCGCGTTCGGCATGACGCGGGCCAGACGAAACGCCCTTCTGCAGTCCGAACCCGTCCAGGGCTTTGCCCTGATCAGCCCGACCTTTCTCTACGCGCTCATACTTCTGGTCCTGCCGATCCTGGTGGTCATCGCGCATTCCTTCTGGACGCAGAATTACCTCACCATCGACCGCACCTTCACGTTGGAGAACTACCGCGTCGCGCTGACCGAGCCGATCTATCGCGATCTGCTCTGGCGCTCGCTCTACATCTCGCTGATGGTGAGCTTCTTCACGGTGGTGCTCGCCTATCCAATCGCCTACTTCATCTCTTTCCATGGCGGTCGTCACAAGAGCCTGTGGCTGTTCCTGATCACCATCCCGTTCTGGACCAGCTATCTCCTGCGCGTGATGTCGTGGAAGGTGATCCTCGGCTATAACGGCGTCTTGAATTCCGGCCTGATGGGGCTTGGCGTCATCGACGAGCCGTCAACGGCGCTGCTCTATAATTCGAGCGCCGTCATCATCACGCTGACCCATGCCTGGGCGGCCTTCGCCATCCTGCCGATCTTCGTTTCTCTGGAAAAAGTCGACCGCACGCTGGTCGAGGCGGCCACGGACCTCGGCGATGGTCCCATTCGTTCCTTCCTGCGCGTGACACTGCCGCTGTCGGCGCCGGGTGTCATCTCGGCGGCGCTGATCGTCATGATCCCGACTGTCGGCGACTATGTCACGCCCAAGCTTGTCGGCGGCAAGGACGGCGTCATGATCGCCAATGCCATCCAGGCTCAATTCGGCAAGGCCTCCAACTGGCCGCTGGGCGCCGCACTTTCGGTCACCACCATGCTGATCGTCACGCTGATAGCCGGCGCCACCGTGCTGATCCTGCGTGCCGCCCAGAGGTTGGCGCGATGAGGCTGGCATGATGAGGTTGGCGCGATGACGGCGATGCGGCGCTTCCTGGCCAATGGCTGGCTGTCGGCCTATGCGTTTCTCTACGTCGTCTTCCTCTATCTGCCGGTCATCTTCCTGCCGATCTTCTCGGTCAACACGGCCGCGACGCCCAAATTCCCGCTCTCCGGCTTCACGCTCAAATGGTATGAGGATCTGCCGCGCACGCCGGCGTTGCTCGACGCCGCCTGGAACAGCTTGGTCGTCGGCGTGTCGGCGGCCATCCTGTCGACGGTTCTCGGCATCCTCGCCGCCCGTTCGATCACCCGCTACCGCTACCCCGGCCGCCGCGCCATCAACGGCCTGATCATGGCGCCGCTGGTGCTGCCCGAAATCATCGTCGCCATCTCCCTGCTGTTGGTGATACTGCAACTCGGTCTGAGCCTGTCGCTGTTCACCGTCGTGCTCGGACACGTCCTGGTCTGCATCCCCTATTCGATGACGGTGCTGACCGCCGGCTTCGAGGGTTTTGATCGCAGCCTGGAGGAAGCCTCGGCCGATCTCGGCGAGAGCGCCTTCGGCACTTTCCGGCGCGTGACGCTGCCAATGGTGGCGCCGGCGATCATTTCCAGCCTGCTCGTCTGCTTCACCATTTCGCTCGATGAGTTCCTCATCGCCTTCTTCCTGACCGGCACCGAGGCGACGCTGCCGATCTATATCTGGGGCCAATTGCGCTTTGCCTCGAAGCTGCCTGGCGTTCTGGCGCTGGGCACGCTGTTGCTGGCTGCCTCCTTCCTGTTGATGACAATTGCCGAAATCCTGCGCCGTCGCGCGGCCAAACGCACCCAGAACGAGGGAGGCCTCTATGCCTGAGCGGCCCCGGACTGAACGGCTTCAGACCGAACGCCCAATGATCGAAATCAAAAGCGTCACCCGCAGCTATGGCGCCTTCAAGGCGCTCGACGATGCCTCGCTGACCATCAAGGAGGGCGAGTTCTTCTCGCTGCTCGGTCCGTCCGGTTGCGGCAAGACCACGCTGCTGCGCATGATTGCCGGTTTCGACAACCCGACCAGCGGCTCGATCTCGGTCGACGGTCAGTCGATGGAAGGCATTCCCGCCAACCGCCGGCCGACGAACATGGTGTTCCAGAGCTATGCGATCTTCCCGCATCTCAATGTCGAGCAGAATGTCGCCTACGGCCTGAAGCGGTTGAAGCTCGAAAGAGCGGAGGAAAAGCGCAGGGTCGAAGAGGCGCTGGCCCAGGTGTCGCTGACCGGCCTTGGCAAGCGCCTCGCCACCGAGCTTTCCGGCGGCCAGCGCCAGCGCGTCGCACTGGCCCGCGCGCTGGTGATGCGGCCCAAGGTGCTGCTGCTCGACGAGCCGCTGTCGGCGTTGGACAAGAAGCTGCGCGAACAGATGCAGGTCGAACTGCGCCGCCTGCAGCAGGCGGTCGGCATCACCTTCGTGCTGGTCACCCACGACCAGTACGAGGCGCTGGCCATGTCCGATCGTATCGCAGTGATGTTCGGCGGCAGGATCGCGCAAATCGCCTCGCCCAAGGAGATCTACCAGCGCCCCGTCAACCGCCAGGTCGCCGACTTCCTCGGCGGCATGAATTTCGTCAAGGCCGAGATCGTCGAGGAGAATGGCGCGTCGCTGGTTGTCGACACGCTGGGGTTCGGGCGCATCAAGACCGACAAGCCGAAGGCTTTCATCCGCAATGGCGGCGCGGCCACGCTCGGCATAAGGCCCGAGCGCCTGCGCGTGCTGTGGGACAATGCGACGGCCAAATTCGAGGTGGCGGGCAAGGTGGTCGAGCGCCACTATTTCGGCGAGATCACCCATTTGATCGTAGAGATACCTGGGTTGGAAAAACCGCTGTCGGTGACCGAGACCAATGATTTCGGCGCCGACGACATCCCCGTCGGCACCTCGATCCGCCTCGCCTACGACCCCGAGGCGCTGGTGGCGATGGCGGACTGAACGTTCGCAATGATTTTTCGCGACGCTATCCGCCCCGCCACGATGGCGCCCTCGACATAGCCGGGAAATGACGGCGACAGTTCCGAGCTGGCGAAATGGACCGGCGGTGCGCCGGCAACGATCGTGCGCTCGGCCTCTCTTGCCGTCACGTCGACGATAAGGTCGCTATAGGCACCGCCGCTCCAGCGGTCATCCGTCCAGTCGCGCTGGCTGAAATCGAGAATATCGGCCGCATCCGGACCGAGCGCGTCCGCTAGCTTGGCCGTGACTTCGTCACGTAGCGCCGCATCGCCCAGCTTGCGGCAGAGCAGCGCCAACGGCCCGCCGATAAAGACGACCAGCGCGGCATGGTCGTCATCCTTGCTGGCGTCGCAGGCAAACAGGCCCGGCAGGTCGCGCCACATCACCATGCCGCTCAAACTCCGTTCGCGCCAGAACGGCCTGGCATAGCGGACCAGGATCTTGATCACAGCGCCGCTTTCCCAGACGTCAAGGGCATTCTTCAAGGCTGCCGGCAAAGCGGGCTGAAAATCGAGCTTGGCGGCAGTGGCCGGCGGCAATGCGATCAGGACTTCGCGCGCTCCGATGACGCCGCTGCCCGAGACGATGCGCATGCCTTGCCGCGCACGCTCGACCCGCATCACCGGCTCGTTCAGCCGCACGTGGTCGCCGAGATCACCCGCCAGGTCGTCAGCCAGCGACTGCATGGTCTCGCGCAAGGAATATTGCAGCTCCGGCACCTCGTTGGTGATGCGGCGGTCGTTGTCGATCAGGTGCCAGAGCGGCATCTTTTCCAGCGCCAGGCACCACAACCCCTCGATCATCGAGCGGAAGGCCGCCTTGGCGTCGGCCGGGTCCTTCTGGCGGTCGAGCCACGCGGCGACGGTTAATCCGGCTATGGAGGGATCGTCAGGTTCGATCCCATTCATGCGTCCGCGGATCGCCATCGCTGTGACATAGGTCCGCTCGGCCTGTTCGACGGGCATCGATGGGTGGGTGATGAAATCACCATCGACAAAGGTCTCGACGAAGGTCTTGCCGCGCGCTTCAACCAGCGACATCAGTTCCGGCATGTCCTCGCACAGGAACTGGCCGCCGCTGTCGATGCGCTCGCCAAGCCCATTGCGTCTGGATTCCACGCGTCCGCCAACACGGTCGCGCGCTTCGAGCAGCAGGAAATCGATGCCGGCCTTCTTTAGTTCCAGCGCCGCCGATAGTCCGGTGAAACCGGCGCCGACGATGACGACATCGGCTCTTTCAGTTCCGCGCTTCAATAGCCGGCCTTGATCTTCTCGAATTCGTCGATCATCCGCTGCTTGAGCTCCGGCGCCACCGGTTGCTGAAACAGCGTCTTGTCAAGGAATTTGTCGAGATTGTCGAAGCCCCGCTCGGCCAGCAGCTTGGGTTCGATCGCCGCCATGCCTGCGGCGTTGCCGTGGCCATAGCCGAATGTCGTGACCATATAGTCCGAGACGGCAGGTGCGTTGACCGCGTTCAGGAAATCATAGGCCTGGTCGAGATTGCCGGGCGCGTCCTTCATCAGCACATAGCCGCACACCCAGGTCGATATGCCTTCCTTGGTGCCGCGATTCATGGCGATCGGCACGCCCTGGCTCTTGAGAGTGACGAAGGTCTCGTTCCAGCCCCAGGCGAGGTCGACCTCGTTGCCTGAGAAGGCCTGGTTGATGTCGGTGTCGTCGGTCCAGTAGAAGCGGATGTTCTTGTGCACATCGCGCAGAAAATCGGAGGCTTCCTTGAACTGAGCGTCCGTCATCTTGGTCCAGTCCTTGAGACCGATGACCAGGCTCGCCAGGGCGTAGGCGTCGTCGACATTGTCGCCGATGGTGACGCGCCCCTTGAATTTCGGATCTGCAAGGATCCTCAGCGACTGCGCCTCTTCCGCCGTCACGTTGTCGGTGCGGTAGAGCAGCGATGTGTTGCCCCAGTCGAAAGGCATGAACCAGACCTTGCCGTCGGCGGTGGTGGCGAGATCCTTCATCGCCATGATGCCTGGATTGAGGTCCTTCCAGCCGGTGATTCTTGACGTGTCGAGCGGCTGCAGCATGCCAGCCTCGCGCCACTTCACCACGCTTTGCGAACAGGGATGCGCAATATCGGCCTTGAAGCCGGCCCGCATCTTCTGAAAGGCTTCGTCCTCGTCGCCAAAGAAGGCGAAGGTCGGTTCAGCGCCATATTTGGTGGTGTAGGCGGAATGGAGCAGCGGATCCTCGTAGCCCGACCAGTCGAACACAATGAGGTCGCCACCGCCTGCCGCGAATGCGAGGTGGACGCCAGCGCCAATCGTGCATGCGGCGGCGATGGCAAGGCTGCGAAGCATGGACTTCATGGCTGGGAATTCCCCGTCGCAAACAATATCCAGCGAGGTTAGGAGAATTCCCAGGCTTTGGCGAGCCCGTCCGCCGACCATATCGGCGTGCGGACGGGTCAAGCCAAACACGGCTCAATAGCCGGCTTTGATCTTCTCGAACTCGGCGATCATTTTGAGCTTGAGCTCGGAGGGGACCGGTGACTGGAACAGCGTCTTGTCGACGAATTTCTGCACGTCGTCGTAGCCCTTCTCCTTCAACACCGCCTGGTCGACACCTTCCATGCCCTTGGCATTGGCCTGGCCGTAGCCCCAGTCCTTGACCAGGACCTTGGCGACTTCCGGATCGTTGATCGCGTTCAGATAATCATAGGCCTTGTCGGTATTGCCGGGCGCGTCCTTGAACAGCACGTAACCGCAGACCCATGTCGAAATGCCCTCGTCGGTATCCTTCTTGGCCTTGATCGGCACGCCGGCGGCGACCGATTGCACTGTCGCATCATTCCATGCCCAGGCGAGATCGACCTCGCCGCCGCTGAACAACTGGACGATGTCAGTGGAGTCGGTCCAGTAGGAGCGCACATTCTTGTGCACCTCGCGCAGGAAGTCGGACGCCTGCTTGAACTGATCGTCCGTCATCTTGGTCCAGTCCTTGAGCCCGATGGCAAGGCTGGCCAGTGCATAGGCGTCGTCGACATTGTCGCCGATGGAAACCCTGCCCTTGAACTTGGGATCGGCGAAAGCCTTCAGCGACTGCACGTCCTTGGCGTCGATCTTGTCGGAATTGTAGGTGAGCTGCGTATTGCCCCAGTCCCAAGGCATGAACCATGCCTTGCCGTCAGCGGTGGTGGCGAGATCCTTCATCGCCATGATACCGGGATTGAGGTCTTTCCAGGCAGTTATCTTCGAGGTGTCGAGCGGTTGCAGCAGGCCGGCTTCGCGCCATTTCACCACGCTCTGCGAGCAGGGATGGCCAAGATCAGCCCTGAAACCGGAACGGACCTTTTCGAACGCCTCGTCCTCGTCGCCAAAGAAGGTGAAGGTCGGCGAATCGCCATTCTTCTCGACATATTTCTGGTGGAAGCTGGGATCCTCGTAGCCGGACCAGTCAAAGATGATCAGGTCCTTGTCCGCGGCAACCGCAAGTCCGGCGGCCGAAGCCGCCAGCGCACCAGTCAGCGCCAAAGTCAGTGTCAGGCGTCGGGTCATTGTCTTCATTGCTGTTCCATCCTCTTTTGGTTTTTGCTTCAAGCCTTCTTGGGGCCGCTGGCCAATGGATAGTGTTTCGAAAATGCCGCCGACAGGAATTCGTTCGCCGCCTGCAAAGCGGTTTCGCGGGTGACGTCCTCAGTGCCCATCATCAGCCGCAGCCACAGGCCCTCCAGCATGGCGCTCAGCGCCAGCGCCATCACCTGCGGCTCATAGGCATAGCCGCCGCTCTCTTTGAGCGCCGCGCAAAGGTCGATGAATATCTTCTGGTAGGCGGCGTCACGCGCGCCGCACAGCGCCTGATAGGTCGGGCGCGACTTGGCTTCGCCCCAGAAGGCGCACCAGGCGGCCAGCTTGCGTTTGTTACAGATCGAGCGATCGAAATCGGCGGCGACCAGCGCCTGCAACTGGCGGGCGGGATCGTCGCCGGCTCTGGTGAGGGCGGCGCGCCAGTGTGCGGCATACTCGTCGGCCATAAATGCCAACGTGGCGACGAGCAGCTTTTCCTTGCTCTCGAAATGGAAATTGACGATGCCGCGCGACAGGCCGGCCCCGTCGGCGACATCGGCCATCGTCGTCTCCGAATAGCCGCGCTTGGCCAGCGAATCGATCGTCGCCTCGATCAGTTGAAGCTGCCTAACTTCCTTCGAGGCCTTGCGGCCGCGTTTTTCGATCTCGTTTTTCCGCGTTGACTCTCCGTTTTTCCGCGCCGACCCAAGGACGGCTTCCCTGGCCTCTGCTGTCTTCATGGGTGTGATGGTCTCCAGCATCGCCGGCTATCCAACCGGTTTCCGACCGCGAAGATGAGTGGGACGGTGCTCGCCGCTGTCAAGCACCTTCTGCATGGCTTCCCAGGTTCGTATGTTCTTGTCGACATAGGCCGCCCCGACCGCGGCCGCGACCGCCGGGTAGAGCGGACCCTTGAGGCGGGTGAGTTCCTCGCGCGCGACCTCGCGGTACCAGGGATTGCGGTCGCGCACTGTAACGTCGGCAAAGCCGGCGCGGCGCATCGCCTGCGCATAGCGCACCGGCGATGCCATGGTGAAGGACAGGCCTTCTGCGGCGACATAGGCCTTCATCTCGGGTGATGGTTCGTCATCATGCGAGATCATCCAGTTCGAAGCGGCGAAGACGCCGCCCGGCTTCAGCACGCGGAAGATCTCGGCGAACAGCCCATCCTTGTCGGGCACATGCAGCAGCGCGTCCTTGGAGAAGACGACATCGAAGGAAGCATCCGCGAAAGGTAGTGGTCCAGGCGGCGCCTGTACGAAGCCGGCGCTATCGGAAAGCCCGCGTGCGGCCGCCCTTCGCCTGGCCGTCTCGATCACCGGGCGCTCGACATCGAAACCGGTGGCGTGGGCAGCACCATGGCGCTCGACCAGATGCAGCGTGATGCCACCGGAGCCGCAGCCTATATCGAGGACCGCCTTGCCCCTAAGCGACAGGCCCTCGACCACGCGGTCGACCTCTTCCGGTCCGCCGGGCGACAGATAACCATCGCCCCACAGCGCCTCGAGGAAGCGGATGGCGGTGTCATCATATTCCGGCTCGGCGTCTGCCGTTTCGATCATCAGACCTCGGCCCCAATCCTCGAAAACCCATTCCCGACTATCGGCAAAGCCTAGCGCATGCCAGGGAAAACGCAACATCATTTGTTGAACATTCATTCAGAATGGCTGGACAAAATGCCGGCTGCCATGTCAAATTCCGCACATCCGGGAGCGGATCACGCAAAATGAAGGGTCGGACGCCATGAGGGCTCAGCGCATATGAAGGCGTGGGATGCGATCGTCATCGGCGGTGGCCACAATGGCCTGGTCAATGCCTGCTACCTCCAGCGCGCCGGGCTCGACGTGCTGGTCGTGGAGAAGAACGACTGGGTCGGCGGCGCCGCCACCAGCCGCGAATTGACGCCCGGTTTCCTCTATTCCAACTGCTCTTATGTCTGCTCGCTGTTTCGCCCCGAGATCATGCGCGACCTCGAATTGCCGCGATTCGGCCTGCAGGTGATTTCCTACGAAGGCGGCGCGGTGTTCACCCGCGACGGCGACTACCTCGCCAACTACCGCGACCACGATGCCCATCGGCGTGAGTTCGCCCGCTTCTCCAGACGCGATGCCGAAGCCTATGACCGCTATGCCCGCGACGTGACGCGGCAATGCCGCTTCATCCAGCCGCTGCTGATGCGCACCGCACCCGACCCGACCAGTTTGCGACCACGCGACCTCGGCGAGCTTCTTTACCTCGGCAAGAAATTCGCCGGACTGTCGGCCGAGGAAATGGCGCTGACACTGCGCTTCTGGACCATGTCGATCTCGGACTTCCTCGACGAATACTTCGAGACCGATGTCATCAAGGCGAATTTCGCTTTGTCCGGCATCATCGGCACCGCGCTCGGGCCGATGTCGCCGGGCACCGCCTATGTGCTGCTGCACCACTATATGGGCGAGGTCGACGGCTCGGTCGGCGCCTGGGGCTATGCGCGCGGCGGCATGGGCGCGGTCACCAGGGCGCTTGCCGCGTCCTTCCAGGCCTCGGGCGGCACCATCCGCACCGGCGCCGAGGTCGACCATGTGCTGATCCGGCGCGGCAAGGCCAAAGGCGTCATCCTTGCCGACGGCGAGGAGATCCATGGCAAGCTCGTCGTTTCCAACGCCGACGTGAAGCGCACCTTCCTCAAGCTGGTCGAGGAAAAGGAACTGCCCGACATCTTCCTGCGCCGGGTCAGGAACTTCAAGATCCGCGGCTCCTCCGGCAAGGTCAACATCGCGCTCGATTCCCTTCCCGAATTCCCCGCGCTTCCGAAGGATTCGCCGGTCTATCGCGGTGACATGCATTTCACCGATTCCATGGAGCGCATGGAGCGCGCCTATGACGACTGGAAGGCCGGACGCTGGTCAGCGGACCCTTTCCTCGACATGGTTATCCCGACGACGCTTGACCCGACCATGTCGCCGCCTGGCAAGCACTTCATGAGCTGCTTCGTACAATACGCCCCGCCGAAGGTGAACGGCCACGACTGGACTGATGCCGACCGCGACGGTTTTGCCGAAAGCGTGATTTCGCAGATCGCCGAATACTCGCCGGGCTTTCGCGACCGCATCGTCCACATGGAGGTGCGCACGCCGCGCGAGATCGAGGCCGAGGTCGGTCTCACCGAAGGCAACATCTTCCAGGGCGAACTGACCTTCGACCAGCTTTTGTTCAACCGGCCGGTGCCGGGCTATGCGCAATACCGTTCGCCGCTCAGTGGGCTCTATATCTGCGGCTCTTCCACCCATCCCGGTGGTGGCGTCATGGGCGCACCCGGCCGCAATGCCGCGGCCGAGATCCTGCGCGACCTTGCAAAGCCAATTCACCATATGAGCCCGGCCCATGACGTCATTTGATGTTGTTGTCATCGGCGGCGGCCACAATGGCCTCGTCGCTGCCGCCACGCTGGCGAGAGCAAGCCGCAAGGTGCTGGTGCTGGAGGCCGCCGGCGACATCGGCGGCGCGGCACGCACCGAGGAATTCGCACCCGGCTTTCGCGTCTCCTCAGTTGCCCACCTGCTGAACCGGCTGCATCCCGATGTCGTGAAGTCGCTGGAGCTGGAGAAGCATGGGCTGCAATTCGCGCGCGCCGACTTCGTGCCGTCAGTGGCGCTGTCAACGGACGGCCCACCACTTGTCCTGCATGGCGCCTATGGCGAAGTGCTGACCGGCGCCATCCCGTCCGAACAATCCGCCTGGAAAGAGTTGCGTGCTCAGCTGCTGCGCTATGCCGGCATATTGAAGCCGTTTCTCGCGCGCCGCCCGCCCGATCTCGGCGGCATGTCGCTGCTCGAGACGGCAGCGCTCGGCCAGACCGCGCTGGCGCTGAAGAAACTCGGCAAGGAGGACATGCGCGATTTCCTGCGCGTGCTGCTGATGAACGTCGCCGACCTGCTCGACGAGCAGCTCGCCGACGACCGCCTGAAAGGCCTGCTCGCCTTCGACGCGACGCTGGGCAGCCATCTCGGCCCGCGTTCGCCGACCTCGCTGCTAGGCCTCTACTACCGGCTGGCGGGAGAAACCGCTGGCACGGCCGGCGCGCAGACACTGCCGAAGGGCGGCATGGGCGCGATCGTCGCCGCCATCCGCGCGGCGGCGGAAAAGGCCGGCGCGACAATCCGCACGGGGACACCGGTGGCGAAGATCATCGTCGAGAAGGGCCGCGCCGTTGGCGTCGTCCTCGACAAGGGTGAGGAAGTTCGCGCCAGAACGATCGTTTCGGCCATCAATCCGGCGACCACATTTCTTGACCTTGTCGGACCACGCGAGATCGACACCGGTTTCGTCCGCAAGGTGAAAAACATCCGCATGAACGGCGATGCGGCGAAGCTGCATCTGGCGCTCGACCGGCAGCCCGAATTCACCGGTGTCGATGCCGCCGGCCACAAGGGCCGGCTGGTCATCGCGCCTTCGCCCGATCATGTCGAGCGCGCCTTTAATCCGTCGAAATACGGCGCGTTCTCGCCCGAACCGGTGATGGAGATCACGCTGCCCAGCCTCGCCGATCCATCGCTGGCGCCCAGCGGCGCCTGCGTCCTGTCAGCCGTGGTGCAATATGCGCCCTATGCGCTGAAGGAGGGCTGGAGCGCGGGCAAGCCGAAATTCCTCGAAGTAATCATGGCTCAGCTCGAGACTTATGCACCGGGAATCGGCAAGACCGTGCTCCATGCCGAGCTTTTGACGCCGGCCGACATCGAGGCCCGCTACAGGATGCCGGGCGGCCACTGGCATCACGGCGAATTGCAGGCCGACCAGATGCTGATGTCGCGGCCCGTTTCCGGCTGTTCAGGCTACGACACACCGCTCGAAGGGCTGTTCCTCGCAAGCGCCGGCTCGCATCCGGGCGGCGGCGTTTCCGGTGCGCCAGGGCTGAATGCCGCCAAGCGCATTATTGGGATGAAGGGCTAGACCATGGCACAGGCGATAGAAAAACAATCCAGCGCGCCAAGGAGCCCGGTCATCCCAGCCCGCACAGCGGCGCAATCTCATTTCCGCACGCTGCGGCTCGGCACGCCGTTCCAGCCGCGCATCGATGCGCTTGCCAGGACCAATGACTGGTACAATTGGGCCGGCTATCGCGCTCCGCATTCGCTGTGGGATGAGGAGCTCGAATATTTCGCCATTCGCAGCCAAGCGGCTTTGTTCGACATCTCGCCGATGACGAAATACCGGATCGAGGGAACGGACGCCGAGGCCTTCCTCGACCGCGTAACATTGCGCGACGTGACCAAACTGAAAGCAGGACGCGTCCACTATACCGCCTGGTGCGACGACGAGGGATTCGTGCTCGATGACGGCACGCTGTTCCGGCTTTCGCCGACGCGGTTCCGGCTGTGCTCGCAGGAGCGGCATCTGCCCTGGCTGCTCGACAGCGCCATAGGCTTTGACGTCACCGTCGAAGAAGAAACCGAAGCCGTCGCCGGTCTGGCGTTGCAGGGTCCGACGTCCTTTGCCGTGCTGCGCGATGCCGGTTTTGCCGGCGTCGAACGGTTGAAGATTTTCGACCTTGCCGAGTTCCCGCATGATGGCGGCCCCCAGGGAACCAGCCAGGTCACGATCTCGCGCACCGGTTTCACCGGCGATCTCGGCTACGAACTGTTCGTGCCGGCTGAGCAGGCGCTCAGCCTCTGGGACCGGCTAATGGCGGCGGGCGAACTGCGCGGCATCCGCGCCATCGGCTACACCGCGCTCAACCGCGCCCGGCTCGAAGCCGGACTGATCGTTGCCAATGCCGATTTCGTCACCTCCGAGCACGCGGTTCGGCCCGACCGCTTGCGCATGCCGGACGAGATCGGGCTCGGTTTCATGATCGACCTGGAGAAGGGTCATTTCAACGGCCGCCGCGCCATCCTCGAGGCCCGCGCCAAGCATCGGCTGCGGCATGTGCTGGTCGGGCTGGAGATCGAGGGCAACATCCCGGCCGAACATGCCATCGTCTATCACCGCAAGAGCCAGGAGGTCGGGCTGGTCAGCGCCGCCATGTGGTCGCCGATGGCCAAGCGCAACATCGCCATCGCCTCGCTGGCGCGGCCGTTCGGCGATACGATGGTCGACGACCTCTGGGTCGAGATCTATGCCATGCGCGAGTTGCAGTACCAGAAGCTGATGAAACGGGCGAAGGTGGTGCAGCGCCCCTTCATCAAGCTCGACCGGCGCACCGCCAATCCACCAGCGGATTTCTGACCATGACGGACGAGCACGACAAGCACGACGCCAACGAGGAAGCGGCCGAGCAGTGGGAACTGGTCAACACGCCGCTCGGTGAAAAATGGTCGGGCCGCACGCGCTATGCCGCGGCGATGTTCTTCTACAAGCGCGGCGAGATGAGCGCCGAGACGCTCGAAGCCTATCGCATCTGCGCGCGGCTGGACTCCACCGATCCGCTACCCATCATCCGTAATCGCGGCGTCGGCCAGGACTGGCTGACGCGGATGGGCTACAAATAACGACGCGAGCGAATTTACCCGATCGTCTTTTCCAGGATGTTGAGCCAATTGCGATAGGCGATCTTTTCGATCAGCGCGCTTCCGAAGCCGCGCGCGGCGAACGCATCGATAAGTTTCGGCAATCCGGTAACGTCACCGATCGGGGCCGGGATCATGGCGCCATCGAAATCCGAACCCAGGCCAACGCCGTCCTCGCCGAGCGCCTGCAGCAGTGAATCGACATGGCGCACCATGATGTCGAGGCTGGTGTCGGCATTCATCCTGCCGTCCTCGCGCAGGAAGCCGGTGGCGAAGTTCAACCCGACCATGCCGCCCGACTCGCGGATCGCGCCGAGCTGCCATTCGGTGAGGTTGCGCGAATGGCCGCAGATCGCGTGCACATTGGAATGGGTCGCGACCAGCGGTGCGTCGCTGATTTCGGCGACGTCGCGAAAGCCTTTTTCGTTGAGATGGGAGAGGTCGATCATGATCTTGAGCTTGTTGCAGGCCTTGACCAGCGCCTTGCCGGCGTCGGTCAATCCAGGCCCGGTGTCGGGCGACGAGGGAAAGCGGAACGGCACGCCGTGACCGAAGGCGTTCGGACGGCTCCAGACGATACCGAGCGAGCGCAGGCCGGCGGCGTGCAGCACGTCGAGCATGGTCAGTTCGGTGTCGATCGCCTCGACCCCCTCGATGTGGAACACGGCCGCGATCGAACCCTGGGCCATCGCATGTCGCACGTCGCCGACACTCCGGCACACGGTGAGCGCCGAGGCACGTTCCAGCCTGAACAGGATCGAGGCCATGGCGACAGTGGAAGCAAGCGCATCGGCATGGGGAACCTCGGGCGGCAGAGGCTCGCTATCGCTGGGTGCCGGCGGAACCGCGCTGCGCCTCGACTTCTCGACCGGCGGCGGGAAGATTGCGAACATGCCGCCGGCAAATCCACCCTTTTTCGCGCGCGGCAGGTCGATATGGCCACCTTGCGTTCCCTCGATGAAGAGCTTTTCGACATCCGCGTCTTTCGACTGGTAGAGCCTGAGCAGCGTGTCGTTGTGGCCGTCGAAGACGGGAACGAGGTCGGTTTCGGTCATCAAGGGGTCATTCGATTGGTTGGTCGGCAGGAAGCGGTAGGCCCGTCGGCGGGCTGGCTACCTACTTAGGCAAGTCGGGCGATCCGTGCAAATGCCAGGGCGATAATGCTTTTGTGACTGCAGGTCCCGAACAACTGGAAGGGCGTACGACAAAGCCGTGCGCCCTTCCCCATCATTCACATCACGCGTCGTCATTCACATCAGGCGTCGCCTGCTATTGCTTCAGCACATCGGCCCATTCCGGATGGCGGCGGAACTGCGCGTTGGCGAACGGACAGAGCGGGATGATCTTCTTGCCCGCCGCGCGCGCGTCCTCGACCGCACGGGTGACGAGACGGACCCCCGCCCCCTGCCCGCGAAACGCATCCGGCACTTCGGTGTGGTCGATGATGAGCTGGTGCTCGCCGATCTTGGTGAAGGTCATCTCCGCCTCGGCGCCACCGGGCCCACGCAGGACATAGCGGCCCTTGGAGCCGCGATCCTCCAGTTCGATGTCAGGCAATTGGTCAAGCATTGCTTAGGCTCCTTCAACCGGCGTTGCGGACAGGAACCGCCGCGCCACCTCGATCTCGTTCGACTGCACCTCGTGGCCGCCGTCGTGCCATTCCACTGTGACATCGGCGCCATCGGCACGCAAATAGGCTTCGAGCCGCGAGGTCAGGTTCGGCGGGCAGATCGGATCGCGCCGGCCTGCGGTAACCAGGATGCGGCGGCCGGCAAGGCTTCCCTTCACCTCAGGCTCGAACGGGATTAGCGGATGCATCAGCACCGCGGCATCGAACAGGTCGGGCGCCGCGAACATTACCGAGGCCAGTATATTGGCGCCGTTGGAATAGCCGAGGCCCAGCACCGATGACGGCTTCGCCGCCTCGACATGCGCCTTGACGAAACCGGCCACCTTGTCGGTCGCCCGCGCCAGGTCGCCCATGTCGTAGACGCCCTCGCCGGTGCGGCGGAAGAAGCGCGCCGCACCTTGTTCCGAGACATCGCCGCGTGGCGAGACGATGGTCGCCTGCGGCGCCAGATCGCGCCCGAGCGACAGAAGCTGGCTCTCGTCGGCGCCGGTGCCATGGAAGACGAAGAGCAGCGGACCGCCCGGCGAACCGAGCGCCACCTTGTGGATGTAGGAATCCTTGTTCACGAGTTGATCCTCAGTCTTCGAGTTTCTGCAAATGCTGTTCCAGATAGGGCCTGAGATGCTGGTGCTGCGACGGCAGCTTCAGCGCCTCGCCGAGATGGGCGGTATCTTCATCACGGTCGAAGCCCGGTTCGTTGGTCGCGACTTCGAACAGCACACCACCCGGCGTGCGGAAATAGATCGCCCAGAAATAGTCGCGATCGATCACCGGCGTCACCTGGTAGCCAGTGTCCATCAGCGCCTTGCGCACCTCAAGCTGCTTGGCACGGTTTTCGACGGCGAAAGCGACATGGTGGACCGAGCCGGCGCCGAGATCGGCGAAGCCCGCACCCGGCAGCGATTCGATGTCGACGACATTGGCGCCGTTGCCGTTCTTCACCGCCAGCCGCCTGACATTGCCAGCCTTGTCGACCTCCTCATAGCCCATGAATTTCAGCAGTTCTTCAGTGGCCCCGCCATCCCGCAATCTGAGCGACACCGAGTGAAAACCGCGGATCGCCTCGCCCGAGGGAATGCCGCCCTTTGCCCACGGCGCGCGCCTATCGGCCTTGTCCTCGACCAGGGCGAAACCGTCGCCGTCGGGACCAGCGAAGGCGAGTCGCTGCTCGCCGAATGTCTCGTCGCGCGACAGACCGGCGACACCCTCATCGGCAAGACGCTTCTCCCAGTAGCCAAGAGTGCCCTCGGGCACTGAATAGACCGTGGTGCCGACCTCGCCGACGCCGTGGCGACCCTTGCCGATGTTGGGAAACGGGAAATAGGTCATCACCGAACCGGGCGTGCCGACCTCATCGGCATAATAGAGGTGATAGACGTCGGGCGCGTCGAAATTGACGGTTTTCTTGACCCGGCGCAGGCCGAGCTTTTTCGTGAAGAATTCATTGTTCTGGCGCGCATCCCTGGCCATCGACGTGACGTGATGCAGGCCCTTGATCTGGTCGAGCATTTCTTGCTCCTTCCTTTGTCCCTATGCGGCCCTTGCCGCTGTTCCACGCCAATATGAGGATCCACCCATTAGCGGCAAAGGCCATGAACACAGAATGGACTGTTCTTAAAAAGTGAACAGTACAAAGATTTTTGTTCACCATTTTGCCAAGAGGCGAGGATTGCTTCCCCCTCGAATTTCGGCTCCATGAGCGGCAATGTGGACCGTATGAGGAGGATACAGGATTGGCCAGGGAAGGCACACGCCCGAACATTCTCCTGATCAGTTGCGACCAGTGGCGCGGCGACTGCCTGTCGGCTGCAGGCCACGAGGTGGTGAGGACGCCGAATGCCGACGCGCTGGCCGCCGAGGGCGTTCTGTTTCGCCGCCACTATGGCGGGGCCGCACCCTGTTCGCCGGCGCGTGCTTGCCTCTACACCGGCCTCTACCAGATGAACAACCGCGTTTGCCGCAACGGCACGCCGCTTGACGCCCGTCACGGCAATATCGCGCTGTCCTTGCGCGGCCTCGGCTATGATCCGACCCTGTTCGGCTACACCGACGTGGCGCTCGATCCGCGCACCCTGGCACCGGGCGACCCCAGGCTGAGGAGCTATGAAGGCGTGCTGCCGGGCTTCACCGTGCGCCAGTTTTTGCCCGAGCACCAGAAGCCATGGCTATCCTGGCTCAAACTGCGCGGCGTCGATGCCAGCGCCGGCTCTCCCAACATCCATCGTCCGGCGAATGAAGCAGGCAGCATCAGCAGCGCCGTCACCGACGCGCCGCCGGTCTATTCGAAGGACGAGACGCCCACGGCTTTCCTCACTGGTGAATTCCTCCGCTGGCTTGGCGAGCAGGAGCGCGATGCGCCGTGGTTCGCGCATCTCTCCTACATCAGCCCGCACCCGCCCTTCATCGTGCCGGAGCCTTACAATACGATGTACGATCCCGCCGAGGGCCCGGCTTTCCGCCGCGCTGAAAATTGGCAGGTCGAGGCGGAAAGCCATCCTTATCTTGCTTACGATATGGGCCAGCAGCAGCGCACCAAGTTCCGCCCGGGCGCCGAGGGCGAGGTCCGTGACTGGGGCGACGAAAATTTTCGCCGCATCCGCGCGCTCTATTACGGCATGGTCTCGGAAGTCGACGCGCAGCTTGGCAGGATCTGGCAGGCGGTCAAGGCTGCGGATGCGTGGGACGACACCATCATCGTGCTGACCTCCGACCATGCCGAGATGATGGGCGATCATTTCATGCTGGGCAAGGGTGGGTTCTTCGACGGCAGTTACCACATCCCTCTGATCGTCCGCGATCCCCGCCGCGGCAAGGCGGCCGGCACCGGCGTCGATCGCTTCACCGAGGCAGTGGACATCCTGCCGACGCTGCTCGACCTGCTCGGGGAGCACCCGCCGCCCCATCTCGACGGACGCTCGCTGAAGCCATTCCTCGACAATGAGGCGCCTCGGGACTGGCGCGGTGCCGCGCATTGGGAGTTTGATTTCCGCTCGATTGCCGAAGGCGAGGCCGAACGCCATTTCGGCATCGCATCACGCCAGTGCAACCTCGCCGTCATCCGCACCGAGAAATTCAAATATGTGCATTTCGGCGGCGGCCTGCCGCCGCTTCTGTTCGACCTGGAAAATGACGCAGGCGAGTTGAACAACCTTGCCGCAGATCCCGCTTTTCTGCCCATTCGGCTGGAGTTTGCTGAACGGCTGCTCGACTGGCGGGCCGAGCATCTCGACCAGTCGCTTGCGCTGGCGGAACTGACGGAGGATGGCGTTGTTGGATATGTCGGTGAATTAGGGCAGTAGGGCAATATGTTTAGGACGCCACCCTACTGCCCTACTGCCCTACTGCCTTCTTCATTGCATCATCATCCGCTGTTCGTCGCGCTTCTCGGCATAGCTGTTCTTGTCATAGGCAGCCTGGGCCTCAAGTTGTTCCTTGGTGAAGGTTGTGTAGAGGTATTTCTTGCCGTCCTTGTCGGTCATGAATTTGAGGTTGTCCACGCCGACCGCCACCTCCTTCTCACCCATGCCGAGGAAGCCGCCGACATCGACGATCACCGCGTCGGGCTTGCTGTCGGGCGCCAGCACGACGTCGCCGATCTCGCCAACCCTGGCGTCGTTGGCGCCGTAGACGGTGGTGCCCTTCAGGTCGTCACCGCGAATTTCGCCCACCGGAACCTCGGTCAACGTCGACTTGTCGATCGCCGCGGTTTGAGTGGGATCGGTCGCCTTCGCATCGGGCGTTGCCGCAGCCGGAGCTTCAGCCGTCTTTTCCGCCGGGGCCGGAGCGGCGGTCTCGGTAGGCGAGGTCGGAGCGGGCGTCGTAGCGTCGTTGGATGCCGTGGTCGCTGGGGCTGGATCATAGGCCTTGCGGTTGAAGTCGGGCTGCGCCGTCAATTCTTCCTTGGTGGTCTGGGCCACCAGCCAGCGATCGCCGTTCTTCTGCGCCCATGCAGCCTTATCGAAAGGATAGGCGACACTCTTTTCTCCGATGCCGAGGAAACCGCCAACGCCGATCACAAGTGACTCCGCCTTGCCGTCCTTGGTCAGAACGATATCGTTGACGTCGCCGATATTCTGAGCGTCGTCGCCAGTCCCGTTGTAGACGCTTTCACCGATTATGTTGGTGGCGAGATTCCCCTCGGCGCGCTTCACCGGTTGAGCATTCATGTCGACGGGCGCCGGCGGTCCGCCTTGCGCACTGTCGCCGGAAGCGGAAGGTGCTGCAGGCGCCGCAGAGGCCGCGGGGGCAGGATCGTAAGGCTTGCGGTCGAATTCCGGCTGAGCCGTCAACTCTTCCTTGGTCGTCTGGGCGACCAGCCAACGGTCGCCATTCCTTTCGACCCTTTGCAGCTTGCCGTAATCGAAAGCAATGTCCTTGGCCCCGATGCCGAGGAAACCGCCAACTCCAATGACGGCGGATTTCGCCTGGCCGGCCTCGTCGAACACAACATCGCTGACCATGCCGATATTCTGGGCATCGTCACCTGTGCCATTGTAGACCGATTCACCTATGATGTTGGTGACGATGCTACCATCGGCGCGCTGCACGACCGGCGCCGCCTCCTGAGTGGCCGGCGCCTCCGCTGGCGCCGGTGTCGTCGCCGACTGTGCATAGGCGCCCGTTGCAATCAACGTGGCGAGTGCGGTCGTGGCTAAAAGGGTGCGGATCATCTTGATGTCCTCCTCGTGCGTGATTTCGTGCAGGCAGCGTCCCCTTGAACCGTCGCCGGAAGATCGAACGCGGCCTACTTGTTCACAACGTCGTGACCCCGTTGTTGTTCCGCCCTTCGGATTCGCCACGGCATACGGAACCTTTTCTCAGCCACCTCGTTTCAGCCTGCGGCTGGATGGATCCCGGCCCTTGAGTGTGACTGTCCCGGCCCCAATGGCTCGAATGGCAGCCAGCAGAAACGGAGCGGGGCATGCGATTTGCAGCGGTGCTGAACCGGGATGGCGGCACCCTGCGCACGACCGATCTTGCCGCCTTTTCGGACAGGATGCGCCAGACGCTGGAGGCTGCGGGGCATTCCCTCGATATCGACATCGTTGCTGGCAAGGACATCGTCAAGACCTTGGACAGCATCGCTGCCAAACGCAGCGTCGACATTGTGCTGGCCGGTGGTGGCGACGGCACCATTTCGGCTGCCGCGGCGCGGCTGATGGGCGGGAAGAAGGCACTCGCCATATTGCCCGCTGGGACCATGAACCTTTTCGCGCGCGGGCTCGGCATCCCGCAGACGCTTGACGCAGCCGTGAAATCCTTCGCTGACGGCGAAGTGATTGCGGTCGATGTGGCAACCGCCAACGGCCGGCCCTTCGTGCATCAGTTCTCGATCGGCCTGCACGCCAGAATGGTGCAGCTACGCCAGAACATGGAATTCGGATCTCGGCTGGGAAAGATGCAGGCCTCCGCGCGGGCCGCCTGGGCAACGATCAAGAATCCGTCGCCAATGAAAGTGACGCTGGCCGTCGGCGAGGCCGAGATTGTGACACGCACCACCGGCATCGGCGTCACCAACAATCTGTTTGGCGAAGGCCACCTGCCCTATGCCGACAATCCGGCCGGCGGCGTGCTCGGCATCTACGTCACTGTGGCGCAGCAGCGCAGCGAGTTGGTCAGATTCCTCTTCGACATCGCGCGCGGCAGATGGCGCGCCAGTCAGCATGTCGAAATCCACCAGGCCGACCGGGTCGTTCTGAAAATCCATTCGGCGGCCAGGAAATACCGTGCCGTCATGGATGGCGAATTGGTCGGACTTGAGCGCGAAACGACGATCGAAATCCATCCCGGCGCGCTGAATGTTCTGGTTCCGGCGCGCTCTGCCCAGGCGAAGGCCGCGTGATGCAAGCCGGCATGGTCAATCGGCAGGCTTCAGCCCTTGGGAAGCTCCCCCTGTTCAGCCGTCGGCGTCGTGTCGATCATCTCGCCGTAAATTTCAGCGATACCCCAAGCGATGAAAGCCAGAAGCAGCGCGGCGATCAAGATACGCAAGCCATGACGACCCCAGCGCCCCTGGCGGGCTTTGTCTTCAGGAATGATCTTGGCCATGTTTGGCCTCTCCGTTGGTTGGCATCGGCGTCTGGCAAGGCATTGTCGGGTAACGATTCCCTGTTACGAAAGTTCCTGAGACAACAGCGTGTGGCGGCGAAGACGGCAAGCCGGCGAATTTGGGTGCGTGGTGGATAAACGAGTCCAGAAAATGCCGGTACTGCCGGCCAGCGTCCGTCGCGCCGTCGACGACGCCGACCGGCTTGCCGTGCTGCATGGTCTCGACGCGCTCGACACAGCCGCGGATCCTGACTTCGACCGGATCAGCAGACTTGCCGCCGCGATGATGCAAGCACCTATCGCGCTGGTCACGCTGCTCGATGCCGAGCGGCAATGGTTCAAATCCTGTGTCGGACTGGATGAGGCCGAGACAGCGGCCGACATTTCCTTCTGCGCCCACGCCATCGCTGCGGGCGACGAACCATTGGTGGTGGCCGATGCCGCCGTCGATCCCCGCTTCTCAGCCAATCCGCTGGTCACCGGCGCGCACCATATCCGCTTCTACGCCGGCGCACCGATGGTGGTGGCCGGCGCCCGGATCGGCACGCTCTGCGTGCTCGACCGCAAGCCGCATGCATTTCCGTCCGCTGCCAAGCTCGAACAACTGAAAGCGCTGGCCGGCCTTGCCGCCAGCCTGTTCACGCTGAAGGACGCTACCCGCAACGCCGCCATAGCCGAGGCCGCGCTTGCGCGTGAGGAGAAGCGCCGCGCCATTGCCCTTGACGCTGCCTCGCTCGCCAGCTGGGCGTGGGACATCCGCACCGACATGATCGAATGCGATGTCCTCCTGTCCGAGCTGTTTAATCTGCCGCGCTCGAACCGGCTCAAGGCGCGCGACATCCTGACCGCCATCGACCCGCGCGACGTCTACCAGACGGAGACGCGCTTTCGCGATGCGCTGACCGGCAGCGACGACTATTTTGGCGAATACCGCGTCAAAGGCTTCGATCCGCCACGATGGATCGCCACGCGTGGCCGTGTCATCGAGCGCGATGGCGACGGCAAGCCGACGCTGATCTTCGGCGTCAATTACGACATCACCGAACGCAAGCTGGGCGAAGAGCGGCAGCGGCTGCTGCTGCGCGAGCTGAACCATCGCGTCAAGAACACGCTGGCGACGGTGCAGGCGCTGGCAACGCAGACCGTTCGTCATGCCCGCCAGCCGAGCGAATTCCTCCAGGCCTTCGGCGCCAGGCTGCAGGCACTCGGCGTCGCCCACAACCTCCTGTCCGACCGCGAATGGCGCGGCATCGGCATTCGCGAGCTCGTGCAGATCGAAGTGAAGCCGTTCGACAGCGTCCAGGAGCCGCGCATGACGATCTCGGGCGCCGACCTCCTGCTTTCGCCCGACCAGGCGGTCGGGCTTGGCCTGATCTTGCACGAACTGGCCAGCAATGCGCTGCAATACGGATCGCTGTCGGCGCCTTCGGGCAAGGTTGATCTCGATTGGAAGACCCTGGGCAAGAGAGGCGCGCGGCGCCTTGTGCTAACCTGGCGCGAGAGCGGCGGCCCCAAGGTGGCCCCGCCTGAACGCCAAGGCTTCGGATCGATCCTGATCCGTCGCAGCCTGGCCAAGGTCATCTCCAGCGAAGTGACCCACGAATACCGGCCTGAAGGCGTATTCGCTGAAATATCGATGCCGCTGGAGGATCTGTCGAAGTGACTTATTGTGTGCTGCCAGCATCCGGATCGTCGGGACCTGGCTTTGTGTTCTCGCGGTAGATGGCGTAGGCGACGAGCGCAATCGCCGGCCCGAGGACGGCTCCCATGCCGACTTTCCCCTTGAGCAATGTCGGCAGCGCGGCGAGCGCGGCTGCGATGCCGATCGCCTTGATGTCGGCGTTGCGCCTTTGCGCCTGACGCCGGGCGCGCGTGCCGGCCGATATCCTGTAGACAAGCAGGATGAGTCCCGCGATCAGCAGGAAACCGATCCCGAAGCCCAGAGCAGCAGCCATCGAGCCATAGCGGCTCGCAGCCCAGATATAGGCTGCCCCGACGAGGAAGCCGAGGCCGCAAAAGGCGGTAAGTGCCGCCAACCCATAAGCGACGGCAGCCGTGCGCGCGCGGCGCATGGCTGCGACGGTTTCCCCTGAAGCCAGACCCGAGATCAGGGTTGCCAGCATTCCCACGGTCGAAACTAGCGCCGAGCGAGGAGCGCGAAGAGGAAGCCGACCCCAGCCGCGATCGCCAGCGACGTCACCGGCTTTTCGCGCACGCTGGCCACCATCTGCGCCTCGATGTCCTTGGCGTTGCTGCTGAGGCTACTAAAGGCAGCTTCCCCTTGGGCGCGCAATTGCTCTACGCCTTCGACAGCGGCACGCCGGGCCGTCCCGTAGCCATGCTCGCCGGTCCTGGCCAATTGCTTAGTCAGTTTTTCGATATCGGCTTTCAATTGCCTGATGTCGGCTTCCAGATCCGAATTCGCCCGGCTTTCGTTCGCGGTCTTTCCTGCGGCAGTCGCCATTGCTTAACTCCTTGCGTTTGCTTGATTTCAAACGCCTGATAAACGTCAAGGTTCCGAAATCGGCACAGGGCCCATGAAAGGCCGTTTCTGCACCCGAGTCCAGCCCGGCACGAGCATCCCGCCTCGGGTGTTCAGATCAGCGGCCGGCGATCCTCACCCAACCCTTCCCAACGGGCGAGCTCCCTCAGCCTTTCACCGTCGATCACCTCGCAACCACCGTCGCGCCAGACGATCAGCTTGCGGTCGATCAGCTTGCGGATCGTCTTGTTGGTATGGACCAGCGACAGGCCGAGCGTGTCGGCTATGTGTTGCTGGGTGATCGGGATCCGCACCGGCGTCTTGCCATTCAATCCAACCGCTCTGGCGCGACTGGAGATGAAGGCGATGAGATAGGCGGCGCGTTCGAGCGCGGTGCGGCGGCCGATGCTGAGCAAGTTCTCGTCCAGCATGCGCTCCTCCCGCGACGCGATCCAGGTGATGTCGTAGGCGAGGCCCGGATGGTTGCGGTAGAGCTCGGGCAGATGTTCACGCTCGAAGACGCAGAGCAGCATCGGCGACAGTGCCTCGATGGAATGCTGCATCTCGCCCATCAGACTGCCCTGCAGGCCGATGAGGTCGCCCGGCATCGAATAATTCAGGATCTGGCGGCGGCCGTCCGACATCAATTTGTAACGGAAAGCCCAGCCGGAAAGCACCGTGTAGAGATGGGCGCTATGACTGCCCTCGACCAGGACCGTGGCGCCCTTGTCGACGGCAAGCTCGCCTTTCTTGAACGTGCTGACGAAAGCGAGTTCCTGCTTTTCGAACTCGCGAAAGGCCGGCAATGGCCGAAGCGGGCACTTCTCGCATGGATACTGTCGGCTGGAAAAAGAGCGACCGTTCTGGCCAGGCATTTCGACCCCTCTCGAAAACCCAGTGCAAACGCCTTGCGAGGATCGTGGTTCCCGCCACCGGCTGTCAGCATGTCTTTTTTAAATGACAGGATGCCAAATAGCGCTCATGACTCCTGCCGCTTTGAAGGAGATATTGCCACGTGGCCCCATTGTTAGACGGATTGCGGATCCTTGTCCTGGAAGATGAATTTCTGATCGCCATGGATGTCGAGCAGCTTTGCCGCGACCATGGCGCCGGCGACGTGGTCATCGCCCGCGATCTGGCCGAGATCGACCGGAAAGACGTTGCCTCGCGGTTCGACGCGGCCATCGTCGATCTCATGCTGGGCGGCGCCTCGACGCTTGATTTCGCCTCGGGATTGCACAAATCGGGTGTGCCCTTCGTCTTTGCCTCCGGCTATTCGGACGCGGACGAAATCAACGCGTCCTTCCCCGATGTCAGATTGGTCACGAAGCCCTATTCCGGGGAGGATCTCATCGGCGCGGTAGCGGCGGCGTGCGGCCGCGGACCTGTTGTCTGAAACGCGGTTACATCCGCTATCGCAGCCATCCTTCAGGCGGCGTTCGAGCCTGTCACCTGCGCCGAGATCGCGTCCGGGCCGAACTCGTCTTCACCCGAAATCTTGAGGATCTCCTGCAGTCGTGCCCGGGCGCGGCTGACGCGGCTCTTGATCGTTCCGACCGCGCAGCCGCAAATCTCGGCGGCTTCCTCATAGGAAAAGCCCGAAGCGCCGATCAGGATGATGGCTTCGCGCTGATCCTCGGGCAATTGCTCGAGCGCGCCGCGAAAATCCTTGAGGTCGAGTTGGCCATGCTGGGCCGGATGAACGGCGAGCCGGGCCGTCATGATGCCGTCGCTGTCCTGTACTTCGCGGCCGCGCTTGCGCATTTGCGAATAGAATTCATTGCGCAAGATGGTGAACAGCCATGCCTTGAGATTGGTGCCGGGCTGGAAGCTCTCATGCTTGTCCCAGGCCTTGACCAGCGTTTCCTGCACCAGATCGTCGGCCTTGTCGGCATTTTGCGTCAGCGACACGGCAAAGGCCCGCAAGCTCGGGATAGAGCCGAGCAGATCGGTCTTGAAGCCTTGGGAGACGGCGGCCATGCCTCAGTCCTTCTTCTGTGCGGGTTCGGCCTGTTCCAATTGGCTGAGCAACTGGGCAAAGCGATCCGGCACATGGTCGGAGACCAGCTCGTCGTAATATTGTTTGAGTTTGCGGCCAATTTCCGAGTTCGGCCCGAGCAGGTCGCCGGAAGCCGCCCGGTGCCCGTCGGCGCCGGCCGTGGTGTTCTTCGTCATGTCCTTGGTTCGCCCTTCATTCCCAGCACCCGAGCCGCACAATATTCAACACAAGCGGCACCCTCGTCTGGGTTGCCCATCCCGGTTTCTAACGCCTTCCGCTTATATTAGTTCCGCAACCGTCGGAACTTTTTCGGAAAATCGGCGTTTGTGTTTTCGGGGCTTGCAAACGGCTTGACCTGCAATCTAAGCAATCGCGTCAGAGGGAGACGTCCACCATGAGTCTGTCAGCAACCATCGCTCCACATCTGCCATTCCTCCGCCGTTTCTCGCGGGCCGTTTCCGGATCGCAGGAAAGTGGCGACGCGCTGGTCGCCGCAATGCTTGAAGCCATCATAGCCGACGTCGACATCTTTCCCAAGGCATCGACCGAACGCATCGCGCTCTACAAGGTCTTTGCCAGGCTGTTTACCTCGGTCGCCATACGCGTTCCCCAGGAGCATGCGCAGTCGGCGTGGGAGCAGCGCGCCGCGGCCAATCTCAATGCGATCGCCCCCCGCCCCCGCCAGGCCTTCCTGCTGGTCGCCGTCGAAGGCTTCAGTGAGGATGAGGCGGCGGAGATTCTCGACGCCGACGAGCAGGAATTCTCCGAGCTTCTCTCCCAGGCGAGCAACGAGATTTCCCGCCAGGTCGCGACCGATGTGCTGATCATCGAGGATGAGCCCCTGATCGCCATGGACATTGAGGAAATGGTCGAAAGCCTCGGCCATCGCGTCGTCGGAACGGCGCGCACCCATGCCGAAGCCGTGGCGATGTTCGGCAAGATGCGGCCAAGGATGGTGCTGGCCGACATCCAGCTTGCCGACGGCAGTTCGGGCATCGAGGCGGTGAACGAGATCCTGTCGTCCACGTCGGTGCCGGTGATTTTCATCACCGCCTTCCCCGAGCGCCTCCTCACCGGCGAGCGGCCGGAACCGACTTTCCTTGTCACCAAGCCGTTCAATCCGGATATGGTCAAAGCCTTGATCAGTCAGGCGCTGTTCTTCGACCGGCACGCAAAAGCCGCGGCCTGATGCTTGTCGCGAAAGCATGCCTTCGGACTTGGATCGAGGCTGCGTAGCGGTTTGGGACACGACATGCATGAAAAGACCTGAAGCGCGTCGGCTGAACTTCTTTCAACTCGACACGCTTTAGGGTCTGGACGGCCCTTGCGTCTCGCCATTTTCCGGACCGGCAGGCCTTCGCTTCATCGCTCCTTGCGATAAAATTCAGGTCGCAAAGGCCCTTAATGGATCGTCTTTTTCGGGAATTGGTGGAACAAACGGCAGCGAACCACGTTTTTTTCTCACATCAGTCGAAGGAGATGAACCATGCTTTACTGGGCGCTCGTATTTCTCGTCGTGGCGATCATCGCTGGTGCGCTTGGTTTCGGCGGCATCGCCGGCACGTCTGCCGGTATAGCGCAGATACTGTTTTTCATCTTTCTCGCTTTCCTGATCATTTCGCTTATCGCCGGCCTGTTCAAACGGGCGTGAAGCCCACCTGAGCGAACACTGGAGACCGCACCCCTCAAACGGTTTCCAGCCACCGCCGGACGGAGTTCCAACCGAGCACCGTCCGGCGGACCGTTTTAGGGGAACCCAGTGTGTCGGTGAGCCGTTTAGCGCCAAACCAGTAGGCGACGTGGCCGATGCATTCCAAAGCCGAAGATATGAAAGACAGCGGACAAAGTGACGAGATTATCGCTTTGCATCCCGCTGAGAGCGGAATGCAGCTCGGCCGCGCCCTTCTTCATGCGCTTCACAATGCCGGGATTTCAGTTCTCTATCAGGATCGCGAGATGAAAACCGTATGGGCGCGCAACATGCGCGCGCCATGGGCCGTCGACACGGTCGACAGCAACGGCATCTTGCCGCCGGCGCAGGCGGAACGCATCGGTGCGGCCAAACGCAGCGTTATTGCTTCCGGCAATCCGGAACATCTCGAGCTCAACGTTCCCGCCGACGATGGCGTGCGCTGGTTCCAGGTATGGGTAGACGCCGACCACGGCGACGGCGGCGCCGTGATCGGCGTCGTTACCACCATGGTCGAAACGACCGAGCAGAAACGCCGCGAGCAGACCCTGAGGACGCTGCTGCGCGAGGTCAGTCACCGTTCAAAGAACCTTTTAGCCATCATCCAGAGCATCGCCACCCAGACCGGCCGTTACTCGGACACACTCCCCGATTTCCTGACGCGTTTTCGCGGCAGGTTGCAGTCGCTCGCATCGTCCCAGGACCTGGTGACATCGTCCAACTGGCGCGGAGCTGCACTGCGCGAACTCGTGTCCGGCCAGGTCAGCCGTTACGGAGCCGATCCGCTGCGCAGCCTGCGTTTTCAGGGCGCGAACCCATACCTCAATCCCAATGCGGCCCTGCATATCGGTCTGGCCATGCATGAACTCGCCGTCAACTCGGTCAGCTACGGCGCTCTGTCGCGAGCCGACGGCTTCGTCGAGGTGACCGCCGATATGACGGCCGCTCACGCCGACGAGACCGCCCTGTCATTGACATGGGCCGAGGCCGTCGGAGCCAACGAAATCAGGCGCAACGAAAAACGGTTCGGCAGTGTCGCGCTCGAGCGCGTCGTGCCTTCATCGCTGAACGGCACGGCGACGCTTGAAATCGCGGACGGCCGCCTCGAATACCGCCTTGTCGTTCCCCACGGCAATTTCGAGACGGATTGATCAAATAGATGATGACTGTCTTGGAAAGGGCGCGGAAGATGGCAGTCGAAAGTTAACCGGCTGTTCACCATAAAATCCGATGCTGTTGTTCCCAGATACAGCTGGCAACCTGCCGATCCACCCGATGTTTCGGCAGCGGTTCGTGGAGCAGTATGGGAGGGATGATCTTGACGGTTTCCGATATGAACAGGCTGGAGCAGGCCGCCCGCGTCTCGATGGGAGGATTTCAGGATCTCGAAGTATCGGCCTCGCCCCACGCGTCCCGGCACCTGTCGCTTCGCTTTGCAATTATGGTATCGATCGCGGCCGTCGTGTTGATGGCGGCTTTGCAGTTGACCTGACCTCGAATCGGCACCGCATTGGGCTGACCGCCGCGCCAGATGAAGCTCGCCGTCAGTCACTTGGCTGTATCGCGCCTCCAATTATTTCACGAGCTCTGTCGCTCGCACAGGAACTTTGGCTGCTGTGGGCCGTTCTTGTGGCGAGAGGATAGCTGCCATGGAACACATTGCCGCCGTGCTGCTGGTTATCGGTTGCTCGAGCAACATCACCGAGTGCCGCGAACTCAACGTACCGGTGAGTGTTTTCGAAACCGCCGCGGAATGCACTGCCGAGCGTCCCTTCGCCATGAGCGATGTCCGCAGCCAGGCGGCGCGCATAGTCGCCAAATGCCTTCCCGTCGACCCTGCTCTGGAAGATGACTACGATCAGATCGTCTGGAATGTTGGTCCGGACGGCACGCTCGATGCATCGGTGGAGATTTCCAATCTTGTGGTTGCATCGAACGGCGCGCGCCCCGAAAAAGACTATCTTAGCCAACAATGAAATCGGGCAGGCAAAGGCCTTCATTTCATGCTAAATGGCGGCTAGAGCTTGTTAAAGTGAGGACAAAGCGAGGAGTGACTCTATGCGGAAGATGATTATTGCCATGGTTGCCGTGGTCGCGGTCAGCGGCTGTACCACCACGGAAGAAAACGTGGGTATCGGCACCGTGGGCGGCGCGCTCATCGGTGGCGCCGTTGGTGGCGGCAAGGGCGCTTTGATCGGCGCCGGCGCCGGTGCGATTGGCGGCCTGCTCGTGCGCCGTCTGCAGAACGGCTATTGCCAGTACAGAGACCGTCATGGTCGAATCTACACAGCTCGCTGCAACTAACTTGCTCGATAGCTGAGAACGTCAAATGCGGAGACCCCGGTCTCCGCATTTGCACGCCGGGCTTCTGCTGTCGCTGCGGCAATGCCGTCTCAACCTGGCAGTGGGATTCTGATTTCCACGTTTAACCCGTTATCGCGAAAATGGCGATTGATCGTACCGCCCAATTCGCGGGTGACGTTCAGATCGATCAGCTTGGTGCCAAACCCGGTTTTTGCAGGCGCTTCGAGTTTCTTTTGGCCGGTTTCGCGCCAGTTGAGAGACAGCATCCTGTCACGCCCGCGGCCCTCAAGCGACCAGTCGACCTTCAACGCCGAGTCGCCCTTGAGCGTATTGGCTGAATTGCCGGCTTCGCCATATTTCAGTGCGTTCGTCGCCAGTTCGTGAAAGGTCAGGCCGAGCGCCTGCGTCGTCGTCTCGTCGAGCAGCACCTGCGGCCCCGACAGAATGCCATCGGGAAGCTCCTTGCCAAACACCTGGCCAAGCTCGATGCGCAGGAGATCGCCGAGATCGGCCTTCTGCCAGCGCGAGCGTGTCAGCATATCCTGGGACGCCGCCATCGCTTGCAGCCGGGCCGAGAAGGAGGCCGAGAATTCCTTGACGTCGCTGGCGTGCGATGCCGTCTGACGTGCGATCGCCAGCACCCGCGTGATCGAGTTCTTGATGCGATGCTTCATCTCCTGCAGCATCAGATCTTTTTCCAGCAGGCTCTTTTCCGTCGTCTCGTGCAGCAGCGACACCGCGTCATAGGCACGCTCCTGATAGCGTGCCACCAGCGCTATCGCGCCTGCCAGCAGCAGCCCGAACAGGCCGAGCATTACCGGGATGGCGCGCGAAGAAGGTTGCGAGAATGCGCTTGTCGGCCGAAACAAGACGGTCCACTGGCGGCCGGCGACGGTCAGCTTGCGGGAAACCAGCAGCCTGTCGCCGAAGGTCGACACCGGCGGCGTTTCCGACTGGAACAACAGATTGTCGGCCTCCACCTTGCCGTCATAGATTTCGGTGTTGACCGGCAACAGTGGCGTGCGGCTGAGCGCGGTCTGGAACAGGTCGCGAGCGCGGAAAGCGGCATAAAGAAAGCCTGATGTCGAGGACCTGGACGCGTCGATGACGTCCGGCGCGGTCTCGACATTGAGCCGCGCGAACACCAGGAAGCCGGTGAAGGTCTGCGCGGCGCCCGTCTCCTGGCCGAGCTTGACGAGCCCGCTCGCGTGCTGCTGATCGTCGGCCATCGCCTTTTCGATCGCCTCGCGCCGCACCGGATCGGTGAACATGTCGTAGCCGATGCTGGATTGATTGGAGGGATCGAGCGGCTCGAAAAGCACAATCGGCGTGCGCCATGGCAGTGTCGTATCGGGATAGATCGCATGGGCCGCACCATGGTCGTGCAGGATGTCCCGCTCGACCGCTGCCTCGTCGCCGGTTTTCGCCAACCGCAGAAAGCCGATGCCGCGCAGGCCGGCGAAATTCTTGTCGATATCGAGCGCGCTGAAGAACGCCTTGAACTCGCCCCGCGAAATGTCGCCATTGCGGGCGTCGAACAACGCCTGGGTCGATCGCAGCAGCGACAGATGCAGGTCGATGCGACCCTCGATCCGGTTCAGCGCGTCATCCGCCGTCGCCTCGAACTTGATGCGCGCCGCCTCCTGCGTGGCGAAATAAGCAAATCCCGCCATCGTCAGGCTGATCAGCGCGACGGCGATGAAAGCGACAATCGGGAAGAACTTCTTCAACTGCGGATGCGGCCCATGATCGGTTCGCAATCTTTATGGGCAAGTCCCCGCGTCAACACAATGGCGAGGCCAATTCATCATGACGGCTGGCCTATCACATGGAAGAAATTTAGCCGGCTTATCAAACCATCACCGGACCGGGACCTTGATCGCCAAGCAAGGCATTTTTCGGCCGTACCTTCGTTCCCGCGCGGCATTTTTGTCACGGTTGGAAGCGGATCTGATTCGCCATAACAAATGATATTGATCTGATGTTTTCGCTATCGCTAATTAACACTCAAGCGCGCCGACGGGGACTGGGGTGGGCACGCGAAGGCCGCCGTCTGCTGCAACATACGGCGGCCTTTCAATTTCTCGATCGTCGCGCTTATCGGAACTCCCAACCGCGTTGCTCCTCGTGCAGCGGCGATAAAAGTATGCTGCTCTTCAGGCGGCGATCTTCAGCGCGCCTGGTCCCGGAATAGCACCCGGCGGGCACTTGCCAAGGATGATCATGCCAAGCACCTCGTCCTGGGTAACGTCGCTGGTGCGCGCGGTGCCGACCACCTGGCCGTTTTTCATCACGCAGACGCGATCGGCAAGCTCGAACACATCGTGAATATCGTGGCTGATCAGAAAGATGCCGATGCCGTCGGCCTTGAGCTGCCTGACCAGTTCGCCAACCTGCGCCGTCTCCTGCGGTCCAAGCGCCGCCGTCGGCTCATCCATGATCAGGATGCGGGCGTTGAACAGGATGGCGCGCGCGATCGCCACCGACTGCCGCTGGCCGCCCGAGAGCTTGATCACCGGCTCTTTGAAACGCTGGAAGCGCGGATTGAGCCGGCCCATCACCTTGCGCGCCTCGGCTTCCATGGCGACATCATCGAGCGTGCCCCAGCCGGTCATCAACTCGCGACCGAGGAAGAGGTTGGCGGCGGCGTCGACATTGTCGGCGAGAGCCAGCGTCTGGTAGATCGTCTCGATGCCGTATTTCTTGGCGTCGCGCGGATTGGAGATCGAAGCCTCCTCGCCGTTGACGAAGATCTGGCCAGCATCGCGCTTGTAGGCGCCCGACAGGATCTTGATCAGCGTCGACTTGCCGGCGCCATTATGGCCGAGCAGCGCCACGACCTCGCCGGGGAAGAGGTCGATCGACGCATCGTCGACGGCGCGAATGCCGCCAAAGGCGATCGAGATGTTGCGCATGTCGATCAGCGGCGTGCCTGTGGGAGCGGTGTTGTTTGCCATGGCCATTCTCCTCCCTAGACCCGCTTGCGATAGACGGTGTCGAGCCAGACGGCGACGACCAGCACGGCGCCGACGACGATGCTCTGCAGCGGCGAGTCGATGCCGAGCAGCACCATGCCGGACTGCAGCGACTGCATCAGAAGCGCACCGAGCATGGCGCCGAGCACCGTGCCGGAGCCGCCGGCAAGCGAGGTGCCGCCGATGACGGCTGCGGCGATGACCAGCAATTCGTCCAGCGTGCCCAGCGCATTGGTCGACGCATTGAGGCGGGCGGACGCAATCGCCGCGCTGATCGCCGCCAGCACACCCATGATCATGAATACCTTCATGGTCACCCAGCGCGTGTTGATGCCGGCGAGTTCCGCGGCTTCCGGATTGCCGCCAATGGCAAAGACATAGCGGCCGAAACGGGTGCGCCTGGTGATGAAAGTCATGACGATGCCGACTGTCACCGCCATCAGCACCGGTATGGCGATGCCATGGGCGATGAACAGGCCGCCATCGGGGACGGTGATGCCGTTCCTCTGGGCGTATTGGCGCACGATGCCGATCGGCCAGGGATAGGAATTGGCGACCCAGACAGCGCCGAGGATGGCCGCGCAGGCGACAACACCAAGCAAGCTCTCCGCCCAGACGGGACGCAGTGGAAACTTGAACCGCTTGCGCTGCGAACGGCCGTTGAGCAGCATGAAGGCGACGGCCAGACAGGCGAGACCGCCGACGATCCAGCTTGCGGTTGCCCCGATCGAGCCACGCGGCCCCCCGCCCATGAGCTGGAAGGTCGTATCGAGCGGTGCAACCGTGCGCCCGCTCGTCATCAGCCACGCCATGCCACGCCAGATCAGCAAGCCGCCCAGCGTCACGATGAAGGCCGGAACCTCGAGATAGGCGATGATGAAGCCCTGCAGCGCGCCTATCGCAAGGCCGAGCACCACACCAGCAGCCAATGCGATAATCCATATCCAGGGATTTCCCACCTGGAACCCGATGACGCGGATGAGGAATTCGGCCTGCGCCACGCCCATCACCATGCCGATCACGCCTTCGACGGAGCCGACCGAAAGATCGATGTTGCGCATCACGATGACCAGCACCATGCCGGTTGCCATGATCGCGACCGAGGAGGTCTGCACCGACAGGTTCCACAGATTGCGTGGTGTCAGGAAAAGCCCGCCCGACAGGATGTGGATGCCGACCCAGATGACGAGCAGCGCACCGACCATGCCGAGCATGCGTGTGTCGAGCTCCGTCGCTTTGAGGAAACGCGCGACGGCGCCGAGTTCAGAGGCACGCGCGGTATCGGCCGGCTGGCCAGAGGTCGTGTCGGTCATGATGTCCTCCCACCGGTTTGCCGTCTGCCGCGGATGCCGGACTATGATGCTATTGGCTTTCCCCGGTCATTTGAAGCGGAAAGCACCTTGAGAAACGCCGCGGCTTTTGGGCCGCGGCGCCAGATTTCGAACCGGTACCGGCCCGGATCAGTTGCAGGCCGCGACGCTGCCCGCCGCCACGCCGGCGCAGACCTCTTCCTTCTTGATCCAGCCGGCGTCGATGACGACGTTGAGATTGTCCTTGGTGATGGCGATCGGCGTCAGGAACAGCGAGGTGACGGTGTTGCCGCCAGGCGTGGTGAAATCCTTGACGCCGGCAATGTCGGTCATCTTCTTGCCGTCGGCCAGCTGCGAGGCGATCTCGGCGGCATTCTTGCCGAGCTCGCGCGCATCCTTCCACACCGACACGGTCTGCGTGCCGAGCGCGATGCGGTTGAGCGCTGCATGGTCGCCGTCCTGACCAGACACCGGAACGGTTCCAGCCAGGCCTTGCGCCGTCAGCGCGGCGACCACGCCGCCGGCGGTGCCGTCATTGGCTGCAACCACCGCATCGACCTTGTTGTCGTTGGCGGTAAGGAACTGTTCCATGTTCTTCTGGGCGTTGGCGGGGAGCCAGCCGTCCGTATAGGCTTCGCCGACATTCTTGATCTTGCCGCTGTCGATTGCGTCCTTCAGCACTTCCATCGAGCCGGCAAACAGGAAATCGGCATTCGGATCGGCTCCCGAGCCCTTGATGAAGACGTAGTTGCCTTCCGGCTTCACCTTGAACACTTCGCGGGCCTGCATGCGGCCGACTTCCTTGTTGTCGAAGGTAAGGTAGAACACGTCCTTGTTCTCGATCAGCCTGTCGTAGCCGACGACCGGAATGCCTTCGTCCAGCGCCTTCTGCACCGCCGGCCCGATGGCCGAGGCATCCTGCGCAAGGATGATCAGCGCGTTGGCGCCCTGCGAGATCAGGCTCTCGACATCGGTGAGCTGCTTGCCGGGGTTGGACTGCGCGTCGGCGGAAATATACTTGTCGCCGGCGGCCTCGATGGCTGCCTTCATCGCGGCTTCATCGGTCTTCCAGCGCTCTTCCTGGAAGTTCGACCACGACACGCCGATGACCTTGTCCTTCGCCTGCGCGACCGACGCAAGCGTCAGCGACATGGCGACACCCGCCATGATGGCGGCTGCGAATCTCTTCATGATATCCTCCCTGCGCCACGTATGGCGTGACTAGACTGACCCAAAGGCCGGCACAAAGGCTCTATTTTTTCGAGCCTCGAAAAAATACTGATCCAACACCCGGGCGCTGTCAACATCGATTCTGATGGATTTTGATGTCGTGTCGAGTTTTTTTCGAGCCCCGGAATAAATAATGACAGGGCCTTATCCTTCTGACAGAATTGTCGGACCTTGCCGACGGCGGCCAATTTTATGAGCGGCCGCGGCAAGGGAGGAGGCAATAGGGAGGAGAAAATGTCGGTTGGAATCCGCCACGACGATTTGCGCCGGCGCAACCGGGCGATGGTCATTTCGGCCGTACGCCGCGCCGGCCAGCCGTCGCGGACGGAGATCGCCGCGACCACCGGCCTTAGCCATTCGACCATATCTGCGATCTCTTCCGACCTGATTGGGGAAGGCATCCTGAACGAGAGCAAGGCAAGCGAGGCCGTTTCGTTGAAACGCGGCCGGCCGCAGGTCGGCCTCGCCCTCAATCCAGAAGCGGCGGCGGTGCTGGCTGTCGTGTTGTCGCTGAATTTCCTTTCGGTCGCCGTCATCGACTATGCCGGACAGGTGGTCGCCGAGGAGCAGCGCCGGCTCGACACACTGACCATGTCGCGCGAGGAGTTGATCGATGAATGCGTCGCCATAGTCCGGCGCCGGCTCGAAGATCCCGACCTCGATGTGCAAAGCATCGCCCGCATCGCGCTGGCGATCCAGGGCATCACCGATTCGCATGCGCGCGCCATGCTGTGGTCGCCGATCACGCCGCAGACGAACATCGCCTTCGCCGACATATTGGAAGCCGAGTTCGGTATTCCCGCCACGATGGAGAATGACTGCAACATGATGGCGGTGGCGCTGCGCTGGCGCGACCCCGGGCGCTACCGCGACGACTTCATCGCCATCCTGCTCTCGCACGGCATCGGCATGGGGCTGGTGTTAAAGGGTGAACTGTTCACCGGCACCCATTCCTCGGGCGGCGAATTCGGCCACATGATCCATCGGCCGGGCGGCGCGCTCTGCCGCTGTGGCCGGCGCGGCTGTGTCGAGGCCTATGCCGGCAATTACGCCATCTGGCGCAATGCGAAACAGATGGGTGAGGACACCGAGCCGGTCG
>NZ_PZJX01000031.1 GCF_003034915.1 Mesorhizobium helmanticense | reverse complement strand
GTCAGCGACGCCGACATGCGGGCACTGGCCACCCGGGCGCGCGAGGCGGACGGGCCGGAGCGGGAAGCCTATCGCAAGGCCGGCGAAGCGCTCGGCTTCGGCCTCGGCAGCCTGTTCGCGCTGATCGATCCGGCGCCGGTCGCCATGGTCGGCGTCAGCGCCGGCGCCTTCGATCTGATCGAGCCGTCGCTGCGCGAGGCCATCGCCCAGACTGCCGGCGGTCAGCATTCGGAATCGATCTCCTTCGACACCGAGCCGAATGAGTTGCCGCTGATCCGCGAAGGGTGCGCCATGCGGGCGCTGAGTTTCGTCGACCAGGAGATTTTCGCGCCGGGCATCCAGGTGAAGGCCGGAAAGAAGGACGTGGCCTGAACTCGGTAGCGGCGCTCTAATCTTCCCTGATCGCGTAGCCGGCGCCGCGGATGGTGCGGATGACATCGGGCATGCGGCCATTGTTGACCGCCTTGCGCAATCGTCCGACATGCACGTCGACCGTGCGCTCGTCGATGTAGATCGTCTCGCCCCAGACATTGTCGAGCAACTGGCTGCGCGAGAAGACACGGCCAGGGTGCCGCATCATGAATTCGAGAAGGCGGAATTCGGTCGGTCCGAGCCGGATCTCGCTCTTCTTGCGATAGACCCGGTGCGATTCACGGTCGAGCACGATGTCGCCAACCTTCAGCACGCTGGACAGGACTTCCGGCTTGGCGCGGCGCAGCAGCGCCTTGACCCTCGCCATGAATTCCGGCGTCGAGAACGGCTTGACCAGATAGTCGTCGGCGCCGGTGGAAAGGCCGCGCACGCGGTCGCTCTCCTCGCCGCGCGCGGTCAGCATGATGATCGGCAGCCGCTCGGTTTCCGGACGCATCCGAAGGCGCCGACAGAGCTCGATGCCCGAAACCGCCGGCACCATCCAGTCGAGCACCAGGAGATCGGGCACGTTCTCCTGCAGCCGGATCTCGGCTTCGTCGCCGCGCGTCACCACCTCGACCTGGTAGCCTTCGGATTCGAGGTTGTAGCGGAGCAGTACCCCCAGCGGCTCCTCGTCCTCCACCACCATGATGCGTGGCGCGATCATTAACCGGTCGCCCCTGTCATGCCGCCGGCGCCGACATCGCCGTCTCGTCCTGCTTCGGACGATTGGCGGGCAGTTGCGAGCCGGTCAGCACGTAGTAGGCGTTCTCGGCGATGTTGGTGACGTGGTCGCCGATGCGCTCGAGATTCTTGGCGCAAAACAGGAGATGCGTGCAGGCGGTGATGTTGCGCGGATCCTCCATCATGTAGGTCAAGAGCTCGCGGAACACCGAGGTGTATTTGACGTCGATCCGCTCGTCTTCGTTTCTGAGTTTGGCGAGTGCCGCCGCGTCCCTTGCGGCATATTCCTCGATCACGCCTTGCACCTGGATCAGCACCAGCTGCGCCATCGCGTCGATGGAGTGCGACAGGTCGCGCGGCGTGACACTGAGGCCAACCGTGCCGACGCGCTTGGCGATGTTCTTGGCAAGGTCGCCGATGCGCTCGAGGTCGCCGGCCATGCGGATCGATCCGACCACCGCCCGCAGATCATTGGCCATCGGCTGGCGCTTGGCGATGAGCGTGATGGCGCGATCGTCCAGCTCGCGCTGGCGCGCATCCATGATGACGTCGTCGGAAACCACGCGCTGCGCCAGCGCATTGTCGGAATTGAGCAAAGCCTTGGTGGCGCCGCCGACCATCGAGCCGGCGAGATCGCCCATATCGCTGATCAGCTTGCTGATCTGCTCCAGATCCTCATCGAAAGACGCGACTGTATGTTCGCCCATGATCTTGCCCTTCTATGCGTTGTCGGAACGCTCAGCCGAAACGGCCGGTGATGTAGTCCTGGGTGCGCTTCTCACGGGGCGACGTGAAGATCTTCTCCGTGGCGTCGAACTCTACCAATTCGCCGAGATACATGAAGGCCGTCTGCTTGGAGACGCGGGCGGCCTGCTGCATGTTGTGGGTGACGATGACGATTGTGTAATCGGCTTGCAACTCGTCGATCAGTTCCTCGATCTTGGCCGTCGACAGCGGATCGAGCGCCGAAGCCGGCTCGTCGAGCAGGATTACCTCCGGCTTCACCGCTACGGTGCGGGCGATGCAGAGCCTCTGCTGCTGGCCGCCGGAGAGGCTGAGGCCGCTGGCGTTGAGCTTGTCCTTGACCTCGGTCCACAGCGCGGCGCGCTTCAATGCCTGTTCGACACGGCCGTCCATCTCGCCCTTGCCGAGCTTTTCGTAGAGCCTGACGCCGAAGGCGATATTCTCATAGATAGACATCGGAAACGGCGTCGGCTTCTGGAACACCATGCCGATCTTGGTGCGCAACAGGTTGAGATCCTGCGAACGGTCAAGAATATTCTTGCCATCGAGCAGCACCTGTCCCTCGGCGCGCTGCTTCGGGTAGAGTTCGTAGATGCGATTGAAGACGCGCAGCAGCGTCGACTTCCCGCAGCCCGAAGGCCCGATGAAGGCGGTGACGCTGCGCTCGCGCAACGACAGGCTGATATCCTTCAGCGCTTTGCTCTCGCCGTAATAGAAGTTGAGGTTCTTGACCTCGATCTTCGTCTTCTCGGTGACCGACTCGGCCATGTTCAAATCGGTGGACAACATCGGTTTCATCTGTCCTCTCTGCGTCCGGTAAGGCTTCGGGCGAAGATGCTCAGCCCAAGCACGGTCAAGGTGATTATGAGTGCACCGGTCCACGCCAGTTGCTGCCATTCCTCGTACGGGCTGAGGGCGAACTGGAAGATGGTTACCGGCAGGCTGGCCATCGGCGCGTTGAGGTTGCCGCTCCAGAACTGGTTGTTCAACGCGGTAAACAAAAGCGGCGCTGTTTCGCCGGAGATGCGGGCGATGGCCAACAATATGCCGGTGACGATGCCCGAAAGCGCGGCGCGGTAAGCGACCGACTTGATCACGATCCATCGCGGCGCACCGATCGCGGTGCCGGCCTCGCGCAATGAGTTCGGCACCAGCGTCAGCATGTCCTCGGTGGTGCGAACGACGACGGGAATGACCAGAATGGCCAGCGCGAAGGCGCCAGCGATTGCCGAGAAATGGCCCATCGGTCGTACAAGCAGTTCGTAGACGAACAGGCCAACGATGATCGACGGCGCCGAAAGCAGGATATCATTGATAAAGCGAACAATCGTGGTGAGTTTTGAAAAACGCCCGTACTCGGCCATGTAGGTGCCGGCCAACACACCGATCGGCGTGCCGACAACGACCGCGATAATCGTCATTATTAGACTTCCGGCAATGGCGTTGAGCAGGCCGCCGGCTTCGCCGGGCGGCGGCGTCATTTCAGTGAACACCGAAAGCGAAAGGCCCGAGACGCCCTTGTAGAGGAGTGCGCCGAGAATCAGCGCCAGCCATGCAAGCCCGATACCGGCCGCGGCGACGCACAGCGTCATCATCACGGCATTCTTGCGCTTGCGGCTTTGGTGAAGCGATTCAGCTGTCGACATCGGTCAGGCTCCCGTGCGGGCGTCGATCCGCATCAGCATATAGCGGGCGATGGCTAGGATCACGAGGGTGATGACGAACAGGATCAGGCCGAGCGCCACCAGCGAAGAGGTGTAGAGTTCGCCATCGGCCTCGGTGAATTCATTGGCGATGGTTGCCGAAATCGTCGTGCCCGGCGCGAACAGCGAGGCGCTGATGCGGTGGGCGTTGCCGATGACGAAAGTCACCGCCATCGTTTCGCCGAGCGCGCGGCCAAGCCCCAGCATGACGCCGCCCATGATGCCGACACGGGTATAGGGGATGACCACCCGGCGGGTCACTTCCCAGGTCGTGCAGCCGATGCCATAGGCCGATTCCTTCAGCACCGAGGGGACCGTATCGAAGACGTCCTTGCTGATCGAGGTGATGAAGGGCAGAACCATGATGGCGAGGATGAGCGCCGAGGTCAGCATGCCGATACCATAGGGCGGGCCGGCAAAAAGATTGCTCAGTCCCGGAATACCCTTGAACAGGTCGATGACGAAAGGTTGCACAGTGGTCTGCAGGAAGGGCGCGAAGACGAACAGACCCCAGATACCGTAGATGATACTGGGAATGCCCGCGAGCAGTTCGACGGCAATGCCGATGGGGCGCCTGAGTGGGCGCGGGCACAGTTCGGTGAGGAAAACTGCGATGCCGATGCCGATCGGGACTGCGATCAGGATGGCGATAGCGGAAGTGATGATGGTGCCATAGATCGGCGCGAGCGCGCCGAATTTCTCGGTGACCGGATTCCAGGACTCGGTCGTGAGGAAGGAGAAACCGAAGGTCGACAGCGCCTGCCATGAGCCGGCGAACAGCGAGACGGCAACGCCACCGAGAATAAGCAGAACGAGGATGGCTGAAAAGCGCGTGGCCGTCCGGAAGATGGTATCCGTGAGGGCGAAGCGCCGCACCGTCGCTTCCCTGATCTTCATGGCGGCTGACGGTGGCATGGCTTCAGAAACGACAGTCATTTACCCCTCGCGTTGGAAAGGAACGGGAGGGCACCGAAAAGGGCCCTCCCGCAGAGGAAATTACATGGCGGAATAGAGCGGCTTGCCATCGCTGCCGACGACTTCCTTGGCCCACGTTTCCTCGATGCTCTTGACCACGTTGTCAGGCATCGGGACGTAGTCCAGTTCACTGGCCATATCGTCGCCCTTGGCGTAGGACCAGGCGAAGAACTTGAGCGCTTCGCCAGTGGCTGCGGCATCGTCGGGCTTCTTGTATAGGAGGATCCACGTCGCCGCCGTCATCGGCCAGGATTCGGCGCCCGGCTGGTTGGCGAGGATCACGCCAAAGCCCGGCTGCGAACTCCAGTCGGCATTGGCCGCAGCGGCCTGGAAAGCGGCCGATGTCGGTTCGACCTTCTTGCCATCCTTGTTGATCATGTCGGTGTAGGTGAGCTTGTTTTGCTTGGCATAGGCGTATTCGACATAGCCAATCGCACCACCGGTCTGCGCGACGTTGTTGGCAACGCCCTCATTGCCCTTGGCGCCGATGCCCACCGGCCACTCAAGTGCCGTGTTGACGCCGACATTGGCCTTCCAATCGGCGTTGACGTCGGCGAGATAGTAGGCAAAGTTGAACGTGGTGCCCGAGCCGTCGGAACGGTGCACCACCGCGATCGCCTGCGAAGGCAGCTTCGCATCGGGATTGAGCTTCTTGATCGCATCGTCGTCCCACTGCGTGATCTTGCCGAGGAAGATGTCGGCCAACGTCGTTCCGTCGAGAACGAGTTCGCCCGGCTTGATGCCTTCCAGGTTGACGACGGGAACGATGCCGCCCATCACCATTGGGAACTGGACGAGTCCGACCGATTCCAGATCTTCGCCCTTCAGAGGCGCATCCGAAGCGCCGAAGGTCACGGTCTTGGCTTTGATCTGCTTGATGCCGCCGCCGGAACCGATCGACTGGTAGTTAAGGCCGACGCCGGTGTCTTTCTTGTAGGCATCAGCCCACTTCGCATAGATCGGATAAGGGAAGGTGGCGCCGGCGCCGGAGAGGTCCGCGGCGAACGCGGCGGACAGTGTGAGGGTGGACGCCGCAGCCATTGCAATAGCAACGGCCGTCGAGCGGATGAAATGTCTCATGGCCTGCTCCTGTTCGGATGATGATCTCTCGACGCCATTTTTTCGGCGCCCGCTGAGGCCAATAGCCTCCGATTATTACAGTCGCATGACAGTTTCATGTCACACCGGTAACGCCGCACAGCCATGTCGAAAGGACTGATCGCGAACTCTCGCCGGCAAGGCCATGTTTACCGCTGGAATCAGCGGCTTGCACGATTTCCCACCGCCCGCCGGCCGAACGGTCTAGTCAAAAAGAAAATCCGGGCGGGAGCGCGTTGCGTACGGCCAGAGGATGTCATGGCCCGCGCCATCGCCGAAACAGGGTCCGTTGGGGTAGAATTGACGCTGTCTCTTGCCGGCGGTCGCTGCTCCCGCCCGTAACTGGAGGGGCGGAACTCGAATGCGCTCATTGTTCCGGCTGGGCGCGCGCTTTGATATGGTGCGATCGCACCATAGTCTTGCCCGTCAGGCATCACCCGAATCTCGGCTGATTTCGTGACAGTCTTCGCGAACTTGCGCATGACAGAACCGAAGGTTCTCTATCCCGCGTTGCGCTGGACCACGCCGTCGGCATCGAGCCAGCGCTCGACCTTTTCGAGCAGGGCCCTCGGGCTGATGGGCTTGGGCAGATAATCGTCCATGCCGGCCTCCAGGCATCGCTCGCGATCATCCTTCAGCGCGTGCGCGGTGACGCCGACGATCGGGACATGCCTGCCGCTCTCTTCCTCCAGCCGGCGAATCGCGGCGGTCGCTTCGAGGCCGTTCATCTCAGGCATCGACACATCCATCAGGATCATGCGCGGATCGAGCCTGTCGACGGCGTCAAGCGCCTTGCGGCCATTGTCGACGATCTCGAAGCGGTAGCCGGTTTCTCCGAGGATCTGGGTGAAGACCAGTTGGTTCACCTCATTGTCCTCGGCAACGAGTATGTCCAGCCGATGCCCGGCGTCCACAGACGCGCGGAGGCGAACCGGCGGCGGCTCAAGCAGCGCTTGTTCGGACGCGCTCGACGCCGCGGCGGGCGATTGCTTCGGCGATGACTGCGACATGTCGTTTACCGAACCGGCCGCCTGCGCGCCGGCGCCGGTCAGGATATGGCGGCGGCGCTGAATGGTGGCGACCAGCGTTTCCAGCAGCACCGAGCTGCGCGCCGGCTTGATGAGTTGGGCGTCGATGCCGAGATCATGAAGGCTGGTGTTGGCCAGCGACTGGTCGACGGATGTCAGCATGACGATCGGCGTCTCGGCGAGGCCGGCAGTATTGCGCATGATCCGCGCCACTTCGGCGCCATTCATCTCCGGCATCTGATAGTCGAGCACGACGCAGTCGACCGGTACGCCATAGGCGGCGGCAGTGACGAGCACGTCAAGTCCCAGGTCGCCGCTTTCCGCCGCACACGAATCAAAACCCCATGAAATCATCTGCTCTGTCAGGATCGACCGGTTGACGGCATTGTCGTCGACGATCAACACCCGCGCGCCGGTCACGTCGACCGGCATGACGCGCTGCCCGGTTTGGTTCTCGGCTACGGGCAATGTCACTGTAAACCAGAAGGTGGAGCCCTTGCCCTCGGCGCTGTCGACGCCGATCTCGCCTCCCATGAGGTCGACGAGCCGCGAGGTGATGGCAAGGCCAAGCCCGGTGCCTTCGTGCCGTCTCGTCGACGAGGTATCGACCTGGCTGAACTTCTCGAAGACGAATTTCAGCTTGTCCGTCGGAATGCCAATGCCGGTATCGGTCACCGAGATGGTGAGCCTGGTTCCCGCCGCCGCCCTTTCGCCAGTGACATCGACCAGCACATGGCCTTCGTCGGTGAACTTCACCGCATTGCCGAGCAGGTTGGTGACGATCTGCCTGATGCGGCCGGCATCGCCGAGGAACAGGCTCTCAAGGCCGGGCTCGACGCGCACGATGAGCTCGAGGTCCTTCTCCTTGGCGCGTGCAGATACGAGCGTGGCGACGTCCTCGATCGCCTCGCGAAGGTTGAAGGGCGCCGGGTCGAGCACGAGCTGGCCGGCATCGATCTTGGAGAAATCCAGGATGTCGTTGATGATGGTGAGCAGCGCGTTCCCCGATTTCACGATGATATCGGTGAAGATCGTCTGCTTCGGGTCGAGATTGGATTTGGCCAGCAACTCGGCCATGCCGAGCACGCCATTCATCGGCGTGCGGATCTCGTGGCTCATATTGGCCAGGAATTCCGACTTGGCGCGGTCGGCGAGCACCGCCCGCTGCCTTGCCTCGCGCAGTTCGGCCTCGCGCTGGTTCCGCTCGGTGATGTCGATGGTCGAGCCAATCACGTAGAGCGAGCCGTCCGACGCGATCAGCGCGCTCTTGCGGGCCAATTGCTGGCGGAGGTGGCCATCGGCCAGCGTTATGGTCTCCTCGATCTCCTGCGTCTCGCCGCTGCGCAGCACCGCGAGATCGCCTTTCATGAAGGCTTCGCCGTCCGCCCCGAAAATCTCGACGTCGGTCTTGCCGATCGCCTCTTCCATCCCGAAGCCGGTGAGATCGCACCAGCGCTTGTTGACGTAGAACAGCCTGAGGTCGGAGCGCTTGGCGTAGATCGACACCGGCACATTGTCGATGAGGCTGCGGAACACCTCATTCTCGCGCATGCTTTGTTCCAGCGCTTGTTCCCGCGCCTTGACGTCAGTGATATCGGTGCTGGAGCCGACCACATGCACTGACCCGTCCAATGCCACCAGACGGTTCTTGCGCGTCATCATTTGCCTGACCGACCCATCACGATGGGCGACGGGCTCCTCGATCTCCTTGAAACTGCCGGTGACGACGACCTCGGTATCGTCGCGATTGTAGTTTTCGGCATCCGCGGCTCCGAAGAGCTGGGAGTCGGTTCGACCGATGACATCCTCCTTGGGAATGCCGGTCATGGCGCACCAGGCCTTGTTGACGAACTCGATGCTCAGATTCTCTGCCTTGATGAACGCAGCGACCGGCAGTTCGTCCAGCACGTGCCCGAACAGCTCGATCTGGCGCATGCTGTCATGCAGCGCCTTTTCGCGGCTCTTGATCTCGGAGATGTCGACGCGCAGGCCGATAAACGTGCCGTCATCGGTCCTCATGTCGAGGACCTGATACCAGCGGCCGTCGGGATTGAGGCGTTCAAAGGACGCGCTGGGCAGATGGTAGCGTGCCAATATCCCGTCGAGCCAGCGGTCCGGATCGCTGTCATAGAGCTTGTCGAGTTCGGGATCGCCGCTGAGGCGGAAATAGCCCGTCGAATGACCGAGCGCCAGCGCCTCGCGGAAGGTGCAGCCGGGCTGCCAGGCGGGCTTCAGCAGAGGCAGCGTGTCCCGCAGCGCGCGGTTGGCAAAGACGAACTTGTCGTCTCGGTCATAGATGATGACGGCGGCCGGCAGCGAATCCAGCACCGTTGCGAGTTGCCTGCGCGCGTCTTCGGCTTCGGTCTCGCGCCGCTTCATGTCGGAAATGTCGAAGATGAAGCCTGCAACATAGTTGCGGCCGCTCGCCATCGAGACGCGGTTCTTCCTGACGATGCGGGATCTGCCCATGCCGGAAGAGGCGAAGTCTTCCGCCACCTCGTAGATCTGGCCGCTCGCCAGGACCTGTTTTTCGCTTTCTTCGAAGCCAGCGGCGGCATCCGGCTTGGCGAAGTCGGCGCCGCGCTTGCCGAGCATGGCTGGCGGGCGCTGTCCGTACAGCGCGGCGAACGCCTCATTGACGAAGACGAAGCGCAGATTGTCGTCCTTGACGAAGATCGGGTCCTTGACGTTGTTGATCACCGCCTCGGCCAGCCGGGACTTTTCCAGCGCCTCGGCGAGTTCCGCCTCGCGGTCCTTGATGTCGGTGACATCGACATAGGAAATCAGCCGCCTGCCGTCGGCAAGCGAGGCTATCGAGGAGACCAGCGTCCGGCCGTCAGTGCGCGGCAATTGCCGCGACCCCGCCATGCCCGCCCTGATTTCCGTCTCGCGCCCGGCAATGTGCTTCTGCCAGGCCTCTTCATCGGAACCATTGGGATCGACATTCCGGCTGGCCTCCATGACATTGCGAAACGAGCTTCCGACACCGGCGCGCCGGGGGTCGACCTTCCAGAGTTCGTAAAAAGCCCGGTTGATCATTTCCACGCGCAGTTCAGCGTCGAGGAGGACAATGCCGATCGGCATCGAATCGACCATGATGCGAAGGGTGGCAAAGGGTTCGGCCACCGCCTCGCTTTCGGACGTTCCGGAGCCCCCCGGATGAGCTTGGCTGGGGGCGAGCGTATAGGGTCCGTCATCCATGAGCACGGTGGCTACCGTGCGCGCCACGTCGGACAGGATCTGTTCGGTCTCACCGTCTGTCGACGCAACGCTTTGCTCTCGCGTCCGCCTCAGTTCCTCAAACGCAGCGGCGAGCGCTGTGACATTGCGGCCGATGCCGCGATAGCCGGTAAATTTCTTCTCGCTGTCGAAACGTGGAAAGGCGCTGATGCAAACCCAACGGCAATCCGCCCGGCCACGCTTCAGCTCAAAGACGAAATCACGAAACGGCCGATGTGCCCGCAAATCCTCCAGGTGGTTCGCGGCATTTCGGTTGCCGACCAGGACCTGTTCGAGGAAGTTGAAGCAGAAGCGGCCGAGAACGCTCGCCGGATCGATGCCGGTGGCCGTCTGAAAGCTTTCTGAAAGCCAGGAGAAGCGCAGCTCGGCGTCAGTCTCCCAGATCCAGTCAGCCTCGACCAGTTCGCGAAGCGCTTTCGCCGAATCCTTGTGCTCCCCCGACGACGGCGCACTGCTGCCACGCGTCGCCGTCTTGCGAGGCTTGCGTTTGCCGCGTACTGGTCCCTCCACTTCCGCCATGCTGTTCCAACCCGAAGATCAAGGCCGAACCTTCCCCCACGGCTCGTCGGCGGAATGTGCCTGAGAAGCATTAACGTTGCGCTAACCTTAAAGGATCGCCGGCCAGCATTAGCCTGCGCTGATCTGCCTGTTGTCGCCGGCGCCGAAGCCGCGCTATAAATTCTGCAAGGGTGTTACTGATGTTGGGACGGATCTTGCCACTTTTCCTGTGCCCGATGCTGTTGTTCGGGGGCGGATGCGCGCGCAGTTACGACGGCACCGTGGTCATTCCCAGGCCGATCGATGTCCGGCGCGTTTGGGACAGACCCCCGCGGCATGTACAAGCCGATCCGTTGCCACTGGAAAGCGACGTCTTTCCAGTGGCGCCGCAAATGCCAAGACAGTCGCTGGCCCGCCGCAGCACCCCCGCAACGCCCGCGAGGCGCGTGAGGAGAGCGCCCGGCAATCCGTCCATCCTGTCGACCGGGCCGGCAAAGCCGCTCGCCTGCAGGAATGTCAGCGAGCCGGGCAGGCGCGTCCGTATGGTCTGCGAATAACGATCTGCCGCGCGTTCAACTGCGAGGCCGGAGGGCGACGCTACAACGACGCTGCGCCCTTCCTGGGTTCCTTCGCGCCGAGCTTGTCCAGTGCAATACGGACTTGGCGCAGTTCGTCCTGCCAGCCATCGTCGTCGCCCATCGGGCTTTCCGAAGCCGCGCGCTGCAAGCCCCGCGCTTCGGATTCGATCTCTCGAAGCCTTGCGATTTTCTCTTCGGTGGTCAGGGTCTCGTCTTCGACGATCTCCTGTACCTTCATTTCCCTGAATGTGACCATGGCCACTGCTCCCCGATTTGCTTGGGAGGTAACGCGGCGACCGGCCAATGCGTTCCAGGCGGCAATCGGGTCAACGGCCGGGTGCAGCCGAAGCGGCGACCGGCTGGATGCTGGGGTTCTGCCAGTCTTGGCCGTCAATTCTAGGCCCTCAATTCAGGGAAAAAATCAATCTTCGGGAAAGAAAGCCGGCCCGACCACCCTTACCGGTCGTGTGCCGTCCACTTTTTCGATCGACTGATGCTGGGCGGCACCCTTGGCCTCCGAGACCTTGGCATCGGGGACGCTAGCTTCGGGAATCTGCGCAACGGTGCCAAGATCCGGCTTTGCCGTCGGCAGAGGAATGATGGCGTTGGCCATGTTGGCGGGGGTTACCGTCCGTGCCCTGAGTTCGGCGACCCGCTGGTTGTAGCGCTTGACGTCACACGCCTTGAAATTCGCATCGTCGCGGTATTTGAAAGCGGTCGGAAGCTCCACATACGGTTGTTTCGTTTCCAGCGCGACCATCTCTTCGGTCTCGCGGCTGACATCGCTCAGCGTGTAGAGGTCGACGCCGACATCGTCGCAAATGTAACGGCACTGATCGACTGTCTCTTTCAGATCGTCCTTTTTGGCGAATTGTGATTTTGGCGCGGGGAAGAAATATCCGTCCGAAAGGCGCACGCAAAACAGCATCGGGCTGCCGGCGTACGTGTCGGATCCGGTTTTGGGTGCTGAACGTTGCTGCGGCTGCGCTTTCTGCCGTTCCTGGGTCTTTGGTGAGGACGCGCAGCCCAAGGCAACGAACCGCGCCCTCAGGCCGGATGTATCCCTGCCCGAATTCGACGCGCTCGCGATCTGGCGCTGCACCTGCGCCTTGCTCTGGACGAGATCGGCGCAGGGATTGAAGAAGAACCCGACCATCGAGCTTTTCGCCGAGCATCGGCGTTGCTTCTCCAGCCTTTGGATTGCGACAAGCTGCCGCCGCAACTGGGCAACCTGCGGGCCCGACCCGGCGCCGCGACCGGCCGAGACCATTTGGCTCCTGAGCGCGCTGCAAGTATCCGCATATGAAGAGGAGACGCCGAGCGCAGATGTCGTTCCCAACACCAGCACCAGCGTAGCGTTAGACCAGAAGCGTGTCATTGGAGGACCCTTGCCTTGTTGCCGCCGAGAGCCCGGAATCGCATTCTTGTTGATCTCGAATAAGACTGGACTAAATAAGACTCATCTAATCTGTCTATACCAGGATTCCCAGAGATTTTAACTCTAGTCTATTAAACGCGCTCTCGTAAATTCGATATTACACTTTTGTTTCAAGATTGAGACGAAAGCAGCGGCAGCAACACCGGCACGGCCGAACCGGAATTCGCCTTGGCGTCGATCATGGCGTCAAGCGAATTACTGGACTTGCGAAAACAGCCATGGAACTCAATCAAAATTCATCGGAACATGAATCTTAAAAATGACGTATAGATCGAATATTTCTTGAAACGTCATATTATAGAAAAGTTTATCGCAAGAATTATGATTGAATTTGTCGATATTTACTTGTTAACGGGGAGATGCATGGCGCCGTATATCAATTTGCATTTCCAATTCCCGAATCCTGGCGCCAACAACGGAACCGCACGTCAATTCATGACGTCGACGCCGGCGCGGTCGTTAAACCTGGCCGGCAACTTCCCTGATCAATCCGGCGTTACTGGCAATTTCACTGAAACCTTTGCCCTGACTACGACGTTGATGCGGCAAAGGAGACGCAAGATGTCGATCCACTTCACTGTCTCGGACCTCACCAAGAATCTGTTCCACTCGCTGGGCCTGGATCATGAGCGCGCACCGCGGCCTCTCAACCCTGAGGAAGGTCTGCTGCTCGAATGCTATCTGGCCGGCCAGATTCCGGAATCGGCCTGGAGCGATTATGTCTTCGAGACGCCGGAACTGGCGCGGCATGTCGAGGCGAGGCGCAGTCACCATTGAGACGTGTTGAACGGGTTCGCGCATCTGCCCGATTGCAGGTGAAGACATTGCCGGCGATGAAATAAAGCTGAAACAAAAAGGCCGGCGCGTGGCCGACCTTTTTTCCTCCTCGACATCCGCGCCGGTACATCCGCGGTCGCGGGCATGAGGTGAACTGCTCACCAGTAGACAGCAGTATTGGTAAACGAAACCTTAACCTTTGCCGCGCACTTGCCATCAGCCAAATGAACGACGCCGATCTGCTGGCGGCGCGATGCCAGACAGAGGGCGCGACAGAGTACTCTCAACAGAAAAAGTGTCAGTGGCTCGTTAAAACCAAGCCCCTGATCTCAAGCCGTCCAGCTATGCAGCTCAGGCCGTGGCCTGCGACTTCACATAGGCGACATAGCCGCGCACGTCGCCGGCCGGTTCCGCATAGGCCTTGCCAAGCTTCTTCTCCATCGCCGCCATATACTCCTTCGCCCATTCGGGCAGCGCGTAGTCGATGACGGCCAGGAATTCGAGCGTCGCCGCGAGCCGGATGTCGGCGATCGACGGGTTCTTGCCGCCGATGAATGGCTTGCCGTTCCTGAAGAAGGAATGAAAGACCTCCAGCGGCTCGGCAATCGCGGCCGCGGCGGCTTTCTGGGCTTCCGACTTCCTGTCGGGGTGGGCGTCGCTGTGCCCGACCTCGCCGGCATATTGCGGGAAGTTCAGCGCGGGATAGGTGGCGCGCGCCACATAGGGATAGAGCGTGCCGATGAGATAGAACATGGCGCTGTCGATCATCGCCCGCTTGGCCGGCGCCTTGGGATAGAATTTCTCCAGCCCGTGCTTGTTGGCGAGATACTGCATGATGGCGCAGCTCTCCCACAGGACGCCGCGCGGCAGGCCCTTGTCCTCGATCATCGGCGTCAGATGCGCCGGGTTTCGCCCCATGAATTCGGGCGAGCGCGTAACGCCCCATACGTCGGTCTCGAAATGGTCGAGCCCGGCCGCGCGCGCGAACACCCGCACGCTCATATTGTTGACGCTCGGCTTCAGCATGCTGAGCTTCAGTCCGCTTTTTTTCGGTGATTTCGCTACGCCCTTCCGCGTGGACTTCGCGGAAACCTTGGCAGCAGGCTTAGCGGCGGCCTTCTTTGCCGGCTTGGCGGCGGCCTTCGACGCCTTGGCCGCAGGCTTTGTCGCGGCCTTGGCCGCTGGTTTCGCGGCCGCCTTGGCAGCCGGCTTCTTCGCGCTCTTCGTTGTCGTCTTTGCCATTGTGATCCTCCCTCGGTTGGTTGTCGTCAGTATGGATTTTTCGGCGCCCGGTCGTCCGACAAGGTCGCGCGCGAGCGCTCGACCAGTGCCTGGATAGCGTCGGCGAGATGCACTTCGGCGATATTGTAATCGCCGCGCGCGACACGCAGCTTGTGCGCCTCCATCAGCACGTCGGCATGAGTAAAACCCGCCGGCGGCTCGAAGCGGTAGGAGGCGAGCTCGATCAAAAGGCCGAGCGGATCCTCGAAATAGATCGAATCCATGAAGCCACGATCCTTGACGCCGCTGTGCTTGATGGCGCGCTCGTCGAGCCGGGCGACCGCCTGCAGGAAGGTGACCCGCGACACGGCAAAGGCGATGTGATGAACGCAGCCCGTGTCGGTCGGCGTGCGCCGCGCCACTGGCGCACGGCTCTCATCGGTGAAGATGGTGATCAGCCGGCCGTCGCCCGGATCGAAATAGAGATGGCTCTCGCTGGCCCTGTCGAGATTGGGCTGCTCGAAGACAAAAGGCATGCCAAGCACGCCTTCCCAGAAATCGATCGACGTCTGACGCCCGGCGCCGACCAGCGTGATGTGATGGACGCCCTGCGATTGCAGCTTCTGCATTTGGCCCTCTCCTCCGAGGATTTTCGCCTTTGTGCCGGGCGTGTCCGAATCCGCCGCGCCGATTGGCATGTTGGATATGCGCAGCCAGAGATGTTCCCCTGCGCCTCGTGTTCCGCACACCTTTCTTGGGTTGCGACCGGAGGCTTTGATCATGTGATGCTAATTCAATCCGCAGTCTTGCGCCAGAAGCGATGAAGTCGGCCGCGATCGCTTTGAGGGACGAAACCCTTTCCAGAATCGAGAAATATGGGCCGTCGCTCTCTAGCGAACACAAGAAATGTATCAGTCTATGTTGCCGCTGGTGTGACGGACTACCGCCAGTGTAACGTATAGCCTTCAATTGTTGTTTGGGAGGTGGGCATGGCAAACTCAGCATCGAAGTCACGATCGAAATCTCAAACGAAGCCTGCAAGTACCGCAAATAGACAGACAGGTTCCCTCTTTCCAAAACCCAATGCGGCTGTCGCGCTGGTCTACGATGTTTATGATAGTCGGGGGCGCCTCGTTACGCGACCAAAAGTCTATCGCACTCCTCTGGAGAGGCGGCGGCGCGCGGCTCCCGACAAGTTGGCAAAGGCAGGTGAAATCAGAGTCACTTCCGACGGCGATTCGTGGGTTAACATCTTGTGGCCGTTGTCGGCTGTTGCCGGTTACAGCCAGACATTTTTCGATATTATCGAAGCTGATCCCCGCTACTACGCAACCGGTACAGCCTATCCCGGTGATACGTTCCAACAGATTCGCGTCGAGAAAGACTACCGGCAGAATGTAGCTTCGGAGTCGTTCGATTATTTCATAATGTCGGCAGGCGGAAACGATTTTCTTGGGGGCGGGGCGCTGCGGAACCTGCTCCGGTGGCGCGAGGAAGGAGACGGAATCGATCCGACAAGCCATCTCAACATGCCATGGCTGCAAATGAGCCTCGAAACGTTGCGCTCCGGGTATCAAGAAATCGCCGATGACGTCCGTTCTATCTCTGGCGCAAAACGGACCAAGATGCTCGTCAACACATACGATTACCCCACACCTCGCCCGGACGGCATCTGGCTTGGGAAACCGTTGATTCAAAAGGGTTACAATCTCAGGACCGACAAGATTCTGATCGACAAGATCATGAAACACCTGGTCGATGCGTTCTGTCTCACGCTACGGCGAGTGAAGCACATAACTGTGGTTGATGTCCGCGATACGGTAAAAGGGCGCTGGACGGACGAACTCCACCCCAAGAAAGCAGGGTCAATTGACGTTGCCAAGAAATTCAAGGCCGTCATGGAGGCCTAGCATTGCTTGGCGGCGGAGAAACAACCCTGCATGTGTTGAGTTCCTGGTACGCCCAAGGGGAATCGAACCCCTGTTCCCGCCGTGAGAGGGCGGTGTCCTGACCGCTAGACGATGGGCGCGTTCAAGAACCGGCGATATAGGCTGACCGCCGGGAAAAAGCAACTGGGCTTGCGACACTCCCGCCGCGGCCGCAATCCGTCGCCGGCGAGCCTATCGTTTCGGCTGGATCAGGTCCCAGAGATTGCCATGGAGATCGGCGAAAACCGCCACCGTGCCGTAGGGCTCATGGCGCGGCGCCTCGCGGAATTCGACGCCCTTTTCCAGCATCGTCGCGTGATCGCGAGCAAAATCGTCGGTCTCGAGGAACAGGAAGACACGGCCGCCGGTCTGGTTGCCGATGCGGCTTGCCTGCGCCTCGTCCGCCGCCTCGGCCAACAGCAGCCGCGCGCCCTGGCCGTTCGCCGGCGCGACCGTGACCCAACGCTTGCCGCCACCGAGATCGACGTCCTCGGTAAGAACAAAGCCTAGCCTGCCGACGTACCAGGAAATCGCCTCGTCATAATTCCTGACCACGAGCGCCACCGTCGCGACGCGGCGGCCTTCGGCAAAGCCTGTCATTGTTTCGGGCCTAACTTCATTGCGGCGAAGTCATCTGTTGCGGATTGCGAAGCGGCCGATGATACGGCGCTCGGCAATGTCATAGACAAAGATCGCGCGGCTGCCATCGGCAAGCTCGGCATCGATGGAGACGCGGTTGCCGGAGAGCGACTGGCTGACGATCTTGGCGCCGACCGGCAGCACGATGTCGCCGGTCAGCGGCTCGCCTGCTGGCACCTGGATGTCGCCCGCCGGCAGCGGGCTGACGGGCGGTGCGTTGCGCGCTTTGTAGACAAGCGCCGCGATCACCACCATAAGGGCGAGGAAGAGCAGGCCGAGATTGATGGCCATGAAGCGCACGAGTTTCCTCCGCACGCTTTCGACTTTGGGGTCGAGCGGCTTTTCTTCTTCTTCCTCGGCAAGCGGCCTGGCCATGCAAGAATTCCGGAACAATTTTCGATGAGCGCTCATAACGAAGAGGCCCCCGAATTGATAGAGGACCAATTCATGAAGGGCGGATCGACGGTGCAGGTGGCCGGTCCCGACGCGGCTGGCCAGCGCCTCGACCAATGGCTGGCGGGCAAGCTTGGCCCGGACATGTCGCGCAGCCGCGTGCAGATGCTGATAAAGCAAGGCGCGGTCAGCATCGGCGGCAAGCCGGTCGACGAGGCCAAGCGCAAGATGGCCGCCGGCGACCGCGTCTCGGTCGACATGCCGGAGCCGGAACCGGCCGAACCGCAAGGCGAGGCGATCGCACTAGACGTCCTCTATGAGGACAGCGAACTGATCGTCATCAACAAGCCGGCGGGGCTGGTCGTGCATCCCGGCGCCGGCAACTGGACCGGCACGCTGGTCAACGCGCTGATCCACCATTGCGGCGACAGCCTTTCCGGCATCGGCGGCGTCAAGCGGCCGGGCATCGTCCATCGCCTGGACAAGGAAACCAGCGGCGTCATGGTGGTGGCCAAGACCGACCGCGCCCACAAGGCCTTGTCGGAGGCGTTTGCCGACCATGGCCTGACCGGCGATCTCAAACGCGCCTATCTGGCGCTGGTCTGGGGCATACCGCCAAGGCCGACCGGAACGGTCGACGCGCCACTTGGCCGGGCCGCCGACCGCGTGCGCCGCGCCGTGGTGCCGCAAGGCCGTGACGACGCCCGCCACGCGGTCACCCATTTCACGGTGGTCGAGCGCTTTGGCGAACAGCAGCGGGAGTTTGCCACGGCCAGCCTGGTCGAATGCCGGCTGGAGACCGGCCGCACCCATCAGATCCGCGTCCACATGGCCCATATCGGCCATCCCGTCGTCGGCGATCCCGATTACGGCCAGGCCTTCCGCACCAAGGCCAACCGGCTGCCCGAGCCGCTCAAGACACTGGTGAAGGCATTTTCACGCCAGGCATTGCATGCCCGCCTTCTTGAATTCCGGCACCCGACCACCCATTTAACGATGAGGTTCGAGGCGCCGATGCCAAGGGACATGGAGGAACTTGTCGGCGGCTTCCGCAAGCTTAGAACCTGAGATCAACAAGCCTCAAGCTAGCCATCAAGAAACCTGACTGGTCTTGTTCACTTCAGCGTGACACACTGTTTCGTGTTGAACAAATGCCTGTCTTTTCTGGTTTTGTTCCTATATATTCCGGTTGTCGCGAGCGAGCCTTTTGGTGCTCGCGTCACATGCCCGCCGCGTTTCGGGGGCATCACTCCAATAGAGAGGGGGCGCTATCATGGCCCAGTCACTACCCAGTATCGTTTCCGGCGAAGGCGGCCTCAGCCGCTACCTGGAAGAAATCCGTCGCTTTCCGATGCTTCAGCCGCAGGAAGAGTACATGCTCGCCAAGCGCTACGCCGAGCATGAGGACACCACGGCTGCGCACAAGCTCGTCACCAGCCACCTTCGGCTCGTCGCCAAGATCGCCATGGGCTATCGCGGCTACGGCCTGCCGATCGGCGAGGTGATCTCGGAAGGCAATGTCGGCCTGATGCAGGCCGTTAAGAAATTCGAACCGGAGCGTGGCTTCCGGCTCGCCACCTACGCCATGTGGTGGATCAAGGCCTCGATCCAGGAGTACATCCTGCGCTCGTGGAGCCTGGTCAAGATGGGCACCACCGCCAACCAGAAGCGTCTGTTCTTCAACCTGCGCAAGGTGAAGGGCAAGATCCAGGCGCTCGACGACGGCGATTTGAAGCCCGACCAGATCACCGAGATCGCCACAAGGCTGAACGTCTCTGAAGCCGAAGTCGTGTCGATGAACCGCCGCCTGTCCGGCGACGCCTCGCTCAACGCCCCGATCCGGGCGAGCGAAGGTGAATCTGGCGAATGGCAGGACTGGCTGGTCGACGACCACGAAAGCCAGGAAGAGATGCTGATCGAGCAGGACGAGCTGGAAAACCGGCGCGGCATGCTGTCCGGCGCTCTTGCGGTGCTCAACGATCGTGAGCGGCGCATCTTCGAGGCGCGTCGCCTCGCCGAGGAGCCGCTGACGCTGGAGGAACTGTCGGCCGAGTTCGACATCAGCCGCGAGCGCGTGCGCCAGATCGAGGTGCGCGCCTTCGAGAAGGTGCAGGACGCGGTCAAGGCCGCGGCCAAGCGCCAGACGCAGGCCCTGCGCACCATCGAGGCGCAACCGGCGGCTTAAGCCGGCATCGGCAATGAAACACAAAGCGGCGTCAGGAAACTGGCGCCGCTTTTTTGTTATCTCAGCCCATCCAGCGGAAACTTCAGATACCGCCGGCCATTGGCTTCCGGTTCCGGCAGGCGGCCGCCGTTCATGTTGACCTGCAGCGCGTGCAGGATCAGCCGGGGCATCGGCAGTGTCTTGTCGCGCGCCTCACGCAAGCCGACGAAATCGGCTTCGGTGTGCGCGGCAACCAGGTGGATATTCCCCGCCTTCTGCTCCGCGACCGTGCTTTCCCATCGCGCCTCGCGCCCGCCGGCCTGGTAGTCATGGCCGACAAACAGGCGCGTCTCGTCCGGCAGTGCCAGAATGTCCTGGATCGAGCGCCACAGCCGCGCGGCGCTGCCGCCGGGAAAGTCGGCTCGCGCCGAGCCGCTGTCCGGCATGAACAGCGTGTCGTGGATGAAGGCGGTATCGCCGATCACATAGGTGATCGAGGCCAGCGTGTGGCCTGGCGAGAACAGCACCCTGACGGGAAGGGTTCCGATCCGGAAGGTTTCACCATCGGCGAACAGCCTGTCCCATTGCGAACCGTCGGCGGGAAAATCTGGCCAGTTGTAGATCGCTTTCCACAATGCCTGGACGTCGACGATCCTGTCGCCGATCGCCGTTGGCGCTCCGGTCTTCTGTTTGAGATAGTGCGCCGCCGAGAAATGGTCGGCATGCGGATGGGTGTCGAGGACCCACTCGACGCCCAGCCCCTGCTCCCTGACGAAGTCGAGCAAGGCGTCGGCGCTCTTCGTGCCTGTTGCTCCGGACTTTTCGTCGAAATCGAGGATCGGGTCGATGATGGCGCACCGCTTCGTCGTCGGGTCGGCGACGACATATTGGATGGCTCCCGTCGGCTTGTCATAGAAGCCGCTGACCTGTGGCCTGGCCAAAGCTACGTCCAATTTCGGCTTCCTCAAACCAACGCCCGGCAGGAATGATTTTCTCTGCCGGCACCCGAGAGGAGCATGGTTCTCCACTCGGGTGGGTCAGTCAAGCACAACTTGGCTCGCAAGAGCGAGAAAGCCAAAAACTGTTCCGTAGCGCCTTGTCAGCCAGAAGGCTGCTTGGTCTTCCTGAGATAGGGCAGGATCGTCTCGTAAGCGCCGAAACGTTTGATAGCGTCCTCATTCGAAACGGCGGCGGTGATGATGACATCCTCGCCCTGCTTCCAGTTCGCCGGCGTCGCCACCTGGTGCTTGGCGGTCAACTGCATGGAATCGATGGCGCGCAATATTTCATCGAAGTTGCGGCCGGTCGTCATCGGATAGGTGAGGACCAGCTTGATCTTCTTGTCGGGACCGATGACGTAGACCGAACGCACCGTCGCGTTGTCGGCGGGCGTGCGGCCTTCCGAGGTCTCGCCGGCACCCGCCGGCAACATGTCGTATAGCTTGGCGACCTTGAGATCCTTGTCGCCGATCAGCGGATACTGCACCAAATGGCCGGTCGCCGTCTTGATGTCTTCCTGCCATTTGGCGTGGTTCGCGACCGGATCGACGGAAATGCCGATGATCTTGACGTTGCGTTTCTTGAACTCGCCTTCCAGCCCGGCCATCATGCCGAGCTCCGTGGTGCAGACCGGTGTAAAGTTCTTCGGATGGCTGAAAAGCACCGCCCAGCCCTCGCCGATCCATTCATGGAAGCTGACCGGCCCGTGCGTGGTCTCGGCGGTGAAATCCGGTGCGATGTCGTTGATACGAAGACTCATGGCGTTTCCCTACCCTAAATTGCAGCCGGCCCCGATCACGGGCGCCGCTCCACCTTTTCTACCACTCTGGCGCCATCCTTCAAACGTCAGTTGCCGCCGGCATCGCTGTCGGTGGCGAATAATTTCCGTCCGTTCTCGGCAAATGCAGAAGGAATTCCTGCCGCGAAGTTCAAAGTGCCGGGACGATGTGCCTCCGAAGGAGACAGGCCGCTCTATTGAGAATGCCCGGGCTCAGGCCTCTTCGTCGCCAGCGTCGTCGCCAGATCCTCCATGCGCTGGGCCAGCGCGCCAAGCGCGCCGGTCAGCACGCTGTCGTTCTTGTCGGCCTTGGTCAGCGCGTCGTCGCGCGTCTTGCGCAGCGTCAGCACTTCAGTCTCCATGCCCTTGACGCGCTTTTGCAGTTCGGAAAGCTCATCCATGACCATGATGCCGGCCATCACGGTCAGCCGCTGGTCGCCGATTTCGCCGAACGAATCCTTCAGATGCGAGACATAGCGGTCGAAGCGCTCGGCGAGGTCGATCAGGTGCTCTTCCTGACCCTCGTCGCAGGCCATGCGATATTGTTTGCCGTCTATGGAAACCGTGACTTGTGCCATTGGGCCAGCCCCTATCTGTCCAGCACGGCGCGGATGGTTTCCATGGCGGTCACCAGCCGGCGCGAGACTTCCTTGTTGGCATCCTCCAGCCGTTCGGCGCGCGCTTCGGAATTGTCGAGTTCCTGCGCCAGCCGCGAGCGGTCAGCGTTCATGCGCTGCACCTCGGCCTCGGCCTCCGAATAGTCCCGCTCGTTCTCGAGCTTGGCCACCACGGCGTTTTCCAGCCCCTCGATGGCTCTACCCAGCCTGGCGATAACTTCCTTAAGCGTCGTTTCCCCGGTCATGGCTTTCGTCCTGCGCCCTGCCCATCACCGAATCATTCACGTTCAGAACGCGTTATGTCGGAAACATTACCCACCGTGTGAAGGCGACGTCAATAAAGCTCTCGCGACTGTCCCCCGCTAACGCTAATGTAGCGGGGTTACGGCATCACAAGCCCGGCAAAAACGCACCGATTTGTTGACTCAAGGGCCGCGCCTGCTATGTGTCGCGCACCCTTTTCCAAGGGCTTTTCCAACGCCCGAACCCCCACCCCGGAGGAACCATGACGTCGCGTGAACAACATGACCGGATGGCCAATGCGATCCGTTTTCTCTCCATGGACGCCGTCGAGAAGGCGAACTCCGGCCACCCCGGCCTGCCCATGGGCTGCGCCGATATCGCCACGGTGCTGTTCACGCGCTTCCTGAAATATGATCCGAAGAACCCCCATTGGCCCGACCGCGACCGTTTCATCCTGTCGGCCGGACATGGTTCGATGCTGCTCTATTCGCTGCTTCATTTGACCGGCTACGAGGACATGACCCTCGACCAGATCAAGCACTTCCGCCAGTTGGGATCGAAGACCGCGGGCCATCCCGAATACGGCCATGCCACGGGCATCGAGACGACGACCGGGCCGCTCGGCCAGGGCCTTGCCAATTCGGTCGGCTTCGCGCTCGGCGAGCGCATCATGAACGCCGCCTTCGGCAACGACCTTGTCGACCACTACACCTATGTGCTGGCGGGTGACGGCTGCCTGATGGAAGGCGTCAGTCAGGAGGCCATCGCGCTTGCCGGGCACCTCAAGCTCAACAAGCTGATCGTCTTCTGGGACAACAACAACATCTCGATCGACGGTCCGGTGTCGCTCGCCGACAACACCGACCAGGTCGCCCGCTTCCAGGCTTCGGGCTGGAACGCCAGCCACATTGACGGCCAGGACCCCGAAGCGATCGCCTATGCCATCGAGGCTGCCCGCCACTCCGACAAGCCGACGATGATCGCCTGCAAGACGACCATCGGCTTCGGCGCGCCGACCAAGGCCGGCACCAACAAGGCGCATGGCTCGCCGCTCGGCGCCGAGGAAATTGCCGGCGCGCGGAAGTTCTTCGGCTGGGACTATCCTCCCTTCGAGATTCCGGCCGACATCCTCGATGCCTGGCGCACCGCCGGCAAGGCTGGCGCCAAGCCCCGCACCGACTGGGAAGCCCGCCTCGCCAAGGCCGAGCCCAAGCTGAAGGCTGAGTTCGAGCGCCGCATCGCTGGCAAGCTGCCGGCCAATTTCGATGCCGTTATCGCCGACTACAAGAAGAAGCTCTCGGCTGACAAGCCGAAGGTCGCCACCCGCAAATCGTCGGAGATGGCGCTGGAAGTCATCAACGGCGCGGTGCCTGAAACCATCGGCGGCTCGGCCGACCTGACCGGTTCCAACAACACCAAGACCAGCCAGACCAAGAACATCACTCCGGATGATTACGGCCAGCGCTACGTCCATTATGGCATCCGCGAGCATGGCATGGCCGCCGCGATCAACGGCTTGACGCTGCATGGCGGCCTCATCGCCTATGGCGGCACTTTCATGTGCTTCTCCGACTATGCCCGCCCGTCGATGCGCCTTGCCTGCCTGATGGGCATCCGCTCGATCTTCGTCATGACCCATGATTCCATCGGTCTCGGCGAAGACGGCCCGACCCACCAGCCGGTCGAGCATCTGGCAGCACTGCGCGCCATTCCGAACCACAACGTCTTCCGCCCGGCCGACGCGGTCGAGACCGCCGAGTGCTGGCAGCTGGCCCTCGAGACGGAAAAGACGCCATCGACGCTGGCGCTGACCCGCCAGAACCTGCCGACGGTGCGCACCGAATTCTCGGCCAAGAACCTCAGCAGTCAAGGAGCCTATGAACTGGCCGCTGCCAGCGGCGAGGCGGCGGTGACGATCTTCGCCACCGGTTCCGAGGTCGAGATCGCGCTTGCCGCCCGCGAATTGCTGGAAAAGCACGGCCACCCGACCCGCGTCGTCTCGGTCCCTTGCTTCGAACTGTTCGACAAGCAGAGCGACGACTACCGCAGAAAGACGATCGGCGACGCGCCGGTGAAGATGGCGATCGAAGCCGGCATCCGCCAGGGCTGGGATCATCTCATCGGCATCGACGGCATCTTCATCGGCATGACCGGCTTCGGCGCTTCGGGCTCGATCGAACAGCTCTATCCGCATTTCGGCATCACCGCCGAAGCCGCGGCCAAGGCGGCGGAAACCCGTCTGCACGGGAAGTAAGGTTGAGGAGAAGCCCACCACTCCGCGTGCAGCGGTTTGGTGGGTTGGCCCAACCTAATCGATTTAAATCCAAGCCGTGTATGGCTAGATTCTTTGCCCGTCCGCCGCTATGAAGCTGCGGACCAATCGTCTGCCTTTCAGCTCTCAGGGAGAGAAAAATGACCGTCAGAGTTGCCATCAACGGATTCGGCCGCATCGGCCGCAACATCCTGCGCGCCATCCATGAATCCGGCCGCAAGGACATCGACGTCGTCGCTGTCAACGACCTCGGCCCGGTCGAGACCAATGCGCATCTGTTGCGCTACGACAGCGTGCATGGCCGCTTCCCGCATGAAGTGACGGTCTCCGGCGACAAGATCACCGTCGGCAAGGAGACGTTCAAGGTCACCGCGATCAAGGATCCGACGCAGCTGCCGTGGAAGGAACTCGGCATCGACATCGCGCTCGAATGCACCGGCATCTTCACCGCGCGCGACAAGGCCGCCGCGCACCTGACTGCCGGCGCCAAGCGCGTCATCGTCTCGGCGCCGGCCGAAGGCGCCGACCTCACTGTCGTCTATGGCATCAACCACGACAAGCTGACCAAGGACCACATCGTCATCTCCAACGCGTCCTGCACCACCAACTGCCTGGCGCCGCTGGCAGCCGTGCTGCACGAAGCCGTCGGCATCGAAAAGGGCATGATGACGACGATCCACTCCTACACCGGCGACCAGCCGACGCTGGACACCATGCACAAGGATCTATACCGCGCCCGCGCCGCGGCCCTGTCGCAGATCCCGACCTCGACGGGTGCAGCCAAGGCGATCGGCCTCGTGCTGCCCGACCTCAAGGGCAAGCTCGACGGCATCTCGATCCGCGTGCCGACCCCCAACGTCTCGGTCGTCGACTTCAAGTTCATCGCCAAGCGTTCGACCACCGTGCAGGAAATCAACGAGGCGGTGATCGCCGCTTCCAACGGCAAGCTGAAGGGCATCCTCGGCGTCACTCACCATCCGAATGTCTCGATCGACTTCAACCACGATCCGCGCTCCTCGGTCATGGCACTCGACCAGACCAAGGTCATGGACGGAAACTTCGTTTCGGTGCTGTCCTGGTACGACAATGAATGGGGCTTCTCCAACCGCATGGGCGACACATCGGTCGCCTTCGGCAAGACCATCGCCTGATCTCTTCTCCTCGCGACCTGAAACGCCCGGCTTCGTCCGGGCGTTTTTGTTGGAGCAGGACCGCTTCGCGCTTTGGCCGGCACGATTGTACTGCGAGCATCAAAACCTGCGAAAATCAGCGGCATAGGCCAAAAAGCCGCCCTCCCGCCTTGCACTGGTCACGTCTTCGCCTCACTCTCCCGTAATTCGAGAGGGACACGAATGTGAGGGGCAAATTCGGATGGAGCATGCGATCTATCTCGTAACGCTGGTCGGCACCGCGCTCGTCGTTGCCGCCGCGTTTTCGAGCCTGATCGCCTTCCGCTTCGGCGCCCCTCTCCTGCTGCTATTTTTGTGCATCGGCCTTGCCACCGGAACCGACGGCCTTGGCATCGAGTTCGACAATGCGCGGCTGGCTTATTTTGCCGGCTCGCTGGCGCTGGCCGTCATCCTGTTCGATTCAGGCTTCGGTACGCCGCTCAACGCGCTGCGGCAGGCGGCAGCACCGGCGCTTTCGCTGGCAACCTTCGGCGTGTTGCTGACCACCGGCCTGTTCGGCGCCGCCGCCCATTATTTTATCGATCTCACCTGGCTGGAATCCTTCCTGCTCGGGGCTGCCGTCGCCTCGACCGACGCGGCGGCGGTCTTCTTCCTGTTGCGTGCCGGCGAGATCAACCTGCGCGAGCGTGTGCGCTCCACGCTCGAGGTGGAGTCCGGCACCAACGATCCGATCGCCATTTTCCTGACCATCACCCTGGTGGAGATCATCGCGGCTCACGCCAACCCTGAAGCCAAGATGCTGGTCACCGACCTTTTCCTCGGCTTTCTCATCAATATGGGACTTGGCGCCATCGTCGGCGTGCTTGGTGGCCTCGCCATCGTGCGCCTTGTCGACCGGCTCAATCTCGATCACGGCCTGCTGCCGATCTTCGTGCTGACCTTGTCGCTGATGGTGTTCGCCGCCGCCGGCGCCATTGGCGGCTCCGGCTTCCTCGCGGTCTATCTCGCCGGCCTGGTTGCCGGCAATTCAGACATCCGCGCCGTCACCATTCTCAAGCGCTTCCAGGACGGCATGTCGTGGCTGGCGCAGATCATCATGTTCCTGATCCTCGGCCTGTTCGCCACGCCCTCGCAATTTCCGGCGATCCTGGTGCCGGCGGTGCTGCTCGGCCTGTTCCTCATCTTCGTGGCGCGGCCGATCGCCGTCTGGGTCTGCCTGATCCCGTTTCGCCTGCCACGCCCCGAGATCGCCTTCATCTCCTGGGTCGGCCTGCGCGGCGCCGTGTCGATCCTGCTCGCCATCACCCCGGTGCTCGGCGGCCTGGAGAACGGCCGCTTCATCTTCAACATCGCCTTCATCGTCGTGCTGGTGTCGCTGGTCATCCAGGGATGGACCGTCGGCCCGCTGGCGCGCCGCCTCGGCCTGATCGTGCCGGCCCGCCTCGGGCCGCTGGACAAGGTCGAGCTCGAACTGCCGGGTTCCGCCCATCACGAGCTGCTCGCCTACCGCGTGGCGCCCGGCAGCCCGGTGGCCCGCGGCGAACGCATTCCACGCTGGGCGCGGCCCTCGCTGGTGCTGCGCGACGGGCGCTCGATGCGCTTCCAGGACATGGGCAGGCTGACCGCCGGCGACCACGTCTATATCTTCGTGCCGGACCGCTATCCGCGCCTGCTCGACAAGCTGTTCGCCAGCCGCGCGGTGGTCGATCCCGAGGATGCGGATTTCTTCGGCGCCTTCGCCGTCGACCCGGCGCGCTCCGCCGCGGAACTGGAAGCAGCCTATTCGACCGGCCTGACCGAGGAGGAACGCAAGCTGACCGTCGGCGCCCTGGTGACGGCGCGGCTGGGCGGCCATGCCGAATATGCCGACCGCGTGCTGCTTGGCCCGATCGAATTGATCGTCCGCGACGTCGACGACAAGGGCAGGATCACAGGCCTCGGTCTTTCCTTCGAACCGACCGCGCCGGTGGCGCGGGTGCCGGTGTTCCTCAGCGCCGGTGAGATCGGCGACCGCATCGCCGCCTTCGTCCGCAACTGGCGCAAGCCAACCGAGACGCAGATTGCCGAGACGCGGATTGCCGAGGCACAGGCGGACGCGAAGCCGACCCCGGAACCAGCGGTGGAAAAGGCCGCGACTGAGAACTGACCACTCACACAGGCATCGGGTCATATTTTCCGTCTAGGCCTGTCGCAGGTCTTGCATCGTCATTGGCGCGGGGTATGGTCCCGGCGATTTTTCGCGAAAGGGATCAGCATGGCCGGCTTCAAGACACTGGACGACATCGGCAACATCGGCGGCAAGCGCGTGCTGGTGCGCGTCGACCTCAATGTTCCCGTTGCCGACGGCAAAGTCACCGACGCCACCCGTATCGAGCGCATCGCGCCGACCATCGCCGAATTGTCCGGCAAGGGCGCCAAGGTCATCCTGCTTGCCCATTTCGGCCGCCCCAAGGAGGGCCCGACTCCTGAATTCTCGCTCGAGCCGATCGCCCGGGCGACAGCGGAGGTGCTTGGCCGCCCCGTCGGCTTTGCGTCCGACTGTATCGGCGACAAGGCTGCAAGCGCTGTCGCCGCCATGAACAAGGGCGACGTGCTGCTGCTCGAAAACACCCGTTTCTACAAGGCCGAGGAAAAGAACGACCCGGCCTTCACCGAAAAACTCGCCGCCAATGGCGACATCTTCGTCAACGACGCCTTTTCCGCCGCGCACCGCGCCCATTCGTCGACGGAAGGTCTGGCCCAGCTTCTGCCGGCCTTTGCCGGCCGCACCATGCAGGCTGAACTCGACGCGCTGGAAAAGGGCCTCGGCAATCCGGCCCGTCCCGTCGTCGCCATCGTCGGCGGCGCCAAGGTCTCGACCAAGATCGACCTCTTGATGAATCTGGTGAAGAAGGTCGACGCGCTGGTCATCGGCGGCGGCATGGCCAACACCTTCCTTGCCGCGCGCGGCACCGATGTCGGGAAATCGCTCTGCGAGCACGACCTCGCCGGCACCGCCAAGCAGATCATGATCGAGGCGGCGGAGGCCGGCTGCGCCATCGTCCTGCCGGTCGACGGCGTCGTCGCCAAGGAGTTCAAGGCGGGTGCGGCCAGCCAGACCGTCGCCATATCGGAGGTGCCGGCCGACGCGATGATCCTCGATGTCGGCGAAAAGACCGTGAAGACCATTACCGAATGGATCGACCGCGCCGCGACGCTGGTCTGGAACGGCCCGCTCGGCGCCTTCGAGATCGAGCCGTTCGACCATGCGACGGTCGCGGCAGCCAGGCACGCGGCGGCGCGCACCAAGGCCGGCAAACTGGTCTCCGTCGCCGGCGGCGGCGACACGGTGGCGGCGCTCAACCACGCCGGCGTCGCCGACGATTTCACCTACGTCTCGACCGCCGGCGGCGCCTTTCTCGAATGGATGGAAGGCAAGCCTTTGCCCGGTGTCGACGCGCTGAAACCCTGAAACGAGAGGGCTAAGAAGGGGCGTCGGCGACTTTCAATCGATTCGCGCTAGCCGCAGCTGAACGGTTAGACTTGAACCTCCCTCGCGCTGATGTTCTGCTAGGCGGACCAATTCAGGGAGAACCACAATGAGCGAACGTCTCGAGGATATCGCCGCCGCGATCGTGGCCGACGGCAAGGGTCTGCTGGCGGCCGACGAAAGTTCCGGCACCATCAAGAAGCGCTTCGACGTCATCGGTGTGGAATCCACCGCCGACAGCCGCCGCGATTATCGCGAGATGATGTTCCGCGCCAGGGAGGCGATGACCAAATACATTTCCGGCGTCATCCTCTATGATGAGACCATCCGCCAGAAGGCAGCCGATGGCACGCCGCTGGTCGACATCATCAAGGCCGCGGGCGCCATCCCCGGCATCAAGGTCGACGCCGGCGCCAAGCCTCTGGCCGGCTTCCCCGGCGACACCGTCACCGAAGGGCTCGACGGCCTGCGCGAGCGCCTCGCCGACTACTACAAGATGGGCGCCCGCTTCGCCAAATGGCGCGCCGTGATCGACATCGATGTTGCCAGGGGCGTGCCTTCCGCCACCTCGATCGGCTCCAACGCCCATGCGCTGGCCCGCTATGCGGCACTCTGCCAGGAGGCCGGCATCGTGCCGATCGTCGAGCCGGAGGTGCTGATGGACGGCGCCCACGACATCGCCACCTGCTACGAGATCTCGAAGGCCACGCTGATAAAACTCTACACCGAGCTCTATGCGGCCCGTGTCGTCCTCGAAGGCACCATCCTGAAGCCGAACATGGTGCTGGCCGGCAAGAAATCCGGCAAGGTGAGCAGCCCCGAGGAGGTCGCCGAGAAGACCATAAAACTGTTCCGCGAGACGGTGCCGGCGGCGGTGCCGGGCATCGCCTTCCTCTCCGGCGGCCAGGAGGACGAGGAAGCGACCGCCAACCTCAACGCCATCAACGCCATCGGCCCGCACCCGTGGAAGCTGACCTTCTCCTATGGCCGCGCCTTGCAGGCAGCCCCGCAGAAAGCATGGAGCGGCAAGGCGGCGAATGTCGCCGCCGGCCAGGCCGCCTTCGCCCACCGCGCCCACATGAACCATCTGGCGGCCCTCGGAAAATGGCAACCGGCGTTGGAAAAGGCCGCCTGACGAAATTTTCCTCATTTGTTGAACCCGGGCCAGCGCCCGGGTTTTGTTTGGACGAAGCCACCACAATCCTGCGTGAGAAAAAGCGTCAGCCGTGTCGGCTTGCGCCGCTGCCGAACGTCCTCTGGTGTAAAAGAGGAGCAGGCTCATGCCAAACAACAAGACCGTCTCACGCGAAGACTGGTTCCAGGCGCACAAGGCGCATCTGGCGCGCGAGAAGGAATTGACGCGGTTTCGCGATCGCATCGCTGCCGAACGCCGGCAATTGCCGTGGCTGAAGATCCGCAAGGACTATGTCTTCGAGACCGAACAGGGGCCGAAGAAACTGGCCGACCTGTTCGCCGGCAAGAGCCAGCTGATCGTCTATCACTTCATGTTCGGGCCGGGCGCCGACTACCGCTGCGAAGGCTGTTCCTTCCTCGCCGACCACATCGACGGCGCCAACCAGCACCTGAGGCATCACGACGTGTCGCTGGTCGTGGTCTCGCGCGCGCCCTTGGCCGAGTTGCTGCCTTACAAGCAGCGCATGGGCTGGAAATTCGACTGGGTGTCGTCCTATGCCTCGGATTTCAACTTCGACATGCAGGTTTCCTTCACCGACAAGCAGATCGCAGCCGGCGACACCACCTACAATTTTGACCAGCGTCCGCGAAAGTCGAAGGATCTTCCCGGCGCCAGCGTGTTCTACCGGGATGAGGCCGGCGACATCTTCTTGACCTTCATGACACGCGCCCGCGGCGGCGACCCGCTGATCGGCGCCTACCATTATCTCGACATGACGCCGAAGGGCCGCAACGAAACCGGCCACTATCACGGGCTGATGGACTGGGTGCGGCTGCATGACGAATATCAGGACAGACCGGAGACAGGGCATGAATGTTGCGATTGACCCTTCGTCGACCGCTGCAATTCACCTGCGGCGCCACATGCGCTAAAGGCTGGTTGTAATCCGCTCTATGGTATCGGCATGCGTCTTCCAGCCCTCCTCACCTGGCTCGCCTTCCCGGTCTATATCTGGCAGGGGCTCGGCGTGCGTCGCCGCACCACCCGCATGCTGCCGGCGCAGGGACCGGTCATGCACGAGATATCGGGCAAAGCGCCGGCAATCTCGCTTTTGGTGCTGGGCGATTCTTCGGCAGCTTCGGTCGGCATCGGCCATTCCGAGAATGGCCTCGCCGCGCAATTGGCTGTTTTGATCTCGCAACGCACCGGTCAGGCCGTGCGCTGGCGGGCGGCCGGCTTCAATTCAGCGACATCTGGCCAGATCCGCGACCATGTGCTGCCCAATCTGTCGGCCGATCCGTGGACGCATATCGTGCTTGCCATCGGCACCAACGACACCAAGAACTTCCACTCGGTGCCACGCTTCAAGAAGGAATTCGGCGGCCTGCTCTACGCGCTGCGCGCCAAATGGCCGGAGGCGCGTGTGGTGTGGTCGCCGGTGCTCGAATTCACCCGCGCGCCGGCAATGCCGCCACTGCTCGGCAAGATCCTTGAAATCCGCGCTGCCGAGATGAACCGGATGGGCGAGCGCCTTTGCCTGGAGCGCGGCGCGGTGCCGGCGCCGCGCCTGCCGATCACCGATCCGGAGGCCGGCTTTGCCTCCGATGGATTCCATGCCTCGGAAGCCGGCTACCGGGCCTGGGCCGAACATCTCGTCGGTCTGGTGCTGAACGCGTGACCTTGGCAGGGCCAATTCGGCCTATGTCCAATGCCCCAGCACCGCCGTTATCGAGATCGCCGCCATGGCCAGCAGCGCCAGCTTCCAGAAATCGCTGCGCCGCTTCAGCCCCGGCCAGCCGAGCGGCTTGATGAGTTGGATGACCATCATGGCAATGATGACGAGCGCGAGGAGTTTCGACATGCCGCTTTTGACTAGCGCATCGGCTCGAAAATCGAAATCGATTTTCGGAAAGCATGATGCGTAGACTCAAAACTGCTGGAGCGTCCTTGCGCGTCCAAGGACGCGCGGCGCTCCAGTATCGCGGCCAGTTGCGAAGGCCCTCACAAAGCAAATCGCCGACACCGACACCCTCCTGACAGACTGCTGTCAGTAGGGGTGTGCGATGATGCTTCCATCGAAACAGAGGAGGCTAATCATGAACGGTTTTGCGATTTTGCGCAGCGTGCAGCATTATGTCGGCAAGATCCGGACAATGCGTAACGAGATCCGCACCCAGCGGTTCATGGACGGGTTGCCGGCGGACCTCCGCAAGGACATCGGCTGGCCTGACATGTACGCCAGTGGCCGCAGGAACGACAACTGAGGTTTTTGCAAGGATTTATACCAGCGCCGCAGCTCCCAGATGTAGGGGGCAGGGCTGGTGAAGGCTCCTGACACTATGTTGTCAGGAGCGGCGTGCAATAAAGCAGCAAGTTCAGGAGAGAGACATGGCCTTCATCCCCGCAAAAGCCTCGGCCTGGTTCGAGATACCTGTCACCGACATGGCGCGCGCCCGCGCCTTCTATGCATCGGTGCTCGGGAATGATCTGGCGCTAGAGGAAAGCGGGCCGAACCCGATCGCCATGTTCACGGCACAGGATCGGACCGCATCGGGCCACGTCTATCCCGGCAAGCCGGCGGCACCTGGAACCGGACCGACCATTCATTTGTCGGTGGCCGCGCCGATTGAGGACGCCATGGAGCGGGTGACGCAAAATGGCGGCCAGGTCGTCTCGCCGGCGATCTCCATTCCGGCCGGCACATTCGCCTATTGCCTGGATCCCGATGGCAACAGTTTCGGCCTTTTTGTTTAGGACGAGAACATTCGCGTGGTGAAGAGCTGGACCGACAGGCTGAACACACCGGGCATCAACGGCATCAAGCCGTCGCCACGCACGGTGGCGGACGTCGTCGAGGGCCAGCCGATGCTGGTGCCGACAGCACGCCAGGTCGATGATTTCATCCGTTCGATTCCCGAAGGGGTGGAGATGGATATCAGAGCCTTGCGCACCGCGCTCGCCATCGAGCACGGTGCCGAAGTGACATGTCCGGTCACCATCGGCTATCATCTGCGCACGGTGGCCGAGGCCGCCAATGAGGATCTCGAGCGCGGCATGCCGCTGAGCGACATCGCTCCCTACTGGCGAGTGATCGACGCAAAGACGCCGACAACGAGGAAATTGTCCTTCGGCGCGGAGTTCGTCGCCGCGCAGCGCAAGCGTGAAGGGCTGAAGCCATGATGCATGTCGCCCAAAAGTGGGAACCGGTTTTGGGGCAACGACATGCACACGGATAACGTGGAGGGACCATACGATGCGCCGCGCCGACAGGCTCTTCCAGATTGTGCAGCATCTGCGCGGTGGCCGTCTGGTCACCGCCCAGAAGCTGGGCACGTGGCTCGAAGTTTCCGAGCGAACCATCTACCGCGACATCGCCGACCTGCAGTCGACCGGGGTGCCGATCGACGGCGAGGCCGGCGTTGGCTACATGATGAGGGAGGGTTTCGACCTTCCGCCGCTGATGTTCACGCGTGACGAGATCGTCGCGCTGGTCGCTGGCGCCCGCATGGTGCGTGCCTTCGGCGGCGCAGCCATGGCGCGCGCCGCCGACGAGGCGCTGGTCAAGATCGGCGCGGTGCTGCCCGACACAGAAAAGGACCGCATCGCCCGCACCGAGATCCACACGCCGATGTGGGTGGTGAGCGATGCCGCCCGCGAGGCGATCGACCTGATCGAGCGTGCCGTGGAAAAGCGCCAGGTGCTGACCATCGACTATTCCGACGAGGCCGGCCGCGGCACCGCGCGCGACATCAGGCCGTTGGGCCTGTGGTTCTGGGGCAAGGTGTGGACGCTGGTCGCCTGGTGCGAGATGCGCGACGATTTCCGCGCTTTCCGCATCGACCGCATCGCCTCGGTGGTGATTGCCGGCCGCGTCTTCAAGCCGGAGCGCGGCAAGCAGCTCGCCGATTTCTATCGCGCGGTGGAACGCAGCGAGGATTACGGCATGTCGCGCGACCGCGCCGGCCGAACCTGACGCGGATCGCAAAAAGCCCGCGCGAAGCGGGCTTTTTCTTGAAGCCGCGGGGCGTTAACCCGCGACGGACCTTGGCTTACTCTTCGTCCGCGCTCTCGTCCTTGTCCTTCGACTTCAGCGCCGAAAGCTTGGCGAAGACGGCGCTAGCGTCGAGTTCGGCATCCTCGTCCTTCGGCTTCTCCGGCGCCGGCACCAGCCGCTCGGTCAATGCCGCCGGCAGCAGCGTGTCGCCGGCTGGCTGCGCCTGTTCGCGGCCACGCGAGGCGCGGTTGACTTCCATGTCGAGGTCGATCTGCGAGGCCAGCCCCAGTGTCACCGGATCCATCGGTTGCAGATTCGCCGAGTTCCAGTGCTTGCGATCGCGGATCTGGTCGATCGTCGACTTGGTCGTGCCGACGAGGCGCGCGATCTGCGCGTCCTTCAGCTCGGGATGGTTGCGCACCAGCCAGAGGATGGCATTGGGCCGGTCCTGGCGCTTCGACAGCGGCGTGTAGCGCGGACCCTTGCGCTTGGATTCCGGCACCCGCACCTTGGGGTCGGACAGCTTCAGCCGATGGTTCGCATCCTTCTCGGCGCGCGCGATCTCGTCGCGGGTCAACTGGCCGGTCATGATCGGGTCCATGCCCTTGATGCCTTGCGCCGATTCGCCGTCGGCGATCGCCTTGACCTCGAGCGGATGCAGCCCGCAGAACTGCGCGATCTGCTCGAAGGAGAGCGCGGTATTGTCGACCAGCCAGACGGCGGTCGCTTTGGGCATCAGCAGCGTATTGGCCATTATGAAAAATCCTTCTCGTTCGCCCGCGTTCCCGCGCGGGCGGTGGTTTTAGAGCCACCAAAATGGGAAATTCGCGGCCTGTATAACCGCTCTCTTGCCATTTCGCAACGTTTTTGGGAGAGGCGGGGGTGGTGATGGCGGAAGACCATGCGAGGACTGTGAAAGAGCCTTAGCGGGTCGACGAGCTGATGCGACCTACCCGCTACTCATCTTACCCTTGTCGATACGCTCCAGAATTGCACGCGCAGCTTCGGCTCGATCCTTTGACCGGCCAGTCAGGTGGCGGCCTCCCAGCGAGGCCGGCATCTCCATCTCGCAATCCCAAACCGTCCATGCGTTTGTCGGGTCGAGTATGCAGATATACCTCTGATGTGTCTTTTCGTTGGGCGGCACGATTGCAGCTGCGCTCCACTTGTTACGGCTTGACCGGTTTGGCTTTCTTCTTCGGCTGGACGGCAATCGAAGGTGCGTCCGGAGGCGGCGCGCTATCGGCTGGCTTCGGCTGCTCGCCGGCTTGCGTGTCCGGCGCCTGCGGCCCACCGGACGTAAGGTTGACCGATACCCCATAGATCTTCCACTGCCGGTCGACCGGCTCGAACAGCAGTTCAAAATTGACCTGCAGCGGCACCGACGGGAAGAAACCCGCCATGTGCAGCATGCCGCTCGGTTCGATCTGCGGCAGCAGCGTCAGTTGCGGCTCCAGCACGGCAACGGCACTGAAATCGAGCGCCTGCTTGCGCTGGTTGGCAAAGATGTCGCCGAGCTGGGCCGCGCTGTTGGTCTGGAAATTCGGCGATCCGAGATCGCGCAGCACCGTGTAGTTGCCGGTCTTGTTGGCCTGGTCGAGCGCCAGCAGAGCGCTTCTTGTCAGGATCAGGACGCCATTGCGGTCGATGTTGGCCGGATGAGCCACAGTCGCCTTTTGCCCTACCCGCTTTTCCTTGGCCTGCGCATGGGCAGCGGGCAGCGGCCCAACGATCGTTGCCAGCGCCAACATGGCACTGGCAACGATCGCCCCCCGCCGAAGACAGCCTACCCGCACGTCTGTGCGCCGCCGTGTGCTTGCGTCCAGCACCGTCCCTGCCGAAATCAGTTGAGAGTCCACGATGCGCCGAGGCTGACGCCGACATCGCCATGGTTGGTGGTTGCCGAGATGGCGCCGTTGAGGCGGAAATCCAGGCTGGGATTGTATCCGAGGCCAAGTGCCAGCCCCGACTGTCCCTTGAAATTTCCAAAGCCCCCGGCGAGCGACAGTTTGCCAGGTCGATCGTCGTAACGCAGCCCCGCCGTGGCAAGTGCCAGTGCCGTTCCGGCACGCGCCTCTGTGCGATTCTCGCTGATCTGGTCACCGAGATCCTGGAAGCCTGCCTCCAACGCCCCGACGCGGCCGTCGAGCGTGGCAATGTTGGTGGTGTTGGTCGTCACCCTGGTGTCGAGGTCCGCGATCTCAGTGGTGTGCACATTCAGCGTGTTGGTGTTGTTGGTGATGCGCATCTCGTGATCGGCAAGCTCGGTGGTGTTGGCCGTGATCTGCGTCGTGTTGTTGGTGATGCGCGTCTCGTGGTCGGCCAGCTCCGTGGTGTTGGCCGTGATCTGCGTCGTATGATTGTTCACCGTGGTGCCCAGATTGGTGATGTCGGCGCTGTTCTGGGCGACCTGTGCCGGCAGATTCTCCAGTGTCGCGACATCGAACGTGGACGCCGCCAGATTGCCGTCGCTGTCCGTCGTCATCAGATAGGTTGTGGCGCCTTGCGCGTCCTTGCTCGCCTGCGAATTGACGCCGGCCAGCGTATAGGTGTTTCCGCCCGTGCCGATTGCGATCTGATTGTCTCTGCTCGCCACCGCATCGGCGCCGAGCGCCATGGAGTTTTGCCCGTACGCTTTCGCCAGTGAACCCAGTGCCGTTGTGGAACTTTCGGCTGCATAAGTGTTATAACCTATCGCCGTGCCCTGAAAGCCCGCCCATCCGGTAGAGCCGTCGGGATTTTGAACTGGATGGCCCACTACCGCGCCATAACCTACGGCCGTAGCCGCCGACGCGTTGGTGTTGGTAGCCGACAACCCAGAATCACCGGACGACCCGATAGCTACAGAGTAGCCGAAACGTGTGGCGGCACCTTCGCCGCAGGCAAAGCTTGTTCCTTCATTACCGTCGGTGCCGCCCTCGCATTCGCTTGCCGACGCGTTTCCCGGGGCGGCCAAAACCATCAAGCCAACCAAGGCGGGCGCCAGGGCCAGAACGCCACGCAGGCTAAAATGCCCGGTGAGTTTCACGCATCCCGATAAGAGCATCAGCCGCCCCGCGCTCCCGGAAACGAATGTCGCGCCGTCCCCTCCCATCTGCTTGATCATGCTTGCCATTACGCTCAGTGCCCCACAAATCGAATTGCCGATGCGACGGAGACTGCGGACAAGGCCACGATCCGAACAATCGTCATATGACGACTCCTCGCCGGTTTGTGGGCGCAACTGCTGCCTTGCTGGAACGGGCTGTTGCCGCCGGGTTACATATTCATTTGTGCTAATCGTCGATGAGGCGATGGAAGCCGCGGCCAGGTCGAACATCACGGTGAAGACCTGCCGCACCTATCTCGAACGGATTTTCTCCAAGACACGTACCCGTCAGCAGAGCGAACTGGTCGCATTGCTCAAGAGCACAGAACCGCTCAGTGGGCGCGGCCGGTAGCACCTCGCCTTTCAAAAAAAGCCTCCAACAGTCGGCATTTGCCGATTGTCGGCAACCGCACCTTTCGTTCAGATTTCGGCTTCGATTGCGGTGGCCTGTCCTGCGGGTCATCGATGGTGCGGGGCCAATCGATGTTGGAAACTGGGCATGCGGTCGCGGCGGGGTTGTTTCCGTTCGCCATTTCCTACGCGCTTGTGGCAATGCTGCCGGGCGCCAATTTTGCCGTCGTCGCGCAGGCCGGGCTGACCGCGTCTCGCCCCACGGCGCTTTCGGCTGCCGCCGGTGTTGCCTTGGGCGCGAGTTCACTGGCGGCCGTCGTCGCGACGGGAGCCGGCGTACTGCCGCCAGGCGGCATTGCGCATCAGCTGGCTGCCAGCCTCTACGGCGCAATGCTGGTCTTCATCGGATGGAATTCGATGCGGCGGGCGCTGTCGATCAGGGTCGGCGCCATCGAGCCGAAGCCCGCGCCAATCGTCCGGCATTTCCGGCTAGGCTTCGTCACGGCAGTGGCAAATCCCGCCACCGCGCTGTTTTTCGCCTCTTCGACGCTGGCCTTAAATGATCGCGGGGCGACTCGGCTGTCGGTGGTCGCGTTGGTTTTTGCCATCGCGATCGCGTGGTTTGGTCTCCTCGGGCTCTGCATTTCCCAACCGGCCATGCGTCGATTTTACAATCGCTTCCGAAAACATGCCGACATTACTCTGGGAGGAGCCCTGGTGGCGCTTGGCTTTGCCGCGCTTGGCCACTGAATCGAATGGGCGGATGCTGCCGGTATCATCCGCGGTTGAGCGGTTCCGTGCTCTTGAGCAGGGCGACGAGCTGGCTTTGCTGCCGCGTTCCGGTCTTGGCGAATATCCGTTCCAGATAGGTTCGGCTGGTCTTCACGGTGATATTCAGGTCGGACGCGGCATCCTTCAACGGCCGCCCTTGCGAAAGCGTGGCGGCCAGACGCGCCTCGGCGGGCGTCAGGTCGAACAGGCCGGCGAGGATGGTGGGCGAAGGTACCACGGAACTGGCGCTGACCGCCGTCGCCGCAACCAGAATGTCGGCACCGGAAAAGATATCATGCGCGGCGCGGCGCAGCGGCAAGAGGTGGATGACCAGAGCCGGCCGGCTTTCGTTCGCCGCGACAGGAATGGAGCGCACTGCGGAATTGTGCCGGTTCTCGACGATGGCCTGCTGGAAGAGCGCGTTGGCGGCGGCACTGGCGATCGCCATGCCCCCATGGGCGGTCGGCAGAAAAATCTCTGGCATGTCTTCCAGGAGGCTGTTGGCCGTCAGCACGCGTCCTGATGCGGTCATCACCACGGCCGGCAGCCCGATGGCCTCGAGCGCCGAGACGGTCGCCCTGGCCTGCTCCATTCCCAATCGCGCCGAGACCATGCCGGCCCGCGCGAAATGCGGGCGAAGCTGATCGAGCCTGTCGACCGACGACCGATCGTAGCTGCCATCCTTCGTCCACCGTTGAAAGACGAATGTGACGAGTTCGCCGCTCGGAACAGGAATTGCCGCGCAAAGATGAGCGCCGATACCCGCCGCTCGCAGACGTGTCCGCTGTAGATCACGCTCAATCTCTTCGGCGGTCATGAAAGCTTCCACATGGACAAAGCTCGCCGGCTGCATGTCGTACATCCGCATGACGCCAGGGGATAACTTCCAGTTGTCGCCGATCAGGAATTCATCGAACACAGGCCGGATGCTTTCGAGGGATCTGGCGTGACCGGGTGACTCGTTGCTGAATCTGCCGCGAGCAGGAGAGCCATCGCTGAAAACGAAGATCGAACCGCTGGCCGAGCCCGAAAGACCGCTGGCCGCTTCGAGCGCACCTGCCCAAAGATCCGGCACGAAGGCGGCCTCGTAGATCTTGTCGGTAAGATCATCAAACATGGGGCGCGCGCGGCCTTTTCAGAGCGTGGAGCTGGCCGGATCGCCTACGCTCCCCACGCCAACCGATTCCCGCGCGCCCAAAATGCCATGTTGGAACCCAAGGTCAACCGTAGATTGCCGTTGAGCCTAATTGGTTGTTGCAGCCCCAAAACAAAACCCGCCGGACTTGCGTCCAGCGGGCTCGGAACCGGCGACGAAAAACTGTCAGCGGCGGCTCTGGCTTTTTTCGGCGGATCGGCCTTTCGGACCGAACCTGCTCGAAATCAACGCGCCTGACGGGCGATTCTCTCGATATCGCCGCGATTGATGCCGAGATCGTTGAGCTGACGGGCGTTGAGCTTGTTCAGCTCGCGCACGGTTTCGTTGTACATGCGCCAGTTACGGAAAGCGCGGATCGGGTTCATGGTGGTCCTCCATTTGTTGGATAATTCGTTTCGATGACGCGTAAATAGGCATCGCTGCCCAGAAATTGAACAGACGCTTTTGCATGGCCGCAATGCAATTGTGCATTGCAGCATTAAGCTTTTGTTCAGGTTGTTGGGGCGCGCGTCTCGGACGATACGTCCTAGCCGACGTCGAGCACGATCTTGCCGATATGCTCGCCGTCCTCCATCCGCTCATGCGCCCGCCAGGCCTCCTTGAGCGGGAAGATCATGTCCATGACGGGTGCCACCTTGCGCGTGCCGAGCAACGGCCACACCTGCGCCTCGAGTGCCGCGGCGATTGCCGCCTTGAATTCGACGGTGCGCGGCCTGAGCGTCGAGCCGGTATGGACGAGCCGCTTGACCATGATCTTCGAAAAATCGGCGCTGGCCACCGCCCCGCCCTGCGTCGCGATCTGAACGATGCGGCCTTCCAGCGCCGCGGCCTCGTAGTTGCGCGCCACATAGTCGCCGCCGACCATGTCGAGGATGACATTGGCGCCCTTGCCGCCGGTCGCCTCCTTGACCGCCGCGACGAAATCCTCCTCGCGGTAATTGATTGCCCGGTCGGCGCCAAGCTTCAGGCAGGCGTCGCATTTCTCCTTGCTGCCGGCGGTGGTGACGACATAGGCGCCGAAGGCCGCCGCAAGCTGGATCGCGGTGGTGCCGATGCCCGACGAGCCGCCATGCACAAGCAGCGTCTCGCCGCTCTTCAGGCCGCCGCGCTCGAACATATTGTGCCAGACGGTGAAGTAGTTTTCAGGCACCGCCGCCGCTTCGGTGTGGGTGAAGCCGGCCGGCAGCGGCAGCACGCTGCCGGCATGGACCTTGACATATTCGGCATAGCCGCCACCCGGCGTCAGCGCGCAGACCCGGTCGCCGACGCGCCAGCGCGATATCTCGTCGCCAAGGGCCGCGACTTCGCCTGACGCCTCCAGACCGGGCAGGTCGGACGCGCCGGGCGGTGGCGGATAGGCGCCCTTGCGCTGCTGTACATCCGGCCGGTTGACGCCGGCAGCGCGCACCCGGATCAGGATTTCGCCAGGACCGGGCAATGGCACATCGCGTGTTTCCGGCTTCAGCACCCGCGGCCCGCCGGGTTCGGAGATTGCAATGGCCGTCATCTTCGCCGGAATTTTCTGTGCGCTCGCCATGAACTGTCCCGTGCCGGTCTGATTGCCGGCTGTTTGCATCAGCACCCCTGCCCTATGTATGCTGATTGCCAAATCAGGCAAATGGCCAAACTGATGTAGCGAACCCGCAATTCACCTCACCAGGGAGGAGCGACGATGGCGATCTTCGACGACGAACCCAAGAAGAAAGCGCGCCCGCACGAGATCGGCCAGGACCTGGCGCTGCTCTCGGTCGACGAACTGTCCGAGCGGATCGGCATCCTGCGCGACGAGATCGCGCGGCTGGAGGCTGAACTCAAGGCCAAGAGCACCACCAAGTCGGCGGCCGAGGCGCTGTTTCGCCGCGGATAGTTTCCGCGCATCGTTTCCGGTGTTGAAGCGCCGCCGCCGAAAAGCCTGAAAGCAATTGTCTTCCGACCCCGCACCCAAGCTCCAGCCCGGATCAGCCAATGTTCGCAACATACAGACCGATCCTCTCGCTGCTTCGCGGCACCGCTTTCCTGCTGGCGGCGTCCGGCTTGCACGGCCTGCTGCTGCCGTTGCGCGGCCAGTTGGAAGGGTTTTCGACCGCATCGCTCGGCCTGATGGGCACGGCCTGGGCCGGCGGCTTCGTCACCGGCTGCTTCTTTGCCCCGCGCCTCGTGCGTCGCGCCGGCCATGTCAGGGCTTTCGGCGCCTTTGCCGCGTCGGGAGCAATCGTGGCGCTGCTGACCGGCCTGATCATCGATGAATACACCTGGATCCTGCTGCGCGCCTTCACCGGCTTCACCATGGCGGGCGCCTTCATGGTCATCGAAAGCTGGCTGAACGAGAAGGCCACCAACGAGAACCGCGGCACCGTCTTCGGCCTCTACATGATGGTCACCTATGCATCGATCATGGGCGGCCAGATGATCGTTGCTGGCGGCGACGTGAAATCGGCCTCGCTGTTCATGATCACCGGCATCCTGTTTTGCCTGTCGCTGATCCCGACCGCCGTCTCGACACAGTCGCACCCCAAGCCGCTGCAGGACGTCAAGCTCGACGTCAAGGGCCTCTATGCCAATTCGCCGGTGTCGGCGATCGCCTGCCTTCTGATTGGTATCGCCAATGGCGCCTGGGGCACGCTTGGCGCTGTCTATGGCGCCCGCATCGGCATTTCCACGGCCGAGATCGCGCTGATGATGAGCCTGGTGGTCGTTGCCGGCGCCGCCATGCAGCTTCCGGCCGGGCGCCTCTCCGACAAGACGGACCGCCGCTTCGTGCTTGCGGGTGCCGCTTTCGGCGCCGCGCTGTTCGCCATCGCCATCTTCCTGTTCGAACCTCGCGCCGGCGTCTTCGTCCTTGTCTGCACCGCCGCCTACGGCGCCTTCGCCTACACGCTCTATTCGATCGCCGTGGCGCATGCCAACGACCATGCGCGCTCGGAGGATTTCGTCAAAGTGTCGGGCGGCCTGCTGCTGCTTTATGGCTTCGGCACGATGATCGGGCCGTTGCTGGCCGCCGGCCTGATGGGCTGGATGCGTCCCGAGGGCCTGTTCCTGGCGACAGCGCTCGCACATCTTTGCCTGGCTGGTTACACGCTGCTGCGCATCAGCCGCCGCGCGCCGGTACCGATCGAAAATCGCGACGCCTTCACGACGCAGCCGGCCGAGCGTTCGCTGACGCCGGAGGCGCTGCGGCTCGACCCGCGCAGAAAAGATGTAACCGACGGTTGAGATTCGAAAGGCTTTGCCTCACAAATAAGGCATGAACTTTTCTGACGCCTTCATGGCGATTGCCGATCCCAACCGGCGCTATCTCTTGGAAGAGCTCCGGCGCGGCCCGAAGACCGTCAACGAACTGGCCGCCGGCTTGCCGGTTTCGCGCCCGGCCGTTTCGCAGCATCTGAAGGTGCTGCTCGAGGCCGGATTGGTCAACGCCAAGGCCGAAGGCACCAGGCGCATCTATACCGTCAGCAATGCCGGCTTCCTCCGGCTCAACCTGTGGCTCGACCAGTTCTGGGATGCGGGAGAGCTTGGCTCGCCCGGGAGCTGATGCTGTCGGCCTGACTGACAGTACCGGGTCGGCTGCCGCCCGCAAAGCCAGATCGAGCCGCCGCTTCAACCGTTGTTGTAGGGAAAGAACTTGAAATAGGGCTGCGCTTCCTCGATCACGCGGGCCACCGACGGGCGCTCAAGCAGCCGGTCGTGATAACGTCTCACCGCGGGATATTTGTCACCGAACGGTTCGACCTTGTTGGCGTAGAACAGGGCTGGCGCCGCGGAGCAATCGGCCATGGTGAAGGCCTCGCCCGTCGCCCATATCCGAGACGACATGTCTTGCTCGATGATGGCGTACGAGCCGCGCAGTTGAGCACGGGCCTGCTCGACGCCAAACGGATCGGTCCTGCCTTCCGGCCGCAGCCGGTCGCCGACGATCTTCTGCATCGGTTCCTGGACGTGGAAATCATAGAACCGGTCGGCCAGCCGAACCTTGCGGGCGAGGTCGACATCGGCGGGGATCATCTCGACCGGTCCAGGATAGTGCGCGTTGAGGTATTCGATGATGATCGTCGATTCCGGCACCGTCTGGTCCAGCGCCTCGTCGCGCAGCACCGGCATCTTGCCGGCCGGCCACAGTTTCAGGAACGCCGCGCGCGACTGCTCGTTGCCAAGGTCGACGACCACGGCGTCGAACGGCGTGCCGTTCTCATAGAGCGCGATCAGCGGCTTCCAGCAGAAGGAGGCCAGCGGGTGGAGATGCATCGTCAGGGACATTGCTTTGCTTTCCGTGGTTCGCGCGGCTTGGCCTTGCTCAGATGGCCGGGGGTCAAACAGATGCGGCTGCACTACTATTGCGGCCAAGATGGTGCGCCTCAAGACCCGCCCTGCTCTATCTGGCCCGGCAATGCGCCGCGATGGCGGCGACAATCTCCGCCCAGTCGTCGGGATGCAGTTCATGGCCACCGCCTTCGATGCGGACAAGCGTCGCGCCGGCAACGGCTTCGGCGAGAGCGGCGCCATGCTCGATCGGAAAGATCGGGTCCGCCGTGCCGTGGATGACGAGGAGTGGAACCTTCAATTCGTGCAGGTCGCTTTTCCGATCATCGGCGTCCCCGCCTTCCGCGCCCTCGCCTTCCGCTCCCTTGAGCAGGAAATGATTGGTTGCGCTCAACAAGCCACCGGACCGGTCGTAATCCTGTTCGACGAAACGCCTCGTCCGCTCCTCGTCGAATGGATGCGCGGTGCTGGCGATGGCCTGTGCGTCCTTGACGATGAAGTCGACCACCTGGTCGCGGTCCGACCAGTCGACGTCAGCCCCTTTGGCCGAATGCTTCTTATAGGTCTCGCTCGTCCCGGGCAGATGCGACGTATCGATCCCGGCCGGCGATGTGCTGATGGCGGTGAGCGAGAGGACGCGCAACGGATATTTCAGCGCCACAAGCTGTGCGATCATGCCACCCATAGACATCCCGGCTACATGCGCTTTGCTTATGCCATGGTGGTCGAGCACGCGAATGGCATCGTCCACCATGTCGTCGAATGTGTAAGGCGGCTCGCCCGGCGCATATTTGGTCGAGCGGCCGGTATCGCGATTGTCATAGCGGATCACGAACAGACCCTCGCCGGCCAATTTCTGGCAAAACGCCTCCGGCCACCAGAGCATCGACGCCATGGCGCCCATGATCAGCAGCAGCGGCGGATGCGCCGGATCGCCAAATGTCTGGGACGCAATGTCGGGTTCCAAGGTGCTCGTCATGATCGCGATCTCCTCCGTGCAACTGATTGCATTTTGCAATCAGTTGCACCATAATAAGACTGCTACGATAATGCAACCAGTTTTTCCTGGAGAATCGCATGCACACCGATCACCGGTCCGGATGCCCGATCAACCTGTCGCTCGAAGTATTTGGTGACCGGTGGAGCCTGATCATCCTTCGCGACATGATTTTCGGCGGCAAACGCCATTTTCGCGAACTGCTCAACGGTTCGATCGAAGGCATCGCCTCCAACATCCTCGCCGACCGGCTGAAGCGGCTGATGCAACTGGGCATGCTGACCAAGGCCGACGATCCGTCCCACAAGCAGAAGGCGATCTATAGCCTGACCGAAATGGCAATCACCCTGATGCCGATCCTGGCCCATCTCGGCGCCTGGGGCCGCGTTTGGCTGCCGGTCAGCGAGGAACTCTCGATCCGGGCCGAACTGCTGGAAAAGGGTGGCCAGCCAATGTGGGACAAGTTCATGGACGAGTTGCGCCACGAGCATCTGGGCACGCCTTCCCCCGCATCAGGCCCCACGGTCCGCGCGACCTTGCAGGCCGGATATGAAGCGGTTGTCGCCCGCAAGGCGTCGGAGGCGGGGTGCGAGCCGGCTGCCTGACCAACTTATTTTGCCATTTGCAGGCTGGCTCTGCTATCAAGGCACAGAAAATCATAACGGGATTGGAAAAGCCCTTGGTTGAGAATTCTAAGGATACGGCCCGCGCGCGGGCCGATTTGCGTTTCAAGAAGCAGGAAGAGGCCGCCACCGTTCGTCAGAAGGCGATGGCGGAATATGTCGCCGAGAGCGACGCCCGCCAGATAAAGACCAACAAGCTGAGGGCGCTGCGCCTCGCCAAGGAAGCGGAAGACCTGGCCAATGCGCCGCCTGCCCCGGTGAAAAAGCCGGCGCGCGCCAAGAAGAAATAGTCTCACTCGTCTGAACTCCGGCGCAGGTCTGGAAGCGGTGGAAGGCTGCGCCTATTCGGCTTGCGCGAGCCATCGACCCGCTCCAGAATACCATCGCCTTCCATTTCGCTTTCACATGCAAAGCAATTTCAACCGGAACCGGGATTTTGCATCTCCTGCTCCCGGTCGATGATTGAGGCGTTTCAACAGGAGAATGCCATGACCGCGCTGACGCTCGACACCGCCATCAACATCATCGAGGCCGCCTTTGCCAAAGGCGCCGAACTCAAGCTCAAGCCGCTCGGCGTTTCCGTCCTTGATGCCGGCGCCCATCTGGTCGCCTTCCAGCGCCAGGACGGCGCCTCGTTCCTGCGTCCGCAAATGTCGGCCGGCAAGGCCTATGGCGCGCTTGCCATCGGCATGGGCTCACGCCGCGCGGAAGCCTTCGCCAAGGAACGCCCGCATCTGATGGCCGGCGTCTCCGACGTGTCGGGCGGCCGCGTCCTGCCCGTCGTCGGCGGAGTGCTGATCCGTGACAAATCAGGCGCCATCGTCGGCGCGGTCGGCATTTCCGGCGATACGTCGGACAATGACGAGGCAGCCGCAATCGCCGGCATCGAGGCCGCCGGCTTCACCGCCGACCCCGGCTGAACTCAATTCATGTTGATGTCGCGGCTCGCCGACCGCATCGATACCGAGAAGCCGGCCAGTACATCGATCAGCGCGATGACCGTCAGCGTGAAGAAGACGGAATGCGCCGCGCCCTTCACCAGCAGGAACTCGACCAGGAAAGCCACGAAGACGAAGGTGGACAACAGATGGTCCATGATCGACGCGTTCGTCGTGCGCGTCGCCTTCACCATTTCGACGAAGAAGAAGATGAGCCCGATCAGCACCATCAGGTCGCCAAGGGTCATCGAGAAGACGCCGCCCGACATCATGCGGACCGAGAACATCTCTGTCGCCCACGGATCGTCGCCGCCGCCGAATATTCCCAGAAGCCCGAGATTGTAGAGAACGAAGGGCACGATCAGCAGCGGAATGGCACCGAACATCTGGCGGCTCCGGTTGGACTGCCTTCTGTAGTAGGCGCCCGGCATGCGCCGTCAAGAATTTTCGCATGCAGCCGCGAACACGGACAAAGACGGTGCGAAATAACCGTGTCAGCCGAAAGTCAATCGATACGGCTGCTGGGATGCCTGGGGTTCGTTCGGTGTCAGCTATATCTGCGCGCAAATGCAAAAGGACCGGCCAGAGGCCGGTCCATTGGTAGTCACGAACCCGTGGAAAGCTTCTCAGCTTTCCCAGGCAAGCTGGTTTCAGCTTTCCTTGGGCGTCAACACCTGGCGGCCGCGATACATGCCGGTCTTCAGGTCGATATGGTGCGGCCGGCGCATCTCACCGGAATTCTTGTCCTCGACATAGGTCGGCGCCTTGAGGGCGTCGGCCGAGCGGCGCATGCCGCGCTTGGACGGAGAGGTTTTTCGTTTCGGAACGGCCATGGATATGCTCCACTAGATGGTCAAAATGCCCCGGCCGCCCTCGTGAAAGGGCCGCATCAGGGGCCGGAATCTGAGAAAGTCGGGTGCCTATACACGCCTGATGCCGTTTTGGCCAGCGCTGCAGCGAATTTTTTTGCCGCTACTGCAGGCAGCCGACATAGGCGCCGGACCGGCCCGCACGCCGCTCGATCAGCGAGGCCAGCCGTCTCAGCCCCGGCCCGGGTTTGGCCGGGTTGCGCGCGATCGGGTTCGGCAAGGTGACGGCAAGCAGCGCCGCCTGCCGCCGCGACAATTGTTTTGCCGAAACTCCGAAATGGTGCTGGGCGGCGGCCTCGATGCCATAGATGCCCGGTCCCCATTCGGCGATGTTGAGGTAGATTTCCATGATGCGCCGTTTCGACATCACCGCGTCGAAATAGACGGCAAGCGGCAGTTCGACGACCTTGCGCACCGAGCCCAGCGGCCGTGACCAGAGATAGAGGTTCTTCACCGTCTGCATGGTGATGGTCGAGGCGCCCCGCGTCATCTCACCCGACAGCGCATCGTCGACGACGCCCCTCAATTCGCCGAGATCGATGCCGCGGTGGAAACAGAACTGCCCGTCCTCCGACATGATGACCGAATGCGCCAGCACCGGCGCCACATCGTCGATCGAAACCCAGCGCCGGTCATAGCCGGAAAACGTCGCCAGATCCTTCAGCATCAGCGTCGACACGGGATGCACGAACCACGGCAGGTAAAGGAAGGTCAGCACCGCCGGGATCAGCGCCAGCACAAGGACCACGGCAATGCCGCGCCGGGCCCAGCGTTTGAGACCGATGCGGTTGCCGCGTTTCGGTCTACCCGCCATGTCCAACCCTTCGGTTTCGAGATCGACGATCGGTTCCGCCAAGCCGTCCAACCCACGCTACTCCCTGCCCCCGGCATAATGGCGCTTGGCTTCTTGCGCAACGTCTGAGTGTCGGCTACCGGTCCCGGCCATGACGAAAGACGACCAAATGCCGTTCGAGGCAGCACTTGTCGCACGCGCTGGCCCGCTCGAGGCGCTGCTCAGGCAACTTCTCGATGAACGCCCGCATTCCGGCGAGATCGCGCGGCCGGAACACCTGATGGCGGCGATGCGCCACGGCGTGTTGAACGGCGGCAAGCGCCTGCGCCCATTCCTGGTCCTGGAAAGTGCCGCGCTGTTTTCCGCCGACGGCGAAGCGGCGCTGCGCGTGGCCGCCGCGCTCGAATGCGTGCATTGTTATTCGCTGATTCATGACGATCTGCCGGCCATGGATGACGACGATTTGCGCCGTGGCCAGCCGACCGTGCACAAGGCCTTCGACGAGGCGACCGCCATCCTCGCCGGCGACGCCTTGCTGACACTTGCCTTCGACATCATCGCCGATGAGGCGACAGCGCTGCCGGCTGAGCGCAGGGCAGCTCTGGTGCTGGCGCTTGCCCGCGCCGCCGGGGCCGGCGGCATGGTTGGCGGCCAGACGCTCGATCTCGAAGCCGAGCATATCAGGCCGGACGAAGCCGGGATCATCCGGCTGCAGGCGATGAAGACCGGTGCGCTGATGCGCTTCGCCTGCGAGGCGGGTGCGATCATTGCCGGCGCGCCACCGGCCGACCGCGAAAGACTGGCCGAGTTCGGCTCGGCGATCGGGCTGGCCTTTCAGCTTGCCGACGACCTGCTCGACCTGACGGCGGACGCCAGCCAGATGGGCAAGGCCACCGGCAAGGATGCCGCCGCCGGCAAGGCGACGCTGGTGGCGCTGCACGGCGCCGACTGGGCGCGGGGCCAGCTCAACGGGCTGGTCGACCAGGCGCATGCGCTGCTTGATCCCTATGGCGAAGACGCCGCGCTTCTGAAAGAAGCTGCCAAATTCGTGGCGGCGCGCAACAACTGAACCCGCCCGCAACGGCTGGCAAAATTCCACCCAATAATAGTCAGCCGGATACCCATCCGTCGAATTGACCTCCCTCGAAGGCAAACATAGGTTCCGCGTCATCCGATCGGCGGGGGGCGCCTTCGGGGTTTGAGCTTGCCAGAACCGTGCGTCCGATGCGCGGTTCTGGCGATGCTTTGCCAATGTCTTCGCGAGGCCGCCCGCCGAGACCTATCGATTTCGCACCACAATGCAGGCGCCGCCAACGCTTTGCAGTTTCTGGCAGATATTGTCGGCCTTGGCTTTGGTGTCGGCGCCGATCCGCACCGCATAGATGCCGCGCCGGCCGATCGGGGTGCGCACCCGGCTGACCACCGGATTGCTGCCGCCGAGCAAGGCCGGAAACCGGCGCTTCACACTGCTCCATTGGCTGAGCGCCGCGCCGCGGCGGAAATTGCCGGCCACCTGCACGCCCCAAGGCTTGACGTTGATCGAGGCCATGGCCACGGTTCTCGACATGATCACCGGCAGCGTACGGCAGGCGACCGCAAAGTTCGCTTTCTTGTCGAGCGGCCGGACGATGCCGGCATAGGCGGTGTCGGTGAACCTGTCGGCCGGCTCGCCCATGACGTCCAGAACGTAGCTTTCGGTTTCCATCGGCAGGAAGCCGCCGGATTTCAGCCAGCGCGAAACCCGGGTTTCGCCGGCATTGTAGGCGGCGGCGGCGAGACCCAGATTGCCGAAGCCGGTTTTCAGTTCGGCGAGATATTTCGCCGAGGCCGGGATGGCCTGCTCGATATCGAAGGAATTGGCGAGACCGCGCATCTTGGCGGTGCCCGGCATGAACTGGGCAATACCTTCGGCGCCGACCGGACTGAGCGCATTGGGGTCGAAGCGACTTTCCTTCCAGATCAGCCGGGCAAAGAAATCCTCGGGCAGGCCGTTCTGGTTCGCATGGGCCTCGATCAGGTTGCAGACCCGGTCGATCAGGCGCTGCTTGGCGGGACGCGGCGGATCGGCGTGGACGGCAGTTGCCCAGCCCAGCCCGGCAAGCAAGACCAGCGTCGCCCGGCGGAAGCGCATCGACTTACTCCGCTGCGGCCTTGCCGTGTTGTCCGAACCGGTTCTCGATATAGTCGGCGACCATCTTCTCGAAGTCGGCGGCAATCGACGGCCCGCGCAGCGTCGCCGCCTTCTTGCCGTCGACGAATACTGGCGCCGTCGGCGTCTCGCCCGTGCCGGGCAGCGAAATGCCGATATCGGCGTGCTTGGATTCGCCGGGGCCATTGACGATGCAACCCATCACCGCGACCTTGAGGTTCTCGACGCCTGGATATTTTTCCCGCCACACCGGCATGTTCTTCCTGAGATCGGCCTGGATGTTCTGGGCGAGTTCCTGGAATACGGTCGAAGTGGTGCGCCCGCAACCCGGACAGGCAGCGACGATCGGCACGAATTGCCGGAAGCCCATGGTCTGCAGCAGTTCCTGCGACACCTGCACCTCGCGGGTGCGGTCGCCATTCGGTTCCGGCGTCAGCGAGATGCGAATGGTGTCGCCAATGCCTTGCTGCAGCAGGATGCCCATCGCCGCAGACGAGGCGACGATGCCTTTCGAGCCCATGCCGGCCTCGGTCAGGCCGAGATGCAGTGCGTGGTTGGAGCGGGTGGCAAGCTCGGTATAGACGGCGATCAGGTCCTGCACGCCGCTGACCTTGGCCGACAGGATGATCTTGTCGCGGCCAAGGCCGATCTCCTCGGCCATTTCGGCCGACAGAATGGCCGACTGCACGATCGCCTCGCGCGTCACTTCCTGCGCGGTCAGCGGAAAGCCCTGGGCCTGGTTGTCGTCCATCAGCCGGGTCAGCAGTTCCTGGTCGAGCGAACCCCAGTTGACGCCGATGCGCACCGGCTTGTCGTATTTGATCGCCATCTCGACGATGTCAGTGAACTGTCGGTCCTTCTTGTCCTTGAAGCCGACATTGCCGGGGTTGATGCGGTATTTCGCCAAAGCCTCCGCGCAGGCCGGATGGTCGGCGAGCAGCTTGTGGCCGATATAGTGGAAATCGCCGACCAGCGGCACGTTGATGCCGAGCCGGGCAAGCCGGTCGCGAATGGCGGGCACGGCGGCGGCGCTCTCGTTACGGTCGACGGTAATGCGCACGATCTCGGAGCCGGCGCGATGCAGTGCGGCAACCTGGGCGACCGTCTGGTCGACATCGGCGGTATCGGTGTTGGTCATCGACTGCACGACGACAGGGGCGCTCCCGCCGACCATCACGCCGCCGACATCGACACCGACCGATGTGCGGCGCGCAAAGGGGGAGGAAAAATATCCGGTCATGCCGGCTGCCTTTTATTTCTGGAGCGACGCGCGTCCACTTGGACGCACAAAGTACGCTCCAACGCTTTTAATCTGCGCAACGTGCTTTCCGAAAACCGGATCCGGTTTTCGGGCCGATGCGAAGGTCCGGGCATGAGGTGGAGGAGCAAAGATGGCTTGTCAATGGCGACAGTCAGGCAGACCTAGCAAATCCATAACAGAAGGCGGCGGCAAACACCTTCGATGTCGCCAGTGGCAGGAGCCATGTTCAGAGGTTAAAACAAAGCGCCACTCCCGGCGGCATGGCTGCCACCGGAAAGATGGTCGCGCGCCGAAAGCGGCGCAGCTAGTCCTGGAGGAGCGTCAGTGCGTCGTCGGTTTCGCCTTCAGTTTTTCAATCTCGTCCTTGATTGCCAACTTGCGCCGCTTCAGATTCACGATTTCGAGGTCGTCGACCGATGGATGGTTCATCGCATCGTCGAGCTCACGCTCGATGTCGCCGTGTTTCCGCTGCAACTCATCAAGATGGGATGCAAGAGACATGATTGGTTCTCCCTTTCATGGTTTCCTCGATTGCAGCCGTCAAGGCGCGTTCCACCGCAGGCTCGCATCTGTGACGGCACCATGACACTCTGCCACCATCGGGCATCGATGTCGAATGCTGCGTGGTAGCATTCCACGACAATGTGAAATGTGGTAAGGGCTGCGCGCCGGTGGCAAAATATGCCGCCCCCGCCCAAATCAAGCCCATTTTGGGCGTCGCAGACGTGCAGACGGTAGGTAATGTCCGAACAGGAACAGGCTGATATCCGCCTCGAATATTCTCGGCTGAAGCAGGAACACGCCGATTTCGACGCCGCCATCAACGCGATGATCGCCATGAGTTGCGACCCGCTGCAGATCCAGCGCATGAAGAAAAAGAAGCTCTTCCTGAAGGATAGGCTGATGGCGCTGGAAGACCGGATCATCCCCGACATCATTGCGTGAGCAAAGCCGCCGGCGGCGCCTCGGTGGAAGCCGGATCACGAGATCGACAGGCTGGCCGCGCGCCCCCGCAGCAAGGCAATGAGCTCGCCGGTCTTTGCTTCGGACGTGTCTATCGGCACCACCAGGCACATCGTCGCCTCCACCTTGCCAGGCGCCGAGAAGACCGGTGCGGCCAGGCATTTTGTGTAGGCATCGACCAGCCCTGACGTGATGCAATGGCCGGTCGCCTTGGCGGTGGCGATGTCGGCTATGAAATCGTCGAGCCGCAATCTGCGGCCGTCCGGCAGAACGAGGTCGTCTTCGGACACCATGTCTTCGATCGCGGCCCTTTCGAAACCGGCCAGCAGCAGACGCCCCGAAGCGGTCCAGGGAAGCGGGATCTGCAAGCCGGTGGCCGAGCTGATGCGGAACGGCCTGGTGCCCGGACTGGAGTGGACGATCGTGTAGCGGCCGCTTTGCAGCATGCACAATTCCGAGGTCTCGCCCGTCTCGCGCGACAGATTGTCGACCTCCTGGCGGCCTCTCCTGAGCAGGTCGTTGCCCCTGACATAGTCCATTCCGTAGAGATAGAGCTTCTTGCCGAAATAGACCCGGTTGCCGTCGCCGGCCATTTCCAGCAGGCCCGCATCCACGAGTTCGCGCACCAGCGTGTAGGTCGTCGACCGGGGCGCATTCACGCCCTTGGCAAGGTCGCCGATGCCGACCGCGCGCTGGGTCGTGTGCAGGAACTCCAGGATATGGAGCACCCGGTTGAGACCCTTCTCGCGAGAGACCGAAATCCTGTCCTCGCCCGGACCGATATCCAGCCGAGCCGCCAAGGCATTGCCATCTTGCATTGTTGATTCCCGATGTTAGTATCTGTCTTGTACAGGATACATGTGTCTTTTGTAAGAGACAAATTATAGTGACGCATGTGTCTGCCAAGGGGAACACAACACGAAAAAGGAGGTCGCCGTGAACGATACATCCAAGAGACGTGATTTTCTGAAACTGGGCATGGCCGGGCTGGCAACGGCCGGCGTGATGAGCGCGGCCACAGCGGTCGATGTCCAGAAAGCCGCGGCCCAGGCCGCATCCGACAGCCTGCTGCGCACCGTTCTCGATCGCGGCAAGCTGATCGTCGGCACCGGCAGCACCAACGCGCCCTGGCACTTCGAAAACGACGCCGGCGAACTCGTCGGCATGGACATCACCATGGGGCGCATCCTTGCCAAGGGTCTGTTCGACGATCCGACCAAGGTCGAGTTCGTCATGCAGGATCCGGCACAGCGCATTCCCAACGTGACCACCAACAAGGTCGACATCACCATCCAGTTCATGACCATGACCGCCCAGCGCTCGCAGCTGATCAACTTCTCCAGACCTTATTATGTTGAAGGTGTGGCGTTGCTGACGCTGCCGACCGCTGAGAACAAGACTTTCGACAAGCTGCTCGCCGGTGGTTCGGCAACACGGATTTCCATCCTGCAGAACGTCGATGCCGAGCAAAATGTGCATCTCGTCCTGCCGGAGTCGCAGGTGATGCAGATCGACACCCAGGCCAATGTGCTGCAGGCGCTGGAATCGAAGCGCGCCGATGCGGCCGCCGTCGATCTGTCGACGGTGCGCTGGCTCGCCTCGCGCAATCCGGACAAATATTTCGACGCCGGCAAGAGCTGGTTCTCGATGCTATACGGTGCAGCACTGCGGCAAGGCGATCCCGACTGGCTGGCCTTCGTCAACACAGCCTTCGCAACGGCAATGTTCGGTCATGAAACGGCGCTCTACGACGCCGCGTTCAAGGACTATTTCGGGTTGGAGCCACCGGCGCGCCATCCCGGCTTCCCGGTCATCTGATACAGCCGGCGGAAGGGCGGCAATCGGCGCCCTTCCGCCTCTTTCTCCCCGATGGCCCTTGGCACTGAGGCGGACGCATGGGCTATGCCCTCAATTTCAACCTGATCTGGCGGCATTTCGACAAGCTCTGGGGCGGGCTGCTGCTCAGCCTTGAACTCGCCGTGATTTCGATCGCCATCGGCATCGTCATCGGGCTGGTTCTGGCGGTCTGGTACGTTTCGGCCGGACGCGTGGTGCGGGCCGTCATCGCCGCCTATGTCGAGTTCATCCGCAACGTGCCGCTGATCCTGCTCGTCTATCTCGTCTTCTACGGCCTGCCGACCGTGGTCGACATCGCCTACTCCGCGCAGACCTCGTTCATCGCCACGCTGTCGCTCTATAGCGGCGCCTATCTGGTCGAGGTGTTTCGCTCGGGGCTCGAAGCCGTTCCGCGCGGCCAGATCGACGCCGGCAAGGCAATCGGCCTGACGCCTTGGCAAAGGCTCATCCACGTGCGGCTGCCGACGATGCTGCGGATCACGCTGCCGGCGCTCTCCAACACCTTCATATCGCTGTTCAAGGACACGTCCGTCGCCTCGGTCATCTCGGTGCCCGAACTCACCTACGGCGCCCAGTGGATCAACTTCAACACGTTCCGGATCGTGGAGGTCTACCTCGTGGTGACGGCCATGTATCTGCTGACGGGCTACGCGCTGCTTTTCGGGCTGCGGCTCGTCGAGCGCCGGTTCAGGGCGGCACGCTAGATGCTCGGCCAGATCCTCTACGCCTTGCCTTTCCTGGCCCAGGGTTTCGCCCTGACGCTCTGGGTGTCGCTGCTGGTCGTGGTGCTGTCGCTCATCGCCGGCGTATTGATGGGCGTCGGCCTTGTCTACGGTCCGGCTCCACTGCGCTGGGCGGTGCGCATTTTCAGCGACACCATCCGCGGCATCCCGATCCTGGTGCTCATCTTCTTCGTCTATTACGGCCTGCCTGCCGTCGGCGTCCATTTGCAGTCCTTCTGGGCGGCCGTGCTGGCGCTAACTCTGTTCAAGACGGCGCAGGTCGTCGAGTATCTCAGGGGCGCGGTCGCCTCCATTCCGAAAGGGCAATCCGAAGCGGCGATGGCGATCGGCCTGACCTTTCGCCAGCGCCTGGCCTACGTCATCTTCCCGCAGGCGTTCAGGCGCTTCCTGCCGCCATGGATCAATGGCGTCACCGATGCGGTGAAGGGCAGCGCGTTGGTCTCGCTGCTCGGCATCACCGACCTGATGCAGGCCATCAACCAGGTCATCGGCCGCACCTACGAGGCAATGCCGCTCTACATCTTCGGCGCGCTCGTCTACTTCGCGGTCAACTACGCCCTTTCGCTCGCCAGCCGGCGGCTGGAGCGGCGTTTCTCCTTTATCCGGGAATAGCAAGATGTCCGCAAACGCCAATGCCGCTCTGCTCGATGTACGCGATGTCTCCAAGGCCTTCGGCACCGTCGAGGTGCTGCGTGCCGTCAGTCTCGAGGTGAAACGCGGCGAGGTGGTGTCGGTCATCGGGCCATCCGGCAGCGGAAAGACCACGCTGCTGCGCTGCGTCAATTTCCTCGAGAGCTATGACAGCGGCTCGATCCGCATCGACGGCAAGGAGGTCGGCTACCGTGAGGCCGCCACGCGCCAGCGGCGCAGCGAGCGCGACCTGGCGGCGATGCGCGCCGAGACCGGCATGGTGTTCCAGAGCTTCAACCTGTTCCCGCATCTGACGGCGGCCGGCAACATCATGCTCGGCCTGCGCAAGGTGCGTGGCAAGAGCGACGCCGAGGCCCGCCAGATCGCCGAGCACTGGCTTGGCCGGGTCGGCCTCGCCCACAAGGCCGACAGCCTGCCGGCTGAGCTTTCCGGCGGCCAGCAGCAGCGCGTCGGCATTGCCCGCGCCGTGGCGATGGAACCGAAGATCCTGCTTCTCGACGAGATAACCTCCGCGCTCGATCCCGAACTCGTCGGCGAGGTACTCGCGGTCGTGCGCAGCCTGGCCGAGGACGGCATGACGATGCTGATGGTCACGCATGAAATGGCCTTTGCGCGCGACGCCTCGAGCCGCATCGTCTTCATGGCGGATGGCAGCGTCAGCGCTGCCGGGCCGCCCGCCGAGATCCTGGGGGCGGAGATCGAGAACGAACGCCTTCGCAACTTCCTGGCACGGTTCCGCGCCTCGCATTTCTGACACCGGGCAGCGAAAGCTGTCGCAAGGAGCTTTTTATGACGCCTTACATCCGGCTCGCTGAACTGGGCCTGACGCTGCCCGAGCCGCCAACACCCATCGCCAACTTCGTTACCCACGCCGAGAGCGGACGCCTGATCTTCCTTTCCGGCCAGGGGCCGTTGCGCGCCGATGGCACGCTTTATACCGGCAAGGTGGGTGACGACGTCACGGTGGAAGAGGCCTATGCGCATGCCCGCCTCACCGGCTTGAACCTGCTCGCCGTCATGCACGCCGCGGCTGGTGACCTCGGCCGCATCGTGCGCATCGTCAAGCTGCTTGGCTTCGTCAATGCGATCCCGACCTTCAGCGACCACCCGAAAGTGGTGAACGGCTGCTCCGATCTTTTCGCTGACGTCTTTGACGGCATCGGCGGGCATGCTCGTTCGGCGATCGGCGTCGGCTCCTTGCCGGGCAACATCACAGTCGAAATCGAGGCGGTCGTCGAGATCGCCGCCTGAATTTTCACCCATGGATACGCAAACGATGAAAACCTATTCCGCAAACGGCTCCAACACGACAATCCGCGAACGGCTCGGCCTTCGCCCGATCATCAATGTTTCCGGTACTATGACGTCGCTCGGCGCCTCGATCATTGTCCCGGAAGCGATCAGCGCGATGGCCGAAATCGCCTCGCAATGGGTGGAGATGGACGACCTGCAACGCGCCGCAAGCACGGTCGTCGCGCGCCTCACCGGCGGCGAGGCCGGCTTCATCACCGCTTGCTGCGCCAGCGGCATCACCATGGCGATTGCCGGCTCCATGACCGGCACCAACCTGCTGGCGATCGAGCGGCTGCCGGACGACACGGAAGGGCTGAAGTCGGAGGTCATCGTCCAGCTGGGCCACATCGTCAATTACGGCGCGCCGATCGACCAGTCGATCCGCCTTGCCGGAGCAAAAACCATCCCGGCCGGCACCGTCAGCGTCACGCAGGATTATCATGTGCGCGACGCGATCCGGGACCGCACCGCGGCCGGCCTCTACGTCGTTGCCCATCACACCGTGCAATACGGCATGCTGTCGCTGGAGGAATTCTGCGAGATCTGCCACGCCAGGAATGTTCCGGTCATCGTCGACGCCGCCTCGGAATATGATCTGCGGGGCTTCCTCGCGCGCGGCGCCGATATCGTCATCTACAGCGGCCACAAATTCCTCTCAGGCCCGACCAGCGGCATCGTCACGGGGCGCAAGGACCTGGTGCGGGCCGCCTATCTCCAGAACCGTGGCGTTGCGCGCGCCATGAAGGTCGGCAAGGAAAGCATCGCCGGCACTATTGCCGCACTCGAAGCCTGGGAAAAGCGCGACCATGCCGGCATCCGGCAACGGGAGGAAGCGGCGCTCAACCTGTGGAAGGACGCCTTGCAAGGCATTGCCGGAATTGGCGCCGAGATCATCCCCGATCCGACCGCCAACCCGCTCGATCGCCTGCAAGTCTTCGTCCGGCCGGAAAGCGGCTTCAGCGCCGCCGGCCTCGCCTCGGCGCTGGCGGCGGGCTCGCCTCCGATCATCGTGCGCAACCACGAAGTGGAACGCGGGCATTTCTTCCTCGATCCGTGCAATCTGCATCCGGGCGAGGCGGAGATCGTCGCCGAGCGCATGCGGGCGTTGCTGAGCGCCGAGCGCCCCGCCGACGCCATGAACCAGCCTCGCAAGGTGTCGTCCGGCGCCTTGCGCTGGCCGGATTAGGCTCGCGGCGTCGAGTAGATTATCTACCGAAGATTCTACCGATGGATGATTCTCTTTCATTTCTGTTTATGCCCCCTTGGAAGGAGCGCAATAATGAAAATTCCAGGCCTTGGCGAATGTAGATTTGATGAACGCAACGGTTGCTACGTTAGCGAGCCCATCTCGTTGGCGGTTATGAATGGGGACAAATGCAGAATACTCGTTGAAGGATACGACGAAGACCCTCCAGTTGAAGATTTCCACAAAGCGATTGCAAACTTCTTGGAAGCGCCCAATACTGTTCTTAGGGCAGCAGCATCGCATATCTTCAAATATTATCTTGACGTCAAAGCAAACATTGAACCAGCCGATGATTTCCCATCTATCAGCTCACCTTCCGAGATATGGCAATTCGTGCAGCTTGGCGGAGAGGCCTTCGTTAGCCGCCGGCCCGAAGGTGATAATGGCATATACGTGTCACTTGAGTGCAATTGTGATTGGGAGCCTGAACACGGCCTTCAGATCGTTTTTAAGAATGGCGCCGTCGTCAATAAAGTGGGCTCTTATGACGGGCACCTCACAAACTCGGATGCCTATGCTGACAGCACTCTTGAAAATGTTATCTATCGCTAACTACGATAAGCCGTTGAAGGTCAGCGGATTACGAACGCGGCCTTAGCCAACGTCAGCGTCAGTATAGAATGTTCTCACAATACCCCCGAGCCAAAGGTTTGGATGACGCTCTTTTTCGCGGTGACGTTCCCTTGGCTAAGAAGGGCGCGCTGCAGTAACCGCATCCTTGCGGCTCTCTCCGAATTCCGCTAATGCGCGCCTTTGTCGCCGGGAGCAGAAGCTTGAACGATCAACGCGCCGACGTCGCCATCATCATGGGCAGCCAGTCCGACTGGGCAACGATGCGCCACACCGCCGAAACGCTCGAGGCGCTGGGCATCCCGCACAGGCGGTTGATCGTCTCGGCCCATCGCACCCCCGATCGGCTCTATGAGTTCGCCAAGGGCGCCAAGGCGGCCGGATTTCGCGTGATCATCGCCGGCGCCGGCGGTGCGGCGCATCTGCCCGGCATGACGGCGGCGATGACGCCGCTGCCGGTCTTCGGCGTGCCAGTGGAATCGAAAGCGCTGTCGGGACAGGACTCGCTGCTCTCCATCGTGCAGATGCCGGCCGGCATTCCGGTCGGCACGCTGGCTATCGGCAAGGCGGGCGCCACCAATGCCGCCCTTTTGGCCGCCGCCGTGCTGGCGCTGAACGACGAGGAACTCGCTGCCCGGCTGGATAGCTGGCGCGCCGCCCAGACCGCCAAGGTCGCGTCCGAACCCACGGACGCGCCGTGAGCCTGCCCGCGGGATCGACCATCGGCATCATCGGTGGCGGCCAGCTCGGCCGCATGCTGGCCATGGCAGCGGCTCGCCTCGGCTATCGCACTGTGGTGCTGGAGCCGCAAGCCGATTGCCCGGCCGCCCAACTCGCCAACCGGCAGATCGTTGCCGCCTATGACGATACGGCAGCACTTGCCGAACTGGCGGCAGCCAGCGCCGTCGTCACCTATGAGTTCGAGAACGTGCCGGTCGTGGCCGCCAACGCGCTTGCCGCAACGGTGCCGGTCTATCCACCGGCGCGCGCCCTGGAAGTGGCTCAGGATCGGGTGGCGGAAAAGCAATTCCTCAACGGCATCGGCATCCAAACCGCCGATTTCCGTCCCGTCGACACGGACGAGGAACTGACGGCGGCGCTGAAAAAGTTTGACGGCAGCGGCATATTGAAGACGCGGCGCATGGGCTATGACGGCAAGGGCCAGCGAGTCTTCCGCAACATGGAAACGGGCGGGTTCGCCGGCACCTGCGAGGCGATGGGCAATGTGCCGCTGATCCTAGAATCCTTCGTCGCCTTCGAGCGCGAGATCTCGGTGATCACGGCGCGTGGGCTGGACGGTTCGCTTGCCGCCTACGATCCGGCCGAGAACGTCCATCGCGACGGCATCCTGCATACGTCCACCCTGCCGGCCCCGATCACCTCCGAAACCGCCGCGGCGGCGCAGGCGGCGGCGGCAAGGATACTGGCGTCGCTCGACTATGTCGGTGTCATCGGCGTCGAGTTCTTTGTCCTCGCCGACGGTTCATTGCTGGCCAACGAGATCGCGCCCCGCGTCCACAATTCCGGCCACTGGACGGAAGCCGCCTGCGTCGTCTCGCAATTCGAGCAGCATATTCGCGCCGTAGCCGGCCTGCCGCTCGGAAATCCCGGCCGCCATTTCGACTGCGTCATGGAGAATTTGATCGGCGACGATGTCTTGCGCGTTCCGGCCCTGCTCGCCGAGCCCGATCTGATGTTGCATCTCTACGGCAAGGCCGAGGCGCGGCCGGGCCGCAAGATGGGCCATTTCACGCGGACCAGCCGCCGCGGCTGAATATTGCCGAACGTCGTCGCTCCAGTATCCGCCACACCGGCTTCATCTATGAAGCATGCTTACGGTTGACATGGGCAAGGCTCCTCGTCTATGAGCCACGCACAAGTCTTGAGGCGCGTCTTCTGGCGCGCCTTTATAATTCGGCCCGGGACCGGGCCTACACCAACGGGCAAGACCATGAAGATCAAGAATTCGCTCAAGGCGCTGAAGGCGCGTCATCGCGACAACCAGCTGGTTCGCCGCAAGGGCCGCGTTTACATCATCAACAAGACCGCTCCGCGCTACAAGGCGCGCCAGGGCTGAGCCTAGTAGCGCGGCCTTGCGCCGCGCGCATATGATGTTACCGCATCGACCCGAAAATCGGAATCGATTTTCGGAAAGTACGATGCGGAGAATTTAAAGTGTTAGAGCGTCCTTTACGCGTCCAAAAGGACGCGTGGCGCTCTAATGCCGGCATGCCGGCCCTTTCACGCTAAATTCAGTTTGACGATCCGCCGTCCGGGGTTAGATTCCGATGATGCGGATTCGTTTTGCATTTCTCGCGGCCTTTTTTCTTTTCGGTTCGATCTCGCTTCCGGCTCAAGCGGAAGACCCGGCCACCCCTCCGGTTGTCACGACCAAAGAGGCAAGGCTCGACCAACTGTTTGTCGACCTGAAGCGCGAGCGCAACGAAAAAGCCGCCGAGCGGATTGCCGGCCGCATCTGGAGCGAATGGTCCCAGTCCGGCAGCGCCTCCATCGACCTGATGATGCAATGGTCGCAAAAGGCCATCGAAAACCAGAAGTTCGACGTGGCGCTCGATTTCCTCGATCAGGTGGTGACCTTGCAGCCGACCTATGCCGAAGGCTGGAACCGGCGCGCCACCGCGCACTTCATGATGAAGAATTTTGGGAAATCGATGTCGGACATCGACCATACGCTGCGGCTCGAGCCACGCCATTTCGGCGCGCTTTCCGGCTTGGCGCAGATCATGGCCGCGACCGGCCACAAGCAGTCCGCGCTGGAAGCCTGGCAGCGCGTGCTCACCATCTATCCGATGATGCGCAGCGCCCAGGATCAGGTCGCCACGCTTTCGGAGGAGCTTGCCGGCGAAGGCATTTGATGCCGGTGGGACAGCGCCGCTTTATCGGTTAAACTGGCCGCATTTCTGCGACGCCAGACGATTCCGCCGACTGCAAATACCCAGACCGAGGCAACCATGATTGCAGCCTACATCGACGAGTTCATAATGTTCTGCGCCGGCCTGTGGATGTCCGGCGTAGGGTATGGATTCCTCCAGATGCCGAACCAGCCCCAGGCCAGCCAACAGACTTGGCTGGCACGCCTTCCCAGTCATTTCAAATGGATGGGACCGCTCTTGCTGATAATCTCGATCGCGCTCGCCGTCGCTTCGCCTGCCTGACGCGACCGCAGGCGGGGCGCCTGCTCACTTCGTCGCTTATGCACATCGTTGCCCAAAATCGCTGCGCGCTTGGGCGGCGGCGTGCATAGCTAATGCAATTCCAGGAAAAGTGTGAAACGGTTTTCCGGGAAAAGCGCATAACGCTTTCCCTAGGGAATTGCGCAGAAACAAAGAGATAGAGCGGTTCGGCGTTTCCGTGAAACGATGAACCGCTCTAATGCATGTCGCGCAAAAGTGTGCAGCGGTTTTGCGGTAACGACATGCATAAAAACAAGAACCTAAAGCGCGTCGCATGAGGCCGGTCGAGCGCGCTTTAGCGGCTGGCCTGCGCCTCCGAGCCGATATAGGCGATGCGCAGCATGTTGGTGGAACCCGGCGTTCGCAACGGCACGCCGGCGGTGACGATGACGCGATCGCCCGGCTTGCCGAACCCTTCGTCCAGAGCGATACGGCAGGCGCGGTCGACCATGTCATCAAGGTCGATGGCATCGGGCGAGACAACGCAATGCGTGCCCCACAACAGCGACAGCCGCCGCGCCGTATTGACGATCGGCGACAGCGCCACGATCGGCACCTGCGGCCGCTCGCGCGCGGCGCGCAGACCGGTCGTGCCGGACGCCGTGTAGGTGATGATCGCTGACAGTTTGAGCGTCTCGGCGATTTCGCGGGCGGCCAGCGAGATGGCATCGGCGCCGGTCGCTTCCGGTTCCGAGCGCTGCGCATTGATGATGCCGGCATAGGTCGGATCGGTTTCGACCTTGGTGGCGATCCGGTTCATCATCGCCACCGCCTCGACCGGATAGGCGCCGGCGGCGGACTCGGCCGACAGCATGATCGCGTCGGCGCCTTCGAACACGGCGATCGAGACATCGGACACTTCGGCGCGGGTCGGCACCGGTGCGGTGATCATCGATTCCAGCATCTGCGTGGCGACCACCACCGGCTTGCCGGCGCGGCGCGCGGCGCGCGTGATCTGCTTCTGGATGCCGGGCACCGCTTCGAGCGGCATCTCGACGCCGAGGTCGCCGCGGGCGACCATCAGCGCATCCGAAAGGTCGATGATCTCGGCCAGCCGGGCGACGGCTTGCGGCTTTTCGATCTTGGCCATGATCAGCGCCCGGCCACGGGCGATCTTGCGCGCTTCTGCCAGGTCCTCCGGCCGCTGCACGAACGACAGCGCGATCCAGTCGACGCCGGTGGTCAGCACGGCATCGAGGTCCTTGCGGTCCTTCTCGGTCAGCGCCCCGACCGGCAGGTCGGTATCGGGCAGGCTGACGCCCTTCTTGTCGGAAATGGTGGTGCCGGCAACGACGGTGCAGACGATCGCCTTGCCGTTGCTCTTGACCGCCTTCAATTCGAGCTTGCCATCATCGATCAAAAGACGGTGACCGGCTTCGACCGAGCTCAGGATTTCGGGATGCGGCAGATAGACCCTTGTCGAGGTGCCTGGCTCGGGATTGTCGTCGAGCGTGAAGGTCTGGCCAGGCTTCAGCACCTCCTTGCCATTGGCGAATTTGCCGACGCGCAGCTTCGGCCCTTGCAGGTCGGCGAGAATGCCGATCGGCCGGCCGACGGCTTTCTCGACGTTGCGGATACGGCCGACAAGTGTCCGCATCAGCTCATGGTCGGTGTGGCTCATATTGATGCGGAACACGTCGGCGCCGGCTTCGAAGAGCTTCTTCAGCATCTCCTCGGAAGAGGAGGCCGGACCGATGGTGGCGAGGATCTTGACCTTGCGGCTGCGTCTCATTGACTGTTCGTTCCCGGGGCGGCTGGAGCGCCTTCCGTTGCGGACTCGTCGGTGAGCTGGACCATCCAGCTTGCCTGCTCGCCCGTGTCATATTCCTGGAATCCGGCGCGCTGGAAGCCCCGGGCGACGCAATCGGTAACGCCGGCGATCTTGAACTCTTTTTCGGCCACGCACATGTTGATCGGGCCATCCCAGCGTCCGCCGCGCTCGGCGTCTTCTGCATAAAGATAGTAAAACCTTGATGACAGCGGTCCTTCGATCAGCGTCTTGCAGCTCGATCCTTCGATGTGCCACCAGCCCTCGGTGATCCAGCCGGCCTTGGCGCGGTAGCCGATGCCGACGCCGACCAGGTTCTGCGTGGCGTTGCAGACGCGGAAATCGGCGCGCGCCGGCGAGGCGGCAACCAGCGCTGACAGGCCGATGGCAAGGCTCAGGAGCGGCATGGCCAAGGCATAGCGCACGCGCGGCCTGCCGGCGGAACCCATCCTGAAACCCCTCAAGAACCACATTTGCATCTCTCAACGCCCCTTTTCGGAAAAGTCCGGGCGCATGTCAACGCGCCGTTTTGCCCAATTCCAATCGATTTAGAAACGCCTCGGCGCAGCGTCTGCCACCCTCTGCCAGATTTCCGCAGAAACCTTGGCCAAACAACGGCATTGCGCGGGCGTCCTCTTCGTGGAATGACGATACCACCCTCCCCGGAAGCCAGCGAACAGACCATTTCCCGCCAATGACCCGATCCACAGTTTTCGCGCCGTTCGATATTGTCGAGGGCGACCGCAAGCGAGGCATCATGCTCTTGGCCGACCATGCCCGCCGCGACCTGCCGCAAGAATATGGCAGCCTCGGCCTGCCGGCGGCGGAGTTCGACCGCCACATCGCCTATGACATCGGTGTCGAGATGGTGACGCGCGAACTGGCGGCCCTGCTCGGCGCGCCGGCGGTGCTCGCCAATTTTTCACGGCTGCTGATCGATCCAAATCGTGGCGAGGACGACCCGACGCTGATCCGCCAGCTCTATGACGGCACCGTCGTGCCGGGAAATTATCCCATGGCCTGGGAAGAGCGCGAAAAGCGGCTCGACCGCTTCTACCGGCCCTATCACGACGCGGTCGGCGCCATGATCGCCTCGGTGGCGCAGGCTTCCATGCATGCGCCTTTCATCTTCTCTGTGCATTCCTTCACCCCGGCCATGCAGGGCTTTGTGCGCCCGTGGCATGTCGGCATTCTATGGGACCGCGACGACCGGGTGGCCCGGCCGCTGATCGACATGCTGGCCGCCGACAAAGGCCTCGTCGTCGGCGACAACGAGCCCTATGACGGCGCCTTGCGCGGCGACACCATGTTCAGGCATGCGATCGTCAACGGCTTTGCCCATGCGCTGATCGAGATCCGCCAGGATCTGATCGCCGATAGCAAGGGTGCGCTGGCATGGGCCGAACGGCTGGCGCCGATCGTTGACGCGATCGACCGCCGTGCCGATATACATCAGGTGAAAATGTTCGGCTCGCGCACCGGGCCGCTGTGACGGAAGCCCAAGGAGGCCGACAAGCCATGACCGAACTCAGCGACGAGCAAAGACGCGATTTCGAGGCCGCCGCCTTCCGCCGGCTGGTCGCGCATCTGCGCGAGCGCGGCGACGTCCAGAACATCGACCTGATGAACCTCGCCGGCTTCTGCCGCAACTGCCTGTCCAACTGGTATCGTGAGGCGGCGCAAGCCGAGGGCGTCGACCTCAGCAAGGACCAGTCGCGCGAGATCATCTACGGCATGCCCTATGCCGAATGGCAGGCGCTCAACCAAACCGTGGCCTCCGACGCCAAGAAGGCGGAGTTCGAGGCAAGACGCCCCAGGGATCACTAGCAGACTTTATAAGGCGAATGCCTCTGGCTACCTCCTTCTGGCTTCTGGGGTGGGGTCAAGCTTTCGCGGCTTCGTCATCCTGAGGTCTGCGCCCGTGATGACGAGGAGAGAAGCGTTTCCGCTCATCTCCAACATAGGTGGTCCGTTGGGAACGATGCCGATCCTATCTCGGCCGTTGGTCCAAGCATTTCCCTACGAGCAGCGCTTGACTGCAAATTGAATCGATCTAATTTGCGCCGCGAGGCCATTTTCAGACCGGATTCCACGCGATGCACGCGCAAAAAATCATGCAGACCGCCATTCGCGGGCGGTGGGCCGTGGCGGCCATCTTCCTCGCCAACGGCTTCCTGACCGGTAGCTGGGCGCCGCAGATCCCGGTGTTCCTGACCCGGCTCGACATTTCGAAGTTCACGCTCGGCCTGCTGATCCTCTTGTTCGGCGCCGGCGCCGTCGCGGCGATGAGCTGGTGCGGACACCTGATCTCAAGGCATGGTTCGCGCACCGTGCTGCGCTGGTTCGGCCTGTGCGGCAGCTTCGGCCTGCTGGCGGTGGCGCTCGCCCCCAATGTGCCTTTGGCGGCCATCGCCATGTTCATCTTCGGTGGTTCGATCGGCGGCATGGACGTCGCCATGAATGCCAATGCGGTGGTGGTGGAGCGGCGGCTGTCACGCGCCATCATGTCGTCGTCGCACGGCTTCTGGAGCCTTGGCGGTTTCGCCGGCGGCGCTCTCGGTGGGTTCGCCATCCAGAGCTATGGCCATCTCGCCCACGCAAGCGTAGTGACGGCGCTGGCCTTTGCAGCGATCGCGGTGGCGATCCGCTACCTGATCGCCGAGGACAGGCCGCAGGCTGCCGAGCATCGCAAATTCGCGCTGCCTGGAAATCCGCTGGTCTATCTGATCGGACTGATGGCGCTGCTGACAATGATATCCGAGGGCGCGGTGCTGGACTGGGCGGCGCTCTATCTCCAACAGGAACTCGGCGCCGACCTTGCCATCGCCGGCCTGGCTTACGCCGCCTTTTCCGGCATCATGGCCGTCATGCGTTTCTTTGGCGACGGCGTGCGCAACCGCTTTGGCGCGGTGATGACGCTGCGCATCTCGGCGCTTGCCGCCGCTGCCGGCATGCTGGTGGCCGGACTGGCGCCCTCGCCCTTCATCGCCATCGCGGCTTTTGCATTTTGCGGCCTCGGCATCGCCAACATGGTGCCGATTCTGTTTTCGGCCGGCGGCAACCAGGAAGGCATGTCGTCCGGCACCGGCATGAGCGTCGTCACCACAATGGGCTACTCAGGCATTCTGGTGGCGCCGTCGGCCATCGGCTTCGTCGCCGAGCATTCGAGCTTCGGCCCGATCTTCGTCGCGCTGTCGGGGCTCTTGATCGTCGTCCTGTTGATGGCAGGCCTCGCTCACCGCGCCGAATTCGCGCCAGCCCCAGCCGAATAGCGTTTCAACTCCTCGTAGAGAAAATCCGCGACGCGGCGGATGCGAACGCTGGTACGCACGTCGCGGTGCATCGCCAGCCACACCGGCAGGTTCGGCAGATCGAGGCCTGGCAGCACTGTCTCGACCAGCGGATCGCGATCGGCCAACGGCTGCTGGCCGAAACCGATGCCGTTTCCCGCCCGCACTGCCTCCCACAGCACGATCTGGTTGTCGGTCCTGAAGCGGAAGGAATTGCGGGTGAGCGGGACGCCGAGCTGTGCAAAGCCGCGGATGATATCGTCGCCACGGTCGAAGCCAATCAGATCATGGCCGGCAAGATCGTCGGGGTCGCGCGGGCGGCCGCGCCGGTCGAGATAGGATCTTGCCGCGCAGGCGCAGAGTGGAATATCGCAGACCTTGCGCGCCATCAGCTCATTCTGCGCCGGCTTGACCATGCGGATGGCGATGTCGGCGTCACGGCGCAGCAGATTTTCGACCTGGTTCGACGCCACGATCTCGACCTCGATGCCGGGTTCCTCGATCCCGAGCCGCGTCGTCATCTCCGGCAGGACATAGGCTGCCACCACTTCGCTGGCAGCGATGCGCACGGTGCCCTCGATCGCCTCGACCGACCCCAGCGCCAGCAGCGAAAAGGCACTCGCCTGCTCGCTCACCGCCCGGCCGCGTTCATAGAGCGTGCTGCCGGCCTCGGTCAGCGCGTAGCCGCGCCGCCCGCGCCTGAACAGCGTGACACCAAGCGCCTGCTCCAGCTCGGCGATGTGGCGGCCGAGTGTCGGCTGGCTCGCGGCCAGTTTTCGCGCGGCGGCCGACAGGCTGCCGGTTTCCGCCACGGTGACGAAACTTTTGATCAGATTCCAGTCGATATCCATTCAAGAATGAATATCAGATCGCCAATTTCAGTCAATTTTCATTCATCTGCGGAGGCTCCACATTGGGGTTCTAACGCAAACACGGAGACGAACAATGACCAAGATCGCAATCCTCGGCGCCAATGGCCGGCTCGGCCGCGTGGTGGCCAAGGCCTTCATCGACGCCGGCTACGACGTACGCACCGTCACCCGCAGCGGCAAGGTGCCGGCGGAACTCAAGGGCGCCACGGCCGTCGCCGGCGACGGGCTCGACCGCGAAGCGCTGATCCGCGCCACCGAAGGTGTCGACATCATCTTCAACGGCCTCAACCCGATCTACACCGACTGGGGCAAGTGCCTGCCGATGGCCGAGAATGTCATGGCCGCCTGCCGGGCGAACGGCGCCCTGCACCTCGCTCCAGGCAATGTCTACAATTACGGATCGCCGATCCCGGCGGTGATCGGCGAAGACACGCCGTTCCATCCAACAACCGAAAAGGGCCGCATCCGTGTCGCCATGGAAGAGCTTTTTCGGCGTGAGGCCGAGGCCGGTCGGGTGCGCACCATTCTTCTCAGGGCCGGCGATTTCTTCGGCGGTACCGGCACCGGATCGTGGTTCGACCTGATCGTCGCCGCCAAGATGAACAAGGGTGTCTACACAGCGCCTGGGCCGGTCGACCTCGTGCATGAATGGGCCTACCTGCCGGACCTGGCCCAGGCATTCGTCGGGCTGGCGCGGAATCTGGACAAGCTCGGCCCTTACGAAATGCTGAACTTTCCCGGCCATGCCGTCACCGATCTGGAGATCAAGGCGGCATCGGAAAAGGCGTTGGGGCGCACGCTGAAGCTGACCTCAATGCCGTGGTGGGTGCTGCGCGCCGGCAGCCCGTTCGTGGCGATGTGGCGCGAGATCGTCTCGATGTCCTATCTGCGCTTCGAACCGCACCGGCTTGTTTCCGACCGGCTCGAAGGCATCATCGGCAGGGTCCCGCACACGCCATTGGGCAAGGCCGTCGCCGAAGCCCTTTTCGATATCGGCATCTTGCCCGCAGCGGACACAGGCGAGCAAAAGGCTGCCTAACCACATACATACAGACTGGCGAGGGGGCGGCCGCCGCTTCGCGGCCGCTGTCTTGCCTGCCCTGAACTTCAGCTCAGATCCTGCCCATCAGCAGTAATATCAGGAGTACCACCAGAAGAACGCCGACGATACCGGACGGCCCATAGCCCCAGGCGCGCGAATGCGGCCATGCCGGTACTGCGCCGATCAGGATGAGGATCAGAATGATGATGAGAATGGTGCTGATCGGCATGAGAAACCCTCGCCTTGAGCTGCAGATGTGACGAGACAATGCAAAAGGCCGCCTGGTTGTTCCCGGGCGGCCTTTTTATGTGGCCAATCAAAGTGAGCTATTCGGCGGCTTTCGGGAAGGCAATTGCCGGCTCGGAGTCCGAACCTTGTGCGGGTGCCGTTTCGGTCGAACCCTCGCCCTTGCCGCGCCGGAACAGCCGGCTGAACCAGCCGCGCCGTGCGCCGGGCTTGACCTTGGCGCGGGTGAACACCATCAGCATCGACGGCGTCACCACCAGCGTCAGCACGGTGGCGAAGGACAGGCCGAAGACGATCGCCGAGGACAATGAAATCCACCATTGCGTCGACGGCGCGTTGATCGTCGTCTCGTGATGGAAGATTTCGAGGCCGAGGCCGAAGGCGATCGGCAGCACGCCGAGGATCGCCGATACCGCCGTCAGCACCACCGGACGGGCGCGTTCGCGGCAGGTCTGCAGTACCGCTTCGACCTTGTCCCAGCCTTCCTCGCGCAGCCGGTCATAAGTGTCGATCAGCACGATGTTGTTGTTCACCACCACGCCGGCCAGCGCGATGACGCCGATGCCCGACATGACGATGCCGAATGCCTCCCCTGTCAAAAGCAGCCCGAGGAACACGCCGATCGTCGCCATGACCACGCAGGACAGCACCAGCCAGACGCTGGTGAACTTGTTGAACTGCGCCAGAAGCACGAGAAAGATCAGGAAGATCGCGGCGCCGAAAGCCTTGCTGAGAAAGGCGCTGGCTTCCGCGCTGTCCTCGTTCGAGCCGGCGAGCTTCCAGCGTATGCCGCTGCCCAGATCCATATCGGTGACAGCCTGGGTGACCTGTTGCTGCACGTTCGCGACCTGGGCGCCGGCGGCGACATTGGCCTGGACGACAACCGTGCGCGCGCCGTCGATGCGGTTGAGGATGCCGACGGTCGGCTCGGGCTTGCGCACGACGAAGTTCGAGATCGGCACCGATCCTTGCGAGGTCTGCACCCTGAGTTCGTCGAGCGTCGACAGCGTGCGCCGATCCTCAGGCAGGCGCAGCCTGATGTCGACGGCGTCGTCCGCTCCAGCGGGCCGGTATTCTGAGAGCTTCAGCCCGTTCGTCACCAATTGCACCACCGTCCCGACCGAAGTCGGGCTGATGCCGTATTGCGCCGCCTTGGCGCGATCGACCTCGAGCGCCCAGTCGACGCCGGGCGGCGGCAGACCATCGGAAATGTCGATGACGCCGGGCACCTTGGCAATGCGCGCGGCAACGGCTCGGGCCTTGTCATCGAGCCCTTTCGGGTCGACGGCCGAGAGCCTGATCTGGATCGGCTTGCCGGTGGGCGGACCGGCTTCAGGCACGCGAACCTCGACATCGACGCCGGGAATACCGGCCATGACGCCGCGCAGTTCGTCGAGGATCGCATTCGCGGATTTCCGCTCGCGCCAGTCGACGAATTCGTACTGGATCACGCCGACCACGTCCTCGGGAATGTCCTGGCCGCCGCCTTGCGTCTTACCGACACGGGTGTAGACCGATTTGACGCCGGGCCAGCCGAGCAGCCGGTTCTCCGCGGACTTGGTGGCGGCATCCATTTCGGCGAGCGAGAGATTACCGCGGGCATGCACATAGAGCAGGCCGTAGTCGGGCTCGACATTCGGGAAGAACTCGACGCCGGCGCCATATTTTGAATAGGCAAAGCCGACTCCAACCAAAAGGCCAACGGTGAGGACAAGCACGGTGACTGGAAAACGCACCGCCTGCCTGACTACCGCCATGTACCAGCCGTCGCGATTGTCGTCCTCGTGATGCGGCGGCGCCTTGGCGAACAGGGCGCCGAGCGTCGGCGCGAAAACCAGCGCATAGAGCATCGACGCCGACAGCGTGACGATCAGCGTGATCGGCATGTATTTCATGAAGTCGCCGATGATGCCCGGCCAGAACAACAGCGGCGAGAAGGCGGCGATGCGCGTCATCGTCGCGGCGATGACCGGGCCGGCCATGCGCTTGGCGGCAAGCGCGAAGGCTTCTTCCTTCGGCATGCCTTCGCTCATGCGCCGCTCGGCGAATTCGGTGACGATGATGGCATCGTCGACCAGCATGCCGACCGCCAGGATAAGGCTGAACAGCACGATCATGTTGATCGTGTAGCCCATCATCGCGAGCAGCAGGATGCCGATCAGGAAGGACGACGGAATCGCCAGTCCAATCAGCACCGATGCGCGGCCCGACAGCGCATAGAGAATGACGATGAACACCAGGATCACGGCGATCATGACGTGGTTCTGCAGATCGCCGAGCAGCTGGTTGACGAAAACCGATTTGTCCTGCGTGTAGGTGACGTGCATGCCCTCCGGCATGCTTTTGATGAAGCCGTCGGACACCGCCCGCACCTGGGCGATCGTGTCGATCAGATTGGAGCCGATGCGCTTCTTCACCTCGATCGCGATCGCCGGCTTGCCGTCGAGGCGGGTTACCGTTTCGGCGTCCTTGAAGGTGGAACGGACGGTGGCGATGTCCTTGGCCTGCACCACGGCATTGGGACCGGCGACGACCGGAAGTGCCGCCACATCCTCCGGCGTCTCGATCAGCGACGGCACCTTGACGGCGTATTTGCCCTCGGAGCCTTCGATGTTGCCGGCTGCGACAAGACTGTTGGAAGCGCCGACCGCGCCGATCAGCTGATCGAGCTGCAAGCCGTAGGACGACAGTTTCATCGGATCGATGACGACTTCGACGAGATCGTCGCGCGCACCCTGCAGCGCGCCTTCCAGCACGCCGGGCACCTCCTCGATACGGTCGCGCAGCTCGCGCGCCGCCGCCGTCAGCACGCGCTCGGGCACCTCGCCCGACAGCGTCACCACCAGGACGGGGAATTCGGAGACGTTGACTTCGGTGACCACAGGCTCTTCGGCTGCCTGCGGCAGGTCGGCCTTCCCGTCCTGCACCTTGCTGCGCGTATCCTGCAGCGCCGTCGCCAGATCCGTCTGCGGCTGGAATTCGACCAGCACATAACCACCACCCTGGAAGGCGGCGGAGCGCATCTCCTTCAGACCTTTGAGGCTTTTCAGCTTGGCTTCCATCGGCCGCAGCAGCAGGCGCTCCGAATCCTCAGGCGAGATGCCCTGATAGATCAGGCTGACATACATCATCGGAATCGGAACATCAGGTTCCGCTTCCTTCGGTGTCGACTGATAGGCGACCCAGCCAGCAAGCAGAAGGAAGACCAGGACCGAGATGGTCAGGCGGGCATTGTTGATTGCAAGCTTGACGATATCCATGATTACTGCGTCCCGGCCGCCACTTCGCCCAAGAGCTTCTGGATGGTCGCCTGATCGGCCTCGACCGGCTTGACCACTTCGCCTTCCTTCACCAGCTCCTGGCCGGCGACGATGACACGCGCATCGGAGGGGATACCACCAAGCACCAGGCCGGCCGGTGTGTCGTCGACTAGGTCGATCGGGAAGAACACGACCTTGTTGTCCTTGTCGACGGCGCGAATGCCGAGATCGCCCTTGTCGCCGAGCGTCACCACCGAGCGCGGCAGCATCACGGCGTCGGTCGGCTGGGCGCTGAGCGCGATCTCGGCCGTCATGCCGGCCGGCACGGAGCCATCGCCATTGGGGATGGCGACCTCGACCCGGAAGGTTCGGGTTGCCGAAGACGCATCCCGGCTGATGTAGCGCACGGTGCCCTTGACGATCCGGCCGCTGACCAGACGCACATTGGCTTCGTCGCCGATCTTGAGATAGCCGAGATCACGTTCGCTGACTTCGCCACGGGCGATCACTGGATCGAGCTTCAGGATGGTCGCCACCTCGCCGCCCTGCATCACCGAACTGCCAAGCTCCACCGGCACTCTGTCGACAACACCATCGAACGGAGCCCTCACCTCATTGCGATCAAGCTGGGCTTGCATGGCTTCCAGCATCGATTGCGCTAAGGTCAGGGTGGAGCGGGCGTTGTCGAGCTGCAGCTTGGGCAGATTGCCGGTTTTCGCCAGCCGCGAGGCCGCATCGAGTTCGGCCTGACGCTGCGCGACAAGCTGCTTGGCATTGTTGAGCGCCGAAAGTTTTTCCTCGGAGGCAAGCATCAGCACGAGGTCGCCCGTCTTGACGTGCTGGCCTTGCTTGACCGGCAGCTTGTCGATGATGCCGTCGACCCGGGTCGCCAGCACCGCGCGCTTGTCTGCCTCGGTCAGTCCGGAAATGCGGATGGCGCGCGCATGGGTCCGCCGTGGCGGCGTCACCACGGCGACGGTGCGCAAGGCAGCCTTGGGCTGTTCGGCTTCGGCAGTCCCCGGAGTCCGGGGCTTGCTCGCGTCGGCCTTGGGCTGCTCGACTTCGCCTGCCTTGGGCTTGCTGTCGGCGACGGCGCTGCCGACGGACGAGAACTGTCCCGTCGCCATCCAGGCGGCGAAACCGATAAGCACAACAATCGCTGCAAGCTTGTGAAACCTGATTTTCGGCATCGTCGTTTTCCAGTGCGCGGGGTTCGGCCAGACCGTGTTTCTAACGACTACCGCGTCTTCTAACTCGGACGCGCTGCCGATATGGGTGCGCGCAGGGCCGTGTTCAAATTGCCGTGATCGGCGAGACGCGCTTTTACATCAAAGTTGCACCGCAATATAGTCAGAAAAGTTGATGGATTATTGCATCGTCGGGCACGGTGTACCCGCCGCCATCCAGTTTTCTATCCTTATATTGCCGCTTCCTCGCCGCAAGGCGCTGCAACGCCAGAATGTCAGCAGGCGTCAGCATGATGAAGGAATGCGTCAGGTCATGAGCCCCAGCAGCCGCAAGGCCCGCTCGAATGTCCTGCCATAGGGCGGACGCAGAAGGCCGCCCGCGCCCAGCCTGGATTGAATGAAGATCGGCTTTTCCTTGCTGAAGGTGCGAAAACCCCATTCGCCATGGTAGGCGCCCATGCCGCTGGCGCCAACGCCGCCGAATGGCTGGCGCTCCTGTACGAGGTGCAGCATGCAGTCGTTGATTGTAACGCCGCCGGCGATTGTTTCGCGCAACATCCGTCGGCGATTGCCGCGATCGCGCCCAAACCAGTAGAGTGCCAGCGGACGCTCCGCCCGATTGACATGGTCGATGGCGTCATCGATCTTTGCGTATTCGATGATCGGCAGCACCGGCCCGAAAATCTCTTCGCGCATCAGCCGCAGGTCGTTGCTTGCACTCATGACCAGGAAGGGCGCCATCTTGCGATCCGTGACACCGAGTTTTTCGCCGGCCGGATCGACCTCGATGACATCGGCGCCATTCTCGCGCGCCTCGGCGATCATGTCGCCGAGACGCCGATGGTGCCGCTCGCTGATGATGGCGGTATAGTCGGGATTGTCGCGCAAGGTCGGATAGAGCCGTGCCATCGCAGCGGCAAGCTTTGCGGCAACCGTCGCGGCCTGCCCCTGCGGGACCATCAGATAGTCGGGTGCGATGCAGGTCTGGCCAGCGTTGAGCAGTTTGCCGTAGGCGACGCTGGACACGGACGCATCGAGATCGCAAGACGCGTCGAAGATGGCCGGCGACTTGCCGCCAAGTTCGAGCGTCACCGGCGTCAGATTGGCGGCCGCTTCCATCGCGACCTGGCGGCCAACGGCAGTCGAGCCCGTGAACAGCAGATGATCGAAAGGCATCGATACGAATGCCTTTCCGACCTCGGCGTCGCCATTCACGACACTCATCTCGTCGGGAGCGAAATGCTCCCCGACCAGCCGGTCGAGCAGCGCGGAAAACGTCGGTGTCAGTTCAGAGGGTTTAAGCAGAACGCGATTGCCAGCGGCCAACGCCGCCGTCGCCGGGGCGATGGCGAGCTGGAAGGGGTAATTCCAGGGCGACATGACGCCAACCACACCGACCGGTTGCGGAAGAAGACGGTTGCGCCCCGGCAAGAACGGCAGGCTGGTGGCGACACGGCGTTCGCGCATCCAACCCGGCAGATGCGCAAGCGCATGCCTTATACCCGCACGAACCACGAACAACTCCGCAAGGCGCGTCTCCTGGGCCGATCGGCCGCCAAAATCGGCGTCGATGGCGGCGCAAATCTCGGCCTCGTGCCTTTCGGTGAGCGCCAGCAGACGCTTCAGCCGATCCTTCCGCACATGGAGGGCCGGAAAGGGCTGTTCCTCAAATGCCGCACGCTGCAGTTTGAACCGTGCATCGAGAACATCCTGCCTAGTCTGCAACATCGCACCCTCCCGTTTGTGTGAGGGGTCACGTTACATCGCACGATGGGATTTAATCCAGCACCTCCCGGAGTAAGCCGCCCCACAGCAAGGACTACGCCTGACGGCTTGCTTGCTCGGGCTTCTTGCGCGCCGCCAGGAATTCCTTGACCCGCCGGCCGGGCGCCGGGCCGCGCACCGGCTTGAAGCCGTCATCGAGCTCGCCGGAGAGATCGAGCGTTGGCCGTTTGCCCACGGCGTCGTAATGCTCCTCCAGCCAGTCGCTGGCGGCGGTGCGGCCAAGGTCGCGCAGATAGGTGAGGAAGGCCCATTCGGCATTGACCTTGGACGAGGCCGACAGGTCCTTGAACGCCTCGTCTGCGTCGATGCGGTGCATGCGGATGTCGCGATATTCGCCATGCGGAAGCCGGCCGGCGGCGATCAGTTCCTTGACGAAGGCGATCGAACGGAATTCGCGCAGCAGCCCGGCGTTGAAGGTGATCTCGTCGATGCGGTTCTGGATTTCGTTGGCGCTCTTCGGCGTGCCCTCACGCACCACCGGATTGATCTGCACCAAAAGCACATCCTCGGTGACGGCCGACTTGAAGAATGGGAACAGCGCCGGATTGCCGCCATAGCCGCCGTCCCAGTAGGGCACGCCCTTGATCTCGACGGCGCGAAACAATTGCGGCAGGCAGGCCGACGCCATCACCGTGTCGAGATCGATCTCGCCATCGGAGAAGACGCGCAACTGACCGGTCTCGACATTGGTCGCCGAGATGAAAAGCTCCATCGACTTGCAGGCGCGCACATTGCCGAAATCGATCTCATGCTCGATCACATCGCGCAGCGGGTTGAGGCCGAGCGGGTTGGCGACATAGGGCGAAAACACCCGCGACATCGTGTCGAAGAACAGATAGCCCGGCGTGTTCTCGATCGACCAATTGCCCCAGGCGACGTCCCACGGCATGCGCTGCACCGGGCTGAAGCGGCCCTTCCGCGCCACCGCGCGCCAGAAATCGTCGAGCTTGCGCCGCGCGCCATCGACGCCGCCGCGCACGAAACCGTCGGCCAGCGCCACCGCGTTCATGGCGCCGGCGCTGGTGCCCGAAACCGCTGCTATATCGAGCCGCCCGTCCTCCAGCAGCCGGTCGAGCACGCCCCAGGAAAAGGCACCGTGCGAGCCGCCGCCCTGCAGCGCGACATTGATCTTCTTTTTCTCCTCCGCCTTGCCGTTTGTCGTCATGGCGTCATCCTTGATGTGGCGGCCGGATTTATCGCGCGCCCCCGAACTCACTGGGCGGTCCAGCCGCCGTCGACTGAGATATGCGTGCCGTTGATCTGCGCCGCCGCATCGGAACACAGGAACACCGCGGCTGCGGCGACCTGCTCGACCGTGACGAACTCCTTGGTCGGTTGCCTTTCCAGCATGACTTCGCGGATGACGGTCTCGCGATCCATCTTGTTGGCCTTCATCTGGTCGGGTATCTGCGCTTCGACCAGCGGCGTCAGCACATAGCCGGGGCAGATGGCGTTGCAGGTGATTTTTTCACGCGCAAGTTCGAGCGCCACCGTCTTGGTCAGGCCCATGATGCCGTGCTTGGCCGCGACATAGGCCGATTTGAACGGCGAGGCGACCAGCCCGTGCGCCGAGGCGACGTTGACGATCCGGCCGCCGCCGGCCTGTTTCATCAGCGGAATGGCGGCGGCAATGGTGTGGAAGGCCGACGACAAATTGATGGCGATGATCGCATCCCACTTCTCGACCGGGAATTCCTCCACCGGCGCGACATGCTGGATGCCCGCATTGTTGACGAGGATATCGACCGAGCCGAATGCCTCGGCTGCCTTCTCGACCAAGGCCCGGCATTCGGCCGGCTTCGACATGTCCGCCTTGATATAGGCCGTCTTCACCTTGTGGTGTTTGCCGATCGCATCGGCAATCGCATGGTCGTCCGCCGTATCGGAAAAGGAATTGACGACGATGTTGCAGCCTTGCGCCGCAAGCGCATGGGCAATGGCCAGACCGATACCCGAGGTGGATCCGGTGACGGTGGCGGTTTTTCTGCTGGACAAGGCGGAATCCTCAATGCTGCGCTGACAGGAATATATTGCAGTGCAGCATATATGTCTTGTGCGCCGTGAAACCAGCAGCACGGTCGACGCGATGACATGAAATTTTTGTCACGAAAGAGCGGGCTCGGCCCTGCAATGGGCCGAGGAGCGGACCTCAAGCGACCAGCTTCGGCACCGGCCCGATATAGCGAGACTGCGGGCGGATGAGGCGCCCGGTCGTCTGCTGCTCGCGCGCATGGGCGATCCAGCCGGCCACTCGCCCGGCGGCAAAGACGTTGGTGAACGCCTCTTTCGGGAAGCCTGCCGCCTCCAGCAGCAATGCGGTATAGAATTCGACATTGGTCTGGAGCGAGCGTGACGGTTTGGCGACCCGAAGCACCTCGAGCGCCGCCTGCTCCACTTTTTCAGCGAATGCCAGACGACGACCGGCTCCGTCCTCACTGCCGAGTTGCCGAACCACGGCCTTCAGCACGTCGGCGCGCGGATCGCGCACGCGGTAGATGCGGTGGCCAAACCCCATGATGCGCTCGCCGCGCGCGATTTCGGCGCGCAGCCAGCCGGCGGCATTGCCGCTTGCCTCGATCGCGTCCAGCATCTCGATCACCGGACCGGGCGCGCCGCCATGCAGCGGGCCTTTAAGCGCGCCGAGCCCGGCCAATACCGAGGACGTCAGGCCGGCCTGCGTCGACGCCACCACCCGGGTCGCGAAGGTCGATGCATTGAGGCCGTGGTCGCAGACCGTGACCAGATAGGCATCGAGGGCTCTGGTCAGTGTCGGCGACGCTGGAATGCCGGTCAGCATCCGCAGCATGTCAGCGGCATGATCGGCCTTCGCCTCCGGTGCGATCGGGCTTTCGCCGCGACGCAGGCGCAGCAAGGCCGGTGTCAGCACCGCGGGCGCGGCGATCAGCTGCAGCGCATCGGTCAGCCTGTCGCCGTCCGGCATCAGCGCGACGCCGGCCCGCATGCCGCTGTGGATGTCGAGCGAGGCGAGATAGGGCAGCACGGGTTCGATCTGGTCGAACACCTCGACGCGAGCCTGCCCGATTGCATCAGCCAACTGTCCCTCATCACGAAGGTCGTCGAAGAAGCCATCGAGCAACAGACGAACCACCTGGGAGTAGGACCAGCGGCCAGCCAGGTCCTGCAGCGAATGGCCTCGGATGGTGAGACGGCCGCCAAGACCGTCGACATCGGAGAGCACTGTTTCAGCCGCGACCACGTCATCGAGCCCGTTTGCCATGATTGTCTCCTTGACCGGTTTCACATCAGAAAATAATGGTGAGCGACAAATCAATCAATATTGATCAAGTTAATCAATATGCCGGACGCCAGGGTGGGACATGTCTGAGTGGCTGACGCGGGAAGAGGCTCTGGAAAGGCTCAAGGTGCGGGCGCAGACGCTCTATGCCTATGTCAGCCGCGGCCGCATCGGCGTCAGGCCGGATCGGCTGGACCCGCGCCGCAGCCAGTATCGCGCCGACGACATCGCGGCGCTGGCGACCCGCCGGGCGCGCGGACGAAGCCCCCAGGCGATCGCCGAAAGCGCCATCGCCTGGGGCGAACCGGCGATATCGACCTCGATCTCGACCGTCGAGCATGGCCGCCTGATCTATCGCGGCAGGGATGCGGCGGTGCTTTCCGCCACGGCCACGCTGGAGGAGACGGCAAGGCTGCTCTGGGCCTCCGGCGCCGCCGTATCGTTCACTTTGCCGGGTTCCAATGACAGACCCGAAACCGGCCGGGCGGCGGCTTTCGCGAGACTGGCCGCGCTGGCCGCCGAAGGCAGGATTTCGCTCGGGCGCAATTCGGCTTCACTGCATGAAGATGGCGCCGGCGCCATCGGCGCCCTGGCCCTGGCGCTGGGTGCGAGGCCGGGCAGCGGCTCCGTGCACCAAAGGTTGGCGCAGGGCTGGGCTGTCGACGCCGCAGGCGCGGATTTGCTCCGCCGTGCGCTGGTCTTGCTGGCCGATCATGAATTGAACGCGTCGACCTTCGCCGCGCGCGTCGCCGCCTCCACCGGCGCGCCGATTGCCGCTTGCCTGCTTGCCGGCCTCGCCACGCTTTCCGGACCGCGCCATGGCGGCGCCGCCGAAGCGCTGATGGGGCTGGTCGAGGATGCACAGAGGCTGGGGGCGGAGGCTGCCATCGGGCGCTGGCTTGGCCATGACAGGCCGCTGCCCGGATTTGGCCATGCGCTCTATCCTGAAGGCGATCCGCGCGCCCAGGCGCTGCTTTTCGGCATCGACGTGGACAGGGGGCTCGTGCGGCTGCGTGATGCCGTTTTCGCGGAAACGGGTATGCGCCCCAACGTCGACTTCGCGCTCGCCGCGCTGACGCGCAGCCTACATCTGCCGGCCGACGCACCGTTTCGTCTGTTCGCACTTGGCCGCAGCGTCGGCTGGACGGCGCATGCCGTGGAGCAGGTCGTGAGCAACAGCGTGATTAGGCCACGCGCGCGCTACGAGGGACCCCTGCCGGAGCTCACTTGAACATCTGGCGCGCTTTAGCCGCGAGCAATCACGACATGGTGTCGAGCTTGCGCTGCATGGCGGCGATCTGCTCCTTCAGCTCCTGAAGGTCGTCGGGCTTTTCCGGCGCATCCTTCCTGGCTGGTTCGGCCGGCGCCGTGCCGGGGCCATTCGTGCCGGCGGGCGGGAAGGGCGTGAACAGGCGCATGGCGTTCTGGAACATCTCCATGTTGCGGCGCGTCTGCTCTTCCAGCGCCTTGATCGGCGTGGCGATCTTCATCATGTCCAGCGGTGACTTGCCGAGCGCGCCCTTCATCTGCTCGCGGAACCGTTCCTGTTCCTTTGCAAAGGCGATCATCGACTGTTCGAGGAAGCTCGGCACGATCATCTGCATCTGGTCGCCGTAGAAGGCGATCAGTTGCCGCAGGAACGGGATCGGCAGCATGTTCTGCCCATCCTTGTTCTCCAGTTCGAAGATGATCTGGGTCAGCACCGGATGCGTGATGTCGTCCCCGGTTTTGGCGTCCTGGACGGTGAACTCCTCGCCCTTCTTGACCATGTCGGCGAGATCCTCGAGCGTCACATAGGTGCTGGTCCCCGTGTTGTAGAGGCGGCGATTGGCATATTTCTTGATGATGATTGGTTCGTCTTTCGCGGCCATCTGCATCCCTCCCCGGACACCGGCGCACTTGAGTAAGCGGCCGATAACGATTGCGCCTTTTCAAGGATATGCGCAAAAGCGTCACAATTCCAAGTGGTTTGTGCAGTGCGGGATCAATTAATGCTGCATGGCGGGCTGAATATGCTGCGCAGCAGCGACGACCCTATTCCCATGGGCGCGGGCAAATCGCTTGCAGCGCACGGCCAGCATGCCCATTTGCGATTTGACTTGGGTCATGGAACGGGCAAGAAAAGTCCCTAACGATACCCAAAATACGCCCCTTGAAGTCTGGAGAAGAACATGTCCGCTGCCAACACCATCGTCGTCGCCAGCGCGGCGCGCACGCCCGTCGGTTCCTTCAACGGCGCCTTCGCCAACACGCCGGCCCATGAACTGGGCGCCGTCGCCGTCAAGGAAGCGCTGACCCGCGCCGGCGTCGACGGCAAGGAGGTCGACGAGGTCATCCTCGGCCAGATCCTGACGGCGGCGCAAGGCCAGAACCCGGCGCGCCAGGCGGCGATGGCGGCCGGCGTGCCGCAGGAAGCGACCTCCTGGGGCCTCAACCAGCTCTGCGGCTCAGGCCTGCGCGCCATCGCGCTCGGCATGCAGCAGATCGCCATGGGAGATGCAAAGATCATCGTCGCCGGCGGCCAGGAATCGATGTCGATGGCCCCGCACGCGCAGCATCTGCGCAGCGGCGTCAAGATGGGCGACTTCAAGCTGATCGACACCATGATCAAGGACGGCCTGACCGATGCCTTCTACGGCTACCACATGGGCAACACCGCCGAGAACGTCGCCCGCCAGTGGCAACTGACCAGAGACGACCAGGACAAGTTCGCCGTCGGCTCGCAAAACAAGGCCGAGGCAGCGCAAAAGGCCGGCAGGTTCAAGGACGAGATCGTCGCCGTCACCATCAAGGGCAAGAAGGGCGACACGATTGTCGACCAGGACGAATACATCCGCCACGGCTCGACTCTCGAAGCCATGACCAAGCTGAGACCCGCCTTCGACAAGGAAGGCACGGTCACCGCCGGCAATGCCTCCGGCATCAATGATGGCGCCGCCGCCGTGGTGCTGATGACCGAGGCGGAAGCTGCTAAGCGCGGCATCACGCCGCTGGTGCGCATCGTTTCCTGGGCCACCGCCGGCGTCGACCCGCAGATCATGGGCACCGGACCGATTCCCGCCTCGCGCAAGGCACTGGCCAAGGCCGGCTGGTCGGTCGGCGACCTCGACCTGGTCGAGGCCAACGAGGCCTTCGCCGCGCAAGCCTGCGCCGTCAACAAGGACATGGGCTGGGATCCCTCGATCGTCAACGTCAATGGCGGCGCCATCGCCATCGGCCACCCGGTCGGGGCGTCCGGCGCCCGCATCTTCAACACACTGGTCTATGAGATGCGGCGCAGAAGTGCGAAGAAGGGTCTGGCCACGCTGTGCATCGGCGGCGGCATGGGCGTCGCCATGTGCGTGGAAGCACTTTAACGATATTGATGACCGGGCGACGCGCGTCGCCCGCTCTTTCTTCAATGCATAAAAAGCCCGAAAAACGGGCGTATCAAAAAAGGGGAAACGCATGAGCAAGGTTGCAATCGTCACAGGTGGGTCGCGCGGCATCGGCGCGGCCATATCGACCGCGTTGAAGAATGCCGGCTATTCGGTTGCCGCGAACTACGCCGGCAATGACGAAGCGGCGCAGAAATTCAAGGCGGAGACCGGCATCCCCGTCTACAAATGGTCGGTCGCCGACTACGATGCCTGCGCCGCCGGCATCGGCCGGGTCGAGGCTGATCTCGGCCCGGTTTCCGTGCTGGTCAACAATGCCGGCATCACCCGCGACGCCATGTTCCACAAGATGACGCGCGAGCAGTGGAAAGAAGTCCTCGACACCAACCTGTCGGGCGTCTTCAACATGACGCATCCGCTGTGGGGCGGCATGCGCGACCGCAAATTCGGCCGCGTCATCACCATCTCCTCGATCAACGGCCAGAAGGGCCAGACCGGCCAGGTCAACTATTCGGCTTCGAAGGCTGGCGACATCGGCTTCACCAAGGCGCTCGCCCAGGAAGGGGCACGGGCCGGCATCACCGTCAATGTCATCTGCCCCGGCTACATCGCCACCGACATGGTCATGGCCGTACCCGAAAAGGTGCGGGAATCGATCATCGCGCAGATCCCCGCGGGCCGTCTCGGCGAGCCGGAAGAAATCGCGCGCTGCGTCGTCTTCCTCGCCTCCGAGGACGCCGGCTTCATCACCGGTTCGACCCTCACCGCCAATGGCGGCCAGTACATTACCTGAGGCCTCGACAGGGACTGGGGCGGGCGGGAATGCCTTGCCCACTCGCTGCCCCAGCCCAACGCCCTGACCCAATCCGGCACGCAAAGGTTAAGGGCGGCTCAGCCGGGTGTGCAAAACCGGTTCCACAACCTGTGGATTCTCGGTGGAAAACCTGTTCACAACACAACATGTTGGAGTGAACAAAACAGGAATATCGGCCTATCTCTGATTCGTCGCCGTTTCGTTCCGGCTTTGACCGGAACGTTAACGACGAAGCCCGAAACCACAGCCGGAAAAGTTAAGGCGCATTAGCAAACATCAATAATTTCATAATCTTGGAAGAGCCCGATCGGCCCGCCACGATCGTTCACCGGCAAAGGTTAACGACGGCGTTCTCCTAGCATGAATCGGACCAGTTCACCGATTCAGCATGTGGTGCGTAACGCCGCCAGAAAATCCAGATATAGCCGTGAACAAAACCTGAATCTGCGTGAGTCAGTGATTCGTCGCCGATTCGTTCCAGACTCGTTCCACCTGTTAATTCGGGAGCAGAATGACGGCGCCCGTGCAGCCTTCGGTTCGCTGGCGGAACATTCCGCTTTCGCTTCGCGCGTGAAATCCCTATGTGTGCCCTGTCACACGCGCCACCACTGGCGTGCTCCCCGGCAATGAGCGGCAGAAGCGTTATTTCCGAGCCGATGAACATCCAGCCGAAACACACCGAGCCGCTGATCCTGTCGGGCCGCGACGTGACCGCCGTGCTCGGCCCGACCAACACCGGCAAGACCCATCTCGCCATCGAGCGCATGGTGGCGCATGACAGCGGCATCATCGGCCTGCCGCTCAGGCTGCTCGCCCGCGAGGTCTATGCACGCGTCTGCGAGAAGGTCGGCGCCCACAAGGTGGCGCTCATCACCGGCGAGGAGAAGATCCAGCCGGCGGGCGCGAAATACTCGGTCTGCACGGTGGAAGCCATGCCGCGCGAGACCGACGCCGCCTTCGTCGCCATCGACGAGGTCCAGCTTGCCGGCGATCTCGAACGCGGCCACATCTTCACCGACCGCATCCTGCATCTGCGCGGCCGCCAGGAGACGCTGCTGCTGGGTGCGGCCACCATGCACGGCATCCTCCAGCGCCTGCTGAAAGGCGTGTCGGTGGTGACCCGGCCACGGCTGTCGCATCTGGCCTATGCCGGGTCGAAGAAGCTGACCCGTCTGCCCAGACGCACGGCGATCGTCGCCTTCTCCGCCGACGAGGTCTATGCCATCGCCGAACTGATCCGCCGCCAGCAGGGCGGGGCCGCCGTCGTCCTTGGCGCACTGTCGCCCCGCACCCGCAACGCACAGGTGGCGCTGTTCCAGGCGGGTGATGTCGACTACCTCGTCGCCACCGACGCCATTGGCATGGGGCTCAACCTCGATCTCGACCACGTCGCCTTCGCCCAGAACCGCAAATTCGACGGCTATCAGTACCGCAACCTGACGGCGGCCGAACTTGGCCAGATTGCAGGCCGCGCCGGCCGGCACTTGCGCGACGGCACCTTCGGCGTCACCGGCCAGGTCGATCCGCTGGACGAAGATCTGATCAAGAAGATCGAGGGGCATGAGTTCGATCCGGTGAAGGTGCTGCAATGGCGCACCGCGCATTTCGATTTCGCCAGCCTGGATGCGCTCAAACGCTCGATCGAGACCAACGCGCCGGTCGAGGGCCTGACGCGCGCGTTGCCGGCGGTGGACGCGCAGGCGCTGGAGCACCTCTCGCGCGACGAGGAAATAAGGACGCTCGCCACGGATCCCAAGCGCGTGGCGCTGCTGTGGGAAGCCTGCGCGCTTCCCGACTACAGGAAGATCGCTCCGGCCCAGCATGCCGACCTGATCGCCTCGATCTACATGGACCTTGCCAGGCATGGCCATGTCGATGAGAATTACATGGCCGAGCAGGTGCGCCGCGCCGACACGACAGAGGGCGACATCGACACGCTGTCGCACCGGATTGCCCAGATCCGCACCTGGACTTTTGTTTCCAACCGCCCTGGCTGGCTGGCCGATCAGGCACACTGGCAGGAAAAGACGCGCGAAATCGAAGACAGATTGTCGGATGCGCTGCATGAGCGGTTGACGAAACGCTTCGTAGACCGCAGGACTTCCGTCCTCATGCGGCGCCTTAGAGAAAATACCATGCCTGAAGCCGAAATCAGCCCAACCGGAACCGTCCTCGTCGAAGGCCATCATGTCGGCGAATTGCAGGGGTTCCGCTTCACCGCCGACCAGAGCGCCGGCGGCGAGGATGCGAAGGCGGTGCGCACGGCAGCGCAGAAGGCGCTCGCAGCCGAATTCGAGGCACGGGCCGAACGGTTCGGCGCCTGCGCCAACGGCGATATCGCGCTCGGCTCCGACGGCACGCTGCGCTGGATCGGGGCACCGATCGGCACGCTGGTGGCAGGCGACGAGGCATTGAAACCGCGGCTGGTGCTGCTGGCCGACGAGCAGCTCACCGGTCCCGCCCGCGACAAGGTCGCGGCGCGTGCCGAGCGCTTCGTCAATTTCCAGATCGAATCCCTGCTGAAGCCGCTGGTCGACCTCAAGAATGCCGAGCAGATCACCGGTATCGGCCGCGGCATCGCCTTCCAACTCGTCGAGCATTTTGGCCTGATCAACCGTCGCGACATCGCCGAGGAGATGAAGTCGCTCGATCAGGAAGGCCGTGCGGCGCTGCGCCGGCTGGGCGTGCGCTTCGGCGCCTACCATGTCTTCGTGCCGGCCCTGATCAAGCCGGCGCCGGCCGGACTGGTGACGCTGTTGTGGGCGCTGAAGAACGACGGCAAGGACAAGCCCGGCTTCGGCGACGTGGTTCACGCGCTTGCGTCAGGCCGCACCTCGGTGGTCATCGATCCTGCTTTCGACAAGACGTTCTACAAGCTCGCCGGCTACCGCAATCTCGGCCGGCGCGCGGTGCGCGTCGACATCCTTGAGCGGCTGGCCGACCTGATCCGTCCAGCAACCAACTGGAAGCCGGGTCTGGGACAGCGCCCTGATGGCGCCTATGACGGCCAATCCTTCATGGTGACGCCGCCGATGATGTCGATCCTCGGCGCCACCGCCGACGACATGGAAGAGATCCTGAAAGGTCTGGGCTACCGGGCCGAACCGAAGCCGGCGGCCGAGGTGAAGGCGCGGCTGGAAGCGCAGGACACTGCCGCGCGCGAGGCTGCTGCAGCAAAGCTGGAAGAGGCCGCACGCGCCGAGCAGGCCAAGGCGGCGGAAGCCGCGGCAACGGACGCAGCCGCGGAGGCGTCGGTCGAAAATTCTGAGCCTGCCGTCGCGGCTGAAACTGCAGCCGACGGCTTGGTGGAGCCTGTCGCCGAAGCCCTGCCCGCCGCGGAAGAGCAGCCCGAAGCTGCATCCGAAATCACGCAAGAGGCTCCGCTCTCTGCAGAAGCCGCTGCCGAGGAGCCTGCTGAACCTGCACCGGCTGACGAGCCAGTGGCCGAAGCCGAACCTGTTGAGGTCGCAGCGGCAGAGCCAACCGAAGCTGAACCCACCACGGAACCGGCGCCAATCGAAGAGCCTGCCGCAATGGCGGAAATTGCCGCCAGCGAGCCCGCCGTGGAAGCCGAGGAGCCGAAACCGATCCTGCTGTGGCGGCAGGGTCGCTTCGACCAGCGCCCCCGCCACCGTCACCACGACAATCGCGCTCGCCCACGCGCCGGACAGGCTGCGCAGGGCCGAAGCGATGCGCCGGCAGGCGCCGAAGGCGCGCCCCGGCCGACCCATGAGGGCCGCCGCGACCAGCGCGACGGCGCCGGCAAGCCGCGCTTCGACCGCTCGAAGTTCAAGCCCAGGCCACAAGGCGAAGGCGCGGAACGCCGCGATGGCAAGCCGCAAGGCGAGCGTCCCGACCGCCGCGACAACAGGCCTGACTGGAAGGGCGGCCGGCAGGACGGCAAGGGCGGCGCGCCAGGCGGCAAGCCCGCCTTCCAGGCAAAACCGCGTGAGGAGCGCCCGGTGCGCTTCGATCCGGACTCGCCCTTCGCCAAGCTTGCCGCGTTGCGCGACCAGCTGAAGAAATAGCTCAGCCCGGTCCGATGGTTGCTGAAGGCCGCCAGCGCATCGACAAATGGCTGTTCTTTTCGCGTGCGGTGAAATCGCGCTCGCTGGCGGCGAAGCTGGTGGTGGCCGGCCGCGTCCGCATCAATCGCGACAAAGCAGCGCAGGCCTCGGATACGGTCCGGCCCGGCGACGTTCTCACCATCACGCTCGAGCGGCGCATCTTCATCTGGAAGGTGCTTGGCACGGGGACCCGACGCGGCCCTGCCGAGGAAGCGCGCACGCTCTACGAGGACATGTCGCCGCCGCCCGCGCCGAAGGGCGAAGCTGTTCCCGACGCGATTCCGGCACTTCGCGAGGCCGGCAGCGGCCGCCCGACCAAGAAGCAACGCCGGGAAACCGACCGTCTGATCGGCGAAGACTGAGACATTGACGCCCTTTGCTGCACCAGCCCTCTGGAATTCCATTCCGGAAACACCGGCATCATCCGCAATGGCTGCCCTTGCAAGCGGTGGGCAAAGACGTTACCTCACCAAAAAAGCCCAGCAAAACTGGGGCATTCCGGAGCCGATCGATGACCTATGTCGTGACCGACAATTGCATTAAATGCAAATACATGGACTGCATCGAAGTCTGTCCGGTCGACTGTTTCTACGAAGGCGAGAACATGCTCGTCATTCATCCCGACGAGTGCATCGACTGCGGTGTCTGCGAACCGGAATGCCCGGCCGACGCGATCAAGCCGGACACCGAGCCGGGGCTCGACAAATGGCTGCAGATCAACACCGAATATGCCGAAAAATGGCCCAACATCACGGCCAAGAAAGAGCCTCCGGCAGACGCCAAAACCTTCGATGGCGAGGCAGGAAAGTTCGAGAAATATTTCTCCGCCGAGCCTGGTGAGGGCGATTGACGGAACACCAACCGGGGTGGGATTACGTGGCGTAATGGCCATGAGACATTAACTGCCTTGACAGGCAGCGATTGTGCTCGGCCTTCGCTTATGCAGCAAAACCTTGATTCTTCCGACTTTTTGTGCTACATGAGCGAAACATGCCGGTGACACAACGTCGATTTATGGCGCCAACGCCCCAAATCACTGAAAGGTGAATTTCTCAATCCGGACCAGAGCAATCTGGGGCAGGCGGTCGCAATTATGCGGTTTGCCGGTCCTGGCTTTTCCGGTGAGTTCATCTGTTGTGCGGCTAACGGTCGGCAACCCGACCGCACGAGTTCAGCCGGCGCCGCCATGCCGGCACCACAACAAGGAGTTCACGGCGTAATGGCAACGATCACCCCGCAGAAGAAGTCCACCGCAGCACGTCACGGTTTCAAGACCGGCGAGTACATCGTCTATCCGGCGCATGGCGTCGGCCAGATCGTCTCGATCGACGAGCAGGAAGTTGCGGGCCACAAGCTGGAACTGTTCGTCATCGATTTCCAGAAAGACAAGATGCGCCTGAAGGTTCCGGTCGCCAAGGCGACCTCCATCGGCATGCGCAAGCTGTCGGAAGAGGATTATGTCGAGCGCGCCCTGAAGGTCGTGCAGGGTCGCGCCCGCGTCAAGCGCACCATGTGGTCGCGCCGCGCCCAGGAATATGATGCCAAGATCAATTCCGGCGACCTGATCTCGATCTCGGAAGTGGTGCGCGACCTCTACCGCGCCGACAACCAGCCGGAGCAGTCCTATTCCGAACGCCAGCTCTATGAGGCGGCACTCGACCGCATGGCGCGCGAGATCGCGGCCGTCAACCGCATGTCGGAAACCGAAGCGGTGCGCCTCATCGAGGTGAACCTCAACAAGGGTCCCAAGCGCGGCGCCAAGGCCGACAACGAGGAAGCCGAGCAGGAGGAAGCTGCCTGAAGCTTTTTCGCTTTTGAGTTCTGAAAACCCGGCCTTGCGCCGGGTTTTTGTTTTTGAGCAGACCGACGGGAGGCCTACCTCTCGCCGCTGCCTTCCTTCTCCGCCTCCTGCTTCAAGGTCGCAATGAACCGCTTGGTCCGTTGCCGCTCCGGATTGCTGAACAGCACGGCCGCCGGACCCTTTTCGACAATGACACCGGCGTCGAGAAACACCACTTCCTGCGCGATCTTGGAGGCGAGCCTGAGATCATGCGTCGCCATCACCATGGTCGTGCCTTCGCTGGCGAGCTGGCCGAGCACGTCGACCACCTCTTGCGCCAGTTCGGGATCGAGCGCCGAGGTCGGCTCGTCGCAGAGCAGCACTTTCGGCGATGGCGCCAGCGCCCGGGCAATCGCCACGCGCTGTTGCTGACCGCCCGACAGCGTTGCCGGCCAGGCGTCGGCCTTGTGCGCCATCCCGACCTTTTCCAGCAGCGCAAGCGCCCGCTCGCGCGCCCGCTCGGTTGGCCATTTGAGCACGGTGACCAGCCCTTCCATGACATTCTCGATCGCGGTGCGATGCGGAAACAGCTGGAAATTCTGGAACACCATGCCGGTCTGCAACCGCAGGCGCTGGATGTCCCTCGTGGAGACCTTGATCCCTGGACGAAATTCCAGTGTCTCATCGCCGATGCGCACCGTGCCCGAGGTCGGGATCTCCAACAGGTTGATGCAGCGCAAAAGCGTGCTTTTGCCGCCGCCCGAGGGGCCGACAAGGGCGGTGACGCTGCCTTCCTCGATGCTGACGGTCACCCCCTTCAGCACGAGATTGTCGCCAAAGCGCTTCTCGATATCGGTGAGGCCGATCATGACCGCGCCTCCAGGAAACCGCCATAGCGGTTGAGCCGCACCTCCAGCCGCGTCTGCAACGCCGACAGCACCGAGCTCATGACAAGGTAGAGGATCGCCGCCTCGACATAGAGGATCAGCGGCTCATAGGTGGTGGCGACGATGCGCTGCGCCGCCTGGAACATTTCCGGCACCGTGATGGCGGCGGCCAGCGACGTGTCCTTGACCAGCGAAATGAAGGTGTTGGACAGCGGCGGCACCGCGACGCGGCCGGCTTGCGGGAGAATCGTGCGCCGCATCGCCTGGCTCCAGGTCATGCCGATCGAATAGGCCGCCTCCCACTGCCCCTTCGGCACCGAGCCGATGACGGCGCGGATGATTTCCGACGTGTAGGCGCCGATGTTCAGGGTGAAGCCGATCAGCGCCGCTGGAAAGGCGTCGAGCAGGATGCCGACCGAGGGCAGGCCGTAGAAGATCAGGAAGAGCTGCACCAGAAGCGGCGTCCCGCGGAAGATCCAGACATAGAAGCGGACCACGGCGACCAGTGGTTTCGGGCCGAACAGCCGGATGAGCGCAACGACCAGGCCGACGAACAGGCCGAAGGCGAATGACAGCAGCGTCAGCGGCACGGTGAAGATCAGCGCCGCCCACAACGCCGTCGGCAATGAATCCAGCATCAATTGCAGCCAGTGCGGCACGGGAGGCTCCTCCTAATGCATGTCGCGCAGAAGTGCGCAGCGGTTTTGCGATAACGTGTCGCGTGAAGCCGTTCAAACACGACGCGTTTTGGCAAGATCGCCCTGCCTATCATGCGAAAAGCGGCGAGCCGTCAAAGACGGCTCGCCGCGAAATAGTTCGGGCTGGCCGGCGATCCGCCCGCCCAGTGATTGCGTTACTTAGAAACGTCCTGACCAAAATAGGTGTCGGCGATCTTCTGGTAGGTGCCATCGGCCTTGATGTCGGCCAGCGCCTTGTTGATGGCGGCGACCAGCTCCGGATCGCCCTTGCGCACGATAACGCCGGAATAGTCGGCGTTTTCTTCCTGCGCGGCGATCTTCACATTGGCGTCGGGCTTGTGCTTCTTGAAGTCGAGAAAGGACAGGCTGTCATTGATGGTGGCGTCGGCGCGGCCGGTAAGCAAGAGCTGGATCGACTGGTCGAAGCCGTCGGTGCCAACGAGTTCGGCGCCGTTGGTTTCGGCAAGCTTGCCGAAATTCGAGGTCAAAGACTGCGCCGCCTTCTTACCCCTGAGGTCGGCGAAACCCTTGATGTCGGTGTTGTCGCCGCGCACGATCAGCACCGCCTTGGAGGCGATGTAGGGATCGGAGAAGTCATATTTGGCCTTGCGCGCCTCGGTGATGCCGACCTCGTTGATGACGGCGTCGTAGCGGTTGGCGTCAAGGCCGGCGATCAGCCCGTCCCATTTGCCTTCGAGGAACTCGACCTTCACACCAAGTTTGTCGGCGATCGCCTTGGCGATCTCCACGTCGAAGCCGACAAGCGCGCCGGAAGCGTCATGATAGGTGAAGGGCGCATAGGTGCCTTCCGTGCCGACCTTGATGATGCCGGCCTGCTTGATCTGATCGAGATTGGCGCCGGCGTGGCCCGATGTGACGGCCAGAACCTGCAGCGTTGCCGCGATGATGATCGATGTAAGCCATTTCATTTTTCTGTGATCCCGTCCTGGCCGGCATTCGGCGCTTTACGAAGAACCGGAAAATGGCAGATGCGGACAAGCAAAATAAGGAATTGAATTTCAAAGATAGCCGGTTTCAGAAATCCCATTCTCAAAAAGCCATACCAACTGCCCCGACCACGCCCATATAGGCCGCCACTATGCCTTTCCGCGACGCAACTCCCGCAACGCAACCCGGATGGCGCCCGTCGGAACATTCCCCGGCATGGCGAGTTTTGTCTGTTCTAGGGCGCAACGTCGACATTTCAACCGCGCCCGGCAAGATCGCGGCCGCCAGTCCGTCCGCAAGCCGAACAGGAGCCGGCATGATCGAAGACACGGCAGGACGAACCATGGTCCGGGCGGCGATGCGAGCCCCCTATCTTGAGCGCGAGGAAGAGCACGTCCTTGCCTTGCGCTGGAAGGAAGACAACGATCAGCATGCGCTGCATTGCATCACCATGGCGCATATGCGCCTGGTCATTTCCATGGCCTCGAAATTTCGCCATTACGGCCTGCCGCTCGGCGACCTGATCCAGGAAGGCCATGTCGGCTTGCTCGAAGCCGCGGCCCGGTTCGAACCTGAGCGCGAGGTGCGCTTTTCGACCTATGCGACATGGTGGATCCGCGCCTCGATGCAGGATTACATCCTTCGCAACTGGTCGATCGTGCGCGGTGGCACCAGCTCGGCGCAAAAGGCGCTGTTCTTCAATTTGCGGCGCCTGCGCGCCCGCCTGGCGAATGGCGCCGAGCCGCTCTCCAATGCCTCGCTCTACCGCGAGGTGTCGGTGGCGCTTGGCGTCTCCGAAGCCGACGTAGCGATGATGGACTCCCGCCTTTCGGCGCCGGACTCTTCGCTCAACCAGCCGCTCGCCGACGACGCCGGCGCCACCGAGCGGATGGAGTTCCTGGTTTCGGACGATCCGTTGCCGGATGAGATCGTCGGCGAGACGATCGATGTCGAACGCCGCTCAGTCTGGTTGAAGACGGCGCTCGGCGCGCTCAATGCCCGCGAGCTCAGGATCATCGAGGAGCGCCGGCTGAGCGACGAGGGCGCCACGCTCGAATCGCTCGGCGAGGCGCTCGGCATCTCCAAGGAGCGTGTTCGCCAGATCGAGGCGCGCGCCATGGAGAAGCTGAAAATAGCGCTGGTGGAGCAGAACCCCGAGTTTCTGGCGACAGCCGCCTGATCGCTATTTGTCAGTAACGATCTTGACCTTGTCGCCGGCCGAAACGGCAGCGCCTGGCGACAGCGCGTTGATCACCCGGAACAGATCGAGCTTGCGGTCGACGCCGACCATCTGCGCGGCGAGCGAACCCATGTTCTGGCCTGGCTGAACCGTGACAACGCGGATATGCAGCGGCTTCAGCGCCGCCTTCTCGGCCGCGCTCAGGATGCGGAAGGAGCCGCTGACCGAACGCGCCACTCCATCAAGTGTGGTGCTGGCGGACGGGGCTGCCGTCAACAGCCGGTAGACCTGGCCGCCGGCGCGGATCACCGCGATGTCGAACTGCCAGCCTTCGGCGCCGGCATGTGCGGTCGCCGCCTCATTGCCGTTGATCGTTTCCTGTTTCACGCTGCTGTCGTCGAGACCGGCCACCCAGCCGCTGCGGATGTAGTCGGTCAGCGAGCGGGTCTTGTCGATCGACACGCCGTCGAAGCGGATCGCCATGTCGCCCGGCCCGGTCGCCGTCACCGCCGCCGCCGAATTATCGATGACGAAGCCGTCCGGCACCGAGAACGACACGCCGAGGCCCGGGTGCAGGAAGGTTTCGCCGCGCACATAGCCTTCCTCCGGCGTGTCGCCATAGAGCAGGCCATCTATGCCGGCGAGGAAGGAATCGCGGTCGCGCGAGCCGACGCCGGGCGCGCCGAACTGGCGGGCATGGCGCTGCGCCAGATCGATGCGCTGCGGCGTGTTGGGGTGCGTCGCCAGGAAGTCGAGGCTGGCGTCGGTGGCGCCGCTGATCGAGCGGAAATCGGTATAGGCCGACATCGACTGCAGGAAGCGGCCGGCGGCATAGGGATCGAAACCCGCCTCGCCGATCGACTTGATGCCGATGGCGTCGGCCTCAAGCTCCTGGTTGCGCGAGAATTGCGCCAACCTGAGCTTGCCGCGGATCAGCGCCGCCTTGGCTGTCGGGCTATCGCCGAGCACGTCGGAAACCACCTTGGTCGCCAACCCCTCCTCGGCCTCCAATTGCTGGCGCTGCAGGCCATGGTTCGCGGTGACATGGCCCATCTCATGCGCGATGACCGCGGCAAGCTCGGCCGAATCGTTAGCCAGCGCCAGCAGCCCGCGGGTGATGTAGAGATAGCCGCCCGGCAAGGCGAAGGCGTTGACGTTGGGCGAATTGAGGATGGTGATACGATAGGTTTGGGTCGGGTTGGCCGACACCACGGTCAGGCGGCCGACAACCTTGGCGACCATGCGCTCCAGCTTGGGATCGGAATATTCGCCGCCATAGGTGGCCAGGATGCGCGGATGCTGCGCCTTCGCCATTTCGGCGAGCTTGCTGTTGGCGGCGACGTTGTCGACCGTGATCGGCTTGTCGGAAGGCTGAAAGCCGGATTCCTGGACGTCGGGAGGCGTGAACATCTGGCAGCTTGCCAGCGCCACGGCAAAGCCGGCCAGCGCGAGAAAGCGCGCCAGCGGATTCATCCTCACTCTGTCGGTGCCAATTGGCAGAACAGCTTCCTTTCGGGTCTCAACGCACGACTTCGAAAATCGATGCCGATTTTCGAAAAGACATGCACAAAATCAAACTGCTACCGCACCCTTTGCGCCTCGAATAGGGCGCGTGGCGCCGTAGTCGCAAATCACGGCCTGCGCCGGACCGGTTGGGCCGACCTAGCCACACTACTCAGACCATGGCAAGCAAACGCCGCATCGCCTGAAGCTGGTTTGGCCATAAATTATGTCCGCTTCCGGGCAACATCTCGTGATCCGTCGCCAAACGGACCTGCACCGAGATAGCGCCGGAAAGCTTCCGGTCCAGAGCGGTCGAAGAAATCGGCGGCGACACCCGTCGCGGCAACCGTGCCATTGTCCAGGAACGCCATGTTCTGGCCGATACGGCGCGCATCTTCCGGCTGGTGCGTGACGAATAGCACCGTCATGCCTCGTTCCACATGAACGCCAGCCACCAGATCGAGCATATCGTCGCGCAGGGCCGGCCCAAGCGAGGCGAACGGCTCGTCGAGCAGGAGCACCGGCCGGTCCCGCACCAGGACCCGGGCGAGCGCCACGCGTTGCCGCTCGCCGCCCGAGAGTTCGCGCGGCAGGCGCTGTTCCTTGCCGGCGAGGCCGACGCGCTTGAGCGCCTCGGCGACCGCGGCATGGTCGGCCGCGGTCAGCCTGAGCGAAGGCGAACGGCCGAGCCCGACATTGCGTTCGACGGAAAGATGGGCAAAGAGATTGTTTTCCTGGAACACCATCGACACCGGTCGTGCCGAAGGCGGTTCGGCGCCGACATCGGCGCCGCCGATCAGCACGCGTCCCGATCGCGGCGTCTCGAACCCGGCCACCAGATTGAGCAGCGTCGATTTTCCCGAGCCGCTCGGCCCCATGATGGCGGTTATCTTCGACGCTGCGAACTCGACATCGAAGACAAACGACGTTTCGCCATAACTGAACGAGACTTGTTCCAGCCGCACCGCCGCGCCTTTTTCCGCTCCGGCTTTCCTGGCAGACGTCATGTTCTTTCTCCTCGTCCCAGCCAGTCGGCGGCAAGGACCAGCGCGAGGCAGACGAACCCGAGCAGCAGCGCCAGCCCGGCGGCATCCGCCGTGCGATAGCTGCCCATGCGCGCCAGCAAGAGATAAGGCAATGTCTGCACCGAATCGCTGCCGAACAGCGCAATGACGCCGAGATCGCCGAGCGACAGCGCCATGGCAAAGGCAAAGCCGGTGGCGAGCGGCCGCCTGAGCGACGGCCAGTCGACCAGCCGGAGCCGGTTCCAGCCGGAAATGCCGAGTTGTGCGCAGAGCCGTTCATGGCGTTCGCTCGCCGCATCATAGGCGGGGCGGACGGCGCGGATGGCAAAGGGCATTGCCATCACCGCGTTGACGGCGACGACCATGACCGGAGCGATGGCAAAGACATCGCTGACCGTGCGCAGCAGCAGGAACCAGCCGGCGCCGATGACGATGGGCGGCACGACGAGGACGAAGCCGGCGCCGGTATCGGTGGCGTGTTCGAGCAGCGTCCTGGCGCCAATGCCGCGGCTCAAGGCCAGCGCCCGCCGCGCCATGATGAGCGACAGCGACAGCGCCACCGAAAGCAACGCCGCCAGCAAGGCGAGCACGGCGCTGGTCAGCGTCGCCTGCCGCACCGCGCTCTCGCCGGCCAGTCGGCCGAGATCGGCACCAAGGCCTGAAGCCACCGTGGCCGCCATCGGCCCGGCGACGAACAGCAGCGCGGCAATGATCAGCAAAGCGTTCAGCGATGTCTCGGCGGCGCCTGCCGAGAGATACCGGCGCGGCGCTACCGGCAAATTGGCGTCGCCGACCGTATTGGCGCCAAGCCGCATCAATGCCAGCACCACGACGAACGTCAGACCAATCTGCAGCAGTGTCAGCGTCACCGCGCGGGCCGGATCGAAATCGAAGCGCAAAGCCTGGTAGATGGCGACCTCCAGCGTCGTCGCGGCCGGCCCGCCGCCCAGCGTCAGCACGATGGTGAAAGAGGTGATACAGAGCATGAAGACGAGCCCGGCGACGCCGGGCAATGCCGCCCGCAGCACCGGCCATTCGATCAGCCGGAAGGCCGGTCTGGCGCCCATGCCGAGTTGGCTCGCCAGCCGCCACTGGTCGGCCGGCACCGTTCCCAGCGCTTCAAGGAACAGCCGTACGCTGAGCGGCAGATTGAAGAAGACATGGGCGACGAGAATGCCGGACAGGCCGTAGATGCCGGGCCAGCTTTGGCCGCTGACCTGGCTGAGAATGCCGGCGAAATAACCGGCCCGGCCGTAGAGGGCCAGAATGCCGAGCGCCGCGACGATGGCCGGCAGCGCCAGCGGCACGGTAAAAAGCTGCAGGATGAAGCCGCGACCGAAAAAGCGCGGGTGCCGCGACAGGGCGCGAGCCACAAACAGCGCCGGCACCACGGAAAGCAGCGTCGACAGAAGTGCCTGCCAAAGGGTGAAACGGACAACGCGCAGGAGGTAGGGATCGAAGGCCGACGCCGCGCCTGACGGGTCGCGTGCGCCCTCCACGACAAGTCCGGCAAACGCCCCGCCGATCAACAACGCTATCACCGCCAGCGCGATGACGCCGGCGGTGACGCGGGGATCGGTTGAACGCACCGGCATCGCGGCGCTATTTGCTCATCACCGCCAGCCATTCGTCGACCCAGGCCTTGCGATTGGCCGCGACCTCGTCGGGGCTGAACAGCAAGGTCTTGGTCGGCTTAACCAATTTGTCGAAGGCCGGATTGAGCGGCTTGTCGGTCTTGCCGGCCGGGAACATCCAGTTGGTCTCGGGAATGATGTCCTGGAATTTCGGTCCGGTCATGAAGGTCAGGAACTTCTGCGCCAGCGGGTTCTTCGCGCCTGAAGTGGTGATGCCGGCGACCTCGATCTGCAGATACTCGCCCTCCTCGAAAGAGGCGGCCTGATAGCGCTCGGTATTCTCGGCAATCACATGGTAAGCCGGCGAAGTGGTGTAGGACAGCACCATCGGCGCCTCGCCCTTGGTGAACAGGCCGTAGGCCTCGCTCCAGCCCGGCGTCACTGTCAGCACCTTTGCCCTGAGCTTCGCCCACGCCTCCGGCGCCTTGTCGCCATAGACCGACTTCACCCACAAAAGCAGACCGAGGCCTGGCGTCGAGGTGCGCGGATCCTGGATGACGATCTTGTCGGCGGCATCGCCCTCGACCAATTCCCTGAGGCTCTTCGGCGGCGTCTTCAGCTTCTCGGTGTCATAGACGACGGCGAAATAGCCATAGTCGAACGGCACGAAAATGTCGTCGCTCCAGCCGCCCGGCACATTGACATCCAAGACCTCGCCGTGTGGCGCAAACAGCCCGGTCGCCTTGGCCTCAGTGGTCAGATTGGTGTCGAGGCCGAGCACGATGTCGGCCTTGGTCGCCGCCCCTTCCAGTCTGACGCGGTTAAGCAGCGCCACGCCGTCGGCGACCGAGACGAAATCGACAGTGCAGCCGCATTCGGCCTCGAATTCCTTCTTCACCGCAGGGCCTGGACCCCAATCTGCGGTGAAACTCTCATAGGTATAGACGGTGAGTTTGTCCTGCGCGGATGCCGGCACGGAGCCAGCAAGCACAATTGCCAAAATAAGGGAGCATAAAAGCGTGCGCATCGGCGCCTCCTTCGTTCGCGTGGAAAGGAATTGAGGCGTCGGGTTGTCCGAAGCGTCTAATCCCTCCGCCGGTACAAACCGGATCAGGTTCAGCGGGTTGGCAGGCTTGCCTCTCAGCCGGTCCGCGAAGATCGCGTCCGGCACCCCGTTAGAGCGTTTCGACACATAAGCCCGGCCGAAGTGCCGCGCAAGCGGAAGTTTGCCGGCGGCCAAGGCATGGCCTTGCGTTTCGCCTTCCGTTTCTGGAGCAGGGCTGGTAAGGGCCACGCGATATGAGCACATTCACCATCCTGCTTGGCGGCGATCTCATCCGCACGCCGCTGCTCGACCGCCAGGTCGAAGGCTCCCGCGTCATCGCCGCCGATGCCGGCATCGGCCATGCCCGGATACTGGGCCTGACGCCGGAGCTCTGGGTCGGCGATTTCGATTCCGTGCCGGCCGATTTGCCGGACGATCTGGCTTCCGTGCCACGGAAAGTGTTTCCGGCCGAAAAGGACATGACCGACGGCGAACTCGCCATCGCCGCCGCCCTCGAACGCGGTGCGACCAGCCTCGTGCTAGCAGGCGCGTTCGGCGGCAAGCGCGCCGACCACGCGTTCCTGCATCTGGCGCTCGGCGTTCGGCTGGCTGAGGAAGGGACGAAGGTATTGTTGACCAGCGGCGCCCAGGAAGGCGTCCCCTTGCTGCCGGGCAAGGCCCGATTCGACTATGCCGGCGGCACGCTGTTCTCGATCCTCGGCTTCTCCGACCTTTCCGGCCTGACTGTAACCGGCGCCCAATGGCTGCTGAACCATGTCGATGTCGCCTTTGGCTCGTCGCTGACCATATCCAACGCGGTCAAGGGCCGGCTCGAGATCGCGCTCGGCCATGGCCGTGCACTGCTGCTCGCCCATCCCTACCCGCTTCCCGAAAGTTGATTTATGGCGCCGCCGCTTCTCAATCTCGACGGGATAAGACTGACCTTTGGCGGCACGCCGCTGCTCGACGGGGCTGAGCTGACGGCTGCGGCAGGCGACAAGATCGCCTTGGTCGGCCGCAACGGCTCGGGCAAGTCGACGCTGCTGAAGATTGCCGCTGGGCTGATCGAGCCGCAGGATGGCGAGGTGTTCCGCCAGCCTTCGGCCACTGTGCGCTATCTGCCGCAAATGCCCGACATGGATGGTTTCGCCAATGTCCGCGCCTATGTCGAGGCGGGGCTCGGTCCGGCCGACGATCCCTACCGCGCCACCTATCTGATGGAGCATCTCGGCCTCTCCGGCGAGGAGCGGCCGAACGACCTTTCCGGCGGCGAAGCACGGCGCGCGGCGCTCGCCCGCGTCATGGCGCCGGAGCCCGACATTCTTCTCCTCGATGAGCCGACCAACCATCTTGACCTCTCGGTCATCGAATGGCTGGAGGAGGAGCTCAGCCGTACCTCCTCGGCGCTGATCGTCATCTCGCACGATCGCCGCTTCCTCGAGCGCGTGTCGCGCGCCACCGTTTGGCTTGACCGCGGCCAGACCCGCAGGCTCGACAAGGGTTTCGGCCATTTCGAGGAATGGCGCGACCAGGTATTGGAGGAGGAAGAGCGTGAGCAGCACAAGCTCGGCCGCCAGATCGTGCGCGAGGAGCACTGGCTGCGCTATGGCGTGACGGCGCGGCGCAAGCGCAACATGCGTCGGCTCGGCGAATTGCAGACCATGCGCCAGCGCTTTCGCGGCCATCGCGGCGCCGAAGGCGCGGCGACCATGGTGGCCAGCGACGCGGCGGAATCCGGCAAGCTGGTCATCGAGGCGAAAAACATCGAAAAGAGCTTTGGCGATCTTACAGTGGTCAAGGGGTTCTCCACCCGCATCCAGCGCGGCGATCGCGTCGGCCTGGTCGGGCCGAACGGCGCCGGCAAGACGACGCTTTTGAAGATGCTGACCGGCGAATTGCAGCCGGATGCCGGAACGGTGCGACTCGGCACCAATCTGGAGATCGCCACGCTCGACCAGAAGCGCGAGGCCGTCGATCCGCAAGAGACGCTGGCCAACTACCTGACCGACGGGCGCGGCGAGAACCTCGTCATCAATGGCCAGCAGCGCCACGTCGTCTCCTACATGAAGGATTTCCTGTTCAAGCCGGAGCAGGCGCGCACGCCGGTGCGCGAACTTTCCGGTGGCGAGCGGGCGCGGCTGCTGCTCGCCCGCGTGCTGGCGCGGCCGGCGAACCTCCTGGTGCTCGACGAGCCGACCAACGATCTCGACATGGAGACGCTGGAGCTGCTGCAGGAGCTGGTCGCCGGTTTTGCCGGGACGGTGATCCTGGTCAGCCACGACCGCGATTTCCTCGACCGCACAGTGACCAGTGTGATCGCGCCCGACTCCGGCGGCCGCTGGATCGAATATGCCGGCGGCTACTCGGACATGCTGGCGCAACGCGGCGGCACAAGGCTCGACGACCGCAAGGCGCGGACAAGGTCAGAAAACGGCGACGCGGCGGCGGACAAGGCTGAGGTGGCTCAACCGAAGGGGCCGGCCAAAAAACTGTCGTTCAAGCAGAAATTCGCGCTGGAATCCCTGCCCAGGAAGATCGAGGCGGTGACGGCCTCGATCTCGCGGTTGGAGAACAACATCGCCGATCCCGCTTATTACGAGCGCGACCCGGCCTCGTTCCAGAAGACCATCGCCGCGCTGGACAAGGAGCGCGCCACGCTGGCTGCGCTCGAGGAGGAATGGCTGGAACTGGAGATGCTGCGCGAGGAGATGGAGGGTTAAGTCTCGAATTCAAGCATCTTGTCGTTGCGACTGGACAGGGATGCGCATACATTATGCGCATGTTGCGGAGGTCGTCATGCGCAAGATAGCTGTGAATGCGGTTCGCCAGCCGGCAAATCTGTCGATCGACTCAAAGCTCATGAAGGAAGCCAAGGGACTCGACGTGAACGTCTCGCGCGCCGCGGAAGCCGGCATTGCAGAGGCAGTGGCGGCCGAGAAGACGCGGCTGTGGAAGCTTGAGAACCGCGCGACGATAGATGCGTGGAACGAATATATCGAAAAACACGGCATTCCGCTGGCAGAACATCGGCAGTTCTGATGGCGCGCTACGATGTCTTCGCGGGTAGCATCGAAGGCGGCTATCTCCTTGACGTTCAGGCCGATCTGCTCGAGCACTTCAAGACCCGGGTGGTCGTCCCGCTTCTGCCGGCCGCGATGGCGCCATCGCCGATGCGAAAGCTCCATCCCTTATTCGAGATCAATGGGCGGAAATTGGTCATGGCCACCCATCTGATCGCCACGATCGCAGCGACTGAACTGGGCGAAAGCCGACTGAATCTGACGAGGCATCACGACGACATCGTCGCCGCGCTCGACATGCTGTTCCAAGGCTTCTGAAGCGTTGGGAAGCTTGGGCTAGCGAACCGGCCTCAGCCCGCCGTCTTCGCCTGCCAAGCCTTCAGTGCCTCATCGAACACCTTCTCGCCGGGAATGCCCTTTTCCATGGTGAGCAACGCCCGCCGGCCCGTCTTGTAGACGACCGGCACGTCGATCCAGTCCTGGCCCCTGAGCAAGGTCAGATTGGCGTCTTCGTCTGCTTTGGTGTCGTTGAGCGCGACCAGGAAGAAGCCGTCGGCAATCTTGGCCGGGATGCCGATCAGTGGGCTGCCGGCATCCTGTTCGGAGCTCTTCATGGCGACGCGCAGGATGTTGTCGACCCCGCCGCCGTCGAAACCCTCGGGTGTCAGGAAGATCATCTCGATGATGTGGCTCGCCGGCAGCGTCTGGTCGGTGTTGCGGCGGATGGTCATGCGCAATTGCACATTCTTGCCGGGAATGGTCGCCTCGGCGCGGATCGCCGGCTCGGGCGGCAGGTTGCCACCAGGCGACTCCTGCACCAGCGACCAGACAATGCTGCCGGGCTCGGCCGAGCCCTGGGCGGTGCTGGTGCGCTCCTCGTAGAAGATTGCCTTCTGGCCGACCGGCACTGCCGTTTCCGCCGGTGCGGCCGTCGGCGCTGCCGGTGCGGCGCCTGGGGCCGGAGTTGCCGCGGCATCGGCCGGCGCCGCCGGTGCGGGGCCGGCGGCGGG
>NZ_PZJX01000030.1 GCF_003034915.1 Mesorhizobium helmanticense | reverse complement strand
TCTCCGATCATTGGCATTGTCGCATTGGGTCTGGGCGTCGCAAGCGCATTTTTCGCTTGGAAGGCGACCCCTCATCCGTCCTGACTGGTCAAAATCGGGATGTGGATTGCCGGCTTTCTTGCCACCTACGTGGTAATCCCCCTCCTCGAAGTCGTCGCCGTGCTGATCATTCCGCTTATTTCAAACTGAGACACTACCCAATATCGCGGCCGACGACCTCAATTCGTGACCGGTCCGTTCAGGTGCCAAGCCTATCCAGCGAAGCCTCGATTGCCTGCCAAAGCTCTTCGACCGGCTCGCAGCCGACCGACAGACGGACGAAGCCTGGCGGTACGACGTCGCTTCTCTTCGCCCGCCGCTCGGCGGAGGTGTGGACGCCGCCGAAGGACGTTGCCGCCTGCATCAGCGCGCAATTGTTGATGAAATCCTCGGCCTTGTCCTCTGAATCCAGCACGAAGGAAACGAGGAAGCCGAAGCGCTCCATCTGGGCGCGGGCAAGATTGTGGGACGGGTCGCCTTCAAGTCCGGGATAGCGCAGGCCGCTGACCGCTTTGTGACCTTGCAGCCGCCGCGCCAGCACTTCCGCCGAAGAGCACATGCGGTCGAAGCGCACGTCGAGCGTTTCCAAGCCGCGATGCACCAGCCACGCCTCGAATGGGCCGGGAATGGCGCCCGACACCTCGCGCCAACCGGAAACCGCGGCGATGATGTCCGCATTGCGGCTGGCGACATGGCCGAACAGCACATCGGAATGGCCGTTGGGCGCCTTGGTGTCGGCGGCAATGACGATATCGGCGCCGAAATCGAGGGGACGCTGGCCGAAAGGCGTCATCGTCGTGTTGTCGACGGCGAGGATTGCGCCCGCTTTGTGCACGGCTTCGGCGACAGCGGTAATGTCACAGATGTCCAGTCCCGGATTGGCCGGGGTCTCGACGAAAGCAAGGCGATAGCCGTCGAAGCCGCCGTCGAGGAAGCTCGATGTCGGGCGGACATCGTAGGCAATGTCGAAAGACCTCAGGAAGCGATCGGCCAGCGCCCTTGTGGTGTGATAGCCGTCCGCGGGCAGCAAAATGCGATCGCCTGCCTTGAGCAATCCGAAAAACACCGCCGAGATCGCGGCCATTCCCGAGGGAAAGCCGACGCATGGCGCGTCTTCCAGATGCGCCAGCATGTGCTCGACGGCCCTCCAGGTAGGATTGTCGTATCGGCCGTATTCATCAAGGCCCGCAGCATCGCCCGGTGTGTGAAAAATGGCGGCCATGGTCAAGGGCAAGGGAATTGGATCGCCCTTGGCAAGCCCACCGCGACGCAGGTGAGGAAGTGCCGCAGCGCGTGACCTGGCTGTTTCAGACATCGATTCAAACCTTGTTTCTGCAGCGGACCCTACCGTCAGGTCACGGCCTGCAGCAAGCGGCGTCCGGTTGGGCCAAGCGGCTCTAAACGCTTCGTTAGGCTTAATGGAGGATAAACACGGGAGTGCCGTCAAAGTCGCTCTCACCGGTTGTGGCGCGCGCGTTTATGAAGCCTGTTCCCGTTGACGCCCATAATGCCCCATGATATCCCATATCGATATTCAAGCCTTCGTTCCGCGTCAGGGTGAAGCGTACGCCAATCGGGCAGCCGCGGCGGCTGCGCGTTTGCCCGCTTTCACCCCTCGGAGCGGCATGGATTTCGGGCGGGGACCGCGCTGCGGCGGCGCGGACGGCAAAATGCAGAGGGGTGCGGCGGCGCAAGCAGCTGTAACGCGTAATGGACCGGTTTCTGTCGAACGCGGTGAACAGGATCGATGCGAAGGGACGAGTGTCCGTTCCGGCGCATTTCCGCGCGGTCGTGCAGAAGCGTGGCTATTCGGAGCTCTATGCGCTGCGTTGCCTGGACCGTCCGGCGATGGATGTCGGCGGGCTCGACCTGCTCGACCGCTACGAGCAGCGCATCGCCCAGGAAGACCCCTTCCTGCAGACGGCGGACGACATGTCGTTCTTCTGCCATGGCGACGGGACGTTCCTGAAACTCGATCAGGACGGACGCATCACAATGAGCGATTTCATCCGCGAGCACACAGGCATATCGGCGGAAGTGGCCTTTGTCGGTCGCGGCAATTTCTTTCAGATCTGGGAGCCTGGGCGGCTTGCAACCTACGGGGCGGAAGCGCGCGCGCGGCTTTTGCAGCTTCGGCAGGGGACGAAGCCCGGGGAGCGACCGGAATGATGGCGGGTCACGGCGATGATATCAACGCCGTTGGCGGACCGGCCCGCCACATTCCGGTCCTCCTTGCCGAGGTGCTGGAGGCGCTTTCGCCCAAGGCCGGCGAGGTGATCGTCGATGGCACATTCGGCGCCGGCGGTTACACCAGGGCCATTCTGGCGAGCGGCGCCTCGGTCGTGGCCATCGATCGCGATCCGGATGCGATCGCGGCGGGACGGGACCTCGAAGCACGGTCGGACGGCAAGCTCCGGCTTGTCCACGCGCCATTCTCGATGCTGGACGAGCAGGTCGAAAGCGCCGACGGCGTGGTGCTCGATATCGGCGTCTCCTCGATGCAGATCGACCAGGCGGAGCGCGGCTTTTCGTTTCGCGCCGACGGACCGCTCGACATGCGCATGGCGCAGGCTGGCCTGAGTGCCGCCGATGTCGTCAACTCCTTCAAGGCGGGCGATCTTGCCCGCATCTTCGGTTTCCTCGGCGAGGAGCGCCATGCCGGCCGCATCGCCCGCATGATCGAGAGCCACCGCGAAAAACGCCCGTTCGAGCGGACGCTCGATCTTGCCGATGCCATCGAGACGCATATCGGCCGCGCCCCCAAGGACAAGATCCATCCGGCGACCCGCGTCTTCCAGGCGCTGCGCATCTTCGTCAATGACGAACTCGGCGAACTGGCCAAGGCGCTGTTCGCGGCCGAGCGCGTGCTGAAGCCGGGCGGGCGACTGGCCGTGGTGACGTTTCATTCGCTGGAAGATCGCATCGTCAAGCGCTTCATCGCCGACCGCGCCGATAAGGTGACCGGGTCGCGGCATATGCCCGAGGCGCAGGCGCGCCTGGCCACCTTCCGCAAGGCGGGCGGCGGGGTGACGCCCGGCGATGCCGAGATAGCGGCCAATCCGCGGGCGCGTTCGGCAAGGCTGCGCGCCGCCATCCGCACCGAGGCGCCGGCGCGCGCCGGCGACTTTGCGATTTTCGGCCTGCCAAAACTTCCCAGCACAGAACTTCCCGGCGCCAATCGGCCGGGAGAGAGGTGAGCACGTGTTTCGTACCAGCGACATAGTCCTGATCGCCGTCATGGTCTCGGCCGCGGCTCTGACCTACAAGACCAAGCGCGAGGCCGAGGAACAATTGGCGGCGGTGCACAAGGTCCAGGCGCAGATCCGCTACGAGGAGGACACGATCGACCTCTTGAAGGCGGACTGGAGCCTGCTGACCCAGCCGGCGCGCCTGCAGAAGCTGACCGAGATCTACAAATCGCAGCTTGGCCTGGAGCCGGTCAACGCGCGCCAGATCGTCGGCCTGGACGACCTGCCGGCCAAGCCGGTCAACATAGAGGACCTTTCGTCCCAGCGCCTCGGCGGCATGGCCGACAATTCCGGCAAAGGATCATTGGACGGCAAGGATCCCGTCGTCACCGGGGGCATCGTGCAATGATCGCCAGACTTCCAATGATTTCCCGACTTGCAACGATCGCCAGACTTCCGCCGAGGCTGCTGGGGCGCCGCGCGTCCGGCGAAGGCGGCTCGATCGTCGTCGAAGGCGCCCGCAAGGCGACCGGGGGCAAGGGCAGGACCCGCGTCGTGATGACGATGGCGGTGTTCTTCGGCATCTATGCGACCATTGCCGGGCGGCTGGTCTATCTCGGTTTCCAGAATCCCGATCTGTCCGGCGGTCCGCAGAGCCGGGTGACGGCGTCGCGGCCCGATATCGTCGACCGCAATGGCGAGGTTCTGGCGACGGACATCAAGACGGCATCGCTGTTTGCCGAGCCGCGCCGCATCGTCGACGCAGACGAGGCGATCGAAAAACTGTCGACGGTGCTTCCCGAAATCGACTACGAGCAGACCTATCACAAGCTGAAGAGCGGCGCAGGCTTCGTTTGGCTGCAGCGGCAACTGACGCCCAAGCAGCAGTCCGACATCATGCAACTCGGCATCCCCGGCATCGGCTTTCGCACCGAAAAGCGCCGCTTCTACCCGGCCGGCGAGACCTCGTCCTACATTGTCGGCCTCACCAATATCGACAATCAAGGCATCTCCGGCATGGAGAAGTACATAGACGAACAGGGGCTGAGCGACCTTCAGGCCTCGGGCCTGGCAATTGCCAAGGATCTGAAGCCGGTGCAACTCTCGATCGACCTGCGCGTCCAGCATATCGTGCGCGACGAGATCGCCACCGGCATGGAGAAGTACCGTGCGATCGCGGCCGGCGCCGTCGTGCTCAACGTCAAGACCGGCGAAGTGGTGGCGATGGCCTCGGTGCCGGACTTCGATCCGAACAATCCCTATAACGCGCAGGACAAGGACCGGCTGAACCGCATGTCGGCCGGCCTTTACGAGATGGGCTCGACCTTCAAGAGCTTCACCACCGCCATGGCGCTCGATTCTGGCAAGGTAACGATGGAAAGCCGTTTTGACGCCAGCCGTCCGATCAGGATTGGCCATCAGACCATCCATGATTTCCATGGCAAGGGCCGGGTGCTGTCGGTGCCGGAAGTGTTCATCTATTCCTCCAACATCGGCTCGGCCAAGGAGGCCGAAGCGGTGGGCATCGACGGGCATCGCGAATTCCTGCATCGCCTGGGCATCCTCGAAAAGATGCAGACCGAATTGCCGGAGGTCGCCCGCCCGACCGAGCCCAAGGTCTGGAAACAGGTCACTTCGATCACGGTCGCCTTCGGCCACGGCGTGTCGACGACGCCGCTGCAGACCGCGGTCGGTTGCGCCGCGCTGATGAACGGCGGCTACCTGATCGAGCCGACTTTCCTGACGCGCACGCAGGAGCAGGCGATGTCGGTGGCCAAGAAGGTGGTCAGCGAAAAGACCGTCGAGGGCATGCGCTATCTCTACGCGCTCAATGCCGAGAAGGGGTCGGGTAGGAATGCCAGGGTCCCGGGCTACCGCGTCGGCGGCAAGACGGGAACGGCGGAGAAGGTGGTCAACGGCCGCTACTCCAAGGATAAGAATTTCAACGCCTTCGTCGCGGCTTTCCCGATGGACGATCCGCAATATATCGTGCTCACGATTGCCGACGAACCGAAGCCCGAAAAGCCCGGCATGGGCGCCACGGCCGCCTCGAATGCGGGCGTCATGGCCGCAAACATCATCCGACGTTCGGCTTCCATGCTTGGCGTGAAGCCAGATTTCAGCCATGAAAATGGTGCAACGCTGGTTTCCTATCAGTGATTCTTAGGGCGCGCCGGCAACAGCGCGCTATTTTGTTGAGATGAACGGGGTTCGATGAAGCTGAAAGATTTAGCCGGTGTCCTGCCTGTCGAGGGGATAGCTTCCCCCGATACGGAGGTTACCGGGATTTCGTCGGATTCCCGCACGGTCAAAACCGGCGTCGTCTTTTTCGCGCTCGCCGGCACCAAGGCGGACGGCGCGGCCTATGCCGCCGATGCCGCTAGGCGGGGTGCTGCAGCGATCGTGGCTAGCAAGGGCAGCGCCATTGCCGGACTGCCGGTGCCGGTTCTTGCTGTCGACGATCCGCGCCTGGCGCTGGCGCTGAGTGCGGCCCGTTATTTCGGCAAGCAGCCGCAGACCATGGTCGCGGTGACCGGCACCAGCGGCAAGACGTCGGTCGCCGCCTTCACCAGGCAGATCTGGGAGCAGTCGGGGTTTGCCGCCGCTTCGATCGGCACCACCGGCGTGGTGGCGCCGGGCCGCAATGAATATGGCTCACTGACCACGCCGGATCCGGTCGCTTTGCACCTTCTGCTCAAGGAATTGGCCGATGCCGGCGTCACCCACGCGTCGATGGAAGCCTCCAGCCATGGGCTCGACCAACGCCGGCTCGACGGCGTGAGGCTGGCCGCCGGCGGCTTCACCAATCTTGGCCGCGACCATATGGACTATCATCCGACGGTCGAGGACTATCACCGCGCCAAGCTGCGCCTGTTCGACGCGCTGCTGCCGAAGGGCGCGCCGGCCGTCATCTTTGCCGACGATCCGTGGTCGGAACCAACGATCAAGGCGGCATGGGCGGCGGGGCTGAACGTGCTGACGGTCGGTCGCCATGGCGAATTCCTGCGGCTGAAGCGGGTCGAGCACGAGCGCTACCGCCAGCGCGCCGAGGTGGAGGTCGACGGCGTACTTCACGAAGTCGACCTGCCGTTGGCCGGCGATTTCCAGATCGCCAACGCGCTGGTCTCGGCGGGCCTCGCCATCGCCACCGGAACAACTGCCGCCAAGGTCTTGATGGCGTTGGAAAAACTGAAGGGCGCACCGGGCCGGCTGGACCTCGTTGGAACGACGTCCAATGGCGCGCCGGTCTATGTCGACTACGCGCACAAGCCGGATGCGCTGGAAAACGTGCTGGCTTCGGTGCGGCCCTTCACCACGGGCCGCGTCATCGTCGTGTTCGGCTGTGGCGGCGACCGCGACCGTGGCAAGCGGCCGATCATGGGCGAGATCGCCACCCGGCTCGCCGATGTCGTCATCGTCACCGACGACAATCCGCGCTCGGAAGTGCCCGAAACGATCCGCGCCGCCATCCTAGCGGCTGCGCCCGGGGCCATCGAGATCGGCGACCGGCGCAAGGCGATCCACGAGGCGGTCGCCATGCTTCATGCCGGCGATACGCTGATCGTGGCCGGCAAGGGCCATGAGGAAGGCCAGACCATAGGTACTGAGACGCTGCATTTTTCCGACCATGAGGAAGTCCGCTCGGCGCTTCGGGAACGCGCCGCATGAGTTTCCTGTGGACCTCCGCGGATATGGTTACCGCCATGGACGGACGGCCGCTTGGTCCGATGCCGGAAGGTGTCACCGGCATCTCGATCGACAGCCGTAGCCTGGCGGCGGGCGAGGCTTTCTTCGCCATCAGGGGCGAGGCGATGGACGGCCATGATTTCGCGACCGCCGCCATTAAGGCCGGCGCCGGCGTGCTGGTCGTCGCCGAGGGCAAATTGCCGGCGCTCGGGCGGCTGACGGCGCCGATGATCGTCGTGCCGGACGTGCTGGTGGCACTTGAAAAACTCGGCGTTGCCGCTCGTGCCCGTTCCAACGCCAAGATCATCGCGGTGACCGGTTCGGCAGGCAAGACCACCACCAAGGAGGCACTGCGCCATGGGCTGTCGGCTGTCGGCAAGGTGCATGCCTCGGCGCAATCGTTCAACAACCATTGGGGCGTGCCGCTGACGCTGGCGCGGATGCCGGCCGACTGCGACTATGCCGTCTTCGAGATCGGCATGAACCATCCGGACGAGATCCGGCCGCTGGTCAAGATGGTCCGGCCGCATGTCGCCATCATCACCTTGATCGCGGCGGCGCATCTCGGCTTCTTCCGCAACCTCGACGAGATCGCCAAGGCCAAGGCCGAGATTTTCGAAGGTCTGGAGCCGGGCGGCGCGGCACTGCTCAACCGTGACGATCCGCGTTCCAAGCTGCTTGGCAAGATGGCAAAGGACGCCGGCGTCGAGCATATCTATGGTTTTGGGGAAAATGCCCGCGCCACCTTCAAGCTGGTCAAATGCGTGCTGCATGCCGACCATTCGGTCATCACCGCCAAAATCGGCGGGCAGGAGGTCACGGCGCGTATCGGCGCGCCCGGCCGCCATATGGTGCAGAATGTGCTGGCGGTGCTCGGCGCCGCGCATCTGGTCGGCGCCGATATCGCCCGGGTGGCGATGGCGCTGGCCGATCTTTCGGCCGAACGCGGACGCGGCAAGCGCCATGTGCTGCGCCACCCCAAGGGATCGATCACGCTGATCGACGAGAGCTACAACGCCAATCCGGCGTCGATGAGTGCTGCAATGGCGCTGCTCAATGCGACGCCTGTGTCGGGCGAAGGCAGGCGCATTGCCGTGCTTGGCGACATGCTGGAACTCGGCGACCACTCGGCGAAGCTGCATGCCGCGCTGGCCGATCTCATCGTCGGCACCGGCACAAGCACAGTCTTTCTCGGCGGCCCGGAAATGCGGGCGCTGGCCGACATCCTGCCAGACGAGATCAATACGGAATATCGCGCCGGCGCAGAGGATTTGAAACCGGTGCTGTTGTCGACATTGAAGCCTGGCGACGTGGTGATGGTCAAATCGTCGAAAGGCATCGGTTTTTCAAAGCTGGTCGAGGCATTGCTCGGCAAATTTCCGGCGCAAGCCACAACCAGTAAACAGACCTAGGGTCAGTCCCGGGGGACCGAAACGCATGTTAACACTGCTCGTCGATTTCGCGGACAAGATCTCGGTCTTCAATGTCTTCCGTTACATTACCTTCCGTACCGGCGGGGCGCTGATCACCTCGGCGCTGATCGTCTTCATCTTCGGACCAGCCATCATCAACTCGCTGCGGCTCAGGCAAGGCAAGGGCCAGCCGATCCGCGCCGACGGGCCGCAGACGCATTTCAAGAAGGCCGGCACCCCGACCATGGGCGGGCTGATGATCCTGTGCGGCATCGTCGGCTCCTCGCTTTTGTGGGCCAACCTTTCCAGCATCTACGTCTGGGTCGTGCTGCTGGTGACGCTCGGTTTCGGCTCGATCGGCTTTTACGACGACTATCTCAAGGTGACCAAGCAATCGCATCTCGGCTTTTCCGGCAAGGCGCGGCTGGGGCTCGAATTCGTCATCGCCGGCATTGCCGCCTGGGTGATCATGCATAACGGCCAGGCGCCGTTCTCATCGTCCCTGACCTTTCCCTTCGCCAAGGAATTTCTCATCAATCTCGGCTGGTTCTTCATCCCGTTCTCCTGCTTCGTCATTGTCGGCGCCGGCAATGCGGTGAACCTGACAGACGGCCTCGACGGGCTGGCGATCGTGCCGATCATGATCGCGGCGGCGTCCTTCGGCGTCATTGCCTACCTCTCCGGCAACGCGGTGTTCGCCGAATATCTGCAGATCCATTTCGTGCCCGGCACCGGCGAACTGGCGGTGGTTCTCGGCGCGGTGATCGGCGCCGGCCTCGGCTTCCTGTGGTTCAACGCACCGCCGGCGGCGATCTTCATGGGCGATACCGGCTCGCTGGCGCTGGGCGGGCTGATCGGCACGGTCGCGGTCGCCACCAAGCATGAGATCGTGCTGGTCATCGTCGGCGGGTTGTTCGTGGTGGAAATCCTGTCGGTGATCATCCAGGTCGGCTACTTCAAGATGACCGGCAAGCGCGTGTTCCTGATGGCGCCGATCCATCATCATTTCGAAAAGCTCGGCTGGACCGAGAGCCAGGTGGTGATCCGCTTCTGGATCATCGCGGTCATCCTGGCATTGGTCGGCCTATCGACCCTGAAGCTCAGATAGGAGGCCGCTTGATCCCCGCAGCATCCCTCGCCGGCAAACGCGTTTCGCTCTTCGGGCTCGGCGGCTCGGGGATCGCCACGGCGCGCGCGCTGATCGAGGGCGGGGCGGACGTGCTGGCCTGGGACGACAATCCCGACAGCGTCGCCAAGGCAGGCGCCGTCGGCATTGCGACCGCCGACCTGCGCGGCGCCGACTGGACGAAATTCTCGGCTTTCGTGCTGTCGCCCGGCGTGCCGCTGACGCATCCGAAGCCGCATTGGAGCGTGGAGCTGGCGCGCGGCTCGGGTGTCGAGATCATCGGCGACATCGAGCTTTTCTGCCGCGAGCGGACCTTACGGGCGCCGGCTGCACCCTTCATCGCCATCACCGGCACCAATGGCAAATCGACGACTACGGCGCTGACGGCGCATATCCTGAAATCCGCGGCGCGCGACACGCAGATGGGCGGCAATATCGGCCGCGCGGTGATGACGCTCGATCCGCCGGAGCCGGCGCGGCATTATGTCGTGGAATGCTCGTCCTATCAGATCGACCTGGCGCCCTCGATCAATCCAACCGCGGGCGTCCTGCTCAACCTGACGCCGGATCATCTCGACCGTCATGGCACCATGCAGCACTACGCCGCGATAAAGGAACGGCTGGTGGCGGGTAGCGAGGTGGCAATCGTCGGCATCGACGATTCCTGGTGCGCCCAGATCGCCGACCGGCTGGAGCGGGCGGGCCGGCATGTCATCCGCATTTCCAAGCGCTTGCCGCTGACCGACGGCTATTTCGCCAGTGGCACCGACCTGATGGAGGCGGTGCATGGCCGCTTCAGCCGCGTCGCCTTTCTCGAAGGCATCGGTTCGCTGCGTGGCCAGCACAATGCGCAGAACGCGCTGGCCGCCGTGGCCGCCTGCCTCAAGGTCGGGCTCTCGCTCGGCGAGATCCAGTCGGGCCTGGAAAGCTTCCCCGGACTGGCGCACCGCATGGAGCAGGTCGGCCGCAAGGGCCATGTGCTGTTCATCAACGATTCCAAGGCGACCAATGCCGATGCGGCGGCACCGGCCCTGTCGAGCTTCAACCGCATCTACTGGATCGCCGGCGGACTGGCCAAGGAAGGCGGCATCGAGCCGTTGCGCGGCTTCTTCCCGCGCATCGCCAAGGCCTATCTGATCGGCGATGCCGCGCCGGCCTTTTCGGCGACGCTGGGCGAGGCGGTGCCTTACGAGATATCGGGCACGCTTGCCGCGGCGGTGGAGCATGCCGCAAGGGATGCGGCCAGGGAAAGTGGCGGCGAGGCAGTGGTGCTGCTTTCGCCGGCCTGCGCCAGTTTCGACCAGTTCAGGAATTTCGAAGTTCGCGGCGACGCGTTCAGGCAAGCCGCGAACGCCATTGATGGCGTCAAGCCCATCGGAGGGACACGATAATGCAAAGCCGTCTCGACAAAAGCCCGGTCGCCACCTGGTGGTGGACGGTCGATCGCTGGTTCCTGGCAGCGTTCCTGTCGCTGATGGGGCTTGGCATCGTGCTCTCCTTCGCGGCCAGCCCGGCGGTGGCCCAGCGCATCGGCCTCGACAGCTTCCACTTCGCCACACGGCAGATCATCTTCACCATTCCCGCACTTGGCGTGATGCTGGCCGTTTCCTTCATGGAATCGCGGCAGATCAGACGCATGGCGCTGGTGATGCTCGGCATCACGCTGGTCCTGATGGTGGCGGTGCTCTATATCGGCGTCGAGGTGAAGGGTGCGCGGCGCTGGGTGTCGTTTGCCGGCCTGTCGATCCAGCCGTCGGAATTCCTGAAGCCGGCCTTCGTCATCATCTGCGCCTGGCTGTTTGCCGAGCACAAGCGTCAGCCCGACATTCCAGGCAATCTGTTCGCCATGCTGCTGCTGGCCCTGGTCATATCGCTGCTGGTGGCGCAGCCGGATTTCGGTCAGACCATGCTGGTGCTCGGCACCTGGGGGGTGATGTTCTTCATGGCCGGATTGCCGTGGCTGTGGATCATCGCGCTGGGCGCTGCCGGCATTGGCGGCGTGTTCGCCGCCTATACGGTGTTTCCGCACGTCGCCGGCCGCATCGACCGTTTCATGACCGGCGAAGGCGATACGTTCCAGGTCGACATGGGTCGCGAGGCGCTGATCAATGGCGGCTGGTTCGGCGTCGGGCCGGGCGAGGGCACCGTCAAGCGGGTGATACCGGACAGCCACGCCGACTTCGTCTTCTCGGTCGCCGGCGAGGAATTCGGACTGATCATGTGCTTCTTCATTATGTCCATCTTCGCCTTCATCGTGCTGCGCGGCCTCAACACGGCGCTCAAGGAGCAGGATGATTTCACGCGCTATGCGGTTGGCGGCCTGGTCACCGTTTTCGGCCTGCAGTCGGTCATCAACATGGCCGTCAATCTGCAACTGATGCCGGCCAAGGGCATGACCTTGCCGTTCATCTCCTATGGCGGCTCCTCGCAGATCGCCATCGCCATCTCGATGGGCATGGTGCTGGCGCTGACGCGCAAACGGCCGGAACGGCGCAAGCAGATGGGTTTTGCGCCGCCGACGCGCGCCATGCCGGCGGAATGAAATGGCCAAGGGGGTCGTTCTTCTGGCGGCAGGCGGCACCGGCGGGCATCTGTTCCCGGCCGAGGCGCTGGCGCACGAACTGAACCGGCGCGGCTGGACGGTGCATCTGGCCACCGACGATCGTGCCGAGCGTTTTGCCGGCCAGTTCCCGGCAGCCAGCATCCATCCGATCCAGTCGGCGACGATGGGTTCAAAAAATCCTTTCGCCGTGCTTGCCGCCTTCTGGAAGATCTGGGGCGGGGTGCGCCAGGCCTCCTCGGTGATCGGACGGATCAAGCCCGCCGTGGTCGTCGGCTTCGGCGGTTATCCGACGCTGCCGCCGCTCTATGCGGCGACGCGGCGCAAGGTGCCGACGCTGATCCACGAGCAGAACGCGGTGATGGGGCGCGCCAACCGGGCGCTGGCCGGCCGCGTCGATGCCATTGCCGGCGGATTCCTGCCGCAGGATGCAAGTGCCGCCGGCGCCAAGACGGTGACGACAGGCAATCCGGTCAGGCCGCAAGTGCTGGAGGCGGCAAGGACGCCCTACAGTACATCCGCGGGCAAGCAACCGTTCCGGTTCCTGGTGTTCGGCGGCAGCCAGGGCGCACAGTTCTTTTCCGATGCCGTGCCGGCGGCGATAGCGCTGCTTTCGGACGCACAACGCAAGCGGCTGGTGATTACCCAGCAGGCACGCGCCGAGGATGTGGAGAAGGTGAAGGCTGCCTATGCCGCGCTTGGCATCGAGGCCGAGGTGTCACCCTTCTTCACCGACATGGCGGCGCGCCTGGCGGCGGCGCATCTGGTGATGTCGCGATCCGGTGCATCGACCGTTTCGGAAATCGCCGTGGTCGGCCGCCCGGCATTGTTGGTGCCCTATCCGCATGCGCTCGACCACGACCAGGCGGCCAATGCCGCGGCCCTGGCCGCGGCAGGCGGCGCCGAGGTGCATCCGCAATCCTCGCTATCGTCCGAGTGCATAGCGCAGCTGGTCGGCGGCCTGATGGACGATCCGGAACGGCTCGCCGCCATGGCGGCGGCGGCGAAATCGGCCGGAAAACCGGATGCGGCGCGGTTGCTCGCCGATCTGACAGAGGCTATTGCGTCGAAGAAAACCGTTTCGGAATTCAGGAAGGAGACGCATTGATGAAGATGCCGCAGACGATCGGCCTTGTGCATTTCATCGGCATTGGCGGTATCGGCATGAGCGGCATCGCCGAGGTGCTGCACAATCTCGGCTACAAGGTGCAAGGATCCGACCAGGCCGACAGCGCCAACGTGCAGCGGCTGCGCGACAAGGGCATCGAGTGTTTCGTCGGCCATCACGCAGACAATCTCGGTGACGCCGAGGTGGTCGTCGTTTCGACCGCGATCAAGAAATCCAACCCGGAACTGAAGGCCGCGCGCGAAAAGCTGCTGCCCATCGTGCGGCGCGCCGAAATGCTGGCCGAATTGATGCGCTTCCGCCAGGCGGTGGCGATCGGCGGTACGCATGGTAAGACGACGACGACCTCGATGGTGGCGACGCTGCTCGAAGCCGGCGGGCTCGACCCGACCGTGATCAATGGCGGCATCATCAATGCCTATGGCACCAACGCCCGCATGGGCGACGGCGAGTGGATGGTGGTCGAGGCCGACGAGAGCGACGGCACCTTTCTCAAGCTGCCGGCCGACATCGCCGTCGTCACCAATATCGATCCCGAGCATCTCGACCATTACGGCTCCTTCGACAATGTGCGCGAGGCGTTCCGCCAGTTCGTCGAGAACGTGCCGTTCTACGGTTTCGGCGTCATGTGCACCGACCATCCGGAAGTGCAGGCGCTGGTCGGCCGCATCGAGGACCGGCGCGTTATCACCTATGGCGAGAATGCGCAGGCCGATGTGCGCTTCACCAACCACCGCATGGCGGGTGCGACCTCGGAGTTCGACGTGGTGATCCGCGACCGCAAGACGCGCGGCCAGACGACGATATCGGATCTGCGCCTGCCGATGCCTGGCCGCCACAACGTCGCCAACGCGACGGCGGCGATCGCCGTGGCGCATGAGCTCGGCCTTTCCGCGGAGGCGATCAAGAAGGGCCTGTCGTCCTTCGCCGGCGTCAAGCGCCGCTTCACCCACACCGGCTCGTGGAACGGCGTCGACGTGTACGACGATTACGGCCACCATCCGGTCGAGATCTCGGCGGTGCTGAAGGCGGCGCGCAGCGCCACCAAGGGCCGCGTCATCGCCATTGCCCAGCCGCATCGCTTCACCCGGCTGCATGATCTGTTCAACGAGTTTTCCACCTGCTTCAACGACGCCGACACGGTGATGGTGGCGCCGGTCTACGCGGCGGGCGAAGAGCCGATCGACGGGGTGACATCGGAGGCGCTGGTGTCGCGCATCCGCGCCGGCGGCCATCGCGACGCGCGCTACATCGAAGGCCCGGCGGCCATCGCGCCGGTTATCCGCGATCTGGCCAAACCAGGCGACTTCGTCGTCTTCCTCGGCGCCGGCAACATCACCCAATGGGCCTATGCATTGCCCAGGGAACTCGGCGGAAGCGTGTCATGATGCGCGGCCAGGCGTTGATCGACAAGCTTGGCGACCGGCTTGCCGGCCTGCGCGGCCGCATCACGCCGAATGCCGAGATGGACAAGATCACCTGGTTTCGCGCCGGCGGACTGGCCGACGCATTGTTCCAGCCGGCGGACGAGGACGATCTCGCCGCATTCCTGAGAGCGGTTCCCGAAGAGATCCCGCTGACCATCGTCGGCGTCGGCTCGAACCTTCTGGTGCGCGACGGCGGCGTGGCGGGCTTCGTGATCCGGCTTTCGGCCAAGGGTTTTGGCGAGGCCGAGGCGATCGGCCCGACGACGATCAAGGCGGGCGCCGCCACGCCCGACAAGCGCCTTGCCGCCGTCGCCTACGAGGCGGGCATCGGCGGCTTCCACTTCTACCATGGCATTCCGGGCGCCATCGGCGGCGCGCTGCGGATGAACGCCGGCGCCAATGGCGTCGAGACGCGCGAGCGCGTCGTCGAGGTGCGGGCGCTCGACCGCAAGGGCAATGCGCACACGCTGAGCAACGCCGATATGGGCTACGCTTATCGCCATTCGGCGGCACCTTCCGGGCTAATCTTCACCTCGGCTGTGTTCGAAGGCACGCAGGAAGACAAGGCCACCATCAAGGCGGCGATGGATGCCGTCCAGCACCATCGCGAGACCGTGCAGCCGATCCGCGAAAAGACCGGCGGCTCGACCTTCAAGAATCCGGAAGGCACCTCGGCCTGGAAGGAGATCGACAAGGCGGGGTGCCGGGGGCTGATGATCGGCGGCGCGCAGATGTCGCCGATGCACTGCAACTTCATGATCAACACCGGAACCGCGACCGGCTACGACCTTGAATATCTCGGCGAGACGGTGCGCACGCGCGTGCTCGAGAATTCAGGCATCCGGCTGCAATGGGAAATCAAGCGCATCGGCGAGTTCCGGCCGGGGCATGCGGTACAAGAGTTTCTGGGGCAATTGCTTTAGCGCGGCCTGATGTTCATGTAATACTTGAACTTCAAACGATGTGAATCACCGCGCGACCGTTGCGTCAAAGACTCACAACGCAATTTTTATGGCCGTTTTCACGGAAAGTGAATCTCTCGGAATCGTAAGCACTTGCCAGTGAATCAACTCTCTGATTCTCTGCCTGAAAGCGTTTCCTGATTTGAGTCGTTCGACGCGTTCCCGCGTTTTCCGTCTGGGGGGCAACCTGCCGGGAGACTCGGACTCAAGGTTGCGGAATCGTGGGAGCAAAGACTGCTCTGATCGAGAGATGCCGGCCCGCCGTGAGAGGGGATGACGGGAATGAAAAGTAAGCATGTGGCCGTTCTGCTAGGGGGATTCTCGTCCGAGCGGCCCGTGTCTCTGTCCTCGGGGAAAGCGTGTGCCGATACGCTCGAGAATGAAGGCTACCGGGTCACTCGCCTCGACGTCACGCGCGATGTCGGATCGGTGCTGGCCGAACTCAAGCCCGACGTCGCCTTCAATGCGCTGCATGGCCCTTTCGGCGAGGACGGCACCATCCAAGGCATCCTCGAATATCTGGGGATTGCCTATACCCATTCGGGCGTGCTCGCTTCGGCGCTGGCCATGAACAAGGAACAGGCCAAGAAGATCGCCAAGGCCTCCGGGATTCCGGTGGCGGAATCGAAGGTGACGAACCGCTTCGCCATCCAGAACAAGCATCCGATGAAGCCGCCCTATGTGGTCAAGCCGGTCAGCGAAGGGTCGAGCTTCGGCGTCGTCATCGTGCATGAGGGCCAGTCACATCCGCCGCAGGTCATCGGCTCGTCCGACTGGAAATATGGCGATACCGTCATGGTGGAGCGCTACATCCACGGACGGGAGCTGACCTGCGCGGTGATGGGCGATGTGGCGCTCGGCGTCTGCGAGATCATCCCGACCGGCCATTCCTTCTACGACTATGATTCAAAATATGTCGCGGGCGGATCAAAACACGAATGCCCGGCAAAAATTTCACCGAATATTTACCAAAAAATACAGACACTGGCGCTCAAGGCTCACCAAGCCGTCGGTTGCCGGGGCGTTTCCCGATCGGACTTCCGCTATGACGATCGTCACTCCGAAAACGGCGAAATTGTCTGGCTCGAGATCAACACTCAGCCTGGCATGACGCCGACATCCTTGGTGCCTGAAATCGCCGCGCAAGCGGGACACTCGTTCGGCGATTTATTGAGTTGGATGGTGGAGGACGCTTCGTGTTTGCGTTGAGGTGGGGACAGGGCAAGGAGAAGGGCGCGGCCGGGCCGACGCTGTTCGGCATGCCGTTGTCGTTCGACCATTTCGTATTGCCGCGCCTGCTTCGCCGGCCGGTGCGCGTTCTGGCGCGCCTGGGCGAGGGCGATTTCGAGGCGCCGCCTTTCTCCGCCGCAATCCTGTCGGCGGTGCTGCTGGCGTCGGCTGGCGCCTATGGCGCCTATCTCGGCGGACATGTCGACAGCATCGTCCAGGGCGTCACTGCCCGCGCCGGCTTTGCTGTCGATCAGATCAAGGTGGTCGGCAATCGTGAAACCTCCGAGATCGATATACTGGACAGGCTGGAGCTCGACGGCTGGACCTCGCTGATCGGCTTCGACGCCGAGGCCGCGCGCGAGCGCATCGCCACGCTGCCCTGGATCGAGGTTGCGGCGGTGCGCAAGGTCTATCCGCACACGCTGGAGGTGCGCGTCGAGGAGCGTGTGCCCTTCGCGCTCTGGCAGCAAGGCAGCGAGCTTTCCGTCATCGAGAAGTCCGGCAATGTGATCGCGCCGTTCTCCGGCGGCAAGCAGGCATTGCTGCCGCTGATCATCGGCGCCGGCGCGCCGGCCATGGCGCCGGATTTCCTTGCCAGGATCAAGAAATATCCAGAGCTTGCCGCGCGGATCAAAGGCTATATCCGCATCGGCGAACGGCGCTGGGACCTGAAGCTGGAAAACGGCATCACCGTCAAGCTTCCCGAGGATGGCGAGGATCAGGCGATCGCCGATCTGATCAGGATGGACCATGAGAACGGGCTTTTGACGCGCGACATCGCCGCCGTCGACATGCGCCTTTCCGATCGTCTCGTCGTCCAGTTGACGCCGGAAGCGGCGACGCAGCGCGAGGCCGCGCTCAATGAAAAGCCCAAAGTACTGAAGCGCAAGCCGGAGACGAACATATGAGCTGGCTTGGCGGCAACAGCGATGCCTCGTCGCGCCGGTCCGGCACCTTGACGGTGCTCGACGTCGGCTCGAGCAAGGTGTGCTGCGTGGTGGCGAAGCTGAAGCCGCGCGACGACGGCAAGCTCTTGCGCGGGCGCTCGCATCGCATCCAGGTGATCGGCATCGGCCATCAGAAATCGCAAGGCGTGAAATCGGGCGTCGTCATCGATCTCGACAGGGCCGAGCACGCCATTCGCCTCGCCGTCGACGCCGCCGAGCGCATGGCCGGGCTGACGGTGGATTCGCTGATCGTCAACATGACGGCCGGCCGGCTGAAGAGCGAGACCTTCTCGGCCACCATCAACCTTGGCGGCCATGAGGCCGACGAGGCCGATATCAAGCGCGTGCTTGCCGCCGGCGCCAAGCAGGCGCTCAGGGCCGAGCGCGAGGTGATCCATTCGCTTCCCGTCGGCTTTTCGCTGGACGCCGAGCGCGGCGTACGCGATCCGCGCGGCATGGTCGGCGATCAGCTCGGCGTCGACATGCATGTGCTGACGGGCGATGCTGCGCCCTTGCGCAACCTGGAACTCTGCATCAACCGCTCGCATCTGTCGGTCGAGCGCATGGTGGCGACGCCCTATGCCAGCGGGTTGGCCGCACTGGTCGACGACGAGCTCGAAATGGGTGCGGCCTGCATCGACATGGGCGGCGGCACCACGACGATTTCGGTGTTTTCGGAAGGCAAGTTCGTGCATGGCGACGCCATCGCCGTCGGCGGCAACCATGTCACGCTGGACATGGCCAAAGGCCTGTCGACCTCGCTCGATGCCGCCGAGCGGCTGAAGGTGATGCATGGCTCGGCGCTGCCCGGCAGTGCCGACGACCGCGACCTGGTGTCGATCCAGCCGATCGGCGAGGAAGGCGAGGTGCCGTTGCAGATACCGCGGTCGGTGATGACGCGCATCATCCGCGCGCGCATCGACGAGACGCTCGAACTGTTGCGCGACCGGCTGAACAAATCCGGCTACGGCAATGCCGTCGGCAAGCGCGTGGTGCTGACCGGTGGCGCCAGCCAGCTCTCCGGCCTGCCGGAGGCGGCGCGCCGCATCCTCGGACGCAATGTGCGCATCGGCCGGCCGCTCGGCGTGGCGGGCCTGCCGGAGGCGGCCAAGGGACCGGCTTTCTCGACGTCGGTCGGGCTTTTGATCTACCCGCAGATGGCCAGCTTCGAGAGCCATCCGGCGAAAGGCATTTCCGGTCTGAGAATGACCGGAACGGGCGGAAAACTGCATCGAATGAGTCAGTGGTTGAGAGACAGTTTCTAATTGACGGGGGCAGCCCCATAGGCGGCCGCGGCGGCGAAGCGGCGTGAAAGGCAAAGGACGGAGACAATGACCATCAATCTGCAAAAGCCGGACATCACCGAGCTCAAGCCGCGGATCACCGTGTTCGGTGTCGGCGGCGGCGGCGGCAATGCCGTCAACAACATGATCACCGCGGGCTTGCGCGGTGTCGAGTTCGTCGTGGCCAACACCGACGCACAGGCGCTGACCATGTCCAAGGCGGAGCGGTTGATCCAGCTCGGCGCGCATGTCACCGAAGGTCTGGGCGCGGGATCGCAGCCGGAAGTCGGCCGCGCGGCGGCGGAAGAATGCATCGACGAGATCATCGATCATCTGTCGAACACCCATATGTGCTTCGTCACCGCCGGCATGGGCGGCGGCACCGGCACGGGAGCGGCTCCGGTTGTCGCGCGTGCCGCCCGTGAAAAGGGCATCCTCACGGTCGGCGTCGTCACCAAGCCGTTCCATTTCGAAGGCCAGCGCCGCATGAAGACGGCGGATTTCGGCATCGAGGAGCTGCAGAAATGCGTCGACACCCTGATCGTCATCCCCAACCAGAACCTGTTCCGGCTGGCCAATGACAAGACGACCTTCGCCGATGCCTTCGCCATGGCCGACCAGGTGCTCTATTCCGGTGTCGCCTGCATCACCGACCTGATGGTCAAGGAAGGTCTGATCAATCTCGACTTCGCCGACGTCCGCTCGGTGATGCGCGAGATGGGCAAGGCGATGATGGGAACGGGCGAGGCTTCCGGCGAAGGACGCGCCATGGCCGCCGCCGAGGCCGCGATCGCCAACCCGCTGCTCGACGAGACCTCGATGAAGGGTGCCAAGGGCCTGCTGATCTCGATCACCGGCGGTCGCGACCTCACCCTGTTCGAAGTCGACGAGGCGGCCACCCGCATCCGCGAGGAAGTCGACCAGGACGCCAACATCATCCTGGGTGCGACGTTCGACGAGGATCTCGAAGGCGTCATCCGCGTCTCGGTGGTCGCCACCGGCATCGACAAGTCGGCGGCTGAAATCGCCGCCGCGCCGATCGCCATCCGCGCGGCGCCGCCAAAGCCGGTTAACCGCCCGGCGGTCCCGGTTACGGAAAGCCGTCCGGCGCCCGTCCAGCCCGTCTATGAGCCACGCGCGGCCGACCCGGTTGCCGAGGCGATCCAGCTTGCCGAGGCGAATGCGGCGGCGATGGCACGCCCCGCACCGGTTGCCCAAGCGGACGACTTCCGCCCGCAGAACAAGATCTTCCAGGCGCCGCCCCCCCAGCCGCAGCCGATGCTGCAGCCGGTGGTTCAGCAGGCGATGCCGCAGCGTGAAGTGCTTCAGCCGGTGGCCGCGGCACCCCAGCGCATGCCGCGCGTGGAGGATTTCCCGCCTGTGGTGAAGGCCGAGGTGGAAGCCAAAAGCCGTCCGGCCGATCATCATGAGAACAGCGGGCCGATGGGACTGATCAAGCGCCTGACAAGCGGCCTGACCCGCCGCGAAGAGGAGCCGGCACGGTTGCAGCCGGCACAGCCGCGGGAACCGAAACTGCGCCAGGCGGCCCCCGAGGTGCGCCGCCTCGCCAGCCAGGATCCGCAGCTTTACGCGCCACGCCGCGGCCAGTTGGACGATCAGGGCCGGCTGACGCCGCAGGCCAGGACCATGCAGGAAGACGATCAGTTGGAGATTCCGGCGTTCCTGCGCCGTCAGGCCAACTGACCTGTTAACAGCCTGTAACAATCGTTAACAGGCAAGCAAGAGATTGTTTGCCTGTTAACTTAGAAAACCTTTGCAAAACAGCATCTTAGGATATTCTGCTTACTTCTGGCCGCGGTTACAAAGAGTAAGAAACCGTGATTTGGAGTCTCCCTGCCGGATCACTATCTTCCCGCGACAAACGTCGGTTTGCCGGGATTCGGGGAGTTGGCCCTGCCTGCCGATCAATCAAGTGCCGGGCCCTTGGGGCCGACAAAGCGGACTTGGGCAGCATGGGCTATGGGGTTTGTCTTGCAGGACTACCAGACGACACTTAAATCGCGTGCGACGCTGACGGGCACCGGTGTTCACAGCGGCAAACCGGTTACCGTTCATTTTCTGCCGGCGGATGCCGATACGGGCGTGGTGTTCCAGCTTTCGAATGGAAGCGAGAGCCGCGAGTTTCGTGCGCTGGTCGCCGAGGTCGGCGCCACCGACCTTTGCACCATGCTCGGCGATCCCGAAGGCGAGCACATCGCCACCGTCGAACATCTGATGGCCACTGTCTTCGGTCTTGGCATCGACAACATCGTCATCGAAATCGACGGCCGCGAGGTTCCGATCCTAGACGGTAGCGCCATGCCGTTTGTCGAGGCCGTGGACCAGGTCGGCATCGACACGCTGCCGGTCAAGCGCCGGTACATCCGGGTGGTCAAGCCGGTTCGCATCGAGAACGGCGCGTCCTGGGCGGAATTCAGGCCTTATGACGGCACGCGCTTCGAAATCGAGATCGATTTCGAAAGCCCGGCGATCGGCCGCCAGCTCTTCGCGTCCGACATCAACCCCGATATTTTCCGCCGCGACGTCGCGCGGGCCCGCACCTTTGGTTTCATGAAGGATGTGGAGCGGCTGTGGGCCGCCGGCTATGCGCTCGGCTCGTCGCTGGAGAACTCGCTGGTGATCGGCGACGACAACCGCGTGATCAATATGGGCGGTCTGCGCTATCCTAACGAGTTCGCCCGCCACAAGACGCTGGACGCCATGGGCGATCTGGCGCTGGCCGGCGCCCGGTTCATCGGCTGCTTCCGTTCGTATCGCGGCGGCCACAGGCTGAACGCGGCGGCGCTGCGCCGCCTGTTGTCGGACCGTTCGGCCTTCGAGATCGTCGAGACGACGCGCCGCGAGCGCGGCCGCGCCGCCGAGATGAGCGCGGTCTACGCGCCCGTCTACGCCCCTTGGATGATCTGATTTTTAACGTTTTCCAGGCCTTATGAGGATCGGTCTGTGTTGCATGAATGCACCACAGGCCGCTGAAAAGGCATAGGCGTGCAGACGACGCCGAACCGCCACAAAAATGTGCGATTGGCCGGCGATAGCGTTGCCGGGCAAGGCGGTTATGGTTTATGGCTGCTGCCGACAACTGGTGCATGTCGCTCAAAAGTGGGTGCCGGTTGGGGGCAACGACATGCAAAGTGCATCAAAATAACGCCGAAAGGGCGCAATCCAATCATGGTCTTCAAGCGAGTTGGTCAATCGAAAACGCCACAACGGGCTGTTTTCCTGGCGCTTTCGGTGGTTGTTCCATCGCTCTTCCTTGCGGCCTGCATGTCATCCGAGAAGGATGTCGACCTGTCGACCTATGTCGACCAGACCGAACCGGCCGACGTTCTTTACAACCAAGGCCTCGCCAATCTGAACGCCGGTCGTCTGGACGAGGCGAGCAAGAAGTTCGATGCGGTCGACCGCCAGCACCCCTATTCGGAATTCGCCCGCAAATCGATGGTGATGGGCGCCTTCGCCGACTATCGCAAGGGAAGCTATGACGAGGCGATCGGTTCGGCCAAGCGTTATCTCACCCTCTATCCGTCGACGGACGACGCCGCTTATGCCCAATACATCATCGGGCTCAGCTACTACCGGCAGATCAAGGACGTCACCCAGGACCAGAAGGAAGCGCGTCAGACCGTGCAGACCATGCAGGATCTGGTGACGCGCTGGCCCGATTCGGAATATGTCGACGACGCCAAGGAAAAGATCCGCTTTGCTAACGATCAGCTCGCCGGCAAGGAGATGCAGATCGGCCGCTACTATCTCGAGCGGCGCGAATATATCGCGGCCGTCAAGCGGTTCCGCACTGTGGTGGAAAACTACTCCAACACGCGCCATGTCGAGGAAGCGCTCGCGCGCCTGACCGAGAGTTACTATGCGATGGGTCTGACATCGGAAGCGCAGACCGCGGCGGCCGTGCTCGGCACCAATTACCCAGACAGCCAGTGGTACAAGGATTCCTACAAGCTCCTGCAAAGCAATGGGCTTGCGCCGCGCGAGAATGCCGGGTCGTGGATATCCAATGCCGGGAAGCTGATCACCGGCGCCTGATGCAGGCGTAGCGATGCTTTCCAGATTGTCGATCCGCGATATCGTTCTGATCGAGAAGCTGGACATCGACTTCTCGTCCGGCCTTTCGGTGCTGACCGGCGAAACCGGAGCTGGCAAATCCATCCTGCTCGACGCGCTGTCGCTGGCGCTTGGCGCCAGGGGCGATGCCTCGCTGGTGCGCCATGGCACAGCGCAAGGCCAGGTCATTGCCGTGTTCGATGTGCCGCGCAACCATCCTGCCCGGATGCTGCTTGCCGACAACGCCATCGAGGATGACGGCGACATCATTCTGCGCCGCGTGCAGACAGCGGACGGCCGCACCCGCGTCTTCGTCAACGACCAGCCATCCAGCGTGACGCTGATGCGCGATGTCGGCCACGCCCTGGTCGAGATCCATGGCCAGCACGACGAGCGCGCCCTGGTCGACCCAGGCGCGCATCGCGAATTGCTGGACAGTTTTGGCGGTCATCTCGGCACTGTCCGTGCGACAGGCGAGGCGTGGCGCTATTGGCGCAGCTGCGAACAGGACTTGGCCAGGCACCGCGCCAAGGTTGAGGCGGCGGCGCGCGAGGCCGACTATCTCAGAGCCGCGGTCGCCGAATTGACGAAGCTCGATCCCCAACCCGGCGAGGAGACCGAGCTGGCGGAACTGCGCGCCACGATGATGCGGGCGGAGAAGATCGCCTCGGAAATCCATGACGCGCAGGATGTGCTCTCCGGACCGTCCTCGCCCTTGCCGCAACTCGCCAGCCTGCTCCGGCGCCTGCAGCGCAAGGTGAGCGAAGCGCCGGGCCTGCTCGACGACGTGGTCAAGTCGCTCGACGAGGCGATGCTGTCGCTCGACGCGGCGCAGTCCGGTGTCGAAGCCGCGCTTCGCGCCGCCGAATACGATCCGCAGCGATTGGAGAAGGCGGAGGAGCGGCTGTTTTCGCTGCGCGCCGCCTCGCGCAAGCACAGTGTGGCGGTCGACGACCTGGCGCAGTTGCGCGACACGATGGCCGCCGATCTTGCCGACCTCGATGCCGGCGAGGAGCGCCTGCACGGGCTGGAAAAGCAGGCCGCGGCGGCGCGCGAGGCCTACGATATTTCGGCGGCGCAGCTGTCGTCTCTTCGCCATGCCGCGGCTGTCGGGGTGACCAAGGCCGTCATGGCCGAACTGCCGGCGCTGAAGCTCGAACGGGCCGAATTCATCGTCGAAATGACGAGCGCGGTCGAGAGCCGGATGGAAGAGGGCATCGACCAGGTCGAGTTCTGGGTGCGCACCAATCCCGGCACCCGGCCAGGGCCGATGATGAAGGTCGCTTCCGGTGGTGAGCTGTCGCGCTTCCTGCTGGCGCTGAAAGTGGCGCTGGCCGACCGCGGCTCGGCGCCGACCCTGGTCTTCGACGAGATCGACACCGGGGTTGGCGGCGCAGTGGCGGATGCCATCGGCCAGCGGCTGGCGCGGCTGTCGAAGCGCGTGCAGGTGCTGTCGGTGACGCATGCGCCGCAGGTCGCGGCGCGCGCGGCGACGCATTTCCTGATCTCCAAATCCGGCGGCGCCGACAGGGTTGCAACCGGCATCGCCGAGATGGACCGGGCGGCGCGCCAGGAAGAGATCGCGCGCATGCTGGCCGGAGCGACCATCACCGACGAAGCCCGTGCCGCGGCCGAGCGGCTGCTGCGCGAGAATACTGCGGCGGCTTAAGCCACGCACGCCATCTGATGCGCTTTAAGTTCTTGTTTTTATGCATGTCGTTATCGCAAAACCGCTGCACACTTTTGCGCGACATGCATATGAGCCCGGCCTTTGGACAGAGTCAGGATATGGCTCCATCCCGCTGTTCAGGAATGATTTTCCGAAGTCTGGTCTCTCCCTTATGGGAGAATCCTGTTCTATTGTGTCGCGCCACGTTCAGGGAAGAAAAGCATGTCCGAAAAACCTGTCGATTCGCTCAGCGAAAGCGAGGCAGCCAGCGAGCTGAAGCGGCTGGCGGAGGAGATCGCCGAGCACGACCGGCGCTACCATACCGAGGACGCGCCTGTTATCTCGGACGCGGAATATGACGCGCTGACGCGGCGCAACCTCGCCATTGAACAACGCTTTCCCGATCTGGTCCGTGAAGATTCGCCATCGCGCCGGGTCGGCTCGCCGCCGGCGGAGGGCTTCGCCAAGGTGCGCCATGCGGTGCCGATGCTCAGCCTCGCCAAGGCCTATACCGACCAGGACGTCGCCGATTTCATCGAACGCGGCCGGCGGTTCTTCGATCGCGACAAGGATCTCGACATCGCCTTCACCGCCGAGCCGAAGATCGACGGGCTGTCGGCTTCGCTGCGCTATGAAGGCGGCGTGTTCGTGCAGGGCGCAACGCGCGGCGACGGCACGGTCGGCGAGGACATCACCGCCAATCTCAGGACGATCGCCGACATTCCCAAGCGCCTGAAAGGCTCGGGCTGGCCCGATGTCATCGAGATACGTGGCGAGGTCTACATGACCTATGCGGAATTCGAGGCGCTGAAGCAGCGGTCGGCGGCGGCCGGCGGCCAGGACTACGTCAATCCGCGAAACACGGCGGCCGGGTCGCTGCGCCAGAAGGATCCATCCGTCACCGCCAGCCGCAACCTCAGGTTTTTCGCCTATGCCTGGGGCTACACGACGGCGGATCCTGCGCCGACGCAGTACGATTCGGTGCAGAAATTCAAAGAGTGGGGCTTCAAGATCAGCCCGCTGATGGTGCGTGCCAAGTCGGTCGAGGAACTGGTCGCGCACTATCACCTGATCGAGGAGCAGCGCTCGTCGCTGGGCTACGACATCGATGGCGTCGTCTACAAGGTCGACCAGCTGGAACTGCAGCGCCGATGGGGTTTCGTCACCGGCGAACCACGCTGGGCCGTCGCCCACAAATTTCCGGCCGAGCAGGCGATGACGACCGTGCAGAGGATCGACATCCAGGTCGGCCGCACCGGCACGCTGGCGCCGGTTGCAAGGCTTGCGCCGGTCACGGTCGGCGGCGTCGTGGTCGAAAACGTCACGCTTCACAATGAAGACTACATCAAGGGTCTGGACAGCACCGGCCAACCGATCCGCGATGGCATCGATGTACGCATCGGCGACACAGTGGTGATCCAGCGGGCAGGGGACGTCATTCCGCAGATCGTCAGCGTCGTCATCGACAAGCGGCCGGCCGACGCCGTGCCGTACGAATTTCCGCATATCTGTCCGATTTGCGGCTCGCCGGCGACGCGCGAGATCAACGAGAAGACCGGCAAGGAAGATTCCCGCCGCCGTTGCACCGGCGAACTGATCTGCCCCGCGCAGGCCGTGGAAAGCTTGCGCCACTTCGTGTCACGCGGCGCCCTGGATATCGAAGGCCTCGGCGCCGAAAACATCGACATTTTCTTCAATGCGGGATTGATCAAGACGGCCGCCGATATCTTCACGCTCAGGGATCGGCGCCCTGCGGTGACCAAGGCGCTGGCCGAGCGGCGCGAGGAGCAGGCCAGGCAGCGCGAGGCCGCATCGGGCAAGACCCGCAAGAATGTGCGCAGCGTCGAGGAACGCAATTACGAAGGCCTCGACAAGCTCTTCGCCGCCATCGACTCTCGCAGGGAACCCGAGCTTGACCGCTTCATCTTCGCGCTGGGCATCCGCCATATCGGCGAAACGACGGCAGCCGTGCTTGCCCGGACCTTCTCGACCATCGAGGAGCTGATCCGCATCGGCAAGGAGACGGCAAAGGCGGCCGATCCGCACACTGTTTTCCCCTCGATCAACGGCATTGGCGACACGGTGATCAACGCGCTGCGCGATTTCTTCGGCAACGAGCGCAATGACGATGTGTTGGATGCGCTGCTCGCTCAGGTCCACCCGAAACCATACATCGTGGACATCTCCGCCGACAGCGAGGTCGCCGGCAAGACGATTGTGTTCACCGGTACGCTGGAAAAGATGACGCGCCCGGAAGCCAAGGCGATGGCGGAACGTCTCGGCGCCAAGGTCGCGGGCTCGGTTTCGGCCAAGACCGATCTGGTCGTTGCCGGACCGGGCGCCGGCTCCAAGCTCAAGCTCGCTACCGAACTCGGCATCGAGGTGATCGACGAGGACGCCTGGCTCGCGCGGATCGGCAAGGCGTGATGACCGGCACGTTCAACGGTTTTGGCCAGAAGGCAATCCCATTTCTCAGGGCGCTCGACTTTCACCAGAGCCGGGAGTGGTTTCAGGAGAACCGCGACCTCTACGAGCGCGAACTTTATGAGCCGTTCGGAGATCTGGTCGAAACGCTTTCCGGACGCTTTGCGGCGGCGGGGCTGGGCTTGCGGGGCGATCGCAAGAAATCGCTGTTCCGCATCAACCGCGACGTGCGCTTTGCCAAGGACAAGCGGCCGTACAACAGCCATCTGTCGGCCATCCTGTCGCCGGACGGCACCAAGATGGAGCAAGGCGTGTTCTTCGTTTACATCGGGCTCGACCGTTGTTTTGCCGGCGTTGCCTGGTGGCAGCCTGGCCCGGAGCTGCTCCAGGCCATGCGAAAGGCGATCGCGACGAAGCCGGCGGAATTCCGCGGCCTGATCGGCAGGCTGAAGAAAGCCGGCCTCGAACTCGACACTGAAGGATGCATGAAGCGCGCGCCACGCGGCTTCGAGCATGTCAGCGAAGCCGATCTCGGCCAGGCTATCCGCAACCGGCATTTCGCCGTCCGCCACACGATCGACCCGGCCGGCATCCACACGCCGGCCCTTGTCGACGAGCTCGTCGATTTCACGTCGCGCGCCAGGCCACTGCTCGACTGGGGCAGGGCGATCCAGGGCAAGGTTTCGGTGAGTTAGGGTTTGCCGGTCCGGTCGCAGATGTGGTGTTACATCCGCATCAAGAGACCGCCGTCGACGGGAAGTTCTATCCCAGTGATGTAGCTTGCCGCGTCGGAGAGCAGGAAGAGTGCTGCGTTGGCCATGTCCTGCGGGGTGCCGATCCGGCCGAGCGGCGCGTAACTGGCGACCGCCGAGCGCTTTTCCTCGGTGTCCCAGCGCGCCTGCAGCGGTGTCAGCGCCATGCCCGGACAGATAGCGTTCGACCGGATGCGGTCGCCGGCAAGCTGCATGGCCAGCGATTTGGAGAGCGCGCAGACGCCCGCCTTCGATGCCTGGTAGGCGTCCTGTGGGTTCGCGTCGCCACGATACCACTGAATGGTCGAGAAATGGACCATGGCCCCGCCGCGCCCGCCGGAGCGCATGTGGGGAACGACCGATCGTGCCGTGTGCACGAAGGATTTCAGGTTGATGTTGAAGACCTGGTCCCAGACGTCGAGATCCATGTCGAGGGCCGATCTGTCGCGGCCGAACCACAGCACGCCGGCGACATTGGCGAGATAGTCGATGCCGCCGCGCTCGCGGCCCGCCGTGCCGATGACCTGTTCGACAAAGGCGGCGTCGGTGAGATCGCCTTGCGCGAAGTTGAGCCTGTCGTCATAGGATGCGAAGGACGCCGGACGAGCCTTCACGTCGATAGCGGTCACGGAGGCTCCCGCTTCGAGCAGCGCAAGCGTGATCGCTTCGCCCATGCCGCCACCGGCGCCAGCGACAACCGCGTGCCTGCCGGTGAAATCATAAACGATCATCTGCTTTCCCTCATGTGCTCCGCCCAACGCGATCGCCGGACAATAGGGGCGGATAAAAATTCCATCAAGCGGTATTAGAAAAAAAATTGCCAAAATGGAAAATCGCGATATCGTGCCCAGATGACTTCCCAGTTCGAACGGATTTCACGACCATGAATTTGCATCCCGACGCGCGGACCTTCTCCGTGACCTCTCCCGTCGATGGCTCGACCTATGTGACGCGAGGCTATGCCGATGGAGCGGCAATCGAGGCCGCGCTGGCGCGAGCCCGGGCGGCATTGCCGTCCTGGCGGCGGACGCCGCTGGCCGAGCGCCTGGCGATCCTGCTGCGCTTCGGCGAGGAGATGAAATCCCGAGCCGCTCCGCTCGCCGAGATGGTCGCATGGCAGATAGGCCGACCGCTGTGGCAGGCGGATGAGACGCCGCGTCTGGCGCTGATCGGCCAGCTGCTTTCCGACATAGCTCCGCAAACGCTGGCAGACGTGCCTTATCCCTCCGACGAGACCATCCGCCGTTACGCGCGGCCGGTGGCGGGCGGCCTGCATCTGTCGATCTGCGCCTGGAATTATCCGACCGCCATGCTGGGCTATCTGGTGACGTCGCCGCTTGCGGCCGGCAATGTCGTGATCTTCAAGCATTCACCGCAGACACCGCTGATCGCGGAGGTGGCCGAGGAGGCTTTCCGCGCCGCCGGCGGTCCCGAAGGCGTGTTCCAGAGCCTGCATCTCGATCACGCGGACGCGGAGCGGCTCATTGCATCGGGCACCTTCAATGCGGTGAACTTCATCGGCTCGGTCAATGGCGGCCGGCGCGTCCATGCAGCCGCCGCCGGCACTTTCACCCAGGTGCATCTCGAGCTCGGCGGCAAGGACCCGAACTATGTCCGCGCCGATGCCGACCTCGATGCGGCGATACCGCTGATCGCCGAAGGCACATACTCCAATGCCGGCCAGTCCTGCTGCTCGGTCGAGCGCATCTATGTCGACCAGGCGATCCATGACCGCTTCGTCGACGCTCTTGTCGCCGAGACGGCGAAATGGACCATCGGCCATCCGATCGGCGAGAAGCCGATGGTCGGCCCGGTGGTGCGGGCGAGCGCCGCCGACACGATCCGCGATCTCACCGAAAGCGCGGTGCGGGCAGGGGCGCGGCGGCTGATGCCGCAGGATGGCGCCCTCAAGGCCGCGGGGCTTGGCGCCGCCTATGTCGCACCGGAAGTCCTGGTCGGGGTCGACCACGGCATGCAGATCATGCGCGACGAGCTGTTCGGGCCGGTGGCTTGCATCCAGCCGGTCAGCAGCGACGACGAGGCGCTTCGGTTGATGAACGACAGCGATTTCGGCCTGAGCGCCTCGATCTGGACGCAGGACGTCGATCGCGGCGTGGCGCTGCTCGACGAGGTCGAAGCCGGCACCGTCTATCTCAACCGCTGCGACCACGCCGACCTGCATCTGCCCTGGGGCGGCATCAAGAATTCGGGCCTCGGCCGCACCAATGGCCGCGCCGGCCTGACAGAAGCGACGGCGGCGAAGGCCTATCACGTCCGCTCCGTCATCGGTTGAACTGGAGGTCGTGCGGTGAACGCTGCGAGCCTTGCAGGGCTTGACGATGCGACCGTCGAGGTGCTGGCCGCGGCCAGTGTCGAGCGGCTGTTGCCCGATGCGGCGAGCCCCTATCTGCTGATCGCCGAACATGCCGGCAATCTGGTGCCGGCGCCATGGCATGATCTTGGCTTGGCGGTGCCCTATCTCGGCACGCATTTCGCCGTCGACATCGGCATCGACGCCTTGACGCGCCGGCTGTCGCGGACGTTGCGGGCACCGGCCGTGGTCGCGCATTATTCGCGGCTGTTCCTCGACTACAACCGACCGGCGGGCGAGTGGGACTTCATGCGGCCCGATCTCGGCGGCATTCCGGTGCCAGGCAACCTCGCGGTCGAAGCCGCTGACGCCAGGCTGCGCAAGCGCATCGCCTGGGCCCCCGTCGAACAGGCGATCGCCGAGACCGCGGCAGGCAGGCAGGCGCTCGTCTCGATACACTCCTTCACCCCGGTGATGGGCGGCGTCAGGCGCGACGTCGACATCGGCGTGCTGTGGCGCGAGCCCTCGGCCTTCGTCACCTCGGTGCTCAAAACCATCGGCGCGCATGGCGCCGAAGCAGGCTTGAGGATCGGCGACAACGCGCCCTATGACTGGCGTCAGGCGGTTGGCTACACGCTGAACCGGCACGGGCTCGAGCAGGGCAGGCCCTGCCTCTATCTCGAGGTCCGCAACGACCTGCTTTCCGATCCCGAAACTTTCGAACTCATCAGCCAGACCCTGGAGGCAAGCTTTGCCACTGTCGCGATGTCACTATGGCCGAAATCAGCCGTAGCCGTCTAAAGGCTGGACGCCTTCCGGCCGCGCCGCTAGAGCTTGTCGAATTGGAAACACGACAGCCAAGGGCGTGGGCGATGCAGGGCAATGTGGGCAGCAAGATCAGGGATGCGCGCAAGGAGCAGAACATCACGCTGCGCGACCTCAGCGAGCGCTCCGGCCTTTCGGTCTCGCAACTGTCGAAGCTCGAGAACGGCAAGGCGCGCCTGACTGTCGACGTGGCGCTGATGATCGCCGGCGTGCTGCATGTGCCGGTGGCTTCCTTCCTGTTCAGCCCGAAGCCGGGCATGCAGGCGCGCCGCTCGATCACACGCGCCGGCAGCGGCATCCTGCATCAGGGCAACGCCATGGAATTCGAGGTGTTGTGCAGCGATTTTCGCGACAAGACCAACATTTTCTGGCGGGTTACGCTGCGGGCAAGGAGCTTTGAGGAGAATGGCGGCTGGCGCAGCCATTCGGGCGAGGAGTTCATCCATGTGCTCAGCGGCAGCCTGGAACTGCATACGGTCCACTACGACCCGACGGTGCTGCAACCGGGCGACAGCATCCTGTTCGACGGCGAAATGCGGCACGCCTATATCGCGCTCGGCGACGAGCCCGTGGTCATGCTGATGTCGAACACGGTTCCGCGTGACGGGCTGCCGGCCGGTGCCGGGGTCTGATCCCGATCGGTTGGATTTCAGGCCGGAATTAGGCTCTCACAAGAATATTTTCTAAAATGGAAAAAAATACTTGTTATGGAAAAGTCAGGGGTCTAGCATCCTGATGACCGGCTGACAGGAGAAAAAGCCATCGGCCGGGATGGGAGATGTGACCGATGCTGTCGGTTGAGGCAGTCAGCAAGACTTTTGGCGGCGTGCAGGCCTTGCGCAGTGCTTCGCTGTCTTGCGCGGCCGGCGAAATCCTCGGCTTGATCGGCCCCAACGGCGCGGGAAAATCCACCCTGGTCAACGCGATCGCCGGTGTGCTCAAGCCGGATGCCGGCAGCGTGAAGCTGGCAGGCAATGAAATCACCGGCCACGGCCCCGAGCATTGCGCGCGGGCCGGGGTCGGCCGCACCTTCCAGACCATCCGGCTGTTCAGGGATTTGACCGTCCGGCAGAATGTCGAGGTCGCCCACATCACCTGCCGCTCGGTCCGCCCCGATGTGGCGGCCCGCATCGGCGTCGACCGGCTGCTTGCTCAATATCAGCTGGACGGCTTCGCCGATGTTCCGGCCGGGACATTGTCCTATGGCAGCCAGCGCCGGCTCGAAATCGCCCGTGCGCTGGCGCTCGGTCCGCTGCTGCTTCTGCTCGACGAGCCCGCGGCCGGGCTCAATGAGGATGAATCCGAGACGCTGGCGGTGGCGATCGAGGGTATTCGCAGGGATGTCGGCTGCGCGACCATCGTCATCGATCACGATCTGCGTTTCATCAACCGGCTGTGCGACCGGCTCTGCGTCATGGACCAGGGCCAGGTGATCGCATCCGGGCAGACCGAAGAGGTGTGGCGCGATCCGCGCGTCATCGAGGTTTATGTCGGGCAGTCCGAGACGTCGTGACGGCGCCTGGGAATTACAACAACAAGGAAGAAGGAGGGGTTCAATGGACAGGATGATCTTGGGAGCCGCGATTGCCGCGGCGGGGCTCTTGCAGGTGGCGCATGCCGGCGCAGCCGATCTGAAGATCGGGCTCGCCGTGGCGATGACCGGTACCTATGCGCCCTACAGCGAGGCAGAGGGCGCGCGCTGCATGGCCGACAAATTGAACAAGGCGGCTGGCGCCGGCGATCCCAAGATCGAACTGATGATCGAGGACAATCGTTCCGATCCGCAGCTTTCGGTTTCGCTCGGCCAGAAGTTCCTCGATGCCGGTGCCCAGGTCATCACCGGCGTGCCGTTCCCGGATGCGCTGATCCCGACCGCCCAGATCGCGGAGCCCTATGGCGCCACCGTGTTTTCGGCGCCGAACACCCAGATCGAGATGCAGCAGGCCGGCCTCGACAATTTCATCGCCGGCGCCGTGCCCGATCCGATCAATGCGGCAGCCACGGCCGATGCGCTCTATGGCAAGGGTGCGCGTACCGTGGCGCTGCTGGTCTCGCCGGATGCCGGATCCTATTCGGAGAAGCTGCCGGAATGGTTCGGCGAGGTGTTCGAGCATCTCGGCGGCAAGGTCGTCTCCAAGCTCAACTATTCCTGGGGCACCACCGACTGGTCGCCGCAGATCGCCAGCATCAAGGCACTGCCTGAAAAGCCGGACGCCATCCATGTCTGCGGCGTGCTGCCCGATGTCGGCATCCTCATTCGCCAGCTGCGCGCCAATGGCTATGACGGCTGGGTTGCCGGTTGCGATGCCTTCGACGATAAGTCGCTGGAAGGAACCGTCGGCGATCCGGCGTCACTGGAAAAGGTGATGTTCGCCACCCATGGCGCGACCGGCGTCGACAGCCCGATCGACCACTTCCTGGCGCAGTGCAAGGCCGATGGCTACAAGATCAACGGCATCTTCGACGCACTCGGCGCGGATATGGTGCAGATCAGCTATGAGGCGGCGAAGAAGTCCGGCACTGTCGAGCCTGCGGCCTTGCGCGAAGCGATTCGTGCGCCCGGCGGCTATCCCGGCACGACAGCGCCGATCATCTCCTTCGCCGAAAAGAAGGGCTATCCGGTCAAGGCCGTGCCGGTGATGGGATTCTCCGGCGGCAAGCGCGTGCTCATCACCGACGCGCAGCCGACCTTCGTCCCTGCCTTGAAGTGATTGGCAAAGCTGTTTCGATGAATGATCGGGCGATAACTCCAGTGCGGGCCGGTTCGTGCTGAAGGTCGAGAATCTGAGCGTGCGCTATGGCGCGGTTGCCGCCGTGCGCGACCTATCGCTGTCGGTGGGGCAGGGCGAACTTGTCGCGCTGCTTGGCCCGAACGGCGCCGGCAAGAGCTCGACCATCAATGCGCTGACGGGCCTTGTCGCACCGTCGGCCGGCCGTATCGTGCTCGATGGTCAGGACATATCGCGTGTTCGAACCGAGGACCGCATTCGCGCCGGCCTGACATCGACGCCGGAAGGCAGGCACATCTTCGCCAATTTGACGGTCGGCGAGAACCTGCGGCTGGGCGCGGCGACGCGGCGCGACGCCCGTGGCGTGCGCCAGGACATGGAGCGCTTCCTGGCTCTGTTCCCGGTCCTCTCCGAGCGATACGCGCAAGCAGCCGGTACGCTTTCTGGTGGCGAGCAGCAGATGCTGGCCATTGCGCGATCGCTGATGTCGCGGCCCAAGCTTCTGCTTCTCGACGAACCCTCGCTGGGGCTGGCGCCGAAGATCGTCGTGCGGATCTTCGATTTCATCGGCCAACTCAAGGCCGAGGGGCTGACGCTGCTGGTGGTCGAGCAGAACGCCAGGCAGGCGCTGCGCTTTGCCGACCGGGTCTATGTCATGAGTTCCGGCGCGCTTCGCTTCGACGGGCCGCCGTCCGGGCTTGCCGACGAACATGGCCTCCTCAATCTCTATATCGGCGGGTAGGCGCGGCATGGACTACGCACTGCAGCAACTTCTGAACGCGCTGGCCTTCGGCGCGGAATATTCGCTGGTCGCGCTTGGCCTGGCGGTGGTGTTCTCGATCATGGGGCTGGTCAACTTCGCCCATGGCGAGATCATCGGCGTTTCGGCCTACAGCGTGTTCCTGGCGGCAGCACTAGGGCTGACGTCGCCAATCGTCGCGGTTCTGCTTGCCATCGCGGCGGCGGCGCTGGCGGCGGTCGCCTTCGAGCGCGTGGCGTTCCGGCCGGTGCGCTATGCGCCGACGACGACGGGATTGCTGACGGCCTTCGGCGTCAGCATCGTCGTGCAGAACCTGTTCATGCTGCTGATCTCGCCGAAGCCGCAATCGGTCTCGATCCTCAATGGCCTGAACCAGATGTGGTTCTTCGGGCCGTTCGCGGTGTCGTCGCTTCAAGTCATGGAATTGATCGTCTCCGGCCTGACCATCCTGGCCCTGGTGCTGTTCCTCAACCGTTCAACGCTCGGCCTGGCCATCCGCGCGGCCTCACGTGATTTCGCCACCGTTCGTCTGATGGGCATCAGGGCCAACCGGGTGATTGCCACCGCCTTTGCCATTTCGGGCGCGTTGGCCGGCATCGCGGCCGTCTTCATCATGGCGCGGCGCGGCAGCGTCTCACCCGATCTCGGCTTCAGCCTGGTGCTGAAAGCTTTTGTCGCTTGCGTCATCGGCGGTTTCGGCTCGCTCCCCGGGGCGGCGGTCGGCGGCATGCTGCTCGGCTTCATCGAAGTCGGCCTGCTCGTCGCCTTGCCGCAGGAATATGGGGGCTTCAAGGACGCGCTTACCTACGTGATCATCGTCGCGCTCCTCGTCTACCGACCGGAAGGCCTGCTTGGCCAACGGGTGGAACTCGGCGACAAGGAGATCTGAGGTGGCGAGAACTGATGTCGCGAGAGCAGAGATGTCGCAGGCGATCGAAGATACCACAAGGCCCAACGGGGCGCTGGCGCGCTCGCTGGTCGGCGGGCTGGTGACGTCGTTGCCTGTGCTGGTGGGCGGGCTGCTGATCCTGAACTTCGCGCCGACCTACTACACGTTCCTGGCGCTCGGCGCCTTCGTCAACCTGATCGTCGTCGTCGGCCTGCAAGTGTTCATGGGCAACAGCAACATCGCCAATCTCGGCCACAGCGCCTTTGTCGGGCTTGGCGCCTATGGCGTGGCCATACTGTCGACGCCGCTGGCAATGAAGAAGCTTTCTATCCCCAATGCCCCGTTCGGGTTCGCGACGCTTGAGCTCGACCCCGTCTCGTCGGCGCTGCTTGCGCTGCTTGCCGTCGGCATTCTGGCCCTGGTCAGCGGCAAGGTCATCAGCCGCCTCTCGGGCGTCGCCGCAACGATCGTCAGCCTGGCGCTGCTGATCATCGTCCATTCGGTCTTTCTCAATTGGACCGATCTGTTCAAGGGCAACCAGGCCTTCTTCGGCATCCCGAAGGTCGTCGGCCTGCCCTGGATGATGGCGATGTCGGTCGTGGTGATCGTGCTGGCACGGCTGTTCAAGGACAGCCACTGGGGCCTGCAGCTGAGGGCGAGCGCCCAGAGCCCGCAAGCCGCCGCCGCGCTCGGCATCGATGCCCGACGGCTGCGTCTCGTGTCATGGGTGCTGTCGGCGCTGATCTGCGGCCTGGCTGGCATTCTCTATGCCTATTTCGCCGGCACGATCAGTCCGAAGCTGTTCTACTTCCAGATGATCTTCAACACGTTGGCGATGCTGATCCTCGGCGGCATGGCGACGGTCACGGGCGCGGTGACCGGCGTCATCGTGCTTTCGGTCGGGCTCGAATTCATCCGCAGCATCGAATCGGGCGTCACGATCGCCGGCATCCAGTTGCCGCAATTGCTCGGCCTGTCGGGCGTGGCGCTTGGCGTGGTTATCGTGCTTTGCATGGCCTTCCGGCCAAGCGGCATCAGCGGCCGCTACGAACTGGACGAGTTGCTGTCGCGATTTTTCAGGCGCGCAAAATAGCGAAGCCTGGTGTTTCTTGGTGGAGGTTTGAAAGTGGAATTTGAGGACAGGGTCGCGGCGTATGCGCCCGAGCTTAAGGCGTTGCAGAGCAAGCTGGCAGCCGACGGCGTCGAATTCATCGAGATCCATACGGTCGACACGTCAGGCGCCTTCCGCTCGAAGATCGCGCCGCTCAAATTGTCGAGCCATGGCGAGTCGATCAACGCCATCCTCTATTGTGTTACCCATGGCGACGGCCAGCCGATGGGTGATGTCGCCTTCGCCTCGGCAAGCGCCAACGAAGAGAACGGCTTTCCCAACATCAAGGGCATCATCGACCCGGTGACCGTCGTCCAGCATGGCTGGAAGCCGAAATTCGCCTCGGCCATCACCCGCTCCTACATGCTCGACGGCGCGGTCTGCCCGTTCGATCCGCGCGGCGTTCTGGCCAAGGTCGAGGAGCGGGCCAATGCGCTTGGCTACGAAGCGCGCTTCGCGCTCGAATATGAGTTCGGCATTTTTCACGCCGACCATGATTTGATGCGCGCCGGCCGCTATCGCGAATTGAAGCCCTGGGGCCATTCGTTGATCAACTATGATCTGGTGCGCAGCGGCGAGTACCAGGATTTCGCCGCCGAATTCATCACTCGCATGAAGAGCATCGGCATCGGTGTGGCCTCGCTGGTGACCGAATACGGTTTTGGCATGTATGAATACGCGCTGACCCCAAAAACAGCGCTGCAGGCGGCCGACGACGCCATGCGCGCCAAGCTGCATCTGCGCGAACTCTGCGCCGAACGCGGGCTTGTCGCGACCTTCATGACGCGGTTCCAACCGCCCGGCAAGGAAAGCGCCTGCGGCGCGCATCATCATGTCAGCCTGTGGCGCGACGGCAAGCCGGCTTTCGCCGCCGGGCCGGGTCGGCTGACGCCGGTCGCCGAGAAATTCCTCGCCGGCGTGCTCAACCGGATGCAGGAAACGCACCTGCTGTTCCGGCCGACGGTCAATTCCTATCGCCGCTTCGATCGTGGCGCTTGGTCGCCGGAAGACGTTGCCTGGGGTTTCGAGAACCGCACCGCGCCGATCCGCGCCATCACCACGCCCAATGATGATGCCTGCCGGCTGGAGCATCGCGCGCCTGGAGCCGACATCAACCCGTATCTGTCGATCGCGGCGATTCTGGCGGCCGGCTGCGAGGGGATCGAGAAGAAGCTTTCGCTCGAGGCACCGGTGACATCGAACCTCGCCAATCTCGACAAGCCGAAATTGCCGCGCACGCTCAATGCCTCGATCGAGGCTTTCGCAACGTCCGATTTCTGCGCCGAGGCCTTCGGCGAGGTGTTTCGCGACAATTACGCCGAGAGCCGGCGCGCCGAACAGGCTGCCTTCGACGCCTGGCAGGCGTCGCACATCACCGACTTCGAATGGCAGCGCTATTTCGTCAGCTGAGCGAGCGAACTTGCCGGCACTCTGTGCCTGGCGCGGCGGCGGCGATCATTTCGGCTGATCGTTTGGCTCAAGCGAATTGGTGTGACAAGGCCGGCGGCGCTCCCTACATCAGGCTCTTTGATCAGGGAGCGGTGGATGTCAGCGCAAGCGATCTCCGAAAACGGCGCCAGAAGCGATTTCTGGCAGGGCGTGCGGCTTTCGATGCCTGTCGTGGTGGCATCGGCGCCGTTCGCGCTGCTGTTCGGTGCGATCGCCGTCGACAACGGCTTTTCGGTGCTTGAAGCCTTCCTGATGAGCGCCCTGGTCTTCGGCGGCGCCAGCCAGATGGTCGGCATCGAATTGTTCGGCCAGCATGTCGCGCCATGGCTGATCGTGCTGTCGATCTTCGCCGTGAATTTCCGCCACGTACTCTATTCCGCGGGCATCGGCCGGCGCATCGCGCACTGGCCGCTGTTCCAGCAGGCGCTCGGCTATTTCATCCTCACCGATCCGCAGTTCGCGGTGGCCGAGCGCAAGGCGGAAGCCGGCGAAACCGTCGGCTTCGCCTGGTATCTCGGCCTGGGGTTGCCGGTCTATGTGTTCTGGGTGGTCGAAAGCGCGTTGGGTGCGGTGTTCGGCAAGCTGATCCCGGACACCCATGCGCTGGGCATCGATTTCCTGCTGCCGATCTATTTCCTCGGCCTGGTCATGGGTTTTCGCAAGCGGCCGCTGTGGCTGCCGGTGGTCATGGCAAGTGCTGCCGCCTCCATCATCGCCTACAAGACGGTCGGATCGCCATGGCACGTCTCCATCGGCGCGATTGCCGGCGTGCTGCTTGCCGTCATCCTGCCACCCCACCATAGCGGCGTCGAGGCGCGGCCATGAGCACGACCTTGTGGATCATCATCGCCGGCGCGGTCGCGACCTATCTCACCCGCATTGGCGGGTACCTGGTCATCTCGCGCTTCGAAAACATCCATCCGCGGGTCGAAGCCGGGCTGAACGCCGTGCCGGCGGCGGTGCTGACGACGCTGGTGGCACCGGCCGCCCTCACAGCCGGACCGGCGGAATGGGCGGCGCTGATCGTCACCGCGCTGGTGTCGCTGCGCGGCGGGCTGATGGCGATGTTCCTGGCCGGCGCCGCCGTGCTGATCCTGGCGCGGCAGTTCGTCGGGTAAGGTATGTTGATATTCAGGTGATGCCGGCCTGCAAACGGCGGGTTCCTGCGCTTCCGGTGCTCACGTACCAAAAGTACGCTCCGCTCCGGTTCTCGGAACCCACCGTTTTCGACTCGGCCTGACCTGAATCTCAACACACCTTGTGCCTCTTCGAAAATCAGATCTTGGCGTCATGCGGCAGCGGGGCGGTTGCTTTTTCCAGCCAGGCCAGCGTTTCGCCGTCGAGCATCGGTCCGATCTCGGCGAGCACGCGCGCGTGGTATTGATCGAGCCAATGCAGCTCGTCGCGCGTCAACAGATCTGACCGCACCAGCCTGACGTCGATGGGCGCCAGCGTCAGCGTCTCGAAACCGTGCATGGCGATGTCGCCGCCCTCTATCGCCTCGGCCGGGGTCACCAGGACGAGGTTCTCGATGCGGATGCCGTAGGCGCCTTCCTTGTAATAGCCGGGCTCGTTGGACAGGATCATGCCGGCGAGCAGCTTTTCGGTGCCGGTCCTGGCGATGCGTTGCGGGCCTTCATGCACGGCCAGATAGGAGCCGACGCCATGGCCGGTGCCGTGGGCGAAATCGCAGCCATGCCGCCATAGCGCCATCCGCGCCACCGCGTCGATTTCGGAGCCGCGCGTGCCCGGGGGAAAGCGCAACATGGAAATGCCGATCATGCCCTTGAGCACCAGGGTGAAGCGCTCGCGCATTTCCTCGGTCGGCTGGCCGATCGGCACGGTGCGGGTGATGTCGGTGGTGCCGTCCTGGTACTGCCCGCCGGAATCGAGCAGGAACAGTTCGCCGGACTTGAGTTTGCGGTTGGTGGCGCGCGAAACGCGATAGTGCATGATGGCGCCGTTCGGACCGGCGCCCGATATGGTGTCGAAGGACAGGTCGCGCAGCGGCATCTGCGTTTCCTCGCCGGTGCTGCGGCGCCACTCCTCGAGTTTGGTGACGACAGCGATCTCGTCGAGCTTTCCGGGCTTCTGGCGGTCGAGCCAGCAGAGCAGCCTGGCAATGGCGGCGCCATCGCGGCGATGGGCGGCGCGCGCGCCGCTGATCTCGGCCTGGTTCTTAGTGGCGCGTGGAATGCGGGCGGGGTCGGGCGCTGCAATGACGGTGCCGCCATTGTCTTCGACCAGCATGCGGAGTTTTTCGGCCGCCAGCACCGGGTCGAGCGCTATCCTGGCGCCGCCCTTGGCGAGCGCCGCGACAGCCGCTTCGAATTCGCCGGGTTCGTGCAGATCGGCGAGTTGGGTCAGATAAGCGGCCACCGTCCGGGAGAATTTGCGCTGGTCCATGAACAGCTGATGCTTGCCGTCGGCGGCAAGCACGGCGAAGCCGAGCGCCAGCGGCGTATGCGGCACGTCGCCGCCGCGGATGTCGAATGCCCAGGCGATGGACGACGGGTCGGTCAGCACCGCATGGGTGGCGCCGTCCTTGCCGATGGCCGACGCCAGTTGCACCAGCTTGTCCCGGCCCAGTTCGCCGGCAAAGCCGATCGGATGAATTTCGACCGGCGCCAGCGGCGGTTCGGGCTGGTCCTTCCAGATGGCGTCGATCGGATTCTTCTCCAGCGGCACCAATACGACGCCCGATTTCTCGGCCGAGGCTTTCAGCGCCTTGACGTCGCCGATCGTCTGCAGCCACGGATCGAAGCCGAGCCGCAGGCCCTTGCCGAGATTGTCCTTGATCCAGATGGCAGGCGGGTTATCGACCAGGCTCTCGATCGCAAAGATGTCGAGATCGACCTCCTGGCGCACCTGCAGCGTGTAGCGCCCATCGACGAACATGGAGGCGCGCTCGCCAAGCACGATGGCGATTCCGGCCGAGCCGCTGAAACCGGTCAGCCATTTCAGCCGCGCCGAACGGTCGGCGACATATTCGCCCTGATGCTCGTCGGCGCGGGGCACGATGAAACCGTCCAGCCCGTTGGCCGCCAGCCATTGGCGCAGCAGAGCCACACGCGGCTTGCCGACGGCGGGATCGCCAGCGGAATCAAAGGTCTGGAACATGGTGGCCTCTCCTCGGATGCTTGCCGCAACCTAGCGCATGGCTCCGAAAATCGGAATCGACTTTATTGCGTCGCCCACCGGCTTGGCGGGAATCAGGGGGAGGTCGCTTTTTCGCATGGAGGCTATGCGGAATAGGCGATTCCCAGACAGGTCAGCAAAGCTTACCTTTCAACTGTGGAGGAATGTGTCCCTGTTGTCCCGCAAAGGAGACTGTCATGCCCACGATTCCAGCCAGACGCGGATTTTTCAGAAACGCCATGAACGCGCTGATAGAAGCCCGCCAGCGCGAAGCGAACCGATATGTGAGCGGTGTGCTGCTCTACCTCGACGACGAAACGTTGAAGGCGCACGGCTATGATCGCGAAGACCTGAGGAAGGCCGCAAACTCCCCCTACGTCTGAGCGATTTTGCGGGTTGACGCTCACCGCTTGAGATGGATCGTCACCCAGCCCTCGCGGTGCACGGTCCTGACATGGCGGAACTGCTGGCCGACATAGGCCGCAATCACCGCGTCGCGTTGCCGGTCGAGGATGCCTGACAGCACGATCGAGCCGCCGAGCGCGATATGCCCGGCCATTTCGGGCGCCAGCCGCATCAGGGGCCGCGCCAATATGTTGGCGACGATGAGGTCGAAGGGCGCGCGCGCGGCAAAGATCGGATGGTGAAAACCCGGCGCCGTGACCGTTTCGACCAACGCCTTGACGTGGTTGAGACGGGCATTGGCGGCGGCCACCTTGACGGCGACCGGGTCGATGTCGGTGGCCAGCACCGGGATATGCGCAAGCCTGGCCACGGCAATGGCCAGCACGGCGCTGCCGGTGCCGAGGTCGAGCGCATTGCGCGGCTGCTCGCGCCGCACGACCTGTTCCAGCGTTTCGAGGCAGCCGGCGGTGGTGCCGTGATGGCCGGTGCCGAAGGCCAGCCCCGCCTCGATCTCGATGGCGAGTTCACCGCTGCGGCGTTTTTCGCGGTCATGCGCGCCATGGACGAAGAAACGGCCGGCACGCACCGGCTTCAGCCCTTCCAGCGAGCGCGCCACCCAGTCGATATCGGGCAGCGCCTCGCGCACGATCGGCCTCGATAGCGAAAGGTCGGCCAGAATGCCCTTTACCCGCGCTTCCGCCGCGTCGACATCGCCGTCGGCATAGAGCGACACTTCGTGGATGTCACGGTCTTCGTCGACCTCCAGCACGGCAATCGGCAGGCCGTCATCCTCGAAGGCCGCTCCCAGGGCCGCGAAGATACGATCGGCCTCGATCTTGCCGACCGTGAAGTAAAGCCGCGTCTGGGTCATAAGGAATTTCAGCCTTCCGCAGCCAGGCGCTTGAGCTTGGCGATGGCGGTCTCGGCGCTTTCGCCATAGGCGATGGTGCCGGCAAACTCCCCCTTGGCGTTGAGCAGCAGCACCGAGGCGGTGTGGTCCATCGTGTAGTCGCCGTCGCCGGTGTCGACCTTCTTCCAGTAGATGCCGAAGGCCTTGGCCATGGCATGCACCTTGTCCGGATCGCCCGAAATGCCGGTGATGCGGTCGGAAAAATTGCTGACATAGGTGTTCATGATCGCGGGCGTATCGCGCTCGGGATCGACGGAGACGAAATAGGCACGCAGATCCTTGCCGCTGTCGCCCATCGTCTTCAGCCAGCCGGCCAGCTCGAAAAGCGTGGTCGGGCAAACCTCCGGGCAGTGGGTGAAGCCGAAGAAGACGACGCTGGGGTGGCCGCGAAGCGCGGCCTCGGTAATCGGAGCACCCTTCTGGTCGACCAGCGCGAAGGGTGCGCCATAGGGCTCGCCGCCATAGTGGCCGCGGTACCAGTCGAAGGTCAGCCAGCCGATGCCTGCCGCCATCAGGACGAGAATGCCGACCAGAATTGAACGCATCATCTGTTATGTCCGTCGTGATTTTCATCGGGCGCACGGGATCGGCACCATTTGGCGAACACTCTTAACTGTTTGATCCTGCGCACGCAAAGATGTCGCGTTGCCGCAACTGGCGGTCCGCACGCACGATCCAGCTTGCAAAGTGCCGTCCTTCGCCCCACTTGAGACCGGCAAAACTCGAACCGCAGGAGGCTCCCGTTGCCAGGATTGATTGGGCGAAAACTGATTGGCGGCGCTTTGGCCGTATGTCTGGTCATCGGCGCTGGCGCGGCCGTCGCCCAGGAGGTCGGCAAGGTCGGCGTCGACTGGCTCGGCAATGACATCATCATCGAGGCGATCAAGGATCCGAAGGTAGAAGGCGTGACCTGCCACGTCTCGTATTTCGACCGCGGCGTCATCGACCGCCTGCAGAAGGGCAACTGGTTCGAGGATCCTTCCGATTCCTCGATCTCCTGCCGCCAGACCGGGCCGATCACCATCGGCGACATCGACATGAGCGAGGCCGGCGAGGAGGTGTTCAAGCAAGGCATCAGCCTGATCTGGAAGAAGCAGGTGGTGAACCGCATCTACGACAAGGCCAACGAGACGCTGATCTATCTATCGCATTCGCGCCAGGTGCAGGACGGGTCGGCGAAGATGTCGCTCACCACGGTGCCGCTCTACGGCCAGAACGTGGTGTGGACCAAGGGCAAGCCGTAGTGGACTCAGGCAACAGCTGACGGACGATTGGTCCCGCTTGCGGGACCAATAGGCGACGCGACAATTGCTCCCGCCTTGCAGGAGCAATTGCGCGGGCGTAAAGCCGCCGGATGGATCGTCCCGAAAACCTTGTCCCGAAAGATCCCGAGCCGCGCATCCACCCGACCGCGGAATTGAAGGCGTGCAAGCTCGGGCGCTATGCCTCGATCGGCGAGCGCGTTATCCTGCGCGAGGTAACGGTCGGCGATTTCTCCTATTTCGAGCGCCATGCCGAGGCGATCTACACCACGATCGGCAAGTTCTGTTCGATCGCCGCCAACAGCCGCATCAACGCGCTGGAGCATCCGATCGAGCGGCTGACGCAGCACAAGGTCAGCTACCGGCCGAACGAATATTTCCGCTGGCTGGGCGTCGATGCGACTTTCCGGGAGCGGCGGCGAGCCAAGTCCGTCAGCATCGGCCACGATGTCTGGATCGGCCACGGCGCGGTCATCCTGCCTGATGTGACCATCGGCAATGGCGCGATCGTCGGCGCCAATGCCGTGGTGACGCGCGACGTGCCGCCCTATGCCATCGTCGCCGGCGTTCCGGCCGGCCCGCTGCGCCAGCGTTTCACCAGCGATATCGCCGCACGTATCGAAAATCTTGGCTGGTGGGACTGGCCAGTCGAAAAACTCGCCAGGGCAATCCCCGACATGCAGGCGCTGCCGATCGAAACCTTCCTCGACCGCTGGGAAGACGCCGCGTCCTGACCTCGTTCAGGCGCGTGCCCGGTCGCGATCGCAAAATACTCCTCTCGCTGGGAACCCTGACCCGCCGCCGGTTGTTTCTCCCTGCCATCGAGGGAGTTCAGATGTTCGAGAAGCTTTTCACCAGGATCGCCAACAAGGTCGCCCATCTTTCCGGCATGCCGCTGACATTTGCCATGTGCTGCCTGATCGTTGTGGTCTGGGCGGTAACCGGGCCGATTTTCGGTTTTTCGGACACCTGGCAGCTCATCATCAACACCGGCACCACGATCATAACCTTCCTGATGGTGTTCCTCATCCAGAACACCCAGAACCGCGATGGTGCGGCGATTCAGGCGAAGCTCGACGAGCTGATCCGGGTCAGCGAAGGTCACAATCACTTCATCGGCATTGAGCATTTGACCGAAACCGAGGTCGAGGAGATTCGCGACAAATGCGAACGCGCGGCAAAACGGCATGATCGGGAGATCGCCGAGATGGCCAAGAAGACCGTGGCGCAAAAGCGCGGCGCGAAAAAGCAGGCTGCCTGATTTCAGCGCTTCATGAACGCCGCGAAAGCGTCCTTGTGATCCGGATGCCAGCGCGACAGAGCAGGGCGGTTCTCGATGATGTCGCCGATCGCCCAGGCCATGCGCTTTTCGTCCATGGGCCGCGTCGCCTCATTGTCCGGGCACAGTATGTAGAAATCGCCACGCATCAGCGATGCCAGCATGAAGTCGATGACCTGCTCGCCGGTCCAGGCGCCGGCCGGCTTTTGCGTCGCGCCTTCGGTCAGGCCCGTGTAGGTGAAGCCCGGGATGAGCAGATGCGCAGACAGATGCGCGCCCGGCTCGTTGCGCAGCGCATGCGCCAGCCCTTCGGTGAAGGTCTTCAGGGCCGATTTGGAGACGTTGTAGGCAAGGTTCCCGGGCGGCGTGGTGATGCCTTGCTTGGAGCCGGTGTTGACGATCAGGCCTGGTCTGCCGGTCGCCAGCATGCGCGGCGCGAAGGCCTCGACGCCATGGACGACGCCCCAGAAATTGATGTCCAGCAACCGCTTCCAGGCATCGCGGTTCTCCCAGGGTTTGCCGGGATTGTTGCCGACGCCGGCATTGTTCATCAGCAGCGCCACATCACCGAAGGCGCCGAACGCCTTTTGCGCCAGCCGGTCGACGTCATCCGCCTTGGAGACGTCGGTCGGGACTGCAAGCACGGCGTCATCGCCACTGATCGCGGCGACGGCGCGACCGGCTTCGTCGAGACGCGCGCCGCCGATATCGGCCAATACGATCTTCATGCCCAGCGACGCCAGCCGCCTGGCCGCGGCAAGGCCGATGCCGCTGGCGCCGCCGGTGATGACGGCGACATTGCCGGAAGCGAGAGCGGGCAAGGCGGTCTGGATTTCGGCGTCGGTGGTCATGGCTCTTTCCTTGTTCGAGGTAGCGCCGAACTTAGCGTGGGATGCGGCTCAGGCAAGCTTCTCTTGGCGTCTTCGGGTTGACCACATCGGCAAGCGCTGCGCATGTTGCCGGCGAAAGAGGAGATTTGCCGATTGACCGACTGGATCGAGATCCTGAAAGAGCAGACCGCCACCGGCGACCAGATGGGCCGCGAAGTGGCGCAGATGCTGGCCAATCCCGATATCACCGAGGCGCAAGTTAAGACGCTGTTTTCGGCACTCGAAAAACAAGCGGAATTCGTCGAGAAGCTGCGCATGGCGCTGGAGAAATTCGGCCATGATTTCTCCGTGATCAAGGCCGCCGAACGGTTGGAGGAGCGCTATGCCGATCTTGCGGCCTCCGTGGCGGAGAAGCTGAAGGCGATGCGCGGCTAGCGAACAGGTAGTCCAAGTCCGGCCCATTCGTCGGGCGGGATCGTAGGTCCGACACGGGAGGTAAAGGACAAGACTCTCGTCGCATCGGTATCGACCTCGCACCGGAAGCTCAGACGATACCATGTTGCAGCTGCGTGGAAAGCAGCCTGCGGGACATCGAGGACATTGCCCACCTTCAGCGGAACAAGTGGCACCAGGTCAGGAAAATAAGAGGCCTCCTGTAATTGTTGCTGCAACGCGCTGGCGCAAAGTCTGGCAGCTCGCTGGCCGCGAGGCATTCCGGCGATCGAGGTCGTAGCCAGCACATCGCCGGTAGCTTTTTGCGAGTAGAGCCTGCGAACGCCCGGAAGACCCGCATAGTTGCGTGCTTTCGTGGAGCTTGGCCTCCCGGGGCTCGCGTTTCCGGGCTTCGCGACCTTTGCCGAGCCGAGTTTCGGCGCGGGTCTGGGCCGGGGCGCTTCGGCTGACGTGGGAAGCTCGATCTCACCGTCGCTGCCGGCAGCAGCCAACGGCGTTGGTGCCGCCGCTGTTTGCTTGTCGGTGTGCGTTCCCACATCTTCTCTGTCTGCCTCCTGTTTGTCTACGTCCTGGGCTGATGGTGCCTGCTTCTGCTGTGCGGGCTCTGCGTCCTTCGCTGCGATTGCCGGGTTGTCGCCGACCTTGGCTGAATCAACCTGCTCCTTCGGTTCGTCATCCTTGGCCGGCGACGGCGAGTTATCTTGAGGGCTGCTCCCATCCAGGGATTTCCTGGGGCCGGTATCCTTCTCGCCGAACTGAAAAACAGGCTTCAGGATCTCGATTGGCGACGGCTTGCGCGGCTGCTTTTCCGGCGCAGGCGGCTTTTCAACCTTCTGCTCGGGCGGTTTTTCGACTTTGGGAGCCTTCGGGGCAGCAGGTTTCGGCTTTGGCTGATCGGGCGGAGGTACGAGCGCGACATTTATCGGTTGCTGCTCCTGCGGCTGTTGGGGAGGCGTCGGCAGGCCATAGACCAGGAGAGCTGCGATGAGCGCATGCAGGATCAGCGATGCGGGCAAGCCCCACAATAAATTCCGACGCCGCACTCGTGTCTCGTCCTTCATCTAGACCGATGTGGAGCGAAATAGCGGCGGCATCAAGCATGAGCGTGGAAGTGGCACGATTTAGCTGCCGCTGGACAGGTGGCCTTTGCCGTGATGATCACGGTCTTTTCCCTGGTGGCGCGGGGTTCGGCGCGAAATACGCGCGGTGAGCCAGCCTCTTCACCCGTTCGGCGTTTCCGGCGACAGATGCGCGCGCTGGCGCGGCACGCCGAGGCCGGTGTCAGGCGGCTCGCCGGCCGCCGGCCTGTCCTCGATCATGTGCATGGTGCGCCAGCGGCCGAAGCGATAATAGGCGGCGGCGAGCAGGAGCGAGGCGATCGAACCGGCGGGAAAGCTCCACCACAGCGCTTCCTCGCCGATCACGCTCCTGACGAAGTAGGCAAAGCCGGTGCGCACGATCAGCACCGAAATCACCAGGATGATCAGCGGCGGCATCACCGCGCCGGTGGCGCGCACGGTGGCGAAGAGCACGATGGTGACGCCGAACAGGATGAAGGACCAGGACGCGACATTGTTGATGTGGGCGGCGATATCGATGGCCGCGCTGTCGCTGCTGAGGAACAGGCCGAGCACTGGGCGGTCGAAGACGAAAAGCAGCGCGACCAGCGCGCCGGTCAGCACCAGGTTGAAGCCGACGCCTGACATGGCGATGTGGCCGATCCGGTCCCAGCGGCCGGCGCCGACATTCTGCGCCGCCATCGAGGAGACCGCTGCGCCGATCGCCAGCGCCGGCATCTGGATATAGGTCCAGAGCTGGGCCGCGATGCCGTAGGCAGCCGCGACCTGCGAGCCATAGGAGTTGACCATGCCCATCACCGTCAGCGCAGCGACCGAGATGACGATCATCTGCAGGCCCATCGGCACGCCCTTGAAGACGACGATGCGCAACAGCGCCGGGTCCGGCCGCAGCAGGGCGAGGTTGGCGCCGGCCAGCCGCAGCGGGTGCTTGCGTGCATAGAGCACGACGAGGATGGCAATGACGCTCACCGTCTGGCCGATCAGCGTTGCGGTGGCCGATCCGGCGATGCCGAGCTCGGGGAACGGGCCGATGCCGCGGATGAGCAGCGGGTTCAAGACGATGTCGAGCACGACGGCCAGCGCCATGAAGAAAAACGGCGTGCGTGAATCGCCGGCGCCGCGCAGCACCGTCATGACGAAGGAGAGCAGGTTCATCATCGGCACCGCGACGAAGATGATGCGCAGATAGGAGCGGGCGAGCGGCAGCGCGTCGGCCGGCGTGCCGAGCGCATTGAGAATGACGTCGACCCAGATCCAGCCGCAGACCGCGAACAGCACCGAGACGGCGAAGAAGAAGGTGGCGCTGGTGCCGACGATGCGCCGGGCCTCCGGCAGGTCGCGGGCGCCGACCGATTGCGCGACCAGGATGGTGGCCGCCATGCCGATGCCGAACACCGTGCCGAGGATGAGGAACAGCACGAGGTTGGCGTTGGAGGTCGCCGTCAGCGCCGATTCACCGAGGAAGCGGCCGACCCAGACGGCATTGATCGATCCGTTCAGCGATTGCAGCACGTTGGCGCCGAGCACCGGCAGGGCGAAGAGCAGAAGCGTGCGTGGGATCGGGCCGCTGGTCAGGTCGCCGGTGCGGCGGCGCGCGGGCATCTTCTCGTCCATGGCGGGCAGCTCGGCAAAAGGCTCAACTGAATCAGGCCCGCGATGATATCGCAGGCCTGATTCCCATGCACCCCTTTCCGGGCCGGGTGCCAAGGGACACCCGGTCGAATGGGCTAGTTCGCGGCGAGGCTGTTTCCCGAAAGGCCGGGCAGCGTGACCTGATAGACCAGGAACATGGTGTCGACATCGGCGCCGTCCTCGGCCTTGTAGGGCGCGCCGACCTGGAAACCGTCCTGGGTCATGAAGTCGTTATCGTTGGCGACGAACAGGAAATAGTCGTCGGGCAGTTTCGGGTCGAGCACGCTGACCAGCGACATAGCTTCCCATTTCTCCGAGAGGTTATCCTTGTCATTCGGCTTGCCATTGTGCAGGCCGAAGCGGCCAAGCTCGGCCTTGTCGTTGAGGTCGATGAACGGCGTCAGCTTGGCCGGCGTCACCGACGGGTCGAGCACGCCCTTGGGCGCCACCGGCTTGTCGGCGGCGTCGAAGGCGCCGCCGGCGATGTCGGTGGCGGCGGAGAGGTCGACGATGTCGATCTTGCGATAGAGCGAGGCGTCGCCCTTCAAGCCCTGGCCGTTGCCGCTGTCGCGCGCCAGCATCAGGAAGGTCTTGTCCGACAGCGCGACGATTTCGCTCTGCGCCGCAACCTTGGTCTTGTCCTTGGCATCCTTGAACACCGGCAGCGGCACGACATATTCATGCGCCAGCTTCAGGTGAGCGGGATCGGAGGCGTCGTAGACCAGCGCGCGCGTATCCTGGCGCGTCGCCGGCGAATCGCCACCATCCTGCCTTGGCGCCGACTGCAGCACTGCGATCAGGAACTTGCCGTCCGGCGTCAGCCCCATGCCTTCGAGGCCCTGATTGTTCTGGCGGCCGGTCTCGGGATTCTTCGGATCGGGTTCGGCGGCACCGGGGCCCGGATTGTCCGAGGCGAAGTTCGGCTTGCCATGGCGCATCGGCACCAGCGCCGCCGGCGGCTGCGTGGCCGACATCAGATGGCCGTCGGCCGAGAAACGGTAGATGTTTGGGCCGTATTCGTCGGAGATGAACATGGTGCCGTCGGGCAGCCGCGCGATCGCTTCGTTGTCGAGCGCCAGCTTGCCATTGCCGGCCTGCGGCAGCATCGGCATGTCGTCGCTTGCTGCGCGCGAACCGTTGAGCGGGTCGAGGCCGGTCGTGTCGGCATTCTTGTCGTCGGTCAAAAGCATGGTGTCGGCGAGCGTCGCCTTGACGCCCGACTGTTCCTGTCCGGCGGCGGGCGCTGCGCCCGGTGCTACCGGCGCAAGCTCGATGGTGATGGTGTTGAGGCGCGGCCGATAGTCGGTGGTGCCGACGACGTTATAGCCGCGATCCGGCAGCAGCCAGAGCGAACCCTTGTAGCCGGTCGCGTCATGCGTCCAGCCCTTGACGTCGATCGACATGCCGGAACCGGAGCCGAAGGTTTCGCCGAACTTGTCCTTCTGGCTGGCCGGAATGCGGCCGACGCCGACCAGCCCCTTGTTGACATACGCGGTGCCGTCGGCGAGCGCCGGCGTCAAGAGCGCTGGGGCGAGGGCGGAGAACAAAGCCAGCGCGACGCCGAGCGAAGCGGTTCGGTACAGATTTTTCATGGGTATCCCTTTTGTGACGACGCGTGCCGGAGCGGGCGCAACCCTGGAGGGCGTCGCATCGATGATGCCGCCCGCGCCTTTCCATTGAGCGGTCTAGGACGCAAACATGATACTTGCGTGACAGGAGGCGCTTGTTTCTATGCGGCTGATGGGACGAGGCCTCGGCGTCCTTCCGGTCTCGGCCGGCGGATGCCGTCACCCTCTCGGGTGCAGATATCCCGCCCCGCGGATCGTCTTGATCAGCTCCGGCTTGGCCGGATCTTTCTCGAGCCGGCGGCGCAGCCGGGTGATGCGGCTGTCGATGCTGCGGTCAAAGGGTTCGTCGCCCCTTGGCGGCGCAAGGTCGAGCAGTTCGTCGCGGCCGATGACCTGACCGGGCCGGGTGGCGAAAGCCGCCACCAGATCAAGTTCCATCGGCGTCAGCGATATTGTCATCCCATCGGCATCGGTGAGGTCTCGCCCGTCCGCATCGAACACATAAGTTCCGAAGGCGAAATGCCCGGTGGGCAGCAGGCTGCCATTGTTAGCCGCCTTTGGCCTGCGTCTGCGCAGCACCGCGGCGATCCGCGCTTCCAACTCGACCGGAGCAAAGGGTTTTGCGAGATAGTCGTCGGCGCCGACTTCGAGGCCGGCCACCTTGTCGAAGACCGAATCGGCACCCGTCAGCATCAGAATGCCGGTGTCGTGATGCTCGCGCAGCCAGCGAGCCAGGCTGAAGCCGTTCTCGCCCGGCATGTTGAGATCGAGAACGACAAGATCGGCTTTCGCCGCCGCGATGGCTTCGCGCAGTTCGGCGCCGCCGGATGCTGTACGTATCTGATAGCCTTTCGCCTGCAGATAGTCGGCGATCATGAACGCCACGTCGGTCTCGTCGTCCACGACAATGATGTCGGCCATGCGTTTCCCCCGCGGCGAGCGACGGCGCCAAAGTACAGGGCATTCGCCGCGGGTCAACCGCAGGGCCGGCCCTCGTGCCTGCGATTTCGGGTCGGTTCGACACAATTGAAACAATGGAGGTCGAGGAAAGCGGTCTGGGGCCGTCATGGCGACATCGTTGTGAAACGTCCGTGCCGTTGTGTATCCAACAAACGGCCGGGCAACGCATTGCCGAGAGCGCTTGGCAATGGCCGACTTGACAGGCCGAGGGCCGACCAGTCCACTGACCCGCACGGGAACAGAACCGTGGCGACGGAGCATCCGTCTGTTGGGAGATCTCGCCTTGCCGACCTCCTGGAATCAGTCCTTGTCCCGGCGTTACGCGCTGGCGATGGCCGCCCTGCCTCTCATATTGCTTGTCGCCGGCCTTGGCCTGTATCAGTTCCATAGTGGGCAAGCTTCACCTCTTCCCTACGCGATCATCCTGGCCGGCCTGCTGGTCTTCCTCTTCGCCGTGCACAGGATATTGCAGCGCGAATTCGGGCGTACGGCGACCCTCCACGCGCTCGGCAGCGATGCCGCCGAACAAGGTCGTGCCCGACAAGCGCTGGAGGAAAGCGAGCAGCGTTACCGCAGCGTGGTCGAACTGCAGACCGAATTCGTGGTCCGCATGTCGCCGGACGGCTATTTGAGCTTCGTCAACGATGCCTATTGCCGGGCATGCAAGATGACCCGCGAAGAGCTGCTGGACCCATCATGGTGCGAACTCGACGTGCTGCCGCCCGACGAACGGCGCCGGTTTATCGAGCATCTTGGCCGCCTGACTCCCGAAGCGCCTGATGCCGGCATGGAACTTCTCAATGCGATGCCCGACGGCACGCGCCGATGGCTCGCCTGGAACGACCATGGCATATTCGACGGTGAAGGGCGCCTTGTCGAAGTGCAGTCGGTCGGCCGCGACATTTCCGACCGCGTCCTGGCCGAGCAGGCGCGGTTCGAGGCCGAGAAACTTTCGGGAGAGAGGGAGGCGCAATTTCGCGCCATCGCCGAAGGCGTCCCGCTGCCAATCATCATCTCGGCCATCGAAGGGCCCGAAATCCTGTTCGTCAACGAACCGGCGCGCAAAACGCTGGGAGTCGAGGTCGGCCAGATCGGCGCGGAAGCAATATCGACCTGGGAAGATCGCGCCAGGCGAGACGATCTCCTGCGGCTTTTGCTGAAGGACGGCATCGTCGACGCATTCGAGGCCGGCATGACCACCATGCAGGGATCAAGAATCGATACGCTGGTTTCGGCGCGCCTCATCACGCGAGGCGGCCGTTCGGCCATGCTTGCTGCCGTCACCGACATTACCCGCCAGCGCGAGGCCGAGGCCGAGATCGCGCGCCAGCGCGAGACATTATACCAGTCGGAAAAGCTCTCCGCGCTGGGCTCGCTGCTGGCCGGCGTGGCGCATGAGCTCAACAATCCGCTTTCCGTCGTCATCGGCTACAGTTCGATGCTGAAGGAATTCTCGACGGACAGCGCGACCGTGGGGCGCGCCGACAAGATCCACGCGGCGGCCGAGCGATGCTCGCGGATCGTGCGGACGTTTCTGGCGATGGCGCGCAAGAAGCCGCCGACCAGGGGCGCCGTCGACATCAATGAAGTCGTCACCGCTTCGCTGGAGCTTGCCGCCTACGGCTTGCGGTCGGCAGGGGTCGAAATCCGCACCGAACTGGAGGAGCCGCTTGCCAACATCTGGGGCGACAGGGACCAGCTGCATCAGGTGATCACCAATCTGGTGGTGAATGCCCAGCAGGCCTTGCTGCAGGTTCCGCACCCGCGGCGGCTGACCATCGTCACCACCGGGGAAGACGATGTCGTCGAGATCCTTGTCGCCGACAATGGTCCAGGCATGACGGAAGCGGTCCGCGCGCGCGCCTTCGAGCCGTTCTACACCACGAAGCTGGCCGGCGAAGGCACCGGGGTCGGATTGTCGGTCTGCCAGGGCATCGTGAGCGCCCATGACGGCAGCATAGAACTGGATACGGCGGAGGGCGGCGGCGCGCGGTTCACGGTCCGGCTTCCGAGCGGCAAGGCCGAGACGGTTCCAGTGCCCGAGACCGCCGGAAGGATGCCGCAGGCGCCGGCGGCCGCGCGCATCCTGGTGGTCGACGACGATGCCGACATTGCCTCGATGATCGCCGAGATGCTGCGCCGCGACGGTCACGACGTCACCATCGCCGACGACGCGAATGCCGCGCTCAAAGCCGTGCGCGAGGATGGGATCGACCTCCTGATCAGCGACATACGCATGCCCGGCCTCGACGGCCCCGGGCTCTATCGCGCGCTGGAAGAACTGCGCCCCGGGCTCACCCGCCGATTGCTGTTCGTGACCGGCGACACGCTGGCGCCCGAGATCGACCGCTTCATCGGCGAGACGGGGGCGCCGGTGATCGAAAAGCCGCTCGATCCGCAAACCTTTCGTAGGCTGGTGACGGAGCGGCTGAGGGCGATGGAGACCAGCGCAATGGAAGAGGCCGAAGCGTGACAAGACAGAAACTGCTCATCGTCGACGACGAAGCGTCCTTGCGCGAGATGCTGTGCGACTACCTGCCGATGCATGGCTTCGACGTTCGGGCCGTTGCGGATGGCGCGAGCATGAATATCGAGCTTGACCGCTTCGGCCCCGACCTCGTCATTCTCGACGTCAATCTCATCGGCGAAAGCGGCTACGATCTCGCCCGCGAAATCGCTAGGCGGAGCCGCGCCGCCGGCATCCTGATGCTGACCGCTGTCGGCGACCTGCCGCATCGCCTTGAAGGTCTCGCCGCCGGGGCGGACGACTACATGGCAAAGCCGTTCGAACCGCGCGAATTGCTGGCGCGGGTCAGGAGCGTCATCCGGCGTCTGGGCGAGGAAGAGCGGACGCCGGCAAGCCGCGTCCGTTTCGGCCGCTGCGTGCTCGATATGGCCGGCCGCACGATGGTCGATCCGGATGGCGCCGATGTGCAACTGACATCCATGGAATTCGACCTGCTATGCGTGTTCGCGCGCCATCCCCGGCAGATATTGTCGCGCGACCAGCTTTGCAGACTCGCGCACAACAGGGATCTCGAGCCGGGCGACCGAAGCATCGATATCCGCATCACCCGTCTGCGCAAGAAGTTCGAAACCGAACCCGATGCTCCGGCGGTGCTGGTGACGGTGCGCGGCGAAGGTTATTTTTACGAGCCGGCTCACGACGCCGCCGGGCATCGCTAGAAACGGGGCTGCCGGAAGAAGAGGTCGCTGGGAGAAGCGGCTTGACGACTGGCCTACGGCCGGGATGGATCAAGGCGGTCCCTTGTTCTCACACAACCGGTTTGCGCGCCCTGCGGAACTGCCGTCGCAGGCTTCGAACGGCATCGCGCACCACGGGGATGGTCCAGCGCGCTGTCATCGTCGCGATCAGCAGTCCGGCGACCGGATCGATGAAGCGGGCAATGACGGCGCCATGCCAGACCATGGCTGTTGCAAGCGAGGCGGCGATCAGCAGGTTCGACGAGAACTTGTCCGAGAACAGGCAGATCTGCGCGCGCGCCAGCGCGGAGGGGGCAGCGATGTTGCGGGCCTTCCAGCGACGCAGGATCCAGAAATTGACCAGCGCGTAGGCCACGTTCAGGCCCAGGGCGAGAACGACGCCGGGACCGTGGGGCTCGACACCGCCGACGGCGATGCGCTGGATGGCGACGCCCGCGACGACAGCCATGGAAAGGCACATGCCGACGGCGGCGAGCGCGTTGACGAACGTTTCGGCCAAGGCTGCCCGGCGCTTGTTCATGCCCGGTTTCCTGCCGCCGCCAGTCACAAGCAGGACGGAGACCAGAACCAGCATGTCCATCAGCGTCAGCGCGAGATCGGCGCGGATGGTCAAGGAGGTGGACGTTGCCGCCGCATAGGCCGTCAGAAGCAGGCCGGGAGTGCCCGCCAGCACCGCCAGACGAGCCGTCCGGGCAGCCGCGCCATCCGATCCGTCATTGGTTTTTCGCAGAGCTTGCATCGCCAGAAATCTCCTCGTTCTGGCGTCATCGATGCGGCAGGGATGTTGCGTGGATTTGCCGACTTGCTGCTCAAAGGTTTCCTTTGTGTCGTCGCGCCGGTGCGCAGCGGGCGCGGCGCCTGGACGGATCGCAACAATCGAAACAATTCGGAGGAATTCGGCATTCGTCCGAAACAGTCGGGAGGGAGAAGCCGCGCCATGGAGCGAACCCGACGGGACGGCTCCGCGAAAAACGAAAAGGAAACTAAGATGTATCGCTTCAAGATTTACATGGCCGCCGCCGTGGCGATGGCCTGCCTCGTGGCCCCGGCCAGCGCCGGAGGTCCGGAGGGCATGAACGGCAAGTCGCTGAACGGCCTGCAGCAGAATTCGCTGACCAGCAACTCGCTGACCAGCAATTCGCTGACCAGTAATGGCCTCGGCGTCTATGCACTCAACGGCGTGCATGCCGACGGCATCGTTTTGGCGAAAAGCCTCGCTCCGGCCGGCAAGTCCGTCGTCGATCCGAACGATCGCAACTTGCCGGCCGTTCAGCATGGCGCCGGCTCTGTCATCGACCCGAACGATCGCAATTTGCCGGCTGTTCAGAAGGGCAATAGCCAACCCGCGAACGCCGGCAAGAAAAGCAATGGCCTTCCGTCTGGCCACGGCGTTGGCGGCGACAACGGAACCAACCCTGACCGGCCAACCCCCTCGCCGAGGCGTTAGGCATCAACTACAGGCGGACGGCCTTGTGCCGTCCGTTCTCCGTCAAATGAAACAACTGCCGCGCTTCACCAATCACGGCTCGCAAAACGCACCGTCAGGAGCCCAAATGCCACGTCGCGGGAACTACACATTGGTTGCCATCGCCACCGCCATTTTCGGCATCGCCGCGGCGTTCCCGGCCGAGGCCGGGAGCGGAGAGATGATCGGCTCGATTTCCGTGATCGGCACACGGTTCGAGGTGGCGACGGAAGACGGTCGCATTGTCCCTCAGAACGATCTCGTCGGTGCCGTTCTGACCATTGGCGACGGACGAGACCAGGTGCCATTGCGCATCGATGCGGTGGAGACCGATCCCCGCAATCCGGACGGCGCGATCATGCTATACTCCATGTCAAGCCGTGACGCGGCGACCGGCGAATGGCGCAACATCTGCGAAGCCGACATTGAAGGCCGGCGCATGGGCTTTCCGCTCGCCGGGACCTGGACGCAGGACGGCCGCCATTTGCCGTCCGGTACAGCCTTCAGCATCACCTGCACCGGCGGAGCTCAGGCGAAATGCGTGCGCTTCGGCTATCGGCCCTGGCAAAGATCGGCGGACGGCACGTCGCTGTGGGACCATCATCAGGCGTGCACCCGCATGATCCGCGCCGATTATTGCGGCGATGGCGTCGGCCACACCCGTAACGGGACGCCGATCGTCGTCTACGACCGCAAGGGCATCCAGCAGGACGAGGCGGTGCCGGACATGTCGTTCGAAGCGGCATGGGATGCCGGCGGCGCGCTTTGCGTCAGCCACACGAGAATACCGGATGTGCTGACGATGGAGGGGCTGGCGCGGATCTGCCCTGATGTGCGGCGACAGGAGCGGCCAGCGGCGTGCGAAAGCCGGGCCGGGGCGCTGATCCTCAACCGTTCGATCGACCTGCGCCGTGGATCAAGGCGTCAACCGACCGCGCCGTGATCAGTCGCTGTCGCGTGCGATCAACTCGAGCGGCCAGACTTCGCGAATCGTCCTCGGACCTTCCTCGCCGGCGTAGGCCGGGATTGAGGCCAGCAGCATTTCGGCGAGCCGCCGTCCCATCGGCTCCAGGGGAGGGCGGAAGGCGGTCAGCGCCGGCGAGAAATAGCGGCAGAGCGGCGTGTCGACGATGACGATCACCGCCATGTCGTGGCCGGGCCTGATGCCCATCTCGGCCAGTGCCTTGCAGCCGCCGAGCGCCATGGCGTCATTGTTGAAGATAATGGCGGTCGGCGGGTTCCGGGAATTCATAACCCTCGGCGTCACTTCGTAGCCGCCGGCCTCGTTGATGAAGCCGGACGCGATCAGTTCGGGATCGACCTCGATGCCATGCCGCCGCAAGGCCTTGCGATAGCCGGCTAGGAAGAGATAGCCGAAATTGAGGTTGAGCGATGGACGGATGGCGGCGATGCGGCGGTGGCCGCGCGCAACGAGGCGATCGACGGCGTCGGCTCCGGCCTTTTCGAAATCGAGGTCGAGCGAGGGGTAGGGCTTGCCACCGGATCGGCTGCGGCCGAGCGTCGCGAAGGGGAAGCCGACCCTGGTCAGATAATCGATGCGCTCGTCCTCGCGCCGCGTCCAGGCCAGCACCACGGCGTCGGCCCGGCGTGTCTCGACGACCCGGCGCAGGCGCTCCTGCTGATAGTCGCCCGGCGCGCCCATCACCACGATCAAGTCGAGCCCGCGTTCGGCGAGTTTCGCCTGCAGCCCGGTCAGGAACGGAATGAAGAACGGCTCGCCATATTGCTGGTCGCCGGGATGCGGCTGCAGCATGAAGGCGATCGAGTGGGTCGAGCCGCGCCTCAGGCTGCGTCCGGACTGGTTGGGCGAATAGTTCAGCTTTGCCGCCGCATCGAGCACGCGCTGGCGCGTATCGGCATTGACGTCGGCGCGCCCGTTGAGCGCGCGCGACACGGTGCCGATCGAAATGTTCAGGTGACGCGCGAGGTCGTAGATGCTGGACGCCAAGGACAGTTCTCCCCCTTGCTTGGCTAGCACCGGCAGCCGCGCAGGCCAAGGATAAAGACGATTTTTCGGGAGCGGCCAATTGACATTCTATCTCATCAGGTATGTTGTCGTAAACGTTTACGGAAAAACGTTTACGGCGATGCCGAAAATGCCGTGACTTCGGTCTGGAGGGGCCGAACGGGAGGAGTTGGATGATGGATGTCGTCCTGGTCGGCTGCGGCGCCATGAGCAAGCGCTGGCTCGATGCCGCGAGGCAGATCGACGGGCTCAGTATTGCCGGCCTTGTCGATCTCGACGCGGAAAGGGCGAAGGCGAGGGCGCGCGAATACGAACTCTCCGGCGCCGTCATCGGAACCAGCCTCGACGCGGTGCTCGACCAGACCAAACCCCAGGCCGTGTTCGATGTCGTGGTCCCCGCCGCCCGGCGCGATGTCGCACTTTCCGCCTTTGCGCATCACTGTCATCTGTTGACCGAAAAGCCACTGGCCGACAGTCCGGAGAATGCGCGCGCCATCGTCGAGGCGGCGCGCCAGGCGGGTCGCGTCCATGCCGTCGTCCAGAACCGCCGCTACGTCGCCAATGTCAGGCGTATCAGGCGCTTTCTCTCTTCCGGCGCCATCGGGAAGCCGACCAGCATCCATGCCGACTTCTTCATCGCCCCGCATTTCGGCGGCTTTCGCGAGGAAATGGCCCATGTCCTGCTGCTCGACATGGCGATCCACACATTCGATGCCGCCCGTTACATGGTCGGCGGCGAGCCGGTGAGCGTCTATTGCCAGGAATGGGAACCGACGAATTCCTGGTACCGGCAGGGATCGTCGGCCAGTGCTGCCTTCGATCTCGGCGGCGGGAAGGTCTTCACCTATGCCGGCTCCTGGTGCGCAAATGGCTTCCGCACCAGCTGGGAAGGCAGCTGGCGCATCGTCGCCGAGCGCGGCAGCCTGCTCTGGGACGGCCATGACGATCTGAAGGCTGAGGTCGCGCTGTCCGTCCGGGACGGGCTTTTCGACAAAACCGAGCCGGTGGACGTGCCGCCGCTTGATCCGGCGGACCGCGTCGACGGCCATCTCGGCATCATCAGGGATTTCATGCACGCCATCGAAACCGGCACCGAGCCGGAAACGCGCGGCACCGACAATATCAAGAGCCTGGCCATGGTCTTTGGCGCCATCGAGAGCGCCGAGACCGGGCGCCGGGTGGCGATCGCAGAACTCAAGGACGCACAATGATGCCAAACCCGCTTCTCGATATCAGGATCGGCACCATGGTGCGGGCCAATCTCGACGACCCGGCCGCCTATATCAAGCAGATCCTGCCGCTCGGCTTCGAGAGCATCCAGCCCTTCTTCTGGCAGACGCTGGGCGGCAAGGACCTGCCGAGGCTGGCCGGCCAGATCCGCGACGCTATCGGCGATGCCGACGTCATCGTCTCGTCGCTGGGCGTATTCGGCAACCCGCTGGAAAGCGGCGATATCGATCAGGGCGTGCTGAAGGCCTGGGAGACGGTCATCGACAATGCGCATCTGTTTGGAACCAGCGTTGTCAGCGGCTTCACCGGCCGCATCCGCGGCAAGAAGCTGACCGACAGCCTGCCGCGCTTCCGCGAGGTCTGGGGGGAACTGGCCAAGCGCGCCGCCGACAAGGGTGTGCGCATCGCCTTCGAGAATTGCGCCATGGACGGCAACTGGGCCAGCGGCGACTGGAACATCGCCCACAATCCGGACGCATGGGAGCTGATGTTCAACGAATTGCCGGATGAAAATCTCGGCCTCGAATGGGAGCCCTGCCACCAGCTCGTCTATCTCATCGACCCGATGCCGCAGATCCGCAAATGGGCGCCGCGCATCTTCCATGTCCACGGCAAGGACGCGACGGTGCGCTGGGACGTGATCCGCGAGCATGGCGTGTTCGGCCGGCTGCCGTTCGTGCAGATGCGCACGCCGGGCTTCGGCGACAGCGACTGGACACGGGTGATCAGCGAATTGCGGCTCGCCGGTTACAAGGGCGCCATCGACATCGAGGGCTGGCACGACCCGGTCTATCGCGGCGACCTCGAGATCACCGGGCAGGTTCGGGCGCTGGACTATCTCAAGCAATGCCGGGGAGGTGCGACGTATCTGCCGAACCCGGCTTGAGGCCGATGCATGTCGCGCAAAAGTGCGCCGCGGTTTTGCGCTAACGACATGCCTCAAAACAAGAACTTAAAGCGCGTCGCACGGGTTCGTTCAAACGCGACGCGCTTTAAGCTGGCGGGAGGAGCCGGCCAGCGAAGCATTGCGGCGACAAGCCGAAGCATTCGTCGAAACCCCTCGGCTTGCGAGGGAACAATGGGAGGATAAGTGCATGAGCATCGCGATGAGAACGACAGTTCTGCGCTCGACCGTCGTGGCCGCCGCCACGGCGCTCGCTGCCGCAATCTCCACCTTGCCTGCGCAGGCACTCGACGCCCAATGGTGCAAGGATGTCCACATCCGCTTCTTCGTCGGCGGCGCCGAGGGCGATGCCTTCGGCACCATCGTCTACAACGGCGCCAAGCAGGCGGCGGCCGATCTCGGACCCAAGGTCGACTACATCTTTTCCCAGTGGGACGTCGAGAAGATGGTGCAGCAATTGCGCGAGGCGGTCGCGGTCAAGCCCAACGGCATCGCCATGATGGGTCATCCCGGCGACGCCTCGATCATGCCGCTGGCCGAACAGGCGCACAAGGACGGCATCAAGATGATGTATCAGAACGTGCCGGTGCCGAAAGTGGTGGAAGCGTTCGGCGGCGGCTATGTCGGCGCCCAGCAGGAACAGCAGGGCCGTGCGCTCGGCGCCGAGGCGTTCAAGCTGGCCGGGCTCAAGGCCGGCGACAAGGCGATCATGATCGGTCCGTTCGAGAACGAGGCCCGCGGGGCGCGCGAGCGCGGCACCGTCGCCGCGCTGAAGGAAGCCGGCGTCGAGGTCATCCAGCTTTCCTCGCCGCCAAGCGGCGAATGGGCGTCCGACCCCAATCTGGCCATCCCGGTGATCACCGCGGCACTGCTCAACAACCCTGATGTCAAGGCGGTCGGCTATCCCGGCGGACAGATGCTTGGCAACGTCCCGACCTACATGCAGGCGGCGGGCAGGAAGCCGGGCGACATCTTCAATTTCGGCTTCGACACCAGCCCGCAGATCGTCGAGGGCTTCAAGGGCGGCTGGGTACAGCTGACGGCCGACCAGCAGCCGTTCCTGCAGGGCTATCTGCCGATCCTCAGCCTTTGCCAGCAGGTGGTGCTTGGCCTGGCGCCGATGAATGTCGATACCGGCGCCGGCTTCGTCACGCCGCAGAATTATGAGATCGTCGCCGAGCTGGCCAAGCAGGCGCTGCGCTGACCTCCCAAGCCGTCGGCCGGGATCTGGCCCGGCCGGCGGGCCGCTGGCGAGGACGCCGGCACGAAATCAAGCGAGGATCCGATGGCCGAACGCATCATCGAACTGCGCGATATCAAGAAGTCCTACGGCCAGGTCTATGCGCTGGGCGGGGTCAATCTCAGCGTCGACCGCGGCGAGGTGGTCGGCCTGATCGGCGACAATGGCGCCGGCAAGTCGACGCTGATCAAGATCCTATCCGGCGTGGTCCAGCCGACCAGCGGCGAGATCCTGGTGCGCGGCGAGCCGGTGTCCGGATGGAGCCCCGCGCGCTCGCGCGACGCCGGCATCGAGACGGTGTTCCAGGACCGGGCGCTGGCCGTGCAGCAGACGATCGTGCGCAACATCTTCATGGGCCGCGAGCTCACAGGCTTTATGGGCTGGCTGAAGGTCAACAAGGAAATAGAAGAAGCGAGCCGGCTGATGCGTGAGATCGGCTTCACCTCAAAAGTGTTCACGCCGCACTCGATCGTCGGCCAGCTTTCGGGCGGCGAGCGCCAGGGCGTAGCGATCGCGCGCGCCATCTACAAGAAGGCCGAGCTGATCGTGCTGGACGAACCGACGACGGCGCTGTCGCTGACCGAAACCGCCAAGGTGTTCCACTTCGTGCGCCAGGTGCGGGCGAGCGGGCGATCGATCCTGTTCATCGGCCACAACATCCATCACGTCTTCGACATTGCCGACCGCTTTGTCGTGCTCGACCGCGGCAAGGTCGCGCTCACCGCCGACCGCAGCGAGGTCAAGTCGGCCGAGGACCTGATAAACTTCATGGAAGACGTGGCGCATCCCGGCGGCTTGCCCGGCCTGCACGACGCCGGCGACGCGGGGAGGGCAGCGCGATGAGCAAGATCATGGAACCCGATCTGCAGAGCCCTCTCGGCGTCACGCATGACGAGGCCGCGGGGAAAGAGTGGAGACACCCGTCCGACAATTGGCTGCGCGGCTTCATCCTCGACAACCGCGCTTCACTCGGCACGCTTGGCGTGTTCATCGTCATGATGGCGGTGTTCATGATCGCCAACCCGGTCGTCTTCACCACCTGGTATCTCTACAGCTCCGTGCTGACCACGCTGCCGGTGGCGCTGTTCGTGGTGGTGCCGCTGGTCTTCGTCGTCACCTGCGGCGAGATCGACCTGTCGTTTCCGGCGACGATGGGTTTTGCCTCATGGGTGTTCGCGCTGGTCGTGCAGGCCGGCTACGACCCGTTCCTCGGCATCGCCGCCGCCATCGCGACGGGCACGCTGCTCGGCTTCCTCGTCGGGTCGCTGGTGGTCTATGGCGGGCTGTCGTCGCTGATCGCCACGCTCGGCATGAACTTCCTGCTGCGCGGCCTGATCCAGATCATCAACGAGGGCAAGTCGACGGCGCTCACCAGCCTCGCCGACAGCTGGGCCTACAAGATCTTCTCCAGCCAGATCTGGGGCATCCCGGTGCAGATCTTCTGGGCCATCGCCTTCGTCGTACTGTCGGCGCTGCTCTACAACAGGCATCGCTTCGGCGCGCAGGTGAGGGTGGTCGGTGACAACCCCGACAGCGCCCAGCAGATGGGCATCGACGTCAAGCGGGTGCGGGTGAAAGTGTTCGTGTTCGTCGGCATTGGGGCGGCGATCGCCGGCACGTTTTCGGTGATGATCAACTTCACCTGGTGGCCGACGGCCGGCGACGGCTATCTGCTGCCGGTTCTGGCCTCGGTCTTCGTCGGCGGCACGCCAACCTGGGGCGGCATCGGCACCGTGATCGGCGGCGCCATCGGCGCGGTCACCGTCGCGTTCATCCAGACCGGCGTGGTGGCGGCGGGCCTCAGCGGCTTCTACGTCCAGTTCTTCAACGGGCTGATCATCATCCTGTCGCTGCTCGGGCATAAGTGGAACCAGGCGCGGTATCGGTGAACAGGCTGCTCACACCCCGGTGACAAACCCGTCCAGCACGCGTTTCTGGCCGGCCTTGTCGAAGTCGATGGTCAGCTTGTTGCCTTCGATGGCGGAAATGTTGCCGTTGCCGAATTTCTGGTGGAAGACGCGGTCGCCGACATTGAAGGCGGAGGGCTTGTCGGCGACGGATTTGGCGACCAGCTCGCCGTCGATGGTGCGGCCTTTGACCGAGGTGCGGCCGGCGCCGTAGCCGGAGTCGGTCTCGCCATAGCCGATGCGCTCGACCTGATGGCCGGAGCGCGAACCCCAGTTGCGGTCGGTCGCCTCGGTGCGGTTGGCTTGCGCGCGCTGCCAGCCCGGCGTCGCATAGGTGTTGGAGAAGGCGCCAGATTTTTCCGCGCCGACATTGTCGAAGCGCGAGGCACCATAAGGGTTCTGGCGGCCGCCGCGCCCCGAGGCGAATGAGCCGCCACCATAGGAATTGCCGTAGCCGCCATAGGAATTACCGCTTTCGGCGACCTCGACATGGGCTTCCGGCAGTTCATCGAGGAAGCGCGACGGGATGGTCGATTGCCACAGACCGTGGATGCGGCGGTTGGAGACGAACCACAGGTGCAGGTTCTTCTTGGCCCGGGTCAGCCCGACATAGGCAAGGCGGCGCTCTTCCTCGAGCCCGGAGCGGCCGCCTTCGTCCAGTGACCGCTGGTGCGGGAACAGGCCTTCCTCCCAGCCCGGAAGAAACACGGTCTCGAATTCAAGGCCCTTGGCCGAATGCAGTGTCATGATGTTGACGGCGTCGAGGGACTCATTCTGCTCGGCGTCCATGACCAGCGCCACATGTTCGAGGAAGGAGCGTAGCGATTCATACTCCTCCATGGAGCGGATCAGTTCTTTCAGGTTTTCCAACCGTCCCGGCGCTTCCACCGAGCGGTCGTTCTTCCACATGTCGGTGTAGCCGCTCTCTTCGAGAATGGTCTCGGCGAGTTCGGTGTGCGGCGTGGTTTCCAGCGCCTTCTGCCAGCGTTCGAAATTGGCTGCGACCTCGCGAAGTGCGGCGCGCGGCTTCGGCTTCAGCTCGTCGCTTTCGGCGAGCTTGGCGGCGGCCTCCAGCATCGGAATGCGAAGGGCGCGCGCGGTGTCGTGGATCTGGCGGATGGTGGCTTCGCCGAGCCCGCGCTTCGGCACGTTGACGATGCGCTCGAAGGCGAGGTCGTCGGCGCCTTGCGCGACGACGCGGAAGAAAGCCAGCGCGTCGCGTATTTCCATGCGCTCGTAGAAGCGCGGTCCGCCGATGACGCGGTAGTTGAGGCCGAGCGTGACAAAACGGTCCTCGAACTCGCGCATCTGGAAGGACGCGCGCACGAGAATGGCCATGTCGTTGAGATTATGCTTCTGCCGCTGGTAGGCCTCGATGGTCTCGCCGACGGCGCGCGCCTCTTCCTCCGAGTCCCAGGCGGCGTGGACATGCACCTTCTCGTCGTCCTCAGCGACCTTTTCGGTGAACAGCGTCTTGCCGAAGCGGCCCTCATTGTGGGCAATGAGGTGGGAAGCCGTGCCAAGGATGTGCGCGGTGGAGCGGTAGTTGCGCTCCAGTCGGATGATCGTGGCGCCGGGAAAATCCTTGTCGAAGCGCAGGATGTTGTCGACCTCGGCGCCGCGCCAGCCATAGATGGACTGGTCGTCGTCGCCGACGCAGCAGATGTTTACGGTGGCGCGGGTCTCGGCCGAAGAGCGCCCGATCTCCCCCCTGGAGGGGGAGATGTCGCCGGAGGCGACAGAGGGGGGCGCTGTCCCGCCGGCCTGTCGGTGCGAGGCACCCCCCTCTGTCCTGCCGGACATCTCCCCCTCAAGGGGGGAGATCGGCTTGCCGCCGACGTTTGCGCTTTTTCCCACACCTTCCGGCCGCTGCGCCAAGAGCCGCAGCCACATGTATTGGGCGGTGTTGGTGTCCTGGTACTCGTCGACGAGGATGTAGCGGAAGCGCTTGTGGTATTCCTTCAGCACGTCGGGATAGGCGCGGAAGATGCGGATCGGATGGCATAAGAGATCGCCGAAATCGCAGGCATTCAGCGTCTGCAGCCGCTCCTGATAGGCCTTGTAGAGCTCGCGGCCCTTGCCGTTGGCGAAGGAGCGGGCGTCGCCCTCGGGAATGTCGGCGGGGCCTAGCCCCTTGTTCTTCCAGCCGTCGATCATCTGCGCGAACTGCTTGGCCGGCCAGCGCTTGTCGTCCAGCCCCTCGGCCTGGATCAGCTGCTTGATCAGGCGCACGACATCGTCGGTGTCGAGAATGGTGAAATCGGATTTGATCCCGGCCAGCTCGGCGTGCCGGCGCAGCAGCTTGACGCCGATCGAGTGAAACGTGCCGAGCCAGGGCATGCCCTCGACATTGCCTTCGCCGATCAGGATGCCGATGCGCTGCTTCATCTCGCGCGCAGCCTTGTTGGTGAAGGTGACGGCGAGGATCTGCGAGGGATAAGCCTTGCCGGTGGCGAGGATGTGGGCGATGCGGGTGGTGAGCACCCGCGTCTTGCCGGTGCCGGCGCCGGCCAGCACCAGAACCGGGCCTTCGGTGGTCTCCACCGCCAGCCGCTGTTCGGGGTTCAATCCCTTGAGATAGTCGGGCGCATTGCTTTGGCCGCTACGGGCAGCCATGGCGCGCGCGGCGATGCCGGACGGGGCCGCGGGCCGCGCATTCGGTTCGTCAAAAAAGGGCATGTCTTCCGAAAAGCCGGACATCGCCCCCGAATGTAGTGATTCGGTAGCGAAAGGCCAGAAGTGTCTACGTTTTGTTCCGGTTTGGAAGCCGAATTGCCGATCGCCGTGCGAATATTATCGCCCGGCGCCCGACAATCCGGCTCGAATGCGCTCCTGCGAGTAGCTGGTGGCTGCCCGCATGCGCTCGGCGATCTTGTCCGCGACATAGCCGGCATCGCGCGCGGCGCCATGGATCATCGTGGAAGAGGTCGAGTGCTGGAAATGCAGGCCGCAGACATAGAGGCCCGGTTCGCCCTCCACGGTGCCGCGATACTGCTTCACCCGGCCGTTTTCGTCGAAGATCGGCAGCTTGATCCAATCCAGCCCGGCCCGGAAACCGGTGCACCAGATGACGTTCGAGACATCGAGAACCTGGCCGTCGTCGAGCAGCGGCTTGCCATCGCTAACGCCGGCGACGCGGGAGACCCTGCGGACACCGGCGGCGTCCAAATCGCTGGGCTTGACCCGGATCAGCGGCAGGCCATGGGCCAGTTGCCCAGGCTTGGCCTTGCGGCCCATTGGGGTGTCGACCGTGAGCAATCGGTGGAAAACGATGCGGAAGACGATCGGGAGGACCAGACGCATGGCGAAATAGCCATTGTAGGCGACCGGGATATTGCCGGGATGCCGTCCGGCCAGCCAAACCTGGTGCGTGCGCGCGAGATCCATGGCGATTTCCGCGCCGGAATTGCTGGCGCCGACCAGCAGCACGCTGCCCGCATTGAGCGGCGATGGGTTCTTGTAAGCGCCCGAGTGGAATTGCCGGATCGACGGATCGAGCGATGCCGCGAAATCCGGGATTTTCGGCTTCTGGTAGCTCGAGGCCGCGGCCACGACGTGATTGGCGACGTAGCGGGTTCGGCCTGATGTGACGATATAGCGGTCGCCGGAACGGGTCACCTCGTCGACCTTGACGCCGGTACGCACCGGCAGGGAGAATTTCTTCGCATAGGCCTCGAGATAATCGGCCATCTCGTCCTTGGTCGGGAAGGAATAGCGGGCGGCGGGGAAGGGCATGCCAATCAGCCCGTCAAAGCGTGCCGGCGTGAACAGGCGCAGCGAATCCCAGCGCGAGCGCCAGATGTCGCCGACGCGTTCGCGTGCCTCCAGGATGACGAAGTTCACGCCCTTGCGGGCAAGGTGATAGCCGACGGACAGGCCATTCTGTCCGGCGCCGATGACGACGACATCGACATGTTCTTCCCTGAGCGCGGGCCGCTTTTCGTCGCCTGTTGGCGCCTGGCTGCCCGTTGCCAACAGTGCGCCGGCCTCCAGGTGCATGAACGCCGCACCCTGTTCCAGCAACGCACCGGCGCGCGCCCTGGTTTCGGTGATGCCGACGCCACGGCCATGCGGTTTCATTGCATGTGTTGAAGAGGGGGCGTGTGTTGAAGTCGGGTTCATGATCGCTCCATGCGGTTTTCGTCAGCCATGGAGAAAGAAATAGCGAACCGGCAGGGTGCCCGCTTCGGGGAGACACCCCACAGACAAAGAAAATCCCATGGGGATTTTCCCCCATAGCCTCCTGTCAGAGCAGGCCGTTCTGGAAGGCGTAGGCTGTGGCCGCAGTGCGCGAGTTGACCGCCAGCTTGTCGAAGATATTGCTGATATGCCGGTCGACGGTCTTTTCGCTGAGACCGAGCTCGGTCGCGATCAGCCTGTTCGTCTTGCCGGTGGCGACGAGGCCGAGGACCTCGATCTCGCGCCGCGTCAGACCATGCGAAGGTGATGCGGCCGGCCGCATCAACAGATTGACGCGGGCGAGGTCGGGCGCGGCGCCAAGCGCGGCGAAAACCGATCCGGCGACCTCGAATTCCAGTTCGGCTCCATCTTCGTCGCCAAGCATGCGGCAGGCCTGACCGGCCAGCACGCGCAGACGCGCCTCCAGATAGGGCGCGCCGGCGCGCTGCCAGATTGTCAGCGCTGCACGGAAATGGCCGAGCGCTGTCGCGGCATTACCGCCAGCCATCTCGATTTCACCTCTCGCCTGCGAGGCCATCGCGGCCAGGATCTCGGTGGCGAAGCGGCCGGCGATCGCCTCCAGTTCCGCGCAGGCTTCGCGCGCTTCGTCGACGGCGGCCGCTGCCATCATGATCTCGACCAACGCCGGCAGCAGGCGGGCACGGCCCAGCGGCGCCTTGGTCGTGGCCAGCACACGGCGAATGGTTGCCGCCGCCTGGTCAGCCCGGCCCTGCGTGAGACGCAGCAGCGCCATGCCGGGCTGCGGCTCCAGTCCGAGCCGGCTGGCGGCACGGTAGAGGTCTTCGGCGGCGGCGAATTCTCCGCGCAGCCGATGGATTTCGGCCTCCTGGTAGGCCGCCCCCGCCGCCGCTTCATTGCCGATCGCATGGGTCAGCGACAGCGTCGCGCGCCTGGCCTCGGCGATGGAGTCCTGCCAGGCGCCGTTCAATTCCATGATCTCGGCGCGATGCAACAGGCAGACGCCGTTGAATTGAACGAGCTGCGGCTGCGCTCCGCACCAGTCCGACAGCGCTTGCGTCCATTCGCGCGAACGATCGAATGCGTAGACCTGTCGGCACGCGGCGATGAGGTTGCAGTAGATGAGGCCGGTGACAATGGGCGAGAGCTTGCCGTCGGCGGCCGGCAGCATGGCTTCGTCGAGCAGGGCGATGCCTTCCTCGACCCGGCCCTGCCGGACCAGCGCGCGCCCGAGATAGCATCTGGCGAAGGCGATCAGATCGATGTCGCAACAGCGTTCGCCGATCGCCAGCGCCTGCCTTGCCAGCGCCTCCGATGCCGGATCGTTGCCGGTCATGATTTCCTTTTGAGCCGCCACCAACAGCAGATAGCCATGCGCCGCACACTCGCGGCCGAAGCCATCAGCCAGGCGCTGCGCCTGCTGGATACAGGCAGTTGCGTGGCCTTCCTCGCCCAACGCCATAAGCCTGAAGCCACGGAAGAATGCCCAATACGCCGCCTGGTCATCACGGCCCGCTTCGATATGGATGTTGAAGAGACGCTCGCCGGCAGCGAATATGTCCTGATCGCGGTCCAGCATCCCCGCCGACCAGAGCAGCCGTTCCAGGTCTTCCACGCCAAGAGACGCGATCTCGTCCGTTGCCTGAAGAAGCGCGAATGCATCCGCCCATGCCCGTTGCGCGTAGGCGTGGCGGGCCCGTTCGAGCAACGAGGCGGCGTCGGCTGTCATAGGCAGAGCATAGCATTGCCTGATAGCAGGCAGAAGAATGGCGTATGCCACGCCCTGTCATTTCAACGTGAGCGACAGCAGGACCAAAGGATAGGGCGGAGCAATGCCTGCGGTATCGGAGGATATTGTCCTGCTGATTTGACACCGCGTGCAGGCCAGCGGAAAACTGCGGCAGCGAGATGAAACAGAATCAATAGCGGGCTACGTTTCCATTTCGTAATGGCGGTTTCGGTCGCTCGCCTGCTGGGCTTGAAGGAGTGTCGTTATGGCAACCGTCCTTACCGCCGTGGTCCTTTTCCTCATCGGCCTGGCGCTTGGCGGCGGCGGCATCTGGTTGGCTTCGCTGGGCGGCAGTTGGTACTATGTCATAACAGGTCTCGCTTTCCTGATCGCCGCCTGGCTGCTCTACAGGCGCAAGTCCTTGGCGCTATGGCTCTATGCGGCGATCGTGATCGGCACGCTTTGCTGGGCGGTCTGGGAAATCGGCTTCGACTGGTGGGAGCTTGGCCCGCGCGGCGGCATCATCGTGCTTGTGGCGCTGTGGCTGCTGACGCCTTGGGCACGGCGGGGCCTCACCGGCCCGGACGGCCGGGCGCCGCTTATCCTGGCAGTGCTCGCCTCGCTTGCTGTCGCCGGTTATTCGATGACGGCGGATCCGAAGGATATCGCCGGCCAGCTCAGCGCCGACAAGGTGACGCCGACCGCCGATCTCGGCGGCGACGTGCCTGCCGGCGAATGGCACTATTACGGCCGCACACAATACGGCCAGCGCTATTCACCACTCGACCAGATCACTCCGGACAATGTGGCGAAGCTGCAGCCTGCCTGGACCTACCGCACAGGCGATGTGAAGGGGCCGGACGACGTCAGCGAGACGACCTATCAGGTGACGCCGCTGAAGGTTGGCGATACGCTCTACATCTGCACGCCGCACAATTTCGCCATCGCCATCGACGCCGCGACCGGGACGGAGAAGTGGCGCTACGATCCGCAGGTCAAGCTGGACAAGGACCGCCAGCACCAGACCTGCCGCGGCGTGTCGTATCATGCCGACGCCAGGATCGCCGCCGGCCAGCCCTGTGCCGCGCGTGTCTACCTGCCGACCTCCGATGCGCGGCTGATCGCGCTCGACGCGGCGAACGGGCAGGTCTGCCCAGCCTTCGCCGAGGGTGGCACGCTGAACCTGATGGCAAACATGCCCTATCCGAAGTCGGGCTATTACTATTCGACCTCGGCGCCATTGATATCGGGCGGCAAGATCATCGTCGGCGGCGCAGTCAACGACAATTATTCGACCGAGGAACCGTCCGGCGTCATCCGTGCCTTCGATGTCGATACCGGCGCCCTGGTCTGGAACTGGGATTCCGGCAATCCGGAGCAGACGACACCGCTGGCGCCGGGTGAAACCTATACCCACAACTCGCCCAACATGTGGTCGACGGCGAGCGCCGACGAGAAGCTCGGCCTGCTCTATGTGCCGCTTGGCAACCAGACGCCGGACCAGCTCGGCGCCGGGCGCAGCGCCAATGTCGAGAAATTCTCCTCCTCGATCACCGCGCTCGATCTCAACACCGGACAAGTGCGCTGGGTGCGGCAGACCGTACACCACGACCTCTGGGACATGGACGTTCCGGCGCAGCCGACGCTGATCGACATCACCACGGCCAGCGGCGCGGTGCCGGCGCTGGTCGGGCCGACAAAACAGGGCGACCTCTATGTGCTCGACCGGCGCAGCGGCGAGCCGATCATCCCGGTCAACGAAATGCCGGCGCCGGGCGGTGCGATCGAAGGCGATCACACCGCGCCGACGCAGCCGGTCTCGGATCTGACCTTCAATCCGAAGCCACTGACCGGCGCCGACATGTGGGGCATCACCATGTTCGACCAGCTGGCGTGCCGGATCGAATTCCAGGGCCTGCGCTATGAGGGCCGCTACACGCCGCCCTCCGTGCAGGGTTCGCTGATCTATCCCGGCAATTTCGGCACCTTCAACTGGGGTGGCGTGGCGGTCGATCCGGTCCGCCAGGTGATGTTCGGCATGCCGACTTATCTGGCGTTCAAGTCGCAGCTCATTCCGCGCGACCAGGTGCCGCCGCCGGACGAAGGGCGCGGCAGCGAGCAGGGCCTCAACCGCAACGAGGGCGCGCCCTACGCAGTGGTGATGGGCCCGTTCCTGTCGCCGCTCGGGGTGCCTTGCCAGGCGCCGCCCTGGGGCTATGTCGCGGGCGCCGACCTCAGGACCGGCAAGATCGCCTACAAGCATCGCAACGGCACCGTCTACGACATGACGCCGCTGCCGCTGCCATTCAAGGTCGGCGTGCCGGGCATTGGCGGGCCGATGATCACCGCCGGCGGCGTCGCCTTCCTGGGGGCGGCGGTCGACGATTATCTGCGCGCCTATGACCTGACTTCAGGCAAGCAGCTCTGGCAGGCCAGGCTGCCGGCCGGTGGTCAGTCGACGCCAATGACCTATACCGTCGCCGACGGGCGCCAGTTCGTGGTCATCGTCGCCGGCGGCCATGGCTCGGTCGGCACCAAGCCGGGTGACTATGTGATGGCTTACACGCTGCCGAAGTAGAGGCAGCGCAAGGCGAGTCTAGCCGAGCCCCAGATGACCCTTGAGGCTGGGCACGGAGCCAAGCACCTCGTTGGTCAGTTCGGGGCCGGCTGCCGTCTCAGCCTGCTGGATCAGCGTCGCGCCGGCCTGGCGGATCTGCGCCATGTCGAGGCCCGACGCCTTGAGCGCCGCGACACCGTTGATCAGCGCACCGGTCTTTTCGCCGAGCACGCCACCAAAGCGCGCCCTGCAGCGACGACAGGAGACCGCCGCCGGCCGGAGCGGCGGCCATGACGTCGTATTTCCGGGCCAGCCCATCGGCGCCGGGGATCTTGGCGAAGAAGCTGGAGACGCTTGTGCCTTCCGCTTCATGCTCGAGCACCGAGAAAATCGTGCCGACGATTTTTTCCGTCACGGCCTGGTCAAGGCCGGCTTTTTGGGAGACGGTATTGACGATGTCCTGGGCGTCCATAACCTGCCTCAGCCCCGGGTTTTCGTGTTTGCAGGCCGGCGTCGGTTGCTGCGGACCTTGACCACCGATCGGCTGGCGAAAGCGGCGGAACGCAGCGCCAGCAGGGCGGCGGCAGCAAGCACGAATGCGCTTGCCAGGATGGGGAAGGTCATGGGCATTGTTCCTTCTTGTCGGAGTTGGCCCTTGTCGGAGCCAGCCGGGCGGGGGCAGGTGAGCCACCGCCAGCAGCTTCCCTTCATATTGTGGCAGGACCATCAAGATTATCGGAAATGACCAAAATGTGATGGGAGCCGATCCTTCGCCTGAGGGCTTTTGCCGCGTCACTCATCCGTGACTGGACCATGCATGTTCCGACCCTATCTTCTCGCAGCGAGATCATCCCGAAGCGAGGAGCACGCCATGACGAAGTCCGCCGCCAGTCCCGAAAGCGCCAAGCCTGCCAAACCGGTCATCACGAAGCCCGCCATTACCCAGGCGATGATCGACGCCTATGACGAATACACGCATCTGACGCTCGACCGCCGCCGCTTCATGGAGCAACTGACCAGGCTTGCCGGATCGGGCGCGGCGGCGGCCACGATCGCCCCGCTGCTGGCGGCGAATGCGGCCCAGGCGGCGATCATTGCCGAGGACGATCCGCGGGTGACGGGCGAGGACATCACTTTCCCGGGCAGTAGTGGCGAGATGAAGGGCTATCTGGTCAAGCCGGCCGGCCAGTCTGGCAAGCTTGGCACCGTCATCGTCGTGCATGAGAACAGGGGGCTCAACCCGCATATACGTGATGTGGCACGGCGCATCGCGCTGGAAGGGTTCGTGGCGTTGGCGCCGGACTTCCTGTCGCCGCTCGGCGGCACGCCGGTCGACGAAGACAAGGCGCGTGACCTGTTTCCCAAGCTCGATCCGGCGCAGACCGCGGCCAATGCCGTGGCGGCGGTCGCCTTCCTCAAGGGGTACCAGGACGGCAATGGCAAGGTCGGCGCGGTCGGCTTCTGCTGGGGCGGCGGCACCGTCAATATGCTGGCGGTCAATGCGCCCGATCTCGCCGCCGGCGTTGCCTATTACGGCATGCAGCCGAAGGCCGAGGATGTGCCCAAGATCAAGGCGGCACTGCTGCTGCACTATGCCGGGCTCGACACGCGCATCAATGCCGGCATCGACGCCTTCAAGAAGGAACTCGGCGCGGCCCATGTCGAATACACCGTCTATGTCTATGAAGGCGCCAACCATGCCTTCAACAACGACACGTCGGCGGCCCGCTACGACAAGCAGGCGGCCGATCTTGCCTGGGGCCGGACGGTTACCTTCCTCAGGGAGAAGCTGGCGTAGCGGGTCTGGTTGTCAGGCGGCCGTCGGTATCCAGACTGTCTGGAAGGCCGGCGACAGAGTGAAGCCCGCCGGCAGCACCGACTCGGGTGGCGGACGACGGACGCCTTCCTGCAGATAGCGCAATGCCGACGTCAGCCCGTTCATCGTATAAGGTTTGGCGATGACGCCGATTGCCCCGGCGAAATGATCGGGAATGCGTTTTGGATTGGCGGTCATGAACACCACCATTGAGCGCTTGCTCCGACGGAAATGTTCGGCCACTTCGACGCCGGTCGCGCCGTCGGCCAGGTGAATGTCGACAAAGGCGATGTCGGCGTCTGTCGAATCGACCATATCGACCGCTTCGCCAGAGGAGGTCGCCCAGCCGACGACGCTGTGGCCGGCTTCCTCGATCAGACTTTCCAGTTCCATGGCCAGCAGCGCTTCGTCCTCGACGATGAGGACCTTGAGCGGTTCAATCATAACACATTCCCTTCTTGCTGCGGTACATTCGGCATCCTGATGACGACCCGGGTGCCGGGGCCGGCATCTCGCCATTCGATGTCGGCATGCAACTGGCGGCCGAGAGACTTGATCAGCCGCATGCCGAAAGAGGCATCACCATTGGAATCGGCCATGCCGACGCCGTCGTCGGTAACTTCGATATTGAGGTGGCCATCGGGCTGACTCATCTTGATGCCGATGCTGCCGGCGATCGATCCGTCCGGCTTTTCCTTGAAGGCGTGTTTCAGGGCGTTGGTGACGAGTTCGTTGACCATGAGGGCCACGGGGGTGGCTTTTTCGGCAGAAACGACAATCGGATCAAGGTCGAGCTTCGATGTTATCTCGGAACGTCCCGATGCCGTGAGCAGATCCGAAATCAAGTCGCGGGCGAAGTCCGAAACGTCGAACCTGCTGACGTCCTTCGATTGATATAGCCGGCGATGCACGGTGCTCAAGGCCTCGATGCGTTCCAGCATCGTGGTCAGCGATTGCCTTATGCCTTCGTCCTTTATGGTCCGGCGCTGCATGATGATCAGAGAAGAAATCATCTGCAAATTGTTCTTGACGCGATGATCGACCTCATGAAGCAGTGTTGTCTGCGCCTCCAGAGCGGCTTCCAACTCCTTCGTGCGTTCCCTGACCGCCTTTTCGAAGCGTTCCTTGTCAGCGCTCATCCGATGTTCGGACAGCTTGCGGTCGGAAACGTCAAGCTGCGAAGCAAAGAAGAACTGCAGCTCGCCTTTGTCATTGGATACCGGGCTGATGTAGAGCGCGTTCCAGAACGTCGAGCCGTCCTTGCGATAGTTCAAGAGATCGATGCTGATATCGCTGCGGCTCGCGATTGCTTCGCGAACCTGTTCCACTGCCATCCTGTCGGTCTCTGGTCCCTGCAGAAAGCGGCAGTTCTTGCCCAGAACCTCCTGTCGTTCGTAGCCGGTGAGGCGCAGGAAGGCGTCATTGGCGAATACGATAGGGTTGTCCGGCCGCCGGGGATCGGTGATGATCATCGACATCCTTGTGGCGCGAATGGCCGCCGCGAACGGATCGCCCTTGCCGTGCTCGGCATGCAAGTCGTCCGTCATGTGCCATGCATCGGCCGGCTCACTGGTGCGTTTCCAATCCATCTTTTGCTCCAACCGTTTTCGAAGGGACAACGGCGCAAAGGCGGGATTGGTTCAATCCTAAGCTTTCTGGTCGCAGCTGCTCGAATCGGGGAACCAAAGCGGGATTTTTACAAGCTATTGAAATAAATTGACTAATCGATCTGCTCTGGACCCGCCGACCTGTGGAAGGCGACGCCGGCCACGACCAGCGCGATGCCGAGGCAATCGGTGAGGCTCGGTATCTGCCGCAGTACAACGACGCCGATCAGCGTCGCGGTGACCGGCAGCAGCGACAGCATCAGCGCGAAGCTCGAGCGCGGCAGCCGCGACATGGCGAGCTGGTCGCAGATATAAGGGATGACCGACGAGCAGATGCCGACGCCGATGGCGGCTATGAGCAGCACTGGCGCCGAGAAGGCCGGCAGCGCATCGGCAAGACCGATAGGCAGCACGATGAGGAAAGCGACCGACATCGCGGCGCCCAGGCCGGCGATGCCGCCGCCGGCGCCGGCGCGGGCAATGCGATGGCCAAGCACGATGTAGAGGACGAACAGCGCGCCGTTGAGGAAGGCCCAGAACAGGCCGACCGGATCGCTCGACCATTTCACATCGATCAAAAGCAAGGTGCCGGTGACAGCGACGGCAAGGGCCGCGAGATTGCGCGGGCTTCTGAGGCCGACCAGCGCGACGCCGATGGTGCCGACGAATTCGATCGCCGCGACCAGCGAGATCGGCAAGCGGTCGAGCGCCAGGTAGAAGGAACAGTTCATGACGCCGAGGCAGATGCCGAAGGCCAGAAGCATCAATCTGGTCGAGCGGTCGGCGCGGGCAAAGACCGTCCACGGCCGGGTCAGCGGCGCGAAGACAAGGGCGGCAGTGGCGATGCGCAGCCACGCCATGCCGAGCACCCCGACATGCGGGAACAGCAGCACGGCGAAGGCTGGGCCGAGATAGTGGAACACGGCGCTGACGCCGAACCAGACATGCGGCGGCAACGCACTCGCCAAATTCGCAAGGGCTGGGCCGGCGAGGGCAGGGCTGGCTACGGGTGCTTGCGCTGGATCCTTCATGAGATCATTATCGCAAGGCATTTTTCCGGTTTATATGGATGATGACCGGCCAAAACAATCAATGGCCTTTCGATCCGAGGATTTTTTCATTGAAACGCCTTCGAAGCGAAAATCCAGATCTCGATGCCGCCGACCTGAAAATCCTGCGGCTGCTGGAAAAGGATGCGCGCACCAGCACGGCTGAACTGGCGCGTTCGGTCGGCCTGTCGGCGCCGAGCGTGGCTGAGCGCATCAAGCGGCTGCAGGAGAACGGCGTGATAGAAGCCTATACGGTCAGGATCAATCCGGCAGCGCTCGGCATGAAGCTGTCGGCATGGCTGCGGATCAGGCCGGTGCCGGGGCAACTGGCCGTGGTGGCCGAGATCATCCGCGACCTGCCGGAGATCGCGCAATGCGACCGGGTTACGGGTGAGGATTGCTTCATCGCGCTGGCGCATGTCGGCTCGGTAGCCGAGCTCGAACGGGTAATCGACCGCATCATCCCGCACGCGATGACCAACACCGCACTCATCCAGTCGTCACCGGTGACGGCGCGCTCGCCGCTGGGGGCGCTGAAGCGCTCGGTTTGATCTCGGAAAGGGGGCAGTGAAGCCTCGGCGTGACTTCCGGTCAGGCATGCCCGCGCTTCGAGCGCGCCTGTTTCAGGATGGCGCGCCAGCGGATCATGGCGAAGGGGATCGGCTCATTGTTGTTGGCGATGTGGAAGATCTCGTTGTTGAGATTCTTCAGCGAGCGCCAGAAATCATAGTCGCTGATGCGTGGATCGGCTGCCAGCCTGTCCGCCTCGACCTTGATGTCGGTTTTCATGCACGTTCCCCGAACCGCTTCCGTCCAGCCGCCCGTATCGCAACTCGATGCGGACGGTTTTCGACCGCCGCGCTGAGTCGTTCAACGACTCAATTCGGCTTGTTCACGTTAAAACCTCGGTAAGGTTAACGGGGGCCAGCCGCGGGTCAAGTCATCTTGCGGGCTAGTGCCAATTGCTTATCGGGGCATAGTGGCTTTGCGGCAACGGTATGAATATAAACAAGGACTTAAGCCGTATTCTGCAAAAAGAACCTCTTCAGGCACGACGCGGCTTGATGCCGATCGAACGGCCGGCGCGCTCCGGCATCGGCAGCACGGCATGGGCGGCGCGCATGGCCTCGACCCTGGCCAGGACATCGGCCGGGAAGGGCGCCACTTTCGGCCCGGACATGTCGACATGCAGCGATAGTGATTCGGAAGTGGCGGCGAGCCAGCCGTCGACATGGCGGATCTCCTGGTAGACCCTCAGCCGCTTGTCGTCATGGTCGAGGAGCTGGAAGGAAACGGTAACCTTGTGTTCCAAATGCAGCTCCTGCACGTAGCAGACATGCACTTCCGCCGTGTAGATGGTGAGGCGGCGGTCCTTGGCGTAGTTCGGTCCCATCCCCATCATCTCGAAGGCGTCGTCCGAGCAACGGTCGAACAGCACGTTGTAATAGGCCATGTTGAGATGGCCGTTGTAGTCGATCCAGTCCTTCTCGATGTCCATGGCTCGAGAAACGAAAGGGGCTGGGATCGGCATCTTGGATTTCCTTTTAGGGGTCGCTGGACAGAGCATGGTTGGTGAGACTACGCATCCATAAATCCATAACAAGTATGGACGCTGGTCCATTCGCGGAGGAATCGATGGCTCTGAGCGACCTCAATCAAGTCGAGCGCAACGAGGAAGGGATTGCCGCCGTGCTCGGCATCCTCAAGCAGCGGCTGGGTGAGCGGTTTCAGACCGGACAAGCCATCCGCTCCCAGCATGCGCATACCACCACCTACATTCCGACCCAGGCACCGGACGGCGTGGCCTTTGTCGAGACGACGGCCGAGGTGCAGGAAATCGTGTCGGCCTGCGCGGCGCACCGCGTGCCGGTGATCGCCTTCGGCGTTGGTTCCTCGCTGGAGGGCCATACCAATGCGCCGGGCGGCGGCATCTCGGTCGATACGTCGCGGATGAACCGCATCCTGGCGGTCAATCCGCAGGATCTCGATTGCACCGTCGAGGCCGGCGTGACGCGCGAGGATCTCAACCGCCATCTGCGCGACACCGGCCTGTTCTTCCCGATCGATCCGGGCGCCAACGCCTCGCTCGGCGGCATGGCGGCGACGCGGGCGTCGGGCACCAATGCCGTGCGCTACGGCACGATGCGCGAGAATGTGTTGTCGCTGACGGCGGTGATGGCGGACGGACAGACGGTGACGACGGGAAAACGCGCGAAGAAGAGCTCGGCCGGCTATGATTTGACGCGGCTCCTGATCGGATCGGAAGGCACGCTCGGCATCATCACCTCGCTGACCCTGAAGCTGCAGGGCATTCCGCAGGCGATCTCCGGCGGCGTCTGTCCATTTCCCAGCGTCGAGGCGGCCTGCAACGCGGTGATCGCGACGATCCAGATGGGCATTCCGGTGGCGCGCATCGAACTGGTCAATGCGCTGCAGATGCGGGCGATGAAAAGCTATTCGAAGCTCGACTATCCGGAAAGCCCATGCCTGTTCGTCGAATTCCATGGCAGTGACGCCGGCGTTGCCGAACAGGCCGAGACCTTCGGCGCGATCGCGGAGGAGTATGGCGGCGGTCCGTTCCTGTGGACCAGCGTCGCCGAGGAGCGGACGAAGCTTTGGAAGGCCAGGCACGACGCCTATTGGTCGTCGCTGACGCTCAGGCCCGGCGCCAAGGGCCTGTCGACCGACGTCTGCGTGCCGATCTCGCGCTTTGCCGAATGCGTCACCGAAACCGAAGCCGACATTGCCGAGATGGGGCTGGTCGCGCCGATCGTCGGCCATGCCGGCGACGGCAATTTCCATGTGCTGGTGTTGATGGACGTGGATGACCCGAAGGAAATCGCGCAGACGGAAGAATTCGTGGCGCGGCTGAACATGCGGGCGATCGGCATGGACGGGACCTGCACCGGCGAGCACGGCATCGGCCAGGGCAAGGTCGGTTTCCTGCGCCACGAACTTGGCCACGGCGTCGACATCATGCGCACGATCAAACAGGCGCTTGATCCGCTCAACATCATGAATCCGGGCAAGATCCTGCCGGCTGCAAAGTAGGCCATGACGATGCTCGCCTTGACCGTGCCGCCATTTGGCCGGAGACTTCAGGCGAGGGCCTGAAAACAGGCAGCTGCCAAGTCAGAGGAGCGAGCAGCATGGCGATGTCACGCAAGGAAGAGGCGCGGGCGCTGAGCGCCGACGAACACGGTCTGGTCGAGAAATCGCACCATCCGGCGGTTCAGGATCTTGCCGACGCCGAGCTTGCCGGCCTGGTCAAACTGTTGCGGGAGCGGCGCGACAAGGCGCAGAGCGAGGCGCATCGCCGTCGCCGCGAGATCCGCGGCAAAGGTGCGCCGAAAGGTGCCGCCGCTTCAAAGGCCGATGGTGGTTCGCAGTTGAAGCTCGAAGTTCTGGCGATGGCCATGCGGCGGCTGAATGGCGAGGCCGAACGCCGCCGCCAACTGGCGACGCGGATCTCGCTGGTCGATAATGCGCGCAAGGCGCTCGCCATGAAGCAAGGTGCTGGCGCGGACGGCCCCGAGTTCAATACACGGACCGCGCACAAGGGCATGCGGGCAGTGGTGAACCAGAGGGCGCCGAACCTGGTGCGGCCGATGGAACTTGGCCGCCAGCGCAAGGCGGCCAAGGTGGCGCAGGCAAAGCGCGACGCACGCTAAGAGACCGTTTGGAAACTCTACTCTGGCGGCCATCTGATGGCGTTTTCTGCGCTTCCGGCCTTCGCCGGCCGAAGCACTCGTGAGCGTCGTGGTCGTCAAGGCTACGGCCGACATAGGCCGGTGCTCACGGACCCAAATGTCCGCTCCGGTTCTCGAAAACCACCTGTTTGGTCGCTTCGCGCCCGTCTTCGACTCCGGCTCGGCCTGACCTGAATCTCGATACACCTTGGAGCGGCGTGGCTGCAAATACTCTAAGGCTTCCCCTGCGCTTCCTCGACAAGTGTTTGCAGCATGGGGCGGGTTGGGGCGAAGAATGTGGTGCCGGTATGCGGCGTGGAGACATCGAGCAGCCGGTCGTAGGCGCCCGACGGCTCGCCGACATACATTCGCTGCAGCATCTTCTCGATCACCCAGAGATAGCGGGAATAACCGATAAAGTAGGTTCCGAACTCGTTTTGCCCGGGCCGACCGAAGGGCATGTTGTCGCGCAGGATGTCGTATTCATTGCCGTCGGCATCCTCGATGGTGGCCAGCGACTTGTGCGATTTGCGCGGAGCGTCGTCATCGTCGATCTCGATATTGTCGATCTTGGTGCGGCCGATGATCTCCTCCTGGAGCGGCGTTGGAATTCGCGCCCAGGCAGCAAGATCGTGCAAATATTTCTGCACGACGACATAGCTGCCGCCGGCGAAGTCGGCATCCTCATCACCGACAAGTGCTGAGGCGGGCAGATCGAGGCCGGTCGGGTTGGCCGTGCCATCGACGAAGCCGAGCAGGTCACGCGCATCGAAATAGCGAAAGCCGGAGACCTCGTCGACGACAGTCACGCTCTCGCCAAGACTGCCGAGCAGAATCCGCTCGAACTCAAAGCACATGTCGGGGCGTTCGGACCGGATGTGGAAGAGAAGGTCGCCGGGTGTCGACGGCGCCGAATGAACCGCGCCCTTGATCGCCGCGAACGGTCTCAACTCAAGCGGCCGCCGGTCTGGACAGAGACGATCCCAGAGGTCGCGGCCGATCCCGGCAATGCATGACAGCCGGCCGGAAAGGTCGCGGAAGCCGACGGTCTTGACGAGATCGTCGAGCCCGCCGAGCACCGAGGCGACCTTGGCGAGAGCGGCCGGCTCATTGGCGACGGTGACGACAAGAAACACCGCCGAAAGCGACAGCGGAGCGTCGACGCTCTGCGCATCGATCGGCACACGCTCCCAATTCTTCCCCGACATGCGAAAGTCTCCGTTTTTTCCAGGATTTGTTTCAGACGGTCACGAACCGGAGACATCGCGAGAAGAGAACGAGTCCGCTCAAGACAGGATACCGCGATCGCCAGGGATCAGGCAACAGCGTATGGCGTCATCGCCTTGCCGACGACACGATCGAATTGCCTCTTTATCGACACGCTGATGCGGGTAGAGTGCGGCTGACTTTCAATCGATGCTTGGGGATTGATGCTCGCACGCCTGTTCGTGATCTTCGGTGGCCTTTTCGTGCTGGTGCTGTGCGCGGCGCTGGTGGTGCCGTATTTCATCGACTGGGCGGGCTACCGCGCCGACTTCGAGCGTGAGGCGAGTGCCATCCTGGGCCGCAGGGTAACCGTCCAGGGCGATGCCACGGCAAGACTGTTGCCGTTTCCCTCGGTGACCTTTTCGAACGTCACCGTCGCCGGCGGCGCCGGCGGCCAGCCGGCGATGACCGTCGAGACCTTTTCGATGGACGCCGAACTTGCGCCCTTCCTGCGCGGCGAAGTGCTGATCTTCGACATGCGGCTGGTCAGGCCGAAGGCGACGATCGACATTGCCCAGGACGGAACCGTCGACTGGGCGATGCGGCCATCCTCGCCCTTCGATCCCAGCCAGATCTCGATCGAGAAGCTGACGATTACCGAGGGGCAGATCGCGCTCCGCCATGCCGCCGGCGGGCGCAGCCATCTCATTTCCGAGATCAACTCGACGATCTCGGCCAAGTCGCTGGCCGGGCCATGGCGATTGGACGGGTCAATGCGGCTTGACGGTTTGCGCACCAATGTCGCCGCCTCCACCGGCAAGGCCGGTGCGAATGGAGAGATGCGGCTCCGGCTCAGGGCCAATCCGGATGCCTATCCGCTGGTCATCGAAACCGACGGCAATGCGGGCATCGTCGAGGGCGCCGCAGTCTATTCGGGCCAGTTCAAGATCTCAGGCGCCGACAAGAATGGCGCGGACAAGAATGGAGTCGGCCAGAATTCAGCTGAGTTGCGCGGAACCGATGGTGAAACGGTAAAGGTTAGCGCGGGGAAACCCGATCCGGGATTCAGGCTGAATGGCAAGTTCTCGCTCGACCACCAGAAGCTCGGCATCGACGAATTCCGCTTCGAGACCGGGCCGCTCGACAATCCCTATACCGCCGACGGCAAGGCTTCGGTCGATCTCGGCCTGAAGCCGAGTTTTGCGATCGAGGCCAACGGCGCGCAGGTGCAGTTCGATGAAGCCGTGGGCGCTGGGGGTGGCGCCGGCCTGACGCTGGATCAGCGCATTGCCGGGCTGGAGCAGGCGCTGCTCGGCCTGCCGAAACCGACCATACCGGGCACCGTCGAGGTCAAGTTGCCGGCGGTGGTCGCCGGCGACACGACGGTTCGCGACGTTCACCTTTCCGCCGAGCCGACCGATGGCGGCTGGTCGGTGAAGTCGCTGGCCGCGACGCTGCCCGGCCGCGCCAGGCTGGAAGCCAATGGCATGCTCAGCGTGGAGAACCATTTCGGCTTCACCGGTTCGCTGCTTCTGGCGGTGGCGCAACCGTCAGGCTTTGCCGCCTGGCTGTCGAAGGATGTCGACGAGGCGATCCGTCGGCTGCCGGCCGCCGGTTTCAAGGCGAATGTCGACCTGACCGAAAAGCGCCAGGCTTTCAGCGACCTTGAACTTGTGCTCGGCAAGGCGAAATTTTCCGGCCGTATCGATTCCAGCCAGCCCGACGACGCCAAGCCATCGGTGCTGATGCGGCTCGAAGGCGGCGAACTCGATGTCGACGGCCTTGCCGCCTTCGCCTCGATCTTCATCAGCGACAAGGGCGCCAACCGGTTTTCCGACCGCGATCTCGATTTCCAGATCAAGGCGGGGCCGGTCAGCGCCGGCGGGCTGACCGCCGATACGGTCGATACCGCCCTGAGGCTGCGCGACGGGCTGCTCGAAATCGACCGGCTTTCAGTCGGTGGACTTGCCGGCGCATCGATCAGCGCCACCGGCCGGGTCAAGGATTTCCCGCAGAGCCCGACCGGCAAGCTTGACGCGTCGGTGGTTGCCGTCGACCTCAAGCCGCTGATCGACGTGGCGGCGCAGCACTATCCGGACAATGCCATACTGGCAGGGCTGAAGACCCGCGTGGCGGCCTATCCCGAACTGTTCCAGGATGCGCGCATCGATCTGGTATCGAGTGCCGCCGACAATGGCGACGGCACCACGGGGCTGGCGGTGAGCGCGCAAGGAAAGGCCGGCGGCTCGGCCTTCTCGGCATCGCTGTCGGGCAAGGGCGCGGCCGACCGGCTGCTCGAGGCGCCGCTGACGCTGACCTTCAATGCCAGGAATCCCGACGCGACGGCGCTTCTGGCACTTTACGGCCTGCCTGCGCTGCCGCTCGGCATGCTCGGCGAGGCGACAACCGATGTCTCGGCGAAGGGCACGTTTGGCGGCGGCATGGCGACGAGTTTCAGCCTCGCCGGCAACGACTTCAAGGCCGGTTTCGACGGGACGGTGGCCGAGACGCCGCAAGGCCGCACTGCCAAGGGCAAAGTCAGCCTCGAGGCCACCGACATCGAGCCATGGCTGATGACGACCGGCGTCGGCATGCCGGGCATGGGGGCAGGCATGTCGACCTCGCTTGCAGCCGATGCCGATTATGGCAACGGCCTCCTGGTGCTGAGCGGCCTCAGCGGCGCCATCAACGAGGCGGCAGTTTCCGGCGACGTCAATGTCGATACCAAGGATGGATTGCCGCATCTCGCCGGCGCGCTGGCGCTCGATGAACTCGATCTCGATCCGATGGCGGTGATGCTGTTCGGTGACCAGTCTTTCCTCGACACGAACGGAACCTGGCCGACCGCCCCGTTCAGCCAGAAATCCAGCCTGCCGTTCACCGCGGACCTCGACCTGACCACGGCGGCGCTGGCCGCCGGTCCGCTGGCCACGGCCTATGATGGGACGCTGTCGCTGAAGCTTGACCAGGAAGGCATCCGTGTGTCGGACCTCAAGGCAAAGCTCTTCGGCGGCAAGCTTACCGGGCTGTTCGAGCTGAAGAACAATGAGGGCACCGGGCTGTTTTCCGGCCAGATGAAACTTGCCGGCACCGACCTGTCCACCGTAATGCCGGAGGCCGGCATCAGCGGCAACGGCGATTTCTCGACGGCGCTTTCGACCAGCGGCAAATCGGTCGATGCGATGATTGCGGCATTGTCCGGCTCGGGGACCGCGGCGCTGAAGGGCTTGACCATTGCCGGCGTCAATCCCGGTGCTTTTGGCGCCTTCATCGCCAAGGCCGATGCGATCGGGCGCGACATCGATGCGGCCAAGACCGCCGGCTTCGCGCCCCAGATTGCCGTGGACGGCAGTTTTCCGGCTGGGGATACGGACATCGCCTTCACCGTGGCCGGCGGCACGCTGAGGGCGCCGCCGGTCAATTTCGACAATCCGGCGGCGACCTTGTCCGCCGACATCACCGCGGACCTGAACACCAGCACGGTCGCCGCCACCGGCTCGATCACCTATCGGCCGGGCGACGAGGCGCTGGTCGGTTCTGAACCGACCCTGAATTTCAGCGTCGACGGACCGTTCAGCGCCCCAAAACGGCAATTCGACAGCGAGCCGCTGGCGCAGTTCCTGACCCAGCGTGCGCTGGAAAAAGAGCAGCAGCGGGTCGAGGCCATGCAGGCGGCTCTGCTTGAGAAACAGCGGCTGCGGCGCGAGGTGCGTTATTACGCGGCCCTGCAGAGCGAGCGCGAGAGGGCAGCCGAGGAATTGCGCAAGCAGGAAGAAGCGGCGCGGCTGCAAGCCGAGGCTGACGCCAGGGCGAAGGCCGAAGCCGAGGCGCAAGCCCAGGCCGAAGCGGAAGCCAAGGCCAGGGCGGACGCTGAGGCGAACGCCAAGGCCAAGCAACAGGCCGCCGAGGAGGCGGAAGCGAAGGCCAAGGCGGACGCCGAAGCCAAAGCCAAGACAGACGCCGAAGCCAAGGCAAAGCCAGAAGAGGAAGCGCAGGCGAAGGCCAAGGCAGAGGCCGAAGCCAAGGCCGAGGCCGAGCGAAGGGCCGCCGAGGCAGCCAAGAAGGCACAAGTCGAAGAGGAAGAGCGCCAGAAAGCGGAGGAGGCGATGCGGATCGCCTCCGAGGAAAAAGCCAAGCTCGACGCCGAGCGCAAAGCCGCGGCAGAGGCGCCGAAGGTGGAGCGCGCACCGCAACCGCCAGCCAACGACAACCCGCCGCCGGCCGAAGCCACGCCGAAACCGCAGCTTAAGCCGTCTTCGATCGAAAATTTGCTGAAGTCGTTGCAATAGGGCGGTAGGGCGAGGCCTTCCCGTAGTTCACCGTAAGCCTCGACTACTTATCCAGCATCCTGTAGCTGCCCACCACGATCATCTCCTCACGTTGCGGGCGTTCGCTGCAGCGATCCCTGATGCCGTTTTGAAATGCCTCGAATGCGGCCAGCCCGGTGATGATATCGGCATGCGCATCGGTTTCCGTCTCGACCAAATGGACGAATGTCCCGTCACCGGACCGCAAGGTCATATAGCGAACGCCATCTGGCGATTTGTCCTGCAACTCCTGGAAAACGGCCTTGATCAACCGCTCGTTCTCATCGGCTCTTTCTGGTTTGGTCTTGTAGCGTATCAGATGACGTTTCATCTCTGGCCTTCCTCTAGATGTCCAGCGCCCAGGGGTGGCGTCGCCTAAACGATCCAGACCTCAAGCATTGTTGGCGCGCTTGGCCCAGTCCAGGACGTAGAGCCTGAGCGCCGACGACAGGTTGGCGTCGCGGGGGCGGGTTTCATCGATTTCGGCGACCAGTGCGGCAAGCGTCAGTTTTCGTTCAGCCGCAATGGCGACGAGATCGTCATAGAAGGGCTTTTCGAGGGAATAGCTGGTGCGATGGCCGCGAATGGTCACCGAGCGTTTTTCGACCGGGCTCATTTCACTTCATTTCAGGCATCGGATTCATCCGAAAATCGCCGCGCATTTTTCGGTCCGATGTTCTGGTCGCCCGGTTCGCCTGGCTTTTCGCGGCGATGGCCTGAAACGAACTTCTCGCCCTTGTCGGCGGCTAGCCGGTCACGCTCCCGCTCGGTCCTGGAGCGGCCATGCAGCGCCCGGTTCTGTTCGGCCAGGCGCTCCTTTTCGGCGCGCGCCTTCTGTTTGCGGGCATGGCGGAGATTGACGATGTCGGCCATCTCGCGCGGCCCGTTGGGTTATTTCTTGCGGAAGGCGTCGAGGGACACCACGTCGGCGCCCTTGGCCGCGGCGTCGGCCGCGGCAGGCTTCTTTTCGGCCTCGGCGGCCTTCTTCTTGGTTTCCGGCTTCTTCTCGGCGACGATGGCCAGAGGCTCGGAAGGCTGGGTGGCTTCGTCCTCCGAAGTTTCCGTCTTCACGTCGAATTCAAGCTCGAAATTGACGGACGGGTCATAAAAGCCGCGTACGGCCGAGAACGGGATTTCCAGCTTTTCCGGCACGTCGGAGAAGGACAGCCCGACCTCGAAGCCGGTGTCGGTGACCTTCAGGTCCCAATACTGGAACTGGATGACGATGGTCATCTGTTCGGGATAGCGCTCGCGCAGCCGCGAAGACACGCGCACGCCCGGCGCGCCGGTCAGGAAGGTGATGAAGAAATGATGGTTGCCGGGGAGGCCGGTGCGCGCGACCTCGGCCAGGACTTTGCGCATGACGCCGCGCAAGGCCTCCTGGGCCAGAATGTCGTAGCGGATGTGGTCGTCGGCCATATGCCAGTCAGGTTCCGTTGAATCGTCCGCATAGCTGTAATCAAGCTTGAGGGCGGCGTAAACCGGATATAGAGGCCGAGCGTGCAGATGCGAGGCAACGATGCCTGAGATTTGATCGCTTTATTTCATGCATGTCGTGGTTTCAAAACCGCTACGCGCTTTGGGCGACCTGCATCAGGCGTTGGCAAGCGCGCCCTGTTTGCTCGCGTTGGCTGCAGGCTGCCGCTTGCCGAAGGCGCGCAGGAAGGTGCGCACGCCATGCGTCGCGGATTGCAGCACCTCGTCTTCGTCGGGCGTGCCGCCGAGCATGAAGGTGGTCTGCAGTTCGGCATTGGCAAGCGCCATGAACTGGCGCGCCGCGACATCGGGATCGTCAATGTCGAGAAAACCGGCATGGGCGAGGCGGGCAAAGCGGGCTGCGATCGCCGGCCACGTCCTGCCCGGTCCCTGTTCGCGCCATTCAGCGAAGAGTTCGGGATAGCGCTCGCCCTCGGTCTGGATCAGCTTGCGCAGGAATTTTCCGTCGCGGTTGCAGATGCAGTTGCGGTTCATGCGCACGGCGAAGGCGATCAGGTCGGCCTCGAGATCCTTCGGCTGGTCGGGAAAGGTCGAAATGGTGGCGAAGATGCCCGCATTGCAGCGCTCTGTGAGATCGCGGACGATGGCGACGAAGAGTTTCTCCTTGTCGCCATGGTGATTATAGATCGTCTGGCGCGACACGCCGGCTTCGGCGGCGATCATGTCGATATTGGCGCCGGCGAAGCTCTCGCGGCAGAACACCTCACTGGCAGCATCCATGATGGAGACACGCTTGGCCTCATGGCCGCGTGACGGGACAATGTCAGGAGAAACGCCGAGCTTCATGGAAATCTATATAGAGGTGATTGACGAATTGGACAAGAGTGTCTAAATTTGTGGACCTTACATAGAGAGATTTCGCTCGGCAGGGACGAAGAATTCGGTCCTGCAGGGTAGGAATTTGACGGGATGGAACGTCCTGGGGTTAGACGCCGGTCCGCGGCGGCAACCAGATTCGAAAGATGCCTACACCATGAGTCCTAAATTCCTCCGCATTGCGGTCGTGCTCGGCCTGTTGTCCGCCATCGGCCCCTTCGCCATCGACATGTATCTCCCGGCATTGCCTTCGATCGGCGAAGACCTCAACGCCAGCACGGCCGCCGTGCAGATGAGCCTGCTGATCTTCTTCCTGTCCATGGGTTTCGGCCAGATCCTCGTCGGACCGATCTCCGACATGGTTGGCCGCAAGCTGCCGCTCTATGGCGGTCTGGCGCTGTTCATGGTCGGCGGCGTCGGCTCGGCGATGGCGCCGACCATCGAATGGCTGATCGCCTTCCGTTTCCTGCAAGGGCTCGGCGCCAGCGCCGGCATGGCGGTGCCGCGCGCCATCGTGCGTGACCTGCACACCGGCACCGAGGCGGCCAAGCTGATGTCGCTCCTGATGCTGGTGTTTTCCGTGTCGCCGATCCTGGCGCCGCTGACCGGCAGCGTCATCATCGAGAATTTCGGCTGGCGCGCCGTGTTCTGGACGGTGACGGGCGCGGCGGTGCTCGCCACCATCCTGCTCGCCACCTCGCTGAAGGAAACGCGGCCGGTTGAAGAGCGCGCCGGCTCCTCCTTCGGCACGGCGCTTTCAGGCTACCGCTTCCTGATGGGCGATCGCAACTTCCTTGGCCTGACGGCCATCGCCGGCTTCGGCATTGCGAGCTTCTTCGTCTATCTGTCGAGTTCCTCCTTCATCCTGATCGACCACTATGGGTTGTCGCCTTCGGTCTACAGCGTGTTCTTCTCGATCAACGCGGTGGCCTTCATCGGTATGTCGCAGTTGACCGGCCTGCTGTCGGAGCGCTTCGGGCTGCGGCGCGTGGTGCGCATCGCGGTGGTCGGCTATGCGACGACGATGGTGGTGCTGTTCGCGATCATGGCGTCCGGCGTCGACCGGCTCGACGTGATGGCGGCGCTGCTGTTCATCGGCTACGGTTTTCTCGGCCTGGTCATCCCGACGACGTCGGTGCTGGCCATGGAGGAGCATGGCGAAATCGCCGGCACCGCCTCGGCCCTGATGGGCACGCTGCATTTCGCCATCGGCGCGGTCGCCATGGGTGTCGCCGGCGTGTTCTTCGACGGAACACCGCTGCCGATGGTCGCCGGCATCACGCTTTGCGCGGTGATCTCGTTCACCCTGGCCAAGGTGTCGCTCGGCCGTGGACGCGAAACAGTCGAAGCGCCGGCCGAGTAACCATCGCCAGATCTCAGGAATAGGCCGGGCCAGTCCCGGCCTTTTTCATGTCTGCGAACCGGTCCGCGGCGTGGCGAGGACATGGCTTGCGGCCGCGATGGCGAGTGCCGTGACAATCAGGCTTGCCGCCACGGCGAAGGTGACCCGCATGCCCGATGCAACGGCTTCGGGAGGCGCGGTTGCGATGTCGGTGGTCGCCGATGCGAGCGCGAACACCGCGCCCATGACGGATGCGCCGGTGATGAGGCCGAGATTGCGCGACAGGCTGAGCATGCCGGAAACGACGCCGCGCCGGTCCGGCCTGACATCCATCATGACGGCAGTGTTATTGGCCGCCTGGAACATCTGATAGCCGGGGGTCAGGACGATGATAGCGGCAATGTAGCCTGCAATCCCGAACGATGCCGGAATGACGGACAGGGCGAACGAACCAGCCGCCATCAGCATAAGCCCGGCTCCGACCATCGCCGGTGCGCCCAGACGGTCGACGATGCGGCCCGCCGCGACACCGCTCAGAGCGGAGATGACCGGGCCAATCGACATGGTCAGCCCAACGAGAGCCTCGCTGAGCCCGAGCGCGCGGGAGAGGTAGAATGGCACGACCACCAGCGTTGCCATCATCACCGTCGAAACCAGCGCGTTCATGGCGAGGCTCGCACTCAGCACCGGATCGCGGAACATCGCCAGTCGGACGAGCGGTGATGGTATCTTTGCCTCGGCGAACACGAAGAGGCCGGCCCCGAACAGGGCAGCCAGCGACAGCGCCAGGTTGAGCGGACCGAAACTGCCGCGCCCGACCGTCATGGCGAGCGCGTAGGCGGCGAGCGTCAGGGCAAGCAGCAATGTGCCGATGGCGTCGAAGCCGGCCCGGTCGGCCTTCGGCTCGACGCGATCGACCGGCAAATGGCGATGCGCGAGGTAAAAAGTCAGCATGCCCAGCGGCACCGCGACGAGAAAGATTGCCCGCCAGCCGAAGCCGGCGATCAGTACGCCGCCCAGCGATGGGCCGAGCGCGGTGCCGACCGCCGACATCGTTCCAAGCAGACCCATGGCGCTGCCGGTCCTTGCTTTCGGAACGGTGTCGCCGACAAAGGCGATGGTCAGGGCCATCATGATGGCCGCCCCCAGGCCCTGCACGGCCCGGGCCGCGACCAGCCACCAGAGCGTGGGTGCCACGCCGCACAGGCCGGAGGCCGCGGTGAACAGGACGATACCGGCCAGCAGCAGCCGGCGGCGGCCGGCGATGTCGCCGAGCCGTCCGACGCTGACGATCATCGTGGTGATCGCCAGGAGATAGGCCAGCACGATCCACTGGACGTCCTGGAAGGAGGCGTTGAACACTAGCGCCAAATTCGGCAATCCGACATTGGCGATGCTGGTGCCGAGCGAGGACAGCAGCATCGACAGCGACAGGCCGGCGAGCACCCATCGGATCGAGGGTGCTCGAACCGCATTGGCGGCTGCCGCCGCATTCCGTCCCGCGATGATTGGCTGTCCTGCAACGATTGGCTTCAACGTGAACTCCGTCTTCTGATGGCTCTCGAACGGAGCTGTCAGAGACGTAGTCTTTTGCGCGATATGGCGGAACACGCACTATTTGCATTCTATTCGTGCATTTGACGCCACATCACGGCCGAACCGTACTATGGTATGTGCATGTCGACACCCGATCTCAACCTGCTCGTCACCCTTGATGTGCTGCTTGTGGAAGGCAGCGTCGCGCGTGCCGCGCGACGGTTGCGGCTTAGCCCCTCGGCAATGAGCCGGGCGCTGGCGCGATTGCGCGAGACGACGGGCGATCCGCTGCTGGTCCGGGCCGGGCGCGGTCTCGTTCCCACCCCTCGGGCGCTCGAACTTCGCGAACGGGTCGGTCAGCTCGTCGAGGATGCGAAAGCGGCCCTGCGTCCGGCGGAGAAGCCCGATCTCAAGCAATTGACCCGAACGTTCACGCTGCGGACCCGCGAAGGCTTTGCGGAAAACTTCGGGCTGGACCTGATGGCTCGCCTCAGGGAGGAAGCGCCCGGCGTGCGGCTGCGCTTTGTGCTGAAGTCGGACAAGGACAGCGCGCCGCTGCGTGAGGGGAGCGTCGATCTGGAGACGGGCGTCGTGGGAGGCGCCACGGGTCCGGAGGTGCGCACGCAGGCATTGTTCAGGGATCGTTTCGTCAGTGTCGTGCGAATGGGGCATGCGTTGAGCCAAGGCGAAATCACACCGGCTCGTTATGCGGACGGCGAGCATATCGGCGTCTCGCGGCGAGGGCTCGACAGGGGACCGGTCGATGATGCCCTGGAACCGTTCGGATTGAAGCGGGACACCGTCATGGTCGTCGGCGGCTTCTCGACCGCGCTGGCCCTGGCCCGGGCGTCGGATCTGATTGCCACTGTTCCCGAGCGATATACCGGCAATCTGCGCGCCGGAATGCATAGTTTTGCCATTCCGGTCGCTATGCTGGAGGTCACGATTTCATTGCTCTGGCACCCGCGGCTCGACGCCGATCCAGTGCATCGCTGGCTGCGCGGCTGCGTAAGGGAGGTTTGCGGCGCGGCTGGCTGAGGGCTTTTGCGCTACTGCTCGGACCGGCCCGCTTGAACGCACAGGCGAATCTCGTATACGAGTATACGAAAATCCAGCTGCCGGCATCCTGTCGGCTCCCCTTTCTTTAGTGCTAGCCCATTGGGAGATATCATGGCGGACAGACTGCGCATTGCCGTGCTCTTTGGCGGGCGCTCCGCCGAGCATCAGGTTTCCGTGCTTTCGGCAACCAATGTGATGCGGACGCTGGAGCCCGCCAGATATGATGCGGTGCCGGTCTTCGTTACCCGCGAGGGGCAATGGCTGCTGAGCAGCTTCGAGGGTGGGGTGCTGGCAAAGCCGGCGGCGGGAACGGAGGTCTGCCTCGTACCGGGCGGGCGTGGCCGCATCCTGGCGATCCCGGCCAGTGGCGCGCCGCACGAACTGGCGAAGATCGATATCGTCTTTCCCGTACTGCACGGCCTGCATGGCGAGGACGGTGCGGTGCAAGGGCTGGCGGAAGTGGCGCGGGTGCCGTTTGCGGGTTGCGGAATCCTCGGTTCGGCCACGGCCCTCGACAAGGAGATAGCCAAGCGCCTGCTGAAAGAGGCGGGATTGCCGACGGCCCGGTCCGTTACCATTTCGCCGGGCAATATACCGACCTTTGCCGCCCTGCAGCGCGACCTGGGGCTGCCGCTCTTCATCAAGCCCGCCCGGCAGGGCTCGTCCGTCGGCGTCAGCAAGGTCGCGACCGAGCGGGATTATGAAGCAGCGCTCGCCGTGGGCCTCAAACACGACAGCAAGCTGTTGGCCGAGGAATTCATCAGCGGCCGCGAGATTGAATGCAGCGTGCTCGAGGACACCAATGGCGGGTTGTTCGTGTCCCGTCCTGGTGAGATCATTCCAGCCGAAAGCCACGGCTTCTACAGCTACGATGCCAAGTACATCGATGAAAACGGCGCCGCACTGAAGGTTCCGGCTGAGCTGCAGCCGGAGATCGAAGGCAAGATCCGCGAGATTGCCGCCAAGGCCTTTCGCGCCGTCGGCTGCGACGGCATGGCCCGTGTCGATTTCTTCCTGACGGCGGACATGCGCACCCTCGTGAACGAGCTCAACACCATTCCCGGCTTCACCGATATCAGCATGTATGCCAAGGCCATGGCGGCGAGCGGGGTCAGCTACGGCGAGGTCATCGACCGGCTCGTGGCGCACGGCCTGGCACGTGCCGGCGCCAATGTGCCGGCTGCAACTTGAGACTTGTCCTTGCGAACAAGAACGCCTGGCCCGCCCGGCCTTCTCAACCGGATTGCAATCCCGTCTCGGCCAGCACGAAGCGCAGCCGCTTTTCGACCGGCGCCCGGGGTAGCGGCACCAGCTCATAGCCCAATTCGGTATAGACACCGGCCAGGGCATGATAGGTGCGTTCAGCCTCGTCGAGGGTCTGCTTGCGTTCGCTGTCCTGTCCGAAGATCTCCGGCCAGGGCGGGGCGATGAAGACGCGGCCGGCATAGCGGAAGCGCTCGGCGGCATTCCTGACATGGTCTGGCGCCGGCAGACCGGTCAGCCTGAGATAGCCAAGCGTGTCCGGCACGCCGCGGTCGAAGAAGACCGGCCCCTTCTGCTCCAGGGCAGCTTGGTAGGAGCGCAACTCCCATGACAGCATCAGTTCGGCGAACAGCGCCGGATCGTTCCAGGGCAGGGCGGGCCCGCCGATGGCCATCTGGTCGCGAATGATGCCGCGCCCGGCCTCGGGCAAGGTGGCAAAGTCCGCTTTTCGCAAGGCTTCGATCAATGTGGTCTTGCCGGAGCCCGGCCCGCCGGTCAGCACGAAGAATCGATCGGAATCGTTTTGCATTCTTTTGGCCATCTATTGGGATGTGGCAGCCGTGCTGCTGGCAGACGGCTTTGCGATGGGCACTTGGTGCGCAACGCAAGGAATCGACCGGCAAGCCTGCCGCCGCGATAAGATTGAAGGGGAGAGAAGTGGAGGTTTCTGTTGCCAGGTACCTCCGAACCCCGCCTAGAAGTGCGAACCCCTAGGGCTTGATTTGAAGCGTTCGCACTGCATTAAGCAGCGAGACGAGCTTCCGCATAGTTGTCGTTGGCAACTATAAGTTTAGCCCGATGACGGTGGTACAATGCCGGGCAAAAGTACGATCTTTACACCTTCGTCGATCCTATTTCGCCCCCAGCAAAAGCCGCTCCTCATGAAGAGCGGTTTTTGGTGGAGGCGCCGGGTACCGCCCCCGGGTCCGAACGGCTTATTTCATCGCCCATTTATCGCCATAGTCGGTCAAGCCGACAAAACGAATATAGGGGGCCATCGCAAGAAATGAAAGGCCGGAAAGCCGTTTCATATCCGTCTCAAAGTGGATTGCGGAGGGTTGACTTGCGCGCGCACTCAACCGAAGCTTTGCCGCGGTGAGGAGTAATCGACCTAGCGCAGAGTTCGCGGCAGCGCGCTACAGCCCTCATCGACTGGATCCCGTAGCGCCGACGAGGGGAATTTTGATGTCCGATTATCTTGCAGACGTGAAGAAATACGACGCCGCGGCAAGTGCCGATGCGGTCGAAAAGATCGTGAAGCATCTGGGCATTGCGCTCAGGAACCGCGATTCCTCGCTGGTGTCCTGCACGGATCCCAAGGAACTCGAGCGCGTCCGGAACAACTGGGCTGCCAAGAAGCTTGGCGTCACCGACGCTGGCAAGGCGGATGCCGCCATCGAAAAGACCTGCAAGGCAATGGCGGCCGACAACACCAAGAGCCGCGTGACCTTCTACTACCTCGTCGCCAAGGATCTGGGCAAGCTCGGCTCTCTCTGACCTGCATCGAAGCGGAAGCTGGCGCGATTTGCCGCGCCAGCTCGTAATGCTATTGGCGAATGTACTGCCGAAACCCTGCGCTTTGATATGTTCGGCCGACAGCCAGTCGGCTATTATGGGTGACAACCCGAATCGAGCCGAAGCCAATGCGCCAATATCTCGACCTCTTGAATCATGTGCTGGAAAACGGTGCCGACCGCGGCGACCGCACCGGCACCGGGACACGCTCGGTGTTCGGCTATCAGATGCGCTTCGACCTGGCGCGCGGCTTTCCGGTCACCACCACCAAGAAGCTGCATCTGAAGTCGATCATTTACGAACTCTTGTGGTTCCTGGCCGGCGACACCAACATTAAGTATCTCAAAGACCACGGCGTCTCCATCTGGGACGAATGGGCCGACGAGAATGGCGATCTCGGCCCGGTCTATGGCAAGCAATGGCGCTCCTGGCCGGACGGCCATGGCGGCGCCATCGACCAGATTGCGAATCTTTTGAAAGAGATACGCAAGAATCCTAATTCCCGCCGGCTGATCGTTTCTGCATGGAACCCGGCCGAAGTCGAGGCCATGGCGCTGCCGCCCTGCCACTGCCTGTTCCAGTTCTATGTCTCGGAAGGCAGGCTCTCCTGCCAGCTCTACCAGCGTTCCGCCGACATCTTTCTCGGTATTCCCTTCAACATCGCCTCCTATGCGTTGCTGACGCTGATGGTGGCGCAGGTGACCGGGCTGAAGCCCGGCGATTTCGTTCACACGCTGGGCGACGCGCATCTTTACTCGAACCATTTCGAGCAGGCGCGCGAACAGTTGCGGCGCACGCCCAGGGCGCTGCCGACCATGTGGATCAACCCGGACGTGAAGGATCTCTTTGCCTTCCGTTTCGAGGATTTCCGGCTCGAGAACTATTTCGCCGACGCGACGATCAAGGCGCCGATCGCCGTGTGACGCTGGAGAGGGCTACACTCCAAGCCATTGCCAACGCCAAATTGCGTGACGCCGCCCCCTGTTTCAGAGATTATCTTTTCGGTAACGCAGCATAGCTGCACCCGGGGAGGAAATCATGGAGGCCAGCGTAAGGAAGCTCTTCGAGCGATACGAAAGGTCTTTCAAAAAGTCCCTCGGCGGCGACATGGACATGGATGAGGTCGCGTCGCTATATGCTTCGGACTTCATAGCGGCCTCGCCTGCGGGGGTGATGACTGGAAAGAACGACGATCAACTCAAGCAAGTCATGGCGCAAGGTTATGCGCACTATCGGGCGATAGGGACGAAGGAGATGCGGATACGCAATGTCCGTATCTCCCCCGTAGATGAACATCATTGCGTCGCCCATGTTGCCTGGACGGCAACCTATGTCCGCAAGGATCGATCGGATGTCGTAATAGATTTCGATGTTCACTACTTCGTCCAGGAGTTGGACGGGGAGCCGAAGGTTTTCGGCTGGGTATCAGGCGATGAGCAAGCGCTTTTAAGGAAGTACGGCATTACCTGAGGTCTGCTCGTCCTAAGCGGTGCCGACCATCACGTCCGATGCCTCGACTACGGCATAGGCCTGCTTGCCCTTTTTCGGGCTTGAGATCGGCGGCCGTCTCGTTACAGCGCCGCGCGTCCTTTCGGACGCGCAAAGGACGCTGCAAATTTCATGCGACGTCTCCTTCGACCTGGTCTCGCTGTATCCAATCCAATTCATCGCAGGCCGCGACGGCACCAAGATACAATGGCTGCGCTGAGCCAAAAGCCTTCCCTTGTTATGTTCATCCAGATATATCGGTGGCAGGCTTCGAGCCGAGCGGATTTCAAAACCTGGGAGAGTTTTTCATGGTAGCGCGCAAAGGTCTTGGATTGAGGGCGATTGCGATCGCTGGTTTTGCAGCGGCGCTGACGGCTGTAATGCCGGCGGCGCATGCCGAGGACAAGGTGGTGGTGTTCGCCGCGGCCAGCCTCAAGGATGGGCTCGATGCCGTCAACAAGGCCTGCGAGGCCGATGTCGGCGAAGCGGCGACCATTTCCTATGCGGCGAGTTCGGCGCTGGCCAGGCAGATCGAGGGCGGCGCGCCGGCCGATATCTTCATCTCGGCCGATCTCGACTGGATGAAATATCTCTCCGACCAGAAGCTGACCAAGCCGGACACCGAGGTGAAGCTGCTCGGCAATGAGATCGTGCTGGTGGCGCCGAAGGATTCCACTGTCGAAACCAAGATCGAGAAGGGTTTTGATCTGGCCAAGCTCATCGGCGACGGCAAGCTCGCCATGGGCGATTTCAAGGCGGTGCCGGCCGGAAAATACGGCAAGGCCGCACTTGAATCGCTTGGGATCTGGTCTTCGGTCGAGAGCAAGGTGGCGCAGGCCGAGAATGTGCGCGCGGCGCTAAAGCTGGTCTCGACCGGCGAAGCGCCCCTCGGCATCGTCTATGCCACCGACGCCCATGCCGAAAAGGGCGTCAAGGTGATCGGCACCTTCCCGGAGGATTCGCACCCGCCCATCATCTACCCCGTTGCCCAGACAGCCGACTCGAAGGACAAGGATACACCGGCCTTCCTGAAATGCCTGCAGTCCGCCACGGCCGGCGCGCTCTTCAAAGAGCAGGGTTTCACCGTCCTGACGCCGAGCAACTGAGGCACGAAACCGAAGCATGAACTGGCTGCTGGATCTCACTGCCGACGAATGGAATGCGGTCCGGCTGTCGATCAAGGTGGCGACCGTGGCGATGCTTTTCAGCCTGCCACCGGGCATATTGATCGCGCTCGTTCTTGCCCGTGGAAAATTCTGGGGCAAGACGCTGCTCAACGGGCTGGTGCATCTGCCGCTGATCCTGCCGCCGGTGGTGACCGGCTATTTGCTGCTTCTGACGTTCGGCAGGCGCGGGCCGGCCGGCGCGTTCCTCGCCGAGCATTTCGGCATCGTCTTTTCGTTTCGCTGGACGGGCGCGGCTCTGGCTTGCGGTATCATGGGCTTTCCCCTGATGGTGCGAGCGATCCGGCTGTCGATCGAGGCGGTCGACCGCAGAATCGAAGCGGCGGCCGGGACGCTTGGCGCCAATCCGCTGCTCGTGTTCGCCACCATCACGCTGCCGCTGATCCTGCCCGGCCTGATTGCCGGTGCAATCCTGTCCTTCGCCAAGGCGATGGGCGAGTTCGGCGCGACGATCACCTTCGTTTCCAACATCCCAAACGAAACGCAGACGCTGCCCTCGGCGATCTACACTTTTACCCAGGTGCCTGGCGGCGATGAAGGCGCGCTCAGGCTGACGCTGATCTCGATCGTCATTTCGATGGCGGCCCTTGTCGCCTCGGAAGTGCTGGCGCGGCGCGTCGGCCGACGGATTGACATCGAATGAGCGTTGTTGTCGACATCAGCCATCGGCTTGGCGATTTCGGGATCGATGCCCGTTTCGAGAGCGCAGGGCATTTGACCGCACTGTTCGGTCCCTCGGGCTCCGGCAAGACGACATTGATCAACCTGATTGCCGGACTGATCCGCCCCGACAAGGGGCGGATCGCGATCGACGGCCGCGTGCTGGTCGATACGGCGTCGGGCATCTTCGTGCCGAAGCACAGACGCCGGATCGGCATGGTGTTTCAGGATGCGCGGCTGTTCCCGCATATGAGCGTGGCGAGCAATCTTCGTTATGGCCGCTGGTTCACGCCCACGGCGGAACGCTATGCGGATTTCAATGCCGTGGTCGACCTGCTCGGCATCGGTCCGCTGCTGGAGCGGCGGCCGGCAAAGCTTTCCGGCGGCGAGAAGCAGCGCGTGGCGATCGGCCGGGCACTGCTTGCCAGCCCGAAACTGCTGCTGATGGACGAACCGCTGGCCTCGCTTGACGACGCCCGCAAGGCCGAGATCCTGCCCTATATCGAGCGGCTGCGCGACGAGACGAAACTCCCGATCGTCTATGTCAGCCATTCCATCGCCGAAGTGGCGCGGCTGGCGAGCGACGTGGTGGTGCTGGCGCAAGGCAAGGTCGCGGCTGCCGGACCGACCGCGGCGATCATGCAGCGGCTCGATCTGTTGCCGGCGGAAGAGCGCGGCGAGGGCGGCGCCGTGCTGGATACGGCGGTGCTGCGCCATGATAAAACCTTCGGCATGAGCGTGCTCGGCTCGGCGGCAGGAGAGATCCGTGTGCCGCTTCTGGCGATGACGGTCGGGGCGCCGGTTCGCATCCGCATCCGCGCCCGTGACGTCATGATCGCGACCGAACAGCCGACAGGCCTCAGCGCGCTCAACATCCTGCCGGGCACGATCGTCGCGATTGCGCCGGGCGAGGGGCCTGCGGTCGAGGTCGGCATCGACTGCAATGGCGCAACCATACTTGCCCGTATCACCGAGCAGTCGCGGCAGGCGCTGAAGCTGCGGCTCGGCCGAAAGGTGTTCGCGGTGATCAAGACGGTGAGTTTCGACCGGGCGAATACCGGCGCCGGCCTGCCGTCGGAGGCGGATGGGTGACCGGTTCATGATTTTCGCTATATTGCTTTGGAATAGCGATGTCGCCGAGGAGACATCAGTCTGGGTGCGGGCGTGAGTCCGGTGCGGGCGTGACTGGGGAGGAGGAAAAATGCCGTCGCTGAGCTTGCGGATAAATCTCGATCCCGATGGGCGCATCGGGCCGGGCAAGATCGAGCTTCTGGAGCAGATCGCCGCCTTCGGCTCGATCTCGGCCGCGGCGCGCGGCATGGAAATGTCCTACAAGCATGCCTGGGACCTGGTCGAGGACATGAACCGGGTGTTCGGCAAGCCGCTGGTCGCGGCGCAGACGGGCGGCAGGAAGGGCGGTGGCGCGCAGCTGACGGCGGTCGGGCTTGCCGTGGTCAGCCGTTTTCGCGCCATCGAACGGGCGGCCAGTTCGGCGGCGGCGGCGCATATGGAAGCACTGCAGGCGGAGATAGATGCGGGGTGAGAGGAAGGAGTAGGGGAGTAAGGCAGTAGGGATATGAGAATTCGCGACTAATCAGAGTTTTCGTGTGAGATCTTGCCCTATCACCTCTGAAAATATTATTTCCTACTGCCCTACTGCCCTACTGCCCTACATCCGGCTTGCGCAGCAGATAGGTGTCCATGATCCACCCTTTTTTCCGGCGGGCTTCTTCGCGGACGCGCTCGATCTCGTCGCCGACATCGCCGAGACGGCCGGAGATAATGATCTCATCCGGCGTGCCGAGATAAGCGCCCCAATGGATCAGGGTGTTCTTGTCTTCAAGCGTGTTGAAGGCGCATTTGCCGTCCAGCATGACGACGGTGCTGCCGGCATTCTCGGGCAAACCTTCCTCGGTGAGCCGGCGGCCAGTGGTGAGCTGAACCGCATCGCCGATGCGGTTCAGCGCCATTTTGTGGCTGGCGGCGAGCGCCTGGACAGCGGTGATGCCGGGAATGACCTCCAAAGCGAATTCGACATTGCCCCTGAGACGCACGCGCTCCAGGATGCGCAGCGCGCTGTCATAGAGCGAGGGATCGCCCCAGATCAGGAAGGCGCCGCAGCCGTCTTGCGAAAGCTCGTCACGGATCAGGCCTTCATAGATCGCGGCGATCGCCTCATGCCAGTCATCGACGGTCGAGCGGTAGGAGGACGTCGGCTCGGCGCGCACCGGCACGTAGAATTCTACGCGGCGTGACTTCGGATTGGTGACGAAGCGGTCGCAGATCTGGCGGCGCAATTCGGCGAGATCGTTCTTTGCCGCGCCCTTGTCGGGAATGAACAGCACGTCGGCCCGATTCAAGCCGTCGATGGCCTGCACGGTCAAATGGTCGGGATTGCCGGCGCCGATGCCGATGACGAGAAGCTTGCGCATGGGCGAACTCCTGCCCGATCGGAGCGTTTGTGTCCAGATAACCATGGCATGAGCGCAGGCGTCTCTGACGAGCGGAAGGGCTTTGAAACGCCAGACCGAACGGCTAGGGTCGGCGACATTCTCGCAGCAAGGGAAGCTTCCATGTTTCGATATGTTGTGACCGCAGCACTGGCGATTTGCGCCGCGCCGGCGCTCGCCAATGATTCGATCGCTGAACTCGGCACCGGTGGCCTGATCCTGTCGCGCAGCGACGCGGTGGCGATGGAGAGCGAGGACCTCTTCATCTCGGCGGACAAGGTGACGGTCGACTATGTCTTCCGCAACAATACCGACAAGGACGTCGATGCTGTCGTTGCCTTTCCGATGCCTGACATCGAAGGTGATCCCTACGAGATGCTGGCGATCCCCGACGACCAGAGCGACAATTTCCTTGGCTTCGGGGTGACGATCGACGGCGTCGCGGCAAAGCCGCAGCTCGAGCAGAAGGTGTTCGCGCTCGGCATCGACATCAGTGCTGACCTGAAGGCGCAAAACGTGCCGTTCTACCCGTTCGGCGATGCCGCCGAGGCGGCGCTGGCAAAGCTGCCGCCGGCGGTCGCCGCGGACTGGGTCAACCGCGGCATCATCATCGAGGATACTTCCGACGACGGTTCGGGCATGAAGACCGTCCATGCGCCGTTCTGGCAGTTGCGCTCGACCTATTGGTGGCGCTCGACCTTTCCCGCCAACAAGGCGGTCCACGTCGCCCACCACTACAAGCCGAGCGTCGGCGGCACGTCCTCACTCAGCTTTTTCCATGACGGCCAGTTCCAGGGCCAATATGGCGCCTACAAGACCCGCTATTGCATGGACGATACGTTCGAGAATGCGGTCCGCAAGGCGGCAAAGGCCGATCCCGACGGCAACCCGAAATATTTCGAAAACCGCATCGCCTATATCCTGACCACCGGCGGCAACTGGGCATCGGGCACAATCGGCAAGTTCAAGCTGACCATCGACAAGGGCGATCCGAAGAACCTGGTCTCGTTCTGCGGCGACAATGTCAGGAAGGTCGGGCCGACCACCTTCGAGATGACGGCCGATGACTTCAACCCCGAGCGCGACATCGACATATTGCTGCTCGAGCCGTCGGACAGCGGGAATGGCGGCTGATGGACGTTGCGATCTATGTCGCCATCGCCGAGAACGGCGTGATCGGACGCGATGGCGGCTTGCCGTGGCGGCTTTCCAGCGATCTCAAGCGGTTCAAGGCCGACACGATGGGCAAACCCATCATCATGGGCCGCAAGACCTATGAAGGCATCGGCCGGCCGCTGCCGGGCAGGCTCAACATCGTCGTCACCCGCGACACGGGATGGCGCGCCGAGGGCGTCGAAATCGCGCATTCGCTCGACGACGCGATCAGGCTGGCGAATGTTCGCGGGCGCTGCATGGCCGGCGTCGACGAAATCTGTGTCATCGGCGGCGGCGAGATCTATGCCCAGGCGCTGCCGCTGGCCGACCGCCTGCATGTCACGCATGTCCTGGCCGCGGTCGACGGCGACGCGCATTTCCCGGCGATCGATCCGGATTTTTGGCACATTGTCCGCTCAGAGGACGTTCCGGCCGGCGAAAAGGATAGCCATGCGACGCGCTATTCGGTTTACGAGCGACGCCATGACGTGCATTGAGAGGCGATAAGGGCCGCGACCGCTGCAAAATCGGACGATGCCGGCAACCGATCGCGTTGAAAGCGTGCCGTCGCATCCCTATAGAAGAACGACATTGGATTTTGCGCCGTAGAACAGGCGCTTGAGGGAATTCCAAGCGAAAGGACATTCATGCCCTGGAATGACAAGAGTGGCGGTGGCGGCGGCCCGTGGGGCGGCGGCGGCAATCAAGGTCCCTGGGGGCAGGGACCGAAGGGGCCAAGCGGCCCGCAGGGCTCGCCTCCCGATCTCGAAGACATCATCCGGCGCGGCCAGGACAGGTTGCGGCGCGCGCTGCCGGGCGGCGGCGGCGCCAGTCCCGCCGTGTTCGCGCTGATCGTGGCAGCGCTTGTCGTGCTGTGGGCGTTCAAGGCGATCTACACGGTGCAGCCCGACGAGGTTGCGGTCGAACTGAGGTTCGGCAAGCCGAAGGCCGAGCTCTCGCAGCCCGGCCTGCACTTCCATTGGTGGCCCATCGAAACGGTCGAGACGGCCAACATCGCCGAGCAGCTCGTCGACATCGGCGGCGGCGGCGCGACTAGTGGCAACACTTCCGGGCTGATGCTTACCGGCGACCAGAATATCGTCAATGTCCAGTTCTCGGTGGCCTATCAAGTCTCTGATCCGAAAGCCTATCTGTTCGACGTGTCCGATCCCGAAGGCATGCTGCAGCAGGTTGCCGAAAGCGCCATGCGCGAAGCGGTCGGCCGCAGGCCGGCGCAGGACATCTTCCGCGACGACCGCCAGGGTATCGCGGCGTCGGTGCGTGAAATCATCCAGACGACACTGGACGGCTACAAGGCCGGCCTGAACGTCAACGCTGTTTCGATCGAGGATGCCGCGCCGCCGCGTGAAGTGGCCGACGCCTTCGACGAGGTGCAGCGCGCCGAACAGGACGAGGACAAGTTCGTCGAGCAGGCCAACCAGTATTCCAACCAGAAGCTCGGCCAGGCGCGCGGCGAGGCCGCACAGGTCCGCGAGGACGCGGCAGCCTACAAGAACCGGGTCGTGCAGGAGGCAGAGGGTGAGGCGCAGCGCTTCATCTCGGTCTATGACGAATACGCCAAGGCGCCCGACGTGACGCGCAAGCGGCTTTATCTGGAAACGATGGAGAAGGTCCTGAAGGATTCTGGCAAGGTCATCGTCGAGCAAGGCAGTGGGCAAGGGGTCGTTCCCTATCTGCCGCTGCCGGCATTGCAGCAGAAAGCGCCGGCGCCGGCCCCCCTGGGCGGCACGACGGGAGGAAACCAGTAATGGCCAACCGTCTCCCCATCATCGCCGTCGTCGCCGCGGTCATCCTGTTCCTGATCTATTCCTCGGTCTTCGTGGTCAATGCGCGCCAGCAGGCGCTGGTGATCAGGTTCGGCGAGATCGTCGACGTCAAGAATCAGCCGGGCATCTACTTCAAGGCGCCATTCGCCTTCTTCGATGCCGACAGCGTGCAGTTGATCGAGAACCGGGTGCTGCGCTTCGATCTCGACAACATCCGCGTCCAGGTTTCGGGCGGCAAGTTCTACGAGGTCGACGCCTTCATCGCTTACCGCATCTCGGATCCGCGCGTGTTCCGCTCCGCGGTGTCGGGCCAGATCGCACTGGCCGAGGCTCGGCTGAGGACGCGCCTCGATGCGGCGCTCCGCCGTGTCTACGGCCTGCGCGACTTCGAGGCGGCGCTCTCGGAAGAGCGGGCCGTGATGATGCGCGAGGTGCGCGATCAGCTCAGGCCCGACGCCACGTCGCTCGGCCTGCAGATCGAGGATGTGCGCATCCGCCGGACGGACCTGACGGCCGAGGTTTCACAGCAGACCTTCGACCGCATGAAGGCCGAACGCCTGGCCGAGGCCGAGCGGCTGAGGGCGCGCGGCAAAGAGGCCGCGCAGCGCATCACCGCCCGCGCCGATCGCGAGGTGGTGGAAATCGTCGCCGAAGCGCGGAAGGAATCGGAAATCCTGCGCGGCGAGGGCGAAGCCCAACGCAGCGCCACCTTCGCGGCGGCCTACCAGCGCGATCCGGCCTTCTTCGATTTCTACCGGTCGATGAATGCCTATGGCACGGCGCTGGACAATACCGGGACGACGATGGTGCTGTCGCCGAATTCGGAGTTCTTCCGCTTCTTCCGCAATCCGGACGGCAAGGACACGCCAACACCGCCGCCCGCACCTGCCGCGCCGGCAACGCAGCCAGGCGCCGGCCAGTAACGGCCGGTGCAGGATTTCCTGGCGGCAATAGGCCTGGTCCTCGTGATCGAGGGCCTGGTCTATGGCGGCTTTCCCGGCCTCGCCAGGAAACTCGCCGGCGAGGTTTTGGCGATGCCGGAGAACGCGCTGCGGATCGCGGGGCTGGCGGCGATCGTCATCGGCGTCGGCATCGTCTGGCTGGTGCGAGGCTGATGACGGCAAACGCTTTCATGGTGCCGGCGTAACGGAGGATTTATCCTCTGCCGATAGTCAAGGCCGCAAACGTGCCGTATTTTTTGCCAACATGGCGTGACGCAGCTTTTTGCCGAAGCGCTTATCTTTTCAGAAAACACCGGGAGACTTCTCGATGACATCCAACACCCTTCTGCGCGCAGCGAGGCGGACGTTCATCGCCGGCACGACGGCACTTATTGTCGGAGCCTTGGCCGTTCCGTCTTTCGTGACGCCTTCGGTAGCCGCGGATGGGCCGCCCTCGGTCGCCGATCTCGCGCAGGGCCTGCTGGGCGCCGTGGTCAATATCTCGACCTCGCAGACGGTCAAGGGCACGGAAGGTCCGGGCGCGGTTCCGATGCCGCAGCTTCCCGAAGGCTCGCCGTTCCAGGATTTCTTCGACGATTTCTTCAAGAACCGTGGCGGCGACAAGGACAACAATGCGCAGAAGGTGCAGTCGCTGGGTTCCGGTTTTGTGGTCGATGCGGAGCAGGGCATCGTGGTCACCAACAACCACGTCATCGCCGATGCCGATGATATCGAGGTGAATTTCTCCGACGGCGTGACGCTGAAGGCGACGCTGGTCGGCACCGACACCAAGACCGACGTCGCGGTGCTCAAGGTCGATCCGAAGGGGCACAAGCTGACGGCGGTCAAGTTCGGCGATTCCAGCAAGATGCGGGTCGGCGACTGGGTGATGGCGATCGGCAATCCGTTCGGCCTCGGCGGCACGGTGACGGTCGGCATCGTCTCGGCCCGCAACCGCGATATCAATTCCGGTCCCTATGACGATTTCATCCAGACCGATGCCGCGATCAATCGCGGCAATTCCGGCGGCCCGCTGTTCAACAGCGTCGGCGAAGTGATCGGCATCAACACGGCGATCATCTCGCCGTCCGGTGGTTCGATCGGTATCGGCTTCTCCATTCCCGCACAGCTCGCCTCTGGCGTCGTCGACCAGCTCCGCCAGTTCGGCGAGACACGGCGCGGCTGGCTCGGCGTGCGCATCCAGCCGGTGACGGACGACATCGCCGAAAGCCTCGGCATGGCGACCGCCAAGGGCGCGCTGGTCGCCGGCGTCATCAAGGGCGGGCCGGTCGACAACGGCACCGTCCTGGCGGGCGACGTCATCATCAAGTTCGACGGCAAGGACATCCATGAAATGCGCGACCTGCCGCGCGTCGTCGCGGAAAGCACGGTCGGCAAGGCGGTCGACGTGATCATCGTGCGCAAGGGTGTCGAGCAGACCGTCAAGGTGACGCTCGGCCGGCTCGAGGACGGCGAAAAGCTGGCCAGCGGTGAAGACGGCAACGCCGACCAGGACAATGGCGAAAAGGCGCCCGCCGTTTCGACGGCTTCCGTGCTCGGCATGACCGTCGGCGAGCTCAACGACGAGACGCGCACGAAGTTCGGCATCGCCGCCGATGTCTCCGGCGTCGTCATCACCGACGTTGCCAAGGATTCGGCCGCGGCCGAACGTGGCATCCAGGCCGGCGAGGTGATCACCGAGATCGCCCAGGAATCGGTTGCCACGCCCAAGGACGTGATGGACCGGATCGGCGCGCTGAAGGAGCAGGGGCGCAAGAATGCGCTCCTGATGCTGGCGTCGAAGAGCGGCGAGCTGCGGTTCGTAACGATCCGAATGGATTGAGTCCGGCGAAGCCTGCAAGCGATTGACTTTGCAAGAAAAAGGGCAGCTAGCGAGCTGCCCTTTTTCTTGCGCTCCAGTCGTCGCGCGAAAGCCTGTAGAACACATGCCGCTTGAGCGCGGGGTGGCT
>NZ_PZJX01000029.1 GCF_003034915.1 Mesorhizobium helmanticense | reverse complement strand
AATGTCGGGATGGTCGAAATCGCTGGCCGGGTCGGCGGTCATGCCGAGGCGTTCCATGACAGCGGTGGAGCGGCGATTGTTAGCGACGGCGAAGGAGACGATTTCGTCGAGGCCAAGCGTTTCAAAGCCATGGGCGAGCCAGGCCTCTGCTGCCTCGGTGACATAGCCATGGCCCCAGAATTCGGGCGCCAGTCGCCAGCCGATCTCGATGGTGCCGGCCGGCAGGAAGGGCAGATGATCGGTATCGAGCAGGCCGACGAAGCCGATGCATTCGTGCGTTTCGGCGATTTCGGCGGCAGCGAAACCGTATCCGTCCTCGGCAATCCAGGCGCGCAATTCATCCATCTTGGCGTCGGCCTGGGCGCGGTCGCGGCGGAACGGAAAGAATTCCATGACGCGCTCGTCGGAATTGATCCGGTGAAAAAGCTCGCGGTCGCGATCCTCCCAGTTGCGCAGGATCAGGCGTTCGGTGCGGATCGGTTTCACTCTACAAACTCCTCGCGCCGGTACCCCTGCAGATAAAGCAGCGCCGTCAGGTCGCCATGGTCGATGCGGACCTTGGCCTCAGCCGCCACGGCGGGCTTGGCGTGCAAAGCGACGCCCGTGCCGGCAAGACGGATCATGTCGAGGTCGTTGGCGCCGTCGCCGACAGCGATGGCGTCGGCGGTTGTCAGGCCAAGGCGGGCCGAGATGTCGAGCAGCGCATCGGCCTTGGCGGCGCGGCCGAGGATCGGCTCGGCCACCAGCCCGGTGAAACGGCCATTTTTTTCGATCAGGCGGTTGGCGCGGTTCTCCTGGAATCCGAGCATCGCCGCGATGCGTGCGGTGAAGACGTCGAAGCCACCCGATATCAGCGCTGTCCAGGCGCCGTTGGCACGCATGGTCCGCACAAGTGCGCGGCCACCGGCGGCCAGCGTCAACCGGTTGGCGATGATGCGGTCGACCACGGCGGCGTCGAGACCTTTCAGCAGCGCCACCCGCTCGCGCAGCGCTGGCTCGAAAGCGATCTCGCCATTCATCGAGCGCGCGGTGATCGCGGCTACGCGATCCTTGACGCCGATCTCGTCGGCGAGTTCGTCGATGCACTCCTGGTCGATCATGGTCGAATCCATATCGGCGATGAGGATCTGCTTTCGCCTCGCCTCGGCCTGTTGAACGATCACGTCGACCGGCTCAGTGGCGAGTACGGCGCGCAGCCTGGCGGTTGTTTCCGAGGTTTCGGCTGTCTCGGGCAAAGCGAGATCGCAGGCGATCCCCTCGGCCAGCCAGCGAACAGCGCTTGCGCCGACCGTCCTTGAGGCCATATTCGCAATCGCTGGCGACAATGCGTGGCCGGCGGGATGGGATACAAGCGTGGCGACCAAGGGCGTGGCGATCAAGGGCGTGGCGATCAGCGACATCGAGAATTCCGGCGGGCAGGCGGGCGAGGGCCGCGTGAAGAACGCGATCCTGATAGCCGGGCCGACTGCCAGCGGCAAGTCGGCGCTTGCGCTCGATCTCGCCGAACGCATGGGCGGCGTCATCGTCAACACCGATTCCATGCAGGGCTATTCGGTGCTCGACGTGCTGACGGCGCGGCCGAGCGCTGCCGAACTCGCCCGTGCCCCGCATTATCTCTATGGTCACGTCCATCCCTCCATCGCCTATTCCACCGGCGCCTGGCTGCGCGACGTGATGAAGCTGATCGACGAAGGCACGTTCTTCGGACGACCGGTGATTTTCGTCGGCGGCACCGGGCTTTATTTCCGGGCGCTTGCGGAAGGCATTTCGGAAATGCCCGACATTCCGCGGCAGGTCCGCGACCGCTGGCGCTACGAACTCCAGGAGCAGGGGGCGGCCAAGCTGCATCGCATCCTGCTGCGCGAGGATTCGGCGGCCGGCATGATGCTGAAACCGACCGACGGCCAGCGCATCGTGCGGGCGCTGGAGGTGCTTGACGCATCGGGCCGCTCCATTCTCGACTGGCAGGCGATGCGCGGCCGGCCGCTGATCGACAGGGACAGCGCGCGTTTCTTCGTGATCGAACCCGAACGGGCCGCGCTGGTGAGCCGTATCGAGGCGCGGTTCGACCGCATGCTGGACAGCGGCGCCCTTGAAGAGGTCAGGCGGCTGGCAGCGCTCGGCCTCGATGCCGACCTGCCGGCGATGAAGGCGATCGGCGTGCGCGAACTCCAGGCGGCGATGGCCGGGGAACTGAGCTATCCCGAAGCGATCGAGCGCGCCAAGATCGCAACGCGACAATATGCCAAGCGGCAGGCCACCTGGTTCAGGCATCAGTTAGGCCCGGAATGGCACAGATTGCGCACCGGTTACGGGATGGAAACCACGATCTCAACCGATCTTTTCGGTGCAACCTAAAAAGTTAGCTTTGAACGGGCACTTCCCGCCGAAGTTGTCCCAATTAACCCTCCGTAAGGCCCCTGCGTGCCATAAGGTCTTCAGGAATTTTCCAGCGGCGGGCAGATGCGTTTCCACAGGGCGGAATCAGCCTTTTTCGTCTTCATTTTCGTGATCCTGGCCGCTGGCCTGGTGACCCTTCATGCCTATGGACTTCTGCAAACTTTTGCCACTGAGGTTCGAACGCCCTCCAGGGTCGACGAGATCGTCCACCTCAACAAGCTGCTGTTTGTGACCGGCGTGCTTTTGGCGACCGCGTTGTTCTTCGGCATTTTCTTCATCTATCCGCTGATCCGCAAACAGGCGACGGAAGAAGGCAAGCTGCGCGCCATGACGGTGTCGCTCAGCGCGCGCTCGGAAACTCTGGAGCATGCGGCGCTGACCGATAGCCTGACCGGCATGCAGAACCGGCGCTATTTCGACGATGCGCTGAAGGAATATCTTGAGGAGTTCCGTCGCATCGAGAAGCCGGTCGGGCTGATGATCCTCGACCTCGACCATTTCAAGCAGGTCAACGATACCCATGGCCATGATGTCGGCGACGAGGTGTTGCGGGCGGTCGCCAACTGTCTCAAGGACATGACGCGCTATCACGATGTCGTGGCGCGGCTGGGTGGCGAGGAGTTCGCGGTGGTCACGCCCAATATGGACGCCGAACTTCTGTCCAAATTCGCCGAGCGCATCCGCAAGGCGATCGCCAACATGTCGATCTTGTCAGGCAATGTCCGCCTGAAGATCACCACCAGCGTCGGCCTTGCCGTCTGGGATCGCAAGGAAACCGCCGAAGAGTTCTATCGCCGCGCCGACCGCCAGCTGTATGAGGCGAAGAGGCAGGGCCGCAACCGCGTCTGCGCCTAAAATCCCGTCACTAAATTCGTGATGCTGGCCGTCTTACGCCGCCTTCTGCGCTTCCGGTGCTCACGGACTCAAACGTCCGCTCCGCTCCGGTTCTCGAAGTCGACATCAGTCGACTCAGCCTGACGAATTTCCTGACGGGATTTACCAAGCTGGCCGATGAAGCGGAGCGCTTGGAAGCTCAAAATCTGTCCGGCGAAAGGACGTAGTGGCGCAGGCTCAATCGTTCTGCGGGCGCAGGCCGAAGGTGGCCGGCTTGAGACCGTAGCGCAGGTCGAAATCGTCGTCCGGCTGGACGCGTGGAGCGGGCGGCTTGCGGTAGTCGGGGTCGCCGGCCTGCCGGCTTGTGTCAACGACTTCGGCGAAGGCCATCGCCTGTTGCGGTTTCGGCACGTTGCGCAGCCTTTCGACGATGGCCACCAGATCGACATCGTTGCCATCCTCGGACGGTTTGGCTTCCTCGCGCTTGGCCGTGCCGGGAATCAGCCCTTCGGACAGCTTCTCGAACTTCAGCCGCATGGTCGTCGCCACGCCTTCGCCGAAGGCAATGGCCTCGCGCTGGCCCATGGAAGACAGGAAGGCAAGCGTCGAGGCCGAGGAATCGGCGATCGCCGAGCGGATGATCGCTTGGTCCTGCTCGTTGGCGAGCCGCATGGCGAAGAAGGTCGAGCACTGCGATAGGATCGTGGGATCGAGCTCGCCCGGGCGCTGGGTGACGACGCCGAGATAGCAGCCATATTTGCGGCCTTCCTTGGCGATGCGCGACAGTGCGTGCCGGGTCGGCGCGAAGCCGAGACGTGGATCGGCCGGCATATAGCGGTGGGCTTCCTCGCACAGGAACAGCAGCCGCAGCCGGCCTTCGCTCCACAGCGCCAGGTCGAAGGCGAGACGTGCCAGCACAGAACAGACGGAATTGACGACTTCCGATGGCATGCCGGCCATCTCGAAGCAGGTGACCGGCCGGCCGTGATGCGGCACGCGGAAGATATTGCCGATCGTCTCGTGGATGGTGTCCTCGATCAGGCGTGAATTGAACATGAAGCGGTAGCGCGGATCCGCGGCCGCCGATTCGATACGCGTCTTCAGCGATCTGAGGGTGGGACGGTCATTCTTGCTTTCCAGCAATCCCATGCGCTCGTCGATCTGCTTGATGAGATCGGCAATGCGGTAGGGCACCGGCGTGTCCGCGGTCATCGCGTCAGCGCCACGCCTGAGAGAGGTGCCCGAGTTCGGGTTGCGGTAGAGGCTTTTTGCAATGGGAATGAGATCGCGCAAGGCATCGACTTCCTCCGGCACGATCTCACGGCCGCGAAACAGGACTTCGGCGAATTCCTCGAGCTTGAACATCCAGAAGGGCAGATCCAGCGTCGTCGAATCGACCCTGACGCAGTATTCCGGCAAGGACGCCGCGAACTCGTTGTGCGGATCGAGGATGAGGATGCGCAGGTCGGGCCGGGCGGCGATCGACTTGCGCAAAAGCAGCGAGACGGCCGTGGATTTGCCGACGCCGGTGGTGCCGACAATGGCGAAGTGGCGCGCCAGCGTGTCGTCGATGGCGATGTTGGCGTCGATCGTCTCGTCCTGCGACAGCGTGCCGATAGTGATGGAATGGCGTCCGGCGAGGTCATAGACCGCCTGCAGGTCGCGGCTGCGGATGCGATGGGCGATGGCGCCGATATGCGGATAGCAGGTGATGCCGCGGTCGAAAACCGGCTTGGCGCCCGGCTCGGCGCCGTCGCGTACCTCGCCGATGAGCTCGATGCTGACCTCGATCGGGTTCTGGCCCTCATTGCTCCAGGCGCGATCCGACTTGCCGATCCCGTAGACCAGACCGACGGTTCGCGTGGTGCCGAGGTTGATGGAAATCATCTTGCCGACGGTCCATTGGCCGGTGACCGTGCCCTCGGCATCCTCGGCATAGGCGCTGATGGTGGCGCGCGCGCCGTCGCATTGCACGACATTGCCCAGAATGCGCCTGTCGTTCTGCTCAGCTGTTCGGCGCTCCTGCAGTGTCGGTTCTCCGACGGAGGCTTGGCGTTCAACAAACATGAGCAGGCTGCTTTCCCATTTCCCCAGGAGATCGACCTTAGAGCGACGGGGTTAAGGTGGGGTGAGGCGGGATGGTGCAGGGGGACTTAAGCCATTTGTGAAAATTGAATCGAAACTGCCCTTTGCTCGAGTCAGATAATTCGATATATTGAACGAATGAATGATATAGCGAATGATATCTCTTCGACCATCGGCAGGCGAATACGCTCGGAAAGGATCATGCGAGGCTGGTCCCTGACGGAGCTCGCCGATAGGTCCGGCGTGTCGAAAGCCATGCTGAGCACGATGGAGCACGGTAAGACGAGCCCGACCGCCGCACTCCTTGTGCGCATCGCCGCGGCCTTCGGCATGACGCTTTCCACCCTGATTGCGCGGGCAGAATTGCAAGGTGGCGGGTTGCTTCGCGAAGGTGATCAGCCGGTGTGGCGCGATCCCGCCACCGGTTATGTCAGGCGGCATCTTTCGCCGGTCTCGGACATGCCGCTGGAACTGATCCGGGTCCAATTGCCAGCGGGAGCCAAGGTCAGCTTTCCGGCGGCGTCCTATGCGTTCATCAGGCAGCAGATCTGGCTGATTTCCGGACGGCTGGAATTCACCGAAGGCAGTATCTTGCACAGTCTCGAACCAGGCGACTGCCTGGCGCTTGGCGCGCCGTCGGATTGCACCTTCCACGCTCCGGGACCGGATGCCGCCGACTATCTGGTCGCGCTGGCAAGAGGCTGAGGCGAATGGCGCGTCGCCCGAAACGCTCGCACAATGGCGGCCCGCCTCTCGACGACTACAAGGGTCCGCCATGGGGCGAGGGCGACGCCTATGTCTTCTTGGCCTGGCAGGCGGCGCACGCCAAGGCCTGGAAGGCGCCGAGCCGCGACGTGATGCTGATGCGGATGGAAAAGGCCGAACGATTGGGTCTGACCTATGAGGAATATACGCTCGAGATCCTGGAGCGCGGGCGCCACCTGCAAGAGGAAGACACCGAACGCATCGCCGAGATCCGGCGGGCCAGGAAGCGAAGGCGTGTCAGTCATTTCGACTGACGGCAGCGCTTTTTTCGCCGGTCGATGCTTACGACTTCGCAGCCATTTCATCTTTGCTCCAAGGACGTCGCACGCATGGGTTCCATCGAAATCAGGGCACTGGCGCAGGCCCCCTCAACACAGGCGCTGCTGGCCGACCTGCTGATCGAAACGGTCGCGGCCGGCGGATCGGTCAGCTTCATGCACCCGCTGTCGCAGGAAGCCGCCGGCGCCTTCTGGGCGAAGTCGCTTGTTGCGGCGGCAAGAGGTGAAAGAGCGGTGCTTGGCGCATGGGACGGCGAAGTGCTGGTCGGCACCGTCACCCTGCTGCTCGACTGTCCTCCCAACCAGCCGCACCGGGCCGAGATCGCCAAGTTGATGACCCGAGTCGAGCATCGCGGCAAGGGCGTGGCGACCCGCCTGATGCGGGCCGCCGAGATCCTTGCCGCCGAGCAAGGCCGGACGCTGCTGGTCTTGGATACCGCGACCGAGGAGGGGGCATCGCATCTCTACGAGAGGCTGGGTTTTACCCTGGCCGGAGAGATACCGGACTATGCGCTGAAGCCGCATGGCGGGCTGACCGGCACGCTCATCTACTGGAAGCGTATCGGCGCGTCGCCGGGGTAGTTCATGCCGTCAAGTCAGTGCTGCGCCGGAAGGGACATTCGCCATCTTGCTGTGGCGCTTGTTCCGATGTATTAGCCGCGCCCGACATGCGGCCCTCTTTCATTGCCGCACCCTACTGACCTTTGAAGGAGGCGACGATGAGATCTGTTCACGCGTTTTGCGCCTCCGCGGCGGTCGGACGGGCTGAACCCGCGCTCCAGCGGGCTTTCAACTTCCTGACAATTCGAGAACGGCTATGTCGCGATGCTTGGTCATCGCTGCACGTTTCGTCATGTCGCAACGGCGCCGATGCTGCGTTGATTCATTAAAACGGTGGGAGCCGAGAGCTCCCCGCCGCCGATCGCGGCTGCCTGAAGACCTGAGATGCGTCTTTGCAACACTCGGTCAGGCTATTGTAAACATTGAAAGAATGGCGGTTGCGTCGAGTTCGTTGTGAGCGTAGAGACGCCACCCATTCCCAAACCGTCGTCCCCAGAGGAGACCTGTCAATGTCCCGGCAACCCAGATCGACACATACCGTGCCGACGCTGAGATTGCGTGCGGCTGACAGAGGTCCAATTGGGAAAAACGGCCATGGCGAAGTCCGTGATCCAGCGCAGGCGGGACGCCGAGCGCGAACGCATTGAAGCATATACGGCAACGCTGCGGCGGGTTTCGCCCGCCCCGCGTCCCGCTCCGGATTTCGAGCAGGCGCTCGATGATGCACGTCGCTGCTTTGCCGGCATGGCGATCCGTGACGGCGCGCTGTGGCGTCCGAAGCTGAAGACGCGCGACCGCGCGCGCCTGCGGCTGGCTGCGGCACGCCATCTCTATGCACGCTACCCGGTTTCGGCCGCGCTCGAGGCCATCTGGCTGGATGCCTCGGGGTTGAATGGCAACGAGGTCACGCTCCGCAGGGCCTGGTACATCGCGGTCGCGCGTGGTGACTCGCTGTACAAGGCCGGTGCCAATGCCTGGCTGTCGCGCAAAGAAGTGCATTGCTTCCTGAATGTGTCCGGCGACTTCTCGTTCGATGAGGCGTTTTGGTTGGCGATCGCCCGCTCCTATACGGATGATCCAGGGTTGGCCGCTCGCCTTGCGCGGACGAAAATCACGCGCACGCCGCGCGGGGAGTTGGTCTTCTGGCGCGAGGTGACGCGATTTTTCTGCGGGCATCCAGCGTCGAAGGAGGAGATCGACGATCTGTGCGACTATATCGGTGCGATGCACCAGCGCGATGCGGCGTACAGCTTGAAGGGCCGCACGCTCGGCTCGCTGCGTCGGCAGATGTTGGAATGGCATCGCGACATTGCCGCGATCGAACGCATCGAGGCAATGCGCCGCCGCGCCGCCGGGAGGGCTCCGCCTACTGCGGGATTGCAGTCACAGCGCCGCAGTTGGGACGGCTCGCGCCTCGATGACTGGGAATGGCAGCCATCGGCCAAGGAGGCGAAGGCGCATGGCGAGCGTTTCTTCGTTCGCCAGCTGAAGACAGCCGAGGATCTGGTTGCCGAGAGCAGGGCGATGCATCATTGCGTCTCGATGTATGCAGCCAAATGCATCGCCGGCAACGCCTCGATCTGGGTGCTGCGACGCACCGCGCTCGGCAAGATCGAACGGTTGCTGACGATCGAGCTCGACCCGCAAAACCGTGCGGTGCAGGTGCGCGGCTTCGGCAATCGTCTCGCCTCGCTGGAGGAGCGCAAGGTCGTCGAGCGCTGGGCCAAGGCGAGGGGCGTGACGCTCAGGGCCTGAAACGAAAGACCCCGCGCGGCGGAAACGCCGCGCGGGCTGCACGGATGTGCCGACGTCAGGTCGCAGTCGCTGACCGGCACGCTCGTGTCTCGAATGGCATCGCCCCAGCAGATAGACAGTCAAGTACTGGTTCGAGTATCTTTCGGCTTCTCGCGGTGCTGCCTGCCCGTCCGAAGTTGCTTCCGGCGCGCATCACCGTTTGAGCGACGCGAAGCAAACAATAGCTGTCACGAAGATTTCGTAGCATGGGGCGGAACTGCCGAGCATTTGCAAGCCAACAAGGAGCTATTCCATGTCCGATTTGATCGCCATCGTCTATCCGACCGAAGCCAAAGCGGAAGAGGTGCGCAAGCGGCTGTTCGAATTGCAGAACGAATACCTGATCGAACTCAGCGACGCGGTGATCGCCGTGAAGCAGGAGAGCGGCGACGTCAAGCTCAATCAACTTTTCAACCCTACCGCCGCTGGAGCGGTCTCCGGCAGCTTCTGGGGGCTCCTCGTCGGAATGATCTTCCTGATGCCGGTCGTGGGGGCGGCGGTTGGCGCGGCCTCGGGCGCACTTGGCGGCGCGCTGAGCGATTTCGGCATCAACGACAAGTTCATGAAGGATCTGGGGTCGAGCCTTCAGCCCGGCAACGCGGCACTCTTCGTGCTGGTCCGCAAGATGACAGCCGACAAGGTGCTCGAGGACCTGAAGGGATCGGGCGGCACCGTGCTGAAAACCTCGCTTGACCACACCAAGGAGCAGGCTCTGCGCGACGCGCTGGCAGCCACACAGAGCCAGCCGGTATCCGCACCTGACGCACCTGCCGCCTGACGGCAAAGGGAAGCGCGGCATTCGCCGCGCTTCCGTCTGTGGGCTGCGTCTATGCCTTATCCTGCCTGCTAACCTTTGTGATGGACCTGCTGCAGCCCGTAGACCGGCGTTTCGATGCCTTCGTGGCGCGCCTTCAATTGCAGCGCCAGGAATTGCGAATAGTGGCGTGACTGGTGCAAATTGCCACCGTGGAACCAGAGCGCTTCCTGCTGCGTCGGCTTCCACATGTTGCGCAATTCGCCTTCCCAGGGGCCGGGATCCTTGGTGGTGTTCGAACCCAGGCCCCAGCATTTTCCGACCTTGTCGGCAACCTCCCTGGAGATGAGGTCAGCCGCCCAGCCATTCATCGAGCCGTAGCCGGTGGCGTAGACGATCAGGTCCGCCGGCAGCTCCGAGCCGTCACTGAGCAGGACCGAATGCTCCTTGATCTCCTTCACCTCGACGCCGCTTTTCAGCTTGATCGAACCGTCGATGATCAGGTCGGAAGCGCCGACATCGATATAGTAGCCCGAGCCGCGCCTGAGATATTTCATGAACAGGCCGGAATCGTCGTCGCCCCAGTCGAGCATGAAGCCGGCTTTTTCCAGCCCCTTGTAGAACTCGGCATCGCGCTTCTTCATCTCGGCATAGGCCGGGATCTGGAATTCATGCAGGATCTTGTAGGGCAGGGAAGCAAAGATGAGGTCGGCCTTGGCTGTCGTCATGCCGCCTTGCACGGCTTTTTCCGAGTAGAGCGAACCCAGTCCGATTTCCATCAGCGTGTCGGATCTGGAGATATGCGTGGTCGAGCGCTGCACCATGGTGACGTCGGCGCCGGCTTCCCAAAGGGCCGCGGCGATGTCATGGGCTGAGTTGTTCGAGCCGATGACCACGGCGCGTCTGCCGGCATAGGCATCCGGGCCGGGGTGCTTCGAAGAATGGTGCTGATCACCCTTGAAGCTGTCCATGCCCTTGAAATCAGGCATGTTGGCCTTGCCGGACTGTCCCGTCGCCAGCACCAGCTGCTTCGGCTTCAGCGTGATATCCTTGCCGTCGCGGTGGACGATGACTGTCCATTCCTTTTTCTTGTCGTCATAGGTGGCGCTCCTGGCCTCGGTCGAGGACCAGTAATTCAGCTCCATGACCTTGGTGTACATTTCCAGCCAGTCGCCGATCTTGTCCTTGGGCGAGAAGACCGGCCAGTTCCTAGGAAAGTCGATATAGGGCAGATGGTCGTACCAGACCGGGTCGTGCAGGCAGAGCGACTTGTAGCGCTTGCGCCATGAATCGCCGGCACGCTCGTTCTTCTCTATGATGATGGTCGGCACGCCGAGTTGCCTCAACCGGGCGCCGAGCGCGATGCCGCCCTGGCCACCGCCGATGATCAGCGTGTGGGGCTGCGTCTTGAAGCCGAGCTCGGCCGCCTCCTTCTCGCGCTCTTCCTTCCAGGTTGGCCGGTTCTTGCCATGGCCATGCTTGGCGCCCATCGGCCGGGTGAAGCCGGCCGGCTCCTCATGGCCTTTCAATTCGACCATGGTGGTGAGCAGCGTCCAGATCCTGCCGTCCTTCAGTCTGATGTGGCCGAAGCCGCGCGCCACCTCGGTCTCGAAGCTGATCCAGCCCTCCAAGAGCCCATCGTTTTCGCTGGCGTCCTCACCCTTGGCGATCGACCAGTTCGATGGCTTTGTCTTCGCCAGCTGGCTGATCAACATGTCGCGCACCTGGTCGCGGCCTTCCATGGTCTTGATGTTCCAGGTGAAGGTGACGAGATCGCGCCAATAGCAATCTACCTGAAAGCATCCGACCGCGCTGTCGACATCGCCGGCGCTAAGTGCGGCGCCGAACCGGTCGAGCAGGTCTGACAGTTTCTTGTTTGGGGCCTTGTCGAGCATCAATTTCCTCCCGTGACGTCCTGGTCGTCTGCTGTGGCTTCACCGGGCCCTCCCAGCTCGGTCGGCCGGAGTATCGCGGCAAAATGTGCGCCGCGTCACGTCGTCAAATAGTTTGGCGCTTTTTCAGCAACTTATCGAGACTTTGGCGCCACCCGGGATACTGTTGGAACGGTGTCTTGCGGCGAAACAGACGACTCGAAGCGATGATTGATCGGAACCGGTCAATGTCACTCACATTCGCCGTTGACAGCGGCGCAAAACCAATTCTATTGTCCGCCACCATGAAAACGGCACTCATTCTCGTAGGAAAGCGCGTGGGCAAGGCGGTGTAACCGCCGGGCGAAAACCTCCCATGCGCAAGACACAGGCTCCCTCGGGGGCCTTTTTTATTGCCCAAAACACGACTAAACGACCAGCAATCGCCAGACGGCGAACCAATACGGGACCAGACCGATGAGCAGTGGACAGAACGAGCGGCGTGAGATGACGGGCGCCGAAATGGTGGTGCAGGCGCTGAAGGACAATGGCGTCAAGCATGTTTTCGGCTATCCGGGCGGCGCGGTTCTCCCGATCTACGATGAAATTTTCCAGCAAGACGAGGTCGAGCACATCCTCGTGCGCCATGAGCAGGGCGCCGGCCATGCGGCGGAAGGCTATGCGCGCTCGACAGGCAAGGCTGGCGTCTTGCTGGTGACGTCCGGGCCGGGCGCCACCAATGCGGTGACGCCCCTGCAGGATGCGCTGATGGATTCGATCCCGCTGGTCTGCCTGACCGGGCAGGTGCCGACCTCGCTGATCGGCTCCGATGCTTTCCAGGAATGCGACACAATCGGCATCACGCGGCCCTGCACCAAGCACAATTGGCTGGTCAAGGATGTCAACGATCTTGCCGCAATCATCCACGAGGCCTTCCATGTCGCGACGACCGGGCGTCCCGGTCCGGTCGTGGTCGACATCCCGAAGGACGTGCAGTTCGCCAAGGGCATCTATGTGCCGCCGCAGACGGCGCCGCGCACCAGCTATCAGCCAAAAGTCCAGGGCGACCTCGACAAGATCAAGGCGGCGGTCGAACTGATGGCCGGCGCCAGGAAGCCGATCATCTATTCCGGCGGCGGCGTCATCAATTCCGGCCCCGAGGCCAGCCATTTGCTGCGCGAACTGGTCGACCTGACCGGCTTTCCCATCACCTCGACGCTGATGGGCCTTGGCGCCTATCCGGCATCGGGCAAGAACTGGATGGGCATGCTGGGCATGCACGGCACCTATGAAGCCAACATGGCCATGCATGATTGCGACGTCATGATCTGCATCGGCGCGCGCTTCGACGACCGCATCACCGGGCGGCTCACCGCGTTCTCGCCGAATTCGAAGAAGATCCACATCGACATCGATCCGTCGTCGATCAACAAGAATGTCCGCACCGACGTGCCGATCATTGGCGATGTCGGCCGGGTGCTGGAGGATCTGGTGCGGCTGTGGCGGGCGAGCGCCAAGGCCGACAAGAAGGCGCTCCATCCGTGGTGGGAGCAGATCGCGAAATGGCGCGCGCGCGATTCACTCGCCTACAAGATGAACCACGACGTGATCATGCCGCAGTATGCGATCCAGCGGCTCTATGCGCTGACCAAGGACATGGACACCTACATCACCACCGAGGTCGGCCAGCACCAGATGTGGGCGGCGCAGCATTATCATTTCGAGAAGCCAAACCGCTGGATGACCTCGGGGGGGCTGGGCACGATGGGCTATGGCCTGCCGGCGGCGCTCGGCGTGCAGATCGCGCACCGGGATGCGCTGGTCATCGACATTGCCGGCGATGCCTCGGTGCAGATGACGATGCAGGAGATGAGTGCGGCCGTGCAACACGAGGCGCCAATCAAGATCTTCATCCTCAACAACCAGTATATGGGCATGGTGCGGCAGTGGCAGCAGCTGCTGCATGGCAACCGGCTGTCGCATTCCTACACCGAGGCGATGCCGGATTTCGTCAAGCTGGCCGAAGCCTATGGCGGCCATGGCATACGTTGCGAGAAGCCGGACGAGCTGGACGACGCGATCAAGGAGATGATTGCGGTGAAGAAGCCGGTGATCTTCGACTGCCGGGTGGCAACGCTCGCCAACTGCTTCCCGATGATCCCGTCGGGCAAGGCGCATAACGAGATGCTCTTGCCCGACGAGGCGACGGACGAGGCTGTGGCCAACGCCATCGACGCCAAGGGCAGGGAGCTGGTGTAACGCCCCAGCCGAGGCAGGGCTGTCGGAAGAAGCCGTGCGGAAACAGAGAATTAGCTCAAGAGTTTGAAATCGAGATTCATGTCATGAACGCACAGCTTCAACCCACCGGCTCGGCCTATTTCATCGCCAAGGAAACGGAAAAGCCTGAGAATCACACGCTTTCCGTGCTGGTCGACAACGAGCCTGGCGTGCTTGCCCGGGTCATCGGCCTGTTTTCCGGCCGCGGCTACAACATCGAGAGCCTCACCGTGTCCGAGACCGAGCACGAGAAGCATCTGTCGCGCATCACCATCGTGACGCGCGGCACGCCGCATGTGCTGGAGCAGATCAAGCACCAGCTCGAGCGCATCGTGCCGGTGCACCGCGTCGTCGACCTCACCGTGCGCTCGCAGGAACTCGGCCAGGAACGGCCGATGGAGCGGGAACTGGCGCTGGTGAAAGTGGCCGGCACCGGTGAAGCCCGCGTCGAGGCGCTGAGGCTCGCCGACGCCTTCCGTGCCAGCGTCATCGACGCCAACACCGAGCATTTCATCTTCGAGATCACCGGCAAGGGCTCCAAGCTCGACCAGTTCATCGCCATCATGAAGCCGCTCGGCCTGGTCGAAATCTGCCGCACCGGCGTGGCGGCGATGAACCGCGGCCCGCAGGGGATGTAACGGCCCGGCGCTCAGTCCATGTCCCTCGATGGCTTCCTTGCCCTGCTGGTTTACGCCTTCGTGACCTCGGTCACGCCGGGGCCGAACAATTTCATGCTGCTGGCATCGGGCGTGAATTTCGGCTTCGTCAGGACCGTGCCGCACATGCTGGGCATCTGCATAGGCTTCCTCGTGCTGCTTTTGGCCGTCGGCTTCGGGCTTGGCGCGGTGCTGACGGCGTTTCCGGTGCTGCACACCGGATTGAAAATCGCCGGTGGCGTCTATCTGCTCTATCTCGCCTGGAAGATCGCCATGTCGCGATCGATGACCAGCAAGGGTGAGGCGACGGCAATGCCGATGCGCTTCATCGACGCGGCGGCGTTCCAGTGGGTCAATCCCAAGGCATGGGTGATGGCGATCACAGCCATGGCCGTCTACAGCGACGCGGACCATCCGTTTTTGTCGGTGGTGCTGATCTCGATGGCGTTCGCCATCGTCAACCTGCCGAGCGTTTCGGTGTGGGCGGGTTTCGGCACGGCGCTGCGTGGTTTCCTGTCCGATCCGGTGCGGCTGAAATGGTTCAACATCGCCATGGGCGTGCTCCTGGCGGCCACGCTGTGGCCGATGCTCAAGTGATGGTTGCCGCCCAAGAGCGCGCATAAAACGCTTCGGGCGAGGTTCCCTGAATGCCACGCGCTTTAGTGCCGCCTTATTGTGCACTGCACATTAAATCTTCGTAATGCCGCGTTTTGGCCCTTTTCCGCCAAAGGCGTGTCCTATCTACTCCGCGAAATCGCGACAGGATGCCGTGATTTGAGTAGCCTAAGACCACCGGGTTCGGCGTGTCGGATGAGAGGGCATGTTGTCGATGCGCGGAAAAATCGTCCTTGCAGTGGTCGCGGCAGCCTGCCTGGCAGGGGCAGGCCTCTATCTTTCGCCGACGGCGATGAGCAAGGTTCAGCAGTTCATAGCGCCGAAGCAGACCGCCGCCGCTGACCAGTCGAGCGCGGGCAAGTCGAGCGCGGGCAAGTCGGGCGCGGGCAAGCCGGGTGCCGACAAGGCAGGCGGGGGCAATGGCGTGCGTTCGGCCTCGATCGTCGCGGCCACGGCTTCGACGGCCGATTTCCCGATCCGCCGCTATGCCATCGGCTTCGTCTCGTCACCCGCCGTGGTCAGTATCAATGCCCGGATGTCCAGCCAGATCGTCTCCATCGCGGTCAAGGACGGGCAGATGGTAAAGGCCGGCGATCTTTTGTTCTCGCTCGACGATCGCGCGCTGAAGGCGCAACTGGCCAAGGACCAGGCGACGCTGGTCAAGGACCAGGCGATGCTCGTCAGCGCCACGGCGGATCTTCAGCGCGCCAAGGATCTTGTCGCCAAGCAGGCCGGCACGCAGCAGACCTACGATCAGGCGCTGGCGGCGCAGAAGGCCGCTGTCGCAACCATCGACGCCGACAAGGCGACGATCGATTCCGATACCGTCCAGTTGAGCTACGCGACCATTTCGGCGCCGATCACCGGCCGGCTGGGCGCGATCAATGTATCGCTCGGCGATCTCGTCACCACCAGCAACGGCAACAGTTCGTCGACGACGCCGCTGGTGACGATCACCCAGATGGATCCGCTGCAGGTGAACTTCAATCTGCCGGAAAGCAATCTCGCCCTGCTGCACAAGGCGTTGGCCTCGCCGCAACAAGGGGCGGTGACGCTGACCAAGGACGGCGATCCGATGCCGATCGGCAAGGGTACGCTCGATTTCGTCGATTCCAGCGTCGACACCGCCTCCGGCACGATCGCAACGCGGGCGAGCGTGCCCAATGCCGATATGTCGCTGTGGCCGGGTCAATATGTGAATGTCGTGCTCGACGCCGGCATCATGCCGCAGATGATTTCGGTTCCGACGGTCGCTGTCCAACCGAGCCAGAAGGGACCGTTCGTCTATGTCGTCAAGCCGGACAACACCGTCGAGATGCGGCCGGTGCAGGTGGCGCTGACCGAGGGCGAAAACAGCGCCATCAGCGACGGCTTGAGGAGCGGCGAGAAGGTGGTCGTCGAGGGCCAGACCAGGCTGAAGGATGGCGCCGCGGTGCACGAGGGCAAGGTGGCGGGTGGCGACCAGGCCGCTCCAAAGGTCGCCGAAGCCGGCAAGGCCAGCGGGGCGGGCCAATGATCTCCGAATTCTGCATCCGCAGGCCTGTCGCGACACTGCTGATGTCGTTCGCCCTCGTTCTGGGCGGATTGTTTGCCTACAAGTTCCTGCCGGTGGCCGCACTCCCCAGCGCCGAATTCCCGGTGGTCAATGTCTCGGCGTCGCTGCCCGGCGCCTCGCCGGAAACCATGGCGACCTCGGTGGCGACGCCGCTGATCAAGCAGTTCGCCACCATCGCCGGCATCGATTCGATCTCGACCTCCAACTCGCTTGGCCAGACCTCGATCGCCATCCAGTTCGTGCTCAATCGCGACATCGACGCGGCCGCCGCGGACGTGCAGGCGGCAATCGCGCGCACGCAGAAATCGCTGCCGCCCGAAATGACAGCGCCGCCGAGCTATCGCAAGGTCAATCCGGCTGACGCACCAATCCTGCTGATGTCGCTGGTCAGCGATACGGTCCCGCTGACCGATCTCGACGCTTTCGCCGAGAATGTGATCTCGCCGTCCCTGTCGACCATCGACGGCGTGGCCCAAGTTTCCATCTTCGGCCAGCAGAAATATGCCGTGCGCGTGCAGATCGACCCGACCGCGCTCGCCGCGCGCGGCATCTCGATCGACCAGTTGCAGGCAGCGATCGCGTCGGCCAACAGCAACACGCCGCTCGGCGTGCTGCAGAACGACAAGCAGCAACTGACGATCACCGCCAACACGCAACTGACCAACGCGGCGGGCTTTTCCAACATCATCATCGCCACCAAGAACGGCCATCCGGTGCGTTTGGGCGAGGTGACCCGCGTCATCGACTCGGTCGAGACCACGACGACGGCGAGCTGGTATGACGGCACGCGCGCCATCATCATGGCCGTGCAGCGCCAGCCCGACGCCAACACGGTCGACGTGGTCGACAAGGTCAAGGCGATGCTGCCGTCCTTCCAGGACCAGATGCCGGCCGCCGCCGGCATCAAGCTGCTCAACGACCGTTCAACCTCGATCCGCCAGGCCGTCGACGACGTGCAGTTCACGCTGCTCCTCACCATCGCCCTGGTGGTGATGGTGATCTTCGTGTTCCTGCGCCGGGTGACGGCGACCATCATCCCGGCCGTTGCCGTGCCGATCTCGCTGATCGCAACGCTCGGTGCAATGTTCCTGTTCGGCTTTTCCATCGACAACATATCGCTGATGGGGCTGACGCTGGCTGTCGGCCTCGTCGTCGACGACGCCATCGTCATGCTGGAGAACATCTTCCGTCACATGGAAGAGGATGGGCTCTCGGCATTCGACGCCGCGCTGAAGGGTGCGCGCGAAATCGGCTTCACCATCATCTCGATCTCGATCTCGCTGGTGGCGGTGTTCATCCCCGTGCTTTTGATGGGCGGCGTCATCGGCCGCATCTTCAACGAGTTCGCCGTCGTGGTGACAGTCGCCATCCTGGCGTCGATGTTCGTCTCGCTGACGCTCACGCCGATGCTTTGCTCACGGCTTCTGTCGGTGACGAAGGCCGATCGCGAAGCGCATGGTGGCGGCCACAGGCACGACCTCTTCACACGCGGCTACGACCGGGTTTTGACCTTCTGCCTGCGCCACACTTTCCTGGTGTTCCTGGTCTTCGCCGGAACGGCGGCAGCATCGGTCTGGCTGATCCAGATTTCCCCGAAGGGCTTCTTCCCACAGGAAGATATCGGCCAGATATCGGTCACGACCGTCGCCCGTCAGGACATCTCGTTCGACGCCATAGCGAAACTCCAGGGCCAGGTAGCGAATGTCTTTTCCCATTCACCCTATGTCGACCATGTGGCGTGGTCCGTGGGCGGCGGGAACAATGCGCTCAACCAGGGAAGACTCTTCGTCCAGTTGAAGCCGAAAGACCAACGCCCCGACATCGAGAAGGTGCTTTCGGACCTGAGGCGCCAACTGGCCAATGTTGCAGGGATCGAGACCTATATGCAGCCTGTGCAGAACCTCAGGCTCGGCTCACGGTCCTCCGCCAGCGCCTATCAGTTGGTCGTCCAGGGGCTCGACAATGGAGCCACGGACATCTGGGCGCAAAAGCTGAACGACGCGATGGCCGCCGACCACAAGTTCTTCACCGATGTCACCAGCGATCTGCAGAACAACGCGCTGCAGGCGACACTGGTCGTCGACCGTGACAAGGCAGCGACGCTCGGCATCGATACCGACACCCTGCGCTCCAGCCTCTATGGCGGCTTCGGCACCGAGCAGGTTTCGACGATTTTCGGCTCGGCGGACAGCTATGAGGTGGTCATGGAACTCGATCCTCGGATCGCATGGTCGCCTGAACGCATGCTTGCGATCCAGGTGAGGACGGCCAGCGGCAGCCTGGTGCCGCTCGGCGCCTTTGCCCGCGTCGATCGCACCGCCGGCGCCTTGACCATCAACCAGCTCGGCCAGCTTCCGGCGGTGACCATCTCCTACAATCTGCCGCAAGGCGTGGCGCTTGGCGACAGCACCACCCGCATCGCCGCGCTGAAGGAGCAGATCGGCATGCCGAAGGCGATCTCGACCAGCTTCGCCGGCACGGCCAAGACGTTCCAGGATTCGCTTGCCAATCAGGGCCTGCTGATCGGCGGCGCCATTCTCACCATCTATATCGTTCTCGGCATCCTCTATGAGAGCTTCATCCATCCGCTCACCATCCTGACCGGCCTGCCGTCGGCCGTGCTGGGCGCCGTGGCTGCACTGCGCTTCGCCGGCATGGACCTTTCGGTCATCGCGGTAATTGGCATCCTGATGCTGATCGGCATCGTCAAGAAGAACGGCATCATGATGGTGGATGTCGCGCTGGAACTCAGGCGCGAGGGCATGTCCGCCAAGGAGTCCATCCACAAGGCGTGCCTGATGCGTTTCAGGCCGATCATGATGACGACGCTCGCGGCGCTGATGGGCACCTTCCCGATCGCGCTCGGCACCGGCGCCAGCGCCGAACTGCGCCAGCCACTCGGCGTCGCCGTCGTCGGCGGCCTGCTGGCCTCGCAGGCGCTGACGCTGTTCGTCACGCCGGTCATCTATGTCTATTTCGAGAATTTCTCCGGCTGGCTGCTCGGCTTTTTCACGAAGAATAAGCGACCGGCGCTGCATACAGTGGAAAGCGACGAGCAGCCTTCGCTGTTCGATCCGGTCGAGGACATGGCCGAGCCGCAAAAGGCAGCGGCGGAATAGGCTGGCCCAAGGCGTCGCGCTTGCGGCGGGCTGCGGGGAATCGTAGTTTGGGGCCATGTCCCATGACCATGACCACGACAACGAGCTCGACCCTTTCGCGGCGCGGGTGCGCGCGCTGGAAACGATCCTCACCGAGAAGGGCCTGATCGATCCGGCCGCCATCGACGTCATTGTCGACACCTACGAGACGAAAATCGGCCCGCGCAACGGCGCCAGGGTGGTGGCGAAGGCCTGGGCCGATGCCGGCTTCGCCGCCTGGCTGAAACGCGATGCGACGGCGGCGATCGAATCGCTGAGCTATGCCGGCCGGCAGGGCGAGCACATGCAGGCGGTGTTCAACAGCGAGGAGACGCACAACCTCGTCGTCTGCACGCTGTGCTCGTGCTACCCGTGGTCGGTGCTCGGCCTGCCGCCGGTCTGGTACAAGGCGCCGCCCTATCGCTCGCGCGCAGTGATCGATCCGCGCGGCGTGCTTGAGGAATTCGGGCTGGCGCTGCCCGGGACGACAAAAATCCGGGTGTGGGATTCCACCGCCGAGCTGCGTTACCTCGTGGTGCCGATGCGACCTGGTGGCACCGAGGGCTGGAGCGAGGAGCGGCTGGCCGATCTGGTGAGCCGCGATGCGATGATCGGTACGGCATTGGCGCGGGAGCCGGCATGAACGGACCGCACGATCTCGGTGGGCAGATGGGGTTCGGGCCGATTGCGCCCGAGAAGGATGAGCCGTATTTCCACGCCGCCTGGGAAAGGCGGGCGCTTGGCGTGACGCTCACGGCCGGTGCCATGGGGGCGTGGAGTCTCGACGAGAGCCGGCATGCACGGGAATCGCTGCACCCGGCGGACTACTATTCCTCGAGCTACTACCAGATCTGGATCAAGGCGCTGGAAACCTTGCTCAAGCGCCATGGTTTCGTCAGCGACCGCGACCTGGCTGCGGGCAAGGCGGTCGACCCGGCTGCGACACCCAAGCGCGTGCTGAAGGCGGAAAACGTGCCAGCGGTGCTGGCCAAGGGCGGGCCTTGCGACCGGCCGGTTTCGACGCCAGCGCGCTTCAGCGCGGGCGGCCGCGTGCGGACGAAGAATTTTCATCCGACCGGCCACACGCGGCTGCCGCGCTATGCACGCGGCAAGCGGGGAATCGTGGAAGCCGTGCGCGATGGGTTTGTCTTCCCGGACAGCAATGCGCATGGCAAGGGTGAGAACCCGCAATGGGTCTACACGGTGGTGTTCGAGGGCGCCGAGATCTGGGGCGAGGGGGCCGACCCAACGCTGACGGTCTCGATCGACGCCTGGGAGAGCTATCTTGAGCCGGCCTGAGCCCGCAGCGCCGGCAGGTTTCGACGAACCGGTGTTCGCTGAGCCGTGGCAAGCGGAAGCCTTCGCCATGACGGTGGCATTGCACGACAAGGGCCTGTTTTCCTGGGGCGAATGGGCTGAGGCGTTGTCCGCCGAGGTGAAGAAGCCCGGCGCGGCAAGCGACGGCCAGGATTATTACGAACACTGGCTGGCGGCACTGGAAAAGCTGCTGTCGACCAAGGGCGTTGCAGGCAAGGGCGATGTCGATGCGCTGGCCGCCGCCTGGGAGCGCGCGGCGCATGCGACACCCCACGGCAAGCCGATCCTGCTGGAGAACGATCCCAGACCGGCCGAAGGTCGTGTCGGACCGACCGAAGGTCGTATCGGCCCGACCGGATAGGTCGTGCCCGACAGTCTTCGTTCCCTTTACGTTCCGATTTGCGCCTGCTAGCCTTGTCCATCGATAGCATCGAGGTGATGGCAGCTATCTTGTCTTTGTCTTGCGAATCCGGTCTCTCGCTCTGATGGAATTTTCCCCCCAACAGGATGAAGCTCTGAAGGCGGTTGCCGGCTGGCTCAAAGAGGGGCGACCGCAGGTCTTCCGGCTGTTCGGCTTTGCCGGCACCGGCAAGACGACGCTGGCGCGCTATTTCGCCGAGCATGTCGACGGCCAGGTGCAGTTCGCCGCCTTCACCGGCAAGGCCGCGCAAGTGCTGCGTTCCAAGGGCGCGGTCAATGCCCGCACCATCCACTCGCTGATCTACCGGCCGAAGGGCGAGGAATCGGTGGCCGACGAGGTGACCGGGAAAACCTCGATGTCGCCAACCTTCTCGCTCAACCGGCAAAGCCCGATATCGCGCGCCAAGCTCGTCGTCATCGACGAATGCTCGATGGTCGATGAACAGCTTGGCCGTGACCTGATGAGCTTCGGCACGCCGATCCTCGTCCTTGGCGATCCCGGCCAGTTGCCGCCGATCTCGGGCGGCGGCTTCTTCACCGACCATGAGCCGGACATCCTGCTCACCGAGATCCATCGGCAGGCGCGCGACAACCCGATTCTGCGGCTGGCGCTCGATGTGCGCGAGGGCCGCGAATTCATGCGCGGCGACTATGGCACGGCGCAGGTGATCGGCAAGGAGGACGTCACCCAGGAACTGGTGCTGAAGGCGGACCAGGTGCTGGTCGGCACCAACAGGACGCGGCGACGCTATAATCAGCGGCTGCGCGAGCTGAAAGGGTTCAATGCCGATTATCCTCAGGCCGGCGACAAGCTCGTCTGCCTGCGCAACGATCCCGCCAAGGGGCTGCTCAACGGCTCGCTGTGGAAGGTGATGACCTCGTCGCGCGAGACGGTGAAGCCCGGCATCAATCTGCTGGTCTCGCCGGAAGAGGACGATCCGGACCGCGGCGTCGCCAAGATCAAGCTGCTCAAGGCGGCGTTCGAGGACCCGGACGCCGATATCCCCTGGCAGCAGAAAAAGCGCTTCGACGATTTCGACTATGGCTATGCGCTGACCGTGCACAAGGCGCAGGGCTCGCAATGGAACGAGATCGTGCTTTTCGACGAAAGCTGGGCGTTCAAGGAAACCCGCCAGCGCTGGCTTTATACCGCCATCACCCGCGCTGCCGAACGGTTGACTATCGTCAGATAGACCGATCCCGCGTCACCATCACGATCCTGCCGGCATCACCGGTGGACTGATCGACTTGGCAGCCAGCCATTCCCAGGCGGCCGCTTCGTCCTTGGCCTCGAAGTGCCTGAATTCGATTGGCACGGAGGCAGGCAGAATGCCTTGTGCGCCCGGTATCCAGTTTGGCTCGCCGATTGCCGCACAGCGGCCGATATGCGCCACGGCGTCAGCCGTGCCCTGTTCGATCGTCTCGTCCGACACATCGGCCCAGTCGACGCCGTCATGGTCGACCAGGCGCACGAGCACATCTATCCTGTCGTGCAGCGCATAAGCCGCCTCCAGCAACCCGAACAAATTCTCCGCGTCCGCGGCCGTGACATGGCCAACGACATCGATGGCGAAAAGATCGGCGCGGGTGGTGTCGATGCGGCGGACTGCCGGCACCTCGTCGAGAAAATTCACGGGACCTCCTTCGGTGGACGCAATCGTTCACCTTGGAACACCCGAAACCCCCTGTCTGTTCCCGTCAAAGACGCTATAGATGCGCGCCAGGATCAGACCGGACCCGAAAAATGCCCGCAAAGCTCTCCGTCAACCTCAACGCCATCGCCATGCTGCGCAACCGGCGCGACCTGCCATGGCCAAGCGTGATCGGGCTCGGGCGCCTTGCCCTTGCGGCGGGCGCGCACGGGCTGACGGTGCATCCGCGGCCCGACGAGCGGCACACCAGGCATTCCGACGTGCCGGAGATCAGGGCGCTGATCGACGACGAATTCCCCAAGGCGGAATTCAACATCGAGGGCTATCCGAGCGAGGATTTCCTCGCGCTGGTGGAAAAGCACCAGCCGGAGCAGGTGACGCTGGTGCCCGACGACCCTGCCCAGGCCACCTCGGACCATGGCTGGAACTTCGTTGAAGAAGCGGGGTTCCTGACACCGATCGTCAAGCGCCTGAAAAAGGGAGGCTTGCGCGTGTCGCTGTTTTCCGATGCGGATCCGGACGGCATGAGAGCCGCGCGCGACACCGGGGCCGACCGTATCGAACTCTATACCGGCCCCTATGGCAGCTACCATTCCGATTCGGCAAAAGCGGCGAAGGAAGTAGAAAGACTGGGAAAAACCGCGGATGCCGCGCTTGCCGCCGGGCTGCAGGTCAATGCCGGGCACGATCTGGTGGTGGCCAATCTGCCGGCATTAGTCAAGCGCATCCCGGCCTTGGCCGAAGTATCGATCGGGCACGGGTTGACAGCCGACGCATTGGAGTATGGCATGGCCGGCACGGTGGGGCGGTTCCTGAAAGCTTGCGGGTGGTAGAGATGGCAGCTTTGCATTACCCGCATGGAAGCGATTACGCGGCGGCACTTGATATTGCATCGCAGCAAGCGTAGAGCACCGCGCGCTTATCGGAGTGTCGTCCATGGCCCTTGCCAACACTGGTAGTGAGGCAGAAACCGTCGAACAATCGAGCCATCCGGAGATTGAACAGCACAGCACCAAGGTTCTGATGCTGGGCGCGCTCGGCGTGGTCTACGGCGATATCGGCACCAGCCCGATCTATGCGTTCCGCGAGGCGTTGCGTGCGTCGGCGGGCGGCAATGTCGCCGAGCGCGGCGACATTCTCGGCGTGCTGTCGCTGATCATCTGGTCGCTGACCATTATCGTCACCATCAAATACATCATGTTCGTGCTCAGGGCCGACAATCGCGGCGAGGGCGGAGTGCTGTCGCTGATGGCGCTGGCGCGTGGCAGTTTTCCGACCCGCTCGGCGGTGATTCTGGGCATAGGCATTGTCGGCGCTTCCCTGTTTTTTGGCGACGCCGTGATCACCCCGGCAATCTCCGTGCTCTCGGCGGTCGAGGGCATGAACGTCGTTACGCCGACGTTCCAGCCTTACGTGGTGCCGCTGACGCTGGTCATTCTGGCGATCCTGTTTTCGGTGCAGCGGTTCGGCACCGGCGGCGTTGGCCTGATTTTCGGCCCGATTACCGCCGTCTGGTTCCTGGCCATCGGCCTGTCGGGTATCAACCACATCATCGACGACCCGGAAATCCTGCTGGCCATCAGCCCGCATTATATCGTCGCCTTCCTGATCAATTCGCCAGATGTCGCCTTCGTGACGATCGGCGCCATCTTTCTTGCCGTCACCGGCGCCGAGGCGCTCTATGCCGATCTCGGCCATTTCGGCCGCAAGCCGATCGTGCTGGCGTGGCTGGCCATCGTGTTTCCTTGCCTGCTGCTCAACTATGTCGGCCAGGGCGCCTTCGTGCTGGCCAATGGCGGTGTCGTCGGCCACCCGTTCTTCGAGATGAACGAGGGCTGGACGCTGATACCGATGGTGGTGCTGGCGACGGCGGCGACCGTGATTGCCAGCCAGGCGGTGATCTCGGGCGCTTTCTCACTGACGAGACAGGCGGTGCAGCTCAACATGCTGCCGCGGCTCGAAATCCTGCATACGTCGGAAAGACAATCCGGCCAGATCTACATGCCGCGCGTCAATCTGCTGCTGGCGCTGGTGGTGATGCTGTTGGTCGTCGGTTTCGGCGAATCCAGCAGGCTGGCGTCGGCCTATGGAATTTCGGTGACCGGCAACATGCTGGTGACGACGGTGCTGCTCTACGTCATCATGACCCGCATCTGGAAATGGCAGTTCTGGCTGGCCGCGAGCCTGACGGCTTTGTTCGCCTTCATCGATATCGGCTTCTTTGCCTCCAACATCGTCAAGGTGTTCGAAGGCGGCTGGGCGTCGCTGGCGGTGGCCTTCACGGTCGTGCTGGCCATGTGGACCTGGGTGCGGGGCAGCCGCTATCTGTTCGACAAGACCCGCCGCAACGAGATTCCGCTCGATTTCCTTGCCGGCAACCTGTTGAAGAAGAAACCGCAGCTCGTGTCCGGCACGGCCGTGTTCCTGACCAGCGATCCGCTCAGCGCGCCGACTGCGCTGATGCACAGCCTGAAGCACTACAAGGTGCTGCACGAGCAGAACGTCATCCTTTCGGTGGTGACGGCGCCGCAGCCCATCGTGCCCGACAGCGAGCGGGTCAAGATGGAGACGCTCAACGATCTGTTCATGCGGGTGACGCTGAACTTCGGCTATATGGAGCAGCCCAACATTCCGCGCGCGCTGGCGATCTGCCGCAAGCAGGGCTGGAAGTTCGACATCATGACCACGTCGTTCTTCCTGTCGCGGCGTTCGCTCAAGGCGTCGCCCAATTCCGGCATGCCGGTGTGGCAGGACAAGCTGTTCATCGGCCTGGCGCGCACGGCGGCGGATGCGACAGAGTATTTCCAGATCCCGACCGGACGCGTGGTCGAGATCGGAACGCAGGTGGCTATTTAGCTGCGGCGCAGAATATTCGGCAGCTTCTACGTTTCGCCGGCCTTCCAGCGTTGGTGATTGGCGAAAGCCGAAGCGACATCCAATCTCCCCCCTTGAGGGGGAGATGTCCGGCAGGACAGAGGGGGCGCTGTCCCGCCGGCATCTCAAAGGTTCAGCCGGCCAGCGCCGCCTTGTTCGCCTCGAGGAACTGCTTCAACGATTTGGGCTTGCGGCCCGAAAGCGTCTCGATCGCATCGGTCACCATGTTGATGCGGCCGGAGCGGGTGTTGGCGTCGAGGGAAACGATGATGCGGGCGAAGTCCTCGGGAACGCCTGCTGCCTTCACCCCTTCGGTCAAGGCCTCGTCTGGCAGTTGAATGACTTCAAGCGGCTTACCGGTGACCTCGGTCACCAGGGCGGCGATCTCGGCAACGGTATAGGCTTGTGGGCCGGTCAGCGTGTAGGTCTTGCTTTCGCGCGAACCAGAAGCGAGGCCGGCGGCGATTGCCGCTGCCATGTCGTCGCGGGCGCCATGGGCGGTGCGGCCGTCGGCTGCGGATGTGTACCAGTGCCCCGAGGCGATGGCATGCGGCAGCGACATGAACAGGTTCTCCTGATACCAGCCGTTGCGGAAGATCGTATAGGGGATGCCACTCTCCTTGATCGCCTGTTCGGTGCCGTAATGGTCGCCGGCAAACAGCACCGGCGATACCGGCTCCGGGTTGGGCATCGAGGTGTAGAGCAAATGCGAGACGCCGGCTTCCTTGGCCGCCGCGACCGCCGTCTCATGCTGTTTCAGGCGCTTGCCGCTTTTGAGGTCAAGATCACCGGTCGAGATGATCAGCACCCTGTCGGCGCCCTCGAAGGCACTGGTCAACGACGCCTTGTCGTTGAAGTCGGCGGCCCTGACGGTCACGCCGCGCGCCGCCAGGTCGGCGAGGCTGGCGGGATCGCGCGTGGTAGCGATGACTTGCGTGGGCGCAACCTTGAGCGTGTCCAGCAGATGATGAATGACGCCGCGGCCAAGCTGGCCGGAAGCGCCGGTGACGAGAAGGGTTTCGGTCATTGGAGGTCCTGTCGTTGCGCCGAAGCGGTGGGTGTTCATATAGTCTCAAAAAGAGAGCAGCACTAAAATAGGAATTGACCGACCCTCGTAAAGAAGGCAGTTTTGCGGGAGGTAGGCACACGCAAGGAACCAGCGATGGACAGCAAGATCCTCAATCTGCGATCGAAGATGGAGGTCTACAAAGCCATGACCGATGGGGGCAATTTTGCCGATTGCCCTGTTCGCGATGTGATCCAGGGCATCAGCGGCAAATGGAGTTCGCTGCTGATGATGGCACTGGCGGAGAGGCCGTATCGCTTTGGCGAACTGCGGCGTCTCGTGCCCGACATTTCACAGCGTATGCTCACCCAGACGCTGCACGATTTGCAGCGTGACGGCTATGTCCATCGCGAGGTGTTCCCAACCAAGCCGCCGAGCGTCGAGTACAGCCTCACCGATCTCGGACGTTCGATGTTCGGGCCCTTGCAGCAATTGGTCCAGTGGGCCGAACTCAACCACGGCGCGGTGCGCGACGCGCGCGCCGCTTTTGACGCCACCCAAGGCTGACCTTTGGCGCCTGTAGCTTGATTTGCCGATACCGCTGAAGGATTGTCCGGCCTGGGCGGGATTCGGCGGGCCATGGGCAATTCTCTCGACATCGCGATTGCCGGCGCCGGGCCGGCGGGGCTCGCCACCGCGCTCTATCTGAAGCGCGCCGGGCATCGGGTCACCGTCTTCGAGCGCTTCGACGAACCAAAGCCGGTCGGCTCCGGGCTGATCCTGCAGCCGACCGGGCTGACAGTGCTGGCCGATCTCGGCCTGCTCGACGACATCATGGCGCTGGGCAGCCGGATCGAACGCCTGCATGGCGCCGACGCCAGGACCGGCCGCACCGTGCTCGATGTGCGCTACGATGCGCGGCGCGGCGGTCGTTTCGGCCTGGCGGTGCATCGCGCGGCCTTGTTCGGCGTGCTTTTCCGCGCCGTCCGGCGCGAAGCGATCGCCATCGAGACGGGCGTAGAGGTCGAAACGCTGGAGGCCGGCGAACGAGCGGTGCTGATCTGCGGCAACGGACGAAGGACAGGGCCGTTCGACCTGGTCGTCGATGCCAGCGGTTCGCGCTCCAAACTGCGGCAGTGCTTGAAAAATCCCGGCGAACCCCGGCCGCTGGCCTATGGTGCGTTCTGGGCGTCGCTCGGCTGGCACGGCAACGGTTTCGACGAACGCGCCCTGCTGCAGCGCTACGACAGAGCCAGGGTGATGATCGGCGTGCTGCCGATCGGCCGGCCTGAACCGGGCGCTGAGACGATGGCGGCATTCTTCTGGAGCCTGAAACCGGCTGATGTCGAGGACGTGCGGGTCATGGGCCTTGAAGCGTGGAAGGCGAGGGTGGTCGGCCTGTGGCCGGAATGCGAGGCGTTCACACGCCAGATCGACAGTTTCGACCAGCTCTCGCTGGCTCGCTACGGCCATCACACGCTCAAGCTGCCGGTTGGCCGGCGACTGGCTGTGATCGGCGATGCCGCGCATTCGACCAGCCCGCAGCTCGGGCAAGGCGCGAACATGGCGCTTCTCGACGCCGCGGCGCTCAACTACGCGCTTGTGCGGGCGGGCGGCGTCGACACCGCGCTGGCGGCCTATGTCCAGGCGCGGCGGTGGCATGTCCGGGTCTTCCAGGCGCTGTCGCTGGCGCTGACGCCGTTCTACCAGTCGGATTCGATGCTGATGCCGTTTGTCCGCGACAGGCTGGTGGCGACGGTCGCAAGAATCCCGCCGACGCCGAGGATTCTTGCCTCGATGGTGGCTGGAACCGTGATCGATCCATTCAGGCGGATCGGGTTTGCGGAAGCGTTGTGGCAGGATTGATCCGGCCAATGACGGAAAGGCCATCGAAGGCGCTGCAGGCAAATCACGGTGACGTCAGGCGCTACCCGCAAGGAATGCCAATGCCGCCATTACGCCAAGCGTCGCTCGAACCAGATGGAAATTGCCCCATTTGACGATCAAGTTCCGGGCTTGCGGGTTGGCGACGGCCGCATCCATCGCCTCCAGCAACCGGTTTGCCGGCATCATCACGATCAGCGTCCATGGCCAGGGAAGAATGATCAGCACCGCGCCAATCAGATGGGCGAGAATGCCGGTCTGCCACCAGGCAATGACGCCAAGAATACAGGCGATAACGGCAATCGACGCCTGCATGGCGGCGCCGCGTTTGTAGGAGGGTTGCCATTCCTGCAGCAGCGCCCGGTCATCGAGCCGAAGGCGCGCGGGTTGTTCGGCGACACTGACATAGATGGCAGCGCCCGCGAAGGCGGCGGCGACGGTTAAGGCGAGCAAACCTGCGATCATCCTGATCTCCGCGATAAACCGCCATCTTCCCGATAAACCGCCATCTTCCACATAAACGTTTGGGCATAGCGGACCAGGACAGAGATAGGACTTGCACCGATTGGGGCAATACGCCATAGAGGTACAGAACCGTAACGTACGGTACGCAAGATTTCGCAAGGTGAGAAGAAATTGTTGCAGGCAAGCGCCGACATCGACACCAGCGAAGCGCTGACGGAGCGGCAGCAGGCCGTGCTTGAGGCGGCCCTTCGCCTGCTGGTGGAGGAGGGCGATAACCTGACCATGACCGCAGTGGCGCGCCGCGCAAGCTGTTCCAAGGAAACGCTCTACAAATGGTTCGGCGACCGCGATGGGCTGTTGACCGCGACGGTGCAGTGGCAAGCCTCCAAGGTGCGGGTGGTGCCGGTCGATGGCAAGGGGCTCGACCTCGCCTCGCTGACGGCCAGCCTGGAGCGTTTCGCTTCCGACTGGCTCAGGGTGATTTCGAGCGACACGTCGATCGCGCTGAACCGGGTGGCGGTCGGCCATGCCGGTTCCGGCAAGGACGATCTCGGCGCCATCGTACTGGAGAACGGCCGCTTCGCGCTGGCAAGGCGCCTGAAGCCGGTGCTGGAAGCAGGCCGGCAAGCCGGGCTTCTCGACTTTTCGGACGCCGAAACGGCGTTCCGCACCTTTTTCGGGCTGGTCGCCCGCGATGTGCAGATGCGCCTTCTGCTCGGCGACCGGCTGGAATTGACTGATGCGGCGATCGGCGGCGATGCCGTCCGCGCGACGCAGCAGTTTCTCGCTCTTCACGGAGCAAAAACCGGGCCGCAAGGCCTCTGAATTCAAAAACGGGAAGGAAGAACAATGCGTGTCTATTACGATCGCGATGCCGATCTCAACCTGATCAAGGGCAAGAAGGTTGCTATCATCGGCTATGGCAGCCAGGGCAGGGCGCATGCGCTCAACCTGAAGGATTCCGGCGCCAAGGACATCGCCATCGGCCTCAAGGCCGGCTCGGCGACCGCCAAGAAGGTCGAGGCCGACGGGCTCAAGGTGATGAGCGTGGCCGAGGCCGCCAAATGGGCCGACCTGATGATGATGGCGACACCGGACGAGCTGCAGGCCGACATCTACAAAAACGAGATCGCGCCGAATATCCGCGACGGCGCGGCGATCGCCTTCGCCCACGGCCTCAACGTGCATTTTGGTCTCATCGAGCCGAAGGCCTCGGTCGACGTCGTCATGATCGCGCCGAAAGGTCCCGGCCACACCGTGCGCGGCGAATACCAGAAGGGCGGCGGCGTGCCTTGCCTTGTCGCGGTCAATCAGGACGCTTCGGGCAATGCGCTCGATCTGGCTCTGTCCTATGCCTGCGGCGTTGGCGGCGGCCGTTCGGGCATCATCGAGACCAATTTCCGCGAGGAATGCGAGACCGACCTGTTCGGCGAGCAGGTGGTGCTGTGCGGCGGCCTGGTCGAGCTGATCCGCGCCGGCTTCGAGACGCTGGTGGAAGCCGGCTACGCGCCCGAGATGGCCTATTTCGAGTGCCTGCACGAGGTCAAGCTGATCGTCGACCTGATCTATGAGGGCGGCATCGCCAACATGAACTATTCGATCTCGAACACCGCCGAATGGGGCGAATATGTTTCGGGCCCACGCATCATTACCGCCGACACCAAGGCCGAAATGAAGCGCGTGTTGAAGGATATCCAGACCGGCAAGTTCACCTCGGAATGGATGCAGGAATACCGCGCCGGCCTGTCGCGCTTCAAGGGCATCCGCCGCATGAACGACAGCCACCAGATCGAGGAAGTCGGCGCCAAGCTGCGCGCGATGATGCCATGGATCTCGAAGAACAAGCTGGTCGACAAGGCCAAGAATTAATTCGCAATTTCATCATTGTGCATGAACAAGCCGGCGGTTCGCTCCGCCGGCTTAATCATATCAGCCATAGTGCCAATGTGGCTTCGGTTCGGTTCCGGTGAACATCACGCCGATGCGGTCCTCGCGGCGCCAGCGGACCACTGCCTTGTAGGCGATGCCGTCGTGCGGCACATAGAGCAGGAATTGGTCGGGTACACGCGCATGGGGTGAGACTTTCAGTTCCGCGCCGCCGGCATGCATGTTGCGCACCGTGCAGGTGACCTCGGAATTGGTCACACCAGTCAGGATCGTCGCGCCCTTCAGCACGCGCTGCCTGTGTCTGTCCCTGTGTTCGTCTTCGGCCATCGCGCAATTCCGATAATCATTCCTTGGGCGATCGTCGCATGTCAGGCGGAGCGATCGGAACGATAATTGGCCGGCCTGATAAAGATCGCGTTATCTTTGGCGGCAGCGTCGCTATTTCTCGGCCTGACGGCGTGTGGAAGATGAAAAATCAAATGAAAAACGGCGCCGCAAGGTGCGGCGCCGTTCGGGAATTCACCGGTCTCTGGCTCAGCTATAAGGCGACCAGCACTGCTGACGGGGACCGCCATAGGGCTGGAACGTGTTGTCCCAGGCGCGATACGAGCGGTAACGATTGTAGCACCACCGGACGTGAGCACTGGACCCTGCACGATAATAGCGGCGCGGTGCTGGCGCGTCGTAGTAGTTGTAGTTGTTGTACATGCTGCCAAGGCCGAGCCCCAGGCCGAGGCCCAGAATCGCGGCGCCCGCGCCATCATCGTAATAGCCGCCGCGGTAATGGCGGCGATGATTGCGCCAACGCCAATCATCCCCACGATTCCAGTTTCGGCGGTTCCAGTCACCCCGGTCCCAATTGCCCGACCTTGAGAAACGGCGGCCGTCATGGCGACGCCATTGCCACTGATTGTTGAAGCGCCGGTCGTTGCCACCCGCCCAGTCATCGCGGACAGGCGTGATCGTCGGCGCCGCGGTGCTGGCGGGCACCGAGAAATCCGGCTGCATGATCGGGCCGGCGGTGGACGGCGCGGTGATGCCGGAGATGAGACCCAGGGCTATCAGCCCGGATTTCACCGTGGAAGAAAAGAGCGAGTTCATTGCACTCTCCATGAGATTTCAGGCCCCACGCCCAGAATACCCCGGGGAAGAACCTCATTGATGGAACTTGCCGTCTGAACGGAGGATGAACGGAAAAGGTTCCGTCAACCATGACGGGAATGCCATCAGGACCAACAGATTTCCGCTGGTGGTCCTGCGATCTTGTTTTCTCCCGCGCTTGCGGGCAAAGCTCGTCGCCATGACGCTGCGCCTCGCCACATTCAATGTCGAAAACCTGATGAACAGGTTCGATTTTTCCGGATACCGCAACCAGCTCAACGAAGACCGCACGCTGGCGCTTTTCGATATACAGAGCGAGGCCGAATACAGGATGCTGGAACAGGCCCGCGCCATCGCGCAATCGGACGATACGCGGCAATTGACGGCGCTGGCGATCGCCGCCACCCGGGCCGACATCATCTGCATGCAGGAGGTCGACAACATCGAGGCGCTGAAGGCCTTCGAATATGGCTATCTGTTCAAGATGGTGGGGCAGGGCTACCGGCAGAAATACACCACCGCCGGCAATGATTCGCGCGGCATCGACGTTGCCGTGATGATGCGCGACGAGACGGCGCAAGGCCAGCCGATCGAGTTCGTGCGCATGACCAGCCATGCCTATGTCACGTTCGAGCAATTCGGCCTCTTCACGCCGGAACTGGCCGCACTGGGGAACCAGGCCAATGGGCGCATCTTCCGGCGCGACTGCCTGGAAATCGACCTGAAGGTGGGCGGCGTGCCGCTGACGCTCTATCTCGTGCATTTCAAGTCGATGGGCTCGCCTCGAAACGGCCTCGACGGCCGCGAGGCGACGATGCCGCTGCGCATCGCCGAAGCGCAAGCGGTGCGCCGCATCATCGAGGAGCGTTTCGGCGGGGATCATGCCGCCGACAAGCGCTGGGCGATCTGCGGCGACATGAACGATTATCGGCAGCGTGTGAAGATCACCGGCGATGCCGTCGACGGCCATCGGTTCGAGGTGATCAACGAGAGCCAGTCCTGCCTCAACACGCTCACCGCCGGCGGCTTTTGTGAGAACGCGGTCGAGCGGCGGCCCGAAATGGATCGCTGGACCTTCTACCACACACGTGGGCCGGAAGAGCGGCATCTCTGCCAGCTCGACTACATCCTGCTGTCGAAGGCGCTGGCAACCAGGAACGCGACAGCCGTCCCCGACATCATCCGCAACGGCCAGCCCTGGCGCACGATATTTCCGGCCGGCCAGGAGGTGGATCGTTTTCCGCGCGCCGGCTGGGACCGGCCGAAAGCCTCAGACCATTGTCCGGTCGCGATCGCACTGGACATGGCCTGACTGTGAGCTTCGATCTGCCGCGCAACACTATCCTGCCGGTCGACTTTGTCGAGGTCAGGCTCGATCCCGGCCCGCATCCGTTCGAGCGCGACAACCGCCAAGCGATCGCCGAGAATTGGAGCAGGGAAATCGCGGCCAATCCGGCACTGTTCGATGGCACCGTGGTGCTGCTTTCAGCACTCAGCTACCGCGACAGTCGTCTGGTCGGCCGCTGCCACGCGGTGCGCTACTCGACCTTCATGCTTTGGCGCAGCAATCGGCAGGTGGCTGGGGCCGAGCACGCCTATGCCCATGCCGTGCTGGTCGCCGGCGACAACGCGTTGGTTGCGATCCGCATGGCGCCGCACACGGTCAATGCCGGCCGGGTCTATTTCGCAGCCGGCTCGTTCGAGCCGGTCGATTTTCGTGACGGACTTGTCGACGTCGACTTCAACATGGTCCGCGAGGTGGGCGAGGAGACCGGGATCGATCTGTCTGGTGCCGCGCGCGGCCAGCGCTACCACGCACTATCCACGCCGAGCGGCACGGTGATCTTTCGCCGTTATAGGATTGTCGAGCCGGCCGACGAGATCGCGCGGCGCATCTCAGCTTTCGTTGCCGCCGAAGCCGAACCGGAGATCGAGGGACCGGTGATCATCCGCCATGCCGCCGATCTGCCGGAAGGGCTGATGGGGCACATGAAGCCACTGATCGAGTGGCATTTTGCCGGGAAGGACTAACGACGCGTTTTGCCTGCCATGGCCTTGCGATCGCTGCGGGCGGCTACCAGGAACAATATGACGCCGAGACCCAGCAAGGCTCCCATCGCCATTCCCATCGTCTGCCCGATGACCTGCTGGAAATCGGCGGTGACGCGATCGGGATTGTCCATGCCATAGCTGGCCAGATACCACCAGAGGCCTGCCAAGGCGGCCTCAACGATCACCACCGCCAGAATCAGGCGCTCTTTCTTGCTCATACTTCCCCACCCCCTCGGGTCATATTAGCCCTTGCTATTATGCTAGCATCGCGGATTGAATGGCGACAGGGAAGAGGCGAAAGAACCCCAAAAAAAGTTTAAATAGCTGAAACGTCGCGTGACGCCCTTTATTCATGCCTCAGCGCATCGATCGGATCGAGCCTTGCGCCGCGCAGCGCCGGGAAGAAACCGAACACCATGCCAATCAGCGCCGAGAACCCGACGGCAAGCAGAATGACCGCCGGGCTTGGTGCGAACGGTATGGCCAGCGTCACCGAGGCGAGGCCGGCGAGCGCCAGGCCGATCAGGATGCCGATGATGCCGCCGAGCAGCGACAGCACCGTCGCCTCGACCAGGAACTGGATCAGGATGTGCTTCTCATGCGCGCCGATGGCCAGCCTGATGCCGATCTCGCGGGTGCGTTCGGTAACCGAGACCAGCATGATGTTCATGATGCCGATGCCGCCGACCAGCAAGCTGACGCCGGCAACAGCGCCGAGCATCCCGGTCATGGTGGTGGTGGCGCTGGCCATGGCGTCGGCAATCTGGGTCATGTCGCGGATCGAGAAATCGTCCTCGCGATCAGGCGTGATGCGGCGTGTGTCGCGCAATATGTCCTCGACGCGCGGCAGCAGTTCGCTTGTCGGCGTCCTGTCGTCGGCAGCGACATAGATGTTGTCGACATCGCGGTTGCCGGCGATGCGGCGCTGGTATGCATGCAGCGGCATCAGCACGACGTTGTCCTGGTCCTGGCCGAAGCCGGTATAGCCCTTGGGTTCGAGCAGGCCGATGATCTTGCAGGAGGTGCGGTTGACGCGGATGATCTCGCCCTCGGGGTCGCCGGCGCCGAAGAACTGCTGGCGCACCGTCTCGCCGATCAGGCAGACACCGGTGCCCGAGCGGGTTTCGGAATCGCTGAACGGGCGGCCCGACGCCAGCTTCCAGTCGCGCGCATCGAGATAGGCGCTGTCGGTGCCGGTGACGCCCGACGTCAGGCTCTCGGTGCCGAAGATGACGCGCACCTGCTTTTGCGAGGCCGGCGAAATGGCGCGGGCCCCGGTCAGGTGGGCGACGAGTGCGGCAACATCCTTTTCGGCAAGCGGTCGGACCACCTGGTCGAGCCCTCCCGGTCCGCCGGGGCCGGCCGGGCGGCCGGAACGGATGACGAGGAGATTGCTGCCGAGCTTGGCGATGTCGGACTTGACCTTTTCGGTGGTGCCGGAGCCGATGGTGAGCATGGCGATGACGGCGGCGACGCCGATGACGATGCCGAGCAGCGTCAGGAACGAACGCAGCACGTTGCGGCGGATGGAGGTCAGTGAAAGGCGGACGGTTTCCCAGATCATCGTCTAGGCCACTTCCAACTTCGCGGTATCCGAGGCGACGCGGCCGTCGAGGAAGCGGATCGTGCGCTGGGCATAGGAGGCGACGTCGGTCTCATGCGTGACCATCACGATCGTCAGGCCAAGCCCGGTGTTCAGCTTTGCCAAGAGTTCCATGATCTCATGCGTGCGGGCGCTATCGAGATTGCCGGTTGGTTCGTCGGCGACGAGCAGCGTCGGCCGGGTGACGATGGCGCGCGCGATTGCCACGCGCTGCTGCTGGCCGCCTGACAGTTCGGCCGGCGTATGATGCTCGCGGCCGACAAGGCCGACCTCGGCCAGCGCCTGCATGGCGAGGTTTCGGCGCTCACGGGCAGCAACGCCGCGATAGATCAGCGGCAATTCGACATTTTCCGCCGCCGTGGTGCGCGGCAAGAGGTTGTAGCCCTGGAAGACGAAGCCGACATAGAGGTTGCGCAGCATGGCGCGGCGGTTGCGGTCGAGCCTTCCGGCGTCGATGCCCTCGAAACTGTAGGTTCCCGCCGTCGGCGTATCGAGGCAGCCGATGATGTTCAAGGCCGTCGACTTGCCGGAGCCGGACGGACCCATGATGGCGACGAACTCGCCACGACGGATAGCAAGATCGACACCGGCCAGCGCATGGATCCGGGCCTCGCCCTGGCCATAGCTCTTCCAGACCTTGTCGAAGCTGATGAGGGTCGCGCCCGACGCCACAGCCTCAGCTCCGCTGCTGCGAGGCGGTGATGATTTGGGCACCTTCGTCGAGGCCCGAAATGATCTCGGTCAGTTCGCCGTCGGTCGAACCGGTCTTGACGCTGACCGGTCGCGGCCGCCCATTCTCCAGGACGTAGAGCGTGCGCGAGCCGTCGGTGGGCGTCGTCGTCGCCTGGCGCTGGCGATTGCCGCCCGGACGTCCTATGCGGCCGGTGAACAGGTCCCTCAGGCTCCATGCGCGGGCGGTGGATGCTGCTGGCGGCCGATAGCGGAAGGCGGTGGCCGGCACGGTGAGCACGCCCTTGGCCTGCCTGGTGACGACCGAAACGGTGGCGGTCATGCCGGGCCGCAACAACAGCTCGTTGTTGTCGACCTCGAGCCGCGCATCGTAGGTGACGACGCCGTCGGTGGTCACGGAGGCGTAGGAGATGTCGCGGATCTCGGCATCGAATGGCCGTTCCGGGAAGGCGTCGACGGTGAAACGGGCATGCTGGCCTGGCCTGACCGCGCCGATGTCGGCCTCGTCGACCGCTGCCTTCAATTCCATGTTCCTGAGGTCGGCGGCGATGACGAACAGCACCGGCGCCTGCAGCGAGGAGGCGACGGTCTGGCCGGGATCGACCGAGCGCGTCAGAACGATGCCGTCGATCGGCGCATAGATGGTGCTCTTGGCAAGATCGGTCTGCTGCGCCTTGAGGTCGGCATTGGCGATGGCCAGATTGGCTTTGGCGCTGTCGAGCGCCGCCCTGGAGCGGTCGCGTGTCGCGGTTGCCGCTTCAAGCGACTGGTCCGTCGCCATGCCTCGCCTGGTCAGCGCCGCGGCGCGGACAAGCGCCTTTTCGTTTTCGTTGAGCGTCACCGTGGCGTCCTCGACGCTCGCCGCCGCAGCCTTGGCGGAGGCCTCGGCGCGCTCGATCTGCACTTCCAGCTTGGCGGTGTCGAGCGCGGCCAGCACATCGCCCTTCTTCACCTGCTGGTTCTCATTGACCGAAACCGAGCGGACGACTCCGGACAGTTCGCTTGATATGTCGACCTGGGTGAGGGGCTGCAACGTGCCGGTGGCCGAAACCGCGACGGTAAGGTCGGCGACAGCGGCCGGCACCGTCGTGTAGTCGATCTTGACGGGAGACCCGGCATACCATTGGTAGCCGACGAAGCCGGCGGCGATGACGATCAGCGCCAGCAGGCCATAGAGCCAGCCACGGCGACGCGTCTTGCGCAGCCCTTTGCGATCAAGGCCGAGCGCCGTCTCGATGGCGGAATCCGATTCCGTCTTTGGCAGATTGACAATCTGGTCCACGCCGGACCCCTATAACGCCTGATGTCCCTATGAGTGTACAAATCAGGCTGACCGGTTCGAATATCAAATTAAATTTCGCTCATGTTTGGATTGAGGCAGAGGACTTTCTGAAATGCAGCCGCGCAATTACTTGCTTTATGATGTGTTTACGACCGAGCAACTGGCCGGCAATCCGCTGGCCGTCGTGCTCGACAGCAAAGGGCTGGACACGGCCGGGATGCAGGCCATTGCGCGCGAGTTCAATCTCTCCGAAACCGTCTTCGTGCTGCCTCCCGACAATCCCAAACACCGCAATCGTATCCGCATCTTCACGCCCGACTATGAAATGCCTTTCGCTGGCCATCCAACGGTGGGCTCGGCGATCGCGCTCGCCGAGCAGGCGGGCGAGGGCGGGGCCGGCATCTTCGTGCTGGAGGAGAACATCGGCCCGGTGCGCTGCGCCGTCAGCAAGCATGATGGCGCCACCTTCGCCGAGTTCGACCTGGCCAAACTGCCGGAGCCACTGGAATTGTCCGCCGACCCGGAAGCGATCGGCGCTGCCCTTGGCCTCACGCCGCACGAAATCGGCTTCGAGAATCATCGGGTCTCGTTCTGGTCGGCGGGCGTGCCCTACGTGACCATACCCGTCGCCGACCTGGAGGCGGCAGGTCGGATAAGGCTCGATTACCAGGCCTGGTCGGAACTGGCGCCGCGCAAGAGTGAATGGGCCTTCGCCAGCCCCTATGTCTATTGCCGAGAGACGGTGAACCACGACAGCGCCTTCCATGTGCGCATGATCGTGCCGGGCAGTCCCTCCTATGAGGATCCGGCGACCGGTTCGGCGGCCGCCGCTTTCGCAGGTGCTGTCATGCATTTCGACCGCCCGACGGATGGCGTATCGCAGCTGTGGATCGAGCAAGGGCTGGAGATGGGCCGGCCGTCGCGTATCCGCCTCGAACTCAATGTCGAAGGCGGCAAACTTGCGGCGGCGCGCATTGGGGGGCATGCCGTGAAGGTGGCGGAAGGCAGGCTGTTCGTCTGACCCTGTGCGGCACTTGGAGCCTGTTCCATCCCGATAAATGGGGATGGGGCTCCAAGTTTCGGAATGAGCATGATCTTTCCCGAAAACCGGATTCCACTTTTCGGGATCATGCTCTGAGCGATTTGTCGGGAAATGATTCCGGCAGGGCTGGACATGACTGGTATCGGCGGCTATATGCCCGCCGACGCCGGTTTTACCGGTCGAGTGGGTGCGTAGCTCAGTTGGTAGAGCAGCTGACTCTTAATCAGCGGGTCCACAGTTCAATCCTGTGCGCACCCACCATTTTTCCGCTGATATTTCAACATGTTGTAGACAGAGCGAGGCCGCGAGCCTCGCGAGTCAAATCCGCAAAAGGGCTCCTAGTAACAGAGGGCACCTAGCCATATCTCTGGATATTGAGGGCGATGACGTACTCTTCCCGCATCAATTTGGCGATTGAGGGGTATGGAATCGAAACGTGAGGTGTGCCCGCCGCGAAGTAAGCGACCTGATAGGACGAGAAGTGGATATCGAGGCTATTCTCATTGAAAACGAATGATCCAAAATCCGACCACTTCTCAGTACCTCTGTTTACCCACTCTTCTTCAAGTCCGATTATGGCGCCGGGTTCTGACTCCTCGTCTCCCCCTGGATTGTATTTTACCAGCCGTTCACGGATTTCCTTTTGCAGAATTGGAAACGCGAGGTCTGGCTCTAGGAATGTGCTTTCAAGCGATTCGATCTTGATGAGTGGTTCAAGCAAAAATGCAAAAGTTCTATGGCCGTGCGTACCGTGCGCAGCTCCGGCACCGTACCAATTAGTCGCGTAGAGGAGGGTCACCACCTTGTTGCAAAACACCGGGGCGCCACAGCGGGCATCGAACGTGTTCGTACGAGCCCACTTATCCTGTGCATAGTTGTAAAATTCTGACCCTTGATCGAATTTATTTCGACGATTCGAAAATAAATATTCGATTAACACACCCCTAACGTGTTGACCTATCTGGGCTATATTTGGAATTGTTGTGGAGGAAAAATCTAATATTTGAAGTTCAATCGTGTATCCGGGGGTTCCTTCCCACTCTTCCTTAATCCAAGAGGAGTGCCAAGTGATTTCCTGATCTAATTGGACGCGCTCACGCTCGCCGCCCAGCCGCTCAATCTGATGCGATATCGCATCAGACAATGCTTCTTTAAAGTCAGATTCGCTGGCGAACAGAGCTTGAATACTCTTTAGTTGGTCGGGGATGGGGCTATCATCAAGAAGAACGGGTATTATAAAAATATCGTCAATCAGCTTTTCTTGGTATTTTTCCAAAGAGAGTTTCAGCTCCCTTTGGATATAACCCCGACGGTCGCGCGAATTTTTTGACCAAAGAATGACGATAACAGCTGACCTATCCAGAGCTCGTTTAATTTCAAAATCCCAATTTTGCCCACCTTTAACTTTCTTGAAGTCAATCCAGCTGTCAAAGCCATTTTGCTTTAGCCAGTCGTACAATTCTCCCGCCGCCTCGCGGTCCGGCCTGGCGTAGCTTATGAAAACTTGAAAGTCGCTTTCCACCGGTAACTTCTCCCGCTCCGCACTCCACTATAGATTTCTCCGTCGCCCAAATCTAGGAGACGACCTGAGACCCTGCGAAGCTTGGTACGCCCCCAGTGCGGTAAAGTCTCGCAGCTACTTCTCCGAAACCCCAGCCTCGGCAAAGCTTGCCATGCGGGCGTGGCATTCCAGCGCCGAGCGGACGATGTTGACGGCGAGGCAGGCGCCGGAGCCTTCGCCGAGCCGCATGCCGAGATCGAGCAGCGGCGGCAGGCCGAGCGCCTCCAGCAACCGGCGATGGCCGGATTCGGCCGAGACATGGGCAGCGATGGTGTGGGCGAGGCCAGCCGGGTGCAGCCTGGCCAGGGGAGCGGCGGCGGCAGTGCAGACGAAGCCGTCGAGCAGCACAGGCACATTGTTGTGGCGCGCGGCCAGCGTCGCGCCGAAGATGGCGGCAAGTTCGCGGCCACCAAGCGCAGCTGCAACCTTCAGCGGGTCGGCAAGCGCGTCGGCGTGGCGCTTGAGGCCGGCCTCGATGGCGGTGACCTTGCGCTTCAGGCCGGCATCGTCGACGCCGGTGCCGCGCCCAGTCCATTTTTCCGCGCGGCCGCCGAACAGGGCGGTCGAAAGGGCCGCCGCCGGCGTGGTGTTGCCGATGCCCATTTCGCCGAAGCAGACGAGGTCGATATCCCCGGTCACCGCGCCGTAGCCGGCCGAGACGGCGGCTAGGAAGGCTTTCTCGTCCATTGCCGGCTGTTGCGTGAAGTCGCCGGTCGGGTGGTCGAGGTCGAGCGGGATGACATCGAGCTCGGCTCCGGCGATGCGAGCAAGCTGGTTGATGGCAGCACCCCCGCCGGCGAAATTCGCCACCATCTGCACGGTGACCTCCGACGGGAAGGCCGACACGCCCTGGGCGGTGACGCCATGGTTGCCGGCAAAGACGAAGACTTTCACGCGGTCGAGCTTCGGCATGTCGCGGCCCTGCCAGCGCGCCAGCCAGGCGGCTATGGTCTCTAGCCGGCCGAGGCTGCCCTGTGGCTTGGTCAGCGTGTTTTGACGGCGGGCCACGGCTGCCGCCGCGGTATCGCTGCCGGCAGGAAGGTCGAGGCAAGCCGCGCGCAGTTCATCAAGCGATTTGAAGGGCATGGGAAAGATTTCTCCGAAAGAGAGTCAGGATAGGGAAACGGAAGCGACGAGCAGGATGGCGATCTCGCCGAGTTGCTGCAGCGCGCCAACGGTATCGCCGGTCTGGCCGCCGATCTGGTTGAGGCAGAGCGCGCGGAAGGCGGTGAACAGGAGGCTAAGCAGGATAATTGCTGCAACCGCGCCACCGATACCAAGCGCCAGCAGCGCGAGCGCGCCAAGTACGGCGCCGAGAACAGCCGTTTCGGCCGAGACGGAGCCCGCGCCGGCCGAAAGGCCGTCGTCGCGGGCTGGCGGCAACAGATACATGAAGGCGCCGAGCAGGCCACGCGAGCCGGCATGGGCTGCAACGAGAGCGAACAGGACTTGCGCTGACGTGGCGAATTCCGAGAGCACGCTCCAGCGGAGCAGCAGGGAAAGGCCGAGTGCGCAAGCGCCATAGGCGCCGATGCGGCTGTCGCGCATGATCTCCAGTTTTTTCTCACGCGTCTTGCCGCCGCCAAAACCGTCGGCGACATCCGAAAGCCCGTCCTCATGCAGGCAGCCGGTGGCGAGCAGGGTGGAGGCAAGGGCCAGGGCTGCAGTGGGGCCGGCGGCAAGACCGAGCCTTGTTCCGACGGCGTAGACCACTGCGCCAATCAAGGCGACGGCGAGACCGGCCACCGGGGCCGCCCAGATCGCGCTGGCCAGGCTGCGGTCGCGGAAGTCGAAAACCGGCAGCGGCAGCCGGGTGAAGAAGACCAGGCAGAGCGCGATGTCGTCGAACGCCTGTCGGGGTGAGGGCACTGCGGTCATGCACCCCTCGCAATGGCATGGAAGAACGTCCCGCTGACATTGCCACGCTGGTAGCCCGAGGCGCCGAGCGGATTGCCCTGGCCGTCGGCGAGGTCGGCCAGTGGCTCATCGTTGCCGGTGGCCGTCATCTGCGCATAGTGGAATTCATGGCCGCGGATCAGCGTGCCCTCCGCGCCCAGCGGGCAATCGGCGTGCAATTTTGCCTGGCGATAGCCGAGATTCATCTTGCGTTTGGCGAAGCTGGTCGAGTGGCCGAGCAGGCCGAGCATTTTGTGTGTCTCGCCCTCGGCATCTTCCAGCGCTTCGCCCAGCACCATGAAGCCGCCGCACTCGCCATGGATCGGCCGCGTCTCAGCAAACTTTGCCATGCCGGTCCGGAAGTTCGCGGCGCTGGCGAGGCGACCGGCATGAAGCTCGGGATAACCGCCGGGCAGCCAGCAGACGTCGCAATCTTGGGCCGGCCCCTGGTCGGCGAGCGGCGAGAACGGGACGATTTCCGCACCGGCCTTGCGCCAATGCGCGGCGACATGCGGGTAGAGAAACGTAAAGGCGGCGTCCTGCGCCAGTGCGATGCGATGGCCGGGCGGTGGCAATGCATCGCTGAAATCGCCCGGTGCCGGCGTGAATGGCGCTGCCAGCGCCATGATGGCGTCGAGATCAAGCGACTTTTCGACCATGTCGGCAAGACGGTCGAGATGGGCCATCAGGTTCTCATATTCGCCGGCCTGGACGAGGCCGAGATGGCGTTCCGGCAGGTTGAGCGAGGGATCGCGCAGGATGGCGCCGACCACCGGCAGGCCGATTGCCTCGATGGCTTCGCCGCAGAGCCGGCGGTGGCGTTCGCTGCCCAGCCGGTTGAGCACGACGCCAGCCATGCGCACGTCGGGATCATAGGTGGAAAAACCCTTGGCGACGGCTGCCGCCGTGGTCGACTGGCCGGAGACATCGAGCACCAGCAGCACCGGCAGGCCGTAGAGCCGGGCGAGGTCGGCGGCCGAGCCGGATCGGCCTGGCGCAGCGGGAATGCCGTCGAACAGGCCCATGGCGCTTTCGAGGAAGATGAAGTCGGCATCCTCGGTGGCGTTGCCTGCCAGCGCATTGAGCAAGGCAGGCGACATCGCCCAGCTATCCAGGTTGACGCCGGACAGACCTGTGGCGGCGGTGTGAAAACCGGGGTCGATATAGTCGGGACCGGACTTGGCGCCACGCACTTTCAGGCCGCGCCGGGCGAGCGCGCGCAAGATGCCGATGGTGACGCTGGTCTTGCCCGAGCCGGAGCGCGGCGCGCCGATGATGATGGCGCGGGTCATTCTTCGCCCGCCAGTGCCGCGCGCATGGCGACGATGCCGCCGACGACGATCAGCGCCGGCGAGGCGAGCCCGGCTGCCGCCGCTGCTTCGGCAATGGTGGCGAGCGTGGCGACGACGATGCGCTCCTGCGGCGTTGTCGCGGCGATGATCACCGCGGCGGGCGTCGACGGCGCCAGACCTCCTTCGAGCAAGGAGGCTGCGATAACAGGCAGATTGGCCATGCCCATATAGACGACGACCGGCTGACCGGTGCGGGCGATCGCCGTCCAGTCGAGATCGTCATCGGTGCCGGCGGCATGGCCAGTCGCCAGGATGACGGCTTTGTTGATGCCGCGCATGGTGGCCGGGATACCGGTAGCCGCAAGCGCGCTCAGGCCCGAGGTCAGGCCGGGCAGGACGCGGAACGGGATATTTTCGCTCGCCAGCGCCAGCGCCTCTTCGCCGCCACGGCCGAAAATATAGGGATCGCCGCCTTTCAGCCTGACGACACGGCGGCCCTCGCGCGCCAGCCGCACCAGCAGCGCCGTGATGTCGTCCTGCTTCATCGACGGCTGGCCGCCGCGCTTCCCGGCATAGAACAGCTCGGCGCCCGCGGCGACGGCAACGATATCGGGGGAGACCAGTGCGTCGTAGACGAGAGCATCCGCTTCAGCCAACGCCGCCAGCACTTCCAGCGTCAGGCAGCCGGGATCGCTGGGGCCGGCGCCTGCCAGCCAGACATGGCCCGGCTCCAAATTGCGCGGCTTGAAGTTCAGCCGCGCGAGCGCCTGTTCGAGCCGGCTATTTTCCCTGGTGCTGCCGCTCACAATCCGTCCCGTCCGCGAAAACGCCGCTGGTAGTGGGCGTCGTAAAGTGAACTCTCGCCGAAGTCTTCTGCCGCCAGCGAAGCCCCGACAAAGATGATCGCCGTGCGCTCCATCGGATCGGCGGCCAACTGGGCCTCGATCGTCGCCAACGTGCCGGTCAGCACGCGCTCGTCCGGCCAGGAGGCGCGGAAGACGACCGCCACCGGGCAATCGGCGCCGTAGAAGGGCGTCAGCTCGGCGACGACACGGTCGATGGCGTGGATGGCAAGATGGATGGCGAGCGTGGCGCCGGTGCGGCCAAAGCCGGCCAGCGTCTCGCCGGGCGGCATCTTAGAGGCGCGGCCGGAGACGCGGGTCAGCACCAGGCTCTGTGCGACTTCGGGAATGGTCAGCTCGCGGCGCAGCGCTGCGGCCGCGGCGGCGAAGGAGGGAACGCCTGGCGTCAGCGTATAGGGAATAGCGTGCTTCTCCAGCCGGCGGATCTGCTCGGCCACCGCGCTCCAGACCGACAGGTCGCCGGAGTGCAGGCGGGCGACATCGTGGCCGTCTTTGTGGGCGGCGAGATATTCCGCTTCGATCTCGTCGAGCGACATCGGCGCGGTGTCAATCAGTTTTGTCCCCGGTGCGCAGTGCTGCAACAGCTCCGGCGCGACGATCGAGCCGGCATAGAGGCAGACCGGGCAGCTTGCCAGCAGCTTGGCGCCGCGCAAGGTGATGAGGTCGGCGGCGCCCGGACCCGCGCCGATGAAATGGACGGTCATGGCGCATCTCCGCCGATCGCGATGGCGCAGGTGACCGGGCCGAGCACGGTGCGCGGCCCAAGCAGTTTCGCGCCGGCGCCCGCGGCGGCGAGGGCTGAGGCTTCCGAAACCGATGGCGTGCCGGCATGTGCCTGAGACAGATTGGAGCGGCTGATCGTGCGCGATGACGCGGCCCTGAGCGCTTCGTCCTCGACAATGACGACCGGGAGGGCGAGTTCGCGTCCGGCGGACAAGATTGCCTTTTCGTCCTGCTTGAGAGAAGCGGTCGCCAGAGCAGACAACGCGGTCATCGTCAGCCCATGTGCTTCCAGCGCCGTTTCCACCGCGGCAAGCACTTCGCCTGCACTGACACCTTTCCGGCTGCCGATGCCCGCGACCATCATGGCTTCACCCAGCTCCATTGGGTGACCGGCATGGCCGGGCGCCAAGCCTGCATTGCGCCGACGGGCGAGGCGCGCGATATGGCGATGCGGGTGAGATCGCCGCCGAGCTTGGTGTTCTGGGCGAGAAGCAGGGCTTCCATCTCCAGCGTCACGGCATTGGCGACCAATCGGCCGCCGGAGGGCAGGGCCTTGATGGCCGCACTCAGCACACCGGCATCGCTGCCACCACCGCCGATGAAGATCGCGTCCGGCTGGTCAAGCTTGGCCAGTGCCCTGGGCGCCGCACCTTCGACGACAACGAGGCCGGGAACGCCGCAGGCGGAGGCGTTGCGGCCGATGCGGGCGGCGCGGGTCGGCTCGGCCTCGATGGCGATGGCGCGCAAGGACGGGTGCGCCAGCATCCATTCGATGCCGATCGAGCCGGAGCCAGCGCCGATGTCCCACAGCAATTCTCCGCGCCTTGGCGCAAGTGCCGACAAGGTGATGGCGCGGATCTCGCGCTTGGTGATCTGGCCGTCATGCTCGAACAAGTGGTCGGCCAGGCCCGATGTCAGCGGCAGGATTCGTGCATCCGCAGTCGAACCAACTTCAATCGCCAGCACGTTGAGCGGGTTGATGTTTTCGAGATCGAAGGCGTTGGCCCGAGCGCTCCGCAGTTTTTCATTCGGGCCGCCGAGCGCCTCCAGAACCGTCAGCCTTGACGTGCCGAAGTCAAGTTCGGTCAACAGCCGCGCAATCGCCACCGGCGCGTCGCCGTCCGAGGTGAGGGCAAGAATGCGAATGCCAGGATGTAGCAGTGGCCGGATCAGGTCGAGTGGGCGGCCGTGCAGCGAGATGGTCTCGATGTCTGGCAAGGCCCAGCCGAGGCGGGCGGCCGCCAGCGAAATGGCCGACGGTGCCGGGATGACATGCATCTCCCGGAGCTTGACCTTGCGGGCGAGGGGGGCACCGACGCCATGGAAGAACGGATCGCCGGAAGCGAGCACGCAGACACGCCTGCCGGCGAGCGCCAGCACGTCGCGCATGTCAGGATCGAAGGGCGTCGGCCAGGCGCGGGCTTCGCCTGTGATCAGCGACGCCATCAGCGCAAGGTGGCGCTTGCCGCCGAAGATGACTTCCGCCTCAGCAACCAGTTGCTTGGCCTCGTCGCCGAGACCCGCTACACCGTCCTCGCCGATGCCGACGATGGTTAGCCATCTTGAGTTGAGCTTGGCGCCGCGCGGACCCTCAGCAGGCATGATGACCCACCGCATTCTGATCCTCGGCGGAACCACCGAAGCCCGGCAACTGGCCGGCACGCTCGCCGCGCGCGCCGGTCTCGCGATCACGTTGTCGCTGGCCGGCCGCACCGAAAGCCCGGTGGCGCAGGGCGTGCCTGTCCGCACCGGCGGCTTCGGCGGCGCCGAAGGACTTGCAGCTTATCTCGGCGAAGCGGGCATTCATCTGCTGATCGACGCCACGCATCCCTATGCTGCGCGCATTTCCGCCAATGCGGCGGAGGCGGCGCGGCAAGCGGGCGTGCCGATCATTGCCTTGCGCCGCCCGGGCTGGGAGCAGGTCGAAGGCGACCGCTGGATGCTGGTCGATACTGTTGCCGATGCGGTAACGGCATTGGGTCCGCCGTCGCGTCGCGTCTTCCTGGCGCTCGGCCGGCAAGAGGTCGCTGCCTTCGAGGCCGCACCCCGGCATCATTATCTCGTCCGCAGCGTCGACCCGGTCGAGCCTAGGCTGGCGGTGCCTGACGCGACCTATCTGCTGGCGCGCGGGCCGTTCCGCGAGGCAGACGAGCGCGCGCTGCTGGAAAGCCATCGCATCGACGCCGTCGTGTCCAAGAACAGCGGTGGCGAGGCTACTTATGGCAAGATCGCGGCGGCGCGGACGCTTGGCCTCGAGGTGGTCATGATCCGCAGGCCAGCGCTGTCGGATGTTACGTCGGCTGAAACCGTCGAAGCGCTTGCCGCGATGGTCGATCATTTTCTGGAGCCCGCTGCGGAGCGCGGCGTGTAGACCAGCACTGGCCGGTCGCCGCGTTTGATGATCCTGGTTTCCGGCGAGCCGATGATGATACAGGTCGCCATGTCAGCCTTCTCAGCGTCGACATCCGCCAGCAGATAGACTTCGATGCGCTCGTCCGTGCGGCCCGCTGCCCGGCCGAAGATGACAGGCGTGGTGCCGGGCAATATGGCGGTGAGGCATTCGAAGGCACGGCCAAGCTGCCAGGGACGCGCCTTGCTGATCGGGTTGTAGAGCGCGATGACGAAGCCGGCGCCGGCTGCCGCCAGCAGTCGCAGTTCGATCAGCTCCCATGGCTTCAGATTGTCGGACAGCGAGATGGCGCAGAAATCATGGCCGAGCGGCGCGCCGATGCGGGCGGCGACTGCAAGCATGGCGGTAACGCCGGGCACGATGGCGACGTCGACGGCGCGCCATTCGGCCGGGCCGGCCTCGATCGCCTCGCAGACGGCGGCCGCCATGGCGAAGACACCGGGATCGCCGCCCGAGACCACGGCGACCTCATGGCCTTCGGCTGCCTTTACCAGCGCGTCCCTCGAGCGCGCGAGTTCCTCGCGATTGTCCGAGGCGACGCGGGTCTGGTCCGGGCGCAGCTCGAGCCGGTCGATATAGGGCTTGTAGCCGTAGAAGAATTTGGCTTCGGCCACGGCGCGGCTCGCTTCGGGCGTTACCTGGTCGGCATTGCCGGGTCCAAGGCCGATGACGGTCAAACGCCCGCTCACGGCTTGGCTCCCGACGCACCGGGCCGAGCCGACCAGCCGGCCACCAGCACGATGGCGAAATAGGGCGCCTTGTCATCCTGCTTTTCGGTGAGCCGCATCGAGACGCTGCCCGGCATGGTGCCTCGCTCGACATAGACGGCGCGCGTCAGCTTGCCGGTCGCCTCCAGTGCTCGCCTGATCTTGGGCAGGTTGCGGCCGACCTTCATAATGACGGCGGCATCGGTATCAGCGAGGCGGCGCGTCAATTCGAACTCGCTCATCGTGCCCGGCAGCACGCTCAGGACGTCGTCGCCCTGGACGATCGGCAGGCCGGTCTCCGACCAGCAGCCGGACATGGCGGTGACGCCGGGAATGACTTCGGTCGGGAAGCGATGCGCCAGCCGGACATGCAGATGCATGTAGGAGCCGTAGAAAAGCGGATCGCCTTCCGATAGCACCGCCACCATCCTGCCGGCGCCAAGATGTTCGGCCACCTTCTCGGCCGATTCTTCATAGAAATCGGCGATCTGTGAGCGGTAGTCGTCGTGGTCCTTGTCGATTTCGGTCGTCACCGGATAGAGCAGCGGCAGTTCCAGCATATCCGGCCGGAAGCGCGCTTCGACGATCGCGCGCGCATTGCTGTTGTTGCCGCGCTTGGCGAAATACGCCACGACATCGGCTTCGGCCAATGCCCGCGCGGCCTTCAGCGTCAACAATTCGGGGTCGCCGGGACCGGTGCCGACGCCAACCAGCCGGCCTTTTGCGATCACGTTCACAGGCCCGGCCTCGCCAATGCGTTGAGCGCGGCGGCGGTCATGGCGCTGCCGCCCAGCCTGCCGCGCACGATGGCGCAGGGCACGCCATAGGAATTCTCGGCCAGCGCGTCCTTCGATTCGGCAGCACCGACGAAACCGACCGGCATGCCGATGATGGCTGCCGGCTTCGGCGCACCGTCGCGCAGCTTCTCCAGGAGATAGAAGAGGGCGGTCGGCGCATTGCCGATGGCAACGATAGAGCCTGCTAGGCGTTCGCCCCAGAGATCGATCGCCGCGGCAGAGCGGGTGTTGCCGATCTCCTTGGCGATTTCGGCGGTGCGCGGGTCGCGCAGCGTGCAGATCACCTCATTGCCGGCCGGCAGCCGGGCACGGGTGACGCCATGCGAGACCATTTCGGCATCGCAGAAGATCGGCGCGCCGGCAGCAAGAGCAGCGCGCGCGGCGGCGACGAAATCGCTGGAAAAGACAAAGTGAGACGCTGCCTCGACCTGGCCGCAGGCATGGATCATGCGAATGGCGACATCGGCTTCTGCCTCGGAAAAGCGCGACAGGTCGGCCTCGGCGCGGATGATGGCGAAGGAGCGCTCGTAGATCGCCGTGCCGTCACGGATATAGTCGTAGGCGATGTCATCCTGGGGGGGCATGCTCATTCCTGTCGGTAAGCCTCGGTGACACCGGCCGCGCCAAGCCTTGCCAGGCAGGCGGCGGCGGTCTCGCCGGGAAGTCGTGCGCTACGCAGGGCTGCCGCGACGCGACTGACGCCGCGCGCGGCGTCATAGCCCGGCCTGTATCCGGCGGGAAGGGCCTTCGCCGTCCCGTTGACGACAAGTCCGGCTCCGTTTTCGCCGCCGACCAGGGTGAGGGTCGCCGGGCCGGAATGGGCGCAGCCCTTGGCGCAGCCGGAAATGTGCACTGTGAGCGAGGGATCGAGCAGGTCGCGGTTTTCCGCCGCGATGGTCTCGGCGATGTCGCGTGTTGCAATCCGCCCGGAGGCGCAGGCTGGTGTGCCGGGGCAAGCAGCGATGCGGGTGCGTGGGTCGGTGGGCGAGGTGACGAAGCCGAGGGCGGTGGCTGTATTTTGAAGGCTCTGGTTGGCGGCCGCCGGCTGACCAAGGAAAAGCAGGGCGCGGCCTGGCGCCAGGCGGATCTCGTTGGCGCCAAGGGTGAGGGCGTGTTGGGTGAGGTCGATGAGCTTTTCCGCCGGCATGCTGCCGAAGGGCAGGCCGATGCCGAGGGCGGTGTCGGCAGAGGCCAGGGCCAAGGTTCCAATAGGCTGAAAAGAGTTAGGCTGGCGTTCTGTCGCGCCCCCCTCTGTCCTGCCGGACATCTCCCCCTCTAGGGGGGAGATTCGGCTCCCATCTCCGCTTTCGCCAACTATCGGCGTTGCAACAAGAGCGGCGGCGTGGGAATTGCCAATCTCCTCCCTAGAGGGGGAGATGTCCGGCAGGACAGAGGGGGGCGCGAAGGAATGCCAAGTTGCTAGAGATGTCAGCTGCCGCGGCGTCAAATCCCGTGCGCGAGCCTCTTGGCCTTTTTCGGCAACCATCCTTAAAATCGCGACGGCGATATTACGGCCAGCATCTTCCTCGACCATGACGAGCGGCGCTGCATTTTGCCTGTCGCCAGCAACGGCTACTAGCCAACGAACGCCCGCGTCGGTTCTGATCGCACTCAGCCTGACATCGGCCGTCACCGCATCCATGGCCAACTGCCCGCCGCCATCGACAACCACCGAAACCTTGGGACCGAGGCGCTGCGCCAGCCCGGCTTCATCAATCGCTGCACGAATACATTCAGCCAGCGGGCGGGGGTCGGCGATCTCTTGTGGATCCAGCCCTGCCAGCGGCCCGGTCTCGACCGCAACCCCGGTGCGCACCGCAATCCCGAGCGCATCGACCTCCGTCGCCAGCAGCCGCGCGCTTGCCGGCGTCAGGCCCCGGATCTGCAGGCTGCCGCGTGCGGTGATTTCCATGATGCCGTTGCCGTGCCGCAAGGCGGATTGGGCGAGCGTGATCAAAGACTTTGGCGACAACCCTCCAGAAGATGGGCCTCCAGAAACGGGATTGAGCCGCACCAGCAGCCCATCGCCGGTCTGCATCGGGGCCGACAAAGCAGGGCAAGCGCCACGGCGCGAGAAGGCGTTCATGCGGCCACCCCAAGCGCCTGGGCCTCAGTGATCAATGCCGCCAGATCGTCATCAACGGAGTTGCGCAGCGGATGCCACAGACCACGCCGCCGCGCCGAGAGGAAACGCTCGGCGATGACTTTGGCGGCGGCCGGGTTCTCGCGCAGGATGAAGGCGCGGACCTCGGGATCGCCGAGATAGGCGTCATGCACGGCTTCGATCAGCGCGCCTGGTATGGCGTGGGTGGTCTCGGCGAAGCCGACCAGACGGTCGACCGTTTCGGCGAATTCCGAGGCGCCGCGCGGGCCGTGGCGCATCTGGCCTGCGATGAATCGCGGGTTGACCGCACGCGCCCGCACCACCCGCGCCACGGCCTCGCCGATCGAGCGCGGCTTCGGCCTCTGCGGATCCGTGGTGTCGAGCACGATGACGTCAGCGTTCCTGCCGAGCGCCGCGAGCGCCGCCGAAAAACCGCCGATGAAGGCGACGTCGGCGGAACCTTCGAGGATGTCACGGCCAGGATCGTCGCCGGTATGGACGAGCAGATCGGCCTCGGCGATGCGGCCCGCGAAGGCGCCGGGCGCGGAAATACCTTCGCCTTCGGCGCCGCCATAGGCATGCGAGGTGGCGTCGAGATAGGCGCGACCGATCTCTTCGCGTGCGGCCCAGTCGCCGCTTGCCAAAAGGTCCTCGGCGCCGGCGCCGTAAGTGCCGGGTGAAGTGCCAAAAATGCGCGGGCTGATCTTTCCCTCTGCGCGTGTCCTGGCCGCGAGCGGGTTTTCCGAGGCGTCTTCGTCGCGGGCGGCGACAGCGTTGGCGGCGGCGTCGATCAGCGCAATCTGCGTCGGGAACATGTCGCGGAACAGGCCCGATATGCGCCAGGTGACATCGACGCGCGGGCGGCCGAGCGCTGCCGGGGGCAGCACTTCGATGCCGGTGATGCGGCCGGTGGCGGCATCCCATTGCGGCCGGCAGCCCATCAGCGCCAGGCCTTGCGCGATTTCCTCGCCGCCGGTGCGCAGCGAGGCCGAGCCCCAGAGGTCGATGACCAGCGAACGCGGCCAGTCGCCATGCGACTGCATGTAGCCGCGCACGACTTCTTCGGCCGCCGCCTTGCCCAGATCATAGGCGGTCGGTGTCGGCATGGTGCGCGGGTCTGATGTGAACAGGTTGCGGCCGGTCGGCAGCACATCACGCCGGCCGCGCGCCGGTGCGCCCGCCGGGCCGGCCTTGATATGGCGGCCATCGAGCGCCGCGAGCAGGGCTGCCTTCTCGGCCGCGGCACTTTGCCTGCGCAGCGGATCGGTCTCGCCCTCCGGTGAGCGGCCATAGATATGCAGCCCGTCCTTGATGGCGAAATCCTTGAGGTCGCAGAGCCAGGCATCGATGCGGCGCAGCGCCTCGTCGGGCGCATCGGTGCCGGCAACGCCTGCTTCATTGGCGAGGCCGGTCTTCTGCGCGGTCTCGACGATCAGCTTCGCCAAGCGGTCGCGGCGGCGGCGGTCGAGCCCGTCGGCCTGGGCATATTCATCGACCAGCCGCTCAAGCTTGTGTTGGTTTTCGTCCAGCCCGGCGCCTGTCAGCGGCGGCGGCAGATGGCCGAGGGTAACGGCGGCGATGCGCCGTTTGGCCTGCGCCGCCTCGCCGGGATTGGAGACGATGAAGGGGTAGATGACGGGCAATGCGCCGGTGACGATCTCGGGAAAGCAGTTTTCGCTGAGCGCCACCGTCTTGCCTGGCAGCCATTCCAGCGTGCCGTGCGCGCCGACATGGATGAGGGCATGGACGCCGAGGGACTTGCGCAGCCACAGGCCGAAGGCGATCAGGGCATGGCGCGGCGGCAAGGTCGGGTCGTGGTAGTCGACGCGACGATCCGTGGAGCGGCCGCGATCGGGAGCGAGGGCTATTGTGATGTTGCCGAAGGTAGCGGCGCGGAAGGGGAATTTTGCGACGGTAGGCGCTTGAACACCCCCCTCTGTCCTGCCGGACATCTCCCCCTCAAGGGGGGAGATTGGCAGTTTCGCCGATGGCTCTCCCTTAACATCCTCGGTAGTTGGCGAAAGGGGCGATGAGAGCTCAATCTCCCCCCTTGAGGGGGAGATGTCCGGCAGGACAGAGGGGGGCGCCTCGCGCAAACCTGTCTCATCTTCCGCCTTACCCCACGCCGCCTCTACCGCAGCGATTGCAGCCGTCGGCAATTCCGTGGAGAAGGCCAGATATTCCGCCAGTCCCAATCCCTCGTCACCGCGCTCCAACAAATCCAGCAGTTCACGCGGCGTTTGCGGAATCCCTTCAACGGCGTAGCCCTGTTCCCTCAGGTCGTGCAGCATGGCGAGCACGCTGGACGGGACATCGAGGCCGACGGCATAGCCGGTGCGGCCGGGGGCGCTGGGGTAGTCGGGGATCAGGATGGCAAGCTTGCGTTCCGCGCGCGGCGTGCGTCGCAGGCGGATGAAGGCTTCGATACGGCTCGCCACCTGCGCCACGCGATCTGGCTCCGGCCGGTTGGCAAAGGCGCGGAACGCCAGCGCCGGATCGGTTTCGACCTCGCCCTTGAAGGAGATGGCGCCGGCGAGGATGCGGCCGTCGAGCTCGGGCAGCACGACATGCATGGCGAGGTCGGCGGGGGCGAGGCCACGCTGGTTGTTCTGCCAGATGTCGCGGCGGGTGGTGGCGACGATGACCTGGAAGACCGGCACGCCGGCACGGTCGAACAGGGTTTCGATGCCGGGTTCGGCCCCGGAGGCGAAGGCGGTGGCGGTGATGATGGCGGCGGGGTTTAGGGTTGCGAGCGCGGTTTCGACGAATGCCAGCGAAACCGGGTCCTTGAGGCTGGAAACGAAGATGGGGACGGGGGCGATGCCGCGCGCGCTCAGCGCCTCAAAAAGGGCATCGATCGGCGCGACATCGGCGGCCAGCAGCATCGAGCGGTAGAAGAGGATGGGGATGACGGGGGTGGCAGAGGTAAGGTTTAGGTCGCGTTCCTTCGCGCCCCCCTCTGTCCTGCCGGACATCTCCCCCACGAGTGGGAAGATCGCCTGATCATCGGCGGCTTCGCCAATGTCCGACGTTGCAGAAGTCGCGATACGGCCAGCGACGGCCAATCTCCCCCCTTGTGGGGGAGATGTCCGGCAGGACAGAGGGGGGCGCGAAGGAATGCCGACATTTGACAAATCCGGCCCTTCCGCAACTCCACGCCCCGGCTCGTAAAACCCGGCCTTCGGCACGACAATCGGCTCCGCAACGGCCGCATCCGAACCCGCCAACCGCGCCAACCTCCGCACCAGCGCCGTCATATTCTCCGGCCCACCCTCGCGGAAATAACCGAGCAGACTGTCCAATTCCTCGCGTGGCACGGTCGATCCTTCGATCAGCCGCGGATCCTCGTCGTGGCTCTCGCCGGGCAGCAGCGCCAGTTTTATGCTGCGTTCGCGGGCAATCGTGGCAAGCTGGTCGCAGCCATAGCGCCACCAGTCGTAGCCGCCGAGGATGCGGACCAGAACAACCTTGGCGTGGCGGGCAACGCTGTCGATCCAGAGATCGACTGACATCGGATGGCGCAGATCGCGAAGCGCCGCCAGCCGCATCGAGGGCAGGCGTGCCGCATCCGCCTTCCAGGCCGCCGCCAGGCCGGCCAGATCGCTGTCGGTAAAGGACAAGGCCACGACATCCGCCGGCGTCTGCCGGAGATCGACAGGCTCGGCCAGATCGTCGAGCGAGGCGGATGTGGTGGTGAGGATGTGCATCGCGGTTTGCGCTTTGCCTCAGCCGGCGAGTATACGCTCGATGGCCGGGCGGTTCAGCCCCTTCAAGCCAATGACGACGAGGCGCGAGCGGCGGTCGTCTTCGGCCGTCCAGGCGCGGTCGTAATAGTGATTGACACGCGGGCCGACGGCCTGCAGCAGCAGCCGCATCGGCTTGCCGCCGACCTCGACGAAGCCTTTCACGCGCAACACGTTTTCTTCCTCGGCGGCGGTGGCGACGCGTTTTGCCAGCTCGTCCGGATTGGAGACGGAGGCGATATCGATGACGAAGCTATCGAAATCGTCGTGCTCGTGGTCGAGTTCGTCGTCGTGATGGGTCTTGCGGTTCTCGATGTCGTCCTCGACGGCGAGGCCGAGACCGAGCAGCACTGAAGGATCGACCTTCCCCTGCGATGTCGGAACGATCTTCACGGCACGCGCGACATGCTCGCCGATGATGGCATTGGCGCGGGCCGAGCCGGCGGCATCCATCAGATCGCTCTTCGACAATATGATCAGGTCGGCACAGGCGACCTGATCCTCGAACACTTCCTCGACCGGATCGTCGTGATCGAGGGTCTCGTCCTGAGCCCGCTGCGCCTGAAGTGCGTCCATGTCGTTGGCGACGCGGCCTTCGGCCAGCGCCGGTCCGTCGACCACGGCGATGACGCCGTCGACCGTCACCCGGCTCTTGACCGACGGCCACTGGAAGGCCTGGACGAGTGGCTTGGGCAGAGCGAGGCCAGAGGTTTCGATCAGGATATGGTCGACCTTCGGCGTCCGCGACAGGATCTGGTCGAGCGCGGGCACGAAATCGTCGGCTACGGTGCAGCAGATGCAGCCATTGGCCAGTTCGACGATATTCTCCTCGGGGCAAGAGTCGATGCCGCAGCCTTTCAATATCTCGCCGTCGATGCCGATGTCGCCGAACTCGTTGACGATGATGGCGAGCCGCTTGCCCCCGGCGTTCTCGAGCAGGTGGCGGATCAGCGTCGTCTTGCCGGCGCCGAGGAAACCGGTGACGACAGTGCAGGGGACGCGGGAAACGGAAGCGGTCATGGTTAGTCCTTCAGGAGGTCGAGGGGAGGGATGCGGGCGACAAGGCCGCGCTTCAGGCTATCGGGGCGGCCCCGCCAGGGGATGAGACCGTCGGTCGACGTGGCGAAGAGCTTCGCGCCGGTGACGAGATCGGCACCGCTGGTGGGAGTCAGGTCGCCGAAGACGTAGCTCCAGCAGCCGTCACGAAGGATCGCGGCGCTGAGGCGTCGCTTGCAATTGCCGAGACATTCGACGGTGCGGATGCGGATTTTTTCGCCGGAGGCGGCCTGGCGCGTGTCATCGGCGAGCAGCGCGCCGGCGCGGGGATGGGCATCGGAGCCGGTTTCGTCGCGACAGGAAGAGCAGACGATGACGGTGACGCCGGCCAGGGAATCGTCCCCGCCGGACAATATGTCCGCTGTCTCAGCCGAAAAACTGCTGTCGCGTTCCAAATCAGGCTCCTTGCCCGGAAAACCCGCCAGGCGATCGGATTCTTATCTCTCAGACGGCAGGTCTCCTGGCTCGCGGGTCATCGCCTGGGTGCCGCCTTCCCGGGAACATCCCAGTGGTTTTCGGCCTTGGCTCGTCGCTTACAGTTGCGGGGACAGCCGCGGATTTGAAATCGAGATTTCGCACCGCATTCCCTCTTGGCTCCTCCCTTTGCCGAGAGGAGACCGTCTGAACCGGATTTAGGCTTGTGTATGCAGGCGTGTCAACGCGCGTCTACGACGCGGCGATGTCGGCGAGAGGCTGCCCGAGATCTCCGGCCGGCGTGACTTCGATGCGTTCCAGGCCGAGCCAGCCCTGCATCTGCTTCAACTCCTCGACCAGCGCTGCCGCTGTTTCAGCCGGCGCGCCAGGTTCGGAATAGGCGGCATGGACGCGCAGGACGCTGGCCGGGCGGTCGGCCTTGAGGTCGACGCGCGCCACGATCCTGTCGCCAAGCAGGAACGGCAGGACGTAATAGCCGTATTGGCGCTTTTCGGCCGGCGTGTAGATCTCGATGCGGTAGCGAAAGTCGAACAGTCGCTCAGTGCGCGACCGCTCGAAGACGACCGGATCGAATGGGGCGAGCAGGGCGCGCGCTTCGATCTCGCGCGGCAAGCGGGCATCCTTATGCAGGTAAGCCGGCTTGTCCCAGCCTTCGACGCGCACCGGCAGCAACTCGCCCAACTCGACGAGTTCCTCGATCCGGCCCTTGATGTCGGCCGGCGACAGGCGGAAATAGTCGCGCAGGTCGCCTGCGGTCGCCACGCCATGGGCGCGGGCGGAGATGCGCAGCAATTCGCGATGCGCGTCCTCGGCAGTGGGCACCGGCAGGGCGAGCACGGCGGGCGGCAGCACGCGTTCGGGCAGATCATAGAAGCGTTCGAAGCCGCGGCGATGCGCCGTGGTGATGCGCCCGGCCCAGAACAGCCATTCGAAGGCGTGTTTGGCGTGGCTCCAGCCCCACCAGCCGCCCGAGCCTTTCTGGCCCTCCAATGCAGAAGCGGCGATCGGGCCGCGTTCGGCGACCTCGCGGTAGATCTCTTCGATATAGGCGGCATGTTCGCGGCCCCATTTGGCGAGGCCCAGATACATTTCGTCGCCGCGCTCGGCCCGCTGCATGCGCCAGCGCATCAGCGGGTAAGTCTCGACCGGCAGGAACGAGGCCTCATGCGCCCAGTATTCGAAGACCGTGCGCTTGCGGGTGACAGCGGCGTTGTCGAGCAGGGACAAAGGGTAGGGACCGAGGCGGGAGTAGAGCGGCATATAGTGGGCGCGCACCACCGCACTGACGGAATCGATCTGCAGCAGGCCGGTGCGCGCCAGCACGCGGGCCAGGTGGCGGCGGTCCGGCGTGGCGCCCGGCCTCGGATCGGTAAAACCCTGTGCGGCGAGTGCGATGCGCCTGGCCATGCCGAGCGAGATCTTTTCCTTCATGCTGACGGCGCCCTGATGGTGTTCAAGCGAAGCAAGAACCGATGATTCCTGACCATGCTAGCAGGGATTTGGCGGGATATATGTCAGGAGAGAAAAGTGGAGTAAAAAGTGAAGGAAATCAAACAGGAGCGGATCGGACCAGTTTTTCCGGATGTGCCGTCCAGCACCGTGTTTTGAACAAGGTTTGACTTGCTTCGCCGAAAGCGCTGCGCTAACCCTCGCCGCGTTGCAGCATAGGCCCTTCAAACGGTTCAGCGGTTAATCTGTCACGCTTCCGCATTAAGGTCCGTTGCTGTAATCAAAGTGGATTGGCAACGGAAAGCCGCAGCATGAACGCACTCCTGAGTTCGTACCTGCCCATCGTCCTGTTCATCGGCGTGGCGCTGGTTGTCGGCCTGGCGCTGATCGTGGCGCCGTTCCTGGTGGCCTACCGCAATCCCGACCCGGAAAAGCTTTCCGCCTACGAATGCGGTTTCAACTCGTTCGACGACGCCCGCATGAAGTTCGACATCCGCTTCTATCTGGTCTCGATCCTGTTCATCATCTTCGACCTGGAGGTGGCCTTCCTGTTCCCGTGGGCGGTGTCGTTCTCCAAGATCGGCATGCTCGGTTTCTGGTCGATGATGGTGTTTTTGGCCGTGCTGACCATCGGCTTTGCCTATGAATGGAAAAAAGGAGCGCTGGAATGGGATTGAACGACAGTTCAGGCACCCTAGTCGCGCCGAGGCCCAAGGGCCTGATCGATCCCAACACCGGCCGGCCGGTGGGGGAGGATGATCCGTTCTTCCTGGAAATCAACAACGAGCTGGCCGACAAGGGTTTCCTCGTCACTTCGACCGAGGCGCTGATCACCTGGGCTCGCAGCGGCTCGCTGATGTTCATGACGTTCGGTCTCGCCTGCTGCGCGGTCGAGATGATCCACACCTCGATGCCGCGCTACGATTCGGAGAGGTTCGGTGTTGCGCCGCGCGCGTCTCCGCGCCAGTCCGACATCATGATCGTCGCCGGCACGCTGACCAACAAGATGGCGCCGGCGCTGCGCAAGGTCTACGACCAGATGCCGGAGCCGCGCTATGTCATCTCGATGGGTTCCTGCGCCAATGGCGGCGGCTATTATCACTATTCCTATTCGGTGGTGCGTGGCTGCGACCGCATCGTGCCGGTCGACATCTATGTGCCCGGCTGCCCGCCGAGCGCCGAAGCGCTGCTTTACGGCATTCTTCTCCTGCAAAAGAAGATCCGCCGCACCGGCACGATCGAGCGATAAATCATGAGCATACCCTTAAGCGAACTGTCGACTTATCTCGGCGAGAAGCTGATTGGCCGGGTCAACGACCCGGTGCTTGCCTATGGCGAGCTCACCGTTTCGGTTGAGCCGCGCGACCTGATCGAGGTGGCGACCTTCCTGCGCGATGATCCAAAATGCCAGTTCATTTCGATCATCGACGTCTGCGGCGCCGACTATCCGTCGCGGGCCAAGCGCTTCGATGTGGTCTATCATCTGCTGTCGCCGAAGCAGAATGTGCGCATCCGCCTCAAGGTCCAGGCCAATGAGGAAACCATGGTGCCGTCGCTTACCGGCGTCTACCCCGGCGCCGACTGGTTCGAGCGCGAGACCTACGACCTCTATGGCGTGCTGTTTTCGGGCCATCCGGATCTGCGGCGAATCCTGACCGATTATGGTTTCGAAGGTCATCCGCTGCGTAAGGATTTTCCGCTGACCGGCTTCGTCGAAGTGCGCTACGACGACGAGGCCAAGCGCGTGATTTACGAGCCGGTCGAGCTCAAGCAGGAATTCCGCAATTTCGATTTTCTGTCCCCTTGGGAAGGCACCGATTACGTGCTGCCTGGGGATGAGAAGGCAAAGCAGTAAATGGCTGAAACCTCCGTTCGCAATTTCAACATCAACTTTGGACCTCAACATCCTGCGGCGCATGGTGTTTTGAGGCTGGTGCTTGAGCTCGACGGTGAGGTCGTCGATCGCGTCGATCCGCATATCGGGTTGTTGCATCGCGGCACGGAGAAGCTGATCGAGCACAAGACCTATTTGCAGGCCGTGCCCTATCTCGACCGGCTCGATTATTGCGCGCCGATGAACCAGGAGCATGCCTTCGCGCTTGCCGCCGAGCGGCTGCTCGGCATCGAGGTGCCGAAGCGCGGCCAGTTGATCCGCGTGCTCTATTGCGAGATCGGCCGCATCATGTCGCACATCCTCAATGTGACGACGCAGGCGCTGGATGTCGGCGCGCTGACGCCGCCGCTATGGGGCTTCGTCGAGCGCGAAAAGCTGATGGTATTCTACGAACGCGCCTCGGGCTCGCGCATGCACGCGGCCTATTTCCGGCCGGGCGGCGTCCATCAGGACCTGCCGCAAAAGCTGGTCGAGGATATCGGCAAGTGGATCGACCCGTTCCTGAAGTCGCTCGACGATCTCGATGCACTGCTCACCGGCAACCGCATCTTCAAGCAGCGCAATGTCGACATCGGCACGGTGTCGCTGGCCGATGCCTGGGCCTGGGGTTTTTCCGGCGTGATGGTGCGCGGCTCGGGCGCTGCCTGGGACCTGCGCAAGTCGCAGCCCTATGAATGCTACGCCGAGATGGATTTCGACATCCCGATCGGCAAGAACGGCGACTGCTTCGACCGCTACCTCGTGCGCATGGAAGAAATGCGCCAGTCGGCCAAGATCATGCGCCAGTGCATCGACCTTCTGCTCGGCAAGGAGAGCAGCGGACCGGTGTCGAACCTTGACGGCAAGGTGGTGCCGCCGAAGCGCCCGGCGATGAAGCGCTCGATGGAAGCGCTGATCCACCACTTCAAGCTCTACACCGAAGGCTACCGCGTGCCGGCCGGCGAGGTCTATGCGGCGGTCGAGGCGCCGAAGGGCGAATTCGGCGTCTATCTGGTCTCCGACGGCACCAACAAGCCCTATCGCTGCAAGCTGCGCGCGCCGGGCTTCGCCCATCTCCAGGCCATGGATTTCCTGTGCCGCGGCCACATGCTGGCCGACGTCACCGCCGTTCTCGGCTCCCTCGACATCGTGTTTGGTGAGGTCGATCGTTAAATGTCAGTCCGCCGTCTCGCAGAAGCCAGCGTCCAGCCAGCGTCCTTCGCCTTCAACCGGGCGAATGCCGCGGCGGCCAAGCAATGGATCAAGAAATATCCGAAGGGCCGCGAGCAATCGGCAATCATACCCTTGCTGATGCTGGCGCAGGAGCAGGAAGGCTGGGTGACCAAGGCGGCGATCGAGACGATCTCCGACATGCTCGGCATGCCCCGTATCCGCGGGCTCGAAGTCGCGACCTTCTATACCCAGTACCAGCTCAATCCGGTCGGCACCCGCGCCCATATCCAGGTCTGCGGCACCACGCCCTGCATGCTGCGCGGTTCGGAAGCGCTGATGGATGTGTGTCGTTCCAAGATCCATCACGACCAGTTCCACACCAACGACAAGGGCACACTGTCGTGGGAGGAGGTCGAGTGCCTCGGCGCCTGCGTCAACGCACCGATGGTGATGATCTTCAAGGACACTTTCGAGGATCTGACGCCGGAGCGGCTGGCCGAAATCATCGATCTCTACGGCGCCGGCAAGGGGGCCGAGGTCAAGCCCGGCCCGCAGAATGGCCGCATCACCTCCGAGCCGATCACCGGCCTGACGACGCTGAAGAGCGAAAAGGCGATCCTCAAGGCGACCCGCGACAGGGAAGCCAAGGAGGCTTCCAAGGCCGCCAAGGAAGCGCCGGATGCCATTACTGTTCCGGCTCCGTCAGCGCCGGCCGCTGCCGCTACGACGCCGGCTTCCACCTCTGCTCCGGCTCCCGCCGTCGCGCCGTCGAAGGCCAGCAAGCCGAAGACCGATGCGCCCGAAACCAGCCCGGCGTTGAAGACGCCTTCGGCGGTCAAGGTCGCACCTGCCGTGGAGAAGGCGGCGAGCGTTTCGGCCCCGATGCATTCGGCAGCCAATGCCAACAAGGCGGCGCCGGAAGTCGAGAAGGTTTCCAAGCAGCGCAACGGCCCGAAGACCAAGGCCGAGCCGGCGGCTGCATTCAAGGCGCCTGAGGCCAAGGTGCCCGCAGCCAAGGCCGCCAAGCCGGCAAAGCCTTCGCTGGAAGACAAGAACCGCCCGGCCGGCATCGAAAAGCCGGCACTGGTCGACGATCTCAAACTGATCTCCGGCGTTGGCCCGAGAAGCGAGGGCATCCTGCATTCGCTCGGCATCTTCACCTACGCTCAAGTCGCTTCCTGGAAGAAGGCCGAGCGCGAGTGGGTCGATGGCTATCTCAGCTTCCATGGCCGCATCGAGCGCGAAGACTGGGTCAAGCAGGCCAAGGCGCTCGCCAAGGGCGGGGTCGCCGAATATATCCGCGTCTTCGGCAAGAAGCCGGTCTGAGGGACGAACAATGCTTCAGGACAAAGACCGCATCTTCAACAACATCTACGGCCTCTTCGACAAGTCGCTGGCCGGCGCGATGGCGCGCGGCGCCTGGGACGGCACGCCCGGCATCATCGCCAAGGGGCGCGATTGGATCGTCAACGAGATGAAGGCCTCGGGCCTGCGCGGCCGCGGCGGCGCCGGTTTCCCGACGGGCTTGAAATGGTCGTTCATGCCCAAGCAGAGCGACGGCCGGCCGAGCTATCTCGTCGTCAACGCCGACGAATCCGAACCTGGCACCTGCAAGGATCGCGATATATTGCGCCATGACCCGCATACGCTGGTCGAAGGCTGCCTGATCGCCGGCTTCGCCATGGGCGCGATTGCCGCCTACATCTATGTGCGCGGCGAGTTCATCCGCGAGCGCGAGGCGCTGCAGCGCGCCATCGACGAGGCCTATGAAGCCAAGCTGATCGGCAAGAACAACACATCCGGCTACGATTTCGACATCTACATGCATCACGGCGCCGGCGCCTATATCTGCGGCGAGGAGACGGCGCTGCTCGAAAGCCTCGAAGGCAAGAAGGGCCAGCCCCGGCTGAAGCCGCCATTCCCGGCCAATGTCGGCCTCTATGGTTGCCCGACCACGGTCAACAATGTCGAGTCCATCGCGGTCGCGCCGACCATCCTGCGCCGGGGCGCGGCCTGGTTCTCGTCCTTCGGCCGGCCCAACAATGTCGGCACCAAGCTGTTCTGCATCTCGGGCCACGTCAACAATCCGTGCACCGTCGAAGAGGCGATGTCGATCCCGTTCCGCGAATTGATCGAGACGCATTGCGGCGGCATCCGTGGCGGCTGGGACAATCTGCTGGCGGTCATTCCGGGTGGCGCTTCCGTGCCGCTGGTGCCGGCCGAGCAGATCATCGACACACCGATGGATTTCGACGCGCTGCGCGACCTGAAATCGGGTCTCGGCACGGCGGCTGTCATCGTCATGGACAAATCCACCGATATCGTTAAGGCGATCGCCCGGCTCTCCTATTTCTACAAGCACGAGAGCTGCGGCCAGTGCACGCCATGCCGTGAAGGCACCGGCTGGATGTGGCGGGTGATGGAACGGCTGGTGCGCGGCGAGGCGCAGAAGCGCGAGATCGACATGCTGCTCGACGTCACCAAGCAAGTCGAGGGCCACACGATCTGCGCGCTGGGCGATGCGGCGGCCTGGCCGATCCAGGGCTTGATGCGGCACTTCCGCGGCGAGGTGGAGCGGCGCATCGACGAGTTTTCGCGCAACGCCCACCGGGCCGAACCGGTGATGGTGGCGGCGGAATAGAGTTTGAAATACGGGCAAACGCCCGATTTGAAATACGAGCGAGAGCTCGATTTGGAATACGAGCGAGAGCTCGATTTTGAGGAAACAGGCTCGGGGCAACGGAAGAAACGACCAGGAGACCACCTATGTCGCTGTATTCGAGACCCGACGATTTGATGCCCGATTTGGACCCGTTCGAGAAGATGAACCAGGACCTGACCAGGATGATGCCGAAGGAGATGGCCAGCGCCGTCAATCTCCTGGCGCACCCTGTCGCGGGCGCGGCGGCGATGTCGGCGCTCGGCATCGGGCTGGCCAACCACGCCTTTGGCGTGTGGATGGGCGCGCTCTCGGGTGCCGCCGAGGCCTCGCAGCGCCTGTTCCAGCCGATCATCGATGATTTCGAAGCGAGGGCCGAGGCGGTTTCGGAGACACAGGCAAGTTCCTCGACCAAGGCGCGCGCCGCGACGAAAACCTTGATCGCCAGGGCGCAGTCCTTCGCCAGGGAGGTGAATGACATAGCGGCGAGCACCAAGGGCGGTGCGGCAAACGCGGCGAATACAGGCTCCGCGGCCGGCGGCGTACCGGCCGGCCTGATGCCTGAGGATTTCAAGCAGCCCAAGGCCATGGACCGGCCGGCGAAGCCAGCCGACCTCAAGGCGATATCGGGCATCGGGCCCAAGCTGGAAAAGGTGCTGAACGGCCTGGGTATCTGGACCTATGCGCAGATCGCGGCATGGACGCCGGAAGAGATCGCCTGGGTCGACGACTACCTGTCGTTCAAGGGCCGCATCGATCGCGACGACTGGATCGCCCAAGCGGCGGCGCTGGCCGGGGCCAAACGTTGAATTCAATACCGTGCGCGGCTTCTGCCGCGCACGGACAGAAAGATTGCGGAACGTCCGCAGGGGTTTGAGACGAAATGGCAAAGCTCAAGGTCGACGGGAAAGAGATCACTGTACCCGACCATTACACGCTGCTGCAGGCGGCCGAGGATGCAGGTGCCGAGGTGCCGCGTTTCTGCTTCCATGAGCGGCTGTCGATCGCCGGCAATTGCCGCATGTGCCTGATCGAGGTGAAGGGCGGGCCGCCCAAGCCGCAGGCATCCTGCGCCATGGGCGTGCGCGACCTGCGCCCCGGCCCCAATGGCGAGCCGCCGGAAATCTTCACCAACACGCCGATGGTCAAGAAGGCCAGGGAAGGCGTGATGGAGTTCCTGCTGATCAACCATCCGCTGGATTGCCCGATCTGCGACCAGGGCGGCGAATGCGACCTGCAGGACCAGGCGATGGCCTTCGGCGTCGATTCCTCGCGCTATCACGAGAACAAGCGGGCGGTCGAAGACAAATATATCGGGCCGCTGGTCAAGACGGTGATGAACCGCTGCATCCATTGCACGCGCTGCGTCCGCTTCACGACAGAGGTTGCCGGCATTTCCGAGCTCGGCCTGATCGGCCGCGGCGAGGATGCCGAGATCACCACCTATCTCGAAAGCGCCATGACTTCGGAACTGCAGGGCAATGTCATCGACCTTTGCCCGGTCGGCGCGCTGACCTCCAAACCCTACGCCTTCCAGGCGCGGCCGTGGGAGCTGACCAAGACCGAATCCATCGACGTGATGGATGCCGTCGGCTCGGCGATCCGCGTCGATTCCAGGGGCCGCGAGGTGATGCGCATCCTGCCGCGCGTCAACGAGGCGGTGAACGAGGAGTGGATTTCCGACAAGACCCGCTTCATCTGGGACGGCTTGCGCACGCAGCGCCTCGATCGCCCCTATGTTCGCAAGGATGGCAAGCTCGTTCCGGCAAGTTGGGCCGAGGTCTTTGCCGCGATCAAGGACGCGGTGTCGAAGACAGCGTCCGAAAAGATCGGCGCCATTGCTGGCGATCTCGCGGCTGTTGAGGAAATCTATGCGCTGAAGCTGCTGATGGCCGCGCTTGGTTCGAACAATACCGATTGCCGCCAGGATGGCGCGGCGCTCGATCCGTCGCTCGGCCGGGCCAGCTATGTCTTCAATCCGACCATCGAGGGCATCGAGCAGGCCGACGCGGTGCTGATCATCGGCGCCAATCCGCGCTTCGAGGCTTCGGTGCTCAACACCCGCATCCGCAAGCGCTGGCGCATCGGCAATTTGCCGGTCGGTGTCATCGGCGACGTCGGCGATACGCGCTACGAGTATGAGCAGCTCGGCGCCGGACCCGACTCGCTGAAGGACCTGGCGGACGGCAATGCCAAGTTCTTCCAGGTGCTGAAGAAAGCGACGCATCCGCTTATCATCGTTGGCCAGGGCGCGCTGGCGCGCGCCGATGGCGCGGCCGTGCTCGGCCTGGCGGCGAAGCTTGGCATGGCCGTCAACGCCGCCCGGGCCGACTGGAACGGTTTTGCCGTGCTGCACAATGCGGCGGGACGTGTCGGCGGGCTCGACCTCGGCTTCGTGCCGGGCGAAGGCGGCAAGAACGTCGCCGGCATGCTGGGCGAGATGGAGGTGCTGTTCCTGCTCGGCGCCGACGAGATCGACATGGCCAAGACCGGAGGCGCCTTCGTCGTCTATGTCGGCACGCATGGCGACCAGGGCGCGCACCGCGCCAATGTCATCCTGCCGGGTGCCGCCTATACCGAAAAGTCGGGCACCTATGTCAACACCGAAGGCCGCGTGCAGCAGACCAACCGCGCCGGCTTTGCGCCGGGAGATGCGCGCGAGGACTGGGCAATTCTGCGAGCGCTGTCGGATGTGCTGGGCAAGAAGCTGCCGTTCGATTCGCTGCCGCAGCTTCGCGCGAAACTCTATGCGGACCATCCGCATCTCGCCCGCATCGATCATGTCGAGGCAGGCAATGCCGATGATATCGCCAAGGTGGCGAAGCTCGGCGGTCGGCTGAACAAGGGCGCCTTCACCTCGCCGGTCAAGGATTTCTACCTGACAAACCCGATCGCGCGGGCGTCGGCCGTGATGGCGGAGTGCTCGGCGCTGGCGAAAAACGGCTTCAGGCAGGCGGCGGAATAAGCATGGACACCTTCTTCTCCTTCTACGTGCTGCCGGCGCTGATCATCCTCTTGAAGTCCGTCGTGCTGATCGTCGTGCTTTTGATTGCGGTCGCCTATCTGCTTTATGCCGACCGCAAGATCTGGGCGGCGGTGCAGTTGCGCCGCGGCCCGAACGTCGTCGGCCCATGGGGCACGCTGCAGGCTTTCGCCGATCTTTTGAAGTTCGTGTTCAAGGAGCCGGTGATCCCGTCCGGCGCCAACAAGGGCGTATTCCTGCTGGCGCCGCTGGTGTCGGCGGTGCTGGCGATCTCGGCCTGGGCGGTCATTCCGGTCAATGAGGGCTGGGCGATCGCCAACGTCAATGTCGGCATCCTCTATGTCTTCGCCATCTCCTCGCTCGAGGTCTATGGCGTGATCATGGGCGGCTGGGCGTCGAACTCGAAATATCCGTTCCTCGGCGCGCTGCGCTCGGCCGCGCAGATGGTGTCCTACGAGGTCTCGATCGGTTTCGTCATCGTCACCGTGCTGCTCTGCGTCGGCTCGCTCAACCTGTCCGACATCGTGCTGTCGCAGCAGGACGGGCTGGGCACAAAGCTCGGTCTGCCCAACACCTTTCTCGACTGGCACTGGCTGGCGCTGTTTCCGATGTTCGTCATCTTCTTCATCTCGGCGCTGGCCGAGACGAACCGACCGCCTTTCGACCTGGTGGAAGCCGAATCGGAACTGGTCGCCGGCCATATGGTCGAATATTCGTCGACGCCGTTCCTGCTGTTCTTCCTCGGCGAATATGTCGCCGTTGTGCTGATGTGCGCCCTGGCCACCATCCTGTTCCTCGGCGGCTGGCTGCCGCCCTTCGACTTCGCGCCCTTCACCTGGGTGCCGGGGCTGATCTGGTTCGTGCTCAAGGTCTGCCTGATGTTCTTCATGTTCTCCATGGTGAAGGCGTTCGTGCCACGCTACCGCTATGACCAGTTGATGCGGCTCGGCTGGAAAGTCTTCCTGCCGATCTCGCTGGCGATGGTGGTGATCGTCGCCGCCTTCCTAAAGCTCACGGGGATGGCGTGATGGGTGATCTGACCGTTGGGTTTCTAGGAGCCGCTGTCGGCGTGCTTATTGCGATCTTTGGCAACGTGGTTTTGTTGCCTTTCGTTTTGCGGCAGCAGAACCAGAGGCTGGCTGAAAACTATCGAGCCCCGGTGTTCGGTTGGGATAAGCAGAAAGTGGCCTCTCTGACGAGACTTATGTACCGTTTTCAGATGCCTATCTTGTTTGGTTTTGTCGGCGCAGTTGCCGCAATACAGATGTTTGGGAGTGGCAAATGGGTGCACTAACTCAAGCCGCAAAGTCGCTACTGCTGCAGGACTTCGTCAGCGCCTTCTTCCTGTCGATGCGCCAGTTTTTCGCACCAAAGGAGACGATCAACTATCCGCACGAGAAGGGACCGGTGAGCCCACGCTTCCGCGGCGAGCATGCGCTGCGCCGCTATCCCAATGGCGAGGAACGCTGCATCGCCTGCAAATTGTGCGAGGCGATCTGCCCGGCGCAGGCGATCACCATCGAGGCCGGACCGCGCCGCAACGACGGCACGCGCCGCACCGTGCGCTACGACATCGACATGGTGAAGTGCATCTATTGCGGCTTCTGCCAGGAAGCCTGCCCGGTCGACGCCATCGTCGAGGGGCCGAATTTCGAATTCGCGACGGAAACGCGCGAGGAACTTTATTACGACAAGGACAAGCTGCTGGCCAATGGCGACCGCTGGGAGCGCGAACTGGCGCGCAACATCTCGCTGGACGCGCCGTATCGCTGACATTTGACGCATGGACGAGGCGAGGGGCCTCGTTTAAGGACAACGCAACTTGCCGACCGGAGGCGGTGGCAAACATCGAACAGGACGAGCGTCCTGTTCGGACAGGAAACCCGGGGGAACCCCATGCTGAGTGGACTAGAGGCGGCCTTTTTCTACCTCTTCGCCTTTGTCGCGGTGGCGTCGGCGTTCATGGTCATTTCGTCGCGCAATCCCGTGCATTCGGTGCTGTTCCTGATCCTGACCTTCTTCAATGCCGCCGGCCTGTTCATGCTGACCGGGGCCGAGTTCCTGGCGATGATCCTGCTCGTCGTCTATGTCGGCGCGGTCATGGTGCTGTTCCTGTTCGTCGTCATGATGCTCGACGTCGATTTCGCCGAGATGAAGGAAGGCGCCCTGCAATACGCGCCGATCGGCGCACTGGTCGGGCTGATCCTGGCGGCGGAGCTGATCGTCGTGCTCGGCGGCTATACGTTCGCGCCGCAACTGGCCGCGACGGTGTCAAAACCCATTCCGGACCTTGCCGCGCGCTCGAACACGGCGGCGCTCGGCGACATCCTCTATACCGACTACCTCTACTACTTCCAGGTCGCGGGCCTCATCCTGCTGGTCGCCATGATCGGCGCCATCGTGCTGACGCTGCGCCACAAGCCGGGCGTCAAGCGGCAGTCGATCGCAGCCCAGGTCGGCCGCACGCCGGCGACGGGCATGGAAATCCGCAAGGTCAAGACAGGCGAGGGGATCTGAGATGACCGTCGGCATCGCGCACTATCTCACCGTATCGGCGATCCTGTTCACGCTCGGCGTGTTCGGCATCTTCCTCAACCGCCGCAACATCATCGTCATCCTGATGTCGATCGAGCTGATCCTGCTCGCCGTCAACATCAATTTCGTCGCCTTTTCGGCCGCGCTTGGCGACCTCGTCGGCCAGGTGTTCGCGCTGTTCGTGCTGACGGTCGCGGCGGCCGAGGCCGCCATCGGTCTTGCCATCCTTGTCGTCTTCTTCCGCAACCGCGGTTCGATCGCGGTCGAAGACGTGAACATGATGAAGGGTTGACGGAACCACAATGTACCAGGCCATCGTCTTCCTTCCGCTGCTCGGCTTCCTGATCGTCGGCCTGTTCGGCAATTCGCTCGGTGCCAAGGCATCCGAATACATCACCTCCGGATTCCTGGTGATTTCGGCGGTGCTGTCGTGGGTCGCCTTCTTCTCCGTCGGCTTCGGCGAGGGGCAAGTGTTCACCGTGCCGGTGCTGCGCTGGATCCAGTCGGGCGGCCTCGATGCGGCGTGGGCGCTGAGGATCGACACGCTGACGGTGGTGATGCTGGTGGTCGTCAACACGGTGTCGGCGCTGGTCCATATCTACTCGATCGGCTACATGCACCACGATCCGAACCGGCCGCGCTTTTTTGCCTACCTGTCGCTGTTCACCTTCGCCATGCTGATGCTGGTAACGGCTGACAATCTGGTGCAGATGTTCTTCGGCTGGGAAGGCGTCGGCCTGGCGTCCTACCTGCTGATCGGCTTCTGGTACAAGAAACCGTCGGCAAACGCCGCGGCGATCAAGGCCTTCGTCGTCAACCGCGTCGGCGATTTCGGCTTCGCGCTCGGCATCTTCGGCGTGTTCGTGCTGTTCGGCTCGGTCAATCTCGGCACCATCTTCGCCAATGCGGCGTCGTTCATCCCGGCGGAAGGCGCGCCGCAGGGCGCTGCTGTGCTGACTTTCCTCGGCTATGCGCTCGACAAGCAAGCGGCGATGACCGTGGTCTGCCTCTTGCTGTTCATGGGCGCGATGGGCAAGTCGGCGCAGGTGCCGCTACACACCTGGCTGCCCGACGCCATGGAAGGCCCGACGCCGGTCTCCGCACTCATCCATGCCGCCACCATGGTGACGGCCGGCGTGTTCATGCTGGCGAGGCTGTCGCCGCTGTTCGAACTGTCGCATTCGGCGCTGACCGTGGTCACCTTCATCGGCGCCTTCACCGCCTTCTTCGCGGCGACAGTCGGCCTCGTCCAAAACGACATCAAGCGCGTCATCGCCTATTCGACCTGCTCGCAGCTCGGCTACATGTTCGTGGCGCTCGGCGTTGGCGCCTATGGCGCGGCGATCTTCCATCTGTTCACGCATGCCTTTTTCAAGGCGCTGCTGTTCCTCGGCTCGGGTTCGGTCATCCATGCCGTCTCCGACGAGCAGGACATGCGCAAGATGGGCGGCCTCAGGACACTCATCCCGAAGACCTACTGGATGATGGTGATCGGCACGCTGGCGCTGACCGGCGTCGGCATTCCGGTGACCGTCATCGGCACCGCCGGCTTCTTCTCCAAGGACGCCATCATCGAAAGCGCCTTTGCCGGGCACAATATGTTCGCCGGCTTTGCCTTCGTGATGCTGGTCGTCGCCGCCGCCTTCACCTCCTTCTACTCCTGGCGGCTGATCTTCATGACCTTCCACGGCGAGCCGCGGGCGAGCCACGAGGTGATGCACCATGTCCATGAATCGCCGCCGGTGATGCTGGTGCCGCTGTTCATCCTGGCGGCGGGCGCGCTGTTTGCCGGCGTGATCTTCCATGGCGCCTTCATCGGCGAGGGCTATGCCGAGTTCTGGAAGGCGTCGCTGTTCACGCTGCCGGAGAACCACATCCTGCACGACATCCACGAGCTGCCGCTGTGGGTGGAACTGTCACCCTTCGTCGCCATGGTGATCGGCTTCTTGATTGCCTGGAAGTTCTACATCCGCTCGCCGGAATTGCCCCGCAGTGTCGCCGCCAACCATCGCTTGCTCTACGCCTTCCTGCTCAACAAGTGGTATTTCGACGAGCTGTACGATTTCCTGTTCGTGCGGCCGGCAAAGCGCCTCGGCCACTTCCTGTGGAAGACCGGCGACGGCACCATCATCGACGGGCTCGGACCTGACGGCATTTCGGCGCGCGTCGTCGATGTCACCAACCGTGTCGTCAAGCTGCAGACCGGCTACCTCTATCACTATGCCTTCGCCATGCTGATCGGCGTTGCCGCACTCGTCACCTGGATGATGCTCTGATGACCGCTTGGTCCAACCTTCTCTCGCTGGTCACCTTCCTGCCGCTGGTGGGTGTACTGTTGATCCTGTTCATCAGGGATGACAGCGAGAACGCACGCCGCAACATCCGCGCCATCGCGCTGTGGACGACGAGCATCACTTTCATCATTTCGCTGTTCATCTGGACCGGCTTCGACAATTCGCAACCCGGCTTCCAGTTCGTGGAAAAGCTCGCCTGGCTGGATTCCGGCATTTCCTACCATATGGGCGTCGACGGCATCTCGATGCTGTTCGTCATCCTGACCACGTTCCTGATGCCGCTCTGCATCCTGGCTTCCTGGGAATCGATCGAGAAGCGCGTCAAGGCCTACATGATCGCGTTCCTTTTGCTGGAAACGCTGATGATCGGCGTGTTCTGCGCGCTGGACATCGTCCTGTTCTACGTCTTCTTCGAGGCCGGCCTGATCCCGATGTTCATCATCATCGGCGTGTGGGGCGGCAAGCGGCGCGTCTATGCATCGTTCAAGTTCTTCCTCTACACGCTGGCCGGCTCGGTGCTGATGCTGCTCGCTATCATGGCGATGTTCTTCCAGTCCGGCACCACCGACATCCCGACGCTGCTGACGCATAATTTCCCGGCCAACATGCAGACCTGGCTGTGGCTCGCCTTCTTCGCCTCCTTCGCGGTGAAGATGCCGATGTGGCCGGTGCATACCTGGCTGCCCGACGCGCACGTCGAGGCGCCGACCGCCGGTTCGGTGATCCTGGCCGCCATCCTGCTCAAGATGGGCGGTTACGGCTTCCTGCGCTTCTCGCTGCCGATGTTCCCGCTGGCCTCGGAAATGTTCGCGCCGCTGGTGTTTACGCTGTCGGTCGTCGCCATCATCTACACCTCGCTGGTGGCGCTGATGCAGGAGGACATGAAGAAGCTGATCGCCTATTCGTCGGTCGCCCATATGGGCTTCGTCACCATGGGCATCTTCGCGATGAACCAGGAAGGCGTGCAGGGCGCGATCTTCCAGATGCTGTCGCACGGCCTCGTCTCCGGCGCGCTGTTCCTGTGTGTCGGCGTCATCTATGACCGCATGCACACGCGCGAGATCGACGCCTATGGCGGGCTGGTCAACAACATGCCGAAATACGCCACGGTGTTCCTGATCTTCACCATGGCCAATGTCGGCCTGCCCGGCACCAGCGGCTTCGTCGGCGAGTTCCTGACCATGCTCGGCGTGTTCCGGGTCAACACCTGGGTGGCGTTCTTCGCCGCCACCGGCGTCATCCTGTCGGCTGCCTATGCGCTCTGGCTCTACCGCCGGGTGATCTTTGGTGCGCTGACCAAGGACAGCCTGAAGGGGTTGCTTGACCTGTCGGCGCGCGAGAAGGTCATCATCTATCCGCTGGTCGTGCTGGTCATCTTCTTCGGCGTCTATCCGGCGCCGGTCTTCGACGCGACGGCCGCATCGGTCAAGGCGCTCGTCACCAATGTCACCGCATCCATCGGCACCGCGCAGACCGCGGCGGCGAACTGAGCAGGGGTTTTGCGAACCATGACTCCGGACCTTCTCTCCAGCCTGTCGCTTTCGACGCCTGAGCTGATCCTCGCCATCGGCGCCCTGGCGCTGTTGATGGTGGGCGCCTATTCGCGCACAAACAACACCTCCTTGGTGACCGGTCTTGCCGTTGCCGTCCTGGTGATATCAGGCCTCTGGCTGGTCTTTTCCACGGGGCACGGCAGTGCTTACAGCGAAGCCTTCGTCCAGGATCCCTTCTCCCGCTTCATGAAGGTGCTGGCGCTGATCGGTTCGGCGGTGACGCTGGTCATGTCGATGCGCTTCGCCAAGGCGGAGCATTTCGACAAGTTCGAGTATCCGGTGCTGATCCTGCTGTGCACGCTCGGCATGATGCTGATGATCTCGGCCAATGGCATGATCGGGCTCTATCTTGGCCTCGAACTGCAATCGCTGGCGATCTACGTGCTGGCGGCAATCAACCGCGACAATCTGCGCTCGACCGAGGCCGGCCTGAAGTATTTTGTTCTTGGCGCGCTGTCGTCGGGCATGCTGCTCTACGGCATCAGCCTCGTCTACGGCTACACCGGCAATACCGGCTTCCAGGAGATCGCCACCGCGCTGGGCAGTGGCGAGCGCCAGCTTGGCCTGGTCTTCGGCCTGGTCTTCGTGCTGGCCGGCCTCGCCTTCAAGATATCGGCGGTGCCGTTCCACATGTGGACGCCTGACGTCTATGAAGGCGCACCGACGCCGGTGACGGCTTTCCTCGCAGCGGCGCCGAAAATGGCGGCGATGGCGCTGATCGTGCGCGTCACCATGGGCGCTTTCAAGCCGATCGCTTCCGACTGGCAGCAGATCATCGTCTTCATCTCGATCGCCTCGATGGCGCTCGGCGCCTTCGCGGCCATCGGCCAGACCAACATCAAGCGGCTGATGGCCTATTCCTCGATCGGCCATATGGGCTACGCGCTGGTCGGCCTTGCCGCCAACAGCCAGGCCGGCGTGCGCGGCGTCGCCATCTACATGTTGATCTATCTGGTGATGACGCTCGGCACCTTCGCTTTCATCCTCGCCATGCGACGCAAGGAAGGCAATGTCGAACAGATCAGCGATCTCGCCGGCCTATCCTCGACCAATCCGGTCATGGCGACGATCCTGACCATTCTGATGTTCTCGCTGGCCGGCATCCCGCCGCTCGCCGGTTTCTGGGGGAAGTGGTACGTGTTCCTCGCCGCCATCAACGCTGGCCTTTACGCGCTGGCGATCATCGGCGTGCTGGCCTCGGTGGTGGGCGCCTATTACTATCTGCGCATCATCAAGATCATGTGGTTCGATGAGCCGGTCGGCGGTTTTGTGCCGATGGCGACCGAACTCAGAGTCGTGCTCGGCGTCAGTGGCGCCTTCGTGCTGTTCTACGTGCTGATCGGCGGACCGATCGGCACCTATGCCGAAGCTGCCGCAAAGACCTTCTTTTAGACGGGATGGCATTTCGGCTGGCTCCAACCGCGGCGTCTGAAGGCTTCCGGCTCGAGGCGCATGACACGGTCGGTTCCACCAATGCGCTGGCGCTGGACCATGCGCGGGCGGGCGACCGCGGTAAGCTCTGGGTCGTTTCAAAGAAGCAGGAAAGCGGACGTGGCCGGCGCGGCCGGGTCTGGGCGACGCCCGAGGGCAATCTTGCGGCGACACTGCTCGTCGTCACCAATGCCGAGCTTCGGCTTGCCGCGACGCTCGGCTTTGTCGCCGGACTGGCGCTCGCCGACGCGCTCGACGCTGTCGTGCCGAAGGGCAGGATCTCGATCGGCCTCGACGGCGCCAGCCAAGGCAAGAACCGTTTCGAGCTGAAATGGCCGAACGACGTGCTGGCCTCCGGCGCCAAGCTTGCCGGCATCCTGCTGGAATCGGCTGTTCTGGGTGGCGACCGTTTCGCGGTGGCGGTCGGCATCGGCGTCAATGTGGTGGCATATCCCGAGGATTTACCTTATCCGGCGACATCGCTTTACGCGCTGGGCGCTACCTGCGATGCCGAGACGTTGTTTCTGGCGCTGTCGGACGCCTGGAGCGAGAATGCGCGGTTGTGGAACGACGGGCGCGGTCTGTCGGCCGTCAGGCAGCGCTGGCTGGCGCGCGCGGCGGGGCTTGGCGGGCAGGTTGCTGTCAGAATTGACGGTAATGTGGTGCGCGGCACCTTCGAGACCATTGACGAGGACTGCCGTTTCGTGATCCGCGACGATGAGGGTTCGGTTCTGACGATCGCCGCCGGCGACGTGCATTTCGGCGCGGTTGCGTCAGCCCGGGTTTGATCGGCGGGCTTTGACCGGCCAGGAAAGGAAATATCATGGCGAATGCGGAAAACGCCGAACTCGTCTTCGTGCCGCTCGGCGGCGTCGGCGAGATCGGCATGAACTTCGCCCTCTATGGCTACGGGCCGGCCAATGCGCGTGAATGGATCGTCGTCGATGTCGGGGTTACATTTCCCGACGCGGCGCATCCGGGCGTCGACCTGATCCTGCCCGATACGCGCTTCATCGAGGAGAACCTCGCCAATCTGCGCGGCATCGTCATCACCCACGCGCATGAGGATCACTACGGCGCGCTGCTCGATATCTGGCCGAAGCTCAAAGCGCCGGTCTGGATGACGCCGTTCAGCGCCGGGTTGCTGGAGGCCAAGCGGCAAGGCGAACAGGGCGCGCCGAAGATCCCGTTGACGATCTATCGGGCCGGCGAAAAGTTCACCATCGGCCCGTTCGAGATCGAGGCCATTCCGGTGGCGCACTCCATTCCGGAACCGATGTCCTTGGCGATCACCTCGCCGGCCGGCACCGTCATCCACACCGGCGACTGGAAGATCGACCCGGAGCCGACGATCGGACCGAAGACCGACGAGGCGCGCTTCCGCGCCTATGGCGAAAAGGGCGTGCTGGCGCTGATCTGCGATTCCACCAATGCGATGCGGGAAGGCGAGTCGCCGTCGGAAGTCGCGGTGGGCGAGGGCCTCAAGGGCGTCATCCAGAACGCCAAGGGCCGTGTCGCCGTCACCACTTTCTCCTCCAATGTCGGGCGCATCGTTTCCATTGCCAAGGCGGCACGGGACGCCGGCCGGCAGTGCCTGGTGCTCGGCCGTTCGCTGAAGCGTGTCATCGATGTGGCGGGCGAACTCGGCTATATGGACGGGCTGCCCGAATTCATCGCCGAGGAGGATTACGGTTTCATCCCGCGCGAAAACCTGGTCATCATCTGCACCGGAAGCCAGGGCGAGCCGCTTGCGGCCCTGGCGAAACTGTCGCGCGAAGAGATGAAATCGGTGTCGCTGACGGCAGGCGATACGGTGGTGTTTTCCTCGCGCACCATTCCCGGCAACGAAAAGGCGATCCTCGAGATCAAGAACCGCCTGATCGATCTCGGCATCAGGATCATCGAGGACGGCGACGCGCTGGTGCATGTCTCCGGCCATCCGCGTCGCAACGAATTGCGCAAGATGTACGAGTGGGTGCGCCCGCAGATCGGCGTTCCCGTGCATGGCGAGGCGGCGCATCTGGTGGCGCAGGGCTCGCTGATGTCGATATCCGGCATCGGCCAGGTGGCGCAGGTGCGCGACGGCGATATGCTCAGGCTATATCCAGGCGCGGCCACGATCATCGACCAGGTGCCGTTCGGCCGCGTCTACAAGGATGGTCGGCTGATTGGCACCGACCAGGCAATGGGCATTCGCGACCGGCGCAAGCTGTCCTTCGCCGGCCATGTCGCGGTCAATGTCGTGCTCGACGACAAATACGAGCTCGCCGGCGATCCCGATCTGGTCGCCATCGGCGTCGCCGAGGCCGATGCCCGCGGCGAGACCCTGGAAGACTTGATGCTCGATGCGGCAATCGGCGCCGTGGACTCCATCCCCCGTCAGCGCCGAAAAGACCTGGACCTCGTGCAGGAAGCGGTGCGTCGTGCCGTACGCGGCGCCGCCAACGAAGCCTGGGGCAAGAAGCCGCTGGTGACAGTGTTCGTCACACGGTAAGGGAATAGGGGAGTAGGGCAGTATGGCAGTGGGGGGAGAAAGTCGTTTTTCCCTACTGCTATTGCCTTACTGCCCTAAGGACGCAGTCAATGCTCGGTCGCCTGAACCATGTCGCGCTTGCCGTGCCGGATTTGGCCACGGCGACGGCGGCCTATCGCGATACGCTCGGCGCCCGGGTGACCGCGCCGCAGGCGCTGCCCGAGCACGGCGTGACCGTGGTGTTCGTCGATGTCGGCAACACCAAGATCGAACTGCTCGAGCCGCTCGGCGCGGGGTCACCGATCGCGGCTTTCCTTGAGAAGAATCCCTCCGGCGGCATGCATCATGTCTGCTACGAGGTCGACGATATCCTGGCCGCGCGGGACCAGCTCAAGGCAGCCGGCGCGCGTGTTTTGGGAGACGGCAACCCGAGAACCGGTGCGCATGGCAAGCCGGTGCTGTTTCTGCATCCCAAGGATTTCTTCGGCACGCTGGTCGAACTGGAGCAAGCATGAACTGGGTTTCGTTCATCGCGCTGTTCTTCGCCACTTGGTGGGTGGTGCTGTTCGCCGTCCTGCCGTTCAGTATGCGGACGCAGGATGAAGACGAGGACGTGACGCTGGGCACGGTTCCGAGTGCGCCGCGCGGACCGCATATGCTGCGCGCCGCGCTGCGCACGACTATCGCCACTCTGGTCCTCATCGGCATCTTCTACGGCATCACCAGAGGGCTGGGACTCGGCATCGACGACATCCCGCACATCGTGCCGGATTTCAACCAGACGCCTAAGCACTAGCGTAGCGGCAAGGCTCTTTCCGTCGTCCTGAACGCAAGCGCGCTAATACATGTCGCCCAAAAGTGCGCAGCCGTTTTGGGGCAACGACATGCACAAAGAAACAGCTAAAGCGCGTCGACTGAATCCGTTTCAACGCGACGCGCTTTAGATGCCAAAAAACAAAGCCGGCTCCGGATTTGTAATGCTGCTGCGAGGGTGCGTCGCGCCTCAAGGATTCATCTTACGCGCGTAAATTTCTTGTTTTATGCGCGTTAGCCGGGTGCCTCGGGTCAAGCCCATGGGACGCGCTTTGAGCGCCATGCGTGGGATAAAGCAGTTTGGCAATACGCTGTGCTAAGCAGATGATTGCACAAAAAAAATGCAAGGCCGAGGCCTTGCAATTTAAACGCGTCCGATCTGTTTCCGGTATCCGGCGGCAGCGAGTAACCGCGCCTAGATCGCATCCTCCCAAGACTTTGACCGCGTAGGAGAGCAGATTATTCTCCGCCCTCTCGGTTATCAGGGCACACTAGCCTAAGGCAGGTGAAATTGTCACGCAGAATTTTGCCTCGAAACAGGCAATCTCGTGCTGCACTGCACAATAGTGTGGCAGGCGTTGCTTGCGAAACGACCAGCAAGGCTTTGAGTGGCATTGCCGCACCCGTCGCAGCGCCATTTCGACGCCATGGGCCGGGTTTCCATTCCGTCATGAAATAGCTATGAAGCCGGGGCAAGCAAGCCACCGCCGCGCCGATTCCGATGCGGCAATCCTCTCTCACGGATCAGTCCATGCGTTTGTCGCGCTATTTCCTGCCCATTCTCAAAGAAAATCCGCGCGAGGCCGAGATCGTCTCACATCGGCTGATGCTGCGCGCCGGCATGATCCACCAGCAGGGGCAGGGCAGCTTTTCCTGGCTGCCGCTCGGCAAGCGCGTGCTGGACAAGGTTTGCCGGATCATTCGCGAGGAGCAGGACCGCGCCGGCGCACTCGAAATCCTGATGCCGACCATCCAATCGGCCGAGCTGTGGCGCGAAAGCGGCCGCTACGAGGACTATGGCAAGGAGATGCTGCGCATCAAGGACCGGCAGGACCGCGACATGCTCTACGGTCCGACCAATGAGGAAATGGTCACCGAGATCTTCCGCTCCCATGTCAGGTCCTACAAGGATCTGCCGATCAACCTCTATCACATCCAGTGGAAATTCCGCGACGAGGTGCGGCCGCGATTCGGCGTCATGCGCTCGCGCGAGTTCCTGATGAAGGACGCCTACTCCTTCGATCTCGACTATGAGGGCGCCAAGGCCGCCTATAACAGAATGTTCGTGTCCTATCTCAGGACCTTCACACGCATGGGCCTGCAGGCCATTCCGATGCGCGCCGACACCGGGCCGATCGGCGGCGACCTCAGCCACGAATTCATCATCCTGGCCGACACCGGCGAGAGCCAGGTTTTCTGCCATCGCGACTATCTTTCGCTCGCTGTGCCTGACGAAAACACCGATTTCTCCAACGATGGAGAGATCGGCGGTATCGTCAAGACATGGACGACGCCCTACGCCGCCACCGACGAAATGCATGACGAGGCGGCCTGGGAGAAGGTCTCGACAAGCGACCGCGTCTCGGCACGCGGCATCGAGGTCGGGCATATCTTCCATTTCGGCGACAAATATTCCAAGCCGATGGGCGCCAAGGTGACCGGACCCGACGGCAAGGACCATTTCGTCTCCGGGGGCTCCTACGGCATCGGGCCCTCGCGGCTGGTCGCGGCCATCATCGAAGCCAGCCATGACGACAACGGCATCATCTGGCCGGAAGCGGTGGCGCCGTTCGATGTCGGCCTGATCAACATGAAGGTTGGCGACGCCGAATGCGACCGCGTCAGCGGCGAGCTTTATGCGGCGCTGACCGCCGCCGGCAAGGACGTGCTCTACGACGACACCGACCAGCGGCCGGGCGGAAAGTTCGCCACCGCCGACCTGATCGGCCTGCCGTGGCAGGTGATAGTCGGGCCGCGCGGCGTTGCCGCCGGCGACGTCGAGGTCAAGAACCGCAAGACTGGCGAGCGCGAGACGCTGCCGATCGCGGATGTGAAAAAGCGTTTCGGTATCGCCGCATGAGCGAGGCGGCAGCAGCAAAACCCCTGGCCGCCGGGCCGTTTTCCGTCTTCGAGCGCATGGTGGCGTGGCGCTATCTGCGCTCGCGCCGCAAGGAGACGGTGATCTCGGTCATCGCCTCGATCTCCTTTCTCGGCATCATGCTGGGCGTCGCCACGCTGATCGTCGTCATGGCGGTGATGAACGGGTTCCGCGCCGAACTCTTGACCCGCATTCTCGGCGTCAACGGACATCTGATCGTGCAGCCGCTCGACATGCCGCTGGAGGATTATGCGCAGGTCGCCAGCCGCATCAACGGCGTGTCCGGCGTCAAATACGCCATTCCGCTGATCGACGGACAGGTGCTGGCGCAAGGCAATATCGGCGGCGGCACCGGGGCGCTGGTGCGCGGCATACGCGGCGAGGATCTGGGCAAGATCTCGATCGTCGCCAACAACATCAAGCAGGGCTCGATCGCGGGCTTCGACACCAGCGAGGGCGTCGCCATCGGCAGCCGCATGGCCGAGAATCTCGGCCTTGCGCTCGGCGACACGATCACGCTGATCTCGCCCGACGGCGACGTCACGCCGCTCGGCACGACGCCGCGGATGAAGGGCTATCCGATCACCGCGATCTTCGAAGTCGGCATGTCGGAGTATGACAGCTCCATCGTCTATATGCCGTTTTCGGAAGCGCAGCTCTATTTCAACCTGGACGGCCGCGCCCAGACGATCGAGGTCTATGTCGACAATCCCGACAATGTCGATGCGCTGAAACCGAAGGTCGAGGAGGCCGCCCAGCGCCCGGTCAACCTCGTCGACTGGCGGGAGCGCAACAAGACTTTCTTCGACGCGCTGCAGGTGGAACGCAACGTCATGTTCATGATCCTGACCCTGATCGTGCTGGTGGCGGCGCTCAACATCATTTCGGGCCTGATCATGCTGGTGAAGGACAAGGGCCACGACATCGCCATCCTGCGCACCATGGGCGCCACGCGTGGCGCCATCCTGCGCATCTTCCTGATGACGGGTGCGGCGATCGGCGTGGTCGGCACCATCGCCGGCGTGCTGCTGGGCGTCGTCATCTGCCTCAACGTCGAGCGCATCCGCCAGTTCTTCTCCTGGCTGGCCAATGAGCGGCTGTTCAACCCCGAGCTCTATTTCCTCAGCCAGTTGCCGGCCCGCATGGACGCCAGCGAGACGATCTCGGTGGTGCTGATGGCGCTGGCGCTGTCGTTCCTGGCGACGCTGTTTCCGGCATGGCGCGCGGCCAGGCTCGATCCGGTCGAAGCGCTGAGGTACGAATGATGGCCGAGGCCACCATTATCGAGCTGAAGGGCGTCGAGCGGCACTATGTCCAGGGGCCGCGCAAGCTGACAATTCTCAATGGCGCCGATTTTTCGCTTAGGCGCGGCGAGATCGTGGCGCTGGTGGCGCCTTCTGGCACCGGCAAATCGACCCTGCTGCACACCGCCGGCTTGCTGGAACGGCCGGACGCCGGCGACGTGATCCTGGCCGGGCGCGCCTGCGGGCGGCTTTCCGATGACGAGCGCACGGCGATCCGCCGCAACGATGTCGGCTTCGTCTATCAGTTCCATCATCTGCTGCCGGAATTCTCGGCGCTGGAAAACATCATGATGCCGCAACTCATCAAAGGGCTGGCGCCCAAGGAGGCGGCCGAGCGGGCGGCGCAACTGCTCGACTACATGCAGATCGGCAAGCGGGCGCAGCATCGCCCGTCGGAACTCTCCGGCGGCGAGCAGCAGCGCGTCGCCATTGCGCGCGCCGTCGCCAACGCGCCACTGGTGCTGCTTGCCGACGAGCCGACCGGCAATCTCGACCCGGTCACCGCTTCCTACGTGTTCGAAGCGCTGCAGGCGCTGGTCAAGCAATCGGGCCTGGCGGCGCTGATCGCCACTCACAATCACGAGTTGGCCTCGCGCATGGACCGCCGTGTGACGCTGGCCGACGGCAAGGTGGTCCCACTTTAGTAGGGCACGGCGATACTCAGTGTGAGGCCGGCCTGCGAAAGGCGGCTTCCTGCGCTTCCGGTGCTCACGTACCCAAAAGTACGCTCCGCTCCGGTTCTCGGAATCCACCATTCTCGACTCGGCCTGACCTGAGTCTCGACGTGCCCTGGCCGGCGCTTGATAACCGGCATTCGCCGCATCAACCTTTCCTTAACCCTGCTGAATTGATCGGCCGGAATTTCGCGGTGTGTCCCGACCTGGTCGTTGACATTCGAACAAAAATAGAACAAAATATGAACATATCAACAACAGGAGAGAGTTATGGCCGATCTTGTTCAGGATGTCGTTTCGCTGGTGTGCATGAGCACGTTTCTCATTTCCATGGCGATCTGGATCGGAGCCATGTGAGAAGGCGGCACTCCGCGCTCCCTCTTTCGGCGGCCGTGAGCCGTCGCGACGTTAAGCCTTTCTTGCCGCCCGGACGATAGGGTTCCCTGAAGACAGGGGAGTAGCGTCACGTGTCGCCCATCGTCACAGCCATTCTCGTGGCCTGCAATCTCGGATTAATCTTTCTGCTGCTGACCGCGCCGCTTGGTTTGCGCACAGTCAGGTTCAGCCGGCTGGTGGCGGCGGACCGGCGGCGGCTATGGCAGGCGCTTTGGCCGCTTGGAAGCGATGCCGGCTGGTCGGGCGAAATCCTTTCCGCCGAGGCGCTGGACGATCAGGGCGCGGCCCGGATCGTTCTGTCTTGGGAAGGACGCGACGGCCAGCCGATCGAGCGCAAGGTTCTGCTTGAGGATGTTTTTGAAGAGAGCCGCTTTTCCATGCGTGTCGTCGACGACACGTCGCTCGACGCCTCCTTCTGGGCGGACTATCGCACCACCACGGAGCTCATGCCCGAAGGCAAGTTCACGCGGGTGATCCTCAGCCAGACCGATCGCTATCGCGGCATCGCCTTTCCTATCTTTCGCTATTTCGCCATGCGCCGTGAGCTCGGCAAGCTGGATGCATGGGCCAGGACCGGACGCTATCGCAAAGGCGGCTGGTTCGAGCATCCCCTCAGCCAGATCGGTTTCGCCGTGCTCTCGGCATTCATCCTGTGGCCGTTCTTCGGGTTGAACCTTGGCGGCCTGGCGCTGGCCGCGATCCTGACATCGGTGGTGGCCCTGCACGAACTCGGGCACATGGCGGCGTTCCGGCTGATGGGCCATCGCAAGGTGCGGATGATCTTCATCCCGCTGCTTGGCGGCATTGCCATAGGCGGGCGGCCGTATGACAGCCGTTTCGAGGTGGCTTTCGTGGCGCTGATGGGCGCCGGCTTCTCGGCTTTCCTGGTGCCGCTGCTGATCGCTGCCAGCGCGTTTGCCAGCGGGGAGGGACACCGGCTCGCCGCAGCGTTGCTGGCGACGCTCGCCGGCTGCGCCGCACTATTCAATATCGCCAATCTGGTGCCGGTGTGGAAGTTCGATGGCGGCCAGGTGCTGCGTCAGATCTGCCCCGGTCCGATCGCTCTGGCGCTGGCTTCATTTGTCCTGCTTTCCGCCTTCCTGGCGCTCGGCTGGCGGGCCGGCTTTTCACATGGCTTCCTGTTCGTGGCGGGGGCGGTCTTCGCCATCCTCAGCCTGCTGACGATGGGCAGCGCGGTGAAGCCGCGCCATGAGCTGAAGCCGATTCGAACATTCGATCGCTTTGCCATGGCCGGCGCGCTGCTGGCGGTATTTGCCATCCATGGCTATGGGGTCCTCTGGGCATCCGACCGGCTCCTCGGTTGGGGCCTGACGTGAATCTCAGAAAGAACCAATCCAGCAAGTATATTCAGCCGGCCTTGCGGGCCGCCTCGACCGGCAAAGGCGCTGCCGGGCCGAAGACATCTTCGAAGGCCGATTTCAGCGCCAGGTCGAGATCGGCCATTGTTACGGGAAGGCCGAGATCGACAAGGCTGGTCACGCCGTGATCCGCAACGCCGCAGGGAACGATGCCGCTGAAATGGCCGAGATCCGGCTCGACATTGATGGCGATGCCGTGAAAGCTCACCCAGCGGCGCAACCTGATGCCGATGGCGGCGATCTTGTCCTCGGCGGGCGATCCGTCTGACAAAGCGGGGCGATCCGGCCGCACCACCCAGACGCCGACGCGGTCCTCGCGGCGTTCGCCACGCACATTGAAGGCAGCGAGCGTGCCGATGATCCATTGTTCGAGCGCCGCGACGAAGGCGCGGACATCCTCGCGCCGGCGCTTGAGGTCGAGCATGACATAGGCGACGCGCTGGCCCGGCCCGTGATAGGTGTATTCGCCGCCACGCCCGGCCGCGAAGACCGGGAAACGATCCGGCTCGATCAGATCCTCGACATGGGCGCTGGTGCCGGCCGTGTAGAGCGGCGGATGCTCGACCAGCCAGACCATCTCGCCGGCCGCACCACTTCTAATCGCTTCGGCGCGAGCCTCCATGAAGGCGAGTGCGTCGGGATAGGCGGTGAGGCCGGGTTCGATCCGCCATTCGACCGGCGCCGAGCCGGGCAAAGGCAGGAATGACGTGGCGATCTGGCTGCGTTCAGTCATGGCGCATCTCTTGTTGTTCCTCATATGGCGGCAATCGAGCAAAACGTCCAGTTCCGGGCGCATTTCAACCTTTGGCGGGTTATGCCAATTCCCGGGCGATTATGCGCGACGCGCCCTTGTTTCACCGGAAACGATTTGCTACACGCCGCGAGCCGGTTCGTTCCGGCTCCTACCACGTGCGGTCGTGGCGGAATTGGTAGACGCGCAGCGTTGAGGTCGCTGTGGGGCAACCCGTGGAAGTTCGAGTCTTCTCGACCGCACCACCCTTCGCTCTTCGAGCTTCGGGTGGCAGGCCACCTGAAGGTCGTTGGACGAAGGAGTGTCCTCCGAAGCCTTGGCGCAGGAGGACCGTTGTGTTCATGCGGCCTTCTTTGTTCGCGCCGGCGTTTCGGCCATTCTCGCGCGATGACGCTCGTCAGACGCGAGTGCCGTGTGAGCTGTCTTATGACGGCTGGACGCCTGGCCCGTTCGGCAGATCGACGGTAACGACGAGCCCACTTGACCGGTTGTCCTGCAATTCGATCTTGCCGCCGTGACCCTGGATGATGTGCCCTCCTTGAAGAAGGGGTTGGCCGGGCGGAGCGAAAGGCCGAGCACCCATGCCGCCGAAGGCACGCCTCTATTGCGCGTTGGGCCGCGAGCGAAGCTGCATGCGAGCGCTGAAGTAACCCCACGGTAAGCTTGCCTCGCTATCACATACGGAAATCCTGCGCGGCGGCTTCCGAGGTAATTTGGCGTGTCCCTGATTTCCGATGTGACGAAATATAGTCCATCCACAAAATGGTCACTGCGCCTTTCATTTTTGGTGGCGGTATATGTAATATGCGCCTATGAATTAAGTTCGAAATATTTCATCAATCTAAGCTTGATTTATGCCGACAAATTCGCGTTCGGTATTCCGATTTTGTTTGTCATCGGGGTCTGCTCCGCCGCACTCATCCATGGCAGAGGAGAGCCAATTCTTTATGCCGTAGACTTTGTTCGAATGCGCTGGCGTCGCTGCTTGCTGGTGCTTCTCTTCTTCTTCGCCATCCTGACCGCGTTCAATACCTACAAGATCGCCATTCCGTCCGTTGTTCCCTACTATGCGGACAACTGGTTGGCCGATCTGGACGAATGGTTGCACGGGATGGCGCCTTGGGAACTGGCGCACAGGTTCGACAGCAACGCGTGGTCGATCGTGGTCTTGAACAGCTATGAGGTCATTTGGTTTTTCCAATGGTTCGGCATCATGCTTTTCGTGTCTCTCTGGTCGGACAGGATTGCCTCCGTGCGATACCTTTGGGCGGCAACGCTGACACTATGCGTCGTCGGCACCATCATGGCCTTGGCGCTGGCATCGGTCGGGCCGGTTTTCTACTACCAGTTTGTTGGCGTGGATCGTTTCCACGGACTCAAGACCGCCATCGACAGTCTCGACTACGGCCATATGGTGCGCGAGCCGTCTGCATATCTTCTGACGCTTTACCAGACCGGCCGGTCCGACCTTGGCGGCGGCATCTCCGCAATGCCGAGCGTGCACGTTGCCTTTGCCACATTGAACGCCTTTCTGCTTTGGTCCTTGAACCGCTGGCTGGGCATCCTCGGTTGGGCATTCGCGGCCATGATCCTTTACGGGTCGGTCTATACCGGATGGCATTATGCTGTTGACGGCTACGCCTCTATTATTGTGGTGTCGATGATCTGGTGGGTGACCGGACGCCTCGTGCGCGAACAGTAAAGGAACCGCCCACGCAGTTTCAGTCCCGATTTCGATACGCCGGATTTTTTTCCATTATGGTCGACCTCCCATTATGGTCGACCGGCGCGGCCAGATCGGTTGCGCCGGTTCGATTGTTGATTGTCGCTGCACCGACAGGACATTTTTCGCCCATTGGAGGAGAGGCGCATTTCGTTTGATATTCCCGTGTGTTGCGCGTTAGACCTGACTGGCACCTTTTCCGGAAATCCGATGGCGGGAGGCGCTGGTGGAAGGCCAGGACGAACAAGACACCAGAGCCGCTGAGGACGGCCACGCCGATATCTATGGCGAGGACGGCGTCATTCTGTCGTCGTTCCTTGCCCAGATCGGTGCGGCGATCGCCGATCGCGACACGCTGACGCTGAAGCGCGAAGTCGACGACCTGCACCAGTCGGAACTCGGCCACTTGCTCGAGACGCTCCACCCCGAACAGCGCCGCGCGCTGGTCGAACTCTTGGGCGCCGACTTCGACTTCTCGGCGCTGACCGAGGTCGACGAAGCGATCCGCATGGAGATCGTCGACAATCTGCCCAATGCGCAGATCGCTCAGGCGGTGCAGGAACTCGATTCCGACGACGCCGTCTACATTCTCGAGGATCTCGAAAAGGAAGATCAGGACGAGATTCTGTCGCAACTGCCGTTCACCGAGCGGATCAGGCTGCGCCGCTCTCTCGATTATCCCGAAGAAACCGCCGGCCGCCGCATGCAGACGGAGTTCGTCGCGGTGCCGCCGTTCTGGACGATCGGCCAGACCATCGACTACATGCGCGAGGACCAAAATCTTCCCGATCGCTTCAGCCAGATCTTCGTCATCGATCCGACCTTCAAGCTGCTTGGCGCCATCGATCTCGACCAGATCCTGCGCACCAAGCGCTCGGTCAAGGTCGACGAGGTCATGCATGAGACGCGGCATGCCATTCCGGCGACCATGGACCAGGAAGAGGCCGCGCGGGAATTCGAACAATACGATCTTCTCTCCGCCGCCGTCGTCGACGAGAACGAGCGCCTGGTCGGCGTGCTGACCATCGACGATGTGGTCGACGTCATCCAGCAGGAAGCCGAGGAGGATCTGTTGCGCATGGGCGGCGTCGGCGACGAAGAACTCTCCGACAGCATCTTGTCGACCTCGCGTTCGCGTGTTCCGTGGCTGCTGGTCAATCTTCTGACGGCCTTTCTGGCGGCGTCGGTGATCGGCCTGTTCGATCGCACGATCGAGCATATCGTGGCGCTGGCGGTGCTGATGCCGATCGTGGCCGGCATGGGCGGCAATGCCGGTTCGCAGACCATGACCGTCACGGTGCGGGCGCTGGCGACCAGGGATCTCGACATCTACAATGCCGGCCGCATCATCCGTCGCGAGATGGGCGTGGGCTTCATCAACGGCATCCTCTTCGCCATCCTGATCGGCATCGTCGCGGCTGCCTGGTTCCGAGATCCCAATCTGGGTGGCATCATCGCGGCGGCAATGGTCATCAACATGTTCGTTGCGGCATTGGCCGGCATCCTGATTCCGCTGCTGCTCGACCGCTTCAAGGTCGATCCGGCGGTGGCTTCCGCCGTCTTCGTGACCACGGTCACCGACGTTGTCGGTTTCTTTGCCTTTCTCGGCCTCGCCACATGGTGGTTCGGAGTGCCTTGATGCAGGACGCCTTGCGCCGCAGCAGTGGTACATACCACCTTAATTGACTTTTACGTAAATGCCATGCGAGGGTCGGCGAATGGGGCCGCCCGCCGATTCCGGCAGGCCGGGTACAGGGGCTGGAGGGCGAACTCGCATCATAGGCATGCGCGCCGTATCCGGGTATTTGGAGCGACGATGCGGGAATATTATTCGATCACTGAACTGACCCGCGAATTCGACGTGTCGACGCGGACCTTGCGCTTCTATGAGGATGAAGGGCTGGTGCAGCCGATAAGGCGTGGCCGCACCCGGTTGTTTCGCCCGTCCGACCGGCATCTCATCCGCCAGATCATGCGCGGCAAAAGGCTCGGCTTCTCGATCAACGAGATCCGCGAAATCATCCAGATGTACAAGGAGCCGCCCGGCGAGGTCGGCCAGCTCAAGCTGATGATCAAGCGCATCGAGGAAAAGCGCGAGGATCTCAGGCAGAAGCGCCGCGACCTCGAAGAGACGCTGGCCGAACTGGACCAGGCCGAGGAATCCTGCGTCGAGCGGCTGGTGGAGCTCGGCGTCAACACTTGAACGATCCCGATGTCTTTCCGCCAGGCACTCTAACGGCGATCAGTCAAATCATGTTTATCATTCTCGCCTGGCTGTTCGCCGCCGTGGTCGCTATCCACAATCTGGAGGAAGCCATTTTTCTGCCTGCCTGGTCCGAGCAAGCAGGGCGGTGGCATCGTCCCGTTGGAGCCAATGAATTCCGGTTCGCGGTGTTCGTACTCACTGTTCTTGCCGGCATTGCCGCGCTGATCGCAACCGTGCAGGGACGGGAGAGTTTCGGTGCCTACGTCCTGACCGGTTATGCGTTGGCGATGCTGCTCAATGTCGCTTTTCCGCATCTCCTCGCCACATTGGCAATGGGCCGCTATATGCCAGGCACCGCGACCGCTCTCGCCCTGAATCTGCCGGCCACCGCCGCTCTGCTGCATCAGGCGTTTCGCGAGGGCTATGTCTCGTCATCGCGTTTCGCCCTGGCGGGACCGGCCGTCGTCCTGGTTATCGTGCTATTGATCCCGGTGCTGCTTTATGTCGGACGGAAGCTACTGCCGGACATAGGACGCGCTTCGGGCAAGGCTTCGGGCTGATTTCGCCGCTATCAAATCCAGCGCCGCACCCTTTTCGCGTAGTCCCGGTATTTCTTGCCGAATTTCGCCGTCAACACCTTTTCCTCGCCTTCGATCACCACCTTCTGCGTTACGAAGGCCGCGATGATCGCCAGGAGCAGGAACCATGCGATCCCCGAGATAAAGGCGACGCCGATCAACAGCAGCGTGTTGGCCAGATAGATCGGGTTGCGGCTGATGGCGAAGGGGCCTGACGTGATCAGATGCTCCGGCACGCCATTGGGGTTGAGCGTCGTCTTCGCCCGGATCATGGCGCGGATCGCGGTGAACCAGAGTGCGACGACGCCGAGCAACGCCACAAGGCCGGCGGCGAACAGGATGTCGCCGAGAAGGCCGCCGATCCATGGCAGCGGGTAGAACAGGCCGAGCGCGACGCTGATGGCGATCGCCGCGAGATAGATCAGCGGCGGCCATGGTATGTGCCCAGGCTTCGGCAGCCCTGCTTTCGGCTGATTGGCGGTCATTGTTGGCCTCCCTCCATCAATCTGCTCTCGGTCTTGGCGGTGCAGGCGCCGGCGAGTTCGCCGATATGCGCCTTCCATTCAGGAGTCTGATCGTTGTTGTAGAGCCGATCAAGCGTGGCCTCGCCCTCGAGCGTGTCGAGCATGCACACACAATAGTTCGAGCAGAACTCCGTGTCGCGCTGTTGCTCGCACGACAGCTGGCAGGATTTCAGGAAGGTGACTTCCTTGGTTTCGACCTGTGCCGGCATGATTTGCGAAAACAGCCAGACCGAGCCGATCAGCAGCGGCTGGTGGATCAGGTAGAAGGCGAGGCTGTGCCGGCCGATGAACACCAGTGGATTTGACCAGCGGCCGGGGGCGAGGTGCGCCAGCCGTGTCAGCACGCCGGAGGCGGAGCCGAGTTTCGCCGCCGCGATGCCCAGCAGCACGGCGCCGAACCATGGAAACAGCGGCACATAGTCGTTGGAGCGCGGATTGGACGCCGACAGGCCGACCCACCACAGGGCCGGATGGTCGAAGATTTCGGACCTGAGATAGAAGGGTGCGGCGATGACGAGGCCTGCGACCACAACCGTCAGCAGCGCCGGCAGCTGCAGGAACGCCAGGCCGAGCAGGCTGGCCAGCGCGATCTCGTGCAATATGCCGAAGAAGACGAAGCCGTCCGGCGTGGCGATCCTTGTGACGACCGATATGGCCAATGCCGCCACGACAACCATGGCGAAGCGTTTCCAGAAACCACTCCAGCGGATCTGTTTGCCATGGGCGAGATAGAGGCTGACGCCGACCAGGAACAGGAAGGTCGACGCGATGCAGCGCGCGTAGAACTTCCACCAGCCAAAGGCGGTCAGGCCGGGGTCGGTATAGCCGAAGAATTCGAGGTCCCAGGTGAAATGGTAGCTCGCCATGGCAAGCAGGGCGATGCCGCGCGCGATGTCGATGGCGATGATGCGCTTCGGCTTCGGCGAATCCTGAACGGTGGCGGTCGACGTGGGAATGCTCATGGTCTCGCAATTCTGATTCAGCCCCGCAAGACGACTATCACGGTTGGGCCGGACAACAGAAGGCGGACCAATGCATGTCCTCGGTGCTCGTTCGTGCCAGCGCCGCGTCAAGGCCAGCATTAGAGCGACGTGCGTCCACTTCGTGCTTTCCGAAAATCGATTCGAATTTTCGGGCCGCTGCGTTAGGCCAGCGCCGGAAAGCCTTTGACCAGCTTCGCTTTTGCCGTGAACGCGTCGGTTTCCTGTTACCGGGCCAGGAGTTACCACGGCAGATTTGGGCCCGCGTTCTGCTTTGGGCGATTCTGCTTCGGGGACAGCAATGGCCACCCATGTTCGCCATCCGATCGGGCTTCCGGCCTTGCGACCGGCGGATGCACGCACCTTCGCCTCGCTCTATGCCGTTGAATCCTTTGCGCGCGCCACCGTGTCGAGCGTCATCCCGATCCAGGCCTACGAAATCCTCCGCAACGAACAGATCGTCTCGATCCTCTACACCGTCGTGGCGCTGCTCGGCCTGTCGGTGACGCTGTTCATGCCGATGCTGATCCGGCGCTTTGCCCGGCGCTGGGTCTACACCGCAGGCGCCTGCCTGCTTGCGGTCGGCTCGCTGTTCTTCGTCACGCACACGCTTGCCGGGCAATTGGCGGGCATGCTTTGCCGCGTCATGGGCGCCAGCGCGCTATCGATCACGCTCAGCCTCTACATCATGGACCATATCCGCAAGACCGATTTCATGCAGGCCGAATCGCTGCGCATGGCATGGTCGATGCTCGCCTGGACCAGCGGGCCGACACTCGGCATCTTCCTCTACACGCGTTTCGGCATCTATGCCGCGCATGGCGCGGTCGCCATCTTTGCCATGGCCCTGCTGGCGCTGTTCTGGACCTACCGGCTCGGCGACAACCAGTCGATCCGTCCGGGCAAGACGCGGCCGGCCAATCCGCTGGCCAATATCGGCCGTTTCGTCGCCCAGCCACGTCTCAGGCTGGCCTGGTTGATCGCCTTCGGCCGCTCCTGCTTCTGGACGACGTTCTTCGTCTACGGGCCGCTGTTCATGGTGATCACCGGTGAGGGGGAACTCGCCGGCGGCCTGCTGGTCTCGGCGGGCAATGCGCTGCTGTTCACGGCCATCTTCTGGGGCAGGGTGGGACAGCGTTTTGGTGGCCGGCGAACCATGACATCGGCCTATTTCGCCATGTCGGCCATGCTGCTGGCGGCGGGCGCCGTCGGCGAATCCGTGCCGTTTCTTACCGGCGCCTTGCTGCTGTGCGGCGCATTCTTCGCCATCGCTCTCGACGCACTGGGCTCGACCGCCTTCATGCGCTCGGTACGCTTCTACGAGAGGGCACAGATGGCGGCGGTCTATCGCACCTATCTCGACTTTTCCGAGCTCACACCGCCACTGGTCTATTCGGTTGTGCTGGCGTTTTTCGGGCTGGGCTCGGTGTTCGCCACGCTCGGACTGCTGGCGGCGGTTTGCGGCTTCGTTACCTGGCGCTATCTGCCGAAGTCGCTTTGATGTTCGAGGTTTCGGTGAAAACGCTAACTACTAGCCCAACGGACTGTGAGGTGAACGAAACACCAGGCGCGCTACCACTTTGGTCAAGTCCAGCTAGCATTTACGCTGCGAGAGCCCTGCGTCTGTGTTTTTGTCGTCCGGCTGTTCAGTTTGTCCCAGTTGGGCCTTTTGAGTATTCGTAATATCGGCGATGATCATGTAGACCGAAGATCAACTGATGCTTTGGGCCGTGGCGGTCCTCGCTACATCTTGCCTAAGAGGCAAGGCCAGAAGATGCGATATCCATTTCATCATCTATCACTTCGAGGAGGGGGCATGCCGCAATCACCGTATGAGCGCTACCAGGAGCGTACATCTCTACTGATTCAGGAAACGCTGGAGGATTTAGAATGCCAGCCGATTTTCTTCGTTGGGACTGGAATGTCGAAGCGATATTTCAATGCTCCGACGTGGATGGAACTGCTGAAGGGTGTGGCAAATTACATCGGTATGTCTGATCCGGACTTTCAATATTTGCGTCAAAAAACGAACCAAAGCCCGATAGAGATAGGAACCATCCTCGAGGAAAAGGTGTTCGAATGGGCTTGGTCAACGGGTAAGAATAGCTTCCCAGCGGAGTATTTTGAAGACGACTCCGACCGGTCTCTATTCCTGAAACATATCGTGGCCCAGCAGATCGCTGGCACTAGTCCAACCGTCGCCGAAATTGAAGGGCTGGAATTGGCTGAGGAGATAAATCTCCTCCAGAAAACCAACCCTCATGCAATCATTACGACGAACTATGACAATTTTCTTGAGAGCGTATTTGGAGATTATGAAGCGGTTGTCGGGGAGAAGGTTATTCGCCGAGACATGAATCTCATTGGTGAGATATTCAAGATTCATGGATCGATGGAAGACCCCTCGTCGCTTGTCGTTACGGGTGATGATTATAAAAATTACCGAACAAAGAAGAAGTATATATCTGCAAAACTTTTGACGTACCTAGCGGAGCATCCTGTATTTATTTTTGGATATGGACTTGGAGATCCAAACGTTACCGAAATCATACAAGATATAGGCGAGATACTGGGCGGACCCGACAAGCTCATCGAGAACATTTTCTATGTCGAGTGGCGGTCAGATGCGGCAACACTGACGGACTTCCGGGAAGAGTATGTCATCGGTTCAGAAGATTCGCAGCTGCGAGTTCGGGCAATCGTGACCGATCGATTTGATTGGCTTTTTACAAGGCTATCCGAACAAAGCCCACTGAAATGGGTAAATCCCAAGTTGCTTCGTGCGATTTCCGCTCGATTTTTCAAGTTACTTCGAACTGACATTCCCAAGGGTGGTCTCGAAATAGACTACGATCAGTTGCAGTCAGTTGCCGATTCAGATGACGAGCTTCCGAAATTGTTGGGCATCGCAAAATCTGAAAGTCCAAATGCGAGCCACCCGTTTACGCTTACAGCAGTTGGAAAACAGCTCGGGTACAACAGATGGCATACTCCTCGGAAATTAATTGAAAAGGCTCGTGACGAAAAGGGGGTTGATATCTGCAAGAGCGACAATCAGTATCACTATGCCGTGCCGTCAGGAGACGGGTGCTTTCGTCGTTACTCTAAAGAAGCTGTGGAGCTTCTAAAGAAAATCAGGGATAATGAAGCTTACAACATAACTTTGTGAATTGTATTTTTTTATATAATTGATAGTCGCTATCTCCGGCTTCGTAATTTCATTAGTAATGGGGCTGACGGAGCCTCAGGGTTTTGGTGATGGTCGCGCGTGCCGGTCGCGCACCCAGTTGTGGAAGCGATGCAAATCGTATTCCTCGGGCATCAGGACGCCGGTATTGTGGCGCATCGAGCGCAGGCCTTTCTGGTTGACCTCGCATATCGCCGCGTCTTCCTCCAGCACTTGCCTGCCGAAAGCGACGATATTGTCGATATCGGTGGATGGTGCTTCGAGCGCTTCGGCCGAAAAAAGCCATTCGGCGGTGAGTTCGGTCTGTTCGGGACCGAGCGGCACCAGCCGGACTGTCCTGACATAGTCGACATGGCCCACGATGAACATCGATGGCAGGCTGGTGGCGTAGGTCTGGCCGGCGGCGCGCTCTGCCGGGGTCAGATCGGCAAAGACCGGGCCATGGACATGACCGTCGCGCGACCAGGTTTCGGCTCCAGCCCTGAGGCCACCGGAAAACTCCGGCGCGTCATTGTCGGCATGACGGGCCCATTCGGGATCGTCATGCCGCCCCATCAGGCCGCGGCCGTAGATCGGCACCAGCCGCGACAGATCCTTGTGCACGCCCGGGCAGTGCAGGCATTCGTTGAAGTTCTCCCAGAAGATCTTCCAGTTGCAGTTCATCACCTTGCGCAGCACATGGCCCGACACCAGTGTTTCCAGCGGCCAGTTGCCGAGATTGCCGGATGCGGGATCGAAGGCGGCTTCGGCCGAGCCGCCGGCATCCTCGGCGAGATTGACGAAGACAAAGCCGCGCCACACCGACAGCGCCACGCGGTAGAGTGGGTGCTCGGCCTTGTCGAAACCTTCCGGCAGAGACTTCGACGGCACGCGCACGAGATCGCCGCGCAGCGAATAGGACCAGGCGTGATAGGGACAGGTGATGAGCCGTGCCTTCAGCCGGCCCTCGCTCTCCTGGCAGAGCTGCGAGCCGCGATGCCGGCAGGTGTTATGGAAGGCGCGCAACGCGCCGGTCTCGTCGCGCAGCACGACGATCTCCTGCGTGCCGACCCTGAATGTCCTGAAAGCCAGCGGCTGGGCAAGATCGGCCTCGCGGCAGACCAAGAGCCAGCTTTTGTACCAGATGGCGTCGAGGTCGCGCTGATAGGCCTCGGCATCCCAATAGGCTGATGACGGCAGCGTCGGCTCGGCCCGGGTCAGGCCATTATAGGGATCGCGCTCGCTCGGATTGGGTTGCATGACCGGCCTCCTGTGATGCGCCAGCCGACACCCCGGCAAATCGTTTGTCAATTGGGGCGACGGCATTGCCGGCTTCGGTCGCGGTGCCTAATCATGCCGGGAGCAATAGGATTGGGACATGACCGCACGACAGATGTCACTGACGCCAGAACTGGTGGCGCGCTGTTTTCGCACCGTCGAGGATAGCGGACCCGACCCGGACGCAATGCATCTCGACGACAGCGACTATAATGCGATGCTGGACGCGTTCGAGGCGGAGCTGCCTGGAAGCGAACCGCTGTGGCTGTTCGGTTATGGCTCGCTGATCTGGAAGCCTGAAATCGACCATATCGAGGAACGGGTCGCGGTGGCGCGCGGTTGGCATCGGTCGTTCTGCATGCGCATGACGCGCTGGCGTGGCACCAAGGACAACCCCGGCCTGATGATGGCTCTCGACCGTGGCGGACAATGCAAGGGTGTTGCCTTTCGGCTGAGCGATGGCGATCGCCGCGCGCAGCTCGACAAGCTTTTTCGGCGCGAGGTGACGCTGAAGCCGACGAGCTACCATCCGCGCCTGCTCTCGCTGGCAAGCGACAGCGGGCCGGTCAAGGCGCTGGCCTTCGTCATCAATCGCAAGGGAACGACCTATGCCGGACCGCTCGCGGAAGAAGAGGTGGTCGAAAAGCTCGCCACATCCTGCGGGCACTGGGGATCGGGCGCCGACTACCTCTACAATACGGTGAAAAACCTGGAAGAGCGCGGCATTCACGATCGCCATCTGTGGCGGCTGCAGCGGCTGGTTGCCGGGCGGATCGCTGCGTCGAAGCCTTGAAACCGCGTGGCGCATTCACGCTGGTAACGGGCGGAATTTGGTTTGCCGGGCGCGACGATTCTGCCTATAGTCACAGCGTCGTCGGTTCCACTAGGGACCAAGAGGGAATGCGGTGAGGGTGAATTTTCTTGCCCAATGCCGTGGCTGCCCCCGCAACTGTGTGCGGTAGTCCTCTCCATATGCCACTGAAGATTTTTCTTCGGGAAGGTGGGGAAGGGCGCTGATCCGCGAGCCAGGAGACCTGCCGGCGACAGGGAACTGACTTCGATGCCCTCGGGTGGAGGGCGAAAGGACAAGATATGAATACCGCTTCCGTCTCTCTCGGCGCTTCCGTCTCCTCGCAGTCGCGCTTCATGCAGCTCGCGCTTGCCGCGCTGCTCGGCATTTTCGTCATGGGCTTTGTCGGCTTCTCGCATATCGAGGCGGTCCACAATGCCGCCCACGACTATCGCCATTCCATGGCGTTTCCCTGCCACTGACGAGGGGCTGACATCATGACACTGTTTCGCAACGTCGTGTTCATCGCGGCGATCGCAGGGCTCGTGGCCGGCGTCGTTCTCGCCTGCATGCAGGCCTATGCCACCGTGCCGCTGATCCTCAAGGCGGAAGTCTACGAACAGGCCGGTGGCGGCCACCAGCATGGGCATGCCGCTGCACCAGCCGCCAACGCCACCGACACCAATGCCATGAGCAGTGCCGTACCGGCGCCGGCCGAGGCGGCTGCACCAGCGGAAGACGAAGGCTGGGCACCGGCTGACGGCTTCGAGCGCTTCGCCTTCAACGTGGTTGCCAATGTCGTTACCGGCATCGGCTTCGCGCTGATCCTGGTCGCGGTTTCGGAATTCGCCGGCGGCATCGGCAATTGGCGACAGGGCGTGTTCTGGGGCCTGGCCGGCTTTGCCGTGTTCACACTGGCGCCGGGCCTTGGCCTGCCGCCGGAACTGCCCGCAATGCCGGCGGCCGACCTTGCCCAACGCCAGATCTGGTGGACGGCAACGGCGGTGGCAACCGCCGCGGGTCTCGGCCTGCTTGCCTTCCGCAAATCGCTGCCGCTGGCGATCCTGGCCGTGGCGTTGATCGTGGCGCCGCATATTGTCGGCGCGCCGCAGCCCGACAGTTTCGAGACGCCGATCCCGGAAGGCCTGCACCATCAGTTCGTGGTGGCGGTGACGCTCACCAATCTGGTGTTCTGGCTGGTGCTCGGCGCCGTCGTCGGCGTGGTGCGCGGACGCTTTACCGGCACGGCGACCAGCCTGCGCGACAGCTTTGCCTGATCGCAAAGGATTGACCTTCATCATCGGGGGCGCGCGCTCCGGCAAGAGCGCGCACGCCGAAACCTTGGTGACAGCCTGCCAGGGGCCGTGGACCTATATCGCGACGGCGCAAGCCTATGACGACGAGATGCGCGAACGCATCGCGCTGCATCGCTCGCGGCGTGGTGAAGGCTGGATGACCGTGGATGCGCCGCTCGATCTTGCCGGCGCGCTGGCCGTATTGCCTGACGGTCGGCCAGTCCTGATCGATTGCCTGACGCTCTGGCTGACCAATCATATGCTGGCCGAACATGATCTTGAGACCGAATGTCGGCGGCTGGTCGATGTGCTGTCGCGGCCGCGCGGGCCGTGGTTCGTGGTTTCCAACGAAGTCGGCCAGGGCATCGTGCCCGACAATGCGCTGGCAAGGCGCTTTCGCGACGCCGCCGGCCGGCTTAACCAGCAGGTCGCCGCAGTCGCCGATACGGTGCTTTTGATGGTGGCGGGCCTGCCGCTCAAGGTGAAGTGAGATGACCGATATCGACGGCAAGACCATCAAAGATCGGGACGAGGAACGCCACCGCGCCAAGATGGCCAAGCGCAAGGCGGTGCAGGATGCCGAGGTGGCGGCAAAGACGATCGAGAAGGGCCTGCTGATCGTCAACACCGGACCGGGCAAAGGCAAGAGCACCGCCGCCTTCGGGCTGGCGCTGCGCATGCTCGGCTATGGCAAGCGCGTCGGCGTCGTCCAGTTCATCAAAGGCAAATGGCACACCGGCGAGAAGGACGCTTTTGCCGCCTTCGGCGACCGGGTCGTATGGCACACGATGGGCGAGGGTTTTACCTGGGAGACGCAGGATCTGAAGCGCGACATCGCGGCGGCCGAAGCCGCCTGGGCCAAGGCGCTCGAACTGATGGCCGATCCTTCGATCAGCCTTGTGGTGCTTGACGAATTGAACATTGCACTACGCTACGATTATCTCGATCTGGACAAGGTCGTGGCGGCACTGAAGGGCCGGCGCGAAGGCCTGCATGTCGTGATCACCGGCCGCAACGCCAAGCCGGCGCTGGTCGAGGCGGCCGATCTGGTGACTGAGATGGGCGTGACCAAGCACCATTTCTCGGCCGGCGTGAAGGCGCAGCAAGGGATAGAGTTCTGAGCGCGCCTGATCCTTGTCGTGGTCACGAAACGAGGACGATCGCCGCGACGATGCCAAACAGCGCGATCAGCAGAAAGTCGGCCGTCCGGTAGAGTTTCAGCGCCTGTCTGATGTCGGCGCTCTCGGCATCGCGCCGGCCGCCGTCGCCCATGAAGGCATCCTCGACCATGACACCACCATAACTGCGCGGACCGGCAAGGGCGAGACCAAGGGCGCCGGCCATCGCGGCTTCCGGCCAACCGGCATTGGGCGAGCGATGTTTCTTCGCGTCGCGCCGCACGGTGCGCCAGGCGTTTTTCGCATTGGCGCCGCTGACGAAAAAAGCCGCCAACACGATCAGCAGCGCCGTCAGCCGCGACGCTGGCAGGTTGATCAGATCGTCGAAACGGGCCGCTGCCGAGCCGAAGGCTTCATGGCGCGGCGTGCGGTGGCCGATCATCGAATCGGCGGTGTTGGCGGCCTTGTAGGCAACGCCGCCGGGGAGCCCGCCGACACCGATCCAGAAGGCGGGCGCGACAATGCCGTCGGAAAAATTCTCGGCCAGGCTTTCGATCGCGGCGCGGCAGACGCCGGCCCTGTCGAGCGTTTCGGGATCGCGGCCGACGATGTGCGAGACCGCGACACGACCGACGGCCAGCCCGCCATTGTCGAGTGCGTCGGCCACGCCCTCGACATGCTCGGCCAGGCTCTTCTGCGACAAGAGCGAGGTCGCGAGAATTGCCACGATGAGCAGACCGGAAGGAAGGATCTGCCACAGCAGGATTTCCAGCACCAAAGCGATGATCGCCGGCACCAGCACGATGACCAACAGCGCATGAATACCGCGCCGGCGACGCAGCGCGTCGGAATCAGTATCGCGGTTGAGCCGGCGATCCAGAAAGGATATCAGCCTGCCGAACCAGGTGACGGGGTGGCCGATGCGACGGAACAGCCAATCCGGATAACCGAGCGCGAATTCAATAACCAGTGACAGGAAGGCGATCAGGAACGACATGAAGCTTCTTGATGGAGCGGTGGCAGCAGTGGATCATGGCGGAAGCCTTGGTCGGGCGAGGGCGCTCTTTCCCCAGGCGCCGCAGCCTTTTGTCGACCTCTCGACCGGTATCAATCCGCACTCCTATCCGCTTTTCGAGCTGCCCGCCACCGCCCTGTCACGGTTGCCGGAGGCCGCGCGCCTGCGCGAACTCGCCGATGTCGCGGCGAGCGCCTATGGCGCACCATCGGCGGCGCATGTGGCGGCGGCGCCCGGGACGCAGATTCTGTTGCCGCGCGTCGCTTCGCTGGTAAGACCCGGCAAGGCGCTGGTGCTCGGCCCGACCTATGCCGAACACAGTCGAGCGGCGGCGATTGCCGGCCATGCGGTGGCGGAGGTCGACGATTTCGAGGCGCTGGCCGCGGCCGACCTTGCCATTGTCGTCAATCCCAACAATCCGGACGGGCGTGTCGTCGAGCGCGAAGACCTGCTTCGGCTTGCCGGGAAATTACGCGCCAAGGGCGGGTTGCTGGTCGTCGACGAGGCGTTCATGGATGTCGGCCCGCTTGGCGAGAGCCTTGCCGGCGATGTCGGGCAGGGCGGCATTGTCGTACTGCGCTCCTTCGGCAAGTTCTTTGGTCTCGCCGGCCTGCGGCTTGGCTTTGCGTTGGCCGATACGCTGACGGTCGAGCGGCTGGAAGCGCAATTCGGGCCGTGGGCGGTCGCCGGCCCGGCGCTCGAATATGGCATCCGCGCGCTGGCCGACACGGATTGGCAGGTGGAGATGCGGCGGCGGCTGGCCGAGGATGCCGCACGGCTCGATGCGCTGTTTGACCGCTTCGGCGTTCCTGTCGCGGGCGGCACCATGCTGTTCCGCTATGTCAGCCTGCCGGGCGCTGCCGGCCTGTTTTCGGCGCTCGGCGAACGCGGCGTCTTGCTTCGGCATTTTCCTAATCGGCCGCTTGTGCTGCGCGCCGGATTGCCGGGCTCCGATGAGGAATGGCGGCGGCTCGAATCCGCTCTTGCGGACTGGGCTTCGCGGCGCGACGATGCCGCCAGGGAGATCAAGCCATGATCCATGTCTGTTCGCTGTCTAAGGTCGAGGAAACAGTGACGAAGACCGGCGCCGAGCGGCTGCTGTCGCTGCTGGCCGCCGGTACGTTGATGGCCCGGCCGGCGTCGATTACCCGGGAAAACCATCTCCACCTCGTCATGCATGACATTGCCGTGGCGCAGGACGGCATGACCATGCCGGGCGAAGAACACGTCCGCAACCTGCTCGACTTCGCTCGCCGATGGGATCGTGCAAGGCCGCTGGTGGTTCATTGCTATGCCGGCATCAGCCGTTCGACCGCCTCGGCCTATATCATTGCGGCCGCACTGGCGCCCAAGCGTTGCGAGGCCGAATTGGCCCGCACGTTGCGCGCCCTGTCGCCCACGGCGACGCCCAATCCACGGTTGGTAGCGGTCGCCGACACGCTGCTTGAGCGCGACGGCCGGATGATCGAAGCGATCCAGGCGATCGGGCGCGGCGCCGATGCCTTCGAAGGCACGCCCTTTGCACTGGACATTGACCGCTGAATTCGGCTCGCGGGATCGCTACGCCAGCCAGTCGGCGAGCTTTGCCTTGCGCACATCCATCAAAAGACTGATGAACCCGTCGGCCTGATGCTCGGCGGTCAGCCGGCCTTTTTCGGCTGTCGCGATGCTGGCATCGCCGACCACGCCATTCGGGTTGAGGTCGGTGGCAATCCAGGCAAAGGCATGCGTCCCGGTGTGGCGCAGCAGCGAGAATTCCTTTTCGGCGCGGCCGACATTGCTGGCGAAATTGTCGGCCTTGCCCATGTCGACGAGATCCGGCCGGAAATACAGCATCAGCGAGGTCTCGACGTCGCCGCCATGGATGCCGTGACGGTCCTCGAGCTCGGTGTACATGCCGGCTGGCCGGCCAAAGCGCTGCCAGCTCGTCTTCACCGCCAGCATCTTTGCGCGCACGCGCAATTCGCGGGTGATGATGCCCATGATCTCCTCGTTGCCGCCATGCGAGTTGACGACGATCAGCTTCCTGACGCCGGCGCGGGAGACCGACAGGCCAAGCTCGGTCCAGGCATCGACAAGGGTCGTTGCCGGCAAAGTGAGCGTGCCTGGCGCATGCAGATGCTCATTCGACTTGCCCACCGCCTGGACGGGCAGGATGCGGATGTCGAGATCGCCGGGCAGGCGCGCGATCACCGTTTCCAGCATGCCGCCCATGATCGAGGTATCGGTCGAAACCGGCAGATGCGGGCCGTGCTGCTCGATCGCCGCCACCGGCAGAATGGCGATCGTCGCCTCCGGGTCGATCGTGGCGTATTCGGTGGTCCGGTAGTCGCCCCACCATACGCGTCTGTTTGCAACGGTCATGTCATGCCTCTTTCAATGAACAGGCCAGACCTAGCGCGGCGGGCATCGCCTGTCGATCACCCGGCCGCGATGACCTCGATCTCGACCTTGAATTCAGGCCGGGCGAAACCGGACACGATCATAAGCGTCGAGGCCGGCGCCGGGCTCGAAAACAGCCGGTCGCGAACGTCCATATAGGGTCGGAGGAAGACGCGGTCGGTGACATAGGCATTGATGCGCACGATGTCTTGAAGTCCAAGCCCGGCCTCGCCGAGGATCGCTGCTATGTTCTGGAAACAGAGTTCGGCCTGGGCGCCGGCATCCTCCGGGATTTGGTCATCCACTGTGATGGCGACCTGGCCTGAGCACAGCACCAGCCGCTTCCCCGCGGGCACCTCGACGCCGTGGCTGTAACGGGCGAAAGGCGGCTTGATCGACTTCGGCGTAAGGAATCTGAACATGGCAATCTCCTCTTTGCGCCAGCGTAGGACCGGACCAGTGAGGTCTTCAAGATGTGGTGCATGCCATCGGTGCAATTGTGGACAGGCGTTCAAAAAATAGGCACGATGCATCCCATACAGCACGACCCGTCCAGTCTTCGTATGCGGCTGTTGCGTAAGCGGACGACCCTGGTGGTGGCATGTGTCTTGCTTCTTGAAACTACGGTGTCGGGCCCGGTGCATGGCGCGCTGGAACAAACAAAGGGTGGTGTACATGGGTGGAAAATGGATGATCTCGGCAGGCGTGATCGCGCTGCTTGCCGCAAACACGTTTGGCGCGGCGGCGAACGAAAAAGTCATCTTCGGCACCAACTGGCTCGCTCAGGCCGAGCATGGCGGATACTATCAGGCAGTCGCTGACGGCACCTATGCGGCTTGTGGGCTCGACGTGACGATCACGCAAGGCGGGCCGCAGGTCAGCGGCCGGCCGTTGCTGCTCGCCGGTAAGATCGACTTCTACATGGGCGGCAATCTGCTTTCGGCGTTCGACGCCGTGCAGCAAGGCATTCCCATGCGTGTGGTGGCGGCCGATTTCCAGAAGGATCCGCAGGTCATGATGTCCCATCCCGGCCAGGGGCTGGACACATGGGACGATCTGAAGAATGCTGAGCAGTACATTCTCGGCGACGAGGGTGCGCAGACCTTCTTCCAGTGGATGGTCATCGAACTCGGCTTCGATGCCGCCAAGCGCGTGCCCTACACCTTCAACCCGGCACCGTTCATCGCCAACAAGAAGTCGATACAGCAGGGATATGTCACCTCGGAACCGTTCGCGGTCCAGAAGGAGGGCGGTTTCATGCCGAACCAGTTCCTGCTCGCCGACTATGGCTGGGACACTTATGCGACCACGGTCGAGGTCATGCAGGACACGATCGACAAGCGGCCGGAGGTCGTGCAGTGCTTCGTCGATGGCTCCGCCAAGGGCTGGTACAACTACCTCTATGGCGACAACAAGGCTGCCAACGACATGATCAAGAAGGACAATCCCGACATGACGGATGAGCAGATCGCCTTTTCGATCGAACAGTTGAAGAAGTTCGGTGTGGTCGATTCCGGCGATACCGATAAGCTCGGCATCGGCGCGATGACGGAAGCGCGCATCCAGAGCTTCTACGACAAGATGGTCAAGGCCAAGGTGGCGCAGCCCGACATCGACATCAAGAAGGCCTACACGCTCGCCTTCATCAACAAGGGCATCGGGCTGGACCTGAAGAAATAATCGTGAAGCTGGAGAAAGTGGCGCAAGCGCCTATGGCGGCATCGGGCGATGGCCCGATGCTCCTGGCGCTTCGCGATGTCGGCAAGGTCTTCTCCAACGGCGTGACAGCGCTCAGCGATGTCAACCTGACGATCCGGGAGGGCGATTTCCTCAGCCTGCTCGGGCCGTCAGGCTGCGGCAAGTCGACGGCGCTCAGGCTGATTGCCGGCCTGTCGACGCCGACCTCGGGCGTGCTCGACTGGCGCGGCAGCGGCTCCTTCGACCGCTCTGACATCGGCTTCGTCTTCCAGGAGCCGACGCTGCTGCCCTGGGCCGATGTCTTCGACAATGTCTGGCTGCCGCTCAGGCTGAAAGGCCTGTCGCGGGCCAAGGCGGCGCCTTCTGTCATGGAGATGCTGGCGCGGGTCCACCTGACCGGTTTCGAAAACGCCGTGCCGCGCGAGCTTTCCGGCGGCATGAAGATGCGCGTCTCGATCGCCCGCGCCATGGTCACCAGGCCGCGCGTGCTTTTGATGGATGAGCCGTTTGGAGCGTTGGACGAGATCACCCGCTTCAAGCTCAACAACGATCTTCTGGAGTTGTGGCAAGGCGAACGTTTCACCGTCGTCTTCGTCACCCACAGCGTCTTCGAAAGCGTGTTCCTGTCCAACCGCGTCGTCGTCATGGCGGCGCGGCCGGGTAGGGTGTTCAGGGAATTCGCGGTCGATGCGCCCTATCCACGCGACGAGGCGTTCCGCACCTCGCCCGACTATGCCGCACTCTGCCGCCAGGCGTCCGACGTGCTGGTTGGCGCCATCAACTCAACCGCCGGGTCGCATCATGACGGCCATTGAAGGACACACGCCGACGCTCGATCCCGAGGAGGCGCGCCGCCTGCGCCAGGAGCGGCTCGAACGGATCGGCAGATGGCTGCTGCCGCTGGCGATCATGATCCTGGCGATCTGGCTGTGGGACCGCGTCTGCGTCTGGAACGATATTCCGAAATACATATTGCCGCGCCCCGGCGTGGTGCTGCAAACGCTTCATGACGATGCCGGGCTGTTGTTCTCCTCGCTGCTGGTGACGCTCAGGATCACCTTTCTCAGCTTGGCTTTGGCCGTCGTTGGCGGGGTCGGACTGGCGGTCCTGTTCGCGCAATCGAAATGGGTGGAGATGTCGTTCTTCCCCTTCGCCATCGTGCTGCAGGTGACGCCGATCGTGGCGATCTTCCCGCTGATCAACATCTATGTCGACAACCAGACGACGAAGCTGCTGCTCTGCGCCTGGATCGTCGCCTTCTTTCCGATCCTGTCCAACACCACGCTTGGCCTCAATTCCGTCGACCGCAATCTGCGCGATCTGTTCAAGCTCAACGGCGCGACCCAATGGCAGCAATTGCGTTATCTCAGACTACCGGCGGCGATGCCCTATTTCCTCGGCGGTCTGAAGATCGCCGGCGGGCTGTCGCTGATTGGCGCGGTCGTGGCGGAATTCGTCGCCGGAGCCACCGGGCAGTCATCGGGTCTCGCCTCGCGCATTATCGAGGCGGGCTATCGGCTCAATGCGCCGCGGCTGTTTGCGGCGCTGATCCTGATCTCGCTGATTGGCATTCTAATTTTCCTGGTGCTGTCGCTGATTTCGCACCTCATCCTGCGGCGCTGGCACGAGAGCGCGCTGAAGCAGGAGCGATAGGGTGATCCCAGCATCTGCCGCTTATCATCTCGCCAATGTCCGGCTTCATGCATCGCTGACGCCGGGCCTTGCCGCTTCCTTCGATGCCGACGGCTTCGCGCTTGCCGACATCGCCGTCGCCGACGGCAAGATCTCCAGCATTGCCGCGCATGGCCGATCCAGGGCGCCGGCCGACGCCGTGGACCTCGGCGGCCGCATCGTCATGCCGTGTTTCGTCGACTGCCATACGCACATCGACAAGGGCCATATCTGGCCGCGAAAATCCAATCCCGACGGCACTTTCATGGGCGCATTGAATGCCACCGGCGCCGACCGCGCCGCGCGCTGGAGCGCCGAGGACGTTGCCCGGCGCATGGATTTTTCCCTGCGCTGCGCCTACGCGCACGGCACCAGGGCGTTGCGCACCCATCTCGACAGCGTCGCGCCGCAGGAGGAGATATCCTGGCCGGTGTTCGAGACGATGCGGGAGACTTGGCGTGGCCGTATCGAATTGCAGGCCGCTTGCCTGCTCGGCATCGAAGGCGTGCGCGACAGGAAATGGTTCGAAGGACTGGCAAAGCGCGTGGCCGCGGCCAAGGGCGTGCTCGGCGTCGTCACCTATATGGTGCCGGACCTCGAGGAACTTCTCGACCAGGTGTTCGCTGAGGCGATCAAGCACGGGCTCGACCTCGATTTCCATGCCGACGAGACCGACGATGTTGCCGCGATCTCGTTGAAGAAGATCGCCGAGGCGGCGCTGTGGAACGGTTTCGAGGGCAACATCCTCGTCGGCCATTGCTGTTCGCTGGCGCGCCAGCCAGACCTCGACGTGCACGACACGCTGGACAAGGTGGCGAAGGCGGGTCTCGCCGTGGTGTCGTTGCCGATGTGCAATCTCTATTTGCAGGACCGGCGCGGCGACCAAACCACGCCGCGCTGGCGTGGCGTGACGCTGCTGCACGAGATGAAGGCGCGCGGCATTCCGGTTGCCGTTGCCTCCGACAATACGCGTGACCCGTTCTATGCCTATGGCGATCTCGACATGCTGGAGGTCTACCGCATGGCGACGCGCATCCTGCATTTCGATCATCCTGTCGGCGACTGGCCGATGGCCGTAACAAGGACGCCGGCCGATGTGATGCGGCTCGACGGTGTTGGTACGCTCGCCGCTGGCGGTGCGGCCGATTTTGTCGTCTTCAGGGGGCGGAGCTGGACGGAATTGCTGTCGCGACCGGAATCTGATCGCATCGTGGTGCGCGATGGCCGCGCCATCGAGCGCCAATTGCCCGACTATGCCGAACTCGATGAACTGATGGTGAAGTAATGGACATCGCGGCGCTCAAGCACGACCTCGACGGGCTGAAGATCGACGACCATCCAGCGATCGTCCAGCAGAAGAGCCGCGACTTCTACTGGTACAGTCCGGTGCTGAAGCAGCAACTCGACCATGTCACCGGCGACCTGATCGTGACGCCGAAATCGGAAGACGAGGTGATCCGCGTGCTGGCGGCCTGCCACCGGCACGGCGTTCCGGTAACACCGCGCGGCAGCGGCACCGGCAATTACGGGCAGGCGATGCCGCTGTCCGGCGGCGTGGTGCTCAATCTGGCCGAGATGAACGCGGTCAAGGCGATTGCGCCCGGCCGCGTCGTCACCGGGCCGGGCGCAGTTCTGGCCGAGATCGACAGAGCGACGCGGGCGCATTCCGGGCAGGAGCTTCGGATGTCGCCGTCGACCTACAACACGGCGTCGATCGGCGGTTTCGTTGCCGGCGGCTCCGGCGGCGTCGGTTCGATCCGCTGGGGCGGGTTGCGCGACCTCGGCAATGTCATCAGGCTGAGGACGGTGACGATGGAGGCCGAGCCGCGCGTCATGGAATTGACCGGCGAGGACGTGCTGAAGGTCATGCATGCCTATGGCACCAACGGCATCATCACCGAGGTCGAGATGCCGCTGACATCAGCTTACGACTGGGTCGATGTCATCGTCGGCTTCGACGATTTCATGGATGCGGCCGGCTTCGGCGACGATCTCGCCGCCCAGGATGGCATATTGGCGAAGCTGATCACGCCGATCGCCGCCCCCATCCCGTACGATTATTTCAAGCGCCATCAGAAATTCTTCCGGCGCGAGCAGAGCATTGTCGTCCTGATGATCGCGCCGCATGCGATGGACGCCTTCCTCGCTTTCACGGCGCGCAGCAAGGGCGAGATCGTCTTCCGCGCCGACAAGGAGGCCGATTTGAAGGGCCTGCCGCCGGCCTATGAACTGACCTGGAACCACACAACATTGCGCGCCATCAGGGTCGATCCCACGATCACCTATCTGCAGGCCCGCTATCCCTCGCCGGATCATCTCGCGCACGTCAAGGCGATGATCGACCGCTTCGGCGACGAAGTGCCGTCCCATCTCGAATTCATCCGCTTCGACGGCGCGATCGGCGTTGCCGGCCTGCCGCTGGTCCGTTTCACCACGGCAGAGCGGCTCGACGAGATCATCCGCATCCATGAGGACAATGGCTGCTGGATATTCAACCCGCATCGCTACACTCTGGAAGAGGGGGGCATGAAGCAGACCGACGAGGTGCAGCTTGCCTTCAAGCGCGAGACCGACCCGCAAGGGCTGCTCAACCCCGGCAAGATGATCGCGTGGGAGAACCCGGATTACGACTACCGTTCGGGTAAGTCATTCCTGTTCAAGGGCTTGCAGAAGGCGGGCTGAGAGCGCGCATGAACATCCTCGTCCTCTACGCTCATCCGGTCGAAACCAGCTTCAATGCCGGCCTGCACAAGGTGATCGTCGAGCGGCTGACGGCGGCTGGCCATGCCGTCGACGACTGCGATCTCTATGCCGAGGATTTCGATCCCCGGCTGACGCGGGCCGAACGGTTGGGCTACCACGACCAGCGCAGGCCGGGCGATGCGATGGCCGACTATGTCGAACGCTTGCAAAGGGCTGAAGCACTGGTGCTGTCATTCCCGGTCTGGAATTACGGCTATCCGGCTATTCTCAAAGGCTTCTTCGATCGCGTCTTCCTGCCCGGCGTGTCGTTCAAACTGGTCGACGGCAAGGTGCAGCCGACGCTGCACAACATAAGCAAGCTGGCTGCGGTCACCACCTATGGCGGCAGCCGGTTCCGCGCCATGCTGATGGGCGACCCGCCGCGCAAGGTGGTCAGCCGCATGCTGCGCGCCACCATCAAGCCCGGCGCATCCGTTTCCTATCTCGCGCATTATTCGATGAACCTGTCGACCGACGGGACTCGCAAGGCGTTCATGGCGAAGGTCGCGGCCAGGATGGATGCGTTCTGATGCGGGCCCTGGTGGTCTATTGCCATCCGGTGCCGGAGAGCTTTTGCGCGGCGATCCGGGACTGTGCCATCGAAGTGCTGAAGGCGAGGGGCTGGGAAATACGACTGCTCGACCTCTACGCGGACAAATTCGATCCGGTGATGGGCTGCGACGAGCGGCGCTCCTACAATGACGGTGCCCCGCGGGACCCGGCGCTCAAGCCGTATATCGATGATCTGCGCTGGGCTGAAGCGATCCTCTTCATCTATCCGACATGGTGGTACGGGTTGCCGGCTATGCTCAAGGGCTGGCTCGACCGGGTATGGGCAACGGACGTCGCTTTCGCTCTGCCGGTGGGCAAGGGGCGGATCAAGTCGCTGATGACGCATGTGACCAGGATTGGCGTGATCACGACCTGCGGCGCACCGACCTGGTGGAGCGTCGTCGTCGGCCAGCCGGGACGAAAGACAATCCTGCGCGGTATGCGGGCGCTGTGCGCCAGGCGTTGCAGGACGTTCTTCCTGGCGCACTATCTCATGGATGCCTCGACACCGAAGACGAGGGCGGCGTTTCTGGAGAAGGTGCGGGCGAAGCTGGAGCGGTTTTGAGCCGGCGGAAATTGCCTTCTCCCCTTGTGGGAGAAGGTGGATCGGCGCGTAGCGCCGAGACGGATGAGGGGTGCTGGAAGGAATGAGGCGTTGGTGATTTTTGCCGATGTGGACGAAGGCGCGCGCCAAGCTGGAACACCCCTCATCCGACCGAGCTTCGCTCGGCCACCTTCTCCCACAAGGGGAGAAGGATAAGAGGCGCTACATCCGCACCCGTTCCGACTTCGGATCATACATCGGCTTGAGCGACGCTTCGGCGGCGAAGCGCTCGCCGGCGATCTCGATCTCGTAGGACGAGGCAAGCACGTCCGCCTCGCTCTCGCCCTTGCACGGCACGTAGCCCAGGCCAATCGCCCCGCCAAGATGATGGCCGTAATTGCCTGAGGTTATCGGGCCGACGATCTTGCCGTCGCGCAGGATCGCCTCATTGTGGAAGAGCAGGGGCTGCGGGTCCCTCAGCCGGAACTGGACCAGCCGGCGTGACAGGCCGGCATCCTTTTTCCTCAATACCGCATCGCGGCCGAGAAAATCGCCCTTCGCGGTCTTCACAGCAAAGCCGAGCCCGGCTTCCAGCACATTGTCCTCGTCCGTGATGTCGTGGCCGAAATGGCGGAAGGCCTTTTCGATGCGGCAGGAATCCAGCGTGTGCAGGCCGCAAAGTTTCAGGCCGACTTCCGCGCCGGCCTCGGCGATCGCCTCGAAGACATGGGCTGCCTGGTCGGTCGAGACATAGAGCTCCCAGCCGAGTTCGCCGACATAGGTGACGCGGTGGGCGCGGGCCAAGCCCATGCCGATCTCGATCTCCTGAAACGTGCCGAACGGATTGGTTTCATTGGAGAAATCGTTTGGGCTCACCTTTTGAATCAGCTTCCGTGCCTCCGGACCCATCAGGCAGAGCACGGCTTCGGCCGCCGTCACATCCGATATGACGACGAATTCGTCGGCAAGATGCTTGCGCAGCCAGGCCAGATCGCGCTGCAGCGTGGCGCCCGGTACGACGAGGAAATAGGCCGTTTCCGAAAGCCGCGAGACGGTGAGGTCGCTCTCGATGCCGCCGCGCCGGTTGAGCATCTGGGTGTAGACGATCTTGCCTGGCGCCACGTCCACGTCGTTGGCGCACAGCCTTTGCAGGAAAGCACAGGCATCGCGCCCCTCGACGCGGATCTTGCCGAAGGAAGTCATGTCGAACAGGCCGACGCCGTTGCGGATCGCCAGATGCTCCTCGCGCTGGTTGTCGAACCAGTTCTGCCGCTTCCAGGAATAGCGGTATTCGCGCTCCTGGCCTTCGCGGGCAAACCAGTTGGCGCGCTCCCAGCCGGCGACCTCGCCGAACACCGCGCCGCACGCCTTCAGATGTTCGTGCAGCGGCGAGCGGCGGACACCACGTGACGTCGCAAACTGCCGGTAGGGAAAATGGTCGGCATAGAGCAGGCCGAGCGTTTCGGAGACGCGCTCCTTGAGATAGCGGCGGTTTTTCTGGAACGGCTGGGCGCGGCGGATGTCGACCTCCCAGAGGTCGAAGGGCGCTTCGCCATCGTTGATCCATTGCGCCAGAGCCATGCCGGCGCCGCCGGAAGAGACGATGCCGATCGAGTTGTAGCCGGTCGCCATCCAGTAGCCGGACAGTTCCGGCGCCTCGCCGAGATAGTAGCGATCGTCAGGCGTGAAGCTTTCGGGGCCGTTGAAGAAGGTATGGATCCCGGCGGTTGCCAGCATCGGCATGCGGTTGACGCCCATTTCGAGGATCGGCTCGAAATGCTCCATGTCCTCGGGCAATTGATCGAAACAGAAATCTTCGCGAATGCCCTCCATGCCCCACGGCTTGGCCACCGGTTCGAAGGCGCCGAGCATCATCTTGCCGGCATCCTCCTTGTAGTAGGCGCACTCGTCCGGCACGCGCAGCACCGGCAGGCGGGTCAGCCCGGGGATCGGCTCGGTGACGAGGTAAAAATGCTCGCAGGCATGCAGCGGGATGGTGACGCCGTTCCGGGCACCGAGTTCACGCGCCCACATGCCGGCGCAGTTGACGACGATGTCGGCCTCGATCGTGCCTTGCTCGTCGCCTTGCGCCCAGGAAACGCCGGTGACGCGGCCGGCTTTGGTGTGAACCTTGGTGACCTTCACGTTCTCGACGATGGTGGCGCCGCGCTGGCGTGCACCCTTGGCCAACGCCATGGCGATGTTGGCCGGGTCACACTGGCCGTCGAGCGGCAAATGCACCGCGCCGACCACATCGGAAACGTTGAGATGTGGGTACATCTCCTTGACTTCATTGGGTGAAATCTCGCGCACATCGACATCGAAGGCGCGGGCGAGAGACGCCTGCCGGTAGATTTCGTGCTTGCGTTCCTCGGTCAGCGCCACGGTGATCGAGCCGACCTGGCGCATGCCGGTGCCGACCTCGGTCTCGGCTTCCAGCTTGACGTAGAGATCGGCCGAATATTTCGCCAGCCGGGTCATGTTCTGCGAGCCGCGCAACTGGCCGATCAGGCCGGCGGCGTGCCATGTCGTGCCGCAAGTGAGTTGCTTGCGTTCGAGGAGAACGATGTCGGTCCAGCCGAGCTTGGCCAGATGATAGGCGACCGAGCAGCCGGAAACACCGCCGCCGATGATGACGGCCCTTGCTTTGCTGGGGATCGTCTTGGCGGTCATGCGGCCTCGCGGCGATAGTTGGAAGCAAAACGGCGCAGGCGAAGCGCAGCTTCCCTGAGCACGGGCTCGGGCTGGCAAAGGCTGACGCGGATGTGGCCGGCGGCCGCCTCGCCGAAGCTGGAGCCCGGCATGACGCCGACCTTTTCCTTGTCGAGCAAGGCCCAGGCGAATTTCTCGTCATCCGGCTCGATGGCTGAGATATCGAGCATGGCAAACATGCCGCCTTCGGAGCCGCGTACGGTGACGTCGTTCATGCCGCGCATGGCGTCGAGGAAGAGGGTGCGCCGCGCCGCATAGCGTTCGGCAATCTCCTTGACGCCGTAACCGTTTTCGAGCGCTTCGGCGCAGGCGATGCTGATGAAGGCCGGCAGGCCGTAGGTCGTCACCAGATTGAGGTTGATCAGCAGCGAAATCATCGCTTCGGGGCCGGTCAGCCAGCCCATGCGCCAGCCGGTCATGCCGTGGCTCTTGGACATCGAATTGATGACCAGCGTGCGTTCGGCCATGCCGGGCAAGCTGCGGGGCGAGATATGCTCGCCGCCACCGAGCGTCCAGTAGACTTCGTCCGACAGCAGCCAGAGGTCATGCTCGCGGCAGATCTGCGCCAGCTCTTCAAGATGCTGTCGCGAGTAGACGGCGCCGGTCGGATTGTTCGGCGTGTTGATGAGGATGGCGCGCGTGTTCGGCCGAAGTGTCGCGCGGATCATGTCCGCGTGGGGTTGGAAGCCATCCTCTGCGGGCGTCTCGACCACGGTGAATTCCACACCCACGGCACTGAACGTATTTGGATACGTCGCGTAATAGGGCGCGACCACGATGGCGTGGTCGCCCTGGTCGAGGACGGCCTGCACGGCAGCGTAGAGCGCTGCCTGTCCGCCCTGCGTGGCGATGACCTGGTCGGGGCTGGTCGCAACGCCGGTGCAGGCGGTCGAGGCCGCCGCCATGGCCTTGCGCAGGCGCGGCAGGCCGGGAAGCGGCGTGTAGTGGTGATTGCTGCCGCGAACCGCCGTCACGCAGGCTTCGATCGTCTGGCTCGGCGTATCGAAATCATGGTCGCCGATCGACAGCATGATGATGTCCTCACCGGCCTCCTTGCGTGCCCAGGCGGCGGAATGAACCTCCCAGCCATCCTTGCCCGAAGGCACGATGGCGGAAATACGCGATGATGGTCTGGGCATGATCAAATTCCCGAGATTTCGTAGCCGGCCCGTTCGAGCCGGTCGCGCAGGGTGGCGATGTGGGCCGGGCCGACTTCACAGCAACCACCGACGATGCCGGCGCCGGCTTCGACCCAGCCGACGGCGTGGTCGGCATAGGCCTCCGGATCAAGGTCGTGGCGGGCGTGTAGGACATGGACGGTGCCGCCATGCTTGAGCGCTTCGATCGACGTGAAGCCATTGGCATAGGCGCCAACCTGGCCGCCGAGAGCGATCAGTTCGGGCAGTGCCGCGCTGATAGCTTCAGGCCGGCAGCAATTGATCAGTCTGGCCGCGATCGGCAGGCCGTCGAGCGCGTTCGATGCCGCCGCGATCTTCTCGCCGCTGCGCAGGCGCGGCGTGCCGTGATCGGCAAGCGTCCACGACACCCATATCGGCTTACCGCTTTCAGAGGCTGCGGTGACGGCGGCGCGTGCTTCCTCGGCCGAGGCCATGGTCTCGCACAGGAACAGATCGACGCCTTCAGCCTGCTCGGCGACGATACGGCGGTAGGTGTCGAGCGTCTCCTGGAGGGAAATGGTCAGCGCCGGAGCGTAGCTGCCGAACAGCGGCGACAGGCAGCCGGCGATGGCCACGCCGCCGGCTTCGTCGCGAGCCTGCCTTGCGAGCTCGATGCCGCGTTTTTGCAGCGACCCGAAGAGGTCTTGTGCTCCTTCCCGCGCGAGCCGCTCTGGCGTCGCCGAATAGGTGTTGATGGTGATGACGCGGGCGCCCGCCCGGATGAATTCCGCATGCAGGTCGCGCACCAGATCGGGCTCGTCGATCAACACCCTGGCCGACCATAGTGGCGTCGGCTCGGATTTGCTGCGGCGGACCAGTTCCTGGCCCATGCCGCCGTCGGTGAGGATGACGGACTTCATGCGCGCAATCTTTCGTTCTTCGGATCCCACAGCGGTTCATCCTTCTGCACCACCGCCTTGAAGCGGTCGCCGAAGATCTCGACTTCGACCGTGGTGCCGGGTTCGGTCAGGTCGGCGCGCAGCATGCCGAGCGCGATCGACTTGTCGATGCGATGGCCCCAGCCGCCGGATGTCGTTTCGCCGACGATCTTGCCGTCATGCCAGAGCGTCGACATGTAGGGCGCGTCGCTGTCGCCGGGGTTTTCGACGACCAGCGTGACGAAACGCTTCTTCACGCCTTGCTGCTTCTCGTTCAGCAGCGCCGCCTTGCCGCGGAATTCGGGCTTGTCCCATTTGACGAAGCGCTCCAGCCCGCCTTGCAGGATCGAGTAATCGGTCGACAGGTCGTCCTTCCAGGCGCGGTAGCCTTTTTCGAGCCGCAGTGAATCCAGCGCGTACATGCCGAACGGTTTCAGGCCGTGCTTCTTGCCGGCGGCCCAAACAGCATCGAAGACGGCGGCGGTGTCGCCGACCTTGGTGTGGATTTCCCAGCCAAGCTCGCCGGCAAAGGACACCCGTACCAGCTTCGCCCAACGGCCGGCTATGCCGGTTTCCTGATGCGTGAGCCAGGGCAAGGCAAGATCGGCGGCGCAGACCTCCGCGAGGATCTTTCGTGAATTGGGACCGGCGAGGATCTGCGTCGAATATTCCTCGGTCCAGTCGATCAGCGTGAACGGCGCCTCTTTGGGCATGCGCGACTTCAGCCATTCGAAATCGTGCCATTGCGCCACCGCCGCGGTGATCAGCGTCATCTGGTCCTCGCCATGGCGCACGACGGACATTTCGGTGACGATGCGGCCCTTGTCGTCGGAAAAATAGACGAGGCCGATGCGGCCGGGCTTCGGCACCAATCCGGTCACCTGGAGGCTCAGCCATTCGGCGGCGCCGGAACCTTCGAGGTTGAACCGCGAAAAACCGGGCAGGTCGAGGATGCCGGCGGCGTCGCGCACCGCCAGGCACTCCTCGCGGACACGTTGCTGCCAGGGACCATCACGGCGGAAGGTCAAAGTGGCTTCCTCCGAAATGTCGTCGCCTGGCTGCGCATACCAGGTGGCGCGCTCCCAGCCATTGTAGGCGTCGAAGCGGGCGCCCCGCGCCTTGATGCGATCATGGATCGGCGACAGCTTGCGGTCGCGCCCGGCCGGCCAGGCATGGCGTGGAAACTGGATGGCGTATTCGTTGCCGTAGATCTCCATGCCCTTGGCGACGCAATAGTCCGGCGCGGCAGCGAATGAAGTGAAGCGGCGCGGGTCGCAGGACCACATGTCCCATTCAGTCTGACCTTCGGTGACCCATTCGGCCAGCACCTTGCCGGCGCCGCCGCCTTGCGCGATGCCGAAGGTGAAGACGCAGGCCTCGAAAGCGTTCGGCACGCCGGGCATCGGTCCGATCAGTGGGTTGCCGTCCGGTGCGTAGGGGATCGGGCCATTGATGACCTTGGACAGGCCGGCGGTGCCGAGGATCGGCACGCGGGCGACGGCGTCGGCCAGATAATGTTCGAGACGGTCGAGATCGTCGGGGAACAGCTGGAAGGAAAAATCCTCCGGCATCGGATCGTTGTGGGTCGCCCAATGCGCGCGGCAATTGCGCTCATAGGGGCCGAGATTCATGCCGGTCTTTTCCTGGCGCAGATAGTAGGAGGTGTCGACGTCGCGCAGCAGCGGCAGTTTCTTGCCTTGCTCTTTCGACCGGGCGGCGAGCTCGGGGATTTCCTCAAACAATATGTATTGATGGCTCATCACCATCAACGGCACCTCGCGGCCGAACATTTTTCCGACCTCGGCGGCGCGGTAGCCGGCGGCGTTGACGACGATCTCGCAGCGGATTTCGCCTTGCGCTGTTACAACCACCCACTCGTCCCCGTCGCGGCGCACGCCGGTGACCGGGCAGAAGCGGATGATCTTTGCGCCCATGTCGCGCGCCCCCTTGGCAAGCGCCTGGGTCAATTGCGCTGGGTCGATATCGCCGTCGCTTGGATCGTAGAGCGCGCCCTTCAATTCATGGGTTTCGATGAAGGGGTAGCGGCGCTTGATCTCGTCGAGCCCGACCACGTCGATGTCCATGCCCTGGTAGCGGCCCATGCCCTTGGCGCGCTGGAACTCCTGCATACGCTCTTTCGTATGAGCGAGCCTGAGCGAACCGGTGACGTGGTAGTTCATGGGATAGTCGACCGCGTCGGCCAGCCCGCGATAGAGCTCGGTTGAGTAGCGCTGCATGTTCATCAGCGACCATGACGAGGAGAAGGTTGGCACATTGCCGGCGGCATGCCATGTCGAGCCGGATGTCAGCTCGTTCTTTTCCAGAAGCACGCAGTCGGTCCAGCCCGCCTTGGCGAGGTGATAGAGCGACGAGGCGCCGACGACACCGCCTCCGATGATCACCACGCGCGCCGTGGTCGGCAAACCGGCCATGTCAAAACCCCTTGTCTAGTAAACAGGCGGCGAAATCACCCAGATGACCACCGCCGGTTGGACACCCGGATTGCGCCAGCGGAACGGCTTGCCGTCAAAGCGAAAGGAGTCTCCCTCGCCAAGCCTGTGCCAGACGCTGGCAATCTCGATCTCGAAGATACCCGACGCGACATAACCGGCTTCCTCCGTCGGTCGGCGCGCCTCGGTCTTCAGTTCCGAGCCCGGTGCAAAGACCGAACGCAACATCTCGAAGCTACCGCCGAGATCGGGCGACAGAAGCTCCTCCACCAGCCCGGATTCGCTTGTGCCAAGCGAGCGCCGGCTGCCGGCGCGCACGACCACGCCGCGCTCGCTCTCGACGGGCACATCGTGGCTGAAAAACAGGCTGACCGGCACGCCGAACAATTCCGCGAAAGCCCTGAGATCGCCGAGCGAGGGCGTCGATAGACCGCGTTCGACCTGGCTGACCCAGCCGACGGAACGGCCAAGCTTCAGGCCGATCTCTGCCAGCGTCAGTCCGCGCGCCTTGCGTAGCGCCCTGATGTCGCCGGCCAAAAGCCGCTCGGTGTTTTCCTGTTCCGGTCGGATAGCGGTTGAGGGCAAAGCCAGGTTCTCAATGAAAATCGCTATTGGTGAAAAATGCGCGACAAATTTCATGAGAGGTCAAGTCTGTGAAAAAATCAAGAGGATTTTCATGGAGCCACAAGAATTGCTTGCGCCTTTTTGACGGTTCATGCAAAGGCTCGGCCGCGAACGGCGAATGGGGGCGTCCGGTCGGGACTTGAGGCGACGCGTTAAGTCTTTGTTTTGTGCATGCCGCTGTCCAAACCGCTAGACGTTTTGGGCGACCATGCACCTGGGACTAAGGGACGGCCCATGCTGGAAGACAACACCCGTATTGCGATGGCAATCGTCGACGAGGCGATTACATCGCGCCGGTCGGTGCGGGCCTTCCTGCCCGACATGGTCGACGACGACACGATCCGCGCAATTCTGGCCGTTGCAGCGCGTGCGCCTTCGGGCACCAACATGCAGCCATGGCGGGTCTATGTCACCAAGGGCAAGGTCAAGCAGCGGATCACCGACGCCATCCTCAATTCCGGCATCCGCGCCGAAAAGGCCGACTGGGACGAATACCGCTACTATCCCGACCAGTTCTTCGAACCCTATCTCACGCGGCGGCGGGCGAACGGTTTCGGCCTCTACGGCGCGCTCGGCATCGGCCGGCGCGAGGTCGACAAGATGCGTGCGCAGCACGACCGCAACTTCGTCTTCTTCGACGCGCCGGTGGGCATGATCTTCACCGTTGACCGGCGGCTGAACAAGGGCTCGTGGATCGACTACGGCATGTTCCTGCAGAACATCATGGTGGCGGCGCGGGGCAGGGGCCTGCACACCTGCCCGCAGGCAGCCTTCGCGCCCTATCACCGGCAGATCAGGCCGGTGCTCAACATTCCTGACGAAGAGATCGTCGTCTGCGGCATGGCGCTCGGCCACGAGGACACGTCCAAGCCCGAAAACGAATTCCGCACCGACCGCGCGCCGCTCGATGAGTGGGTGACGTTCGCCAAGTGAGGCAACCTTCGGGTTCGGTTGCTTTACTCCGTACTGACCGGCGCGCCATGGCCGCTGACGTGAGCTCCGTCCTGCGGCGTCAGCTTGAGGTAGGCGAACAGCGCGCACAGCGTGATCAGGCCCTCGATGATGAACAGGATGCGAAAATCGTTGATGCTCGCATGCCCGCCGCCGGCCAGAAGCGACAGCAATGCGGCCGCCAGGCCGACGCTGATCGCCACCGCAAGCTGCCATAATATGTAATAGAGCGCGCTGAAGCGGGAGAGCTGTTCGGGCGCGATGTCCGAATAGGAGAGATTGCCGGTCGAGGCCCATTGCACCGAACGGAACATGCCGAAGACGAAGATGTAGGCGAGCACGATCGAGGTCGGAGCGCTCTCCTGCATGAAGGCAAAGCCGGCGACCAGGCAAGCGGCAACCGGCGTGTTGAAGATCAGCACGCGCCGGAAGCCGAAACGGTTCAAGACGCGCGGCATGAAGAAGCGCATCAGCAGCGAGCCGATCGCGGCGACAAAGGTCAGCGACCCCGCTTGTACGGCGCTCATGCCGAAACCTAGCTGGAACATCAGCGGTAGCAGGAAGACGACCGAGCTGAGGCCGATCGTGTCGAGGCCGCCACCGGTCAGGAAGCTGATGCGGAACGTGCGGATGCGCAGCAGATTGAGGTCGAGGAGCGGGTTGCGGGCGCGCAGGCAATAGAAGGCGGCCACGGCAAGGATGGCGATGGCGAGCCCGAGTTCGCCGGCGACGATGCCGCCGGTGGCATCCCTGGCGGCAAGCGAGTCCATGCCGAAGACGAGCAGCGCCATGCCAATGCCGACGAGCAGGAAGCCCGGAAAATCGAATGAGGTGCGAACCGGCTTGGTTGTGGTCGGGAACAGCGAGGCCGCCAGCAGCGCGGCTGTCAACGCGAAGGGGACGTTGATGAAGAAGATCCAGCGCCAGGAAACGTAGGTGGTGAGCGCGCCGCCGACCAGCGGGCCGACCAGTGGCCCCGACTGGCCGGCCAGCGAGATGTACATGTTTATCTTCAGTGTGCGGTCGCGCGGAAAGCTCGAGAGGATGACGATCTGGCCGAGCGTTCCCATCAGCGCGCCGCCAAAGCCTTGCAAGGCGCGCGAGGCGACCAGCGTCCAGAGGTCGCCGGACAGGCCGCACAGTGCAGAGGCGGTGGCGAAGACGAGCAAGGCGAAGCAATAGACGTTGCGCAGGCCGAAGCGGTCGGCGGCCCAGCCGCCAACCGGCATCGAAATGATCAGGCTGGCGACATAGACGGTGATCAGAAGGCCAAGCTGGCTGGGCGGCCGGGCCAGGCTTTCGCCGATGCCGGGTAGGGCGGTCACCACGACATTCTGGTCAAGGCTGGTCATGAAGACGCCACAGGCCACCGTCGCCGGCAAAAGCATCGACGCCTCGCCCGCCGGGGCAAAGCGGGTTGTGGCTGTCGCCGAAGTCTCCGCGGTCATGAAAGGATATTGTCGAACCGGTTGCCTGAGCGGGCGCTCGCCCCGACAAGAGCCCGTGATTCTATCTATCCTCCCGGCTGGCCCAAGGCTCAAGCAGCAGTTGTGTCAGTCCATAGTGCCAAGCGGCCAGCCTGCTACTGCACCTCGTAGCCGACTTCCTCGCTGGCATGGCAGAGCGCCTTCCAGAACGAGCGCGCGAAGGAGCGGAATACGTAGACGTCGAACTGGTCGGCGCCGGTGCGCTGGATCTGCGCGAAGACATCGTGATGCACCGTGGAACGGCCGGCGCCGACCGGGAAGGCCGGCAGCGCGAAGTCGATGGCGAAGAACTTCGCCAGCACCCATTCGGCCTTCGGTCCGGCGATGCGGATCGCGGTGCGGCCATGCGACAGGTCGGTCACCGTGCCGATCGCCGGGGTGACGGCACCGGCAAAGGCCGAGACCAGGCCTTCTGCCTCGTCGACGACGGTGAATTTCCCCGGCGCAAAGCCAAATACCGACCTTGCACCATCGGTGCTGCCGCCGCCGGCGCCGTCGGGCAGGGCAAGGCCGGTGACCGTGCGGATGACCGATATCAGCTTCTTCTCCTCGCCTGGCCAGGCAGCGAGTTGCAAGATCGATCCCGGCTGCGTTTCGGACAGGATAATGTCCACGCCATGCTCGAAATTGCCATGCGAGCCGACCTGCAGCACCGGCTCAAGCGGTGATTGGCGCTCAACCATGCATGCGGCTCCCGTCCGAATCGTAGAAGTGGTTGGAGACGATCTCGATCGGCCCGAACCGGTTGCGCAGCGGATCGGAGACAAAGGCGCGCGAGCCGTGCCTTGCCTTGCCGCCCTTGATCAGCGCCAGCGCGATGTGCTTGCCGAGCGCTGGCGAATAGCAGCAGGCCGTGATGTGGCCGATGGAATCGTGCGGATTGGCTTCGTCGAGCACTTCCACGACATGCGCGCCGCCGTTGAGCGGCCGGTTGTCGAGCGCAATCAGTCCGACGAGTTCGAGGCGGTCGGGCGCGATCAGGCCCTCGCGATCCATCATCGCCGAGCCGATGAAGGGCTTCTTCTTGGACAGCATCCAGTCGAGATGCAGGTCTCGCGCCGTGGTGCGGCCGTCGATCTCGGCGCCGGTGACATGGCCCTTTTCGATGCGCATCGTGCCCAGCGCCTCGAGCCCGTAGGTGACCAGCCCGAATGGCTTGCCGGCCTCGACCAGCGCTTCCCAGACATGGGTGCCATAGCCGGCGCCGCAATAGACTTCGAAGGCCATCTCGCCGGAGAAGGAGAGCCGGCAGATCATGACAGGCACGCCGGCTATCTTGCCACGCACGATGCCCATGAAGGGCAAGGTGGCGTTGTCGACGGCGGTGCCGGTGAGGCAAGCGGCAAGAATTGCCCGCGCCTTTGGGCCGCCGATGGCGGCACCCGCCCATTCGTCGGTCACCGAGGTGACATGGACTTTCAACTCCGGCCAGATCACGTCAAGGAAGTATTCCAGATGCTGCATCACCTTGCCGGCATTGGCGGTGGTGGTGGTCATCAGGAAGTCCTGCTCGCCGAGCCGCCAGGTGGTGCCATCGTCGAAAGCAAGGCCGTCCTCGCGCAGCATCAGCCCGTAACGCGCCTTGCCGACGGCCAGCGTCGAGAACATGTTGGTGTAGACGCGATCGAGGAACTCAGCCGCATCGGGACCCTGCACGGCGATCTTGCCCAGCGTCGAGACATCGACGATGCCGGCGCTCTCGCGCGTCGCCTTGGCTTCGCGCACATAGGCCTGCTCGATCGTCTCGCCTGAAAGCCCGTAGATCATCGGGCGATACCAGAGGCCGGCCGCATACATGGTCGCGCCATTGGCGACGTGCCAGTCATGCATCGGCGTCAGCCGCTCGGGCTTGATGTCGTCGAAGCGTTCCGCGGCCAGCGAGCCGATCGACACTGCGGAATAGGGCGGTCGAAAGCGTGTCGTGCCGACTTCGGGGATCGGCTTGCCCAGCGCCTCGGCCATGATGGCGAGGCCGGGTATGTTGGAGTTCTTGCCCTGGTCGGTCGCCATGCCGAGCGTTGTGTAGCGCTTGAGATGCTCGACCGAGATGAAGCCTTCGCGATGCGCCAGCCGAACATCCTCCGCCGTCACATCGTGCTGGAAATCGACAAAGCTTTTTCCCTTGGCCTTGATCTCGAAGACCGGCGCCGGACGAGGGTCGCCAGGCAAGGATTCGATACTCGGGTACGCCATCGGCGTGCCTGTTGCGCCGACCGCCGAAAGGCCTGCGTTGCGACCGTCCAATATTGCTTCGAGGGTCTTGAAATGGCCGTTGAAGGCACCGGCGCCGATCCATTTCTGTGTTGGCTTTGGTGGCAGGAAAGCTTGCAGCGCTTCGTTCCATTCCGCCCTGGCGCCGGCCTGGCTGGCGAGATGGATGGTCGGCGACCAGCCGCCCGACATCAGCAGGCAATCGGCATGGATGCTGCGCGCATCGCCGCTCAATGCGCCGCTCGCCATGTCGAAGCGCTGCACCTTGAGGCCGGACAGCGCCTTGCCGCCTTCGGTGGCGACCACGGCGTGGCCGGCAAGGATCTCGGCCTCGGCTTCGCCGGCGAGCTTGCGCATTTCGTTCGAAAGCTCCGGGCGCACGTCGACAATGGCGACGATCGCAGCTCCTGCCTTCTTCAGCGCAAGGGCTGCGCGATAGGCGCTGTCATTGTTGGTGAACAGCGCGATCCTGTCGCCCGGCAGCACGCCATACTCATTGGCATAGCGTTCTGCCGCATGGGCCAGCATCACGCCCGGCCGATCGTTGCCCGGAAACACCAGCGGCCGCTCGAAGGAGCCGGTGGCCAGCACCACCGTTTTGGCGCGAATGGCCCAGTAGCGATGGCGCGGCTCACCCTTGCCGGGGTTTTCCTTGTGGTCGGTGACCCGTTCGAGCGCAGCCAGCGTGTTGCCGTCGTAATAGCCCCACACGGTGGTGCGCGGCAGCAGGCGGACATTGTCATGGCCTTCGAGCTGGCCGGCGGTTCGCGCCGCCCAATCGGCGGCCGGCATGTCGTCGATCACCTCGCCTGACCAGTTGGCCGAACCACCGAAATGCGGCTCAAGCTCGGCGAGGATGACGCGTGCGCCCTGATCGGTCGCGGCCTTGGCGGCTATCAGCCCGGCCGGGCCGGAGCCGACCACCAGAACGTCGCAGAATGCGTTCATGCGCTCGTAGCGCGCCGTGTCGGGAGCAGTCCCGGCGCGGCCGAGGCCGGCGGCGCGGCGGATGAAATGCTCGCAGAACATCCAGAAGCGCGTGCCCTTTAGCGGGCCGAACACCGGTCCCATGAAGGTCTTGTAGTAGAAGCCGGCCGACAGCACCTTGCCGCCAAGCTGGTTGACGGCGCCGACATCCCAGGACAGCGAGGGGAAGCGGTTCTGGCTGACGGCCGTCAGCCCGTCATAGATCTCGATCATGGTCGCGGCGATGTTGGGTTCGCGAACCTCGCCGCGCAGCACCGTCACCAGGGCGTTCGGTTCCTCGACGCCAGCCGTAAGCACGCCGCGCGGACGATGGTATTTGAACGAGCGTCCGAACAGGCTGACGCCATTGGCCAGCAGCGCCGAAGCGAGCGTGTCGCCGGCATGGCCGGTATAGGATGCGCCATCGAAGGTGAAGCGTATGGTGCGCAGCCGGTCGATCCGGCCGCCGGTATCGCTGCGGCGCGGGCTCATGATTTACCCCCCGCCTTGTGCCGCGCCGCGGATTTGTGGTCGCCGCGCGCAAAGGTAGTGCTGGAGATCTCGTGTGTCAGCGTGTTGCGCACGACCCTCAGATGAGAGCGGCAACCGCCGGAGTGCTGCCAGATCTCGTTGTGGTCGCCAGCCGGGTTCAGCCGGTCGTAGACATAGGCATTCCATGCATCGAGATTCTGCGAAGCGGGTTGAGGGCGTTCACGGTTGCCGTCGCCCTGATAGGTGAATTCGAGGACGTCGCGCGGGCCGCAATAGGGACAGGTGATCAGCATTTCTTCTACCTAATGCATCCGAGGCGTCGCGCCCTGGCCTTTGTCGTCGATCACCAGGCCGCGATAGAAACGGTCGAGCGTGAAGGGCGCGTTGAAGTCGTGCGGCTCGTCCTTGGCGATGGTCCAGGCAAAGCACCAGCCGGACGCCGGCGTTGCCTTGAAGCCGCCGTAGCACCAGCCGCAATTGAGATACATGCCCGGCAGCGGGCCGGTGGTGATGATCGGCGAGCCGTCCATCGACATGTCGCAGACGCCGCCCCAGGAGCGCAGCATGCGCACGCGAGCGAGGCCGGGGAACAGCGCCAGCATCTCGCTCATCACCTCGTCGACGATCGGCAGGCTGCCGCGCTGGGCGTAGCTGTTGTAGCCGTCGAGGTCGCCGCCATAGACCAGGCCGCCCTTGTCCGACTGCGAGATGTAGAAGTGTCCCATGCCGAAGGTCAGGATCGTATCGATGATCGGCTTCAGCGATTCAGAGACGAAGGCCTGCAGCACATGGCTCTCGATCGGCATATGGTCGATGCCGGCAAGCTGCATGACGCGGCCGGTGCTTCCGGCAACCGCAAGCGCCACCTTCTTGGCGCGGATCTCGCCGCGCGTCGTCGAGACACCTGTGATGCGGTCGCCATCGCGCAGGAAGCCGGTGACCTCGCAATTCTCGACGATGTCGACGCCGCGACGGTCGGCGCCGCGCGCGTAGCCCCAGGCCACCGCATCGTGGCGGGCGGTGCCGGCGCGCCGCTGCATCAGGCCGCCGACAATTGGGAAGCGCGCCGAACCGGAGACGTCCAGCGCCGGGACGAGGCGCGCGATCTCGGCTGTCGTCATCAGCTCGGCGTCGACGCCGAGATGGCGCATGGCATTGCCGCGCCGGGCAAGATCATCAAACTGGCCGGGCGTATGGGCTAGATTCAGGCAGCCGCGCTGCGAGAACATGACGTTGTAGTTGAGGTCGTGCGAGAGGTTCTCCCACAGCTTCATCGAATGTTCGTAAAAACGCGTATTGGCGGGCAGCAGATAGTTGGAGCGCACAGCCGTGGTGTTGCGGCCGACATTGCCTGATCCCAGCCAGCCCCTCTCGAGCACGGCGACATTGGTGATGCCGTGCTCCTTGGCGAGATAATAGGCGGTCGACAGACCATGGCCGCCACCGCCGATGACAATCACGTCATAGGATGCCTTCGGGTCCGGCTTGCGCCAGGCCGGCTTCCAGTCCTTGTTGCCGGTCAATGCGTTTTTGAGAAGCGAAAACGCCGAATATTCCGCCATTCCTTTTGTCATCCTTCGTGGGCGATGCGGCAGACTATAGAGCAGGCCACCGGCGCAAAGCCAATATTGCGCCATCGCTTTTCGACTGGCCGACTCCGAAAACGCGGCGGGCGCGATGGCTTGCCCCGTGATATGAGCGTCTTTATCAAGGAGGCGTTTTCAGCGCTGCATTGCCGTTCGCGAGTCGCCAACAGATCATGGTCTTCAGATTGCTCCGCCTGGTTCTGATCCTTGCGCTGGTCGTCGTGTCAGCGCCGTCGTTCGATGCGATGGCGCAGGCGATCGGCCAGGGCTCCGCCGCGCTGATCGCGGAGCAGCAGAAGGCCATCCAGGATCTGTCGGCCAAGACCGACGACCTCGAGAAGAAGATGCAGCAGGACGGCGAGGACGACGCCGGCCTCGTCGATATTCGCCTGCAACTGGAGGAGATGTCGCGGGCCGCACTGACCAGCGCGCTGGCGTTCCGCTCGCGTCTCTCCGACATCAATGCCCGTATCGAGGTGCTGGGCGCGCCGCCGGCCGAGGGTCAGCCGCCGGAGCCCGAGATCGTCGCCAGCGAGCGCGGGGCCCTGGCGGCCGAAAAGGCCGAGATCAACGCCGTCATCGCCAGCGCGCAAAATTTGTCGATCCGCATCAGCGGATTGATCGACAAGATCGGCGCCATGCGCAGCGCGCTCTTCCGCAATGTGCTGACCAAGCACTATGAACTGTCCGACGCGCTAAGCCCGCAAGTGTTCGCCGACGCCCAGAATGAATATACCGGCCTCTACAGGGCGGTATCGTCCTGGCTGACCTTCGCCATCAAGTTCAAGTTCCAGGCCGTCCTTGCAGCGGCCTTGATGGCGCTTGCACTCGCCGCGGTGCTCTTTGTCGGCGGGCGGCGGCTGTTCGGACGTATCTTCGAAGCGGATCCCTCCGTTGAGGATCCGTCCTATCTCAGCCGGCTGTCGGTGGCGTTCTGGTCGACATTGCTGCCGACGCTGGCGGTCGGCGTATTCCTGGCTTCGACGGTTTTCTTTTTCAACTATTACAATGTGTTGCGTGGCGACATCGGGGTGTTCCTGAATGCCCTGGCCGCCGTCATCGCGGTGGTGTTCTGCGTCAACCGGCTGACCAATGCGGCGCTTGAGCCGCGGCTGCCGAACTGGCGTCTCATACCGGTCGAAACGGGTCCGGCGCGTTGGCTGGTCCGGCTGACCACCGCCATGGCGGTGGTCATCGGCATCAACAGTTTCCTGTCGGTCGTCAACGACAAGATGGGCTCGCCGCTGTCGCTGACTATCGCCAGAAGCTTTGTCGCCACCATCATCGTCGGCGTCATCCTGATCCTGATGGCGTTGCTAAGACCGTTCAAGGCGCCTGACGGAAGCTGGCGTCCCTGGCCGGCGTGGCTGCGCTACACTGCCATCGCGCTCGGCCTCTTCACCATCGCGGCGGCGCTGTTCGGCTATATCGGCCTTAGCTTTTTCGTCTCTCGGCAGGTCGTCGTCACCGGCACGATCCTGGTCACCGCCTATATAGGCTTCCTTTCGGCCCGGGAGATCGGCGAGGAAGGCGGTTTCGCCGGCACTTCGATCGGGCGGTGGCTTTCGGCCACTTCCAGCTATGAGGACGCAGCCCTCGACCAGCTCGGCCTGGTCGTCAGCATCGCCATCAATGTCATGATTGTGCTGGTGTTCCTGCCGCTGATCCTCTTGATGTGGGGCTTCCAGCCCGGCGACATCCAGGCCTGGGCCTACAAGCTGGCCACCGGCATCACCATCGGCTCGGTGACCATCTCGTTTCTCGGCATCCTGACCGGCATCGTCGTATTCATCATCGGTTATTTCCTGACGCGTTGGTTCCAGGGTTGGCTCGACGGCTCGGTCATGGCGCGCGGCAAGGTCGACACCGGCGTGCGCAACTCGATCCGGTTGGCGGTCGGCTATGCCGGCGTGGCGCTGGCGGCACTCGTCGGCGTCTCGGCGGCGGGTATCGATCTGTCCAATCTCGCGCTCGTCGCCGGCGCCCTTTCGCTTGGCATCGGCTTTGGTCTGCAGAACGTCGTCTCCAATTTCGTCTCGGGCCTGATCCTGCTGGCGGAGCGGCCGTTCAAGGTCGGCGACTGGATCGTCGCCGGCGATATCAGCGGCACGGTCAAGAAGATCAGCGTGCGCGCCACCGAGATTGAGACGTTCCAGCGCCAGTCGGTGATCCTGCCCAATTCAAACCTGATCAACAATGCAGTCGGCAATTGGACGCATCGCAACAAGCTTGGCCGCGTCGACATCAAGGTGGGTGTCGCCTATGGCAGCGACGTCAAGCAGGTCCATGCCGTCCTGCTGGAGATCGCGCGCAGCCATGCGCTGGTGCTGAAGAACCCCGAACCTTTCGTGCTGTTTACCAATTTCGGGCCGGCAGCGCTCGAATTCGAAATCCGCGTGTTCCTGGCAGACGTGATGAATGGAAATATCGTGCAGAACGACATCCGCTTCGCCGTCCTTGACGCCTTCCACAGCGAGCATATCGAGATCCCGTCGCAACCGCGCGCCGTCGTCGAGACGAAGAAGCATGAGGCATGGCCGATCGACGACGACAAGATCGAGGCCGAATTCGCCGAACGAGAGCAGGCGTTGGTCGAAGCCGAGGCCGAGGCGAAGCGCCTTGCAAAATCCAGACGCAAGGCCCGCAAGCCGGATCCCGACTAGGAAATTGGCCCAGGAAGCCAGGTTCCAAGGCAACGAAACCAATTGCGGCATGAATGCGGCATTCAGTTGCTGTTCAGCTTCCATGTCATATAAGCTCATATGCAAAGGGCGAGAATGCCTTGCGAAATGCAACAGAGGCGGTGGAGACACCGATATTGCAAAATGTGGAAGTCTGTCGTTGCCGCCATCGCTTTTCTTGCCGTGGGCGGTTCGGCTTTTGCAGCCAGCGCGGTCAACAAGGACGCCGAGACCCGCACGCTGATCGTAACCGAAGGCGGCGGCAAGACTGAGCTGGCGCTGGCCGCCGGCGAAACCGTGGAATTTTGCCCGAATGGCTGTTTCGTCACCTTGCCGAATGGTGACCTCGAAGCCCTGACTGGCTCCGAAACGGTCGAGATTTCGGGCGGCGTCGCCCGTATCAAGTAAACTCGGGCGGTATCTCTTGCAAAGGCCGGGCAATTGCCCGGCCTTTTATTGTTTCCAGTAGCAATTGTTTAACAATGACACTGGAAATACCTCCCAGCCTACATTCTGCAACCGGGCGTTTTAACGTTCACTACGCCGTTCCCCGCTATACCGGATGCGAAGACGCTGAAAAGCGGCGACGGGGTAGGCAGGGCAACGAGAAATGGACGCGCGGTCGGACAGGAACGCAATCCCGCTTGCGGTCGATCTCGACGGCACGCTGATCGCGACGGACCTGTTGTGGGAAGGGTTGTTCATCCTTCTCAAGATGAACCCCCTCTATATTTTTGTGGTGCCGTTCTGGCTCGCCGGCGGCCCGGCGCGGTTGAAGCAGGCGATCGCCCAACGCATCGACATCGATCCCGCATCGCTGCCCTATCGCGAAGTGCTGCTGCGGCGCCTTCGCACCGAACATGGCGAGGGCCGCCAGATTGTGCTGGCAACCGGCACGCCACGCAAGTTCGCCGAGGCGATCGCCGCGCATCTGGGGATTTTCGATCGCGTGCTGGCGACCGATGGTCCGCACAACATGACCTCCGGCAGAAAGCGCGCCTCGCTTGTCGCCGCCTATGGCGATGGCGGGTTCGACTATGTCGGCAACAGCCGGCACGACCTCCAGGTGTTCGACGCCGCGCGCACGGCGATCGTCGTCGCGCCCGACCGGCACGCCGCGCGCTGGCAGGCCATGCACAGCGCCGAAATGATGCAGGCGCCGAAACCGACATTCAAAACCGTCGTCAAGATGCTGCGCGTTCATCAGTGGTTGAAGAACTCATTGATCGCCGTGCCGATGGTGCTGTCGCACGAATACTTCAACTCCGACATGATCTGGGAATGCCTGCTGGCCTTCGTCTCGTTCAGCGCGGTGGCGTCGGCCATCTACATCCTCAACGATTTCTTCGATCTCGCGCTCGATCGCAAACACCCGACCAAGCGCACCAGGCCATTCGCCAGCGGCGCGTTGTCGATCCCGTTCGGCCTCGGGTCGATGGCGCTGCTGCTGGCAATCGGCATCGGGGCCGCATGCCTGCTGCGATGGGAATTCCTCGGGGTGCTTTTGGGCTACATGGTCATCACCACCGCCTATTCGCTGTCGTTCAAGCGCATGCTCCTGGTCGACGTGCTGACGCTTGCGGGCCTCTACACGATGCGTGTTCTGGCGGGCGCGGCGGCGACCGGCGTCGATGTTTCGTTCTGGCTGCTTGCCTTCTCGATCTTCTTCTTCCTGTCGCTGGCGCTGGTGAAGCGCTTTGTCGAGCTGCGCACCACCGCCATTCCGGCCGGCGAGCGAATTGCCGGCCGTGGCTACCGCACCGAGGACCAGGAGATCGTCGCCCAGGCGGGAATGGCCTCGGCCTTTTCCTCGGCACTGGTGCTGGCGCTCTATATGGACAGCGCCGCGGTGCGCGAACTCTACCCCAACCCCTGGCTGGTCTGGCCGCTGGCGCCGATTGTGCTCTATTTGACCATACGCGTCTGGATACTCGCCCGCCGCGACGAGATGCATGACGATCCGGTCGTCTTCATCATCCGCGACTGGCGCAGCCAGATCGTCGTTTTCATCGGCGCCGTGCTGCTGGTCGCTGGAAGCCTGTAACATGGTCGTGGAGACGTTTCAGAGCTTTGGCCTCGCCACGCCGCCGGCACCCAGTGTGATTTCGGCGGGTGACGGCATCGGGCTGCTAAAGCAGCGCAAAGCCAAAAAAGGCGCCTTGCTCGCCTACGGCAACGGCCGCTCCTATGGCGACTCGTGCCAGAATGAAGCGGGCACGCTTGTCGACATGCGGCCGCTGGCCCGCATCCGCGCCTTCAATGCCGAAACCGGCGTGATCGAAGCCGAGTCCGGCGCACTTCTGTCCGATATCATCGCCCATGCGGCGCCCTATGGCTTCTTTCCGGCGGTCGTTCCAGGCACCCAGTTCGTCACGCTCGGCGGCGCCATTGCCAATGATGTGCATGGCAAGAACCATCACCGGCGCGGCACCTTCGGCTGCCATGTCGAATCCTTGACCCTGCTCAGATCCGACGGGCAAACCTATCATTGCTCGGCCACCGACAATGCACTGCTGTTTGCAGCGACGATCGGCGGCATGGGGCTGACCGGCCTGATCCTGTCCGCATCGATCCGGCTGATGCGGGTGCCATCGCTCGACATCGTCGAGACGGCGACGCCTTTCCGCAACCTAGGCGAATTTTTCGAGCTTGCCGAAGCGGCCGACATGGCCAACGAATATGCCGTCGCCTGGATCGACCAGCTTGCCGGCGGTCATCGCAGCGGCCGCGGGCTGCTGTTCACCGGCAATCATGCCGAGCATGGCTCGCATGCGGCCTGGCAGGCCGGCGGCAGTTTTTCGGTGCCCTTCCAGCCGCCGTTCAACGTGCTCAACCGGCCGTTCCTGACCGTTTTCAACGCTGCCTACCGGTGGAAGAAAGGCCGGTCCACGGCGCCGCGCCACGTCGGCTATCAAGGTTTCTTCTTTCCGCTCGACGGCGTTGGCAATTGGAACCGCCTCTACGGACCGAACGGGCTTTTCCAGCACCAGAGCGTGGTGCCGGAAAATGTCGCGCGCCGGGTCGTGCCGGATCTGCTTGCGGCGGCCAAGCGAGCCGGGCAGGGCTCGTTCCTCACGGTCCTGAAGCGCTTCGGCACGGTCCGCTCACCGGCATTGCTGTCGTTCCCGCGGCCGGGTTTCACGCTGACGCTGGATTTTCCCAACCGTGGCAAGGCGACGCTGGCGCTGTTGAAGGAGCTGGACCGCATCACCGTCGAAGCCGGCGGCGCGGTCAATCCTTACAAGGACGCCCGCATGGGCGCCGACATCTTCGCCGCCTCGTTTCCGAAATGGCAGCGTCTCGAAGCGATCCGCGACCCTGCCTTCATGTCGAGTTTCTGGGCCAGAACGGCGCAACAGCTCGAAGAGCAACGGGATGCTGCTGAAGCCGCGGAGTAGCTAAAATTCGAATAATCCGTGGTTAACGAATCGACAACTTCAAGGTTTACTGGAAACGTTCTTACTACTTCACGAAATATTTGCAGATTCGTAGTAGGACGCCTGAAGGGTTGGTAGGAAGAACATGAAATATATCGTCTTCATTTTGTTCACGGTCATGACCAATGCCGCCGCGCAGCTCATGCTGAAGCAAGGCATGATGTCGCTCGGTCCGGTTTCCTTCGAGGGCGTCAATCCGCTGCTCAAGCTGCTGCAGATCGTGTTCAGCCCGTGGGTGTTCCTCGGCCTGTGCACCTTCGTCATCTCGATGGCCTCGCACCTCTATGTGCTGTCCAAGGTCGAGCTCAGTTTCGCCTATCCGTTCCTCAGCCTTGCCTATGTCGCGGTTGCAATCTTCGCCTATTTCATCTTCCGAGAAGATCTCAATGCCTGGCGCATCGCCGGCATCGCCTTCATTTGCGTCGGCACGGTGCTGATCGCGCAGAGTGGTCGAGAGCATGAGGACCAGACTGCTTCCATCGCCTCCGACAAGATTCACGCAAACGAGATCGTTCGATGAGACATGTGATTTTCGGCGGCGACGGTTTCGTCGGCCGCCATCTGGCTCCAAAGCTTCTTGGCGATGGCGAGGAGGTGGTCGTCGCCGATATCGCCAAAAGCGATCTGCCGCACTACCGCTCGGTCAGCCATGTCAAATGCGATGTCACCGATCCGGCCTCGGTCGCTTCGGTCGGGCTGAAGGCCGACGACATGGTCTATAATCTGTCGGCCAAGATGCTGTCACCGATCCAGGTGCGGGCCAAGCGGCACGAGTTCTTTTTCCCGGTGAATTTCCATGGCGCCGAGCACATCATGCAGGCGATGGACAGAGCCGGCGCGCGGAAGCTCGTCCACTACACGACCGACATGATCTACGGCCACACGGTCACGCAGCCAATGACAGAGGAGCATCCGGTCGCGCCGCTCGGCGAATATGGCTGGTCGAAGCAGAAGACCGAGGAACTGGCCGTCGAATGGCGCAAGCGCGGCATGTCGATCTCGCTGTTTCGCCCGCGCCTCATCATCGGCCCCGGCCGCCTCGGCATTCTGGAAAAACTGTTCAAGCTGATCGACTGGAATTTTCCGGTGCCGATGATTGGATCGGGCAGGAATCCCTATCAGTTCATTTCGGTGTTCGACTGCGCCGAGGCGGCGCGCGCCGCCTGGAAGGCCGGCGTGCCCAATGAGGCCTATAATCTGGGCTCGCTCAACCCGCCGCCGGTCAAGAAATTGCTCGGCGACCTGATCAAGCATGCCGGCTCGAAGTCGATCCTGATCCCGACGCCCGGCTGGGCGGTCAAGCGCACGCTCGACCTGCTCGACTTGCTCAACCTCCCAATCATGGATCCGGAACAATATCTGATCGCCGACGAGGAATGCGTGCTCGACGTGTCCAAGGCCGAGCGTCAGCTCGGCTGGGTGCCGCAATATCGCGACGAGGACATGCTGATCGCCGCCTACAGCGAATACCGCGCCAAGAAGGACGGCCATGCCGTCGCCGCCAAACATGTGCCCGCCGAATAACGGCGCCTGCCGAACAAGGGATATTTTGAGATGACCGTGATGGCCAAGCCGGAACACACAAAAGCGCGCACCGTGGTGAGCGCACCGGCGCTGTCGCCGGACACTATCGCCAAGCCAGACCTGATCAGCGTCGAACAGGCCAAGGCAATGGATTTGGCGCGGATGACCGACCTGTTCAAGGCGCATCTCAATCCCGGTCAATTGCACTTCATGAAGCTGCTCGGCTTCCACAAGATCAAGATCGAGCGCGCCGAAGGCATGTTCTATATCGACCAGAACGGCCGCAAGATCCTGGATTTCTTCGGCGGCTTCGGCTCGCTGGCCTTCGGCCACAACCATCCGCGCATTCTCGAGGCGCGCCGCAAATTCCAGGAAGAAAAACGCCAGGAGATCGCTATCGCCTTCATGTCGCAATATGCGGCGGCCCTGGCGCACAATATCGCCAAATGCTCGCCCGGCGATCTCGACATGGTGTTTCTGGGCTCGTCCGGCTCGGAGGCCATGGAAGCGGCGGTGAAGCTCGCCGAGCGCGCCGCCGGCCCAAAGCGGCCAAAGGTCGTCTACGCCGAGAATTCCTTCCACGGCAAGACCAAGGGCGTGCTGGCGATCACTGACGGCCAGCTCTACCGCGCCGACTTCAAGGTCGCCGACAATGTGGTGCGCATTCCGTTCGCCGATATCGAGGCGGTCGAGCGCGCCTTCCGCACGGATCCCGAGATCGGCGTCATCGTGCTCGAAACCATCCAGGGCGGCGGCGGCATCATCCAGGCAGAGGCGCAATACTGGCAGAAATTGCGCGCGCTGTGCGACCAGTATGGCGTGCTGTGGGTGGCCGACGAAGTGCAGTGCGGCTATGGCCGCTCCGGCCGCTTCTATGCCTTCGAGCATTACGGCGTCATTCCTGATGTGACGGCGCTGGCCAAGTCGCTCGGTGGCGGCAAGGCGGCTGTCGGCGCGATGATTGCCCGGCGCGAGATCTACATGAAGGCCTATGGCACGCCGAAGACGGCGATGATCCATGCCATGGCCACCTTCGGCGGCATGGGCGAGGCCTGCGTTACCTCGATCGAGGCGCTCAACGTGCTCTATGACGAGGGGCTGATCGATAATGCCGCCGTCACCGGCGACTACCTGCTGCAACGCCTGCAGGCGCTCAGGGAAAAATACCCGAAGATCATCAAGGATGTGCGCGGCAAGGGTCTTATGGTCGGGCTGGAGTTCCACGACTTTTCGCGGACCTTGCCGATGGTGCTGCGTCCCGTCGTCAGCATGCTCGACGACAAGCTGAAGGGTTCGCTGTCCGGCTTCGTCGGAGCGCTGCTGCTGCGCGACTATGACGTGCTCGTCGCCTTCACCGAATACAACCGCAACGTCATTCGTCTCGAACCACCGCTGATCTGCCAGCGCGAACATGTCGACCGCTTCATCGAAGCGCTCGACAGCCTGTTGTCGCGCGGCATCGTGTCGATCGTGAAGGACTTCGTCAAAAGCCAAGTCCGCTGAGTCGAGGTTCGCTGAGCGAAACGATGCTGACCAGGTCTCCCGCTCCGACAAGCCTGCTCGACCGGCTCACCGAGGCCGGCCTGGCGTGGGGCGAGGGCACCTATGCGCGCCTGGCAGCACCCATCGGGGCGGCGGCCTTCGGGCTCTACATCCTTTTGACCGCCGTGACGGCATGGTTCATGCCCGACGCCAATTGGGACATGCTGCCCTATCTCGCGATCGCCGAGGAAGGCACCTATCCCGATGCGCAGGCGCTGCATGATTATGCCTATGGTACCGTCAAGGCCGATGTGTCGGCGGGCGACTACAAGACGCTGACCGACGATGGCGGCGGCTTCCGCAGTCATATGGCCGGGAATGCCGCCGACTTTCACTCACTGCTCGGCATGTACCGGATCAAGTTCCTCTACGCCGAGATTCTGTCCACCATGAGTTCGGTGATGTCGCCGGTCGAGGCGATGCGGCTGGTGTCAGTGTTGTCAGTGCTGCTGTTCGGCGCGATCGCGCTGCTCTGGCTGCGGTCGGAAGGCGCGCTGGCGCTGGCGCCGGTCGTCGGCGCGGTGCTGATCATGGCCGATTTCGGCGAGGCGGCGCGCGCCTCGACACCGGATCTTCTGTGTTCGGCCCTGTTCCTCGGCGGACTGTTTGCCTATGTGCGCGGTCGCGACGTCGCCACCGCCATCCTGCTCTTCCTCGCCTTCATGGCGCGGCCGGACAACATCGTCTTCCTTGCCATTTTCGCCGTGTTGCTGATCGCCTTCCGGCAGAAGGCGTGGGGCGTTCTGGCCGGCTTTGCCGCATCGCTCGTCGCCTATTTCGCCATCTCGCACTGGGCCCAGCATCCCGGCTGGTGGCCGCATCTGTGGTTCTCCTCGATCGAGCAGCACTACAATATGGACGGCTTCGATCCGCCATTCTCGGTTGTCGCCTATCTCAAGGCTTTTGCCGCTTCCGTGGTTCGGGCCATCAGCCTGAACAGTTGGGTCGGCGTCTCGGTGCTGGCGCTGGCGGCTTGGTATGCGTCGAGCCGCGCCGGCTTCAGGCTCGGCCGTCGTGCCGGCATCCTGTTTGCGGCGCTCGTGCTCGGCGTGCTGGCGAAGTTCACCGTCTTCCCGATCCATGACACCCGCATCTACTTTCCCAACCTGATCCCGCCCTTCCTGCTGCTGGCCGGCCCGTTCATGGCGTTGTGGGCGTCGGTGAGCAGCAAAGGGCGCGGCGCCGCGCCATTGCACGTCATCGCTGGAGACAAGCCATGAGTTCCGTTTCCAGCCTGGCGCGCATCGCCCTGTCGCTCGGTCTTCCCACCGGCGTCCTCGACCGCGGGCCGTCGCTGCGCGGCACGAAGTTCCTGGCGAAGGCCGCGCTTAAAGCGCGCCTCGGTGGAGCAAAAAGGCCGTTCCAGATGGTCAATGTCGGCGCCTGCGATGGCGCGCTGTTCGATGACGTGACGCCCTGGCTGCACCGCATCCCGCGCGCTCGCGCCATGCTGGTCGAGCCGATCCCGTACAACCAGAAGCGGCTGCGTGCCAATTACCCGGACACTGAGCGCTTCACCATCGAACCAGTCGCGGTGACCAGGACCAAGGGGACGATCACCGTCCACACTTTCGATGCCGCGGCACTCGAGGCCGGCACGTTGCCGATCGAGTTCATCGGCTGTTCGTCGGTGACCGACACCAATTTGATGTCGGGCAAGAATGCCTGGGGCGAGGCCGATGCCAACTTCAACAAGTTCGCGCCGCATCTCAGGGACATAGAAGTGCCGTCGGAGACTTTGCAGACACTGCTCGACCGCAACGGCATCACCCATATTGATGCCTTCCTCGTCGATTGCGAAGGGGCCGACTGGATCGTCTTCGAGCAGCTCGATCTCCAGCGCTACCGTCCAGGCATGATCAAGGTCGAGGTCGGTGCGCTGCCGGCGACTGAGATCGGCCAGGTCGTGGTCAAGCTGAAGACCGCCGGCTACCAGGTCGGCTTCCAGGCCGAGGACATCTGGGCCTTCGCCTGAGGGATAGCTCCGCGCCCCTCGAAGGCATCTGACTTTATCGGGTCGCGCCGCACCTGCAGCGTGTCGCAAACAGGCGGTAGCGGGATGGCCGTCGCCTGCATATTGTGCGCCGATCAAACGGGCGCCGGGTGCCCGCTTTACCACTTTGGAGTCGCGGGCAATGGCAGGATTTCCGGAAAAGGCGAAGGTCGTCATTATCGGGCTGGGCGGCATTGTCGGCGCGTCGGTTGCCCATCATTTGATCGAACGCGGCTGGACCGATATCGTCGGCATCGACAAGTCAGGCATTCCGACCGACATCGGCTCGACGGCGCACGCTTCGGACTTCTGCTACACGACCAGCCATGATTTCCTGTCCTGCTGGACGACGCTCTACTCCATCGACTTCTACGAGAAGATGGGCCATTACGCGCGCATCGGCGGGCTCGAAGTCGCACGTGTCGGCGACGACAGCCGCATGGAAGAGATCAAGCGCAAGATCGCCTCGGCAAAGGCTTTTGGCACACGCGCCCGGCTGATCGAGCCGGCCGAGATCAAGCAGAAATTCCCGCTGATCGAAGAAGAGATGGTGCAGGGCGGCCTGTGGGATCCCGATGCCGGCCTGGTCATCCCGCGCTCGCAGACCGTCGCCGGCAAGCTGGTCGACCAGGCGGAAGCCACCGGCAAGCTCAAATCATTCGCCAACACGCCGGCGAGGTCGCTCATCGTCGAGGACGGCCGCATCAGGGGCGTCGTGACCGACCGTGGCACAATCATGGCCGACCATGTCGTGGTCTGCACGGGCATATGGGGCCGATTGACCGCCGAGATGGTTGGCGAGGATCTGCCGGTGATGCCGATCGACCATCCGCTGACCTTCTTCGGCCCGTATACCGAATTCGCCGGCACCGGCAAGGAAATCGGCTGGCCGCTGCTGCGCGACCAGGGCAATTCGGCCTATATGCGCGACACCGGCGATCCCAAGACCGCCGAGGGCGGGCAGATCGAGTGGGGCTATTACGAAGAGACCAATCCGCGCCTTTGCCATCCGCGCGACCTGCTGGAAAAGGACCAGGCGCGGCTTTCGCCCTCGCAGCGCGACCTCGACATGGAGCAGATCCTGGCGCCGCTCGAACGCGCCATGGAGCTGACGCCGATCCTGGGCGAACTCGGCTACAATGAGAGCCATTCCTTCAACGGCCTGCTGCAGGTGACGGCCGATGGCGGCCCGTCCATGGGCGAGAGCCAGAAGGTGCGGGGCCTGTGGTATGCCGTCGCCATATGGGTCAAGGACGGCCCCGGTATGGGCAAGCTGATCGCCGACTGGATGACGGACGGCCGCACGGCGATCGATCATCACGCCATCGACTATGCACGCTTCTATCCGCACCAGACGAAGGAGCAGTTCATCTGGGACCGGTGCACCGAGACGGCGATGAAGGTCTACAATCCGGCCGTGCATCCGCGCGAACCCTTCTCCAAGGGGCGCAACATCAGGCGCTCGCCGTTCTGGGAGCGCGAGAAGGAGCTCGGCGGCTATTTCATGGAGCTGGGCGGCTGGGAGCGCGCGCATGGCTACGCCGCCAACGAGCACCTGCTGGAGAAATACGGGAACCGGGTGCCGGTGCGCGAAAACGAATGGGACAACCGCCATTTCTGGCGTGTCTCCAATGCCGAGCATCTCGCCATGAGCGAAGATTGCGGCATCGTCAACCTGTCGCACTTCGCCATGTATGACGTCGAAGGGCCGGACCATGTCGCGTTGCTGGAATGGCTGTGCGCGGCCAAGATCGGCGGCGACAACAATATCGGCAAGGGCATCTACACCCACTTCCTCGACGAGGAGGGCATGGTGCGCGCCGACTTTACCGTCATCCGCATGGCCGACCGCTGCCGGGTGATCGACGGAGCCGACGCCGGGCCGCGCGACTTCCAGTACATGCGCCGCACCGCGCAGGATAAAGGTTTTGACGTCACCATTACCGATGTGACCGAGAAATACGTGACCATCGGCATCTGGGGTCCGAATGCGCGGGCGACCTTGCAGAAGGTGGTTGAGAATCCGGATGGGCTGTCCCTTGAAAACTTCCCCTTCGCGGCGATCAAGCCGGTCAGGATTGGTGGCAAGGATGTTGCCGCTTTCCGCATCTCCTATGTCGGCGAGCAGGGTTGGGAATTGCATATGCGCTATGAGGACGGGCTTGGCGTATGGGACGCGCTGCGTTCGACCGGCGTCATGCCCTTCGGCGTCGAGACCTATGCCAACACGCGGCGCATGGAAAAGAGCCTGCGGCTGCAGAACGCCGACCTCCTGACCGAGTACAATCTGCTGGAGGCCGATCTCGCCCGTCCGAAGGTCAAGGAAAATGATTTCTGCGGCAAGGCCAGGCATGTGGAGTATCGCGCCCGCGAGCACCAGCCGGCGATGCTGTGCACGCTGGTCATGACGAACAATATCGATGCGAAAGGTGTTGCCCGTTATCCCGTTGGCACGATGCCGGTGATGGACCCCAGGACTGGCGAAACGCTGGTCGACGAACTCGGCCGCCGGTCGTTCACGACCTCGATGGCCTATGGCCCGACCATCGGCAAGAATATCGGGCTCGCCTACCTGCCCTGGGCCTATGCCCAGGAAGGCCGCAAACTCAATGTCGAATATTTCGGCGAGATCTATCCGGTCGAGGTCGCCGCAGTCGGCTACAAGCCGCTCTACGACCCGGAGAACCTCAAGCCGCGCAGTTGAGCCTCCGAGCTTCCGCCTGGCGATCGGCTGCCGGCGCGGACCGGCTTGCCGTCGCAAAAAAATGTGAGCGGGTAAGCCCGGCTGTCGACCGGGCTTTTCTCTTTGTGCCGCGCTGATTCTCGCTTACGTTGCGGTATGTCTGCTGTTGCCCATGCAAGACAGCTTCTCTTAGCCAGCGCTGCGCTGGTGCTCACGCTTGGGTTCGCGCCTGCTTCGCTTGCGGACGAGCCTGTCGACATCGAGCTGGTGCTGGCCGTCGATGTTTCGCTGTCCATGTCGCCGGACGAACTCGAGATCCAGCGTCACGGCTACGTGGCGGCGCTGACGCATGACGACGTGCTGCAGGCCATCGCCGATGGCGCTCATGGCAAGATCGCCGTCACCTATGTCGAATGGGCCGGAACGACCTCGCAGCATGTCATCGTGCCCTGGACGGTGATCGCCAATCGCGCCGACGCCGAGCGGGTGGTCGAACAGCTTTCCGCCCGGCCGCCCAACAGTGCCCGGCGCACCTCGATCTCCGGGGCGCTGGAATTCTCCAGCGACCTCTTCGCCGAGAGCGGCTTTCAGGGCGTCAAGCGGGTCATCGACGTTTCGGGCGACGGCCCCAACAATCAGGGCGGTCCCGTCAACATCACCCGCGACGAGCTGGTCAGGCGAGGCATCACCATCAATGGCTTGCCGCTGATGACCAGAAGCGGCTTCACGAGCGTCTATGACGTCAATGATCTCGACCGCTACTATACCGATTGCGTCATCGGCGGGCCGGGCGCGTTCATGATCCCGGTGAATGAGTGGACGCAATTTCCCGAGGCGATCCGCCGCAAGCTGGTGCTGGAGCTTGCCGGGCGCGATTCGCCGCAATGGGCGGCGAATGAGGCGGCGCATCCGCCGGTGGTGCTGGCGCAGGACAGACCAGTCACCGATTGCCAGGTCGGCGAGAAAATGTGGCGCGACCGCAGCTTTATGTTCGACAGTCGCTAGAGCCTGTTCCATGCCGATGGAATCGGGATGGGGCCATCTCTTGAGCATGATCTTTTCCGAAAACCGGTTCCCACTTTTCGGGATCATGCTCCAGGGGCTCAAGCCGCCAGCAATTGCTTGCGGTCGACGCGCTCCTGCTGCGGCGAGCGCGCATAGAGCTCCCGGTAGCATTTGGAGAAATGCGAGGCCGAGACGAAGCCGCAGGCGACCGCCACCTCGACCACGGGCAACGACGATTGGATCAGCAAGTGCCTGGCCCGGTCGAGCCGGATCTCCAGATAGTAGCGGGCAGGGGACCTGCCCATCTCGGTGCGGAACAGCCGCTCGATCTGGCGACGCGACAGGTCGACATGGTCGGCGATCTCGATCAGCGACAGCGGCTCGGAAAGGTTCGCCTCCATCAGTTCGATGATGGTCAGCACCTTGGAGTTCTGCACGCCGAGGCGGGCACGCAACGGCAGACGCTGGCGGTCGGTCGGGCTGCGCACGCGGTCGGTCAGCACCTGCTCGCACACCCGGTTGACCAGGCTCTCGTCGAAATCGTCGCCGATCAGCTTCAGCATCATGTCGAGCGCGGCGGTGCCGCCGGCGCATGTGTAGACGTTCTGATCGATCTCGAAGAGGTCCGCAAAGACATTGGCTTTCGGGAAGGCCTCGGAGAAGCCGGGCAGATTTTCCCAATGGATCGCGCAGCGTTTGTTGGACAACAGGCCGGCGGCCGCCAGTATATGCGCGCCGGTGCACAGGCCGCCGACAGCGACGCCGCGATTGTATTCCTCGCGCAGCCAGGCGAAGGCCGACTTGTTCTGGTAGCGCTCGACATTGATGCCGCTGCAGACGATCGCCATGTTCGGTCGCTCCGGCCCGGACATCTTCTTGCGCTCTTCCTCGAGCGAGGTGTTGACGGCGCATTCGACGCCGTTCGAGGCGCGCACCGGCTTGCCGTCGATGCTGGCGAGACGCCAGCGATAGGCTTCGTAGCCGAGCATACGGTTGGCCGAGCGCAACGGATCGAGCGCCGTCGCAAAGGCGATCATGGTGAAATCGGGGACCAGGAAGAACACAAACGATCGTCTGACCGGATGCTTTACGACGTTCACAGGGGAACCCTCACGCTGCGATGGCGCGAACAGGATGTCGCGATCAGTATAGCGTCATCAGGAAAAACCTTTCCTGTCAATTGGCTAGGAGGCAACGGGAAGACTTTATTTGCGACACGGGTCGCAAATGGGCAATCACTATGCGGCGAACGATCGACACGCGGCCGGATTGAGCAGATGCGCCGGGTGTAAAATGAAAACGCCGCCTCGGCAGGACCGAAGCGGCGTGAAATCGTGTGCTAGGCAGCGGCGTGCGCTGCTTAGAGCTTGTCAAATCAGGCGACGAAGCCGAGACGCGCGGCATTCATGGCACCGGTCTGGCCGGGCATGGTGTTGGCCAGGCGCTGGCGCTCGAGCGCGGTCGTCAGGTTCATTTCACGGCGAGCGAAAAGGCGGGCAAAAAGCTTCATTGTCATCTCCATTCGGTTGCTCAGACGGGTCGCCTTCGCTTGATGGAGTGGGGCAGCTCGTTTGCTGGCACCGATATAGGCTTACGTGAGGGGAAACTAAATGACAAAAGCGAAGCACTTGATATGAAAAGCGACACGGAATGCGACAAATTTGGGCAGGGTGCCCAGGATTTGTGATCATTTACAGTCGGTTAGTTCAAAATCGGAGCTGCTATGCGGCTTTCTCATGTGCGCCATGCAGCGCCAGCATGGCTCCTGAATTCGTTTGAGTGCAAATAAAAAGGCCTGCCGGACGGGTCGTGCGGCAGGCCTTCAGCACTTGGTACACACGATCTACTTTGCTCCAGCCCAGGATCCAACGCCATGGCGCGTGCTGGTCTTGGTATCGGCGGCTTCAGGCCAGCCGATGTCCTTCTGCAGTTCGATCGGCAGCGCGTGGATGGCGCGTTCGGTCTGGTAGCGGGCGCGGGCCTCGCTGAATTCGGTCGCGATGCGACCGATGGACGACAGGATAGACATTTCGTTCTCCTTTGCGTGTTTGGTTTTCAGGTCGCTGTGCATGGGAAGCGCTACACAAGGTTTGTTTCAGCTTCATTTCGTGTCGAATGCAGGTTCGTGTCATGGTCGTTTCAAGACCGGTTTTGATACGCCCTGCTTCGATGGAGTTGACTATCCTCCCAAAGTGATGTTCAATCAAACGAAATGGAATGATCGTTTGCATCAGAAAAATTGAAGGTCGGTTCCCATGAACGCCCCACTCAATCATCCGCTGCCGCTGCTCGATCTCGATGTCCTGCGCACTTTCGTGGCGATCGCCGAGACCGGCAGCTTCACCACCGCGGCCAATGCCGTCTTCCGCACGCCGTCGGCCGTCTCCATGCAGATCAAGAAGCTGGAGGACATTCTCGGCCGCTCGGTGTTCGCGCGTGATGCGCGCTCGGTGACGTTGACCACGGATGGCGAGATGCTGCTCGGCTATGCCCGCCGGCTCTTGTCGATCAACCGCGAGGTGGTGTCGAAATTCATCATTCCCGACATTGTCGGGGTGGTGCGGCTCGGTTCGCCGGACGATTATGGCGAGCGCGTCCTGCCGCATGTGTTGAAGCGTTTTGCGCAATCGCATCCCTCGATCGCCGTCGATGTCACCATCGATCAGAGTAGCAATCTGCGCCGGCGCATGGACGACCGGGCGCTCGATATCACGCTGCTCACCAATTCCTACAAGACCAGCGCGCTTGGCGCCGAAGTGCTGCTGACCGAGCCGATCGTCTGGGCCGGCGCCAAGGGTGGCTGCGCGCATCTGCGCGAACCGCTGCCAGTCTCCTTGTGGGAAGAGGGGTGTGCCTGGCGGGCTGGCGCCCTCGAGGCGCTCGGCCGCGCGGGCCGCAACTACCGCATCGCCTATATGAGCGCGCATACGGCCGGCCAGCGCGCCGCGATCATGTCCGACCTGGCGGTGGCGCCGCTGCCGAAATCCTTCCTCGGCAACGATATGGTCGAGCTTTGCCCTAAGGACGGCATGCCCGATATCGGCACCTACAACCTCGCCATGGTCGTGGCGCCGGACGCCAGCGCACCGGTCAAGGCGGTCGCCGACCATATCCGGGCGACCTTCGAACTGTTCAGGGAAACCGGCAAGTTCTGATCAGGACAATGATCTGAACAGCGCAGCCAGGTGGTGAGCGGTCACGTCGCGATCTGGCCCTGCAGCGACCATCCGCCGGCCTCGGCGCGACGCGTTTTGGTTTCACCGGTCAAGAAGGCCACGATGCTGTTCCGCGCGCGCCTTGCCTCCGGCATGTCGATAAGCGGCCAGACGTGGAACATGCCCTCCTCGTAGACGACCTCGACGTCGACGCCGGCGGCACGGGCCTTTTGCGCGAAAATCAGATTGTCGGGGCTGAGCAGATCGTGCGAACCCGTCAGAAGCAGCGTTTTAGGCAGCACCGATAAATCGCCATAAAGCGGACTGATGCGCCAGTCGCTGGGATTTATGCCGGCGCTGTAAAGCCGGATCGCCTCCAGCCCACCCGGAATGCCCAGCCACGGATCGTTGCGTTCAGCCTCGAACACCTCGGGGTTGGCGAGCGACATGTCGAGGCCTGGCGAAATCAGCACATGACGCGACGGCAGGGGCCGTGCGTCTTCCGCAGCCATCATGGTCAGCACCACGGCCATATTGCCGCCGGCGGAATCGCCCATGAAGACGATGTCCTCGGCTTCCGTCTCGTCGAGCATCCGCCGGTAGACCTCGCCGACCATGCCGAACATGGCATGGAAATCATGTTCGGGGGCGATGGGATAGATCGGCACGGTGATGCCGAAGCCCAGCCGGTTGGCCATCTCGGCGATCAGCCCCCAATGATAGGACGTGATTTGAAAGACATAGGCGCCACCATGCAGGTAAAGGATACGCTTGCGCTCGCCGGCCTTGGGCGCGATCTCATAGACAGGAAAACCGCCGACGCTGCGCGTCGTGATATCGAAGCGTTGATGCAGCGCGGCAGGCGGCCGGTGGTCCTCGGTCTTGCGGGCATAGGCGATCCAGCGCTGCAGGTTTTCCGGGCTGGAAAAAGCCTGCTTGCGGCTGTGCCTGAGCACGAAGGATACGACATGGCTTTTCAAACTGGGCATGCGGACATACGGACTTCGGCTGAGCCGACTAAGAGAACCCCCATCATCCGAAGATCGTATCTTCATCCAAGATGTCAAGATTTGCGCGGTGTCAATACGATGTGATCTGGTGACCGGGGCCAGTATTCAATCGTCCGCGCACCGCGACGTTCAGCGTCGGGGCAGCAGCGCGGCATGCAGCCTGGTGTCGGCCGCCGGAGCCGCGGGACGGCTCCGGCGCTTGCCGAGCAGTTTGCATTTGTCGGCGAAGGTCATCAGCGCGCCGAACCCAACAGCAGGGCCGACAGCTTGGCCTGCGGGTCGTCGCGCTGCGATACGGGCCAGCCGATATCCTTCTGGATTTCGGACGGCAGGCTGTTGAGCGCGCGGATCGACTTGCTTCTGTTGTGTGCATGCTTGATGGCGGCGCCATAGCGGCCGAGACTTCCGAACATCTTCTTCTCCCTTGAAGCGGTGGTTGGAAGACATTTCCTGCCTACCGTTCGATGCCCGTTAAATGCTCCCAGCATGTATCTGAGGGATTTCGCGAAAACGGCGTTTCGGTTTCCAGATCGGGTCGATCTGGAAACATTTGCATGCAAATGAAATCGTAACGAAATGCCGCTTTCGCTGGCGGGATGCTACTCCCGGCCGCGCCGAGCCGCGTGGCCTTCGCGCGAACGCCGCCGCGGGGCGGCGTCGCCAGCAACACCGTTCTCGCTGACGGTTTTGCGGGGCGGCAATTTCACCGCCGCCGACAGTTTCGGGAACGGGTCGACCTTGTTCGGCAGCGCCATGGCGTAGACGAAATGCTCCTGGAATTTCGGCTCCAGCGCCGTCTCGATCTTCTCGATCTGGCTTACGGTTTGCTCGATCTCGCGGCGGTAGCCGCGGTTCAGGAGCGCCATGCGAGCACCGGCGCCGGCGGCGTTGCCGACGGCCGAGACCTTGTCGAGGTCGCAGTCCGGGATCAGGCCCAGCACCATGGCGTATTTCGGATCGATGAAGGAGCCGAAGGCACCGGCGAAGTGAATGCGGTCGACATGCTCGGTATGCTGCTTCTCCATCAAGAGCTTGGTGCCGGCATAAAGTGCGGCCTTGGCCAGCTGGATGGCGCGTATGTCGGTCTGGGTGATGGTGATCTTCGGCTCGCCTTCCTTCAGCACGTAGGAAAAGGTGCGGCCATTGGCGACGACGCGCGGCGAGCGGGCCGAAAGCCCGCCGTCGATGACGCCGTCCTCGGAGATGATGCCGGCGAGATACATTTCAGCGACCACCTCTATGATGCCGGAGCCACAGATGCCGGTGACGCCGGTCGCCCGCACGCTGTCGAGGAAGCCAGGTTCGTCGGACCACAGTTCCGAGCCGATGACGCGGTATTTCGGCTCCAGCGTGTCGGGATCGATGCGCACGCGCTCGATCGCGCCGGGCGCGGCGCGCTGGCCGCCGGAGATCTCGGCGCCCTCGAAGGCCGGGCCGGTGGGCGAGGAGGCCGCCACCACCCGCTGGCGGTTGCCGAGCACGATCTCGGCATTGGTGCCGACATCGACGATCAGCATCATCTCGTCCTGGCGGTGCGGGCCTTCCGAGAGCGTCACGGCCGCCGCATCGGCGCCGACATGGCCGGCGATGCAAGGCAGCATATAGAGGCGCGCGCCCTGGTTGAGCTTCAGGCCGATATCCGACGCCTTGATGTGCACCGCGCCAGAGACGGCTAGCGCAAACGGCGCGCCGCCAAGCTCGGTCGGGTCGATGCCGAGGAACAGATGGTGCATGATCGGATTGCCGACGAAGACGGAATCCAGGATGTCGTTGCGCTGGACATTGCCTTCCGCGCAGACTTTGTCGACGAGACCCGAGATCGCCTCGCGCACCGCCACCGTCATGCCCTCGCGACCGTCCGGGTTCATCATCACATAGGAAACGCGGCTCATCAGATCCTCGCCGAAGCGGATCTGCGGATTGGATGTGCCCGACGAAGCGGCGACGCGGCCGGACAGCAGCGACACCAGATGCATGGCAATCGTGGTCGAGCCGATGTCGCAGGCAAGACCGTAGGCCTCGTTTTTGAGGCCCGGCCACAAGGAGATAACCCGCGCTGTCTCGCTTTCGGCATCCTTGTGGATGGCGGCGGTCGCGGTCCAGTTGCCCTTGCGCAAGATGCCTTGCACCTGCGGCAGGAGATGGAAATCGAAGTCGAGGCTTTTCAGCCCCCAATCCTTCATCAGCGCGATCTTCAGGCGATCGAGATCGCCCAGCGGCTTGTGCATGTCGGGCTCTTCGATCTCGACATAGCACATGTGTATTGCCGAATCGCGGGCGATGACCCTGGTGTCGGCATCCTTGCGGATGGTCTGCGCATTGATGACAGTGTCCTGCGGCACGTCGATGACGAGGTCGCCGAGGATCTGCGCCGAGCAGGAGAGGCGCCGCCGCTCGGGCAGGCCGCGCACGCGTTCGTAGCGCTCTTCCTTGGCGCCCTTGGGCGAGATGTGGTCATTGGAAGAGACGATCTTGTGCTTGGCGAAATTGCCTTCCTGCACCTCGATCTGGCAGCGCCCGCACGTGGCGCGTCCGCCACAGACGCTCTCGACATAGACGCCGAGCTGGCGTGCGGCATCGAGCACCGGCGTGCCGACCGGAAACCGGCCGCGCTTGCCCGACGGCATGAACAGCACGAGCGGGTCGGTGATGTTGGCAGGAGAGTTCACGATTGCGCGCTTATCCCCTCGCCATACGGGCTTCACGGCCGCCGCGCCGGCGGCCGCCATTGCCGCCTTCGCCTGGCGCGTTGACAGCCGTGGGTGCCGCGACCGCCTGGCCGCCTTCGGCCGGCTTGTAGTCCTTATAGGTCCTGATCCAGTTGGTGCAGTTCTCGTCGGTGCCGTTCAGCACATTGGCGCCGCGCACCGCTTCCATTTCCTGCGGCCGCACCGGATTCATGATCGCCGAGGTCATGCCGGCGCCGATCACCATCGGGATGAAGGCGGCGTTGATGCCGTGGCGATGCGGCAGGCCGAACGAAATGTTGGACAGGCCGCAGGTGGTGTTGACCTTGAGTTCCTCGCGCAGCCGGCGCAGCAGTGCGAACACCTGGCGGCCAGCGTCGCCCAGCGCGCCGATCGGCATCACCAGCGGGTCGACGACGACGTCATGCGCCGGAATGCCGAAATCGGCGCAGCGCTGGACGATCTTCTTGGCGACGGCGAAGCGCACGTCCGGATCCATCGAAATGCCGGTCTCGTCGTTGGAGATGGCAACGACCGGAACGTTGTATTTCTTGATCAGCGGCAGGATGGCCTCGAGCTTCTCTTCCTCGCCGGTGACGGAGTTGACCAGCGGGCGGCCCTTGGCGACCTTGAGCGCCGCCTCGATGGCGGCGGTCACCGAACTGTCGATCGACAGCGGCAGGTCGACCAGGCCCTGCACGATCTCCAGCGTCTGCACCAGCAGCGCCGGTTCGGTCGCGTTGGGGTCGACGGCGGTGACGCCGGCATTGACGTCGAGCATGGTCGCGCCGCAGGCGGCCTGCTCCAGCGCGTCCTTGATGACGGTCTCGAAATTGCCCGCCACCATTTCGGCGGCCAGCTTCTTGCGGCCGGTCGGGTTGATGCGCTCGCCGATCACGCAGAAGGGCTGGTCGAAGCCGATGATGATTTCTCGTGTCGCCGAGGCGACGATCGTCCGGGTCATGAAATCTCTCCGTCGTGATATAAAGAGTTCTTTATATCGTTTCTGATTTCGATCAAGCGAATGGTCACGGTTGGCATCATCAATGCGCCGTCTTGACCATGTCGACCTGCGTTTCGGTAATGTCGTCGTGCAAGATGCGGTCGAGCCGGTCGGCGACCATCTGGTCGTCGCGACGGATTTCGCGCTTCCACGGCTGGCGGCCCTTCAACACGCCCGATTCATCGACGATCTCGGCGACATACTCCTCCTGGCGGTACGCCATCACATGGACGCCGGAAACGCCTGATATTTCCTTCACCTCGTTGATGATGTCGATGCAGAGCTGCTTGCCTTCCTTCTTCTGGTCCTGGGCGCCCTCCAGCCGCTTGATGATTGCGTCAGGGATATGGATGCCCGGCACGTTGGAGCGAATCCATTTGGCGGTCTTGGCCGAGGCCAGCGGCCCGACGCCGCACAGGATGAAGCATTTCTCCGTGAAGCCGAGATCGCGGACCTTCTGCATGTAGGTGCGGAACATCGGCACGTCGAAGCAGTACTGGCTCTGCACGAATTGTGCGCCGGCGGCGATCTTCTTGCCCAGCCGATGCGGGCGGAAATCGATCGGCGGCGCGAAAGGGTTGATCGCCGCACCGAGGAAGAGCTGCGGCGGCGTCGTCAGCTTGCGGCCGGACAGGAACTTGCCGTTGTCGCGCATGATGCGGCATGTCTCCAGCAGCGACATACAGTCGAGGTCGAACACCGGCTTGGCGCCGGGCTGGTCGCCGGCCTGCACGCCGTCGCCGGTCAGGCACAGCATGTTGGCGACGCCCATCGCCGCCCCGCCCAGCACGTCGCCCTGGATGGCGATGCGGTTCCTGTCGCGGCAGGCGATCTGCATGATCGGCGCATAACCCATGCGGGTCAGCAGCGCACAGATGCCAACCGACGACATGTGGCAGTTGGCGCCCGACGCATCGACGGCGTTGATGGCGTCGACCCAGCCATCGAAGATTTTCGCACGGTTGTAGACGTCTTCGGGATCAGCGCTGTCGGGCGGGTTGAGCTCGGTGGTCACCGCGAATTCGCCGCGCCGAAGCACGCGTTCCAGCCGTCCACGCGACGTATGGCCGGGCAGGGGTTCGAGCGGCAGATGGATGCCGGCCGGATTCTCGTCGCGCTGGCGGCCGATCATGCCGATGCCCCGGTCTTGGCGTTGGCGGCGGCTTCGCGCGCGGCGGCGGCCTGCGCGGTCACCCGCAGCCAGGCCGAGGTTTCGCGCAGCGACTGGTCGACCGGCTTTTGCACGTCGAGGATCTTGTCGCCATGCACCATGTTCCGGGAGCCTTCCCAGGCTTTCACCCAGACGCAAGGCATATCGGGCTCGACCTCGCAATTGCCATTGGCGCGCACGCCGCCACAAGGGCCGTTGCGCAACTGCTTGGGGCAGTTCATCGGGCATGACATGCCGGTGGAGGAGAGTACGCACTGGCCGCACATGCGGCAGTCGAACATGAAGCCCTTGACGCGTTTTTCGACGAATTTGATCGGTCCTTCGACCCTGTTGTAGCCGATGCCCTTCCACAAGGGATGCAGCAACAGGAACATGTCGGCGAACCTCGAATAGAACCATTCGAGCAGGCGCGAATGGCGGATCGACCACAGCCGCACCGCGAAGGAGCGCTGGACGCGCCGCTGCGGCGACACGTCGGCCGGCTTGTAGTCGGATTTCGGCGCTGCCTTCTTGACCAGTGTGGCCTGGGTAACCGGCTGGGTGGTTTCAGACATTTTCTTTCCCGCCCGCCTTGACCAGAGCGACCAGCCGCTCGCGGTCGTATTTCGCGTCGAGCTCCTGAAAGGCTTTTTCGACCTCGGCTTCGAGGTCGTCGCCGACCGGCACGGGGTCGGCCTTGCGCCATTCTGCCAGGTAGTCGTCGGTGCCGCCGGCGCCTGTGCGCATGGCGCACATGTCGATCGCCTCGGTGAAGCGCAGCGGCAGTTCGCGCTTGGCGTTCTGCCGGCCTTTCTTGACGATGACCTGGGCGGGGATATCGCGCCAGTAGACGACAATCAGATCGGCCATGAATTCTCGCTCCTGCAGGGCGCTTCGAGTCTGATTGGAAAGGACGCCCTGCCACTTTCACTCTGCTGCATCGCGCTTTTCCGACGATCGATTTCGATTTTCGGGCCGATGCAACAGTTTCGAGCATTGCCGCAAGCGCCATCAGGCTGCTTGTTATGGGACGACGCGCGCGCATTCAAAAGCGACGCAATCGTAAGCGGCAAGAGAAAGGCGAGATTTCAGAGCGGCTGGATCACCAGACGCCGCTTTTCGCGCCGGTCCAGACATAGAACCAGATCGTCGGATGGTACCATTGTTTCGAAGGCAGGCCGGAATCCGATGTGGCGAGCTTTCCGGCCAGCGCATCGCCGACCGCGTCGACGCAGATGTCGCGCGAAAACGCCGCCTGCCGCAGCGCGTAGCTTGAAATCGTATCGCCCGGACCAGGCTTGCCGCGCGCCTGCCGCAGTACGCCGCCAGTGTCGACGCCGGCGTCGACCAGATGCACGGTGGTGCCGAAGTTTTCCGCATCGCCGGAAGCCAGCGCCCAGTAGCCACCGTTCATGCCGCGATATTTGGGCGTTATGCCGGCATGATAGTTGAGGACCGGGCAAGGCAATTTCGCCAGCGTTTGCCGCGACAGCAGGCGGCAGCCGGCAAGCAGCACGACGCCGGGCCGGATGTCTTCGATCGCCTGCAGACACTCCGGTGCATTGGCCGAAGGCACGTGGATGATCTTTTGTCCTGATTTGGGTTCGGTTTGGAGTTTCTGTTCGGCGATGATGCGTGCTGCATGGCCGGCGAAAAACCGTTTGCCGAGCCGTGTCAGCACCATCGTGCCAAGCTGTCCTATGGCATGCGCCCAGCCTTGGCGGCGAGCGCGCCCAAGCAGCAATTGCTTTTTGGATTCAGGCGTTTCGAGGATGACGCTGACAGGCCCAAGCCGATCGGCGATGGCGTTGACGATGGCCCAGATATGCGGACCGCCCTCGGTGACGACGACGATCGGCGGCAGGTCTGATTTCAAGGGATCCATGGTCGCGACGTGCCGTCCGGATAGACATGGTCTTGGCGCGCCGGACGCTAAGTGGTCCGGGTTAATCCTTGGTGATCAGCGCTTGAATTCGAGGATGTCGAGCTTCGATTCGTAATAGGGCGCCGGGAACTCGATGCGCCATTCATTGGCGCTGTTGCGGAAAGCATAGCCGACCTGGTCGCTTTGCGGGCCGCTGGCATAGGGTTTTGCGGGGTCGTTGTTGACATAGAAGGAGCCGAGATAGATCGAGCGCTTTTCGCCGTCGTCGAAGAAACGGCCCTTGGTGCGCTGCGAGCCGCTGACCTTTTCCAGCATCCAGCCCGATCCGTCGTCGCTCACCTTGCACTTGAACCAGCCATAGATAACCAGCGCGCCGAGCCCACCGGCCTTGATGGTGCGACATTGCCAGTTGCCGGTCAGGTCCTTGTCGGAAAAGGCGACCAGCGGCTTCGCCAGAAGCGCGTCGAGCTGTTTGACCTCGGCGGGACTGCCTGCCTTAGCCTCTTCGAGAGCTGCCTTGCGCGTCTCGCCATATTTGTCGAGCCGCGCCTTGTCCGCGGCGGTGATAAGCTTCTGCACCTCGCCATCGGCGAGCGCGGGCAGGGCGAAGCAGACAATTCCTGCGGCAATCAAGAGACGAACGATCATCGGTGCGTTTCCCCTGTGGCTGGAACAGCCTGTTTTCCTGTCTGGCGCATAACTTACCGGTTCGCGGCGGCCTGTCATCCGTGCTTAACAGCGTCAGCTCAAAAATCATGGTTTGATCGATGCGGATCTTGCTGACAGGATCGTCAGGCTGGCTGGGCAGCGCGCTGGCGCCGCGGCTGCGGGCGCTTGGCCATGACGTGATCGGGCTCGATCCCATTGCGTCGGCGAAGACACTGATTGTCGGCTCGATCGCCGACCGCGATCTGGTCATGCAAGTTGTCAGCGAAAACCGTATCGAGGCGATCATCCACAGCGGCGCGCTGCACAAGCCCAACATCGAGAACCACGGCAACAGCGATTTCGTCGCGACAAACGTGCAAGGCACGCTCAATCTGCTGGACGCGGCGGTGGCATCTGGCGTTCAACGCTTCGTCTTCACGTCGACGACCTCGCTGATGATCTCGCAAGCCATTCGCGCCGGCTTCACCGGCGGCGCGCGCAAGGCCGCCTGGCTGACGGAAGAGATGTCGCCCGAGCCGCGCAACATCTACGGCGTTACCAAGCTTTCGGCCGAACATCTCTGCCGTCTCTACCACATCGAACACGGCTTGCCTGTCATCGTGCTGCGCACGGCGCGCTTCTTTCCCGAAGCCGACGACATGGCGCATGCGATCGAGCAATCGGACGCCAACACCAAGGCCAATGAATTGCTGTTCCGCCGGCTGACGGTGGAAGACGCGGCCGCCGCCCATATCGCGGCGCTGGAAAAGGCGCCGCAACTGGGCTTCGACATCTTTATCGTCTCGGCTGCAACGCCGTTCCAGCCTGACGATTGCGAGGCATTGATCGCTGACGCACCATCGGTCGTTGCGCGCTATTTTCCGGAGTTTCCGGCGCTTTATGCAAAGAAGGGCTGGACGATGTTCTCCTCGATCGACCGCGTCTACGACGCCGCGCGGGCGAGGGAGAGGCTGGGATTCGTCTGCAAGACGAGCTTTGCCGATGTGCTTGCCGCACTCGCGGCGGAAGCGGGGACTGCCTAGAACTATCTTCAGGCTTCAGGCGTGCACCGCGGCGCCGGCCAGTTCCGCCGTCAGGTCGCCATAGCCGGTCGAGCGGCGCTCATAGGCAAGACCGAGCATCTTCGCGGCTTTCTCGGCGACCTTGTCGAGTTCGGGATCGTCGGTCTGGGCAAGATAGACCAGCTTCTCGTAATTGCCGAAATAGTCCTTGATCAGCTCCGGGTGCCTGTCGAGGCCGAGCGGCTTCATGAAGAAGGCGTCGAACTGCCGGCACAGGAAGTCGGTCATGTAAAACGACATCATGTCGTCGTCGGCGACTTTCGCATAGGCAGCCATGCCCTGGTAGAAAGCAAAGCAGTGCGGCCCGGCCATGCGTTCGACGCCATGCTTCTCGCAGACGCGGTCGAGCAGGCCGCCGGTGCCGCAATCGGCATAGCCGACGAAGATGTTGGCGTAGCCGTCCGCCTTGGCCTTCACGATCGCCTTGTCCATGGCCGGCGCGATGCGATCGGGATAAAAATGGAACTCCGCCGGCAGGCAGGTCAGCTCGAGATGGTCGAGCCCGAGCTGCTCCTTGACGGCCAGAACTTCGCGCGCAATCATCCCGCAGGCGATGACCAGCAGCCTGTCCGCTTGATTCGGTTTCGTTTTTTGCCTCTTGGCCATGGAACCAGTCAAACCGGCCTTCGTTGCTTGGGGCGAATCTATCGAGAGAGGGATAAACCGTCCATGAAACTGTTACGCACTGCGCCGATAGCGATCCTTGCTTGCGCCCTGGCTCTTTCGGCCTGCGCCAACACGGTTCGCGGCGTCGGCAAGGATGTCAAATCCACTGCGAATGCTGTTGAAGATACCGTCAACAACCCCTGATCCGTACGCAGCCGTCTCCAACATCTGGTAACAAAAAAGCCGCGCTGCAAGGCGCGGCTTTTGGCAGGGGCCTTGCTAAAGGTCAGGCCGAAGCGCGCACATTGTGCTTGCGCTTCATGAAATCCTTGGCCGTCTCGACCGCCACTGCCGCGTCGCGGCAATAGGCGTCGGCGCCGACCGCCTTGCCGAATTCCTCGTTGAGCGGCGCGCCGCCGACCAGCACGACATAGTCGTCGCGGATGCCCTTTTCCTTCATCGTGTCGATGACGACCTTCATATAGGGCATGGTCGTGGTCAGCAGCGCCGACATTCCGATGATGTCGGGCTGATGCTGCTCGATGGCGTCCAGGTATTTTTCGACCGCATTATTGATGCCGAGGTCAATGACGTCGAAGCCCGCCCCCTCCATCATCATGCCGACGAGGTTCTTGCCGATGTCGTGGATGTCGCCCTTGACCGTGCCGATCACCATCTTGCCCTGCTTCGGCGCGCCGGTGGCGGCGAGCAGCGGACGCAGGATGAACATGCCGGCCTTCATCGCGTTGGCGGACAACAGCACTTCGGGAACGAACAGGATGCCGTCGCGAAAATCCTCGCCGACGATGCGCATGCCCTCGACCAGCGCCTCGGTCAGCACCTTGTAGGGCACCCAGCCGCGCTCGAGCAGGATCTGCGTTCCTTCCTCGATTTCTTCCTTCAGCCCGTCATAAAGGTCGTCGTGCATCTGCTGCACGAGTTCGTCGTCGGAAAGCTCGGAAAGGATGATCTCGTCGTCGGCCATTTTTTCTCGGGCTCCTTGCCGCGTGGGACAATCACGGCAGCTCAAAAATACTGCGTCAATACCTAACCCGCGAGGGCCGCTTGTCCATAGCTGATTTGCGACTTCCCGCAAAAGGAAAGCGACCGCAAATCTATTGGAATTCTTGTCGATTTTGCGACAGGCGTTGGCGCTGGCGGGCCGTTTCGAATAGGGTGCATGGCTACGATCCGGCCAGAAGCTGCGGTATGCGGCCGCAACAATTTTCGGGTTTCAGGGAAGAAACATCATGAGTGAGAACGCGCCAGTCGATCAGGAAGCGTCAAATGCCAGACGTGGCCGCGCTGCCAGCGGCGGCGCCGCCGCGCGGCGGGCGGCGCGCTCGGGCGGCGGCCCCGGCACCCAGCTCACCTATATCAAGCGCAAGATCAACGTCTATGAAGTGCTTGACGAGGAAGGGCTGGCGCTGATCGAAAAGAACACCGACACGGTGCTGGAAGAGATCGGCATCATCTTTCGCGACGACGCCGAGGCACTGCAACTCTGGAAAGAGGCGGGCGCCGACGTCAAGGGCGAGCGCGTGCACTTTCCGAAAGGCCTCTGCCGCTCGCTGCTGAAGACCGCGCCGTCCGTCTATACCCAGCATGCCCGCAATGCGGACCGCTCGGTGCAGGTTGGCGGCAACGCCACGGTGTTCGCGCCAGTCTACGGGCCGCCCTTCGTGCGCGATCTCGACGGTGTCAGGCGCTATGCGACGATCGAGGATTTCCGCAATTTCGTGAAGCTCGCCTATATGGCGCCGTCGATCCACCATTCGGGCGGCACGGTGTGCGAACCGGTCGACGTGCCGGTCAACAAGCGCCATCTCGATATGGTCTATTCGCACATCAAATATTCGGACAAGCCGTTCATGGGCTCGGTGACCGCGCCGGAGCGCGCCGAAGACACGGTGGCGATGGCCAAGATCGTGTTCGGCGACGATTTCGTCGAGAACAACACCGTGCTGACCAGCCTGATCAACGCCAATTCGCCGATGGTGTTCGACGAAACCATGCTGGGCGCGCTGAAAGTCTATTCGCGTCACAACCAGGCCTGCATCGTCACGCCCTTCATCCTCGCCGGCGCGATGAGCCCGGTGACGGTCGCCGGCACGCTGACGCAGGTGCTGGCCGAAGTGCTGGCCGGCGCGTCGTTCACGCAGCTGATCCGGCCGGGTGCGCCGGTGCTGTTCGGCACCTTCGCCTCGTCGATCTCGATGCAGTCGGGCGCGCCGACCTTCGGCACGCCGGAGCCGTCGCTGGTCTCCTATGGCGCAGCACAGCTTGCCCGTCGTCTCGGCCTGCCGTTCCGTACCGGCGGTTCGCTGTGCGCGTCGAAGATACCGGATGCGCAAGCGGCCTATGAGAGCGCCAACACGCTGAACTCGACGATCCTTGCCGGCGCTAATTTCGTGCTGCACGCAGCTGGCTGGCTCGAGGGCGGGCTCGCCTCCTGCTACGAAAAATTCATGATGGATATCGACCAGCTCGGCATGATGCAGAAATTCTCCGAAGGCGTCGACCTGTCGGAGAACGGCCAGGCGATGGATGCCATTCGCCAGGTCGGTCCGGGCAGCCACTATCTTGGCTGCGATCACACCCAGGCCAATTTCCAGACCGCCTTCTACCGATCCAACATCGCCGACAACAATTCCTACGAGCAGTGGCTGGCCGAAGGCGAGAAGACCGCGCCGCAGCGGGCCAACGAACTCGCCCGCCGCTGGCTGGAAAGCTACGAGGCGCCGCCTCTCGATCAGGGCATCGATGACGGTCTGAAGGACTTCATCGCCAGGAAGAAGGCGTCGATGGCCGACGCCTTCACGTGAAAGGAGCCCGAGTCAGGCGGGGCTAAAGTCGCCAACATCATCCACAAGGAAGTCTGGCGGAGCGCCTTCTCCGACCCGGACAAGAAGGGATGATTTGTGCGCGGCCTGATCGAAAGCATCGCGGCAGCGCTGGCCAGTGACGGCCTGATCCTGCGCGGTGGCTTCAATATCACGGACAGCGAGGCAGCGCCGCCCGGTCTCTCCGGCGCTCCTGTCAAATCCGTGCTGCTGGTGGGGCAGGCGGGTGCCGAGTCGTGGCCGCATTTCTTGCGCTGGCGGGAGAACCAGTCCCAGACCATTGTCAATCCGCTCGATACCTGGTCACGCGAAGTGATCGGCGCGGTGGCGAAAGATTTTGGCGCGCGCGCCGTCTCACCTTCGGACAAGCCCTATCTGCCGTTCCAGCAATGGGCGATGCGGGCGGAAGGGCTGAAGCCGTCGCCGCTTGGCATCCTGATGCATCCGCGATACGGGCTCTGGCACGCCTATCGCGGCGCGCTGCTGTTCGAGGATGAGATTCCGGTTCAACCGGCTGAAGCGGCGATACATCTTTGCGATGCATGTGTCGAAAAACCCTGCATGAAATCCTGCCCGGTTGACGCCTATTCCGCGGATGGCTTCGCTTATGAATCCTGTCTGGCGCATGTGCGCGGAACCGAGGGCGGGGCATGCCGTACTGGCGGTTGTCTCGACCGCAACGCGTGTCCCTATGGCACGGATTACCGCTATTCGCCGGAGGCTCAAGCCTTCCACATGGCGAGTTTTGCCGGTCTTTAGCCCGCGGCCATCCCAGCACGAAATGTTGAAGACGAGGCCCGGGAAAGCGCCTTGTCCTGTCGGCTCGCCCGGATATGTATCGCACGACAATTGAACGGAGCGGGCCATGGCGAAGCAGGACATTCAGATCAAGACCAGGGACGGCGTGGCGAAAGCGGGGTTGTTCCGGGCGACCGGGGCCTCGTCCAAGGCTGGCATCATCCTCTATATGGACGCATTCGGTCCGCGACTGGCGCTCGACGGCATGGCTGAGCTCTTGGCGGGGGAGGGCTATGCGGTGCTGGTGCCGGACCTGTTCTATCGCAATGCGCCTTACGGGCCATTTGACGCCAAGACCGCATTCACGGTGGAGACCAGCAAAGCCGCACTGATGGCGCTGGTGAGCGGCACGACGCAGGAGATGACCATCAGCGACGGCGGCGCCTTTCTCGACGCGCTGGCCGGCGAAGGCGTGACAGGACCGATTGGCGTAGTCGGCTATTGCATGGGCGGCGCAAGGGCGCTGAATGCCGCCGCCTCCTATCCCGACCGCATCGTTGCCGCGGCCAGTTTGCATGGCGGCAATCTCGCCAGCGACGCCGCCGACAGCCCGCACCGGAAGGCCACGTCGATCAAGGCGCGTGTCTATGTCGGCACGGCGGGCGTGGACAGAAGTTTTCCGCCGGAGCAGTCGGCACGGCTTGCGGAAGCGCTGCGCGTGGCGGAAGTCGACCACACGATCGAGAACTATGTCGGTATGGCGCATGGCTGGTGCGTGCCGGACCACAGTGTCTTCGATGCGATCGGCGCCGAGCGTCACTGGAAGCGGCTGACCACGCTGTTTGCCGAGACGCTGGCGTAGGCTCCGACGGTCACTATCGGACCACCTTTCCAAAAATTTCTTTCCATCATCCAAAGGAATCACCACTAGCCTTCGTCCAACAGGCAAATGACGGCGATGATGCTGGATGAAAGCGAAGCCTCCGACGCCGAGTTGATCGGGCGGGCGAAGGGCGGAGACAGAGGGGCTTTCGGCAAATTGCTCGAAAGGCACTATGGTTTCGTCTATCGCGCCGCCTATCGCTGGTGCGGGAAAAAGGCCGACGCCGAGGACATCGCCCAGGAAGTCTGCGTCCGGCTCGGCCGGGCGATCCGCGACTATCGTGGCGGCGGCGCCTTCACGACCTGGCTCTACACCATGACGCTGAACGCGGCGCGCGACATGATGCGTAAGACCGCCCGAGAGACGATCAAGACCGAAGCCTATGGCGCCTACGCGCTGATCTCGGGAGAGGCGCAGGCCGAGCCGGAAGACCCGGCAGAGGCGCTTTGGGCGGCGGTGCGAAAGCTGCCGGACAAGCAGCGCGACGCGGTGCTTCTGGTCTACGGCGAAGAGCTCAGCCACGCAGCCGCCGCCGAGGTGATGGCGATTTCGGAGGCGACGGTTTCCTGGCACATCCATGAAGCGAAGAAACGGCTGAAGACGCTGATGCGCTCGGCCGGGGAAGTGTGACCATGGTCGACGACAACGAACTCAACAGGCTGCGCCACGCAGATGTACCGGTGCCGGATGCCGACGCGAAGGCGCGTGCCTTCGAGGCCGCGATGCGCGCCTATGACATGGACGAAAAAACTGACACCGCCGCCCAAGGATCGGCGAGCGGTCTTCGTCTCACAGAGCGAGCACAAAAGCTCTGGAGCGAAATCATGCCAAAGAAACTCTTCGCCACGCCGGCCATTGCCGGGCTCGTTGCCCTGCCGATCGCCGGATACGCCACCATCTATATGCTGCAGGAGCAGTCGCTCCATTCCAGTACGGGCGGGAAGATCACCGAAACGCTGGCCGACAAACCAGCCACCGTGAAGCCGCTGACGGTAGCCGAGCCGGACAAGCAGAAGAAAGCCGACGCCGACAGCGAAAGCCGCGACGCGACCGAGGCGCTTGTCGCGCCGGCGCCGCCGCCGAAATCCGAGTCGACTGCTGCCGGCGGCCTGGTGCAGCAGGATCCGTCGGCAGCGCCGGTTTTGTCGCCGAGGTTTGACCTAAAGACGTACAAAAATACCAAAGATATGCAGCACGGCACTTTGCCGGCCGCGCCCGCGCCCAGTGATGAATTTTCCCGGGAGAGTGCCGGGCTCATGCCGAGCGCGCCCAATGCAGCCCGGGTCGGCCGCATGCCAGGCGCCGAATCCAAGCTGATGGTGCAGCCGAAGGCCATGCCGGCCGACCAGATGCTGCCGCCGGAGCAAAACCGCGACCGCGTCGAGGATTTCAAGACCAATCCGGTGCGCGCAGCGCTTGAAGACCCGGTCTCGACCTTCTCGATCGACGTCGACACGGCCTCCTATTCCTTCGTGCGGCGCTCGCTGAAGGAAGGTGCTTTGCCGCAGGCCGACACGGTCCGCGTCGAGGAGATGATCAATTACTTCCCCTATGACTGGAAGGGTCCGGACGCTGCCACGACACCGTTCAACTCGACCGTCAGCGTCATGCCGACGCCGTGGAACGAGCACACAAAGCTGATGCATGTCGCCATCAAGGGTTTCGACGTCAAGCCGGCCGAGCAGCCCAAGGCCAATCTGGTCTTCCTGATCGACGTCTCGGGCTCGATGAACGAGCAGGACAAGCTGCCGCTGCTGCAGTCGGCCTTCCGCCTGCTGGTCAGCAAGCTGAAGCCCGACGACACGGTCTCGATCGTCACCTATGCGGGCGATGCCGGCACCGTGCTCGAACCGACCAAGGTCTCGGAGAAGGACAAGATCCTCAATGCCATCGATACTTTGAGGCCTGGCGGCTCGACAGCCGGCGAGGCGGGCATCAAGGAAGCTTACCGGCTGGCGCAAAAGTCCTTCGTCAAGGACGGTGTCAACCGGGTGATGCTGGCCACCGACGGCGACTTCAATATCGGCCAGACCGACGATGACGATCTGAAGCGGCTGATCGAGCAGGAGCGCAAGACCGGGGTGTTCCTGTCGGTGTTCGGCTTCGGCCGCGGCAATCTGAACGACCAGATGATGCAGACCATTGCCCAGAACGGCAACGGCACGGCCGCCTATATCGACACTTTGGCCGAGGCCGAGAAGGTGCTGGTCGAGGATGCGTCCTCGACACTGTTCACCATCGCCAAGGACGTGAAGATCCAGGTCGAGTTCAATCCGAACAAGGTCTCGGAATACCGGCTGATCGGCTACGAGACCCGTGCGCTCAACCGCGAGGATTTCAACAACGACCGCGTCGATGCCGGCGAGATCGGCTCCGGCCATTCGGTCACCGCGATCTACGAAATCACGCCGAAGGGCAGCGGCGGCGAACAGATCGATCCGCTGCGCTACGGCCAGGCTTCGGTGAACAATGGCGGCGTTGCCAACGCCGACGAATATGCCTTCGTCAAGATCCGCTACAAGCTGCCGAACGAGGACGTTTCCAAGCTGATCACCACGCCGGTGACTTCAGCCAATGAAGTGTCGTCCTTCGACCAGGCCAGCACCGATCAGCGCTTCTCCGTCGCGGTCGCGGCCTTTGGCCAGAAACTGCGCGACGAGGATGCGACCGCGAAGTTCGGCTACGACAGGATCATGGAGATTGCCACCGCCGCCCGGGGAGCCGACCCGTTCGGATACAGGTCCGAGTTCCTCTCGCTTGTGCGCCTTGCCTCGGCGCTCGGCGGCAATCGGTAGTGGCGATGAGGTGGGATCGTTCTGAATGCCGGCCCACGGGCGGGTGAGGCAGGCCGGCGAAGGATTTTTCCTTCGCCGGCCTTTTTTGTTAGGGCGACGTGCGGCCAATTGGAAGCACAAGATACGCCCGGACACTTCGACGCGCAAAGGAGCTTTGTTCCGGATTTGTTAAATTACGCAGCAATTCCGGCACAAGATCGCAATCTCCTGTTGTTACGCTGTAGCTAATATAGGGACTTGAGGGAGCCGGGCGTGGCGATCAGGGCTGTTGAGAACGCAGTGCCGGCAGCGGCATCGGGGTTGTCAGCGGAATCCCGCCGTATCAGGGACGATGTCGATGCGGCCCTGCATACGGCGATATCGGCTCTGAACAATGATCGCTTCCGTATGATGCTGGAGCAGATCACCGATCCGCGCCCGTCGACTGCAGCGATGTCAATTGGCGGCGACAAGACTGCCGTCGAGGACTGCCCATTGACGCGGTCCCAAACCGTCGAAAACAAGCAATAGGCGAAACCGGATAGCGTCAGGCGCGGCTGCGCCGGCGTTCGCGGCGGGCCTCGCTGGTCTCGGCGGTATTTTCCGTCGCCACCTTGTTGCGCATCGGGCCAATGCGCTCGACGATCGTTTCGACTGTCGGGCGATCCGACCTGGTGTGCGCATCGAGCGCCTTGCGCATCGCGGCAAGGTGCTGGAACGAGGTGCCACAGCAACCGCCGACGATCCTGGCGCCGGCATCGACGGCGAGCCTGACATAGTCGGCCATCAGTTCGGGCGTGCCGGAATAGTGGATCTCGGTGCCGCGGAATTCGGGAATGCCGCAATTGCCCTTGACGATCATCGTCGCCTCCGGCTTCGCCTCGGTCATGTCGAGCAGCGAGGCGAGAATGTCGGAGGCGCCGACACCGCAATTGGCGCCAACGCCGAGCGGCGCCTGCGACAGTCCATCGACGACGCCATGTATATCCTTCGGCAGCAGGCCCATCATGGTGCGGCCGGCGGTGTCGAAGGAGCCGGTATAGGTGTAGGGCAGGCCGACGCGGATGGCGGCTTGCGCCGCGGCGCGGATTTCGTCCGGCGCCGACATGGTTTCGATCCATGCGACTTCAGCGCCGCCGGCCTTGAGTCCTTCGATCTGTTCGGCAAAGGCGTCGACCGCCTCGTCATAGGTCATGGCGCCGAGCGGCACCAGCAATTCGCCGGTCGGGCCGACCGAGCCGGCGACGATGACCTTGCGGCCAGCCTTGTCGGCGACGGCGCGGGCGATCTCGGCGGCCCGCTGGTTCAGCATATGCACGCGGTCCTGCGCATGATGCAGCTTCAAGCGATGGCGGGTGCCGCCGAAGGAATTGGTCAGGATGATGTCGGCGCCGGCATCGACAAAATTCTGGTGCAGGCTGGTGATGGTGTCGGGCGCGGTCTCGTTCAACAACTCGGGAGCCTCGCCGGCCTCCAGCCCCATGGCGAACAGATTGGTGCCGGTGGCGCCATCGGCGAGCAGAACGCCCTTTTCGGCAAGCAGCGCGTCGATCGGGTTGGTCATGGTGAGATACGCCTTCCAGGGAATTTTCTTTGGATAAGGATATAAAGAACTCTTTATATGGCGTCAATGTCGAGAGGCGCGCTGTCGCCTGTCAAAATCGCATCTCGGCCAGCCTTTGCGTGAAGCTGGCGGCCTCATGCGCGTTGACATCCGCGGCACGGATCAGATTGTCGAAATGGCTGGTCAGGGTGCGGACCGGCTGGGTCGCGTTGAGCACCAGATACATGTCACCGACATAGATGGCGGCGCGATAGGGGCCGAAGATGGTGTAGGGGATCGAATAGCGCATCCGCCCGTCATAGAGAAACAGTCGGAAGGTCGGATAAAGGTCGTCGAGCAGCGTTGCCATGTGGAGAAGCTGCTGGCGGCGTTCGGCCTCCGGGAAACGATCCCACACGCCCAGCCCGCGCGCAAAGATCTCCAGTGTGTGGCGCGGCATACAGACTTCCATGTCGGTTTCCGGCCGCCGGTTGTAGTCGATGCGGTATTGCGTCTCGCCGGCCTGCGCCTCGCGGCTCTTGTTGGCGATGCCCGCTTCATAGTCGACCAACGCCTCGGTGCGCAGGAGGTCGGGAATGCCGGCCGGCACGTAGCGGATTTTCGTGCCCGCGGCCTCGGCATGCCATTTGGCCAGCAGCGTGCGGTCGAAGCCGTCGGGCGCCTCCTCGATCTCGAGGCTTTCGCGGATTTCGCCGGTGACGCCCTCGTCCTGGCTGAGGCCGAGCAGCCAGTCGAGCGACACCTTGAATTCGGCGGCGATGTTGAGCAGCGTTTCGGCGCGGGGCAGGCGGGTCGAGGCGCCGGAGAGTAGCTGCGAAAGCGCTGAACGGTCGATGCCCACAGCCATGGCGAAAGCGGACTGGTTCAAGTCCGACCGTGTCAAGAGCATTTTCAGGCGCTCGCGAAAGATCGTCGACAGGTCGCGCTTGTCCATCGTTTCCGCTCCGGCTTCGGGAGGAAAAATTTGCGCTGAGGCCAACGAGACCATGCCTCAGGCGTAAATGAATCCTCAGGTTTGTTTACAATACATAACATGTGCGGCTTTAAATGCGCAATCGCAACAGTTCGTGCACTTTGTCGCGTTGCGGCAACCGATCACTCCTGACACAATGCTGTCAGGAATCAGAGGGATTCCGGCGACTGAAAGGCAGTGGTCGATCGTATGACGAACACGGGTAATGGACGACGCAGTGCAACGGCCATCGAATGGCCGACCGTGTTTCTCACCTTTTTCTGCTACGGCATCTGGCTCATTGCCGGGTTTCTGATCTGGCCGTCCTACCCGATCCTGGCCCTTGCCATACTGTCCTTCACCGCCGCGCTGCAATCATCGATCATGCACGAAGTGCTGCACGGTCATCCGACCCGCAACGCGCGGGTCAACGAAGCGTTCGTCTTCCTGCCGATCGGTCTCGCCTGGCCCTACCGCCGTTTCAAGACCATTCATCTGCGCCACCACGCCGACGAACGGCTGACCGATCCGCTTGACGACCCCGAGAGCTACTACAAGGCGCTGTGGCATCATGACGAATTGCCGCCGGCGATGAAGTTCGTGCTCAGGATCAACAACACCATGGTCGGCCGCTTCGTGCTCGGCCCATGGCTTTCCTGCATCGGCTTCTTCATCGACGACGCCAAGCAGATGGCCGCCGGCGACAGGACGATCCGCAAGGCATGGCTGCTGCACGCGATTGGTCTCGCAGTGGTGCTGCCCATCGTGCAGTTCGGCTTCGGCATCCCGCTGTGGCTCTACATCCTGGTGCCGGTGTGGCTCGGCCAGTCGCTGATCTCGGTCCGCACCTTTGCCGAGCACCAATGGTCGGAGCATCCGGAAGGCCGCACGGTGATCGTCGAGCGTTCGCCGCTGTCCTTTCTGTTCCTCAACAACAATTTGCACCTCGTCCATCACAAGAGCCCAACAGTGGCCTGGTACCGGCTGCCGAAGCTGTTTGCCGACCGCCGTGACGAATGGCTGCGGATGAACAATGGCTACGCCTATCCGAATTATTTCGCGCTGCTCAGGGCCTACGCCTTCAAGGCGAAAGAGCCGGTCGTCCACCCTGTGCTCAGGCGTTCGCCGGAGCTGGGCAGGGCATTCAAGCCGCGCGTCAGGGCGCGCAGCCTCAATGGGCTTGGCAGCGCACCGGTTCCCGCCGAGCCGCCGAAAGAATGAGTTTTGCGACTTTGCCGCGTTAGCGGCTATGGTCGTTACGGGCGTCTGGCGCCGGTGATCCCATCAATCCTCTGGCATAACGGTCGATTTCCGGCATGAGCGAATTCGTTGCGGCGTTGCCGATGTATGACTGGCCCGAAATGCGGGGCGAGGTCGATGCCCAGTGGGTACGGCTGCGCGATGCCTTTCGGCAGGCAGGCATCGACGCGCCGCAGTCTATTGTCCGCCGCAATGGCGACCTGCCGCCGGTTCCGGGAGGTATCCGCGACGCCGAAGGCAAGATCATCGCGCCCGATCCTGCGACGCTTCCCCCGGACGAACTCGATTTTCACCGGCTCTGGCTGCATCCGGCGCTGCTCTTCGCGCAGACCTGCTGGGGGCCGATGGACCATGGCCTGTCGGCGCATGTCCAGGTGGTCGCCCAGCCAAGCTACGATACCTATGAAGGCGGCCAGGGCGAGCTCTATTCCAGCGCGCTGGTGATGCGGGCGGATGGCGGGCCATCGGTTGCGTCGCCGGATGACGGTGCTCCGCTGATCCCGCTCGATCTCTTGCGCGGCAAGCGCTTCACCTTCAACGATACCGGTTCGATGTCGGGCTTCCTCGGACTGAAGCGCGATCTGGAGGCTATGGGTGACAGCTTCGACTTCTTCGCGGCAAGGCAGCCAAGCGGCGGCCACCGCGCCTCGATCGTCGCCATTGCAGAGGGCAGGGCCGATGTCGCGGCCATCGACTGTGAGAGTTGGGCGCTGGCGCGTCGCTTCGAGCCAGCGGCGCAAGCGGTGAAGGTCGTTGGCTGGACGGGGCGGCGCAAGGGCCTGCCGTTCATCACCGCCAGAACGACGCCGGAAAAGATCGTCGCCGCGTTGCGCGAGGCTGTCGCGGCGGTTGGCTGAAATCGAATCGGGAAGCGATCAGCCGCCCAGCAGCCGCTCGTCGAGCGGATAGGTCGAGAGCTGCTCGTTGCCGGTTTCGGTGATCAGGATCTGCTCCTCGATCTTGACGCCCTCGTGGCCGCCGAGCCGGCCGATATAGCTCTCGACGCACAGCACCATGCCGGCTTCGAGAACGCCGTCCGGCGTATCTTGCGTCCAGTCGCTGGGATGCGGCAGCGTCGGGTATTCGTCGGCGAGGCCAACGCCGTGATAGAGCACGCCATAGCGCGTCGGGAAGCAATCTCCAGGCGGCACCGCCGAGCGTTCGACAAGATCGCGGAACGATGTGCCCGGCTGCATCAGGGCGGTGTTGCGGGCGATCTGATCGGCGGCGATGCGGTAGAGGTCTTGCTGTTCGTTCGAGGGTCTCTTGTCGCCGCAGAGCCAGGTGCGCGACAGGTCGGCGCAGAAGCCGTAGGGGCCGATCAGGTCGGTGTCGAACGCAACGAGATCGCCGGCTTCGATGATTCGGGACGAGCATTCCTGGAACCACGGATTGGTGCGCGGGCCCGACGATAACAGCCGGGTTTCGATCCATTCGCCGCCGCGCGCAATGTTGCCGCGGTGCAGTTCGGCCCATAACTCGTTTTCGGAGATGCCTGGCTTCAGCACCCTTTCCATCTCGCCCATCGCCGCTTCGCAAGCGACGATCGAGCGGCGCATGGCGAGGATCTCGTCGGGCGATTTGATCAGCCGCGCATTCTCCATCACCGCTTCGCCATTGCCGGCGGAAATGCCGAGGCGGGCGAGTTCCTCGGCGCCCTGGGGGTTGATGTGGTCGACGGCAATGCGGCTGTTGCCGCCGCCATGCTCCCGCACAAGGTCGGCGATGCCAGCCGCCCAGCGGCGGACCTTCAGTTCGGTCAGTTCGCCGCTGTAGAGATACATCCACGACACCGCCGGCCGCACCTCGTCGACGACGCCGGAATGGTCGGAGAGATGCTCGCAGGAGAAATAATCGAACAGCACCACCGGGCCCTCGGTAGCGACGAAACAATGCCTGGTCGGATTGTGTGCGACCCAGAGCTGCATGTTGGTCGAGTCGGTCGCGTAGCGGATGTTGATCGGGTCGTAGAGCAGGGCTCCGGCATAGTCGCGGCGCTTGAGTTCGGCACGGACGCGGTCGAGACGGTATTGGCGCATGGCGGGCAAGTCGGGAGCGGCGATGCCGGCGGCCTGCCATTCGGCTTCCGCCAGTGCGCCATAGCCCAGCACATGCTGGTTGAGTTCGGCGGCTTTCCGGCGCGACTTCAGGCGCAGCGCATCGATGGAACCGGCTTCACCCGGCTCGAACGGCATGATCTTGCGGTGGCGACCGAACCGTCGCTCGGTGCCGTGCTCGCTCATTTTGCGTCCTGCTTCTTCAGCTTGACGACGTTTACAAGCCTGCCGTCGCTCGCGCCGAAAAATTCGGGAATCCTCAGACTATGGCTTGCGCCGTCCACGACAAAACCTGCCTGGTGGATGCGCTCCAGGATGCCCGGTTCCGGGTTTGGCTTGTCGAGCCAGACCAGCACGGCGGGCTCCTGCAGCAAGGCAGCAAAGCCTGGCACTTCTTTTCCGAGCACGACAAGGTTGGGGTCGGCGAGCCTGAGGTTTCCGACCCAGTGCCAGTCCGACGTGACCGTCTTGATCGCGCCATCCGCGGTCAGATCACGGTACAAGGTCTGGTAGTCGAGACGGACGACGCGCCCCTGGCCCTTCCCGCCATAGACCTGGTAGGCCCACGTCACGGGCAGGATCAGAATGGCCAGTGCGGCTGCGACGGTGATGACGAGGTTTTGTGCGATCCTGCCTTTTTCGCCGAGGGCATCCATGCGGACGGCGAAAGCAACAGGAAGAAAAAGCAGGATCGGCAGCAACCAGCGATCCTGGAATCGGGTGGCGCCACTGGCGAGCATCAGGATAATGGTGATGCAGAGTCCGAAGCCGAGAATGCGCCACACCAGTTTCTCGGAATCGGGAAATCGTTCGCGCAACGTCGATGGACCGATCCGCGCCGCCAGCATTGCCACCTCAAAGATCACGACCGGCAGAATGGCAAAATTCAACACGGCCTGGCCGAGGTCGAGGATGCCGCGCAGCGCGACGGGAAGGGCGCCGTTACCGTCATCGATGCCGAACTTGTAGCTGCGTGCCAGCAGATCTCCCGGATGCGTGGCGTTCCAGTACAGTGTCGGCACACATACCAATATCGCCGCGATCAAGCTGATCACGATCTGCGGACGCAGGATGACCTGGCGCGTTTTGCGCAACGACAAGGCTGCCGCCAGCATTGCGGCGATCAGGATGACATTATTGTATTTCGCCAGAATGGCCGCGCCTATCGCAAGTCCGAACAGGACATAGGCCAGCGGTGACTTGCGCTGCAGAAGCTGGATCAGCGCCAGCAACAGCACGCCCGAAAGACACAAGGCGGCGACGCTGTGCGACAAGGTGTGCTGCATTTCCCAGATCACCTGGGGAAACAGCCATACGCCGAACATCGAAGCTACCGCGGTTCGCTGGGAGTATCCCAGCTTGCGCACGGCAACAAAGACCGACGTCAAGCCAATGAAAATCAGCGAGTATTTCAGGATTTTGAGCGTGACGATGCTGGTTCCAAACACCGACGACGTCAGCCAGCCGAGCCAGGAATAGAGCGGCGGCTGAGAGCCGCCATAGCCGGCCCATAAAAACCGCATATACATCAGCTGTTCGGAGTCATCGACGCCGACCCCGGTTCCCGCCCAGAGGCTGACAAGCGGCAGCACGACGATCTGAAGGCAGCAGTAAAGCGCGACCATGACGATCGCCGCGGGGAAGGGGCCGATCCTGGCCTCGCCGAGCCACTCGGCCCATTTCATGGAATACTTCAAGGAATTCTCATCGCCCAAGCCGGCACGATTTGCCGCCGGCTCCGCTAGCATGAGACCTTACCCTGCACAATGTAGCTCCAGCCTGTTCCCTAAGTCCGCATCTTCTCGCCGCTCGGATCGAAAGGCGGCTCGACATTGATGCGCGCCGGGCGTCGATGTCCGAGGATCTCGATTTCGAACAGTCCGGTGCTCTCATCCTCGGCAAGTGCCGCAGGTACATAGCCCTGCGCCATCGACTTCTGCACATAGTGCGCATAGCCGCCGGAGGTGACCCAGCCGACCACGCGCCAGTCGCCGTCGACGATGCCGCGCACGGCCGAGGCGCCTTGTGCGGCCTTCGAGCCACGCACTTCCTTGCCAGAGGTGTCGAAGCGCGGCGCGCCGTAGCCATGCGGCTTTTCCACCGTGCCATAATCCTTGCCGACCTTGGCCCAGATCGGCTCATCGCCCATCACATCGGCGTCGGCGGCGTCGACGAAGAAGGAGACGCGGCGCAGTTTCGGTCCTTCCGCCTGTTCCCTGGCGGCGGCCTCGCGGCCGATGAAATCGTTCTTCTCCAGCTTGATGAAGCGGTCCATCGCGCCTTCGAACGGCCCGTAGATCGGGCGCAGTTCGCGGAACCAGGTCGGAAAGTTCTTTTCCAGGCGCATCGACAGCAGGGCGCGCATGCCAAAATCGACCAGGCCGAATTCCTCGCCGGCATCCTTGATCGCCTTGTAGACCAGGCGCTGATAGGCTGGCGCCATCCAGATCTCGTAGCCGAGGTCGCCGGTATAGGTGATGCGGTTGACCATGCAGGGCGCGCCGCCGACCGCCATCTCGCGGAAATCCATGAAGCGGAAGGCCTTGGTCGAAATGTCGACATCGACCAGCTTCTGCAGCAGGTCGCGGGATTTCGGCCCGGCGATGGAGAGACCGACCAGCGTCTGGTCGAAGCGGTGAATGCGCACGCTACCGTCCTTGGGCAGGTGCTTTTCGAACCAGCGCATATGGTATTTCTGCGCGGCGGACGAGCCCCAGATCATGAAGCGGTCTTCTCCGGCCTTGGCGATGGTGAAGTCGCCGATCAGCTTGCCGAATTCGTTGATCATCGGCGTCAGCACGATGCGGCCGGTCTTCGGCATGCGATTGGTCATCAGCCGGTTGAGGAAGTCTTCCGCTCCCGGTCCCGACACCTCGTATTTGGCGAAGTTGGCGATCTCGGTGACGCCGACCTTGTCGCGGGTGGCGCGCACTTCCTCGCCGATCGGGCCGAAATCGTTGGAGCGGTGGAAGGAGACGATGTCCTTCGGCTCCTTGCCCTTCGGCGCGAACCAGAGCGGGGTCTCGAGACCCCAGCTGTCGCCCATGACGGCGTTGTTGGCCAGCATCGTGTCGTAGAGCGGCGTCGTCTGCGCCGGCCGCGCGGCCGGCAGTTCCTCATTGGGGAAGCGGATGGAGAAGCGGCGCGAATAGTTTTCGCGCACCTTGGCGTTGGTGTAGCGCAGGCTCGCCCATTCGCCGAAGCGGGCCACGTCCATGCCCCAGACGTCGAAGCCCGGATCGCCATGGACCATCCAGTTGGACAGCGCGAGGCCGACGCCGCCGCCCTGGCTGAAACCGGCCATGACGGCGCAGGCGCACCAGAAATTGGTCAGGCCTTGCACCGGGCCGACGAGCGGGTTGCCGTCGAGCGCGAAGGTGAAGGGGCCGTTGATGATCTGCTTGATGCCGGCTTTTTCGATGCCGGGGAAATGCTTGAAGCCGATCTCCAGCGACGGTGCGATGCGGTCGATATCGGGTTGCAGCAGCTCATGGCCGAAATCCCAGGGCGTGTTGACAGGCGACCACGGTTTGCAGGCCTTTTCGTAGGTGCCGAGCAGGATGCCGTTACGCTCCTGGCGGGTGTAGATCTCGCCCTTGAAGTCGAGCACGCCGATCATCTCGCGGCCGGTCGATTTGTTGAATTCCTCGACCTCCGGCATCGGCTCGGTGAGCAGATACATGTGCTCCATCGCCAGCACCGGCAATTCGACGCCGACCATGCGGCCGATCTCGCGCGCCCACAGGCCGCCGCAGTTGACGACGTGCTCGGCCTTCACCGTGCCTTGCTCGGTGACGACGTTCCAGGTGCCGTCGACCTCCTGTGTCAGTTCGACGACGCGGTTGCGCAGCACGATCTCGGCGCCGAGTTTTTTCGCCGCCTTCGAATAGGCAATGGTCGTGCCGGAGGGGTCGAGATGACCCTCGACCGGATCCCACATGGCGCCGACGAAATTGGTCTCGTCCATCAGCGGGAACATCGCCTTGGCCTCGGACGGGGTGATCAGCTCGGTGTCCATGCCGAGATAGCGGCCCTTGGCGTGGGCAAGCCGCAGGAAGTCCATGCGCTCTGGCGTATCTGCCATCATCACGCCGCCGGTCAGGTGCAGCGAGCAGGACTGGCCGGAAATCTCCTCGATCTCCTTGTAGAGTTGCACGGTGTAGGCCTGCAGCTTGGCGACGTTGGGGTCGCCGTTCAGCGTGTGGAAGCCGCCCGCCGCATGCCAGGACGAGCCGGAGGTAAGCTCCGAGCGTTCGATCAGCATGATGTCGGTCCAGCCGGCCTTGGCCAGATGATAAAGCACCGAGCAGCCGACGACGCCGCCACCGATGACAACCGCTTTGACGTGAGATTTCATAAAGTTAGGTCCGTTTTTGCATAAACTGAATCAGTTGATTTGTCAGCAATGACTCCGCGCCTCGACGCGAAGTCATCGTGTTGCCGAGTGTCGGTCAGAAATCGGTTGGTGCGCCGCCTTCGGCACGGCGCTTTTCGACGAAGGCGTTGAGTTCTTCGCGAATGGCCGGGTCGATGTATGGCTCTTCATAGGAAGCCAGCCTTTCCTTCCACACCTTGTTGGCCTTTTCGAGTGCCGTCGGCGAGCCGGCTTCCGCCCAGGTCTCGAAATTGCGCCAGTCGGAAAGGATCGGCGAGTAGAAGGCGGTCTTGTAGCGGTCCTGCGTGTGCTGGGTGCCGAAGAAATGACCGCCCGGGCCGACCGACTGGATGGCGTCGAAGCCGAGCGCCTCTTCCGAAAGGTCGAGCGGGGTCAAGAATTCGGCCACCATCTGCAACAGGTCGATGTCCAAAATGGTCTTCTCATAGGAGCAGCGCAGGCCGCCTTCGAGCCAGCCGGCCGCATGCATCATCAGGTTGCCGCCGCCCTGGATGGCGCCCCACAGCGAAAACACGCTTTCATAGGCAGCCTGCGCGTCGACCGTGTTGGCGGCGCAGGTGTTGGAGGTGCGGTAGGGGATTTGATAGCGGCGGGCGAGCTGGCCGCCGACCAGCTGCGCCTTCATGTATTCCGGCGTTCCGAAAGCCGGCGCGCCGGATTTCATGTCGACGTTGGACGTAAAGCCGCCATAGCCGACCGGAGCGCCCTTGCGGACCATTTGCGCGAAAGCGATGCCGGACAGCGCCTCGGCATTCTGCTGCACCAGCGCGCCGGCGATGGTGACCGGCGCCATGGCGCCGGACAGGGTAAATGGCGTGACGATGACGACCTGGCCCTTGCTCGACATCTGGATGATGCCTTCCATCATCGGCACGTCGAGCTTGAGCGGCGAATTGGTGTTGATGATGGTGAAGACCGACGGCTCCTCGAGCAATTGCTCGTGGCTGATGCCCCGCGCGATGCGGGTGATCTCGATGCCGTCGACATTGCGCTCCTTGCCGAGCGAATAGATGTGGAAGACCTTGTCGGTCAGCGTGGCAAGATCGCGGATGCATTCGAGGTGGCGGACCGACGGATGGATGTCGATCGGCTCGACCGGATAGCCGCCGGTGCAGTTCAGGATGTTGTGCATCTGCGCCAGCCGCAGGAAATTGCGGTAGTCCTGCTGGTTGCCGGGCCTGCGGCCGCGATCGATATCGGAGCAGTTGGGCGCCGACGCCATCATCGAGAGGATCAGATTGTCGCCGCCAAAGCGCACATTGTGCGCAGGATTGCGGGCATGGATGGTGAATTCCGACGGGCAATGCGAAACGAGTTCGAGGATCATGTCGCTGTCGAAGCGCACCCGCTCGCTGCCTTCGCGGACATCGGCGCCATGCGCCTTCATGATGCCGCGGGCTTCATCGTGCAGGACGTCGACGCCGATTTCCCTCAGCACCCGCAAGGAGGCAAGGTGGATCGATTCCAGCTCGTCGTCGGAGACCAGCTTGGTCGGCGTCAGCGGGATTTTCAACTGGCGAAACGGTGGCTGTTCGAACGACGCCGAGCCGCCGGCGCGCTTGCCCGCGCGGCCGCCGCGACGGGCGCGATCGGTTGCCAATGGCGGTTCGGCGGGGTGAAGGGCGGCGGTCATGACAGGGCCTCGTACGCTGCGATAATGCGGCGGCATAATGGACCGCCGGCTGTCCAGCCATTGCGGAGGCGGCGACCACTAGGGCGAGGGAAGCGACATGCCGAAAGGGCAGCTGGACGATGCGGGTGCCACAACGTGAAATGCGTTGCAGTTCTGTCTTCTGCTTCTGGCATACTTCCTTGTTGAGCAACTTCGAGGGGGACCGCAATGCCGGACGTCATCAAAGTGCGTGCTGCCACAAACAACGAAGTTGCGTTCCTGTCATGGGATCTCGATGGGATGATCCCGGGCTGTCTCGGCTTCGAGATCGTGCGCCTCTATCCCGACACCGGCGAGGAGCGTTGCCTGGCGTCGTGGGTGCCGTTCAAGGGCCAGCGCAATCCGAGGTGGATCCCGCAGGACACCGGCGTATGGCCGGTGCAAAAGACATTCTGGCGCGACCTCACCGTGCGGCGCCGCCGCGACAGTCTCGGCGTCAGGCCGCAGGGCGAGATGATCGCCTACCGTGTGCGCCCCGTCGGCGACATGAAGCCGGGCCTCGATCCGGTGCCGGTGCGCCCGGATCAGGTCGTCGACGGCGAACCCGCCTATACCGGACCGGCGCGGCCGCTTGGCTATCTCGGCCAGGGCGCCGTCAGCCCGCCGATCTTTCTCGGGCAGATGTTCGGCAAGGCGCGGGTCGCCTTCACCAATGGCGTGCTGTCGACGCAATGGATGTCACGCGCCCTGGAGGATGCCGGGATCAAGGTCGGGCAGCGCGACAAGATCAGGGCCGAGCTCGAGCGTCCCGGCAGCGAGATACGCGCCTATCTGCATGGCGATGTGCCGGATGTGCTCACCAGCCTGATGAAACGGGCCAAGGCCGAGGGCGGCACTGTCAGGCTTGCGCTTTATGAACTTGGCGACGATGAACTCTGCGACGCCATCATCGACGCCAAGGATGTCGTCGACGTCATCCTCTCGAATTCGGGCAGGGATATCCAGACCAAGGCCTGGGATGCCGGCAACGCGCCTTTCAGAAAGCGGCTGCGCGACGCCGGCGTCACGCTGACCGATCGTCTGTTCAACAACAACCATATCGGCCACAACAAATTTGCCGTCTACCGCGATGCGCAAGGCAATGCGCAGGCGGTCATGACCGGCAGCACCAACTGGACCTCGACCGGCATTTGCGGGCAGACCAACAATGCCTTCATCCGTGACGACCCTGCGATGGCCAAGGTGTTCGATGCCTATTGGGAGCGCATGAAGGCCGACGTGTTCCCGCCGCCGGCCAGCGAAAGCGCGGCCGGTCGGGTCGCGCAGACGCAAGGCGTGCCGTTTCGCAGGGAAAACCACATACCAAACCCGCTGAACGGCGCCTCGGCAAACCTGGACGGCATGACGGTATGGTTTTCGCCGAACGATCCCGACCGCAACAAGAAAGACATCTCGGTGCGGCCGGTCGACCTCACGGATGTTTTCGCCAGGATCAAGGCGGCGAAGCGCGCGGTGCTCTTCCTGGTGTTCAATCCTTCGCGGCTTGGCGAAAATTCGATCGTCGACCAGGCCGTCGCGGCGGCCAAGGCGGATCCTAAGCTGATCGTGCAAGGCGCGATCAGCGACCCTGCCGCCATGCCGAACTACGTCGCCCCGACCAAGGATCCGGTCACCCACAAATCGAACAAGGACGGCAAGACGCCATTCGTCTTTCCCGAAAAAGTCTGGGAGGCGCCGAACGTGTCCATCGTCAGGGCGGCAAATCTCACCGGAGCCACGGTTGCGCGCGACTTCCAGGCAGAGGTGCTGACCGTCGGCCACGCGATCGTCCACGACAAGATCGTGATCATCGATCCGATGGAAGACAACGCCACCGTCATCACCGGCAGCCACAATCTCGGTTACAAGGCGTCCTACGAGAATGACGAGAATTTAGTGATCGTCGAAGGCGACAAGACCTTTGCCGCAGCCTATGCGGTCCACATGCTCGATGTGTTCGACCACTACAAGTTTCGCGCCTGGCGCCGGACCATCGGGAAAGGACCTTCTGATAACGACGGGCTTTCCATCGACGACAAGTGGCTGAAGCCCTACGCGGACGGCAAGAAGGGAGCGATTGCCCGCTATTTTCCGTAGTCTCTGCTTGCAGGGCATGCACGATTCGTCGTGCAGGCGATGGTCTTTTGGCGCAAGCGGATTCCGTGTGCCGGCCCTTTCTTTCGCGAAATCGAACCGCTAGCTGGGTGATTTGCCGATCGGATGGTCTGCAATTCACAGGGATGGCGGATGGTCGCGACCAGTTCGAGCGATGGCGAGGCGGGAACGCAGTGGGCGGCACTTGCCGGCGTTACTGCCGCCCTGGCCATGTTCGGCGCCGCGCAAGGGCTGAGCTATCCGCTGTTCACGCTGCTGATGCAGCGGCAAGGCATGTCGCCGGCGCTGATCGGCCTTTCCGCGGCGATGATGCCGGTTGGCCTCATCCTGTCGGCTTCGTTCGTGCCGGCCGCCGTCCGGCTCGTAGGTGCGCGCAATCTCGCCGTCGGCTGTTCGCTGGCCGGCGCGCTCTGCTTCTTGGGCATCGGCTATCTGCAGGATTGGGTCGCCTGGTTCATCATCCGCTTTCTCGTCGGCGTGGTCATCAATCCGCTCTATGTGCTTGGCGAGGTGTGGGCGCTGTCGCTGGCGCCACCGTCGCGCCGTGGCCGGGTGATGGGCGTGTTCAATACGCTGCTGGGCGCCGGCTACGCGGCGGGGCCGCTGATCCTGATCACGGTCGGCACATCGGGATGGCCTCCCTTCGTCGCGGCGATATCGGGCTTTGCACTCTGCGCACTGATCCTGCGCGCCGTCTCGTCCAAACTCACCGGTTTCGAGGATGACGGCCAGATCCAGGGCGGCATCGTCGGCTTCGCCAGGCTGGCGCCGGCGCTGCTGCTGGCGGTCCTGGTTGCGGCCGCCGTCCAGCAGAGCACCTATGCGCTGATCCCGGTCTTCGGCACCGGCTACGGCTTGCCGGAAGCGAGGCTGGCGGCGCTGGTGACGGCGCTGTCGGCCGGCAACATCCTGCTGCAGATCCCGCTTGGGCTGATGGCCGAGCGCTTTGGCGGCCGGGCGATGATCGTGTTTTGCGCTTTGGCGACGGCCGCTTGCGCGCTGTTGCTACCGCTCGTGATCACGACGCCGCCCGTCTGGCCCGTGCTGGTGGTGATGGGTGCGGTCGGCTACGGCGTCTATACGATGGCGCTGGTCGAACTCGGCAGCCGGTTCAAGGGGACCGCGCTTGTCGCCGGCAACGCCGCCTTCGCCCTGATGTGGGGCGCCGGCGGCATTGTCGGCCCGCCCGGCGCCGGCTCGCTGATGCAGGTGATCGGTCCGCTTGGGCTGCCGGCGGTTATCGCCGGGCTCGATGCGTTGCTGATCGCGTTCGCGCTCTACCGCTCCGCCAAGCGCAAAAACTCCTGACAGGCTTTGGCGGGAGCAAGCGGGTTTTTCCCTGGCGGGGCTTACCCCCATCGGACAGAGCCGCTAGTCCTGGAACCCTTATTAGGTGCGGATCATGGATCTGGCGGAAACGGACAACGAGGCAATGCAGTGGGCAGCGATCACCGGCGTGATCGCGACCGTTTCGGTGTTCGCCATCGCGCAAGGGCTCTCCTATCCGCTGCTGAGCTTCATCCTGCAGCGGCAGGGTGTCTCGCCAGCCATGATCGGGCTGTCGGCGGCAATGACGCCAATTGGCTTCATCGTCTCCTCGCCGCTGATCCCGGCTTTGGCACGCCGGTTCGGGGCAGGGCGCACGGCGCTCACCTGCGCGGCGCTTTCGGCGATCGTGCTGGCGCTGATCGGCTGGACTCAAAACGTCTATCTGTGGTTTCCGCTGCGCTTCCTGATCGGCGCGGTGACCAACCCGCTCTACGTCTTGAGCGAAATCTGGGTGATCGCGTTGGCGCCGCCGGCACGCCGCGGCCGCGTCATGGGCGTCTATTCCACGATCATCTCGGCGGGTTTCGCCGCTGGGCCGCTTTGCCTGCTCGCCGTCGGCACCGAGGGATGGCCGCCCTTCCTCGTCGGCATCACCGCTTTTGTGTTCTGCGGTGCCTGCCTCGCGACGGTGCTGCCACGGCTGCCCAAGGTCGACGAGGCCGGGCACCGGGTTTCTGTCATGGGGTTCATGCCGATGGCCTGGCTGCTGTTGTCGGCGGTCGTCGTGGCCGCCGGCTTTGAGCAAGGGGTGCTGGCGCTGCTGCCTGTCTACAGAACGCATTATGGCATCACTGAGACCCGCATGTCGGCGCTGCTGTCGGTAATGATCGCCGGCAACATCGCCATGCAGGTGCCGCTCGGCCTGCTGGCGGAACGGCTGACGGCGCGTCTGGTGCGCTTCATCTGCGTGTCGCTGACCGTGCTCGGATGCGTGCTGCTGCCGCTGCTCATCGAAACGCCGCTGATCTGGCCATGCGTCTTCATCTGGGGCGCGGTTTCCTACGGCATCTACACGATGTCGATCATCGAGCTCGGTGAGCGCTTTACCGGCTCGGCGCTTGTCGCCGGCAATGCCGCCTTCTCGCTGATGTGGGGCGTCGGTGGCATCCTCGTCCCGCCGCTCACCGGCGGCGTCATGGACGTCATCGGCGCGTCCGGCCTGCCGATTACGCTGGGCGCCATTTGCCTGGCGCTGGCAGTCATGACCGTCGTGCGACGCCGGATCGTGTAAGCGCAAAAAACGGCGCGTCGTCTTGAATATCGGTGCCGGCATGTCGATGTTGGCGACGCTAGATCACGTATTCGGAGATCATATGACCAAGCCGATCAAACAGGCGCAGTCGAATTCCGCGGCCGACCCCTTTCTCTGGCTGGAAGATCGAACCAGCAAGCAAGCGCTCGACTGGGTGCATCGCCAGAATGAAATAAGCGTCGGAGAATTGCAGGGCGATCCGTCCTACCAAGCAACGTTCCAAACCGCGCTGGACCTGATGACGGCCGAAGACAACATCGCCGTCGGTGCCGTGCTCAACGGTTATGTCTATAATTTCTGGCAGGACAAGACCAATATTCTCGGCCTCTGGCGGCGCACGACGGTCGCGTCCTACAAGACCGAGAAGCCGGAGTGGGAGACAATCATCGACTTCGACCTGCTGTCGGCGAAAGAGGGTGTGAAGTGGGTGTTCGGCGGCGCCAGCCGGCTTTACCCCGACTTTAGCCGCTGCCTGCTCTCTATGTCGCCCGATGGCGGCGACGCCAGCGAGATGCGCGAATTCGACATCGAAACCAAGTCTTTTGTCGAGGATGGCTTTCGGGCTCCCGCCTCTAAATCGAGCTTCGGCTGGCTGGACAAGGACACAGTCATCGTCTCGGCCGCCTTCGAGGAGGCGGACAAGACGCAGTCCGGCTATCCGCGCGTGGTCAAGCTGTGGAAGCGCGGCACCGCGCTGGAAGACGCGACGCCGATCTTCGAGGCTGAGAAAGAGGACCTCGCCGCAGGGGCTGCTCTCGAGTTCGATGGCCACAGACGCTATCTGGTCCTGGCCCGGACGCTGAATTTCTTCGCCTCGCACATCTTCCTGCGATTGCCTTCAGGCGAAAACAGACGCCTTCCCTTGCCTGACGACATGACCGACAGCGCGATCTTCCGCGATCAGCTTGTCTTCGGCGTGCGCAGCTCGTGGACGACGCCAGACGGCGTGGTGTGCAAACCGGACGGCCTTTATTCGCTGGACCTGGCGCGCTGGGTCGAAACTGGCGCCTTGGGTCCGGTGGAAACCCTGCTCGATCCGGCGCATCGTGTTTCCATCGCCGGCATCGCCCGCACGCAGGACCGATTGTTCATCAGCCTGATGGACAATGTGCGCGGCAAGGTCGTCGTCTGCGAACGCAACAACGGTACCTGGTCCCTGAAGCCCGTGGCGCTGCCGGACAATGGCAATGTCGGCATCGCCCACGCCGAGCATTTCGGCGCCAGTGTCTCTTTCTCCTTCACCGACTTCCTGACGCCGAGCTCGATCGTTTGGTCGGACGACGATGGCGCGACGCTTACCACGGTGAAATCCCAGCCGGCGCGTTTCGACGCTTCGCCTTTCATCTCGGAACAGTTCGAGGCACGCTCGAAGGACGGCACCATGATCCCTTACTTCGTCGTCAGGCGACGCGACCAGGATGGGCCGGTGCCGACGCTGCTTTACGGCTATGGCGGCTTCGAAGTGCCGCTGTTGCCGGGCTATGCCGGCGTGCGCGGCCGGCTGTGGCTGGAGAAGGGCAATGCCTATGTCCAGGCCAATATCCGGGGCGGCGGCGAGTTCGGCCCGAACTGGCACCAGGCGGCGCTCAAGGCCAACCGGCAGAATGCCTTCGACGATTTCGCCGCGGTCGCGCAGGATGTGGTGAAACGCGGCATCGCCACCGCAAGCTCGCTCGGCATCCAAGGCGGTTCGAATGGCGGCCTGCTGACGGGCGTTTCGTTGACGCAGCATCCCGAGCTGTTCGGGGCCGTGATCATCGAGGTGCCGTTGCTCGACATGCTGCGCTACACAGAATTGCCGCCCGGCGCCTCCTGGACGGCCGAGTATGGCGATCCGGCGAAACCGGACGAAGCGGCATGGCTCGCCGCCTATTCGCCCTATCAGCATGTCTCGGCCGATGCCGCCTATCCGCCGGTGCTGCTGACGACATCGACCGCCGATGATCGCGTCCATCCCGGCCATGCGCGCAAGATGGCGGCGCGGCTGCAGGCCGCCGGCCATGCCAAGACGTTGTTCTTCGAGGAGACCGAGGGTGGCCATGGCGGCCGCGGCGACCGTCGGCCGCAAGCAGCCCAGGCGGCGATGAAGTATGTCTTCCTGCAAAGGGCGCTGAGCGGAACGGCTTGAAACCCGGGCCTCAGGCAGCCTAAGGTGAGAGCATGGCTCGTACGAAGACATCTGGCGCCTTCGGGGTCGCGGTGACGCCGTCACCGCGCACGCTTCGTGCCGAGCTGCTCCGCCTGTGCGCCCGCATCGGCTATTCGCCGCCTGGCTGCCTCTGAAGAATCCGCCCCGGCCTTGCCGGATTGATTCAAAGAGGAATGACCTGAGATGACTTACCAGAATTACTCGCTGAAGCAGCTTCAGCAGATCGACGCCGCGCATCATCTGCATCCGTTCACCGACCACAAGGAATTGCGTGAGACCGGCTCGCGCATCATCACCCACGCCAATGGACCGTTCATCTACGATGCCGACGGGACGGAAATCCTCGACGGCATGGCCGGGCTGTGGTGCGTCAATGTCGGTTATGGCCGAGACGAGCTGGCCGATGCCGCCCATGCCCAGATGAAGGAGCTGCCCTATTACAATTCCTTCTTCAAATGCTCGACGCCGACGCCGGTACTGCTCTCCAGGAAGCTGGCGGAACTGGCGCCCAAGGGCGTCAGCCAGGTGTTCTATGGCTCGTCCGGCTCGGAGGCCAACGACACGGCGCTAAGGCTCGTGCGCCACTACTGGGCGCTGGAAGGCAAGCCGCAGAAGAACCGCATCATCGCGCGCAAGATGGGCTATCACGGCTCGACCATCGCCGGCGCCTCGCTTGGCGGCATGGACATGATGCACAAGCAGCTTGGCGGCGCCGTTCCCAACATCGTCCATGTGATGATGCCTTATGCCTATGAGTTGGCGCTGCCCGGCGAAAGCGATCATGATTTCGGCCTGCGCGCCGCCAAGGCCGTCGAGGACGCCATCCTCGAAGCTGGCGCCGACAAGGTCGCCGCCTTCATCGGCGAGCCGGTGATGGGCGCGGGCGGGGTTAAGATCCCGCCGATGAGCTACTGGCCGGAAGTGCAGCGCATCTGCCGCAAATACGATGTGCTGCTGATGCTGGACGAGGTCATCACCGGCTATGGCCGCACCGGCGAATGGTTCGCGGCGCAAACCTTCGACATCGAACCGGACACGATCACCACGGCCAAGGCGTTGACCTCCGGCTACCAGCCGCTGTCGGCGCTGCTGGTCGGCGACCGCATCGCGGCGACGTTGGTGGAGAAGGGTGGTGAGTTCTATCACGGCTACACCTATTCGGGTCACCCCGTGGCCTGCGCCGTGGCGCTGAAGAACCTGGAGATCATGGAACGGGAAGGCCTGGTCGACCGCGTCAAGAACGACACCGGACCCTATTTCGCAACAGCGCTGCAGGAGCGTATCGGTGGCCACGATCTGGTCGGCGAAGTGCGCTCGATCGGACTGATGGGAGCAATCGAGATCGTCAAGGACAAGGCGACCAAGGAGCGCTTCCTTCCCGCGGGCAGCGCTGCGGTAACCGTCCGCGATCACGCCATCGCCCAAGGCATGATGCTGCGCGCCACCGGCGACACGATGATCCTGTCGCCGCCGCTGATCTGGACGCGCGAGACGATCGACATGGCCTGCGAGCGCATCGCCAGGGCGCTGGATCTGGCGCAAGCGGATCTGCGCAAGCGCTGATCGGGACGATCTTGCCTGCCGTCAATCCTGGGGCGGAGCAAGGCGCTCCATCCCGGATGACGAAGCACAGGATCGAGCGCCGCGGGGTGCGGTTCCAGAAACGCAAAAACCGCGTCCCATCGGGAACGCGGCTTTTGCCAGATACGCATGGCGTTTCGCTACAAATGCACTTGCGAAACTTACGGGCTCCGGTACGCGAGACCTGATCCGGAGCGCCGGGCGGATATGTCCGCCTCGCAATCCGTTTTACAGGCACATCGTTACCACCGGGTTATCGAGAGCTTAAGCAAATCTAAATTCGCGGTGCCTTTGTCGACCAGAAATCCAAAAAGCCTTGTGAAGCTAGAAGCTTACGCAGGGGCACCCCTGAGGAAATTTATGATGCCGGAAAAATCCGCGCCGGCATGCCCTTGTGCATTGAACAACGCGTAAAGTTGTGCGGCTTCAGCGCCAAGCGGCGTCACCGCGCCGCTGCTTTGCGCGGCTTCCTGCGACAGTTTCAGGTCTTTCAGCATAAGGGCTGCCGCAAATCCCGGCCTGTAGTCATTGTTGGCGGGCGATGTCGGAACCGGGCCGGGCACCGGGCAGTAAGTGGTGAGCGACCAGCATTGGCCCGATGAGGTCGAGGCGACGTCGAACAGTGCCTGATTCGACAGGCCGAGTTTTTCGGCCAGCACGAAGGCCTCGGCGACGCCGATCATCGAAATGCCGAGGATCATGTTGTTGCAGATCTTTGCCGCCTGTCCGGCGCCACCGTCGCCGCAATGGACGATGCGGCCGGCCATCGGCTTGAGGATCGGCTCGGCTTTGGCGAAGGCATCCTTCGAGCCACCGGCCATGAATGTCAGCGTGCCGGCGGCGGCGCCTACGGTACCGCCCGAAACCGGCGCGTCGATGGAAAGCAGGCCGTGCTTGCCGGCGATGGCATGGGCCTTTCGCGCCGACTCGACATGGATGGTCGAGGAATCGATGAACAACGCGCCCTTCTTCGCCTTGGGCGCGATGTCCTCGTAGACCGAGAGCACATGCTTGCCAGCCGGCAGCATGGTGATGACCACATCGGCATCCTTCACCGCCGCAACGGCATTGGCCATGATGATGACGCCATGGTCGCGCGCAACCGTCAGGTTTTCCGGCACCAGGTCGAAACCATGCACCGCATGTCCCGCCTTGACCAGATTGGCGGCCATCGGATTGCCCATGTTGCCGAGGCCGATGAAGGCGATGGTGGTCATCGTTTTCTCCGATCTTTGGTTTTTGATGCATGTCGTTGTCCCAAAACCGCTGAGCACTTTTGGGCGACATGCATAGGCGTCACCGCCCGATCAGCGCGCGGGCGACGATGACGCGCATTATCTCGTTGGTGCCTTCGAGGATCTGGTGGACGCGCAGATCCCGCACCAGCTTCTCGATACCGTAATCGTGCAGATAGCCATAACCGCCATGCAGTTGCAGCGCATCGTTGGCGACGTTGAAGCCGATGTCGGTGACGAACCGCTTGGCCATTGCCGACCATTTCCCGGCGTCCGGCGCCTTGCGGTCGAGTTTCGCGGCGGCGGCGTAGAGGAAGATGCGCGCAGCCTGCAGCTCGGTCTCCATGTCGGCAAGCTTGAATTGCAGCGCCTGGAACTGGTTGATCTTGCTGCCGAAAGCCTTGCGCTCGGCCGTGTAGGAAAGCGCCTTGTCGAGTGCCGATTGCGCGCCGCCCAGCGAACAGGCGGCGATGTTGAGGCGGCCGCCGTCGAGCCCGGCCATGGCTATGGAAAACCCGGCGCCCTCTGCCGAAAGCAGGTTCTGCGCCGGCACCTTGCAGTCCTCGAAGATGACCTGCCGTGTCGACTGCATGTGCCAGCCCATCTTGTGCTCGTTGGCGCCGAAGGAGAGACCCGGCGCATCCTTCGGTACAACGAAGGTGGAAATGCCCTTCGGCCCGTCGGCGCCGGTGCGCGCCATGACGACATAGAGATCGCTGTCGCCGGCGCCGGAGATGAACTGCTTGGCGCCGTTCAGCACATAGTCGCTGCCGTTCTTCACCGCGCGCGTCTTCAACGCAGCCGCGTCCGACCCCGAGCCCGGTTCGGTCAGGCAATAGCTCGCCAGCCATTCCATCGAGGTCAGCTTCGGCAGAAAACGCTGGCGCTGTTCCTCGCTGCCGAAGCGGTCGATCATCGAGGCCACCATATTGTGGATCGAGATGAAGGAGGAAAAGGCCGGATCGGCGCGAGAAAGCGCCTCGAAGATCAGCACCGCGTCCAGCCGGCCGAGCGCCGAGCCGCCGATATCATCCCTGACATAGATGCCGCCGAAGCCGAGTGGGCCGGTCTCGCGGATCACATCCGCCGGGAAATGCTTGTTGCGGTCCCAGTCCAAAGCGCAAGGCGCGACACGGTCGGCTGCGAAAGCCGCAGCCATCTCCTGGATGGCGCGCTGGTCCTCGTTGAGTTCGAACTGGCTGGTGCTCGCATCGGCCGCGGCGTCCATGGCGTGCTCCCTTGGGTTGGCTTGCTGGCCTGTTGTTTTTGGCTTTGCGCGCGCACCAATCTAGACCAATGATGCCGCCGCGCAACCCGACGCTTTTGCGGAACGGCTGTGCGCGAATGCCTGTCCGGAGCAAGATGTGTCGACGAATTCAAATGAACTGCTTGAGCATTTCCGAACCTATCTCGAAACGTTCGAGGAGGCGCTCGTGCGCGGTGCGGTGGCCCGGATTGGCTGGGATATGCCCGCTCGTCCGCTCGAGCCGCACGGCCTGCCTTGCCTTGGCTATCTCGATCGCGCCGCCGAACTGGCGCCGCCGAATGCCCGACCCCTGGCGCGGTTTCTCGCGGCGCATCGCAATGAGCTGCGCTGGGGCCAGACCTACAACGCCGCCGATTTCGGCGCGGAGTTCCTGACCAGATATGGCTGGCTGGAAGTCTTCGGCACGCGCGGTCCCTTCGTCAATGACGAGGTCGCGGCCGGCCTGCTCATCCTTGGGCCCGGCATCGTCTATCCCGACCATCATCACATTGCCGAGGAGATCTACATTCCGCTGACCGGCGGGACGGAATGGCACAAGGGCGACAGCGGCTTTCATGTTCGCGAAGCGGGCGAGGTGATCCACCATGCCTCCAACGTCAATCACGCCATGCGAACGGCAAAGGAGCCGCTGCTGGCGCTGTACATCTGGCGCGGCGGACCACTGGCGCAGAAATCGACCATTCCCGGCACAGTCGCGCAGGGCAGGGGCTGAGCCATGGCCAAGGCGATCATGCTGCAAGGTACGGGCTCCGATGTCGGCAAGACGGTGCTGGTCGCGGGTCTCTGCCGTGCAGCGAGGAAACGCGGCCTGAAGGTGCGGCCGTTCAAGCCGCAGAACATGTCGAACAATGCCGCCGTCGCCGACATTCCTGGCGACAACAATGCCGGCGGCGGCGAGATCGGCCGGGCGCAATGGCTGCAGGCGATCGCCTGTGGCGTTGCGCCCTCGGTCCACATGAACCCGGTGCTGCTCAAGCCGCAGACCGATGTCGGCGCGCAAGTTATCGTGCAGGGTAAGGTGTTCGGCGAGGCGAGGGCGCGTGACTACCAGGCGCTGAAGGGCCGGCTGATGGATGCCGTGCTGGACTCCTGGGCGAAGGTCGGCGAGGGCGCGGATCTGGTCATCGTCGAGGGCGCGGGATCGCCGGCCGAGATCAATCTCAGGAACCGCGACATTGCCAATATGGGCTTTGCGACACGCGCAAACGTGCCGGTCATCCTCGTTGGCGATATCGATCGCGGCGGCGTCATCGCTTCGGTCGCCGGCACGCATCTGATCCTGCCGGAGGAGGACCGGCGCATGATCGTCGGCTATCTCATCAACAAATTCCGCGGCGATGTCTCGCTGTTCGAGGACGGCATCATGGCGATCGAAAAATTCACGGGATGGCGCTGCTTCGGCGTCGTGCCGTGGCTTAAGGCGGCGGCGCGGCTGCCCTCGGAGGATTCGGTCGTGCTCGAACGGCTGGCCTCTGGCGAGGAGCGGGCGCTGAAGGTAGCGGTGCCGATGCTCGGCCGCATCGCCAATTTTGACGATCTCGACCCGCTCAAGGCCGAACCGCAGGTCGAGGTGGTCTTCGTGCCGCCGGGAAAGCCACTGCCGCGGGATGCCGGGTTGGTGGTTATTCCCGGTTCGAAATCGACGATCGCCGATCTCCTGAAATTCCGCGAGAATGGCTGGGATCGCGACCTTGTCGCCCATCGCAAGCGCGGCGGCCATATTGTCGGCATCTGCGGCGGCTTCCAGATGCTGGGCAAAATCGTGCGCGATCCCGACGGCATCGAAGGCAGCGTCACCGAGGCGGAAGGCCTTGGCCTGCTCGACATCGAAACGGTGATGGAGCCGGAAAAGACAGTGCGCAATGTCAGCGCGCATTCCGTGCCATTCGACCTGCCGCTTGAGGGCTACGAGATCCATCTCGGCCGCACCACCGGTCCGGACACGTTGCGGCCGTCGGCGATTATCAATGGCATCGACGACGGTGCGATCTCCGCCGACGGTAAGGTATCAGGCACCTATATGCATGGGCTGTTTTCCGCCGATGGCTTCCGGGCAAAATTCCTGGAGAGCCTCGGCGTCTTGGGTGGCGGCATTGACTATCGCGCCGAGGTCGAACGGGCGCTGGACGAGGTCGGGGCCGAGCTGGAAACCCACCTCGACTGCGACGCGATTTTTGGGCTGGCGCGGTAGAGCTCATGTTCCTCAGCGCAGAGGCTTGGGCAGGCCGGATGTGCTTGGGTTGGCGGATCGCGTGGCTTGGAGATTAGCCGAAACGCCCATCGCTTCGTCATCCCTGGGCGAAGCAGGAGCGAAGCTCCGTCGCGGAGACCCTGGGATCCATGCCGTAACCTTAACCGAAGAGTGCAGCGGAGCAGAATTCTACACCGCAGCAGCGCTCTGAAGTCACGGCATGGATCCTGGGGTCTGCGCCGCGTCGCTTCGCTCCTTGCTCCGCCCCAGGATGACGAAGCGATGGGCGTTTCGGCTAATCTCGAATGTCGGCGATGGTCCAAGGAACGAACAGTGGATTCCTGGCCGCTAGCAGGCCTGCAACCTGTCCTCTGTGCAGCGCTACCAGTTCAAGCCTTCTCGCCGGCCTTCGGCCAGTAGGTGCCGAACGACCAGACATTGCCCTCGGGATCGCGGCAGATAAATTCGCGGCTGCCATAATCGCGGTCGACAAGTTCCTCCAGAATTTCGGCGCCGGCGTTCTTGGCACGCTCATAAGCTGCGTCGGCATCGTCGACGGCGACATAGATCGACTTGCCGCCGCCCGAACCCGGTTCGCCGACCATCTTGCCGTAGTCGTCGTCACGCGCCGTGCCGAGCATGATCATCGAGGAGCCGAAAACGAGTTCGGCATGGTGTACGATTTCGCCTTCGCCGTAGCGGGCACGGACGCTGAAGCCAAAGGCCTCGCCCAGCCAGTCGATCATCCTGGTCGCATTCCTGTAGCGCAGCGCGGGATAGAGCCGGGGCGCTTCGGTTGCTGTGGGCATGACGGTCTCCTTCAATCGGGTTGTTGGATGACCCAATCTGGACGAAGGCTGCTCCGGCGTCTTGAAGAAATGTTACCTGACCGCGAGCGCCGTCGGCGTTTGCCCGGCAAGGTCGCGGAATTCGCGCACCAGATGGGACTGGTCGGCGTAGCCGCAATCGGCGGCGATGTCGGCCCAATCGCTTTTGTCCTGCCGCGAAAGACCGAGCGCCCGGTTGAAGCGGACGATGCGCGACAGCGTCTTGGGGCCGACGCCGATGGCGTCGGAGAATTTTGCCGAGAGATGCTTGCGGCTCCAGCCCAGCCTGCCGGCAAGAGAGGAGACGTGAAACCGGCCGCCTGACATGATGATCCGGTCGTAGGCCCAGGCGATTTCAGCCGGCGTTTCCCGGGCCTCAGCCAGCCGTGCGGCGACGAAGGCTTCCGCCATGTCGAAGCGGCTGCTCCGGTCCTCGGCGTTGCCGAGCTTTTCACGCAGGACGATGCCTTCGACGCCGAGCACATCGTCGAGGCCGACCATGCGGTCGGTCAGTTCGCTCATCGGCTGGCCGAAGAAGCGGCGGGCGCCGAGCGGTGTAAAATTGATCTGGACACAGCAGGCGCCGCCGAAGGACTCGATCACCACCGGACCGGCGTAGAGGCCAGCCGCGAAACTGGCGAAGCGGTCATTGTCACCGGGGTTCCTGCCCAGACCGATGGCGAAAGGCTCGGCGAAGCTGATGACCAGCGGCACGGTCAGCGAGGCATATTCGACATTGCGGAAACGGCCGGGCATGGTTTCGCGATAGAAGCAGATGTCGCTCACCATACCCCGAAGCGAAGGGCCTGGCAAACGCCGCGCCATCTCGAACCGACCGAGATCGGGACTGGGATAGCGGTGGCCGTCTTTGGTCTGGGCGGGCATTGGCTTTCCTTCCGCCCAGCGACTTTAACAGACCGTCGCGTATAATCAAAAGCGCCCGGCTTTTGACCGGGCGCTCCGAGTTGCCTGAGATTTTGGTGCTAGGCGCCGCGCATCAAGCAACCGGCGGCAAGCACAATGTAGGCGATGAGGACAATCCACACCGCGGCAAGGGGAATAAACGCAAGAACGCCAAGAGCGGCGAGAAGGCCGATGATGGCGATAACAAGAGAAATGATGAAAATTAACTGAGTAGGTGCACTGAGATTCATGTGTGGCTCCTCCAACATGATTCGTACGCCCGCAGTCTATCAGGCCCGCAACCATACACCAGTCAGCCTCGCCATGGGTTCCGCCGGCAGTTCCACCGCGATTGGCACCTTCTAACCCGTTTGCACAGAACCGATTCCGCGCTACCTATTCGCGACGAACCGAAGGGGAAATCGATGGCATTCGCTTTGCTTGACCAGATACGCTCGATCTTCGATGGCGACCCCGGCGTGCGCAAGGTCGCGGACGATCCGGTTCTGTCGGCGGAATTGCTCATGTTGTTCCGCATGATCCTTGCCGATGGATCGGTCAGCGAGAGCGAGATGGTCGCCTTCAGGCGCATCTGCCGGGAGGCCTTCGGCATTCCGGAATCGAGCATCGACCGCGTCATCGAATATCTCAACGAGTTCGGTTACGAGACCAACGGCTCGCAGGCCATCGCGCAGTTCCGCGACCTCGACATCGAGCGGCGCAGGCTGCTCGCGCGCCACATGGCGGAAATCGCCAAGGCCGATTTGCAATTGGCCGAGACCGAGGTGCGCTTGTTGCGCCGTACGCTCGACCTGCTCGACATCAGCCCGGTCGATGTGGTGAAGCCGGAAAAGTAAGCCGACGGTCCTCCGTTCACCCTTGTTCCCGCAGCCGTCGCGCGATCGCCCGGTGCAGGTCGGGAGCCGCACCGACCAATGCCCTGGCCGCTTCGGATTGCGGGTGGTCGAGCACCTCGCTCGTCTTGCCGCGCTCGACGATCCGGCCGTCATGCATGACCATCACTTCGTCTGATATGGCGCGGGCGACGATCAGATCGTGGGTGATGAACAGATAGGCGATGCCGAGCTTCTGGTTGAGTTCGGCAAAGAGGTCGAGGATCTGGGCGCGGATCGAGACGTCGAGCGCCGAGACCGGCTCGTCGGCGACGACCAGTTTCGGGCGGGTGATGATGGCGCGGGCGATCGACAGGCGCTGGCGCTGGCCGCCCGAAAACTCATGCGGGTATTTGTCCATGTCGCGCGGGCTGAGGCCGACCTCGTGCAAGGCGTTTGCCACCATCTCGCGCCGTTCTGCACCATCCGGCTTCTTCTCCAGCACATGCAGCGGCTCAGCGACCAGCCTTTCGACCTTCTGGCGCGGGTCGAAGGAGCCGTAAGGATCCTGGAACACCACCTGCATATCGCGCCGCGCCGATTTCAGGTCGGCCTCGCTCTTGCCGGTGATCTCTTGCCCACGAAACCGGATTGTTCCCGATGTCGGCCCGTCCAGCGCCAGGATCATGCGGGCCAGCGTGGACTTGCCGCAGCCGGAACGCCCGACCAGCGCCACCGACTGGCCTGAGGTCATCGAGAACGAGACGTTGTCGACGGCGCGGGTCGGGGCGGAGCGTTTGAACAGCGATGTGCGCCGCCCGGGATAATCGCGCGTCACACTGTCCACCCGAAGCAAAGGCTGGCCTTGGCCGACCTCGTGTGTCCTGGCCCGCGCGGGTACATGCATCGAGGCCTGCGCCAGTTGGCGCGTGTAGGGGTGGAGCTGTTCGGACAGCGTGCGGGCGGTGTCGCCGGCCTCCATCACCTCACCATGGCGCAGGATGGTGATGCGGTCCGCCATCTCGGTGACCACCGCCAGGTCGTGCGAGATCAAGAGCAGGCCCATGCGGTTTTCCGCGACCAGATCGCGCAGAAGATCGAGGATCTGTGCCTGCAGCACCACGTCGAGCGCCGTCGTCGGCTCGTCGGCGATCAGCAGTTTGGGTTTCAGTGCACAGGCGATGGCGATGACGACGCGCTGGCGCTGGCCGCCGGACAGTTCGTGTGGATAGCGCGACAGCGGGAATTGCGCCGCCGGCAGGCCGACCCGGTCGAGCATTTTTCGCGCCCGTTCCTCGGCGTCGGCGCGGCTCGCCCCGGTGTGCCAGCGTATGCCCTCGGCGACCTGCTCGCCAATGGTCTTGACCGGGTTGAGCGCTGTCATCGGCTCCTGGAACACCATGCCGATGTCGTCGCCGCGCAGTGCGCACATCTGGTCTTCGCTGGCCGCAAGGATATCGATGCCGTCGAAGGCGACGCGGCCGGTGGTGCGTGCCGCATAAGGCAGAAGCTGCATCACGGTGAGCGCGGTGATCGACTTGCCCGAGCCGGATTCGCCGACCAGCCCCATTACCTCGCCAGGCGCGACGGACAACTCGATGTTCCTCAGGATCGGCGTGTCGCCGATGGTCAGCGACAGGCTCTCGATTTCGAGCAGGCTCATCGCCGCCGCCGTGAGCGTGGATCGAGGATATCGGCGATGCCGTCGCCGAGCAGGTTGAGGCCGAGCACGGTGATGACGATCGCCATGCCCGGGAAGATCGCCATCCACGGCGCCACCACCATGCGGGTCTGCGCGTCGAACAGCATCCGGCCCCAGCTCGGCATCGGCGGCTGCGTGCCCAGCCCGACATAGGAAAGCCCGGCCTCGGCCAGGATGCCGAGCGCGAACTGGATGGTGCCTTGCACCAGCAGCAGAGTGACGATGTTGGGCAGGACATGTTCCAGCGTGATCAGCGTCTTGCCCTTGCCGGCGGCGCGCGCGGCGAGGATGAATTCGCGCTGCCAGATGGCGAGCGCGCCGGCGCGGGCAACCCTGGCAAAGACCGGAATGTTGAAGATGCCGATGGCGATGATGGCGTTGACCGCGCCCGGCCCGAAGATGGCGGTGATCATGATCGCCGAGAGCAGGGCAGGGAAGGCAAATACGAGATCGTTGAGCCGCATCAGCGCTTCGTCGACGAGGCCGCCGCGCGCCGCGGCAAAGGCGCCGAGCGGCACACCGATGCCCACGCCGATGCCGACCGCTACAAGTGCTACGGCGATCGAGTTGCGGGCGCCGACCATGATCATCGACAGGATGTCGCGGCCGAAATGGTCGGTGCCGAACCAGTGCGCCAGCGAAGGCGCTTGCGTCTTGTCGGCGATGACCAGCCTGGTGACGTCGTAGGGCGTCCATAAGAACGAGACGAGCGCGACCGCCGCCACCAGCGCCGTGATGGCGAATCCGGCGAGGAACGAACGATTGCCAAAGGCCTTGCCCAGGATGCTGGCAAGGTTCTCTTCCGGCATGTCGAGGCGCAGCGTCATGGCCGGCTTCTCAGGCGTGGATCGACAACCGCATAGGAGAGATCGACGAGGAGGTTGACGGCGATGACGGCGGCGACCAGCAGCATGACGACGCTTTCGACGACGATCAGGTCGCGCTGGGTGATCGCCTGGAACACCAGCCGGCCGAGGCCGGGAAGATAAAAGACGTTCTCGATGATGATGGTGCCGGCGAGCAGGAAGGCGAATTGCAGGCCGAGAATGGTCAGCACCGGGATCATGGCGTTGCGCAGCGCGTGGCGCCACAGGACGGCGCGGTAGGGCAGGCCCTTGGCTCGCGCGGTGCGGATGTAATCCTCGTTCAGCACTTCGATCAGCGCCGAGCGGGTGACGCGGGCGAGGATCGCCGCTTGCGGCAGGGCGAGCGCGATCGCCGGCAAGACCAGCGCCTTGAGCGCCGGCCAGATGCCGGCGCCCCAGCCCGGAAATCCGCCCGCCGGCACCAGCCGCAGCCAGACGGCAAAGAGATAGATCAGCATCAGCGCGAACCAGAAGTTCGGCACGGCGACGCCAAGCTGCGCAGCGCCCATGGCAATCGTGTCGCCGGCCCGTCCGTGCCGGCCGGCCGAAAACAGCCCGACCGGAATGGCAATGAGGGTGGAGAGCGCCAGCGCGATCAGCGCCAGCGGCAGCGAGACGACGACGCGCTCGCGGACTAGATCGATGACCGGCACCGAATAGGTGTAGGAGCGGCCGAAATCGAGGCTCAGCAAACCACCGGCCCAGTGCAGATAGCGCAAGGCCAGGGGTGCGTTGAGGCCCATCTGGTTGCGCAGCAGCTCGACCTGATCGGCGCTGGCGTTCATGCCCAGCATCAGCCGCGCCGGGTCGCCCGGGATGATCTCCAGCACGGCGAAAACCACCATGGAGGCCAGGACCAGCGTGGCGAAGGCGATGGCGAGGCGTTTTAGGAGGTAGGCGGTCATCGCGGTGACGGGACCGCTGTCTTGCTTGGTCCAGACACTGGGCAAAGGTCGCGTTCCCGCCCACCCCCCTCTGTCCTGCCGGACATCTCCCCCGCAAGGGGGGAGATTGCGCTCTCATTTGCGCTTTCGCCAATTATCGACGTTGCATGGTTGTCGGCGGCACGGAAACTGCCAATCTCCCCCCTTGCGGGGGAGATGCCCGGCAGGGCAGAGGGGGGTGGGACGGAGCGCACCTTTTGCCCTTTGCCAGACCTCAATCCGTCCACTTCACCTTGGTCAGGTCGTTGGCCTGGATCGGCGCGTTTTCCCACAGGCCTTGCAGCTTGGCGTCCCAGACACCGACTTTCGGCAGCTCGTAGAGGAAGCCGACCACCGCATCGTCGGCCAGGATCTTCTGCGCCTCGCCGAGCAGCGTCTTGCGCTTGGCCTCGTCGGAGGTGAGGTTCAACTCCGCGATGATCTTGTCGAAGGCCGGGTTGTCGTAATTGAAGTAATAGTCCTTGCGCGAATAGATATCGATGTCGTTGGGTTCGGTGTGGGAGACGATGGTCAGGTCGTAATCCTTCTTGGTGAACACCTGATCCAGCCACTGTGCCCATTCGACCGGAATGATCTCCAGATCGATGCCGACGTCGCGAAGCTGCGAGGCGATGATCTCGCCGCCAAGCCGCGCATAGGAAGGCGGCGGCAGCTTCAGCGTCGCCTTGAAGCCGTTCTCCAGGCCGGCCTCCTTCAACAGTTCCTTGGCCTTGTCCACATTATGCGGATAGAGGCCGGTAAGGTCGACATAATCCTTGTTGGCGGGCGACATATGCGAGCCGATCGGCACACCGAGACCAGCCGAAGCGCCGTCGATGATCGCCTTGCGGTCGAGCGCAAAGGAAATCGCCTGCCTGACCTGCAGCTTGTCGAAAGGCGGCTTCTTGTTGTTGATCGCAAGGATGGTCTCACCCTCTGTGGCGCCGATCACCACCTTGAAGCGGGGGTCGCCCTGGACCTGAGCGACGCTATCGGGATCGAAGAAAGGGAAGGCCTGGACATCGCCGGAAAGCAAGGCTGGCACGGCGGCGGCGGCATCCGGAACGACACGGAATTCAGCCTTGTCGAGCGCTACGGGCGCGCCCCAGTAATTGTCTGATTTGACCAGCGTGATCGACGAACCCTTGGCCCAGCTCTGGAACTTGAACGGCCCTGTGCCGATCGGCTTTTCCTTGTTGGTGTCGGCGGATTCCGGCGCCACGATCACCGCGTCGCCCCAGCCCATATTGTAGAGGAAGGAGCCTTGCGGGTTCTTCAGCGTGACCTTGACTGTTGCGGGGTCGATCACCTCGACCTTGTCGATGGCGGCGAACAGGCCTTTTTGCGCGTTGACCGAGTTGTCGGCGCGGGCGCGGTCGAGCGAGAATTTCGCGTCGTCGGCGTTGAAATCGGTGCCATCGTGGAACTTCACGCCGGTATGCAGCTTGAAAACATAGACCTTGCCGTCATCGGAAATGGCCCAGCTTTCGGCGAGATCGGGCAGCACCTCGCCGTTGGGGCCGATGCGGGTCAGGCCCTCGAACACGTTGGCGTAAAGCACTTCGTCGATCGCTGCCGCGGCACCGGCGGTGGGGTCGAGATGCGGCGGTTCGAGCGTGATGCCGATGACGAGGTCGGTTCTTGCGGCAAACGCCGATGCGCCGGTGGCCAGTGCCAGCGTCGCGGCGGCCAGAATGGTTTTCCACAATTTCATCGCGCAAACTCCCCATAGGCTCGAATGTGCTCAAAAGAACCCGGCCGATAGAAGCGTGATTTCGCCGAGGAGTAAATCGCGTTTCATGCTGCCCGGCAGTGCAAGGAGGAATGTTTTTCTCCGAACTGCATGCCCAATCGATTGGCGTCTGCCCAGTCGCTACCCGGCGGCGGTACCTCTCAGCAGCACGTTGAGCCCGATCGCCATCACCTTCGCCGATTCCACCATGTCCGATATCCCGACCCATTCGTCGGGCCGATGGGCGAGGTCGAGAATGCCCGGACCGTAGGCTATGCAGTCGTAGATATGGCCGATACGGGCTATGTGCTTCTGGTCATAAGTACCCGGTGAGATGACATAGTCCGGTTCCCGGTCGAAAATCTCCATGATGCCTTGCGCCACCGCCTTGACGACAGGCGCGTCGCGCTCGGTCATCAGCGGCAGCACCTCCATGAGGTCGCGGATCTTGTAGTCGAATTTCTTGCGCTCGCGCTTCAGCCGCTCGAGAATATCGGTGACCTCGCTTTTGACCGTGGCCAAATCCTCTTCGAGCAGGAAACGGCGGTCGATGGTCAGCCGGCAGGAATCGGGCACGTTGGGCGAGGGCAGGCCGGGCCGGAAATCCTCGGTCTGGCCGCCATGGATCGAATTGATGTTCATGGTCGAGCGTTTTGCGCCCTCGGGCACGACCGGCATGCGCGTCATCTTGCGGTCGAGCGCCGGGAACAGCTCGTCCTCGAAAGCCCGCAGCACGGCGCCCATGTGGCGCACGGCATTGTCGCCGAGGAACGGCATCGAGCCATGCGCGATCTCGCCCTTGGTCTCGATCTCGGCCCACCAGACACCGCGGTGGCCGAGGCAGATGCGATCCTTGTTCAACGGCTCGGGGATGATGACGTGGTCGACCTTGGGCGCTGAGAAATAGCCTGATTTGGCCAGATGGGCGACGCCGCCGAAGCCGCCGGACTCTTCGTCGACCGTGCCTGAAATCTCGATGGCGCCGGGAAAACCGGGGAAGACCTCCATGAAGGCCTCGGCGGCGATGATGGAAGCGGCGAGCCCGCCCTTCATGTCGCAGGCGCCACGGCCATAGACCTTGCCGTCCCTGACGATGCCGGCGAAGGGATCGACGGTCCAGCCTTCGCCAGCCTCGACCACGTCGATGTGCGAGTTGAAATGCACGCAGGCGCCGGCCGAGCGACCATCAAAACGGGCAACAACGTTGACGCGCGGATAGCGGTCGGTATCGCCGGGCGTGCCCTCGGCGCGGATGAATTCGATCTCGAAACCGCGCTCCTTCAGGCGTGCGCCGACATATTCGGCGCATGGCCGATAGGCCTCGCCAGGCGGATTGATGGTCGGAAAGCGGATCAGTTCCGCGGTCAGCGCGACCAAGTCGTCGATCCGATCGTCGACCGCCTTCAGGAGTCGTTCGTTCATCCGGCGAGTTGAGCAGGCAAGCACACGATTTGGCAAGCCTGTTGGCGGATCGCGCCAAGGTCGCGTGTCGCTATGGCAACTATGGCGGGAAATCGTTCAAATTCGCTGCTTTGGATTGGTGAATTCGTCAAGGACTGCGTGTTACCTCGTTCACATACCATTAAAAAGACGAAGAATAGCGTGAAGGCAAGCAGGCAAGGGCAATCAAAGGGGTTTGGTTCCATGAAAAAGATAGTTCTCGTGGCAGCGGTACTGGCAACAATGCTGTTCGGTTCTTCGGTCGAAGGCCAGGCAGCCAGGCTGGTTGCAAACATCGACATATCTTCGCAGACGATGACGGTAAGATACGGCGCGGTGGTTTACCGGTGGAGCGTTTCTACTGCCCGCAAAGGTTATGTCACGCCACGCGGCAGCTATCGGCCGCAACGGACCGCCCGGATGTGGTATTCGCGCAAATACGACATGTCGCCGATGCCTCATTCGGTGTTCTTCCGCGGCGGCTACGCCATCCACGGCACGGGCGCGGTGAAGTCTCTCGGACGTCCGGCCTCGCATGGCTGCGTCCGGCTGCACCCCTCCAATGCCGCCGCCTTCTATTCGATGGTGAAGCAAGCCGGCTTCCGCAACACAAGGATCGTCGTCACCAATTAGGGGTCGCTCTGCGGAAGCCAGATAAAAATAGCCTGGGCGGGCGGGTCGTTGGCGCAAATCAGCACCATGAATAAATTCCTAGCATAGCTGCCCTCACAAAGCAACGGATCGGGGGCGCAAACCCCGAAGCGATTGCCCTGATGCGGTCCCTGCTCAGGCGGCTTCGCCGTGCTCTCTCGCCTGCTTACGGCGCTTTTTGCGCCTGTTGCTGATTTCCCACCTTTTGTGGAACCACATCCACTGGCCGGGATCCTCGCGTACCCAGCGCTCGACGACATCGTTGAGAAGCTGGGTGGTGCCATGGACGTCGACACTGCCGGAGGCGGTGCGCGGCAAGATCAGCCTGTCCTCGATCTCGAGCCGGAAGCGGTTGCCCGGCAAGCGCATGCAACGCGCCGGATAGACATCGCAGTCATAGTGCCGGGCCAGGGTGGCCAGGATCCGGTTGCTCTCGCAAGGGCGGCCGAAGAAGGTCGTTTCGAGCCCCCCCGAGAATTTCTGGTCGACGAGGACGCCGATGTTGCCGCCCTTCTCCAGTATGCCTGCCAGCGCGAACGAAGCGCCGGTCGAGGAGGGCAGCAGGGAGCCCATGGTCGAGCGGCGTGTCGAGAGAATGTAGTCGGCAAGATAAGGATTGTTGGGCGGGCGAAACAGCGCCGTGATGTTCATGCCGAACGTCGCGGCAGCGACCGGAAGCAATTCGAAATTGCCGAGATGCCCGGTGAAGATGATATGCGGCTTTTCCTCGCCGGCGATCTCGACGAAATGATCTATCCCCTTGACCTCGACGCGGCCCGGCTTTGTCGCCGCCGGATCAAAGTCGAACAAGGCGTCGAGAAAGATGTATTCCGCCGCCAGGCGCGCCATGTTGCCCCACATGTCGGAGGCGATGGCCTGGATCTCGCTTTCGCTCTTTTCCGGATAGGCCTTGCGCAAATTGTCGATGGCAACGTCGTGGCGTCCGACCCAGGGACCAATGCGGCGGGCGACGCGGTCGGCGAAATTGAGCGCGCGGTCGACCGGCAGCAGTCGCAGCACCGAAATCATCGCCATCGCGGCGCGTGCTACCAGCCAGTAGTTGAACTGGCGAAGCCGCCTGCCGTGGCGAAACGCCAGGTCGCGGCGGACCTTCCTGAAAGCGCTGCCGAGCATTCTCAGCCGACACGCAAGATGATCTTGCCGAACACGTCGCGGCCTTCCATGCGCTTCAGCGCGGCATCGATACCGTCGAAGCCGACCTCGGTGTCGATGACCGGCGCAACGAGCCCCGCCGCCATTTTCTGCATGGCATCGGCCATGTTTCCCATGCGGCAGCCAAAGGAGCCGAGCAGCTTCAGCTGCTGCTGGAACAATTGCATCAGATTGATCTGCGTCGACACGCCCGAGGTGGAACCGCAGGTCACCAGGCGGCCGCCACGCTTCAGGCACAGCATCGAGGCGGCAAAGGTGTCGGCGCCGACATGCTCGAAGACGACGTCGACCCCCTTCTTCTTGGTCAGCTTGCGCACGACGCCTTCGAAACGGTCTTCGCGATAGTTGATGACGTGGTCGGCGCCAAGCGCTTTCGCCTTGTCGATCTTTTCGTTGGAACCGACCGTGGTGATCACGGTGCAGCCCATTTTCCTGGCGAGTTGGATCGCGGCGGAACCGATGCCCGAGCCGCCGGCATGGATGAGGATGGTCTCGCCGGGCTGCAGCCTGGCATTGTCGAACAGCATGTGCTCGACCGTGCCGAAGGTTACGGGTGCAACGGCCGCGCCGATGTCGGTTACGCCGGGCGGGGCAGGGACCAGCAGGCGCGCCGGCAGGTTTATCTTCTCCTGCGCAAAACCGTCGAGATGGAAGCCGTGAACGCCCGAAACATGCTCGCAGAGATTGTCGCGCCCTTCGCGGCAGGCGCGGCAAAGCCCGCAGGTGCGCGCCCCATAGATCGACACCAATTGACCCGGCACCAGGCTGGAGACGCCAGGGCCGACAGCCTCGACCTCGCCGGAAGCTTCGGCACCGACGACCAGCGGCAGCTTGCGCTTGGCGAAGGCCATGCCGCGCCAGCCCCAGACGTCGATGTGGTTCAAGGCCACCGCCTTGATACGCAGCGTCACTTCGCCGAGCGAGGGCGGAGGGGGAGGTGGCAGATCCACCGTCTCAAGACGGCGATCCTCGATAAGTTGCAATGCGCGCATGGGGCCTGTCGGGTTCTGTCCGGCGAAAAAGCCCGCTTAGACCGGTTCCCGCGCCATGACAAGGCAGGTGTTCTGGCCGCCGAAGCCGAAGGAATTGGACAAAACGGTGCCGACCTCGGCGTTGCGCTTCTGGTTCGGCACCACATCGAGCACGATCGCCGGATCCGGATTGTCGTAGTTGATGGTCGGCGGAATGACGCTTTCGCGCATGGTCATCAGCGAAAACGCGGCCTCGACGGCGCCGGCGGCCGACAGCGTGTGGCCGATCATCGACTTGTTCGACGAGATCGGCATCGAGCCGATCCGCTCGCCGAACACGGTCGACAGCGAGAGATGCTCCATCTTGTCGTTTTCCGGCGTCGAGGTGCCGTGCGCGTTGACATAGTCGATCTCGTCTTCACCAAGTCCGGCATCGGCGAGGGCGGCGCGCACCGCGGCGATCGCCGGCGAACCGTCCGGTTTGGAGCGGGTGCGATGGAAATCGTCGGCCTTCTCGCCGCAGCCGCGCATGATGCCGAGAATGGTCGCACCACGGGCAAGTGCGGCCTCCAGCGATTCCAGCACCAGCGCGCCGGAACCCTCGGCCAGCACAAAACCGTCGCGGTCCTTGGAGAAGGGCTTTGAGGCCTTCTCGGGAAGGTCGTTGTGGGTGGAAAGCGCCGACAGCAGCGAAAAACGGATGAGCGCCTCGGCGGTCGCCGAACCGTCGGCGCCGATCGACAACGCCCTGTCGCATTCGCCGCGGCGGATCGCCTCGACGCCGAGCTGGATGGCGGTGGCGCCGGAGGCACATGCCGTCGACAGCGTGATCGGCAGGCCACGGGTGCCGAAACGGTCGGCCAGTCGGTCGGCGATCGAACCGAACTGGGTGGTCTCGAAGATGTCGAGTTCCTTCAGGCCCCGCGCCACGCGCAGCAGCCGTTCGGCGCCGGCATCCTCACTGTCCGAATTGTAGAGCGAGAAGCGTTCGTGCCAGTCGAGTTCGACCGGCGGCGAGGCGAGGAAGAGAGGGCCAGCGAAATCGCCGGAATCGAGACCGGATTCGGCCACGGCCTCCTGCGCCGCGGTTTCGGCCAGCTCGTAGGTGAGCAGGCTCGCGCCTTTCGAACTGGACGGCAGGAAGTCGACCATGCCGGAAATGCGGGTGTTCAGGAGATCGACCGGAAAGCGGGTGATCGGATGGATGCCGGACTTGCCTGAGGTAAGTGCCGCCCAATTGTCGGTCTTGCCGACGCCAAGCGAGGTCACCACGCCGATGCCGGTGACGGCGACGATCGGCCTGCCCATATGGTCTTTCAGATTGGCCATCTTTTTTCCTGAGACAGTTTAATCGGCGGCGCTGACCAGCGCCATGCCCTCGAATTGGTGATAGCCGATCGCCGTTGCAAGGACGGTCCTGGGAATACCGCTGAACGGCTTCTCGTTGGCGGCGTCAAAGACGGGGTAGGCGGCCTTGCGCTCGACGGCGAGCGCCGCCAGCGCCACGGCGAAGGGGAACTGCGCTTCCTTCATGTGGCCGGTCAGCGTCGAAAAAGCGCGCGCGGCGATCGCCGGATTGGCATCGAGCGCCGATTTCTCGGCAGCGGTCGCGGCATGGGCGCCCGACGCCCCAGAAATCGCAAGCAGCTCGCCGTTCGGCAATGCGGCCTGCTTAAGCAGTGAGGCGATCTCGGCATCGAGTTCGCCTCGCCGGCGCCTGGCGCGTCCGGATACGATCGGGCCGAGTTCCGCGTAGATCTTGCGTCCACGCTTCACCGCATGCTCGCGCTGCTCCAGAACGAGGAATGCGCCGCCGGATCCGGTCACCACGCCGCCGCCTTCGCCGCCCTGCCTTTGCCAGACCGGCTTCCAGGCGCCGCGATGCAGGTAACCGGCCAGCTCATAGCCGAGCAGCATGTCGGAATGTTCGGTCTGGAAGGCGCCGCCGACGAGAATATGCGTCGACTGGCCAGAGCGGATGCGGGCGGCGGCGGTCTCGACGGCGGCGACGCCGGCACCTTCCTCGCCCATGAAGGTGCGCGACGATCCCGTCACCTTGTGGACGATGGAGATGTTGCCGGCGAGCAGATTGGAAAGTTGCGCCAGGAACAGCGTCGGCCGCAATTCGGTGGTCAGCTTCTCGTTGAGGAGCACGTCGCGATCGTTGCGGCTTTCCGAAGCGGCGAGGATCGCCGCGTCGACCGCCTCGTCGCGCTCGCCGCCGCCTGCCGCCACCACCATGTCCATGGTCGTGCAGAGCTCGTCATTGCCCTTGATGCCGGCATCGTCCAGCGCCAGGCCTGCGGCGTAGGTGCCAAGCCGCTGCCAGGTTTCCATCTGCCGCTGGTCACCGCGCTTGGCGATCTGCAGGTTCCAGTCGATCGCCGGTAGCGGATGGACCGTATAGGGCGCGAAGCGCGAGGCATCGAGCACCGGCTCGAGCCCCGGCTGGGTGAGCTTTTGCCAGTGCGCATCCGGACCTTCTCCCTGCGAAGAAACAAGGCCGATACCAGTGATGACGACGTCGTGGGGACTGCTCATGCGCGGCTTTGTGGGTCAGGCGATTTTTTGTTGTTTTGCGCATGATCCCTGTCCGAAAATCGATGCCGATTTTCGGGGTCATGCGCCAAGCGCGTCAAGGTCACGCGGCCTGTCTTCATCACGCGTTCTTGGCCGCGACCAGCGCGTCGATCTTGGCGCAGAGGTTCTTCATGACGAAGTAATCGTCGGTCGAGGCCTTGCCGTCATTGACTTCTTGCGTCCACTTTTCCAGCGGAACCTTGATGCCGAATTCCTTGTCGATGGCAAAGACGATGTCGAGGAAGTCGAGGCTGTCGATGCCGAGATCGTCGATGGTGTGGCTTTCAGGGGTGATCGTGTCGATATCGATCTCACTGGTGTCGGCGATGATCTTGGCGACTTTGTCGAACGTGGTGGACAAGGGCTTTTCCTTCGGTTGCGGGCGGAATCTGTCCGCATGTGTTTGCGCGCTGTCTAATCGGTTTTTCAGGGCAGGAAAAGGCCTGATGCGCCGGGCGCAGATGGGATGCGGGTCTGGAAAAGACAAGAAGGGCCGCCGGATGGCCTGGTGGCTCTTCCATTTGACGCAACGTCAGCTCCCAGAGCATCGAACTCCGCCGGTGGCATTTTTGCAGGGTTTGGCAAAGATGGCGGTCCTGTCAGAACGTAACGCGGCCAAGCACGCGCAGGCCATCGCCCTGCGGCTCGACCACCACGGCTTCGCCTTCGCGCGGAGAGACGCCGGTTAGCGCCATAATGTCTTCCAGATGGGTGACCATGACCAGATTGTCGGAGCCGGAATAACCGCGGATCTCAGTCATGATCGCGGCAAGCTGGGCAACTTTCTCGTCCGAGTCGGTCTTCAGCAGGTCGAGCGGCGCGAAGGGCTCGGGCTCGGTTTCGAAAGCGATGCGGGCGGTGTCGAGGCAGCGGCAGTAGCGGCTGGACAGAACGCGCTCGATGGGAGCCGCGCGGGCGCCGAACAACGCGCCGATCTTGCTGGCCTGCTGCTTGCCGCGGGCGGATAGGTTGAGCTGGGTGGCGCATTTCTCGATGTCGAAATTCGCTGGATCGGTCGTGCCGGTGATCATCGCGTGGCGAAGCAGCACGACATGGCCGCCGTCGCGCAACAGCGCCCAACCGGCATCCGTGGCATGGGCTGCGGTGGAAACGACTAGCAGAAACAGCGCCATGGCAAATCGAAGCATTGGACGTCCCTTTCACGGGTCGCCGGAGGTGGGTTCCGGTGACGGGCATATAAGGGATGGCAAAGCCGGCTGAAAGACAAGCGAGCGGGCGGGGTAGCCTATTTCCTGGCTATCCAGATCGAGGACCGTTTCCAAAGGCAGGCGATTGCACGGCAAGGCAGGCTCGCCTATCACCGGAAAAATGTCTCCGCTCATCGAAACCGTCCTTTTTGTCTTCGGCCTTGTCGCGCTCGGCTATCTGGCTGGGCTCACCGGCTATCTCAAAGCCGAGGCGGGCGAGGCCATCGCCGAGTTCGCCGTCGGGGTGGCTATGCCGCTGCTTCTGTTTCGCACCATGGTCAACGCCGATTTCCATGGCTCGGCGCCTTGGCCGTTCTGGGGAGCTTATTTCGCGGCGGCGGCGGTCACATGGACCGCGGGCCATCTGGTCATCACGCGGTGGTTCGGCCGCGACTCGCGCGCGGGCGTCGTCGGCGGCGTGTCGTCGGCTTTTTCCAATCTCGTCCTGCTCGGCATCCCGTTCGTTCTCGGCACATTCGGGCCAAGTGGATTCGAAGTGCTGTCGCTGCTGATTTCGGTGCATCTGCCGACGATGATCATGGCGTCGATCATCCTGTTTGAGATTTTTGGCCGCGGTGACGAGCAGATGCATCCGCTGCGCATCATCCGGAGCTTCTTTCGCAAGATGTTCTCCAATCCGCTGATCATCGGCATCCTGGCCGGATGGGTGTGGCGTATCACCGGCCTGCCATTGCCGACGCTGGCCGAGCGGCTGGTCGGCGCGCTGGCCGACATCGCCGGACCAGTCGCGCTGTTTGCCATGGGGCTTGGCCTGTGCCGCTTCGGCATCTCCGGCAACGTGCGGCCGGCGCTGGCGCTGTCGGCGCTGAAGCTGTTGCTGATGCCGGCCGTTGCCCTCGGCCTGGTCTGGCTGTTTGGCCTGCCGCCGCTGTCGGCGAAGGTGGCGGTCGTGGCGGCCGCGCTGCCATCCGGGGTCAATTCATACCTGATTGCCTCGCAGTTCAACACCGGCCAGGCGTTGGCGTCGAACCAGATGACCATCGCCACCGCCTGTGCGGTCGTCACTACCGCCTTTTGGCTGGCGGTGGTCGTGCAGATTTTCGGCTAGTTTTGACTGGCCCAAACCCTATATGCCATCTTGCGATTGCTTGCAGGGCTTGCCCTAGGTAAAGAGCAGTGGCTCCAGCGTGCCGGGCATCGACGCCATTGCGCACGCTCACCCGAGGAAATCCAGCGACCGGCCCGTCAGTGCGCCGAACGGAGGCTAGACCATGCTTCAGAAAACCAGCCATTTCATGCGCCAGGCCAATCTCATCAACGGCGAATGGGTGCAGGCCGACAGCGGCCAGACGGTCGATGTCAACAACCCGGCCACGGGCCTCAAGATCGGCACGGTGCCGAAGTCGGGCAAGGCGGAGACCCGCCGCGCCATCGAAGCCGCCGAGGAAGCCTTCAAGACGTGGCGCAAGACCACCGCGCTCGAGCGCTCGAAGCTTTTGCGTAAGCTGCATGACGCGATGATGGACAATCAGGACGTGCTGGCCGAACTCCTGACCATCGAGCAGGGCAAGTCGCTGTTCGAGTCCAAGGGCGAGATCGGCTCGGCCGCGTCCTACATATTGTGGTTCGCCGAAGAGGGCCGCCGCACCTATGGCGATGTGGTGCCTTCGCCGTGGGCGGACCGCCGCATTCTGGTGACCAAGGAGCCGGTCGGCGTTATCGCCGCCATCACGCCGTGGAATTTCCCGTCCTCGATGCTGGCCCGCAAGCTCGGCCCGGCGCTTGCCGCCGGCTGCACCGCGGTCGTCAAGCCGGCTTCGCAGACGCCTTATTCCGGTCTCGCCTGGGGCGCGCTGGCCGAGGAAGTCGGCTTCCCCAAGGGCGTCATCAACATCCTGACCGGTGCCGCCGGCGAGATCGGCGACGAGATCTGCGCCAATCCGCTGGTCAAGAAGATCACCTTCACCGGCTCGACAGAGGTCGGCAAGATCCTGATCCAGAAGTCGTCCGTCACCGTCAAGAAGGTGTCGATGGAACTCGGCGGCAACGCGCCGTTCATCGTCTTCGATGACGCCGACATCGAACGTGCCGTCGCCGGCGCGATCACCGCAAAGTACCGCAATTCCGGCCAGACCTGCGTCTGCACCAACCGTTTCTTCGTGCAGGCGAAGATCTATGACAAGTTCGTCGAAAAGCTCGCCGCCGCCAGCAACGGGCTGAAGGTCGGTTCCGGCCTTGAAGAGGGCGTCCAGCAGGGGCCGTTGATCGACGAGAAGGCGGTCGAAAAGGTCGAGGAACTGATCGCTGACGCCGCAGCCAAGGGCGGCAAGGTTGTCGCCGGCGGCAAGCGCCATGCGCTTGGCGGCTCGTTCTTCCAGCCGACGGTGATCGCCAATGCGACGCCGAAGATGCGCTTCATGAAGGAAGAGATCTTCGGCCCGGTCGCCCCCGTGTTCAAGTTCGAAACCGAGGACGAGGTGGTAGCGCTTGCCAACGACACCGATTTCGGCTTGGCCTGTTATTTCTACACTGGCGATCTCGGCCGCGCTTTCCGGGTGATGGAAGGGCTGAAATACGGCATGGTCGGGATCAATGAAGGCCTCATCACCACGCCGGAGGCACCGTTCGGCGGCGTCAAGGAATCGGGCCTTGGCAAGGAAGGCGGACATCAGGGCATCGAGGACTATCTCGACACCAAATATGTCTGCATCGGCGGGCTTGGTCTCTGATTATCTTGGGCCTCTGATTATCTTGGGGGTCTGTTGATCACAGCGGACCCCACCAAGCCCGAAAGCTCAGGCGGGCATCGATCAACCAACCGGCATTTTCGGGCATGGCGATGAAGGACGGCGAGGTCTTCGGCACGACGCAGGCGGGCGACCAGGTCCGCCGCTTCACCATTCGGGGCGGCGGCCTCACCGCCAACATCATCGGGCTCGGCGCGATCATCCAGGATTTGCGCCTGGCCGGTCACGACGCGCCGCTGGTGCTGGGATATGACCGTTTCGAGCCCTATGAGACCGACAGGGCCTTCTTCGGCGCCGTCGTCGGGCGCTTTGCCAACCGCATCCGCGACGGCCGCTTCACCATCGCCGGAAAGCGCTACCAGAGCGAGCGCAACTTCCTCGACAAACATACGCTGCATGGCGGCTCGGAAGGTTTCTTCCACCGGCCGTGGACCGTTTCACTGCACGGCCGGGATTTCGTCACGCTGACTCTGCATGATCCCGACGGCACGATGGGCTTTCCCGGCGCGCTCGACGTGACCTGCACCTACCGGCTGAAGATCCCCGGCACGCTGAGCATCGAGATGACCGCGACTTGCGAGGAGCCGACGCTCTGCAATCTCGCCCAGCATTCCTATTTCAACCTCGACGATGGCGGCGCCGGCGACATCCTCGACCACCGATTGATGCTGAATGCCGGCGCCTATACGCCGGTCGACAGCGAGATGATCCCGACCGGCGCGGTCAAACCCGTCGACGGCACGCCCTTCGACTTCCGCCAGGCGCGGCCGCTGCGCATGGAGACCGAGGGCGAACAGCTTGCCTACGATCTCAATTTCTGCCTCGCTCCGACACGCGGGCCGCTCAAGCAGGCGTCGTGGGCGCAAAGTGCGAGTTCCGGTGTCGAGATGGAGGTCTGGACCACGGAGCCTGGCCTCCAGCTCTATACGGGCCAGTATCTGCAGCCGTCTTCGTCAGGGCTGGACGGACGCCATTACAAGGCTTTCTCAGGCTTCTGTCTGGAAGCGCAGGTCTGGCCGGACGCGCCGAACCGGCCGTATTTCCCGCAGGCGACGCTGTGGCCCGGCCAGATCTATCACCAGGTGACGGAGTACCGGTTCCGGCTGCCTTAGATCTGCGAACGGCGGTTTGAATCTCGACAGACCTAATCGTCGAACGCTTTCCTGAGCGTCTCGAACGGCGCCAGCGCGCCGCGCACCTGGACGACGGCGGCGGCGACGCGGTGGGCGCGCAGCGCCCCCGCTGCCGGGGCGTGGCCGGCAAGCCGGGCGGCGAGATAGCCGCCATTGAAGGAATCGCCGGCGCCGGTGGTGTCGACCGGGGCGGCGACATGCACGGCCGGAATGGATTGCAAGGTGTCGTTTTTGGCAATCAGCGCCGGCTCCTCGCCATTCTTGACCACCACTTCGCCGACCAGCTTTCCCAGTCGTTGCGCCGTCGCTTGCGGTGCTGCATCGCCGAACAGCATCTGCTCGTCGGGATAAGTCGGCAGCGCGATGTCGGTGACGGCAAGAGCGTCGAGGATCGCGGCTTGCGCCTCCTCGCGGCTGCGCCACAGTCGCGGCCGGTAGTTGGGATCGAAGGCGACAAGCGAACCGGCCGCACGCGCCTTGGCTACGGCCTTCAGCAACGTCTTGCGCGCGGCATCGTCCAGAATTGCTAAAGTGATTCCGGAAAAGTAGACAAGCGCTTGGTTTTCCAGGCTTTTTGCCAGTGCGACCGGATCGGAGGCGAGCTGCCGCGCGGCCGCGTCGCCACGCCAGTAGGTGAAGGAGCGTTCCGCGCCGGTCAGCGTGATCGCATAGAGGCCGGGCCGAGCGCCCGGTATGACCGGACTTCCGCCGATGCCGATGCCGTTTTCGGCGAAGAAGGCGATCTGGCCTTGCGAGAACGGATCGTCGCCGAAGGCCGACACATAGGTTGCCGGGCGATCGCCGCTCAGCGCATGCAGCGCCCACAGCGTGTTGAAGGTGTCGCCGGCAAAGCCCATGCGCCAGTTCGGTCCCGTCTGGCCTGAAAGTTCGATCATGCACTCACCGATCGAGACGACACCGTTTCCTGCCATGAATCTCCCTCCTAGTGCGTATCGCCCCAAAAAGGCGTAACGACATGCATAAACCAAAGACCCGGTGCTGTAGCTTTTTGCAACCGGCAGCGCCATGCTTGGCGACGGCGGATTTTTGCACCAGAACCGTTTTCCCGCAGGCGGCGGGACGCTATCTGCTGACCAAGACGTTAGTGGCTGAAAAGGAACCGGTTTGGCATCGTTATGGCGTTATGTTCTGGCGGGTCTTGGTCTGGCTGCCTTGCTGGCTGGCATTCTTTCCGTCGTCTACCTGACGACGCGGCATGCGCCTCAACTGGCCGGGACGGACATTTCCCGTTCGAAAACGACGGCGCACGGGCTGTTTGTGGCAAGTTTCGAGCCCGAAAAGGGTGCCATCCGCCAAGGCGAGCTGCAATCCTGGCTGCTGACGCTGAAGACAGTTGCGGGAACGCCTGTGCAAGGGGCGGCGATCTCGGTTTCTGGCGGCATGCCGCAGCACAATCACGGCCTGCCGACCAGCCCGCAGGCGACCGACTATCTGGGCGACGGGCGCTATCGCATCGAAGGGCTGAAATTCACGATGAGCGGATTGTGGCAGTTGCATTTCGCCATTTCCGCGGCGGCCGGTTCGGATACGGTCGTCTTCAACGTGCTGCTGTGAGCTGGTTTTCGCGTCTTCTCCTGCTGATGGCGATGGCCGTGCTTGCCGGCTGCGGCAAGCCGGAATTCTCCGATGCCGAGAAGAAGACCATCGCCTCGCTGGCGCTCAACACTTTGCCGCCGCTGAAGGCCGACACCACCAACCGCTTCGCCGACGTGCCGGCCGCGGCTGCTCTGGGTTCAACGCTGTTCTTCGACACGGGGATGAGTGGCGATGGCATGGTTTCCTGCTCGACCTGCCACAAGATCGACCGGCAGTTCCAGGACGACCTGCCGCAGGCGGTCGGTGTCGGCCGCACCAACCGGCGCACAATGCCGCTGGCCGGCGTCGCGCATGACCCCTGGTTCTTCTGGGACGGGCGGCGCGACAGCCTTTGGGCGCAGGCGCTGACGCCGCTGGAGAATCCGCTGGAGCACGCCGGCAACCGCGCCGCCTTCGCGCACTACATCAAGGCGCGCTTTGGCGAGCGCTACGAACGCATCTTCGGGCCGCTGCCCGACCTATCCACTGTGCCGGCCAATGCCAGCCCGCTCGGCACCGATGCCGAGAAGGCGGCGTGGAGCGCCATGTCCGATCAACAGACCGAGGACGTCAATCGCGTCTTCGCCAATATCGGCAAGGCGATCGCCGCCTTCGAACGGTCGATCGCGCCGCCGCAGACGCGCTTCGATCGCTTTGCCATCGATCTGGCCACCGGTGCCAAGCCAAAAGACGACGATGCCTTTTCGCCTGAGGAAATCCTTGGGCTGAAGCTGTTCGTCGGCAAGGCCAATTGCGTGACATGCCACACCGGCCCGCGCTTCACCGACAACAGTTTCCACAATACCGGCGTGCCGCCGGTCAAGGGTTTGCCGCCGGATCGCGGCCGCATAGATGCGGTACGCCAGGTCGAGGCCGACCCGTTCAACTGTTTTGGCGCCTTTCGCGACGGCGATGCCAGCGCCTGCGGCGAGCTGCGCTTCATGGTCAAGGCCGGACCGGAACTCATCCGCGCCTACAAGACGCCGTCATTGCGCGGTGCGGCCAGCCGTGCGCCCTACATGCATGCCGGGCAGTTCGCGTCGCTCGACGAGGTGGTGGCGCATTATTCCAGGGCGCCGGCAAGTGTCGAAGGTGTGTCCGAGCTGCATCCGCTCCAGCTTTCGGACCGCGAGCGCGCGGCGCTGGTGGCGTTCTTGAAGACGCTGGCGGATTAGATCATCGATCCTTCACGGTCTCCATCGCCACGAAGGTGGAGGTCTGGGCGACGTGGGGCAGGGCGGAGATGCGCTCGCCGAGCACGCGGCGATAGGCGGCGATGTCGGTGGTGCGGACTTTCAGGAGATAGTCGAAGCTCGACGCCATCATGTGGCACTGCTCGATCTCCGGCACCGCCTGCACGGCACGGTTGAAGGCGTCGAGCGCGGCCGAGCGCGTATCGGACAGTTTGACCTGGACGAAGGCGACATGACCTTCGCCCATGCGCTCGCGGTCGATGATCGCCTGGTAGCCCCTGATATAGCCGTCCTTCTCCAGCCGCTTGACCCGCGCCTGCACCGGCGTCTTCGATAGGCCGACCTTGGCGGCGAGCTCCGACATGGAAAGCCGCCCATCGCGGGCCAATGCCGAGAGGATGTTCCTGTCGATGCGGTCCAATTGGTCTTCTGTCATCGATTTCATGGTTCAATTGAGGGAAATCAGGCCATATGATAGGTCAATTGACCTATCCTGTCGATTTCTTTGGAACGACTGAAATTTGGCTTTGTGCTAGCTTGCGCCATTGGGTCCGGTGACCGCCGGCCCGCTCCCTGATGCTCGCTTCATAGGACCGCCATGCCCGCGCTCGAGCCCATCCGCCAGCAGATCCGTGCCAATTATCTGCCCGACGAAGACGAGGCGGTGAGACGGCTGGCCGAGGCGACGGGGCTGTCGACAAAGGACCGCAACTCGATCTCGGCCCGCGCCGCCGATCTGGTGCGAGCGGTGCGCGGCTCGTCCGATCCCAGGCTGATGGAAGTTTTTCTCTCCGCCTACGGCCTCTCGACAAAGGAGGGCGTGGCGCTGATGTGCCTCGCCGAAGCGCTGCTGCGGGTGCCCGACACCGAGACGATGGACGATCTCATCGCCGACAAGATCGCGCCGCACGACTGGTCGGCGCATTCGGGCGGTTCCAGCTCGATCTTCGTCAACGCCTCGACCTGGGCGCTGATGCTGACGGGCCGCGTGCTCGACGAGGGCGAGGGCGGCATCGAGGGCACGCTGCGGGCCATGGTGCGGAGGCTGGGCGAGCCAGTCATCCGCAAGGCGGTTGCGGCCGCCATGCGCGAAATGGGCGAGCAGTTCGTGCTCGGCCGCACCATCGCTGAGGCCGTCAAGCGCGGCCGGCCGATGACGCAGAAAGGCTATCTCTATTCCTTCGACATGCTGGGTGAGGCGGCCCGCACCGAGGCCGACGCACTGCGCTATCACAAGGCCTATGCCGACGCCATTTCCTCGCTCGACGCCGGCGCCAACGGCCCCGACATCCGCCAGAACCACGGCATCTCGGTCAAGCTTTCGGCGCTGCATCCGCGCTATGAGGTGGCGCAGAAGGAAAAAATGCTGCCTGTCATGGCGGAGCGGCTTTTGTCGCTGGCGCTGGCGGCTCGCCATTCTCGCATGGGCCTCAACATCGACGCCGAGGAGGCCGACCGCCTCGACCTGTCGCTCGACGTCATCGAGCGGGTGCTGGCCGAGCCGGAGCTGGCCGGCTGGAACGGCTTTGGCGTCGTCGTCCAGGCCTATGGCCCGCGCGCGGGCTTCGTCATCGACTGGCTCTACGCACTGGCGAAGAAGTACGACCGCACCATCATGGTGCGGCTGGTCAAGGGCGCCTATTGGGACACCGAGATCAAGCGGGCACAGATGCTGGGACTCGACGGCTATCCCGTCTTCACCCGCAAGGCCAACACCGACGTCTCCTACATGGCCTGCGCGAAAAAACTGCTGTCGATGACCGACCGCATCTATCCGCAGTTCGCCACCCACAATGCCCACACGGTTGCCGCCATCCTGTCGGTGGCGACGGACCGCGATTCCTTCGAGTTCCAGCGCCTGCACGGCATGGGCGAAGCGCTGCACGAGACGGTGCGGCAGGCTGAGGGCACGCGCTGCCGCATCTATGCGCCGGTCGGCGCGCATTCCGATCTGCTGGCCTATCTTGTGCGCCGGCTTTTGGAGAACGGTGCCAATTCCTCCTTCGTCCATCAGCTCACCGACGAGGAGGTCGAGCCGGAGGATATCGCCCGCGACCCGCTCGAAACGGTGGAGAAACAGGGCCCTGCCGCCAATCCGGCGATTGCGCGTCCCGCGACGATCTTCGGCGCCGGACGCCGCAATTCCAGGGGCTTCGACATCACCGATACGGTGACGCTGGCCGCCATCGACAAGGCCAAGGCGGCGTTCGCCGGGCCGGATCGCTGGCACGCCAAGCCGATCACACGGGCCGCCGGCTACGGCAAGCAACGCTCCATCGTCAATCCGGCCAGGCCTGACGAGGTGGTCGGTACGGTCAGCGAGGCTGCCGCCAAGCAAGTGGCGACCGCCGTGCGCATGGCGGTGGAGGCGCAGCCGGCCTGGGCGAAACGTCCGGTCGCCGAGCGTGCGGCCATCCTCAACCGGGCCGCCGATCTCTACGAGGCCAACGCGGTCGAGTTCTTCGCGCTGGCGACGCGCGAGGCCGGCAAGTCATTGGCCGACGGCGTTGCCGAAGTGCGCGAAGCGGTCGACTTTCTGCGCTACTACGCCACTGAGGCGGCCAACGTCGAAGCGGGCACCCAGGCGCGCGGCGCCATCGTCTGCATCTCGCCGTGGAATTTTCCGCTGGCCATCTTCACCGGCCAGATCGCCGCTGCGCTGGTGACCGGCAATTCGGTGATCGCCAAGCCGGCCGAACAGACGCCGCTGATCGCCTTCCGCGCCGTCGAAATGCTGCGCGAGGCCGGCGTGCCGGAAGACGTCATCCAGCTTCTGCCCGGCGATGGACCGTCGGTCGGCGGACCGCTCACCGCCGACCCGCGCATTGCCGGCGTCTGCTTCACCGGCTCGACCGAGGTCGCCAAACTGATCGAGAAGCAACTGGCGGAGACCGCAGCGCCCGACGCCATGCTGATCGCCGAGACCGGAGGGCTGAACGCGATGATCGTCGATTCGACAGCACTTCCCGAACAGGCGGTGCGCGACATCCTGGCGTCGGCTTTCCAGAGTGCGGGCCAGCGTTGCTCGGCGCTGCGCGTGCTTTACGTGCAGAAGGACGTCGAGAAGAAGATGCTGGAGATGTTGAAGGGGGCGATGGAAGCGCTCAGTATCGGCGATCCCTGGCAGATTTCGACCGATGTCGGCCCGGTCATCGACGACGAGGCCAAGGACTCGATCCGCGACTATTGCACGAAAATGGGGCTGCAGGGCCGGCTGATCGCCAAGCTCGAAGCGCCGAAGGATGGCCGCTTCGTCGCGCCGCATGTGTTCCGGGTCAAGGGCATCGAGGAGATGGAGCGCGAGGTGTTCGGGCCGGTGCTGCATGTCGCCAGCTTCGACGCCGAAAAGATCGATGCTGTCATCGCCGCGATCAACCGCAAGGGTTATGGTCTGACCTTCGGCCTGCACACCCGTATCGAGGGCCGCGTCCAGCATTTCGTCGACGGCATTCACGCCGGCAACATCTACGTCAATCGCAACCAGATCGGCGCCGTGGTCGGTTCGCAGCCCTTTGGCGGCGAAGGACTTTCCGGCACCGGGCCGAAGGCGGGCGGCCCGCATTATCTCAGGCGCTTCCGCAAGGGGCCGGAGGCCGGCACGCATATCGCCGAGGGCCACAAGGTGACGGCGACCGAGCTTGCCGACAATCTGCCGGATCCCGCGCTTGGCGGCTGGTCGACACGGCCCGACCGCGTCGCCATCCTGCGCAAGCATCTGCGCGGCAAGGGTGCGGCGGCGATCGGTGCCGCCGCCAGCATCGATTTCGGCCAGGTCGACCTGCCGGGACCGACCGGCGAGGCCAACACGCTGTCGCTGTCGCCGCGCGGGAGGGTGCTGTGCCTCGGCCCGGATCAAGACACGCTGCTGGCGCAGACCATCCAGGCGCTCGCCGCGGGCAATGCCGTGCTTGCCGTGGCGCCTGGTGCGCCGGCGGCACTGTCGGCACTGACCGGTAAGGGCCTGCCGCTCGCGGCCATCGACGGCCGTCCCGACCCGGTCGAGGCACGCTCGCTACGCGTCGACGTGGTCGCCTTTTCAGGCACGCCCGAGGCCGCGCGCGTCGTGCGGAAAGTCATCGCTGACCGCGCCGGCCCGATCGTGCCGTTGGTCAGCGAAGTGCTCAACCCGGCGGCTTATGCTCATGAAAGGGCTGTCTGCGTCGACACCACGGCCGCAGGCGGCAATGCCAGCCTGCTGGCGGCGGCTTGAGGCTTTTCACTTGTTGGGAATCGCCCTGTATTGACAAGGAGCCGCACCGGGCCGAACAGAGGGGACAACTCGACCGGGCCCGAACAGATGCATCATACGCCACCACGCTTTGAACTTCCGCGTGTTGGCGTCGTCATCACCAGTCACAATTATCGGAACTATATCGAGGATGCGATCCGTTCGGTCCTGGCGCAGACCTATGAGAAATGGGACTGCGTCATCGTCGATGACGCTTCGACCGATGGCTCGGCCGACCATATCCGCCGGCTACTCGAAGCGATCGGTGACCCGCGCTTCAGCCTGTTGGTGCGTTCGCAAAATGGCGGCCAGCTTGAATCGTTCCGCGATGGTTTCGCCGCGGGCGATGCGCCATTCGTGGCGTTCCTCGATTCCGACGACATCTGGTTGCCGAATTTTCTCGTAGCGCACCTTGCCGCCCATTTGAATGCGACGCGCCCGGCGTCGCTGTCCAGTTCCGATGTCTTTCTGGTCGATCGCGACCGCACCTTGCTGGCCGGCACCTACATTCAATTGCGAAAGCCGCGTTCCAAGCCGGATACCTCAGGCGCGGCCATCACACCTGGCAGGCAGCTCGGCGAAATGGCGCCCGAGATCGCCTACGCTTCGGACCACCCGATCACCCATTTCAGACCCGGCGCCTATGGCTGGATGTGGGCGCCAACATCTTCGATGGTCTTTCGGCGCGGCGCGCTGGAACCGGTTCTGGCTTTCCCATTCAAGGCCAGGATAGGGACCGACTATCTGGCGGCGACATGCGCGCATCTGGAGGCCGGCAGCCTGATCTTGTCGGAATGCCTTGGCCTCTACCGCCTGCACGGAGCCAACGCATCCACCAACATCACCTACGCCGGAGGCCATGTGCAGCAGTCGCCGGTGTACCGAGCGCAGGAGATGACCATGGCGGCGGATGTCGTCGACTATGTCGTGGCCAATGCGGAGCGGCTCAGCGTCGTCAATGGCCAGGACTTCGTGCCCGGGTTCCTGTCGCAGCATGTCAGGCGGTTTGGCAGCCTGGGCGACGATCCGCGTGTCATGCCTTTTCTTGATCGCCGAAGCCGTTTGCGGCGACGGCGCAAGCGCTTCGTTCGGGCGCTGCGACGGTTGTTCGGCGGGCCTGAGAATCGGCGGGCGTGACGGGTGTCGCCCGCCGAACCGTCACACCTCTTCCGGCGCGCAACCGAATTTCAGCAGATTGGCATGCGGGTCCCAGACGTAGAATTCCTTCATGTTCCACGGGCGAACGGTGAAGGGGCTGAGTTTCTCGACGCCGCGAGCGGAAAATTCGGCGTACAGCGCCGGCACCTCGCCGCCTCTGATGTAGCAGGACGACACTTCCGGCAGCTTGCGGTCGTTGCTCCTCCAGAAATGAATCTCCATCTCGTTGCGGCGCATGATCAGATACTCGTCCATCTCCGGTCCGACGATGCCGAAGCCGAGCTGGTCGCGATAGAAATCACGCGTTGCCTTGATATCCGGCGAGGGCAGGACGGGAATGGAGCGCGCCGGGTCAACAGCGGGCGATGCCATGTCACGCGCCCTCGACGACCGAAAAGCCCTCGAATTGCGGATGGCCGAGATAGTGCACCTTCGAGGTGCCGGCATTGCGGTGCGCGGCGCGAAAATTCTCGGATTTGGTCCAGGCGACAAAATCCTCATGGCTCGTCCAAACCGTATGCGAAGCGAACAGCGTATAGCCTTCGGTCTCGTTGACCGGTCCACGCAGCAGGTGGAATTCCTTGAAACCCTGCATCTCCGAAAGGCTGGAATCGCGGTTCTTCCAGACGTCCTCGAAAGCGTCCTCCGAGCCTTTCTGGACCTTGAAGCGGTTCATGGCGATGTACATTGGGTTTCCTTTCGGGATTCGCGACGTGTGAGGATTGATGGATTGGAGGTTGTCAGAACGGGCCGATCCGCGCTTTGAATACCCAACTTGCCCTGCCGGTCTCGACTGGGATGGGAGGGAACGGGGCTTGCTGGCGCACCAGTGTCAAAGCGAATTGATCAAGCTCGGCAGAGCCTGAGCTTTCTGCAAGCTGCATGTCGCCGACGCTGCCGTCGGCCATGACAACGAAAACGACCCTGGCGTTGTTACGAGCTTTCGCTTGTATGGATTTCGAAACGCGACGATTGGCGCGGGAAAGCTTCTTCTGGACTTCACCGCTGTAGCGGGATTCCGCCGCATTGCCAGCCACGGTTTGCTCTTTGCCCGTGCTGGAGGTCACCGCGTCGCGTTCTTCGCCATCCGCGGCGCCGCGGGCATCGTTCGTTTGGCCCGCTCCGCCAAGACCTGCCGTCGTGCTTGGCCTTGCGGTCGGGATCGGCGGCTGTCCGATATCGACAGGAGGAGGCGTCTCGGTGCTTTCGGCCGGAGCAGTCGGCTCTGCAGGTGTTTCAATCTTTGGAACCACGCTCTGTTCGTCCAGGCGTGGGGTGTCGGCCACCAGTATGTCCGGCGCGGGTTGTTTGACAATCCGCGGCGCGGGGGGCTGCGCCGCCATTTCCCTGGCGGGCCGGTCGGCAGGCGGCTCGGGCTTGACCCTGGCCGGCTGCGGATCGGGCACCAAGGTGACATCTATCGCACCCGGGGTCCGATCACCCAAGGCGCTGCCGACCACGTTGGCGCCGGCTTGATCGGTGCCTTCCATCTGGATTGCATCCCCGGAAGAGAATGTCCCGGCGGGTGCGATCAGAAACGCCGCCGCCACAGCGGCATGGAGCAGGCAGGAGGCGATGATCGCCACCGTCCATTTGCGGTTCTCGGCTGGCTGCGCCTGCGCAAGCGGCTCGGCTGGCGTAATCGCCAGTTCGCTGCCGGCGTCGGGGAGGAGGTTGATTTTCTGCATGTCTCGCGGCGAGACCTGCCGCGAGCGACATGGGATTGTCAAATCAAGATCGGTTGCCGCCCATGGCAGCGGACCGGACACAGGCCATGCCACGGTGTTATGCGTGAATGTGGTATGCAGCCCCACTCAAACCCCGAAGGCGATGGCGGTCTTGGTCCCGGACTTCAGGCCGCGCATGCAGGCGGCTGGTTCGACGCTTGCGCCCGTGCATTCCGTCGCGCTGTTGATCAGCACGCGGCTGAGCTTGGTGCAATCGGTGCCGGCAAGGTCGAAACGCGTGACCTTGGTCTTGCCCGCAGGCAATTCCTTGAAGTCGAGCACGGTCAGCCGGTCGACGACGCCGGCCTCGTTGAACAGCGCGATCTCGAACGCAGCCTTGGTGAGATCCGTGCCGAGGCCGTTGTTGACGACGAAGGTCAGCCGGCAGCCCTTTTCGGAGGGCTGCGCTGCGTTGAGCTCGAGGGTCAGCGATGGGGCCGGCGCGGCCTGTTGCGCCAGCGCCGGGCCCATCCCAAGCGACACCGCAAACGCCGAGGTCAGCAGACGAAGCGATGTCGTCAAGATTGTCATTGTCATCAGCCTCCAAACCGCATGGTCGCCGCCAGCTTCAGCGTGACGCCAGGCTCGTAGATGACATTGGTGGACGATACGTTCAACGGGTTGGTGTATTTGGCGTCGAACAAGTTGTCGGCACGGAAGTCGACCTTGAAATTGTCGGTCGCCTGATAGCTGGCAAAGGCATTGACCAGCGTATAGTCCTTGGCGATCGCGTTGCCCTTCGGCTTGCCGTTGTACTGCACTTCGCCGCCGACCGTCAGTTTGTCTTCAAGGAAGCGCAGGCCGAGTTGCGCCGTGACCTGGGAGGAGGGGATGGTGGCAAGGTCCGCCCGATCACCTTCATAGGAAATGGTGTGGCCATCGATGAATGAGGCGGAAAGGCCGGCATATCCCCATGCGGCATCGTAGAACGCTTCCATTTCGAAGCCGTCGATCTTGGCCTTGGCGAAATTCTGATACTGGAAGCAGATCGGTATGCCCGGTCCGAACGGGCAGCCGCTGGTCGGGTCGAACGCGGACAGTGTCACGCCATCGATATAGTCGTCGACATTGTTGTTGAAGTAGGCGGCTTTCAGCCGCAGCGCGTCGTCGGCCTGGATGACGCCGTTGGTGCTGTAGTTGACGCCGAATTCCACCGTCTTGCCGGTTTCAGGCTTCAGATTGGGATTGGGCAGGAACGGGAAGGTGACGCCTGCCGGATGGTTGCCGCTGATCAGCGTTTCCGTCAGCGAGGGAGAACGGTAGCCCTCCGCGTAGGTGCCGTAGAATTGCAGTCCCGAAAGGTTCGCGCTCTCGAACGGCGAGACGCCGACGGTGATGCGCGGCGACAGCCGGTCGCCGGAGGTTTCGCCGACATCGCTGTCGAGCTTGTAGCTGTCGTAGCGTAGTCCGGCGATGACTTCGAGCCAATCCCAGGTGAGCTTGTCCTGGACATAGGCGCCGGAAACGTTCCGCTTGCCTGAAGGCGTGTAGAAACTGTCGCCGCCTGCCGTGCCGCCCGTCTCGACATCGTCGCCCACCCAGTCGCCGCCATAGGTCAGTTCATGCGCGATCGCACTGGTCTCGAACCGCGACGTATTCCAGATGTCGATGCCGGTGGTGCCGACATCGAAAGTCGATAGCGAACCTGCCGGCAGGACGACCGGAAGACCGGTGACCGGGTCGAAGCGGTTCTGGGGGACCAGCGTCGTCAGATCGAGGTTGGTCTTGTTGTAGGAGGCGTTGATGTGCAGATCGAGCCAGCTCTTGGCATCGTCTGTGATGTTGTAGCGGGCGGTGAAGGTGTTCGACTTCAAGTCGGCGTCGTTCACCGGGATGCCGCCGCTGATCTCGTTCCATCCGTCGCTCGATCCGACCCAGCCGAGCTTCAATTCGCTGTTTTCGCTCGGGCGGATGGTGGTCTTGAGCAGGCCGCTCAGCACGTCGAATCCGGTGCCGTTGACGATGTCGCCACCGCCGTCCTTGTAGTCGTCGTAGTTGCGGTAGACGATGTTGCCCAGCACGTCCCAATTTTCGTTGAAGCGGTACGCGCCGGTGGCACTGGTGGTCCAGCCCTCGCCATTGCTCTCGTAGCGCCCGGTGAGGGAGCCTGCCCAGGTCTCGCCCGGCTTGAGAAAATCCTCGGCATCCTTGGTGTCGAAGAAGACGACGCCGCCGATTGCGCCGGAACCATAGGTGTTGGCCACCGGCCCGCGGATCACGTCGACGGATTTGATGAGCTCGGGATCGATGTAGAAGGTCGACTGCGGGCCATGATCGGAGCGCTGGAAGTTCTGGCGGGCGCCGTCGAGGATCACCTGGACGCGGCCGAAATCCTGCAGGCCACGGATGTTGATGGAGGAACTGACGCGCCTCGCATCGGCCTGGACTGCTACGCCCGGCACGCCCAGCAACATCTCGTTGGGCGTCGTTGCCATGCGCCGCTCCAGCTGCTCCTGGTCGACATGACTGGACGAAGACAGGGATTCGATCGCCGTCTCGCCGGTGCGGCTGACGACCAGGATCTGGTCCAGCAGCGTCGCGCCCGCCGGCGCCTGGGCCGCTTCAGCCTGCTGCGCCTGGTCGGTCTGCTCTGTCGCCTGTTGAGCGCCAGCCGGTGCTGTCAGCAAGCTGATTGCTGCCGCGCCGGCCAGCAATGCGGCCATTGTCCTTGCCGTCGACCAATGCACTGGGCCTGGATTCTCCAGACCAAGCCGTCCCCAATTCGCCAACCCCATGCCCCAACTCCAAAAATCCAGGTTCGATGCTGGCTGGCTTGGCGCTCGCTGGCATTTTTGATCGTGTCCGGCGTCTTAAATGTTGACTCACTTACTCCGGTATTGCACTGACTAATAAACATGATTATTCAAGTCAAGAAATGAATCGGCATCTACGCAACGCCTAGCCAGACGCCCGGCACAGGAAAGGGATCGATCCAATGAACACGCACAATCCCGGTGACTTTCGCTATCGCGTCCGCCGTTCCGACGACAATTCGGCTCGTTTCGACCGGGTCCCGCTTGCCGTGAGGACGCTCTCCAGCAACACGCTGTTCCAGGGCGAGCACGAGATCGGCATTGAGCACCATGGCGCGCTCTATCGGTTGAAGATCACTCGCCAGGGCAAGCTGATCCTCAACAAGTAGCTGCAGGCGCGTGGCTGTAAGACGAGTGGCTGTAAGACAGGCAGGTGTTCAAGACATGGACCAGCGCGTAAAACCCGCCCCGCATGAAATCCGGCGAGCGCGGGCGGACAATCCCAAGATGCGCGAGCGCGATCTCGCCGCCCAGCTCGACATTTCGGAGGCCGAACTGGTCGCCGCGCATTGCGGCGACGGGGTCGTGCGCGTCGAGCCGCGCGTCAACGATCTTCTGACCGGGCTGGAGGCTGTCGGAGAGGTCATGGCGCTGACCCGCAACGAAAGCGCGGTGCACGAAAAGATCGGCGTCTACGACAAGGTCGTTACCGGCAACCACAATGCCATGGTGCTTGGCGAGAACATCGACCTGCGCATCTTCCCGAAAGTCTGGGCACACGGCTTTGCCGTGGAAAAGCGCGACGGCGGTGAGATCAGGCGCAGCCTGCAGTTCTTCGATGCGGCAGGCGAGGCGGTGCACAAGGTGCATCTCAGGCCCGCGTCTAACCTCTATGCCTATCAGAAGCTGGTGGCCGAGCTCGAATCGCCGAACCAGGAACCGACCGTTGCGGTTTCAGGGAGCGGGTTCGAAGACGAGGCCGAGGCTCCGGCCGCTTCGGCTGATGTCGACGATTTGCGCGAGCGCTGGAGCCGGCTGACCGACGTGCACCAGTTCTTCGGCATGCTGAAGACGCTGAAGCTCGACCGCCGCCAGGCAATGCGCATGGTCGGCCAGGACTACGCCTGGCTGCTCGACAATGACGCCGTCAGCGCCATGTTCCACCATGCCGCCAAGGGCGAGATGCCGATCATGTGCTTCGTCGGCAATCGTGGCTGCATCCAGATCCATTCCGGCCCGATCAAGTCGATCAAGCCTATGGGACCGTGGATCAACGTGCTGGACGAGACCTTCCACCTGCATTTGCGGACCGACCACATCCATGAGGTCTGGGCCGTGCGCAAGCCGACCAAGGACGGCCATGTCACCTCGCTCGAAGCCTATGGCGCCGACGGCAAGATGATCATCCAGTTCTTCGGCAAACGCCATGAGGGCGAAGCCGAGCGCGAGGACTGGCGGTTCCTTGCCGAGAACCTGCCGCGCATACCAAGCCCGACCGCGGCCTGAGGACAACGACATGGCTTCTTTTTTCAAACGGGTTTATGGGCCGGCGATGGGTCTTTCCCTGGCCTTTGCTGCGCTGCTGCCGGCTCACGCCACCGAAGGGACTGAGGTCTTTGCCGACAATTCGAAGATAGCGGCCATTGGCGGTTCGATCACCGAGATCGTCTTTGCGCTCGGCGAGCAGAGCCGTCTGGTCGCCCGCGATTCGACCAGCCGATACCCCGAGGCGGCGCTCGGCCTGCCCGATGTCGGCTATATGCGCCAGCTTTCGCCGGAAGGTGTGCTTTCGGTCAATCCGTCGGGCATCTTGGCGCTGCACGGCAGCGGCCCCAAGGAGGCCGTCGACGTGCTGAAGAAGACGAGCATCCCGTTCATCGAGGTGCCCGAGCGCTACGATCGTGAAGGCATCCTCGAAAAGATCCATATCGTCGGCAAGGCGCTCGGCGCCGACGCCAAGGCCGATGCGCTGGCAGCCGAGATCGACGCCAAGCTGGAGGCGGCCGAAAAGCAGACCGCCTCGATCAAGGATCGCAAGCGCATCCTGTTCGTGCTGTCGTTGCAGGGTGGCAAGATCCTCGCCGCCGGCAGCCAGACCGCCGCCGATGGCATCATCAAGCTTTCCGGCGGCGTCAATGCGATCGACGGTTTTTCCGGCTACAAGCAATTGTCCGACGAGGCTGTCATCACCGCCAGGCCGGACGTGATCCTGATGATGAACAATGCCGGCCCGGCAGTATCGGACGACCAGCTGTTCGCTAGCCCGTCCATTTCATCGACGCCGGCGGGCGTTGCCCGCAAGGTGGTCCGTATGGATGGCGGCTATCTGCTCGGCTTCGGGCCGCGCACGGCCGACGCCATCCATGATCTTGCCGTCTCGCTCTATGGCGGGCAGGTCACGGACTGAGCGAGCGACGATGGCCGACCAATCGATCGCAGGTGCGGCGGGCGTTATGGCGACTGCATCCGAAGGTGACCGTTCTGGACGCGCCCGGATCGTCATCCTGTTTTTGTGCGTGGGACTTGTCCTTGTCGTGCTGTTGTCGCTGACATCAGGCGCATCCGATGCGTCGGCCGTCAGCGTTGTCAGCGACTGGCTGTTGGGTGCGGCGCCCGGCAATGAGGCGTTGAACGCTCGCGACCGCCTGATCGTCTATGACATCCGTCTGCCGCGCGTCATCCTCGGCGTGCTGATCGGCGCGGCACTTGCCGTCTCCGGCGCGGTCATGCAGGGGCTGTTCCGCAACCCGCTGGCCGATCCCGGCCTCATCGGCGTTTCGGCCGGATCGAGCCTTGGCGCGGTGGCCGTCATCGTGCTTGGCGCCACGGTGCTGGCGCCATTCACGGCGGCGCTGGGCACGCTTGCCTTGCCGCTGGCGGCATTCTGCGGCGGGCTGGCGACGACATTGGTGCTTTATCAGGTCGCCACCAGGCAGGGCCGAACCTCGGTCGCCACCATGCTGCTGGCCGGCATAGCGCTGGCGGCGCTCGCCATGGCGCTGACCGGCATCCTGATCTTCATGGCCGACGACCGTCAGTTGCGCGATCTGACCTTCTGGCAGCTCGGCTCGCTCGCTGGTGCGACCTGGCAGAAGATCGGCTCGGTCGGGCCGATCATCGTGCTGGCCCTGGCGGCGATGCCGTTCCTGGCGCGTGGTCTCAACGCGCTGGCGCTCGGCGAAGCCACCGCCGGCCATCTTGGCATCCCGGTGCAAAGGCTGAAATACACCGCGATCGTCGGCGTTTCGGCGGCGGTCGGGGCGTCCGTCGCCGTCAGCGGCGGCATCGGCTTTGTCGGTATCGTCGTGCCGCATTTGCTGCGCCTGGCCATCGGTCCTGACAACCGCTATCTGCTGCCGGCGTCAGCACTGCTCGGCGCTTGCCTGCTGCTTTTGGCCGATGCCGTCGCGCGCACCATCGTAGCGCCGGCCGAGCTGCCGATCGGCATCGTCACCGCGATCGCCGGCGCGCCGTTCTTCCTCTGGATCCTGCTGCGCAAGCGCGGCGTCGTCGACCTGTGAGATGGGTTTCATGATCGAAGCGCGGGATGTTTCGGTGGCCATTGGTGGCAAGCGCATCGTCACCAATGTCGATTTCGACATGCGGCCCGGCGAAATCGCGGCGATCGTCGGCCCCAACGGTTCGGGCAAGACGACGTTCCTGAGGGCGTTGTCAGGCGATCTTGCTTATTCGGGCCAGATCGCCATCAACGGCCGCGATCTTGCCGTGATGAAGCCGGTCGAGGCCGCGACAGTGCGTGCCGTGCTGCCACAGGCGACGACGCTGTCCTTCCCCTTCACGGTGCGCGAGATCGTCAGGCTCGGCCTGGTCGGCGGACGCTCCGGCGTGCTGCCCGGCGAGGACGAGCGCCTGCCCGAACGGGCGTTGGCGCGCGTCGATCTCGACGGCTTTGCCGGCCGTTTCTACCAGGAGCTTTCGGGCGGCGAACAGCAGCGCGTGCAGCTTGCCCGCGTGCTCTGCCAGGTCTGGGCGCCGGTGCTCGACGGCAAGCCGCGCTATCTGTTCCTCGACGAGCCGGTTTCCAGCCTCGACATCAAGCATCAACTGATCATCATGAACATCGCCCGCGATTTTGCCAGAAGGGGCGGCGGCGTGGTCGCCATCCTGCACGACCTCAACCTGACGGCCATGTATGCCGACCGCATTTTCGTCATGCACCGCGGCAGGCTCGCCGCCACCGGCTCACCGCAGGATGTGCTGAGCGATGATCTGATCGAAAAAGTGTTCGACTGCCGGCTGAAGGTCGGCGCGCTGCCGCCGGGAAATATGCCGTTCGTGCTGCCGCAGTCGGCGGCTTAAAGCGCGTCGCGTTTGAACGGATTCATGCGACGCGCTTTAAGTTCTTGTTTTCATGCATGTCGTCATCGCAAAACCGCTGCACACTTTTGCGCGACATGCATTAGCCAAAGTGTGGTGAAAATCACCGCGCCTGCCGGTTGGAAAGAAAATCGGGAGTGATATCGGCGCGCAGCTCGCGGAAATGTCGGCCGGCCGGGACAGTTTTTCAGATTCGACTTTCGATAAGCAGACAAAACCGCGCCACCTTTCGGTGGCGCGGTTTTGTCAGATAGTCAACAAGCAACTGAAAACCTTAGAAAAAGCCTTTTCGCTGCCACCAGCCGGCACGCTTCGGCTTTTCTTCAGTCTTGGCTTCCTCGGCAACGGTCGAGGAGACGACCGGCACGACCGGAGCATCCACCGGCGCGGGCTTGCGCCGCGACGGACGGGCCTTCGGCGTTTCATCGGAAGCCACCACGGCTATTTCTTCCGAAACGGGCGCAAGGGTTTCGGCCGGGGCTGCCGAGGTGACGTCCGCTACAGTTGCGGCGACAGTTTCCGCAGCCGCCTTCTTGGGCTTGGCGACGCGGCGCGGCTTTTTCGGCTTCTCTGCGCTCGGCGCGTCGTCATTGGCTGGAGCGAGAACCGCAAGCTCTTCGACCGGTGTTGCTGCGACCGGTTCGATTGCTACAGGCTCGCTTTGCGTGGCGTCGGCCTCGGAAGCGGTCGCTGCTTCGCCGGCGCTCGCGTCTTCGTCGTCTTCACGGCGATTGCGCTTGCCGCCGCGCTTGCCGCGCCGCCGCTTCTTGCCTTGGCCGTCATCAGAAGCTTCCGTGGCATCGACAACGCCGACCGGTGCTTCCTGACCCGCTTCGGCATGTTCATCGCCAGCATCTTCATCACTTGTCGCTTCGACAGCGCCATCCGCCGGCATCGAGACGGAAGCACCTTCCACCGGCGCGCCATGCTCGCGGTCGCGGTCCTTGCCGCCACGCCGTCTGCGGCGCTTGCGGCGCTTGCGATCGCGGCCTTCGCCATCCTCGCTGGATCTCGGCTGCAGCGGCTGCTGGCCGTGGCGCGGCTGCTCCGCTTGCACGGGAGCCTCGTCCTCCTCCTCGATGACGATTTCGTCCTCGGGCTCTTCCGGCTCGACATAGGCGGGCAGGCTGCGCGCCTCGACGAAGCCCTCAGGCTTTTCGGCCAGCGCGCCGCGGAAGATCGCGTAATGCTGGGCGCCGACCGTGTCGTCGGCCTCGATGGTGATGGTCAGGCCGAAGCGGCTTTCGAGTTCGACCAGCGTGCCGCGCTTGTGATTGAGCACGTAGAGCGCGGTCGCCGCCGGCGTCCGCACCGTGATGTGGCTGCGCGAATCCTTGAGCAGGAATTCCTCGATCGCCCGCACCACCATCAGCGCAACGGACGAATCGGAGCGCACATGGCCGGTGCCGCCGCAATGCGGGCAGGGCTTCATCGTCGATTCCAGCACGCTGGCGCGGATGCGCTGGCGCGACATCTCCATCAGGCCGAAATGCGAGATGCGGCCGACCTGGATGCGGGCGCGATCGTTCTTGAGGTGATCCTTCAGCCGCTTCTCGACGGAGCGGTTGTTGCGGTTCTCCTCCATGTCGATGAAGTCAATGACGATCAGGCCGGCAAGATCGCGCAGCCTCAGTTGCCGCGCGACTTCCTCGGCCGCTTCCAGATTGGTGTGAAGCGCGGTGTCCTCGATCGAGTGTTCCTTGGTGGAACGGCCCGAATTGACGTCGATGGCGACCAGCGCTTCGGTCTGGTTGATGATGATGTAGCCGCCGCTCTTCAGCGTCACCTGCGGCTGCAGCATGCGGTCGAGCTGTGCCTCGATGCCATTGCGCACGAAGATCGGCGTCGTGTCGCGGAACGGCTGCACGACCTTGGCGTGGCTCGGCATCAGCATGCGCATGAAATCCTTGGCCTCGCGGTAGCCTTCGTCGCCGGAGACCAGGATCTCGTCGATGTCCTTGTTGTAGAGGTCGCGCACGGAACGCTTGATCAGGCTGCCTTCCTCGTAGACCAGGGCAGGGGCCGTGGACTGCAGCGTCAGGTTGCGGACGTTTTCCCAAAGCCGCATCAGATATTCGTAGTCGCGCTTGATCTCGGCCTTGGTGCGGCTTTCGCCGGCGGTGCGCAGGATAACGCCCATGCCTTGCGGCACTTCGAGATCGGCGACGACTTCCTTCAGTCGCTTGCGGTCCACCGCGCTGGTGATCTTGCGTGAAATGCCGCCGCCGCGCGCTGTGTTCGGCATCAGCACGGAATAGCGGCCGGCAAGCGAGAGATAGGTGGTGAGTGCGGCGCCCTTGTTGCCGCGCTCCTCCTTGACGACCTGCACCAGCAGGATCTGCCGGCGCTTGATCACTTCCTGGATCTTGTACTGGCGGCGCACCGGCTTGCGGCGGTTGCGCACTTCCTCCAGTGCATCCTCGGCGCCGACCGATTCGACCTCATGGTCGTCCGAGTGTGAGGATTGCACCTCTTCCAGCATACCGCGATCATTGTCGCTCGAGGTGGCTTCGCCCGCAGGCTCCGTCTGCAGCACGGCTTCGGAGATCACATCCGCTTCGATGCTGGCGGCGATGGAATTGGGTCCACCTTCGGCAGAGGTCTCATCATCCGCGACGTCCTCGCCGCGAGCTACGACATCCTCGCCGCGGTCGGCAGCGTCTTCATCATGATCCGCGCTGTCAGGCGCGGTGGTGCCATCTTCGGGCGCGGCGTCGACATTCTCCGCGACCGCATCCTCATGGCTCTCACTATGACCGCCGCTCTCATCGGAATCGGCAGAATCAGCCGCGCTTGCGTCGCGCTTGTGTTCGCCGCGGTCGCGGCTCTTGCCGCCACGACGGCGTCCTCGCCGGCCGCGTTCGCGGCTCTGGCGGTCTTCGCCTTCGCCGTCCTCTTCGTCCTCGTCTTCAGCCTCCTGCGCTTCCGCGCGCAACAGCGCCTGACGGTCGGCGACCGGGATCTGGTAGTAGTCGGGGTGAATTTCACTGAAGGCGAGAAAACCGTGACGGTTGCCGCCATATTCGACAAAGGCTGCCTGAAGCGAGGGTTCGACGCGGGTTACGCGGGCGAGGTAGATGTTTCCTTTGAGCTGCTTCTTGTCCTGGGATTCAAAGTCGAATTCTTCGATACGGTTACCGCGAACGACGACAACACGTGTTTCCTCCGGGTGGGAGGCGTCTATCAGCATTTTGTTGGGCATTATTTCGTTTCCCGCCGGCAGCCGTCATCGATTGCAGCTTGCGGGGCAAAGCCCTTCGCTGCGGGTGAACATGGGTGCCGGACATTTGAACGTCCGCCGGCCGCCGCTTGAGCGCCATGACGGTGCCGCCCGCTGCCACAATGGCGCGGTTTGCTGCGGACCTTTCCATGATTGCGCTTGAAGCCATCGTAACCAGCGGATCCTTTTTGAACCAAAGCCCGGAAAATCCGGACCAGCTTGTTTGCTCGTACAGAGCCGGCGCGGAACAATCCCGGCCGTTTTCCTCACGCAGGCGATTCCCCCGCCACGGGCTCGCGCCTGCGAAATTCGTCGCGATCACCTGATGCCTTTTCGCTTGAAGCGAAGGAGCCGCCTTTCGTCTGACCTGTAGCAGGAAGCTGCGGAAGAGGACGGTTCCAGGATTGCAGTGATCCACCATCGCTTTTATGATTTGGCGGGTTGGAAGGCAACCCCGATTTCCGATGCCGGCAAAAAGCAGTTCCGTTACGGCAAGTACAGGGCTTGGGCCTTGCATGAAAAGGCTTGGTTAACCTTCTCTGGATACCAATCGTTAATCGAGTTCGCGGCTTAACCGGCCCTTCAACAGCATGATCGCCGTCTGGCGCCAAACAGAAGCGACTGGAAGAAAATGGGACTGGCAGGCTTCACAGACAAGGGCAGGCGTGCCGGAGGCATTTTCTCCCGTGCCGCCTGCCTGTTGCTGTTGCTTGCCGTTTGTCTGGCTTTCCCGCCGGTTTCCTTTGCCGTCGAGACGCCACTGCGCGCGACGAGTTACAAGATGGCCGGCGACGCCACCAAGATGCGCATCGTCGTCAATTTCGATCGCGAACCCGACGTCAAATGGTTCCTCCTGCGCGGCCCCAACCGCCTGGTCATCGATCTGCCAAGCACGCGATTCGCCGTCAATGCCAAGGATGTGAAGGCGCGTGGCCTGGTCAGGAACGTGCGCTACGGCGATCTCGGCGACGGGGTCTCGCGGCTGATCCTCACCGGCAAGGGCCCATTCGCCGTCGACCGGCTCGACGTGCTCAAGAACGATGACGGCGAAGGCTATCGTATCGCCATCGACATGTCGGCGGCGTCCGCGCGCGAATTCGACGCCGCTCTTGCCAATCAGGCGCTGACCACCGGCTCTACGGTCTCCTCCGACAAGGGCGGCAGGATCGGCACCGGGCCGGTCTCCAATCCAGGCCATCGCTTCACCGTCGTCATCGATCCTGGCCATGGCGGCATCGACGGCGGCGCCGAGGGCCTGAACGGTACGATCGAAAAGAACGTCACGCTCGCCTTCGCCACCGAATTGCGCGACAAGCTTGCCGCGGTCGGCAAATACGACGTGTTCATGACGCGCGACAGCGACCAGTTCCTGCGGCTGGATGACCGTGTGCGCATTGCCCGCCAGCACGAGGCCGACCTGCTCATCTCGATCCATGCCGACACGATCAGCGTCAAGGGCATCCGCGGCGCAACCGTTTACACCGTCTCCGACAAGGCTTCCGACCCGCAAGCCCAGGCGCTTGCCGACCGTGAAAACCTCTCCGACCAGTTCGCCGGCATGGAGATCAAGGACGACAACAAGGAAGTGACTGATATTCTGATCGACCTGATCCGCCGCGAAACGCACAGTTTCTCGATGAGTTTCGCCCATACTCTGGTCGGCCAGCTTTCCAGCAGCGTTGGTCTCATCAACAATCCGCAGCGTTCGGCCGGCTTCAAGGTGCTGAAGGCACCGGACGTCCCGTCCGTGCTGGTAGAGCTCGGCTATCTCTCCAATGCCAAGGACGAGGCGCAACTGCTCAGCGCCGACTGGCGCGGCAAGGCGGCCCAGAGCATAGCCAACGCCGTCGCGCTGTTTGCCTCAGCCAAGACCGGAACAGGAACCGGAGGCTGAGATGCCGGCCATCGTCCACAACCAGGGGCAGCGTTGCACGGTGACAACACCCTGTGCTTTTATTGTCAGGTATTCGAAACCGAAATCCTGGCCTGCCGTATTTTACCCACATGATGGCGACATGGGTTTTCGAATGCGGATCGGGATCGTCTCGAAAGCTTGCGCGAGAGGCGGCTTCGTTTAGGAGATTCCCGAACCAAGGACTGGAGCGGGCATGATTCGTCTCATTGGCTATTTCTTCGGCATCGGCACGGCGCTGGCCCTTTTGGTCGCGGCGGGCGTGGCGATCTATATCAGCCATTTGTCGAAGGATCTGCCCGACTACGAGGTCCTGGCCAAGTATGAGCCGCCGGTGACGACCCGCATCCATGCGTCGGATGGCGCGCTGATGGCTGAATATGCGCGCGAACGGCGCCTGTATTTGCCGATCCAGGCAATACCGGACCGCGTCAAGGCGGCGTTCCTGTCGGCCGAGGACAAGAATTTCTACAACCACCCCGGCATCGATATGACCGGGCTTGGCCGCGCGGTCATTGTCAATCTGCAGAATTTCGGATCGGGCAAGCGCCAGGTTGGCGCCTCGACCATCACCCAGCAAGTGGCGAAGAATTTCCTGTTGACCTCGGATCAGACATACGAGCGCAAGATCAAGGAGATGATCCTCGCCTTCCGCATCGAGCAGGCCTATTCGAAGGACAGGATCCTAGAGCTTTATCTCAACGAGATCTTCTTCGGCTTCGGCGCCTATGGCGTCGCCGGCGCCGCGCTCACCTATTTCGACAAGTCGGTGAACGAGCTCACCGTGGCGGAAGCAGCCTATCTGGCCTCCTTGCCGAAGGGCCCCAACAACTATCATCCCTTCAAGCATACCGACCGCGCGCTGGAGCGCCGCAACTGGGTCATCGACCAGATGGTCGAAAATGGCTACGTTACGCGTGAAGAGGGCGAGAAGGCCAAGGCCGAACCGCTCGGCGTCACGCCACGCCGCACCGGCACCTATCTGTTCGCCGGCGAATATTTCACCGAGGAAGTGCGCCGCCAGATCATAGCACGCTATGGCGAGAACGCGCTGTACGAGGGCGGCCTGTCCGTTCGCACGACGCTCGATCCCAAGATGCAGCTCCTCGCCCGCAAGGTCATGCAGAATGGCCTGATGAAGTTCGATACGTTGCGCGGCTATCGCGGGCCGGTGAAGAATATCGATATCTCAGGCGACTGGGGTGTGCCTTTGAGCGGCGTCAAGAGGCTGGAGGACGTGCCCGAATGGTCGCTCGCCGTCGTGCTCGACAGTTCGGAAAGCGGTCTGTCCATCGGCCTCCAGCCGGCACGGCAGGTCTCGGGTGACATCGTCAAGGAGCGCATCGAGGGCACGGTGAGCCGCGAGGACATGAGCTTCGCCATGCGCCATGTGGTCGATGGCAAGACCGTCAAGGCGAGGTCGCCGGCGGATGTGCTGAAGCCGGGCGACGTGATCTTCGTCCAAAAGAAAGAGGGCGCCGACGGGGCTTATATCCTGCGCCAGGTTCCCGAAGTGGAAGGCGGCTTGATCGCCATGGACCCGCACACCGGCCGCGTCCTGGCCATGGTCGGGGGGTTCTCCTACGCGCAATCGGAGTTCAACCGCGCGACGCAGGCCATGCGGCAGCCGGGTTCCTCGTTCAAGCCGATCGTCTATTCGGCCGCCCTCGACAATGGCTATACGCCAGCTTCGGTGATCATGGACGGGCCGATCACCATCCAGAGCGGCAACACGACCTGGACTCCGAAGAATTACGACGGAACGGTTGCTGGACCGGCGACCTTGCGCTCCGGCATCGAGAAGTCGCGCAATCTGATGACGGTGCGCCTGGCCAACGACATGGGCATGAAGCTGGTCGTGGAATACGCCGAGCGCTTCGGCGTCTATGATCATCTGGCGCCGTATCTGCCGATGGCGCTGGGTTCGGGCGAGACCACCGTGATGCGCATGGTGTCGGCCTATTCGATCATGGCCAATGGCGGCAAGTCGATCAAGCCGTCGCTGATCGACCGCATCCAGGACCGTTACGGCAAGACGGTGTTCAAGCAGGACGAACGCGGCTGCGAAAATTGCAATGCCGCCGAATGGCACAACCAGCCCGAGCCGGAACTGGTCGATAATTCCGAGCAGGTGCTCGATCCGATGACCGCCTATCAGATCACTTCGATGATGGAGGGCGTCGTCCAGCGCGGTACCGGCGCCACCATCGCCGAGCTCGGCCGCCACATCGCCGGCAAGACCGGAACGACGAACGACGAGAAGGATGCCTGGTTCATCGGCTATACGCCCAATCTCGTCGTCGGCCTGTATATGGGTTACGACCAGCCGAAAGGTCTCGGCAAAGGCGCGACCGGTGGCGGCCTCGCGGCGCCGATCTTCAAGGACTTCATGCGCGTGGCGCTGGACGGCACGCCCAATGTCGACTTCCAGGTTCCCGAAGGGATGAAGCTGATCGCCATCAATCGCAAGACCGGCATGCGCGCCAACGAGGGTGACGCAGGCACCATCATCGAAGCCTTCAAGCCGGGCACCGGTCCCGCCGACAGCTACTGGGTGATCGGCATGGGCGCGGACGGCTCCAACGCCTCGGGCGGGGCGCTATCGCCGCAGGCCAACCAGGCCATCCAGTCAGGCGGCGGCGGCCTCTACTGACGGTCGGCCTGTTCGGTCGGCCCAATCTGTCGGCTAGCCCGGTCCGCCGCGCAGATCCAGCCCGGCCTGACGCCGGATGGGCAAGGCGCGAATTCACCAGAGCGATTGCCTTGCCGGCTGGCCAATTGGCTTTACAGGCGGCGGTGCCGTGCCTATGTATCGCGCCGACCGGGAGTGGAAGCGCTCCGGGTACTATTTCCAAAACAGGACAAAAACTCAGCCATGCGCGCGGAAACGCAGAACATCGTCGACGAGATCAGGCAGGCGATAACCCTGCTGAGGAGGCATCTTTGACTGGGATCAGGCCATAAAGCGGCTTGAATACCTGAATGTGCGCGCCGAGGATTCGAGCCTCTGGAACGAGCCTCTGGAAGCGCAGAAGCTGATGCGCGAGCGCCAGGGCCTGGAGGAAGGCATCGCGGCGGTCAAAAGTCTCACCCAGGCGCTGGACGACAATGTCGGTCTGATCCAGCTTGGCGAGGAGGAGGGCGACGAGAGCGTCGTCGCCGAGGCTGAAGCTTCGATCCGCTCGATGCGCGGCGAAGCAAAGGCCCGCCAGATCGAGACGCTGCTTTCGGGCGAGGCGGACGCCAACGACACCTATCTCGAAATCCATGCCGGCGCCGGTGGCACGGAAAGCCAGGACTGGGCCTCGATGCTTCTGCGCATGTACACGCGCTGGGCCGAGCGGCGCCGCTTCAAGGTGGAGGTGCTGGAAGTGCATGACGGCGAAGAAGCCGGCATCAAGTCCGCCACGCTGCTGATAAAGGGCCACAACGCCTATGGCTGGCTGAAGACGGAATCCGGCGTCCATCGTCTCGTGCGCATTTCGCCCTATGACAGCAATGCGCGTCGCCACACGTCTTTCGCCAGCGTCTGGGTTTATCCCGTCATCGACGATACGATCGAGATCGACGTTTCCGAATCCGATGTCCGCATCGACACTTATCGCTCGTCCGGATCGGGCGGCCAGCACGTCAACACCACCGATTCGGCGGTCCGCATCACCCATCTGGCCACCGGCATCGCGGTTGCCTGCCAGGCCGAACGCTCCCAGCACAAGAACAAGGCGAAAGCCTGGGAGATGCTGCGCTCGCGGCTGTACGAGGAAGAGCTGAAGAAGCGCGAGGCGGTGGCCAATGCCACGGAAGCGTCGAAGAGCGATATCGGCTGGGGACACCAGATCCGCTCCTACGTGCTGCAGCCCTATCAGTTGGTGAAGGATCTGCGTACCGGCGTCGAGAGCACAAGCCCGTCGAGCGTGCTGGATGGCGACCTCGACGATTTCATGGAAGCCTCGCTGTCGCAGCGGATCGAGGGCGGCGCCGGCGAAGTGGTGGCGGATATCGACTGACGGCCGACAGTTGGCCGTGGCCACCATGTCGTTGAGCAGCCGGTTCGGTTCCGGATTTGGAGCCGAGTGTCGAAAAACGACTTATAACAGAGTGTTCTAATATTTTATCATTGGTGCGCGATCCCTTCCGGAACCGTTTGCGGTTTCCGGAATTGATGCGCAGTCGGTTGTTGGGCTGAGTATCAGCAATTTCTTGCGCCAACCAAGGAATCAGCCCACCATCCAGGGCTTGGGAGAAAAAGCATTTATGGCCGGACGCGGCATATCTGCGACCTGACGATCCGGCTACTGGGAAGACACGTTCTGGGCGGGGCAAGCGAAACGCTTGATAACTCGTTTGATAGGACTGCGCCCATGCCTGCTTCAATGACCCGACCGGCTTCAGCCGTACAAACGGCGGGCCGCCTCTTGTTTTCCCAATTCCTGTTTTCCGTGTTCACAACCGGGGCGATCGCGGTGCTGACGGCGCCGGCGTTTGCACACGATGCCACGCCGACCGCGGCGATGCCGCAAGGCTGGAGCTATCCATTCGCCTGCTGTGCGAACTATGATTGCCGCACGACGCATACGGGCGAAGTCTTGGAAAAACCTGAGGGCTATGTGATTGCCGGCACGGGCGAGGTTGTTCCCATGACCGACAAGCGCGTCAAGGACAGCCCGGATGGCGAGTTCCACTGGTGCGCTCATCAGGCTGGCCTCGACGCCGGCAAGACCATCTGCCTGTTCGTGCCGCCGCGCTCCTACTGAGCGTATCAGAGCGAGGTGCGTCTACATGGACGCACAAAATACGCTCTAACACTTTGAATCTACGCATCGTGCTTTCCGAACCGAAGGTCAGCGCAGCAAAAATCGATTTCGATTTTCGGGCCGATGCGATAGGCGGATATTCTCGATGACGGACTGTCGACGCAGGGTTGTCAGGAAGGCTCGTTCATGGTGCCTTGTCGCCTCGGGTGCGGCGGACAAGCGCGAGGGACTTTTCATGGTCATCAAGGCAAGCTGCCACTGCAAGGCGACGACATTCGAGGTTTCGCAAGCACCGCAAACCGTGACGCAATGTACCTGTTCCTTCTGCTCGAAGCGCGGTTCGTTGTGGGCTTACTACACCCCATCGCAATTCAAGCTCACCAGCCCGCGCGAGAATGTCTCCTTCTATCTCTGGGGATCGAAAACGGTAAAGCATGGTTTCTGCGCCACCTGTGGCTGCGGCACCTTCACCGAAACGCCGGATTGGTCGACCGGCAAGCCGGATTTCGACAATCCCAAGATCAGCGTGAATTCGCGCTTGTTCGACGACTTCGACCTCGACAAGGTCGAAGTGGTCGTCATCGACGGCAAGAACCTCTGGTAGCCGATCGCCTGACGCAGCGGCCATGAATGCATGTCGCGCAAAAGTGCGCAGCGATTTTGCGATAACGACATGCATAAAACAAGAATTTAGGGCGCGCCGCATGGTTCGCGTTCAGACGCGACGCGCTTCAGAATTGGGTCGGGAAAAGCCTTGGCCAGCCGCTTTTCCCGTTCCGCTTTTCGCCGCATTTCATGTTACAACGAGGCAGGAAGGGCTGATTTGGCGCGCCTTCGGCGCGACCGCGGTTTGGAGAGGGACTACCCAATGAAAAAGACTGTGCTCGTCGTTGTGGCGACGGCTGTACTCGTGAGCGCCTGCACCACCACCGATCCGTATACTGGAGACCAGAAGATCTCCAACACCGCGGCCGGTGCCGGTCTCGGCGCGCTGGCCGGCGCCGGCGTCGGCCTGCTTGCCGGCGGCAATGATCGCCGCAACGCGCTGATCGGCGCCGGTATCGGTGCGCTGGCCGGCGGCGCCATCGGCGCCACCATGGACCAGAACGAGGCGGAACTGCGCCGGCAGCTTGAGGGTACCGGCGTCAGCGTCACCCGCACCGGCGATCAGATCATCCTCAACATGCCATCCGACATCACCTTCAATGTCGACCAGGATGCCGTGAAGCCCGGCTTTTATGACGTCCTGAATTCGGTGGCGCTTGTGCTGAAGAAGTTCAAGCAGACCACGGTCGACGTATTCGGCCACACCGATTCGACTGGTAGCGCCGAGCACAATTTCGACCTGTCGCAGCGCCGCGCCTTGGCGGTGGCCAACTATCTGTCCGGGCAGGGCGTCGATTCCCGCCGCTTCGCCGTTACCGGCTTCGGCAAGACGCGTCCGATCGCCTCAAATGCCACGGCCGAGGGCCGCGCACAAAACCGCCGCGTCGAGATCCAGCTTTCGCCGCTCACCTGAACAATTCGGCACCAAACGCGAAAAACGGCCCCGTTGCGGGGCCGTTTTTGTGTCTGTGGACGTTTGTGCTCCGCCGCCCAACGAAGAGCATTAGCTAGTTCTAACGAACTGCTTCCGCGCAACCGTGGAAAGGATTAGCATCGACGCTGTTCCAGAGGGGATGAGGCGGTACAAATCGGCCGCGCAATCAGCATCGTTAACGCCTCGGTCTTGCACGGCCAGATCAGGAATTCTGGGAGGAATGCATGACAAGAACAGCTCGCCTTGGGCGTTGCGGCGCCCTCGTTTTGACAGGTGTGATTGGTGCATGGCTTGGCATGGCCACGGCCCGCGCCGAGGACGCCAACAAGGCCGACATCGAAGCCTTGAAAAAATCGCTGGCCAAGTATGAAGATTACACGGCCGCCATACGCGACCTTTATCTGTCGACCGTCGGCTGCGTCCACTACAGCGGAGAAAAGATACCCGGCGCGATGGATTACCCGGAGGGCGCCATGGGCATCCATTTCGTCAACGTCCCCAGCGTCGGCCAGGAGCTCGATCCGATGCGCCCGAATGTGCTGATCTATGAGCCGACCGAGAAAGGCCTGCACCTGGTGGGCGTGGAATGGCTGGTGCCTCTGACTCCAGACACCAAGGAACCTCCGAAGCTCTTTGGCCAGGTCTTCCAGGGACCGATGGAGGGGCACTATCCCCTTATCCCGAAGGAGTTCGTCCACTACGATCTTCATGCGTGGCTGTTCAGGGACAACCCGAACGGCATGTTCAGCCCGACGAACCCGAACGTGAAATGCAGCGAGGCCGAGTTCCCGATGCTGGAGAAACCGACCAAGATGATGCCCGGACCGATGTGACGGCTACCCGGTTGCAGCGTGGCGCGCGTTAGGGCGGTTCAACGATTTTGGCACCGTTGAACCGATCCTCGATTTGATTTGTCAGACCTTGGCGACGATCCGCATGAAGGCCGGCATGTCGTCGCCGAAGCCGACGGTCGCGTCATTGTCTTCCTGGCGATGGCGGGCAGGGCGGTCGCGCTGCGGTTTGCTGTCGCCACGTTCCGGCGTCCGCTGTGCGTTGCGGTCGGATGAGGCCTTCCGGTCGGGTGAAGCCTGGCGATCGCTGTTTTCCGAACGGATCGCTTCCTTGCGTGCGCGCCGCTCGCCGATGTCTGCGACCGCCGCCTCGGCCACATCAGGCTGCTCCTCGCGCGTCGCTTCCTGTGCAGCGTCTTCGCCGGGCTTGGCGTGGCGCTCACGTGGCTTGCGCTCACCCCTGTCCTTGCGGTCGTCGTCCTTGCGGCCGGCGCGGCGCGGGGCGCCACGGCCACGACGCGGTGCTTCGTCCTCGCCTTCGCTGGCGACCACCGTCGACAAATCGCCGTCATGCCACTCGATCTTGGTGCCGATCAGTCGCTCGATGGCGTCGATGTATTTGGTGTCCGACTTGGTGGCGATGGTGAAGGATTTTCCCGAGCGTCCGGCGCGGCCGGTACGGCCGATGCGATGGACATAGTCTTCGGCGTGGATCGGTACGTCATAGTTGAAGACATGGCTGACATCGGGAATGTCGAGGCCGCGCGCCGCGACGTCCGAGGCGACGAGATAGCGCAACTTGCCGTCGCGGAAATTGGCCAGCATCTGCATGCGCGCGCGCTGATCCATGTCGCCATGCAGCGCGCCGGCGTCGAAATCATACTTCAGCAACGAGCGGAAGAGTTCCGAGACCTCGACCTTGCGATTGCAGAAGATGATGGCGTTCTTCAGCTCTGCATCCTCGGCCTTGATCAGGTTGCGCAGCGTCTCGCGCTTGTCCCACGGCTTGGAGCCGGACTTCACCAGCCGTTGAATGATATTGGTGGCGGCGGACGCGGCCTTCGAGACCTCGACGCGCACCGGCGCATGCAGGAATTTTTCGGTGAGCTTGGTGATCTCCGGCGGCATCGTCGCCGAGAAGAACAAAGTCTGGCGCGTAAACGGGATCATCTCGCAGATACGCTCGATGTCGGGGATGAAGCCCATGTCGAGCATGCGGTCGGCCTCATCGATGACAAGGATCTCGACGCCGTTGAGCAGCAGCTTGCCGCGCTCACGATGGTCGAGCAGACGGCCGGGCGTCGCGATCAGCACGTCGGCGCCGCGCTCCAGCTTCTTGTCCTGCTCGTCGAAGGACACGCCGCCGATCAACAGCGCGATGTTGAGCTTGTGATTCTTGCCGTATCTGATGAAATTCTCTTCGACCTGCGCTGCGAGTTCGCGCGTCGGTTCCAAAATCAGCGTGCGCGGCATGCGGGCGCGTGCCCGGCCTTTTTCGAGGCGCGTCAGCATCGGCAGCACAAACGATGCCGTCTTGCCGGTGCCGGTCTGGGCGATGCCTAAAATATCCTTGCCGAGCAAGGCGTGCGGGATGGCGCCAGCCTGGATTGGCGTCGGCTCGGTGTAGCCGGCATCGGTGACTGCGGAAAGGACCTTTGGCGACAGGCCAAGGTCTGCGAAAGTCAACGCTTCTTGAGCGATCTGGGTGTCTGAGGACAAGTGTTGGCTGTCTTTGGCTGGTTCGGGGGCGCAACGGTAGCCGTCGCGGCAAGCGCCACGCGCCTGCGATATTGTGCATTGCGATAGGCGGAAGCCCGCGATTTGTCAACAGAAACAGGCGGGATCAGCACGATTGTGAAGTTGTAACCTTAATCGCGATGCTTAATCAGGCGGCGGACATGCGCTGGCTCAGTAGCGGAATTGCTCCGTGAGGATGCGTTCGTTCCAAGAATGGTTGGGATCGAACAGCAGCGTCGCCGTCGCGTTCGGTGACTCCCTGACCGTGACCGAGGTCACCGCCTTGACTTCGGTGTGGTCGGCGGCGGCGTTCACCGGCCGCTTTTCCGGCTCCAGAATATCGAAGCGCACAGTCGCCTTGTTGGAGAGCAACGCGCCGCGCCAGCGGCGCGGACGAAACGGGCTGACCGGAGTCAGCGCCAGCAGCGGAGCGTCGAGTGGCAGGATCGGTCCGTGAGCTGACAGATTGTAGGCGGTCGAGCCGGCCGGCGTCGCGATCATCACGCCATCGCAGTTCAACTCCTCCAGTCGTTCCTGCTCGTCCACGGTAATGCGGATCTTGGCCGTCTGGTAGGATTGGCGCCACAGCGCGACCTCGTTGATCGCCAGCGCCGAAACCGTTTCGCCTTCATGCGTTACCGCCAGCATCTCCAGCGGACGAATCGTTTCGGCCACAGCCGCGGCGATGCGTTCGGTCAGGCCGCTGGCGCGGTACTCGTTCATCAGGAAGCCGATGGTGCCACGGTTCATGCCGTAGACCTTCTTTCCCGTGCTCATCGTGTCGCGCAAGGTCTGCAACAGGAAGCCGTCGCCGCCGAGGGCCACGACGATCCCGGCCTCCTCGACGGATGCCTGGCCATAGCGCGCCGAAAGGCTCTCCAGCGCCGCATTGGCGTCGGCGGTGCCGGAGGAGACGAAGGCGAAAGGGCTGGCGGCTTTGCTCATGGCTCCCGAGTGGCGGCCGGTTGCTGGGCTGCGCCAGCGCCGGGGTAGCATGGGCAGGCATTTCTGCAAAGGGAGGCGCCGAGGCGCTGGCGGCGATTGTTCGCGCATCGTGTCGCGGCACAAGCGAATGTGATGGTTAAGGCCAGGCTTAAGCTCTCGTAAAGCCGGATCGATCATGTTAGCCGACAGCGGACGGGCGGCGTGGGGGCTAACCAGTCGAGGCCGATCTATTGCCACTGGCACGCCTGATTATCGTCTTCCTGATGCTGGGAGGTTTCGCCCTGGCCTTCGCCCAACTGGTGCGCCAGTCCGAAGAAATGAGTTTCCGGCCCCAGCCCACGGCTTCACGCTGCGGCGACGCCGCCGGCACGCCGTGCCCGCAAAGGGCGCTGTGAATTCGCCAGGTTCCGGAACGCGCCGCCTGAATTCCTTCAAACGGGACACGCTTTAGCGGCTCCACAGCTGTGAATACACAGCCTACGCCAAGGCCACTCATTGCAATTGGCGTCGGTCGCGATCTACATGGCGCTTTGGCGGAAGACACGTGGCCTTGGATGGCCCGATGTCGAGGGGTTGAATTTTTTATGGCGCGCAGCGTTTTGGTATCCGGAGGCTGCGGCTTCATCGGCTCACATTTGATCGACCGCCTGTTGCTACGCGCCGATTTGGAGACCTTGGTTATCGTCGACAATCTGTGGACAGGGTCGCGGCAGAACATTGCGCATATCGCCGATCCGCGCCTGAGCCTGGAAATCCAGGACGTCGAGAACTTCCGGTCCGATCGACGCTTCGACGAGATCATCCACCTTGCCTCGCCTGCGTCGCCCCCCTGGTACATGCGCTCGCCGGCCCGCACCATCAAGGCCAATTTGGGCGGAGCCCTCAATCTTCTGACCTTGCTCAAACCGGGCGGACGCTTCTGTTTCACCTCGACCTCGGAAGTCTATGGCGATCCGCTGGTTTCCCCACAGCCCGAGAGCTACAGGGGCTCGGTGGATTGCACCGGACCCAGATCGTCATATGACGAAAGCAAGCGCTGCACGGAGTCCTTGCTGTTCGAGACGCAACGTGTCGACGGCCTTGACGTCCGTGTGGTGAGGCTCTTCAACGTCTATGGTTCGCGAACGCGGATCGACGACGGCCGCGCGATTTCGAACTTCATAAGTCAGGCCCTGACAACCGGAATCCTGACCGTGTACGGCGACGGCTCTCAATCGCGGAGCTGGGGTCATGTCGACGATATCGTCGACGCACTGGAGCGTTTTTTTTGGCGCGACAACATCTCACATCGAGGCCCGCTGAACATCGGAAACGATTGCGAGGTGCCCGTGCTGCAGATCGCAAAATTCATCTGCTCACTTGTTCCGGGCGGCTCCATCGAGCATCGTCCGCCAGCACCTCAGGATCCGACAAATCGGTGTCCGGATTTGACTTTGGCCAGACGTATTCTGCCTGGCTGGAAAGCGAAAACCGGTTATCAGGATGGCATTGAGCGCACCCTTCATTGGTTTCGGGAACAGATGGCGGCTATTGACGCCGTCCCCGTTGCGCCGGCATTTCGCGACACGGAGTCCAGCCGTCCTTCGAAATAGGGTTCGAAGACGGTCTCGAACGCCTTGAGAGCCGAGCCGATGGCCTGGTGCATGTCCAGATATCGGTAAGTGCCCAGGCGGCCGCCGAAATGAATGTTCTTTTCTCGGCCCATGCGCGCGACATAGCGCCCATAGGTCGCCTGGTCCCTGCGTGTATCGATCGGATAATAGGGTTCGTCGACGCGGCGCGCGAAACGCGAAAATTCGCGGCCGATCAGCGTTTTCCCGCTTGTATGCTGGCGCTCCGGGTTGAAATGCCGGAACTCGAGCACGCGTGTATAGGGCACGGCTTCGTCGGCATAGTTCATGATCGAGGTGCCCTGATAATCCGGCGTATCCATGATCTCCAGTTCGATGTCGATGGTTCGCCAGCCGAGCTCTCCTTCGGCATAGTCGAAATAGCGGTCGATCGGACCGGTGTAGACGACCGGTACGCCCTCTGGCAGCAAGTTCCTGATATCGAAGAAGTCGACGCCAAGCCTCGTCTCGATGAGATCATGGGCGAGCATCTTCTCGAAGATCGCCGTATAGCCGTCCAGCGGCTGGCCCTGGAAGCGGTCGTTGAAATAGCCGTCCTCGAAATTGTAGCGGACGGGCAGGCGCGTGATGACCTGCGCGGGTAGCTCGCGCGGGTCGGTCTGCCACTGCTTGGCGGTATAGCCCTTGATGAAGGCCTCGTAGAGCCGCCGTCCGACCAGGGATATCGCCTTCTCCTCGAGATTGCTCGGCAAACGGTCGCCGAGTTCCGACGACTGCTCGGCAATCATGGCGCGAGCCTCGTCGGGGCTGAAGCGCCGGCCGAAGAACTGGCAGATCGTGGCGAGGTTGATCGGCAGCGGATAAACCTGGTCGCGATGGGTCGAGAAGGCACGGTGACGGTAGGCGCTGAAGTCGGTGAAGTTCCGAAGGTAACGCCAGACCTCTTCGTTCGATGTGTGGAAGAGATGCGGCCCGTAGCGGTGTATCTCGACGCCTGTGGTCGGATCCGGTTCGGTGTAGGCATTGCCGCCGATATGCGGGCGCTTATCGATCACCAGTACGCGTCGTCCGAGCTTCGTGGCGATGCGCTCGGCGAGCGTCGCGCCATAAAATCCAGCGCCGACGATAAGGATTGCGGCACCGTTCAGCACGTCGTCGTTCATTCGTATACCTGCTCTTGAGGTTTGAGGCCGGCCTTTACACCAAACCCGGGTGAGCGCGAAGCGTCATCGTCGGGGTCCGCCGAAGCCAGGGAAAGATCAGACGCTCCGGTGGACGGTCCATGCGCCGAAGTGGCGGATGCCAACCGATTTCATGCATGCTATGACCGCCGCGACCGACGTGGGCGATTGCTCGCAAGTGTCATCGGAAAAAGCGGCGGCAGATCTGCGGCCATGGCAGGACGTGACCATCCCATGAAGTTGATTGTCGTAACTCCGGCCGGCCGCGAGAGATATCTTCGCTTGCTCAGTCATCATGTCCTGAAAAGCGCGGATGTTTACGAATGGCATCTGTGGGACAATTGTCGCAACGAGGCCGATCGTGCCTACCTCCAACGCTTGGCTGCGACAGATAAGCGCTGCATGATAAAGACGCTTCCCCAAGCCGACGGCAGCAACAATGCGATCGGCGATTTCTTTCGCTTCTGCGACGACGCGGACGCTTTCTATCTGCGCCTGGACGATGACGTGGTTTTTCTGGAGGAAGGCTTCTTCGCCCGCTTCATGAAACGGGTCATGGCGGAGAAGGGGGCGGCCCTCTGGTATGCGCCGCTGATCATCAACAATGCGATCTGCAATACAATGATCAAGTACCTGTCCAGGATTCTGGTCGAGGGACCGCTCACGTGCCAGGCTTCATGCGAGTTCTCCTGGGCTCATGCAAGCTTTCCGCAGGCGCTTCATCCGGTCTTCATCGAAGCCGTCCGGACCAACCGGCTCGGCGATTTCCGCGTGCCGGACCGGGAGATCAGGCTGTCGCGCTTCTCGATCAACGCAATCGGCTTTTTCGGATCGGACATAGTCGAGCTTGGCGATGGTTTCTTTCCGCCAGGCGGCGACCATGGTGGTGAGGAAGAATGGCTTTCAGCAACGCTGCCGGCAAAACTCGATCGTCCAGGCAAGGTGCTCGGCGATCTGGTCGTGGCGCATTTCAGCTTCTTCACCCAGGAACGCCGCCTTCTGCAGACGAACATTCTGGACAGATACTATGAACTCGCTGGCTTGGCTCCTCCGGTCTATCAGATACCCGCTATCCCGTTGAAGGATCGGCTAAGGCCGTGGCGCAAGCTCAAAAGAGGCCGGGCGCCGAAATACACGATCTCGCTTCCCGCAGTCGTTGCCGGCTGACCCTGCGCGGGGCGGCGGCTGATCCGCCTTCCGCAAGTGTCTGACTCGCCGGAACCCGCTATCAAAATTCGCACATGACCACTCAGGGAAGCATCGTTGAAATGGCGGGCCTCAAGGCGGTGATCCCGAATCTGCCCCTACCTGTTCGCATCGCCGAACAGGGAAGCGGCTTGGTGCATAGGCTCAATCGAGGCGAAATGTACTGCCAGTTCAGCAGGGGAGGGTTGGAGGCAAGCTTCCGCGCTGTCTGGCTTCAAAGGCACATACAAGTCCTAACCCTTGTTGCCGAAGCGCTGGCATCGCTCGGCGTTCGCAGCATTCCGCCTTTCTATGTCAACCTGGCCGATGTGCCGTTTAAAAAGAGATACAGGCACCGAACGCGTTTCGGCTTTTCGTCGGCAGACGGATATACCGAGATCGCCGCGCCTGATTTCACCTTCAATGGCTGGCCGGAGGCGAAATTCGACGACTTCGATAAAAAAACGTCGGCGATGGCAGCCGCGTCGGAAGGGCCGCCACGCAAGAACATCGCGTTTTGGGCAGGGCGCTGCATGAACGACGCGCGCAAGGCGACAGTCCAGGCCGCGACAGTCCGGCCCGATCTCCTGGAGGCCTACGACACCGCGCCTGAATACGACCGCGCGTCCGTGCAATATTCCGGCTCTTTCATGACCATGGAGGAACAGGCAGCCACATACAGATACATGATCGACGTGGAAGGTGCGGGCTACAGCGGTCGCTTGAAATTGCTGCTCCACACCAGACGTGTTGTACTGATGCAGGAACGACCGTGGCATGAGTGGTTCTTCAGGGACATCGAGCCGTTCCGTCACTATGTCCCGGTGGCACGAAACATGTCCGACCTGGTCGAGCGTATCGAATGGTTGCGTGCCAATCCAAAAATGGAGGCCGAAATAGCGGCGGAGGCGCAGGAATTCGCGCGAACCCACCTGACGCGCTCGGCCGCGGTGGCCGCATGGGCCCGCTTGCTTGAAGATCACGTGGCTGCCGGTGGCAAATTGAAATCCGGTGTGAAGTAGCCATCCAACGGAGGGCTGCGCCGGATTGCCGCGACAGCTCGGCACGGGACGCGTGGAAGCTGATGCTTATCGGGCCTGCGGCAGATGGCAGCCGGCTTGCCGCTTTTGCGCGAGATAGTCGTCGACAAGCTGGCGATAACGCACCTTGCCGAAGCTCGGGAAATGGCCGCCATGCACGACCGTGACATCGAGATCGCGCATGCGAAGCAGCGTTGCGACATAGTCATCGACCAACGAATGGTAGACATCGTCGATCAGCGGGCCGTCATAGATGATGTCGCCGGATAACAGGATGCCCGTCCTGTTTTCGTAGAGCGCGATGCCGCCGGGCGAGTGGCCTGGCGTATGGATCACCTCGAAGGCCCGGTCGCCGAGATCGACGACGTCGCCCTGTTCGAGCAGACGGCCGGCTGGCGCCGGCAGGATATGGTAGCGCGCCGTGTCCCATCCCTGCGGCATGCCATCGAACATCTCGTCGGTCGCATAGCGGTCGGCGACCGTCCATTCGTTGCGAGGGTCGGCCAGGATTTCGGCCTCCGCGCGATGCACGCAGCGGTCGGGAAATTCGTGGTGACAGCCGATATGGTCGAAATGCGTGTGGCTGGCGACGCAGGTGAGCTTTCGCTCCGTCACCAGCGGTACGTGAGAGCGCAGGCTGAAATGACCGAGGCCGGTATCGAACAGGAGATCGCGGTCGCGGCCGCGCACATGCCAGATGTTGCAGCGGAAGAACGGCTTGATCCACGGCTCATGGATCAGCGTCACGTCGTCGCCCATGCGGATGGCTTCGTACCAGTTGGGGGCGTCGATGACCGGAAGCATGCCCATCGCTCACTCCGTCAGCAGGATGATCTCGCCAGCGTTGCACGAAATGGCTGTTGTGTCGCCCGGCTGGATGGCAGCCGTAGCGGGGGCTTTGGCGATGAACTGCAGTCGCGCATCTAAAGTGGAGGTGGCCAGCACCCGCTTGAAACTGCCCTGGAAGACGACGTCGCTTACCTCGGCCGTGCCGAGCGCAACCGCGCCTCCAGCCGCGCCGAGCACAAGGTGCTCCGGCCGGATGGCGAGGGCGACTTTCGCGCCTGGCTGCAAGGCAGCGGACAACAGGACCGCGCCGGCTGATGTCGCGACCGAGATCGTCCCGTTCTTCGCCTCCGTCACGTTTCCCTGCAGGATCGTGCTTTCACCCATGAAGGTCGCGGAAAAGCGTGTCGCCGGCCGCGCATAGACACGCTCGGGCGGGCCTTCGTCCTCGATGCGCCCGTCATTCATCACCACGCAATGGTCGGCCAGCGCCATCGCTTCTTCCTGGTCGTGGGTGACATGGATGAAGGCAGTGCCGACGCGCTTCTGGATCGCCTTCAGCTCGTCCTGCATCTGCCGGCGCAATTTGAGATCGAGCGCGCCGAGCGGTTCGTCCAGCAACAGCACGGCCGGCTCGATGACCAGCGCGCGCGCCAGTGCTACGCGCTGCCGCTGGCCGCCGGAAAGTTGGTGCGGCTTCTTGTCGAAGGCGGACGCCAGGCCGACCAGCGCCAACGCCTCGCGCGCCCTGGCGGCGCGTGTTGTGGCATCGACGCCTTGCATGCGCAGGCCGAAGCCGACATTGGCGCCGACGCTCATATGCGGGAATAGCGCATAGTCCTGGAATACGGTGGTCGTCGGGCGCTTCGCCGGCGGCACGGCGGTGCAATCCTCGCCGCGTATGAACACCTTGCCTTCGCTCGGGCTGACAAAGCCGCCGAGAATGGAGAGCAGCGTGGTCTTGCCGGAGCCCGAAGGGCCGAGCAGGATTGTGTAGCTGCCTGGTTCGATCCGCAGCGAGACGTTCTTCAGGACCGTCTGCTGGCCGAAGCGGTGCGAGACGGCACGGATATCGACCAGGGGCGCGGTCATGCCGGCTTCCTCCGCAACAGCGTCAGTTCGAACAGCACCACCAGGACGATGGATACGGCAAAGACCAGCGAGCCGATGGCATTGGTCTTGGGATTGAGGCCGGAGCGCAAGAGGTTCCAGATCTCGACCGGCAGGGTGGTATCGAAGCGGGTCAAGAGGAAGGAGATGACGAACTCGTCCCAGGAGAAGGTCATCGACAGGAAGAAACCGGCGAAGATCGCCGGCGCCATGACCGGCACGGTGATCAAAAGCAGCACCTTCCATTCGGGTGCACCGAGGTCGCGCGCGGCGCGCTCGATATTGATCTGGTGGTCGCCCATCTGGCTGTAGATGATGGCAAAGCAGAGCGGCAGGTTGATCACGACATGGCCGATGCCGGCCGCCAGCAGCGATTTCGGCACGCCGGCCCAGTTGAACAGCACCAAGAGCCCCATGCCGATGATGAGATAGCTGACCGTTAGCGGCAGCGTGATCAGCCCGCGCAGCAGTGCAGAGCCAGGCAAAGTGAACCGCGCAAACCCCCAGGCGGAAAGGAAGCCGAGCGTGACGGCGGCGAGCGAAGAGAGGACGGCGACGAGCAGCGAGTTGACCAATGCCGAGGTCAGCCGCGTGTCGGAGAGCACCGCGCCGTACCAGCGCAGCGACGGGCCGGTGAAGGGCGGGATCGGAAACGACGTCGCCTGCAGCGAGAACAGCACCAGCACGATCACCGGCAGGAAGATGAAGCCGTAGACGGCAAGCGCGTAGAGCCAGGAAGCGATACGGACAAGAGCGCGCATCTCAGGCCCGCTCGATCTTCAGCCAACGGGCGCAGGCGAGGTAGGCGACGGTGACGACCGCCATCAGGATGATCGACAGCGCCGACGCCAGCGGAAAGTCGCCACGCCGGCCGATCTGCATCATCACCAACTGCGGCATCAAAAGCTCGTTGTTGCCGCCGAGGATCTGCGGCGTGATGTAGTCGCCGATGCAGAGCACGAAGGTGAGGAAAGCGCCGACCATGATCCCAGGCAAGGTCAGGGGCAGGACGACATGCAGGAAGGTGCGTATCGGCCCGGCGCCGAGATCGGCGGCGGCCTTGCGGTAGCTCGGGCTGAGCTGCTTCAGATTGGCGAAGATGGTCAGCGTCAACAGCATGACGAAGAAATGCACGAAGCCGGTAACGGTGGCGAGCCGCGTGTTGGCAAGCTGCAGCGGCTCGGCAACCAGGCCGAGGCTGGTCAGCGCCCGGTTGACGACACCGTTCTGCGCCAGCACCAAAAGCCAGGAATAGGAGCGCACGACGTAAGAAGTCCAGAACGGCAGCACGGCCAGCATCAGCGCCAGCCGCTGCCAGCGCTCCGGCACTTGTTCGGCGAGGATCCAGGCAAAGGGGTAGGCGAGCAGCACGGAGATCACGGTGACGATGGCTGTCACCTCAAGCGAGTTGACCATCGCGCGCCAATAGGATGGATCGGTGAAGAACTGGCTGTAGTTGGCGAGCGTGAAGCCGCCGCCGTCATGCGCCGTGAGGCTGGAAAGCCCCATGGCGAGGAAGGGCAGCACGAAGAACAGCAGCGTCCAGCCGAGCGCCGGCGTGACCAGCGCCCAGGGCAGGGCAAAGCCCGCCCGGGGCAGGGCGCGCCCGCTGTTGGTAGCGTTGCTCACGACCGGCAGCCGGTCATTGCGCCTGCAGCATTTCGGTCCAGACGTCCTGCATCTTCTTGTCGAGATCGGCGGTCGGCGCCGGATAGGACTGGGCGCGGGCGAGGAAGCCAGGCTGTTCGTCGAAGCGCAGGATCTTCTTCTGGTCGTCGGTGAGCGCTGCCTTGGCATTCGCCGGCATGCCCCAATAGCAGGAGGAGGTGGCAAGCCGCGCCTGGCCTTCCGGGCTCATGATGTACTGGATGAACTTCAGTGCCATGTCCTTGTTCTTTGAGTCCTTGAACATGGCCAACGACTGCGACCAGAGCACCGCACCCTCCTTCGGGATGGAGAAGTCGAGCGCCGGGTTTTCCTTGGCCAGCCCCGCCGTCACCCATTCGCCACCACCGACCAGGATATCGACCTCGCCGGTGGCCAGCGCGGTCTGGCTGGCGGTTACTTCGCCGACCAACTTGGCGTTGGCCTTCATCTTGAGAAGTTCGGCCTTGATGGCGGGAAGATCGGCTTCGGTCAGCTCCGCCGTCTTCTTGCCGATGGCCAATGCCGCCATGCCGATGACCGGCAGATAATAGTCGTAGATGGCGATCTTGCCCTTGTATTTGTCGCCGGTGAGGGCTGCCATCGACTGCATGTCGGCCGGATCGACCTTGGTCTTGTTGTAGCCGATCGTGTTGTAGCCGAACTTTTCGGTGATGCCGTAGCGCTTGCCGTCGACGACGGTGGAACCGTCCATCTTCACCTCTGGAAACAGATCGGCCAGCGGCAGTTTGTCTTCCGGCAAGGGTTCGAACAGGCCTTTTTCGACGCCGCGCGGGATGTCGATACTGTCGATCACCATCACGTCCCAGTCGCCGGGCTGCGACTGTTCGACGATCGCCAGGCCGGCGCCGGTGCCTTCGAACTCCTTGACATTGACCTTGACGCCATTGGCCTCCTCGAAAGGCTGCAGCAGCGCCGGGTCGGCATGATCGCACCAGATCAGCGCGTTGAGATCCGCGGCCTGGGCCCCGGTCGCGAGCAGCAGGGCCGCGGCCGCGGTTGCGGCACGCAGATGGGTTTTCAGAACGGACGTAAAATTCATGGACATCGAGTGTTCTCCCTTGCCTTAGTGGCTTGTTGCAAAAAATTGAACCAATTCTAAAATTGAGTCAATTCTGTTTTTGTGACAAACAGCCGATATGAGTGGATTGCGGGCAAGGCAAAAGGCGGACCGGCACCGCCGCATCATCGAGGCGGCGGCGGAGCTTTTCCGCGAGGCCGGCTATGAGGGCGCCAAGATCGAAACGATCGCCGCGCAGGCCGAAGTGTCGATCGGTACGATCTACAATTACTATGAGAACAAGGGCGACATCCTCGGCGCCATCGTCTCGATGGAGGTCAACGAGGTGCTCAATGCCGGGCGCGGCGTCGTTGCCAACCCGCCGGCCAATGTCGGCGATGCGCTGGATACGCTGCTCGGCATCTATATCGAGCATTCGCTGCATTATCTCAGCAAGGAGATGTGGCGTCAGGCGATGGCCATCTCGACGCAGCTTCCCGACAGCCCGTTCGGCCAGGCCTATACCGGGCTCGACCGGTCGCTGACCGAGCAGATCCGCGCGCTGATCGCCCGGCTGCAAGAGATCGGCCTGGCGCGCCGCGACATCGACGGGCCGGCGCTCGGCGAACTCATCTTCAACAACATGAACATGATGTTCATCGAATTCGTGAAGCGCGACGAAGCGAGGATCGCGGAGTTGCGCACGGCGATACGCCGGCAGAACCGGATTCTGGTGGCGGCGATTGCGGTTTGAAGATCCACTGCAAGTGATAAATTCACCATTCAATCAGATAAATAAATCGAAGTAACCAATCAGAAATTCGCCGCCATAGATAATACCTGCTGGTCTTATGCCGAAAGGTTCCGTGGTGGCTGTCTGGCAACCTCTCTTTGCGAATCTTGCCGCTTCCGCTGTCATGCTGGTTGCCTGGAGTTCTGTGGGCGATTTCGTGGCCCGGTTGAGCGAGACGCGCCAAAGGCTGCTGTTTGGCGTGGTAATGACCGCAGGCACCGTCGGCTCGATGATGATGGCCTTCGAGGCTTCCCCCGGCGTCTACAATGATTTTCGCGGGCCAATGATCGCCGTGACAGGCCTTTTCGGTGGGGTGCCCGCAGCCGTCATGGCAGCCGGGGCGGCCTTGATGTATCGCCTGTATCTCGGCGGAGCAGTCTTCTCGGGCGTTTTGGGCATTATGCTTGCCACGACCATCGGATTGCTTGGGTATGCTCTGCGTAGATCCCGGCGCATCCGATACCTCGACCTCGTATTCATGGCTGCCGCGGTTGCGACGTTGAGTTCGTTGCTTGTGCTGACGCTTCCCCTGGAAAAGCAGGCTGTCCTGATATCGCAGCTTTGGCAGCGTGTTTTGCTGGCGTTTGTGGCCACCCTGCTGCTGGGCGTTCTGCTTCTCCAGGAAATGCGGCGTCGCGAACTGTCCGTCGCCAACCAGCTTTTTCGCTCCATGGTCGACGCCTTGCCGGATTGCCTGAACATCAAAGGTGTCGATGGCCGGTTTCTGGCGGCAAATCCGGCGACTGCGAAACTGATGGGGGCGGCGAGCGCGGACGACCTTCTCGGCAAGACCGATTTCGATTTCTATCCGCCGGAACTCGCGAAACAGTTTCGTGACGACGAACTGGCGGTGCTGCGGGAGGGAAAGCACGCCAGCATCGAGCAGCCAGGCATTTTTGCCAATGGCTCGACAGGCTGGCTGTCGACCTTGAAGGCGCCGATGACGAACGATGTGGGCGATGTCATCGGGCTGATCACGCACAATCGCGATGTCACGCTGCGCAGGACGTTGCAGACAAAGCTCGAAGAGACCCAGGCCTATCTGGATCAGGCGCTTGAGAACATGAATGATGGGCTGGCGATGTACGATCCAGATGGCGTCATTCTGTTCTGCAACAATCGCTACAGGGAATTGTTTCCTCTCACGGCACATCTGCGCAAGCCGGGCGCCAGCTTCGCCGATATCATTCGGGCGTCGGTCAAGCTTGGCGAGGAGCCGCTTGGTCCTCGCAAAAGCCTGGACGATCGTCTGGCCGAAAAACTTGCGACGCTTCGCGAGGACGGCGAGACGCTGGTCGAACTCGGCGATGGCAGAACATTCGCCTTACGCACCAAGGTCCTGGCCAATGGCTGCACCGTGCAGACGATCTCTGATGTAACGGAGCGGCGGAGTTTCGAGAAGAGTCTCGAACGCCAGGCGCTGCACGATCCTCTCACCGGCCTGCCAAACCGCGCCTTCTTCAACCGCGAACTCAACAGGCTGGTCGACAAGGCGCGATCGGAGAGCGGCGAGCTTGTCGTCATGCTTCTCGACCTCGACCGCTTCAAGGAGGTCAACGACAATTTCGGGCATGCCGTGGGAGACATGCTTCTGGTCGAGATTGCCCGGCGTCTCGAGAAGGCGATCAGGCGCGGTGACATGGTTGCAAGACTGGGTGGCGATGAATTCGCCGTGCTGATGTATGGTCCCACGGACGGCACCGGCGACGTCAGCCTGGCGACACGGATCATGAAGAACCTGTCGCAGCCGCTGAAGATGGACGATGTCACCCTGCTTCCCGGCGGAACCATCGGTTATACCGTCTTTCCCAGGGATCAGGCAGATCCGGAAGGGCTGCTCAAGAATGCCGACAAGGCGCTCTATCAGGCCAAGGCAAGAGGCCGGGGCACCTGGAAGGCCTATGACCCAAATGCGGTTGCGACGACCGCCGCTCGACGCGGGTAAGGACGCGCCATAAAGGCGCGGCGATCATCAGCGGCATCGGCAACTCCGAAGCGACCACTACCTGCATCCGATCAAAATCGGGCAGCCGGAAGGCCTGCCAGAGCGAGGATTTCGGGGGCCGGCGTGATATGTCCGTGCGGTTTGCAGTAGCTTGGGTCGATCGCCCGATAGCCAAGCAGATTGGCGAGCGGCGCCAGGATTCCAAGCGCCACCTTCTGGATCGCGGGTGACGGCCGGGTGAAGACGATCACGTCGGCAAATTCCCTGGCGATTACCGCCGCCTGAAGCGGCGACGGCCTGCCTTTCTTGTCCACCTTGCCGGCATTGGCCAGGCCGAAGAGCATGCCGATCAGCAGCTCGAAACGGTTCGGGTCAATGTGGTCCGCGCCAGGCGCCCGGTCGAATTCAATCAGGACGTGCGCTTCATCGGTCTTGCTGCTGTTCCACCAATCGTGCGCCACGCCAGCCTCCACCGTTGCGGATTGGCCGGGCTCCAGGGAGAAAGTCTTGCCGGCGATGCGGGCGTCGAGCCGGCCGCTGACGACGGTGAACCGTTCGACCATGTTCGGGTGGAAGTGCTCGCCAACCACCGCGGCCCCCGGCCGGGCGGTCAAATGAGCGATGCCTGGTCCCTGGCCACGGTCTTCGGTGCCACGCAGGATCACGGCAAACTCGCCAGTCACCTTGTTCTCGTAGACATCCCCACAGCGTGACATGATGAGCTCGTAGCTCGGAACACCGGCGCATCCCGGTGCCGCACTCGCCACCATACGGCCAAAGCGACTGCTGTTTCAACGACGCTTGAAGTGACGATCGCGAAAACGCCCGCGCTGACTTCCCGCAAGTGCAATCGCGATTTTAGCGGGCATGCCTGGGCGGCCGCGCACGGGGAAACGGCACGATCGTCACTGGTGCCTTCCGGAACTCGGCGATGGCTATTTCCTCGATCAGCGCATCCAGCGCCTGGCTGACGCGTTGGCTCGTTTCGTCGATGCCGCTGAGACGGTTTTGCGCGCACTCCAAAAGCTCGCGCGCTGCCGCGAAGTCGCTTCGCATGACAACACCCATTGGTTCACCCATTGGTTTGGCCGCCGCACGGATATTGTCAGCGCGCTAAATTGAGCGATTACTAATATACACAGGAGAAATTTAATCGAATGGCATTGAATGGCCGTCCTCCTTCGCCAAGGCTTCGGAGGATAAAAGGACACTTCTTCATCTAACGAGCCGGGGTGGCCTGCCACCCGAAGCTCGAAGAGCGAAGGATGGTGCCCCCGGACGGAATCGAACCGCCGACCTTCGGTTTACAAAACCGCTGCTCTACCAGCTGAGCTACAAGGGCACGGCGCTCCGGTAGCATATTTGTTGCGCCAGTAAAGACAAAACTCCATTTTCGGTTATCGGCCGTGGTGCATGAGCTGCCGGGAGGGCATCCTGAAAACGGCCAATTCGCTTCCTATATCTGGTTGAGGTGCAATCGCTTGCGCGAGGGTGTCGCATGATCAGACTTGTCATCATTCTGCCGATCGTCGTGGTGGCCTGGCTTCTTCTGGTGAAACTCATCCGAGACCTGAAGAATGCCAATATCGACTGGACCGGGGTTACCACCATCGTCGGCTTCGTCGCGCTCGCCTTCTGGCTGCGCCACGTCACCGGCATGGGATGAGAGAGTGAGTAGGGAATAGTCAGTAGTGACTGCAACCTCCAATAGGAGGGCTCACCACTCACTACCGACTACTCACCAAAAAATCTCCGAACCTTTTGTCGCGTCGTGGCGACTGATCTCCGGAGGCGAATGGTCGCCTCGATCAAAAGGTGATCATCATGCTCAAGCGCACTCTTACGTCAGGCCTCGTTGCCATATTCGTTGCTACCGGCGCGCTCGCCGGCACCGTCCAGTCTTCGTCGGCCCACGGCAACCACCATCACAAACATCACAATCACAAGCATTATCACCACAAGCATCATCACAAGAAGCACCATAACAAGCATCACTGGTGGTGGCATCAGCACCACGGCAAGGTGATCATCTTCCTTTGATCAGGTGACCCGGTTCGTGAAAGGGCGGCTTCGGCCGCCCTTTTTGCATGATGTGCCGGCGAAGCTGCCGTCCGAAAAATTTTCAGAGGATCTTCGAACCTTTTTCCTTGCCGAAACGACTGACGGTCAAGGGGCGGATGGATCGCCTCTCGCAACGAAGCAAGGAGACCATCATGCGCACTTTCATTTCCAGCCTCATCGCCACCTCCGTCGCCGCCGCCATGCTGGCCGGCACCATTCAGCCTTCGGCTGCTCATGGCAGTCATCACAGGAGGCACCTTGGCATCGGCATCGCCGCCGGCGTCGGCGGCTTCCTGCTCGGCACAGCACTTGCCCAGCCGCGCACCGTCTATATCGAGGAGGAGGGCGGTTCCTGGCATGTCCGCCGCTGCCTCGATCGCTACCAGAGCTACGATCCCTACACCGACACCTATGTCGGCTACGACGGTTATCGCCACTATTGCCGGCTTTGAGAGCAGGGTGGACCGTTTCAGGCAAGGGAAGAAGGGGCACCCGCTGCCCCTTTTTCTGCTGTCTGGGTTGCGATGTTGAGCCCGGCACCGCAACCGGTTCCAGCGAGGGATGTACAGGGATTTTTCGACAGCTTAGTCTGGCGATGAAGCCACCAGAGGGGGGAGGGACGCTTGGACGAGCAAGAACCCAAGGCAGAGCAGATTGAGACGGATTTCCGCAACGGCTCGGTCACCACCGTCGGCATTCTACTGGCTTTCTCGCTGGGCTTCATCACGCATTGGGCCGCCAACCCGCTCCCTTGGGAAATCTATCACCTGGCAGCCGTCGTGCCGATTTTGATCGGCATTGCCTTGCAGATACGAGCGCTGCAGTTGCTGCTCGACACAACGTCTCTACAGCGACGCGTCTATGAACGCGCCATCCGCATCTTCCTCGCCGGCCTCATCTTCACCGCCTGCGGAGTTGGGCTGGCGATGCTGCTTGATTTCTACGACCTATCGACCAAGAGCGCGGTGCCCGGGGCCTAGCTCCGACCGTCCTGACAGATGTCGCACCATTCGGCGCCGGTCAGCGCTGCCATGCGCTCGACGCCTATTTTCACCGCTGCATTGGTTGCGCCGGCCGCCGGCACGACCTGATCATAGATACGCAGCGATACGTCGCAATAGACCGGCAACGGCGAGGCGAGGCCGAAGGGGCAGACGCCGCCAACCGGATGGCCGGTGATCTCGGCCACCTGCCCGGCATCGAGCATGCGCGGCTTGCCGCCAAATGCATCGCGCGATTTGCGGTTGTCGATGCGCGCGTCGCCGCGGGCGACGACCAGCATGACCCGGTCACCGACGCGCAGGCAGATGGTCTTGGCGATCTGTCCCGGCTCGACGCCGTGCGCCTCGGCGGCAAGCGCCACGGTCGCCGAGCTTGTCGGCGTTTCGATCACCTCGATGTCGGGGGCATGTTCGGCGAAGAAGGCTTTGACGGACTGGAGGCTCATGCGTCTTTTCGGCTGGCGGAAGATGGACGCAACCTTGGCCGTAGCCGCGCGGCTGTCAAGGTGAGCGCGCAGCGCCAATCTCGAAGAGTGAAGCCCGTTCGGCGGCGCGGCTTGGTGAAGAAGGGGGCGGCAGGCCGCCAATCATCCTGGTTATTTCCGTTGCGGCTTCGCGCACCAGCGGGCCGATCTCGGCCAGCCGCTCCGGCGTCACCCGCACCGTCGGCCCCGAGACCGAAACGCCGCCGATAGGCTCGCCGAACTCGTTGAAGATGGCCGCCGCAACACAGCGCATGCCCGGATGCCGTTCCTCATCGTCGACCGACCAGCCGCGCAGCTTGATCCTCACAAGGTCGTGCGCCAGTGCGGAGATGTCGGAAAGCGTGTTTTCGGTGAAGCGCTCCAGCCCGGCCTTGCGCAGGATGGTGGCGACACGGTCGGGATCCAGATGCGCCAGCACCGCCTTGCCGATGCCCGACGCATGGAAGGAACTGCGCGTGCCCGGCCGGAAGAAGGCGCGGATCGCCTGATGCGTCTCGACCTGGCTGACGAAGACGACGCAATCGTCCTCGGCGACGCCGAGATTGGCGGTTTCGCCGGTCTTTTCCATCAATTCCTGCATGACGATGCGGGCGCGATCGACCAGCTTGCGGCGGCGCAGGAACGCCGCGCCCATGCGATAGGTCTCGACGCCGATCGACCAGAGCTGGTCGGTGCCGTCGAACTCGACCATGCCGTGGTTCTCCAGCGTCGTCAGCATGCGGTAGGCGGTGGAGGCGGCCAGGCCGGAACTGGCGGCGATCTCGCTCAGCGACAGGCCGCTGCCTTCGGCGACGATGGCAAGGATGCGCAGCGCCCGGTCGAGCGACTGCACCGAGGTGGCCTCGGCGGGGCCATTGAAGGAGCGGGGCCGGCCACGCTGACGTTTTTCGCTCGTTTCCATGGCGCCAGTGTCGCCAAATCTCGCCAAACACGCAATGGAAAAGTTTTTCACCGGTCAGGGGAGGTCGATTTCTGGAAAACGGAAAGCACAACAAAATCAGCGGATACCGTCATTTTCTTAGAAATGAAAAAATATTCTGAAAAAATTGAAAAATAGCGGGAACGCTGTCATCCTTGGCCATCAACACATTTGCGGAGGCTTGCTATGGCCAGGATGCGCGCTGTCGACGCTGCGGTTCTCGTTCTCGAAAAGGAAGGCATCACCTCAGCCTTTGGTGTGCCGGGCGCGGCGATCAACCCGCTTTATTCGGCGCTGAAGGCGAGGGGCTCGATCCGCCACATCCTGGCGCGCCATGTCGAGGCCGCTTCGCATATGGCCGAAGGCTATACGCGGGCCAAGGCGGGCAATATCGGTCTGTGCATCGGCACCTCCGGCCCGGCCGGCACCGACATGATCACCGGGCTCTATTCGGCGGCGGCGGATTCGATCCCCATCCTGTGCATCACCGGCCAGGCGCCGCGGGCGCGGTTGAACAAGGAGGATTTCCAGGCCGTCGATATCGCCGCGATCGCGGCACCCGTGGCGAAATGGGCTGTTACCGTCATGGAGCCCTATCTGGTGCCGATGGCGCTGCAGAAGGCGTTTCACCTGATGCGCTCGTCGCGTCCGGGCCCGGTGCTGATCGACCTGCCGGTCGACGTGCAACTGGCCGAGATCGAGTTCGACATCGACGCCTATGAGCCGCTGGCGCCATTCAAGCCGGCGATGACGCGCGCCCAGGCCGAGAAGGCGCTGACGATGCTCAATGCAGCTGAAAAGCCGCTGATCGTCGCCGGCGGCGGCATCATCAATGCCGACGCGTCCGATCTCCTGATCGAATTCGCCGAGATTACCGGCGTGCCTGTCATCCCGACGCTGATGGGCTGGGGCGCGATCCCCGACGACCACCGGCTGATGGCTGGCATGTGCGGGCTGCAGACCTCGCATCGCTACGGCAATGCGACGATGCTCGAAGCAGACTTCGTCTTCGGCATCGGCAACCGCTGGGCCAACCGCCACACCGGTTCGGTCGACGTCTACACCAAGGGGAAAAAATTCATCCATGTCGATATCGAACCCACGCAGATCGGCCGCGTCTTCGCGCCGGATCTCGGCGTCGTCTCGGATGCGGGCGCGGCACTGAAGATGTTGCTCGACGTCGCCACCGAATGGAAGACGGCCGGCAGGCTGCGCGACTGGTCGGGCTGGGCCAGGGAATGCCAACAGCGCAAGAAGACGATGAAGCGCAAGACGCATTTCGACCAGGTGCCGCTGAAGCCGCAGCGCGTCTATGAGGAGATGAACAAGGCGTTCGGCCGCGACACCACCTATGTCACCACGATCGGCCTGTCGCAGATCGCCGGGGCGCAGTTCCTGCATGTCTACAAGCCGCGCAACTGGATCAATTGCGGCCAGGCCGGCCCGCTCGGCTGGACACTGCCGGCAGCGCTCGGCGTGCGCGCCGCCGATCCCGACCGTACCATCGTGGCGCTGTCCGGCGACTATGATTTCCAGTTCATGATCGAGGAACTGGCCGTCGGCGCGCAACACAAATTGCCCTACATCCACGTCGTCGTGAACAACGCCTATCTCGGCCTGATCCGCCAGGCGCAGCGCGGCTTTTCCATGGATTTCGAGGTCAGCCTCGCCTTCGAGAATATCAACCGGAAGGACGATCCCGAGGCCGGCTATGGCGTCGACCATGTAGCCGTTGCCGAGGCGATGGGCTGCAAGGCGGTCCGAGTGCGCAAACCGGAAGAGTTCGCTTCCGCCTTCAAGCAGGCGCAGCGGCTGATGAAGGAACATCAGGTTCCGGTCGTGCTGGAATTCATCCTTGAACGCGTCACCAACATTTCGATGGGCACCGAAATCGACAAGATTACCGAATTCGAGGAGCTTGCCGAAAGCCATGAGGATGCTCCAACCGCGATTGTGATGTTGGACTAAGATCTGCGGAGAAAAGGAGAAAAAGAATGCCGCGTTTTTCAGCCAATTTATCGATGCTCTTTGGCGAGCATGAATTCCTCGACCGCTTCGACGCGGCCGCCCGCGCCGGCTTCAAGGGGGTCGAATATGTCGGCCCCTATGACCATGCGCCCGAGATCGTGGCCGCCAGGCTGAAGAAGAACGGCCTCAGCCAAGTGCTGTTCAACCTGCCGGCCGGCGACTGGGCAAAAGGCGAGCGCGGCATCGCCGTGCTGCCGGATCGTGTGCCGGAATTCCGGCAAGGTATCGCCAAGGCGATCACCTATGCCCATGCGCTCGGCTGCGAGCAGGTCAACTGCCTTGCCGGCATCGCGCCACAGGGCGCCGATCGTGTGGTGCTGGAAAACGTCTTTGCCGACAACCTCGCCTTCGCGGCTGAGAAGCTGGAGCAGGCCGGCATTCGCCTGTTGATCGAGCCGATCAACACGCGCGACATTCCGGGCTTTTTTCTCAACTATTCGGACCAGGCGCTGGCGCTGATCGACCGCATCGGCTCGAAGAACCTGTTCCTGCAATACGACATCTATCACATGCAGATCATGGAGGGGGATCTCGCCCGTACCATCGAAGCCAATCTCGACCGCATCGCCCATATCCAGCTTGCGGACAATCCCGGCCGTCACGAGCCGGGGACGGGCGAGATCAATTTTCCTTTCCTGTACGAGCACATCGATCGCATTGGCTATTCCGGCTGGGTGGGGGCCGAATACAAGCCCAGGGCCGGGACGGAAGCGGGGCTGGGCTGGTTCAAGGAATTGGCCGGGCAGGGGAGTGCTGCGGCTTAAGTGCCGGCTTAAACGACTGAGTTCGAGTTCCTTCGCGCCTCCTCTGGCCTGCCGGCCATCTCCCCCACGAGGGGGGAGATTGGATGTCGCAGCCGCTTTCGCCAATTCTAGAGGTCGGGAAAGTTAAAAGCCGGCGCCGAAACTGCCGATCTCCCCACCCGTGGGGGAGATGGCCGGCAGGCCAGAGGGGGGCGCGAAGGAACGCGGCCCTTACAAAAGACGGAGAACAACATGGAAACCATCGGCTTCATCGGCCTCGGCATCATGGGCGCGCCGATGGCGGGGCATCTGCTCGATGCCGGCTACACAGTCGTGGCCAGCGACCACCGCTCGAAGCCGCCGGCCGATCTCGTCGCCAAGGGCCTGAAGACCGTCACCGGCCACGATGCCGTGGCCAAAGCCGCCGACATCGTCATCACCATGGTGCCTGACACGCCGCAGGTGGCCGACGTGCTGTTTGGCGACAAGGGCGTCGCGTCCGGTCTGACCAAGGGCAGGCTGGTCATCGACATGAGTTCGATCTCGCCGATCGCGACCAAGGAATTCGCCAGCAAGATCAACGATCTTGGCTGCGACTATCTCGATGCGCCGGTCTCGGGCGGCGAGGTTGGCGCCAAGGCGGCGTCGTTGACCATCATGGTCGGTGGCGAGGAAAAGGCCTTCGAACGCGCCAGGCCCGTCTTCGAGAAGATGGGCAAGAACATCACCCTGGTCGGACCGAACGGCGTCGGCCAGACCACCAAGGTCGCCAACCAGATCGTCGTCGCGCTGACCATTGAAGCCGTCGCCGAAGCGCTTGTTTTTGCGTCAAAAGCCGGCGCCGACCCGGCCAAGGTCAGGCAGGCGCTGATGGGCGGGCTGGCAGCCTCGCGCATCCTCGAAGTGCATGGCGAGCGCATGGTCAAGCGCACCTTCGCGCCGGGCTTCCGCATCGAACTGCACCAGAAGGATCTCAATCTCGCCCTGGAAGGGGCAAAGGCGCTTGGCGTAGCGCTACCCAACACCTCGACGACGCAGCAGCTGTTCAACTCCTGTGCCGCCAATGGCGGCGCCAAGGAGGATCATTCGGCCCTGGTGAGAGCGCTGGAGCGGATGGCGGGGCATGAAGTAGGGCAGTAGGGCAGGCCTATTCACAGCGACTTGTCCCTACTCCCTTACTGCCCTACTCCCCTAACCCAAGAATTTCCTTGCCGCATAGAGGCTCACCGCCGCCGCGTTCGACACGTTGAGCGAGCGGATGGCTCCGGGCATGTCGAGCCGGGCCAGCGTCGTCACCGTCTCGCGCGTCTTCTGGCGCAGGCCCTTGCCTTCGGCGCCGAGCACCAGCGCTATTCTGTCGCCGGAAAAGCTCTTTTCAAGCTCCGCCGGCCCGTCCGAATCGAGACCGACGGTCTGGAATCCGGCCTCGTGAAGCTGGCCGAGCGCATCGGCGAGGTTCTTCACCTCGATCTGGTCGATATGCTCAAGCGCGCCGGAGGCGGATTTCGCCAGCACGCCGGATTCCTGCGGGCTGTGGCGGGCCGTGGTGATCAGCGCGCCGGCGCCGAAGGCGACCGCCGAGCGCAGAATGGCGCCGACATTGTGCGGGTCGGTGACCTGGTCGAGCACCAGCACCAGTTTTGTGTCGCCGAGCGCATCGAGGCGTTTCGGCTTCAGCGGCTCGGCCTCGACCAGCACGCCCTGATGCACGGCGTCCGAACCGGTGATCCTGTCGATCTCCCTGGGTTCGACCAGCTCAGCCTTGAAGGGCAAGGCGGCGAGGTCGGCGAGCGCCAGCCGCTCGGCCGCGTTGCGCGTCACCAGCATTTTACTGATCTTGCGGCGCGGATTGTCGAGCGCCGCCCGCACGGTATGCAGGCCGTAGAGCCGCACCAGCCCGTCGGCGGCGTTTTCGCCCGGCGGTACAGGCTGGCGAGGCTTGAATGCCGGCGTGCCGCCGCTTTTCTCGTCGCGAAAGGCGCGGCGCAGCTTGGCGTAGTGAGTGTCTTTCGGGGTGTTGGAATTGTTGCTCATGGCCGGCTTCTATAGCCGTCTCCTCCGGCCAAGGATATGCCCTGTCGCCGCAGCCGGCGAACAACATCGAAAAACCCTGGCTGCGCGGTTGACACCCAATGGGCTTGCCGCCATAAGGCGCTTCGCTGGTTTCGGAGAAGACACAACTCGGGTCCGAATTGGCTCGAATGCCTCGTTGCATGGCTCCGGCGGCAGACTGGAGAGGTGCCCGAGTGGTTAAAGGGGACGGACTGTAAATCCGTTAGCTTAGCTTACGTTGGTTCGAATCCAACCCTCTCCACCACTGCCGGCCCGGAAGCCCTGAAACGTGAAAGCATCGGACCGAAAGTGCATGGCGCTTTTCGGGTGAATCCGGTACTTCAGTACAAGGCGCGGGTATAGCTCAGTGGTAGAGCAGCAGCCTTCCAAGCTGAATATGCGGGTTCGATTCCCGCTACCCGCTCCAGTTTCCCATTACAAAATCAAGGCGTGCTCTAGCTGTTGAAGGCGGATGCAACCTGATGCTGCGGCGGCACCTGTCCGTTCGGCGTCAGCTTGTCGACGATGCCAGGCAAGGCAGCGGACAGTTGCTTGAGCACATCCTGCTCGCTCATCCCCGACCTTTGCGCGATCTCGCGGATGATCTGTGGACCCAGCGCATTGCCCAGATCCTTGGCGTTGTCTACCTCATCCGCTTCAAGATCTCCCGCACCAGCGTGTTGAAGCCGGCGGCGAGCCCTTTGGCGAGGATTGGCCACAATTCATCGAGCAGGCGCCTGATGGCTGTTTCGAGGGCCGTGTCACGCCCGGGTCTGATCGACAGATTGGGCATCGCGCCCATCGCCACCATCACGTCCTTGCGCAACCGGTCGCCGCAGGCTCTCGGGCCGACGACCGACGGGTCGAAGGGCAGCCGGGCAAAATCCCATTTTCCCTGCTGCTTGATGCCCAGCGTGCTTTCGATCTCGGCATGGGAGAGTACCGTCCTGGGCGAGACCTTGATGCGATAATATTTGCAGAGTTCGGCGACGACGACGGCCAGCGCATCCCACTGTGTCTTCGTCATCGGGTAGCGGCCGGCATTGAACGGCCTTTCCTCCGCTCCCGCCATGCAGCAGAGCGAGATGCCGATCGAGCCGCTGTTGCAGTTGAGCGTGTGGGCCGCGTATCCCGATTTTACCCTGCCGGAATTGAGCGCAATGGAAGGCCGGCCCCTGACGAGGCCGCCATTGCCCTCGACCAGAATATGATAGGCGTCCTTGTCGGTCTCGCCCGCCGAATGCGAGCCGGCCGTCCAATGGCAGACGACCCGCTTCATCACAACGTTGGGCATCCAGTCCGGCGGCAGCGCCACAGCAAATCCCCGCAACAAATCTGGCGAACGGGATCACTATAATTTCTCTGAGGGAGAATGCGAAAACGAAACGATAATTTGGTTGAGCGTTTCTAACACTTGGCGCTCGGCGGATACTCTATCGAAGGCCTTGACCGCTACGTTTAGCTATCCGTCACATGTTCTTCATATTGGGGCAGGTCGTCGGTGATTGTGAACCACTGTGCCTTGGAGCCGACAAAGATATGCTGCGTCGGGCGGATGGCCGGTTCGTCGACGAGGGTCCCCATCGCGACGTGGACAAAGACGCCGTCGCGGACGACCGAATAGAGCAGCGAACCGCATGATTTGCAGTGCACATCATGGTTGGTTCCGTCGCCGAAGATCAGCAGATTGTCCTCGCCCTTGGTCAGGCTGAGCTTCTCCCGCTCGATACCGGCAAACGGCTTGAAGGCAGAGCCGGTCGTGCGCCGGCAGTTCGAGCAATGGCAGTTCGCGGCGTAGATGAACTCGTCCGCCACCGCGTAGTGAACGGCGCCGCACAGGCATTTTCCGGTGAGCGCGCGATTGCTGGCATTCTTCTGGCTGGTCACCGGGCCTCTCCATTCAGCTAATCGACCGCATGGCTGAGCACAGGCTAGGCGACGACGGCCAGCCGGCGCTTGCGCTCGTCGAGCGACACGATGGTCAGCCCGCTGGCCACCACCAGCAGGATGCCGCAGACCGCCAGTGCATTCGGGAACTGACCGAACACCACGAGGCCTGAAATGACCGCCCAGACGGTGAAGCTGTAATAGAATGGCGCCACCGCGCTCGTGGGCCCGACGCGATAGGCCATGAAGATGAAGAAATGGCCGAAGATCAGGAACAGCCCGGCGCCGGCGATCAGCAGCAGATGATGGCCCGCGGGCGCCGCCCATTGCTCGGTCGCTACATGCGCGATGCCCGCGCCGACCAGCACCACCACGACGGCGGAAATGGCGACGATCATGCCTGGCACTTCCGCGGCGACCTTGCGCCCGGCGAGATCGCGCGCGGCGGCGAGCGCCGCATTGCCGAGCGCCAGCGCTGCATAGACCGAGATGCCTTGCATCGTCGGTTGCGCCACCATGAGCGCACCGATGAAGCCGAGCCCGATCAGCGCCATGCGCATGCCGCCGATCCGCTCGCCGAACAGGATCGAGGAGCCGACCAGCATGAGCAGCGGCGTGATCTGCCCAAGCGCGGTCGAATCGGCGATCTGCATGTTGGCGAGCGCCACCACATAGCAAAGGATCGCACCCAGTTCGAGGACGTTCCTGTGCAAGACTTTCCTGTCCAGGATCAGCGGGATCTGCCTGCTATAGCCGAGCAGGAACAACAGCGGCATGCCCCACAGCGTGGCCGCCATGCCGCGCAGGAACAACACCTCGTAGGGCGGCAGGCCAACGGTGGCGAGCTTCATCATCGTATCGTTGACCAGATACGACCCGGTCGAGACGATCATGAACAGCGGGCCGCGAATGGAGCTGGGAATGAACTGCATCGGTCGAACAAATCAGACGGATGCCGCGGCGGCAATGGGCCAGGCTTGCGCTGTGATTCCGGCAAGGGCAGGGGGCAATGCGGCCTTCGACGCGTCGGGTGCTGCCTATTTCATTTCCCGGCTGGCGTTCCTATATCCGCGCCATATCCCCCGAAAATCGGATCATGGGTTCGGACCGGGCGGGTGAGCGCTTCGCCACAAGGCACTTGTGTTTTCCGGCCGTTGTCGCTAATCGCCCCGCATTCGACTGAACTGAAGGTCCAGGCCGTCCAAGGAAAGAGACT